>NZ_CP060497.1:2447461-3671192 GCF_014334135.1 Olivibacter sp. SDN3
CATTTGGTTATCCTCTAACCGCTGCATAATGATAGCAGCCTTACCTATGGCACTTTCCAGAGGAGGCATGGATGAATGCCCACCTAGACCTTTAACTTTTATCCTTGCAGATAGAAACCCTTTCTCGGCGCAACCGATCAGTGCAATATCAGCATCTATCCCACCGATACTTCCCTTTTCTAATATTACCCCTCCTTCATCGTAAACGGCGTCGAATTCCAATCCTCTTTGTTTAAAATCCGCCGCAATTTTTTCAGCGCCTTTTCTTCCACCAACTTCTTCATCAAAACCAAAAGCAAAATAAATATCACGCTGGGGGATATAGCCCTTTTTAATCAAACCCGTCATTGATTCCATTAATGAAAAAAGCATCCCCTTCATATCCAGGGACCCTCTCCCATAAATCCTTCCATTGGCAACAGCTCCGGAAAAGGGAGGATAATCCCACTTCTCAGCCACTTCTTGTATAGCCGGTACTGCTTTGTCCAGCGGATTGAAAGTCTCTCCTTCTTTATTTAGAATAGGCGCGTCACCGGGAGGAACAACATCAATGTGCGACAGAAATAGAATAGGCTTCAAGGCAGGATTGCTGCCCTTTAACTTAAAAACCAGCCCATAGCCATTTACTTCATAATGATCTGTTCGCTGATAAACTAGGGCATAAGTTTTCATTAAGTATTTTTTGAACTCATCAAAGCTCGTATAATCAAAATCACCAAGTTCACCGGTAGAAATTGTCGGAATCTTTATCCCTCCGGAAAAGCGATAGATAGCAGAATCGTCCCTTTGAATAGTGAAAGCCTGAGATTTAATGAACTGTGCTTCTTTAAAAGGATAGGTGATTGTGCGAATTAGCATGAAGCCGATTAAAACAATCAGAACGATTAATAAGCCTAAAAGAACCTTTTTCATAACCTTAATGGTATTATAATTTTTTCTACGCATTTGACTTTCATACAATAGGGGCTTTTGATAAAAGCCAATGGGTAAATAACAGCCTGCATGGATCTTGATCAGAGCGGATTTATGCGCATATCCTTATCAAACTTAGATAAATTTCCTTTTATATACAATATAATAATTGCGTAGCGTATAAAAGGAATTATTCATAAGCATTTGCTTTTGTTCGGTATTCATGAGCTCGTTACACTCGGTTCATGAGGGCTAAAGCCGTTTGTCGATCTCTCCTCCTCCATTGAGAACTTTTTATCATATTTTTGTATGGTAATATTATAGTGCAGAACAGATGAAAGAAAATAAATACGATGATTTTTCATTTTTTGAGCAATATGGAAAAATGAGCCGTTCTCAAAAAGGGCTTGACGCTGCGGGAGAGTGGCATGTATTAAAGGGAATGCTGCCAGATTTTAAGGAGAAAAAGGTGCTTGATTTAGGTTGTGGCTACGGGTGGCATTGTAGATACGCAATCGAAAAAGGAGCAAAGTCGGTAGTCGGTATTGATCTTTCTGAAAAAATGCTTCAAAAAGCAAAGAAAATCAATCAATTAGATGGTATTATATATAAACGGATGGCACTTGAAGATGTTCAATTTACTCCCGAAATATTTGATGTAATATTCAGCTCTTTAACCTTTCATTATATCCAATCTTATGATATGCTTATCGGTAACATATATCAGTGGCTTAAAGCCGGAGGCAGATTTGTCTTTTCTGTTGAACATCCGGTTTTTACATCCAAAGATAGTCAGGATTGGGTTTATGATGCAGCTGGAAACAAGTCGCATTGGGCTGTTGATAGCTATTTTTTTGAGGGAGAGAGAAATACTTTATTTTTGGGAGAGCGTGTATTAAAATATCATAGAACGGTTGGCACATATTTGAATGTGCTTTTAAAAAAAGGTTTTAAAATCGTTGAAGTTAAAGAACCCGTACCCAGCGATGAGATGCTGAAAAACATCCCCGAAATGAAAGATGAGCTACGTCGTCCGATGATGTTACTGATTTCCACTGAGAAATAAATATGATTAGTGCTGACCTCTTTTGCGTTTACACTTCTTTTTTATCGGCATATTAATGAAGTCGAAAAAATGGTGCGGTTCCTCCGCAGTAAGATCTGCATCATTTGGTTTTGATTTTTTCGATTGCAGTTCAACGGGCTCTTTAATTTCAGGTTGTTGAATTGCCCGTAATGGAACAGCGTTATCAGTGAGACCATCTCGCATGGCCCGCTTTTACGGTTCTAAATTTAACTCCAATTAAAAGCTACCCATTAAATTGAGGCGTTTCATTTGAATTTTTTTTTAAAAATGAATAAGACTGAAATGATAGAGGTTTTCTATAAGGCCAAGCTGAATTGGGCACCAGGTATTATCCAACAGGAAATAGGTCATTTTAATGTATTCCGGCTTGATCCTTTTGTAGGGACAGGCGAAAAACCCATACCTTACTGCCGACGGGATTATTTCAAGATTAGTCTCATAAAAGGAAATAACAAAATAGATTACGCAGACAAGGTGATGGAGATCAAAAAACAGGCTTTGTTATTAAATCAACAATAGAAGAAACAAAGGCATTTATCGGTATGTGGGTGACTACAGATGGTTATATTCGGTAAACTGTTACCCAATAACCGATACGATGAAGCCCGAGGTAATCGAAAAAGTGCTTACCAAGGTAGTTACAAAGTAACAGGAAACCATATTGATTATAAAGACGATACAGGCTTTACTGCTGATGGTGAATTTCGGGATGGCGTATTGTATCACGGAGGGATGATTTTTTATTTACTTCTGTATAAACTAATCTTCCTGCGCAAAATAAGAAACAGAACCCATACAATTTACTGCATAGGTTGAGACGTTTTAAATGCATACGGCTATCCTTAATCTTTATTTTATGAGATTTCTTTAAACTATTTCACTAGATTTATACCTTATTGTAGTGCAAAAACCATGTATAAATATATACCCGCCCTGCTTACTAATCTATTTTGTATGGCAACAATAGTCCAGAAAGAATACCAGGTTTCGTGTGAGCATCTTAAATCGTACGAAGGCATATACGAGTACACTAAGAATAGCACCCTAAAGATTACCCCCTACGTTCGATCATCGTTGCAGACGGAAACGAAGCCGCCGAAAGTAATAAAATTACGTTCGAAGGGAATGAAGTAACCAATACAGCATTACCAAAATAAAACAGACAGATATATGAAAGGAAATTTTTTTGTGCTATTTGCATTGCTGATTACCATTACCATAGCGGGCTGCCAGGAGACCGGCAGCCATTTGACCAATCATGTAAACCCTTTTCTGGGTACGGCAACCCTCTGGGAACCGGAGGATCTCGGATATGTTCGCAAAATAGAGGAACGGACCTGGGGTGCTGAGGTTTTCCCGGGTTCCTCCCTGCCTAACGCACTAGTGCAGTTAAGCCCCGTAACCCAATACCGCAGCGGGGCGGGCTACCAATATGAAGATACGGTGATCTATGGTTTTGCCCACACAAATAAAGGACACTGGAATCTGCTCCATATACCGATGTTACCCGTTACGGGTGAGGTATCGCCGCTAGATTTCAAATCGGAATTCAGCCATAACAATGAATCCGCCCATCCAGGCTATTATCAGGTCTTCCTGGAGCGTTACCACATTAACGCGGAATTGACTTCCACGCTTCGTTGCGGTTACCATAAGTACACTTTCCCAGACACAACCGACAAAAAGCTACTTGCCGATATGGCGCGTTCCAATAATCGCGTAAAGGATTGGGAAATAAAGAAGGTGGACGAGAATACGTTTGGGGGATATCAGGATGCAGACGGGAAACTCCATTTCTATGCCGTCTCCAATTATGAGATAGCAAACATCGAGCAGGTAAGGGAGGAAGGGAATGTGGTTTCCGTTGTGAACTTCCGCGACAGCAAAAAGTCAGAACCACTCGAATTAAAGATAGGATTTTCTTTTGTCAGCATGGAGAACGCCAAGATGAACCTGGAACAGGAAATGCTCAACAAGAGTTTCAGCCAGGTACGTGGGGAAGCAGACCAAAAATGGGAAGAACTCTTATCTCAGATCAAGGTGACCGGTGGAACGGAACGGGAAAAAGGGCTTTTCTATTCCACCCTTTACCGCTCTTTCCTCTGGCCTGCTTTGCGGAGCGATGTTAACGGCGATTACATGGATGAAACGGGGGAGCTTGCCAACGGGGGATTCCGGTATTACACTGACCCGTCTTTCTGGGACGATTACCGCAATAAACTTGTATTGCTGGCCATGCTCCAGCCGGAAGTCACTACCGACGTTATCAAATCAATTACGGATAAAGGTGAGAAACGCAATGGGTATATGCCTACGTTCTTCCATGGCGACCACGCGTCGGTATTCGTTGCCGGAACATTCCTGCGGGGAATCAAGGATTTTGACCTGGAGCGCTCCTATGAATTACTGCTGAAAAATGCGACCGTTCCCGGCAGGGGAGGCCGCCCTTACCTCGACGAGTATATGGAGCGGGGTTGGATAGCAGAAAAAGATACGGTAAATGTACCTACGCACGATGAATATAAAGCCGCGGTTACCAAGACCGTCGAGTATGCCTATGACGATTACGCAACGGCACTGCTGGCGAAGGAACTTGGTGATGAAGAGAACTTCGACCTGCTGATGTCGCGTTCGTCCAATTATAAAAATCTTTTCGATCCCGGAACCGGTTTTTGGCGGGGCAGAATAGACGACGGAAGTTGGATAAAGGACTTCGACCCGTATTATCCATATTACGCCTATATGTATAGGGAAGCCAATGCCTGGCAATCGCTGTTCTTCGCCCCGCATGATCCCGAAGGGATGATTGCGTTATATTCGGGCCGCGAGGCTGTCGATGCGAAACTGGATTCACTTTTTTCAGAACCTTGGCGGGGTTATGAGGCACACAATATGACCGGATTCATCGGCAACTACTGCCACGGCAACCAACCTAACCATAGTGTGCCCTATACGTATTATTTCATTGGGAAACAGGAAAAGGCACAATTCTATCTGGATAGCATAATGAATCACTACTATGACATGGGTGCCGACAAGCTTGCCTATGCCGGAATGGATGACGCCGGTGAGATGTCGGCATGGTATGTATTTAATGCAATAGGCCTGTATACCTATTCGCCGGCCGATCCGGAATATATCGTAACCGTTCCACTGTTCGATAAGGTTGAATTTACAATGGGCGATGGTAACCGGTTCACGATAACCAAAAAAGGCAATGGCCAGAAAATAAGGGACATCAATTACGGAGGCCGTAAAATAGATGGATGGTTTGTTTCGCATGACGAATTAAAGGAAGGAAAGGAACTGGTGATCACAACGGAGTCGTCCACCGACAAAAAATGAAAACAGCACGACCCAACATATACACCATGAAGAAATTATGCAATATAACAGGGGGTTACATCGCACTCGTTCTTTTCGCTTGCCGACGTTCAGGAGGTGGTTCTGCCCTTTTATCGCTGGATGAACGCATCTTCGGGGTACGAGAATGACCGTTATGCTTTAATTCCATTGCCTGTCTGTCCTCCAGACCGTTCGTCGTCCAGTCTGGGCAATAACCGATTTTATGAGAAGACCTGACCGAAAATTGAAAAGCCAACTCCTTCGGGAGGGCTTTTCAGTTTTCGGTCAGATTTTTTTCTGTAACCATTCGTTTGAACATTCCACGTTCATCCAAGCGGCCTCGTAGCCGGATTTAACAACTAAGATCCCATCGTCACTATCCATCACGGATAGTAAATGGTCCCGTACCTCTATGGCTGATTTTGTGGTCGTGATAGCCCAACAGGATTCCAGGATTTTTACGTAAGTTCCATAAGATTCAATGGCATCGAACAGACTTTTATAATCTTTAGCCTTGTTCAAATCGTAATTGATGATGTAACATTTTTCCACAGGCAATTGCATTTTTTTATCTCAACGATACAGGCGAGATCCATTTTCTGTCGTATTTGAACATCTTACCGATACTACCGTCACGTCAAAAATAACACCAATTTTGATTTGCTGTCAGAAAGATTCGCATTTGGCTGCCTGATGTTTTTCGGGAGCGAATGAAAGTAAATAGGTTATTTTTGTTTGGGAAACTGATAGTTCTTAAGTTCGTGAAATGTAAACCAGCATTTTTAAATACGTAAACTTTGGTACTCGTTTTACTGGATATGCATCATGTTAATTTTTTACATATTTATCTAGAATGTATATGGTCACGGGCTTCAGTTTTTTGTCTGTGTAAACGGGATGAAAGCCGTCAGCCGTATAAAATTCAATACTATCTGCATTTATCTTCACATACCAAACTTTATCCAAGGCATTTTTGGTTAGGGTGTCCCGTTGAGTGATTTTTTTTTGATTTTCTACCAAAGATGTATCCAGCGCAATAACAGTCGCGTCCTGAACCTTCTCTTTGCAGGAAATAGGCTGATAATGATCATCTGCCCAAAACATACATCCCGGAACGCTATTTCTAGAGAATAGGTAGGTTACACCAGCTATTACTATTGCCCCAATAAAATATAACGCCAATCGTCCAATGCCCTTCCCTTTAGTGCTGGTTTCCAACTGCTCGGTGTTTTTTTCTCCTTTGTCAATAATTGGTGTATCGGCTTTTTCGATGCTTGTCCCCTCCGTTGGTTTTTCATCTACCGTTACAACTTCTTTACCTTTTGCCTCCTCATCATGTTCATCCTCAGCAGCAAGAGTTTTTGAAATATCCGTCTCTTGAGTTTCATCAGTAATCGAATCTAAGTTAAACTTTACGCTACCATTCCCCTTTCTCCAATATTCGTATGGCCTTGGCTCGAAACCTATTAGCCAAGCTAGTAGCTTAATGTTATCGTCTGAGGTACCATTTGTTTCGCCTTTTAAAAAATTCACTAAGGGTTTGAACCTAGTCAATTCAAATTTATTGATACTTTTTTCGTGTGAGTCAAACTTATTCTCTGGATTGAAAAAATCCCTGAGCATTTGATCATCCTTTTGTAAGTACCTATCTCTAAGGGCAAGCAGACTTTGGCTTCTCAACTTACTGGGGGTAGGGCTTTCCAGATCACTGGGAAGTTCACCTTTGCTTTGCTTTTTTCGATAAGCATTTATTACCTCCCTTTTATAGTCGCCGAATATTCCCTTTTTATAATCTTCAAACATTTTTCAATAAGCTTTTTAAGTAGAACGCATGTAGATTTTGGGTGTTCCTAAACCGTATTTCACCGGAATTTCCGGAATCCGTTCGGAATTTCTGGAATGCCGACAGAATCATTGGAATTATCGGAATTACCTGATGGTTAGGTGTTTGAGTGCTGTATGTTTGCATCAGAAATCGGTTCAAGCTTCTATTCGGTAAATCGGATCAAATGTACAAAACAGATTTCACAATGAGATGAAAATGTGGTGGTTAATAGCCGGTTTGGGAAGCAGTTACTAGCTCCCGCATTCGATTCTCCCACTTCCCAAAAATTTCAGAAGGCCTTCTGATACGCAATTGTAGCAATCCTCACGAATGGTTCGCGGGGACCTACCGAGTATTTCATTCTAAAATTTTTGAATCATGTGGAAAATAATGATTGCCATTATGCTGGGATTGGCATGCCCACCAAAGAAGCACAACACCAATAAAAATAAAAACAGTGCAACGGTTATGACCGGTGGTGAAGGCGGGCACGTCCTACCTACAAGACCATAGCAGAAAAAAAATAGGGCAGTTTGACTGCCCTATTTTTTTGTTTCCGTTACACAAAACGACCCCTGTTATTTTATGTTCGTGAATGCAAAGCATTTTATATAAGTTTGAGTAAATATTTTTCAGCCTTGAAACGACTATTACTCTTTATAATTCTAATATTTACCATTTTTGCGTGTAAGCAAGCGCCAAATACGGATGTTCCGAGAGAGGATGTCAATTATGACAAGGCGGTGTCTTTTTTCAATAAAGATAATGACTCTGCTTTTTATTATTTCAGCACGATGGCTACAGCTTCCGAGGACAGCTTGGACATCGCGATAGCTTACACCTACATGGCAGTAATACAAAATAGTGCGGGAGATTATTTTGGAAGTATTGAAAGTTCGTTAACCGCGCTAACCTATTTAGATGAGAACAAGGCTGCGCATGTTGACTGTTTTAGTTCCAATTACAATGAATTGGGGTTAAACAATCTTCATTTAGAAAATTACGAAGTCGCTTTGAGATATTATGATTTAGCACTCAAGTATGCTGACAAAGACGCCTCGCGGCTAATCATGTTAAATAATCAGGCTTTAGCTTACCAAAAGATCGAAGAGTTTGATAAAGCCCTCCATATTTATAGTCAGATTGTTTCCGATAATACCGCAAATCAAAAGGAATATGCAAGGGTACTATCCAATATAGCAAAAACTAAATGGCTTCAAAATCCACGTTATCACGCAGTGCCAGACTTTTTAAAAGCACTAAGTATCCGGGAAAAGGAAAATGATCTTTGGGGCCAGAATGCCAGCTATGCTCATTTGGCCGATTATTATGCCAACAGCAAGCCCGATTCAGGTCTTCTCTATGCGCACAGCATGTATGGTATAGCCAAGAAGTTGAACAGTCCGGATGATCAGATCGAAGCCCTGCAGAAACTGATCAGGTTGAGTCCATCCGAATCCACCAAACATTTTTTTGAAATTTACCAGCAGTTGAATGACAGTGTTCAACTGGCCCGTAGTGCGGCTAAAAATCAGTTTGCGCTCATCCGGTACGAAACGGAAAAACACAAAGCAGATAACCTAGAGTTACAGCAGGACAACACCAGAAAGAGATACCAAATTATCAAACAGCGTATAGTACTTTTCAGTACACTTCTTATAGTGCTTGTGGGCTCCATTATAAGCCTGGTCTGGTATAAAAAACGTAAGCAGCACTTAGCTTTAGCAGCTGAAAACACTATCCGGGAAAATCGATTGAAAACGTCGAAAAAGGTGCATGATGTTGTTGCAAATGGCTTGTACAGAGTAATGTCAGAGATTGAGAACCAACCTGCTATTGATAGAGAGGGAGTCTTAGGACGTTTGGAGCAGATGTATGAAAAATCTCGTGATATTTCATATGAAGCTGAATCGCTGCCCAACAAACAGCAGAACTTCAATGAGAAGATAGCCAATCTACTCCGGTCTTTTGCTACGGAAAGTACAAAAATCATTATTGCGGGAAATGAAGCCAGTTTATGGCAGAAGATAAACGAGCAAACAAAATACGAGCTAGAGCATATCCTTCAGGAGTTTATGGTCAATATGCGCAAGCATAGCAGGGCCACTAACGTATTGGTCAGGTTTGAACAGCAAGCTAACGATATACATGTTTACTACACAGACAATGGAGTAGGTATGCCAGCAGGTTTGCTTTATCGTAACGGGCTTACGAATACGGGAAACCGTATTAAAAGTCTTCACGGTGAAATTATCTTTGACACCAAAGTTGAAAGAGGATTGAAAATTCATTTTTCGTTCCCCATTTCGTAAATTGATAAAAGGATGTTCAAAAAAGTATTAATAGCAGAAGATCACCAAAGCGCAAATATTTCGGTACAGAAAACCCTGGAAGACTTTGGCATATCAAAAGCCAACTACGTATTCTACTGCGATGATGCGTTGACCTGGATACGCAATGCGTATAAAAAAGAAGAAGCCTATGATTTACTCATTACCGATCTTTTTTTCGAAGAAGATCATCACAAGTCAAAACTAGCGGGTGGTGCCCAGCTTATCAAAGTTGTCAAAAATGAGCAACCGAACCTCAAAATAATCGTGTTTTCTGCTGAAAGCAGACCTGCTGCTGTTGATACACTTTTTAAAGAGCTCTCGATCGATGGTTACGTACGTAAAGCGAGAAATGATGCTCAGGCACTGAAGGAAGCAATCCATGCCGTCTACAAGGGTGGTAAATATATTTCGCCAGATCTGAGACAGAAGATCAAGCAGCAGAATTCCTATGAATTTTCATCCTTCGATATCACCATCATCTCTTTACTCGCTCAAGGGATGTTACAGAAAGATATTCCGCTTTATTTACAACAGCACAATATTAAACCGGCAGGTTTAAGTAGTATTGAAAAGCGTCTTAATCTCATGAAGGAAGTACTCGAATTCTCCAAGAACGAACAGCTCGTCGCCTACTGTAAAGACATGGGGATTATATAAACCTGTTTAATTTTCAGAAAAGATCATCGCGTTACGGTTTCCCGTAAGACAAGAGCTTGGTAGCTAGGTATTTTTGAATAAGAAAATCGAAAAAAGATATTTATGAGAAAGTACTATGTAAACACCAAGGCACAAGCTAATGGCGATCATGAGGTCCATCGTGCAGACTGCATATTCCTGCCAACACTTAGTAACAGAAGATACTTGGGAGAGTTCAATTCCTGTAGAGAAGCCGTTGCAGAAGCGAAAAAGATATATGCCAGCGCAGATGGTTGTAAAATATGTTCGTATGCATGCCATACCAAGTAAATGAAGCACAACAGACACATCACCTAAACCACCAGATTGTAGCAGACTGCTTCCGGCTTATACCTGTTTCATCAAAACCGGGGCAGTCGCTACGTTTGGTCTTTGTAAAAGAAATGAAAATACTCTTCTTTGTCCTGTTTCTTCTATTCAATAGTGTCTGCACAAATAAAAAGGTAAGTGTTAGCGAGACAAAGGAAACAGTTTATCTTTGCGGCAGCGGTAGAGGAAAAAAATATCATCTAAGCGCAAGCTGTAGAGGTCTAAGTAATTGCCATTATAAGACTATTAAAACAACGCTGGCGAAAGCTAAGAAAGAAGGCAAAACACTATGTGGTTGGGAAAATTAATCTTATTGCTCTTATGTTTAAATAGCTATCCAATCTTTGGGCAAAATAAAGCTGTTTTTGCTTTAGCCCAAAGGTTAAAAGATCAGCACTTTACAGCCAAGGTAATCCGCGTTATTGATGGCGATACGATGGAAGTACTTTACGAGGGTAATCCAATCAAAGTACGTCTGGCGCATATAGATTGCCCTGAGAAAAGAGCCTCACAGCCTTTTGGCAACGCTGCTAAAGAAGCATTGTCGGCATTATGTTTCGGCCAGGAAGTAGAGGTCTACAGTGATAGCTACGATCGTTATGGCCGGCTGATCGCTGTTGTACGGAATAATAAAAACCAAAATATCAATCAGGAAATGCTCAGACTGGGCATGGCTTGGCATTTTAAAAGATACTCCAGCGATTCCATCTATGCACAAATAGAGTCAGAGGCAAGGCAGCAAAAGATAGGTCTTTGGAAGGATCCTAACCCGATACCGCCCTGGGATTGGCGGAAGCCGAAAAAGAAAACTGCCAAATCAATCTAGGTGTTAATTTAACGGCAGAAAATGAGAATATTTCATCAGCCGACCCTACACAACGGGCAATTATTGGTATAATTGCAAAAGAGCCTATCAATGTACAGACAACAGCAAAATAAGCGGACGAATATTTAAGTTCAGAATTATTTATTAGTCTCCAAACATAAAAGATTGATATGAAACTATCGTCACAAGCAGAAAACATCTTGGCTCAAATCAATACTGAAACTAAGCTGGGAGACTTGCGGAAGATCGCTAAGGGCATCAAAAAGGATCACGAACTGGCTATGGAATTATGGTCAACCAAAAGTTTTTTATCCAGACAATTGGCCATCTTGATTATGGATAGTCAGCTTCTTTCCCAAGATTTGATTAACAAGCTTGATAAGGACATGCAGACGCATCCATTGAATGAGAGAAATCAGCTTACGGATTGGCTCATGGCCAATCAGCTGACTAAGGGCAGAAAAACAATTACATTGATTCAATCCTGGGAAGATAGTCCTTCTACACTTCAGAGACGGATATTCTGGTATTATCAAGGTCGCTTACGTTGGATGGGGCAAACTCCTCCTCCAAACAATGAAGAGTTATTATCTAAAATTGAAAGCCAAATTGAAAAAGAAGAACCAGAAGTTCAATGGGCAATGAATTTCGCAGCGGGCTGGATTGGAGTTTATGACAAAAAGTGTCGGAATCGTTGCATTGCACTTGGAGAAAAAACAGGTCTTTACAAAGGCAAGGTGGTATCAAAGGGTTGTACTCCAGAATATTTACCCGAGTTCATTACGATTGAAAGTAACAAGCGAAATTTATAGTCTTGCTAACAGGAAAAGAATGTGACGCATATCTTAAAAATCTTGCGTGGACTGACACTGAAACCGAGCATTGGTATATCCTATGCTAATTAAATCCCGCCCGATATTCCAACGGACTTTGGTTTGTTTTTTGCCTAAATAATTTACTGAAGGATTGCGAATGCTCAAATCCGAGTGCGTAAGCAATTTCTGAGACGGAATGACTCGTCGTAGAAAGCTTTTCTTTCGCTTTCTCTATAAGCTTCTCGTGAATATATTGCTTGGCACTTTTGCCCATGAGCGCGCGTAACATGTCACTTAAATATCCTGCGGAAAGATTAAGTTTTTCAGCAAGAAAACGTACTGTAGGAATCCCAAGATTAAGAGATAGCTCGTTGTTAAAATAATCATCCAAAAGGGCTTCCGTTTTTTGAAGCAAATCTTTGTTCGCTGTTTTACGGGTAATGAATTGCCTTTTGTAAAATCGGTTGACATAACTCAGCAACAACTCTAATTGCGCAACGACAACTTCCTGACTGTATTCGTCGATTCTGCTGTTCAGTTCCTTTTCTAAAATCATATATACAGAAAGGATGGTTTGTTTTTCATCTTCTGATAAGTGAAGCCCCTCGTTTACCGAGTAAGAAAAGTAACTATATTGTTTAATTTTTTTTGCCAAAGGATAACCATGCAAGAAATCGGGATGTAGCAACAAAATATAATAGGTAGCATCACCATTGCTATCTGAAGTACCTACTAGTTGGTTTGGTGCCAGGAACAGCATACCGCCGTCGCCAAAATCATAATGATGTTGTCCGTATTTCAGTCTTCCCGTTCCATCCAGCAGAAAGGTGATTTTATAAAAGCTCAATACATCATAACCTGGCAAATTATAAGGATTCAACGGTTTGTCCCTAGCGAAATAAGTCAAGCTAATCAGCGGATGTTGTGGCTTTGGCAGCCCAAAGGCGGTATGTATATCAGGTATGGAACTGTAGCGAACCAATTTTCCATCTTTCTTCATGTATTAAATTTAAAAAAATAAAAATCTATAGTCGAAAAGCCGCCATAGATTTTTATTTTATGTATTACCAAGGAAAAACTTCCTGATTAGGTCCGGTGAACTGGCCGGTCACACCACTTTCATCAAGTGCAACTCTAATTGGCTCTTTTGATCCTTCCTCTACCGTTTCTGTTCCCTGGAAGTAATTAAGTGCAGTGGCTGTAAAGCCAGGGCTTACTGCATTTATTTTAATATTTGTATCCTCCAAATCTATGGCCAAAGCAACGGTAACGGCATTCATCGCTGCCTTTGAAGCGCCATAAACTACATCGTAATGTTTTCTATAAGGATTCTCAGGGTTCATGTTGGCGGTCAAAGAACCCAGTCCACTTGAAACATTGACGATACGAGGAGCTTCGGCATTTTTTAATAAAGGCAAAAATGCTTGTGTTACAGCGACTACTCCAAACACGTTGGTATCCCAAACGGTACGCATTTCGTCAATGTTCACTACGCTTGGCTTTTGAGCAGCAAGCATCTCTTCCATGCTTCTGTTTTGGTTCCCAGCATTGGAAATGCCAGCATTGTTAACCAATAAATCAAGTTTTCCAAATATCCGCTGAATTTCATCCACTGCTGCATTAATCGTGTTTGGCTTTGTAACGTCCAGTGCAATTGCGACTGCATTTTCTCCTATTTTTGACGCGGCATCATTTCCTTTCTCAATATTTCTTGCACCCACAAAAACGGTGTAATTATTTTCTCCCAATGCTTTTGCGATTTGATAGCCAACTCCGGTATTTGCACCTGTTACAAGCGCGATTTTCTTTTTTTCTGACGACATAATTTTACGTATTAAATGATAAAACAAAGTTAAATCTGAACCAGACCGGTCTTGTAGTGGAATTGCTTTTTTTTGTAGCCAAACTGAGGATGATTTAAATTATGCGTGAGGACGAAATTCCATTAAATCCCACCCGAAATTCCGATCGTTTTTGGTACTTTTTTAGTATATTGTTAACCGTTTAGTATTTCTTCTACGTTAGATTATGTTTCTACGTTAGATTATGTGCACTACAAGATCAATTGATGTATGGCTCTGTGCGGGTTCAGAAGCACATTATTAACCTCTATCGATCTCAAGCTATGTGGATGAATTTTACAGATAAACAAAAGCTTCAGATATTGGAGCAAGTTGCCAACTCCATGGAACTGCCCCTTTTTGCTTAACTGATCTACAGGAGAAGGAATCTCATAAAAGATCAATTAAGGCTATTTTTTATTTTTTATAACCACTGCTTCATAATCAACTATTTTTGGAATCGTGAAATGCAATTTGCCATCTTTCCAAGTGAAATCGATTTGCTGACTACTTTTCAATAAGTGTATTTCGCTTGGTTCATCCTTAAGCGAACATTCTATGACTATATTGGATAGGTCATATGGTTTAAAATAAGTGTTTCCATTGAAGCCTGTGAGATTAATAAGATGTAAGATATGTCCATTTTTCTGAAAGCCGGAGGAGGAATTGACAGCATTATTGTGGGCATATTGCTTAAACACTATTTCCAGCTTCTCTGGGGCATTCGTTTTTATGAGATCTTGTGCCTGAGGGTAGATTGCTGTTAGCGTATTTAAAAATAGTTGTTTATGTTGTTCATAACCTTTGAGGTAATAGAGACGCCCGATGGAAAGCGGCATGAGGGCGTGCTTAAGCTCATTGGTACCCGCAACTCCAAGCCCTTTATAGTCAGTGGGCTCATGACCACCTACAATTTCCGGCGGGCCTGGTCTGCCTTTGCTGAGGATCGGTAAATAAGTGGAAACAGCGGAATCAAAGGTATAGAGCCCCGCGGTGTAGTTTAGAAAAACCTGACGTTGCCCATCCATTTTTGTAAAAACTGTTGTATCGTCAATCATCAGATAATTTCCAGCGGCATCATAATCCGTTTCTACTACTGATGCTCCAAAACGCTCCTTTAAAAACGACCGGTGCTGTATAAACGAAGGGCCGGTTGCCAATATGCTCACCCCGCTTTCTGTTGCTGCCGATAAGGCTTTTAAATCTACACTATCGAAGGACGGGGTGCCCGGTACGATGATGGCTTCATATTGGCTAAGCCTATCCTCTTGTGCATTCAGGCGGCGCCGCTCCATCACATCGAAGGGAATATGGGCTTCCTTCAACATGAGCTGAATGCCTCTGTATTCCTCTCCAGCTTCACCATGTGCCCAGGCCGCTGGGGAAAGTACCAGTATTTTAGCGAGCGATTGATAATTACCATAATAACCTTCATTCTGCTGGTGAAAACGGTAAACATCACGGATGACTTGAAAGTTGCGTGGATCAGCACTATGATTAAATTCGCCCATCATGCTGACATCCAATCCCGAGCCATTGGCAATATTTTCGTATAGCCGGATGCGAACTTCTTCAGGCCCAACACTGTTAAAGCGCGATTGAAACGACACCTGCTGGATGGATGCATTGCTTACAATATGTTCGGGATAAGAACCCATGGCATTACTGACATTGTCAGATGCGGTATAAGGCCAGTAGGGTAAGCTGGTATTACTTTGGGATTCATGACGAATGATGTCAACATATTGATCTGAATAAGTGCAAATGGCTATTGCCGGATTTTTGGTTTTGATTAAGGTATGCAACTTCTCCGCCCATTTGTTTAGTGTCATTTGCTTAAATGCTTGGTACTTCCTAAAAACCGGGTCTTTGCCATCTTCTTTTTTGGGTAAATCCAATCCGCCACTGAAAGATTTGAAGCGTGCTTGGTCATGCGGATTGTGGTCTATACCATAATATTGTCCTTTATAGGCATTGGCGGTTTGGTAACCGGGCATGTTAAGGAAAATGCCATCAACCGGGTATCGTCCTATTATTTCGTTGATAATTTCAAACGACTTCTCCTGTACATAGGGCGCATTGATAGATACGACATAAATATCGTCGTTAAACATCCGCTGGCCGTCGGCAGATAAATAGCACCAGTCTGGGTACTGTTCGAAAACGGTTTTGTGCAGTCTGCTGAAGTCTACCCGCACAATGACACGTATGTCCCATTGGTGACACCGATCGATGATATCGGCCAACATATGATCGGCGGCATAGGGGTTGCGGTAATGATAGGGTAGGGAGGTGGGGTAAAAGGCCATAATGCCACCAGCATTGATAATCAATGTGTTGGCAGAGGCTGCCACCAGCTGTTCTACGAAAGCTTTCGGCTCAATGTTTTTCGCAGTAAAGTCTGGAAGATTAGTTTGAATGACCCGCAGATTATTGCGTTTCCACCAAGAGGGATCCTCCTCCTGGGCAAGAACAAGACAAGGAATGAAGGAGAAAAGTAGGCGCAGTGTGAAGAGATATGTTTTATTTATCATAATGAAGGCTTTATTGTTTTTTATTGTAGGTCAACGCTTTTACCCATTCTATATCATCCAAAACGTGTGGACGCATTAATTCCCATGAAAATGCCTGGAAATGGTGATCGTAATTTTCCGTACTGACATGGGGTACCGCTCGATAGCGGTGTTTGGTTAGCCGGATAACTTCATCCCAGTGCTGCTGACATTTATCGATGTACTGCAAGGCCTGCCGCTTTTCGCGACTATCACCGCTGATCTGGTAGCGATGAGCGGCTGTTGCCGCGCGTATCTTATCGGAGAGGTATAGCCCTAAGTAGCTCCAAACGGCTAAGTCCTGTACTTCAGACAATAGCGTTGAACCGGTTGGTTGTAAGTTTTTCTCAATTTTCCGTAACATGGCCAAACTTTCCCTACTGTCGCGTTCCGACTGGGCTGCTAGCTCGAGCGGGTTGGTTTTATCTTGTGCTACGGCTCCATCAAGTTCTTGCTGTACAAAGGTGCCGATAGAAAGCAGTGAAGTGTCTAAGGTGGGATGATGAATAAGATCCTGAATAGCTATGAATGGCGAATTCCTGTTAAAAGTACTGTCACTTGGATCGGCAGGTTCTGCCGCTATAAAGCCTTCACTATATAAGGTGTAATCCCAGGTAGAGCGGAAAAAGGAAGCCAAGCGTAGGGGCATTTTGCTAGCTAGCTGATAGGCTGTCCATAAAGGCAATGAAGCCGTGGCACCATAGCGTCTGTTCAGTTCTTCTATAAAATGTTTATCTGCGTAGTTGGGATCATACAGCAGACGGCCCCAGAGCTTATAGAATAACCATTGTTTTTCAAAGGCATAGTCCCAGCTTTGCTCGTTGAGCGCTATGGTAGCATAGTCGGCCGCCGGGATATATCCTTCAGATCCAATGAAATACCCATTGACACCAGGTGCCTTGTTGGCCAATAGATGTTTACGGATAAAGTCGGCCTGCCCCCAGCGGAGGATAAAAAAATCCTCATTTCTAACCATCCACTGAATGTCGTAATTTTCAGGTTGCGGATCCCAAAAGCGACGATCGACCTCTCCGGAATGATAGTCGTGCGTAATAGCAAGGTCGGGGGTAGAGTGGCCGTGCGACCAGTTAAACTTAATTTCTACCAAAGCTCGATCTTTAAGCTTTGCCTGATCTATAAGCTCCCGCATGGCGATGGGGTCGCCGGCGAGAACAGATCGGTGGAGAAACTTTATGGGCCGCGAAGCTTCCTGCATGGCGGCAACAAATGTTTTTGCAATCCAGTCTTCACGTTGCTGTGCGCTGAGTTTATCGGGGAAGTTCCCCATCCAGTCGGCTAAGGTAACGCCTATTCCCGTTAGGTCAGGATATTCATCAATTGTCTGTCGCACACTTTCCCGTGTGTAATCTATGACTTGCGTCGAAAGGTCGCTATACTCCTTCGCGCCATAGGCGGCAGCGAAGGAAGGTGACACAACAATATTCCAATTCACGATAAAGGTTTGTATGTCTCTCTCCTTCGCTAAAGCAAAAAGCGCTGTCCAGAAGCTCTTCCATTCCGCCAGCTCCCTATCGTTAAAAGGGCTAGCTGCCGGATAGGTAGCCGATCGGACCATGAAGGGAAAGGGGTGGTTGCTCCAGAGTGAAAGCACGTTGAGGCGGTTTTCCGCCATCATATCCAAGAGGCGCTCCCAAAACTTCAGATCCCGACAGGTTTCTTCATGAACACTGCTTGCTTTACTTCTTCGGTAGGGTGACCATGGCAGATTAAATTTAAGTATACGATAGTTGAGGTAGGGATTATTTACTTTAGCTACCATACCTTGAAGCTTTCGATGTTTGCGATAATGCTCAGCAACATCTTGCAGTCCGTACTGTGCGCCCAGCGGATCTTTAGCAAAAATAAAGAGCAATCTGCCATACTTGGCCCACTGTAAAGCATATCCCTCCTCCTGTATGCTACTTGGCGAAAAACCAGGGAATTCCGATGCCAGAGTTTGCATTTTCTCTTCCGATGTAATGACGGCAAGAGCATTGCCTGTTCCAAGCGTCTCGAGAGAGACAGCTTTGGACAGCGTGGCGCCTGTTTCCCTGACTTCCTGTTCAAATCGGTTCAAGGCCCATATCAGTTCATCGGGAGCGTCCGAAAAGATCTGTATTTGCGCCTTTACAAAAAACGGTAGACATATTAGTGACAGGTACAGGGTAAATAGATAAAAGCACTTCATCATAGGATCTTTAATTATAGCCTGGATTCTGCGGAAATATTGCCGGATTATTAATTACCTGTATTTGGCTGAGTGGAATTGGAAACAGTACCCGAAAGCTTTGCATGCCCAAAGGAGCTAAGACATCCAGCGCGCGGCCCGTTCGCAGTAAGTCGAACCAACGATGCCCCTCAAATGCCAATTCCATACGCCGCTCCAAATAGATTTTTTCCCGGATGTCATCCGGAGCGCTAAGGTCATAAGGGCTTAGGCCTGCCCGTGAGCGTACGGCGTTCAGTGGCGCCAACGCCTCACTCGTTTTCCCGTTTTCATTCAGTGCTTCGGCATACATCAGCAAGACATCAGCGTAACGGATAACTTTCCAGTTCGCCCGGCTGTCGTTTACAAGCTGTACCGGAGTAATATATTTTTTAGTATAGTTCTGTGAGGTAGCTTGAGGTAAGCGCTGAAAGCTCCCGCTGGCATCATAAAATCCACCAGATACACCAACGGTTATATCACGACGCTGATCTTCTTCTATAAAGAGTGCTCGTAATTGGTCGGTCGGTGAAAATGTCTCTGATAGCTCCCCTCCTCTGATATCATAAAAATCGGCCATTGCGGAGGAATTCGGCATAAAGCGATGGGTAAAAACGCTACCCTGGTTACCCAGACCTTCCTCGTATTCTATATCAAATATGTACTCACTGTGATGTTCATCAAGTCCATAATCATAAAGGTCTTCAAAGTGGGGTAACAGGGCGTAACCCATTGTGGTTACTTCCTGTAAAGTAAGCTCTGCATTCACAAAATCACCAGTTGTGAGGTATACGCGTCCAAGCATTGCCAGGGCTGCTCCGGAAGTGGCACGGCCGATATGTGTTCCGCTGTAACTGCGCGGCAAACGAGCGGCGGCATCAAGCAGATCGGGTATGATCAGTTCGTTATATACCTGCTGTACGTCGGTCCGTCCAATTGCGTAAGCATCGTGAGGCGCCAGGGTTTGTGTGATGAGGGGTACTCCTCCGAATATCCGCACCAGGTCAAAGTAAGCCATAGCGCGAAGGAATTTTGCTTCCCCTATATGTCGGTCTTTACTTTGCAGCAGGGACTCGTCCGCTTCCTCTATTTTCTCCAAAATGATATTGGCGCGGTTGATAACCACGTAATAATTGCTCCAGGTATCGTGTAACATCTCTACATTATCCGGCATAGTGAAGGCGTCAGCAAAATACCAGGCATCGTTTTTAACAACTTCCTGGGCCACATCCTCTCCCGGAACATCCGCAAAAATCCAGAAATTCTGGTACTGCTCCTGCATGGCGGTATAACAAGCATTAACAGCATCTTGAAAATGACTGTCGGTTTGATATAAAAGATCCGTGGTGGTGGTTGACTCGGGAGCCAGATCGATAAAGTTCTTGCTACAGGATACACTCAAGGTCAATAAAAAGAAAAGTAATCCTCGAAAGTATAATCGTTTACTGTTTTGATATATTGTATTCATCGGTTTAATAGCTTTGGTTAAAAACGGGCATTAATTCCTAAGATAAAACTCTTCGGTAGTGGATAGTTATTGTAATCAATCCCCGGGGTGAGTGCATCGATCCCAGTGCTTACGTCTGGATTGAATGAGGTGTTTTTTGTAAACAAGAATGGGTTATTTGCACTGAGATAAATCCGGAATGAACTCATTTTCATACTTTCTACCATAGCAGATGGAAGCATATAGCCTAGTGTTATGTTATTAATACGCAGGTAACTGCCAGAGTCAAGGTATCGGTCGCTTACGGTACGCACTCCCCCCGTAGGCGCATCGTTCGGACGCGGTGTCAGGCCATCTCCCGGATCGGCTTCCGAACGCCAGTAATTTAGTTGTGTGTCAAGCGTCTTACTCCTTGAGCGGGTGGTAAGGCGTATGTCGTTGGCCGTGCTGGTAATCTGATTGCCATAAGCGCCTTGTAAGCTGATACTGAGATTCCAGTTTTTATAAGAGAAGCGATTGGTCATGCCATAATAAAAATCAGGATAAGGGGAGCCGATGATGGTATAGTCGTAGCTGTTGATTACGCCATCAGGAACACCATTCGGGCCACTGACGTCCAGGAAACGCTGATCTCCCACCCGTGAGCGATCTGGTGCTCCAGGATTATAAATCGGGCCCGCATCAAGCTCTTGTTGATTAAGGAAAACACCATCTGTCTGTAAACCGTAAAACATGCCAATGGGCTGTCCTATCATCGTGATATGGCGGGCAGAGATAATGGGGTCGCCAGTTGGCCCTAAGCGTAAAACTTTATTGCGGTAGGTGGATAGGTTGAGATCAGTACTCCAAGTAAAGGCGGTTTTGATATTCTGCGTATTTAATACAAATTCGAAGCCGGTATTTTCCACTTCACCTATATTTTGTAAGGTGGTGTTAAACCCAGTGATGGCTGGAACGTTAACGTTTAGCAGTAGGTCAGTATTCCTCGAGTTGAAATAATCGAACGTCACCGAGATTCTGTTTTTCAATAGCGTAGCATCCACCCCCAGGTTTAATGAACGTTGTTTCTCCCAGGTTAAATTGGGGTTAGCTAAACGGTCAGGCGCATAGCCGCCTACCGGAGATCCGCCGAGATTATATCGGTAATACATGACCGTAGCAAAATGCTCGTAGTTGCCGATGTTGTTGTTGCCGGTCTGCCCATAACTTAGGCGCATTTTAAGGTCGTTTAATACCTCCACATTGCGTAGGAATCCTTCTTCAGAAAGCCGCCATGCGAATGCCGCAGAAGGGAAAAATCCATATTTGCTGTCGCTGCCGAAACGCGAAGATCCATCCGTTCTTACCGAGGCAGTCAGGTAATATTTGCTTTTATAGTTATAATTAAAACGGGATAGGTAAGAGACCAGCGACCAGTCGTTTCGGTTGGCACTACCATCGGTAAAAATGCCACTAACGGCACTTAAATAGGGAACTAAATTGTTTGGAAAATTGTTGCTTTCCAAAAAATTGTCTTTGATCGTTTCCTGCTGACTCGAGAATCCTACCAATGCTGTAAGGCTATGGTCACCAAATGTTTTACTATAATTAAGGGTCGTTTCTGTAATCCAATTTAAGGTCATAGCGGTATTGTCGGTTCCGTTTGGCGGACTATTTAAAAACGCAGGCAGCTGCGGAACAAATCGCATATCTTTCAAGCTGTTGTAAGTTGCACCGGCCATGAGATTCAATTTCCAGGAATCGCTAAAGGCGTAGGAAGCATTGATATTTCCTAAAAACCGAGCCATCTGCACCGAGTTTTTGATATCAGTGGCGAGTGCCAGTGGGTTAAAAAGGTTAGTGGAGGCATCTAAGTCGCGATAGATGAAATAGGAACCGTCATTATTTAATACGGGATAATAGTATTGGGCGGACGTTGCCTGCGAGACAATGCTTTGATTGGCTCCACCGCCCCAGCCACTTTCGGTTACTCTATTCTCATCAGTAAAGGCGCCGTTTAGGTTGAGTTGTATGTTAAGCTTATCGCTTAGTTTGGCATCCAGGTTACTTCTGAACGAATAGCGTCTAAAATCGCTATTAATAATAATACCTTCCTGATCCAGAAATTCGCCGCTAACGGCATATTTAACATTTTCGCTTCCACCGTTCGCCGAAAGCTGGTATTGTTGCTGTGGAGCGGTTTGCAAGACATAATCAAGGGCATCTATATTGGTCGTATTGGTGCCATTTAATACATCGAGAACGGTCTGTGGAACGGTAAAGCCCCATTGCGCGGGGTCTCCGGAAATAGCATTGTTGACGTCAATATTACGGTTGCGTATACCGTCGTAATAATATTGTGCCTGCTGTTGTACGTTCATAAAGCTCGGCGACTTAGAGATGGATTGTAAGCCATAATAGGCATCGAAGCCGAGCACAGGCTTACCTGTCTTCCCCCTTTTGGTATTGACGATGATTACACCGTTGGCCCCTCTGGAGCCGTATATGGCGGTAGCCGATGCATCTTTCAAGATATCCATACTTTCAATGTCATTGGGGTTCAGTGTCTGGATATTATCAATTGGAAACCCATCCACGACATAAAGGGGGGTGGAACCTGCTGAAATGCTTCCTACACCCCGAACCCGGATCTGAGGCTCGGCGCCCGGTGCTCCGGATACCGGCATCACCTGCACGCCTGGAATTTTACCCAGTAAGGCTTGATCTAATCGTGGCACGGCCAGATCCTGTATCTGGTTGGCACTTACGGAAGATACGGATCCCGTTAGATCTTTACGGGTAACGGTACCATAGCCTACAACAACGACCTCTTCCAATTCGGCATTTTCCTCATCCAATATGATTTGTAGGTTTTCTTTACCCTCAATTGGAACCTCCTGCGTAATGAAGCCCAAGTACGAAACCATAAGTACACCATTAGCCGGCACGCGGATGGAAAATTTGCCATCCGATTGTACGGAAGTGCTGGTGGACGGCGTGTTTTTCAGGGTGACAGAAGCACCGCTTAGCGGATTGCCATATGCATCGTGCACCGTGCCCGTTACCGTCTTCTCTTGCTGGGAAGGTGACTGCGTGATAGTTTTCGTATTCTTCCGGCTGATCAGCACGACGGCACCATCGATGGTATAGTTTACCGGCTGGTCGTTAAAACATGCATCTAGCACCTCCTGCAGCGGCTTGTTTTTTAAGTTAATACTTACTTTTTGCTGATCATCCAGCTCATCGGCCATATATAGAAATTCGATATTGGCCTGCGCTTTAAGCTGTTTTAGCACAGCTTTTATGGATATCTTTTTCTCCTGTATGCTCACGTGCTGTGCCAGCAGGTTACTGCCACTGACATGAATGAACGAAAGTAACAAAATCGAAAGGCAGAGCTTCATCTTTAAGCATCGTTTAAATGAGACACAGATATACAGGCTGCGTTTGAATGCAGTAGTTTTTTTATACATTTGTTTATAGGTTAAATTTCAATAATGAATAGGGTTATTGATAGCACCTGATATGCCAATTAATTGGTTAGCCAGGAGTGTTCGCATCACTTCTGGTTTTTTTTGCATATAAGCTATCGAAAATAAACGTATCAATGCATAACGTATACCCTCCCTTCTTTTTGCTCAAATCGGATATCGCTTACTTTTGTGAGAAAGTTGAGTACCTCTTCCAGGCTTCTGGATTTAGCAAAGGTGCCGTTAAATTTTCTGGACGAGGGGGGATCAACAAAGTTGATTTCCACATTATACCATCTCGCCAAACTGTTCATAACAGCAGTTATATCTTGGTTATCAAAAACGAAGTATCCATTCCGCCAGGCAATCTCGCTTTCAATGTCGATGTTAGTACAGGTTATATGTGACTCGCCCAAGCGGCTTACGGCCTGTTGACCGGGCTTAACAGATACGATTGATTCTTCGTGCAGCAGGTTGACACCTCCTTCTAGAAGCGCGACCGCTACCGTCGGTTCATCGGGGTAGGCTTTTAAATTGAATTTAGTGCCGGTAACTAGGATCAGGTCACCTTTCGATTGCACTTTAAAGGGCTTTTGTACATCTTTAGCCACTTCGAAGTAGGCTTCACCAAGCAGCGATACCTCTCGCGTTTTACCATCAAATGAGAGCGGGTAGGTGAGTGATGATTGGGCATTCATCCACACCTTGGTGCCATCAGATAAGGTAAGCTGGAAATTTCCACCCTTCGGAACATGAATGGTGCGTTTGTGTTCGCCTTTTAGGGCTTTTCGCGTATTTCTGTGTGCCTTGGTAACTTCAAGTGGATCATCGGTATCATTTAATCGTAAGGAAGTGCCGTCCTCTAAAACCAAGATGGCAGCGTTGCTCCCGGCAGTGACCGATTCGTTCGCATAGCTTGCTTCCGTATGTTTAAGTCCACGATCTGTTTCCAGAAAATACCACAGGCCTATGGTCAAAAATAAGAGCGCAGCTGCCGCTGCGGCGTATCGGTATATGGGGGTTAGGCGTTTTGGAGAAGAAGAAGCGTAGATTTGCTTATCTAAAACCTGCTTGATTCGGGCTTTCATCTGCAACATCTGCTGTTGGTCCTGCCATTCCCATTTGCTATGCTCCGCTTCATTGGCAAACCACTCGTGGAGAAGACGCTCCTCTTCAGGACTGGATGCCCCTTGACGATATTTTACTAAAAGGCGTTCAATTTCCGCTCGGTTCATATAGGCTTAATTTCCGCTGCTTTTATATAAAGATTAAAAAACAGCCAGTTGGTAGTAGAGAAAATAAAAAAAAGGTTAAATAAATAGGAGGAGCGTGCAAACCAGTATAGGGATTTTAGCCTTGATACAAGCCCTGATGATTCTTATCGCATAGCTAACCTGTTTTTTTACAGTCTTGTCTGAGATGCTTAAACGGTTAGCAATTTCCCGGTGGGAGAGGTCTTCCTCTCTGCTGAGCACAAAAACTTCGCGCATTTTGTTGGGAAGTTGCGCTATGGCTTTATCCACAATTTCTTTCAATTCCTTTCCAAACATCATTTTATCTGTTTCTGTCTGGTGCGTACCGGCCAAATAGCATTGTAGTCTTTCCACGAGTTTATTATTTTTAGATTTGGCTGCCAAGCGCTGTAAACTGGTATTTCTCGCCATAATAAAAAGGTAAGCATCCAGATCCTCGATGCGGTGAACCTTATCTCGTGATAGCCATAGGTTAAGGAAAATGTCCTGTATAATGTCTGCAGTCTCGTCCTCATCTTTAACCACCTTCATTACATAGGTAAACAGATTCTGCCAATGAAGCTCGTATAAAGCAGTAAACGCTGCCTCGCTACCATTCCTCATCGCAATCAATAATTGCTGCTGGTCTGTGGATACTTTCATAATCTCGCTTAGCCGTTCTATGTATAGATCAACTGGTTTTTGGCCTTAGATTTATTGTTAGATTGGTAAAGGTAACAAAAGTTGAGAGGCTTCAAAGTTTTTTTGTGTATGGTAAACATTTATTCCGGTCTATAACGCTACGTCAATCGTCAGTGGATCTTATATGTTGTGCGCTATTTTTCCTGTATAAGGGTACGATAGCGAATCACGTTTTTATATTATCCGCCGTTATAATTAATAGGTTCCAAAGCTAGGCAGGAAATAGGTCATTGCAGGCTAACGAATTTTAAAAAACATACCACATCACTTGAAAGTGCGGAATATTTATTAAACTTGAAAACGAGAATTACCCGTAATATAACCTATGCAGTCTAATTACCAACGATTTACTGATAAGGAACTGGTTACCCGTTTGCGAAAGGGCGATGAGGTGGCTTTTTCGGAAATTTACGAGCGGTACTGGGATAAATTGTTTGTAGTATCCATGAACCGGATGGGCGACCAACAAGACGCCGAAGAGTGTGTGCAAGATGTTTTCCATAAGCTATGGACAATGCGGGAGTCGTTCGGCATTGAAAACGAAAACCTGTCAGCATACCTCGGTGTGGCGGTTCGTAACCAAGTTTTCAACAGGCGTTTGAAGCGATATCGGGAACGCTTGCGGGCAACGAGCTATGAAATTCCTGACACCAGTTATCCCTCTCCTGAACTGGAGCTGATTGTTCGTGAGCTTCAGGAACGGATCGACCGGGCAATAAAAACCTTGCCCGACCAATGCCGGATTGTTTTCGAAATGAGCCGAAAGGATGGGAAGACGAACAAACAAATTGCAGAAGAATTGGATATTTCCGAGAATACAGTGAAGTATCACCTGAAAAAAGCCAATCGTAACATCCGGGGAAACCTGGATATCCTAGCCTGGATCATGATGTTTTATTGTTTTTTCCAAAAATGACCTACCCCCCCGCTTTGTTTTGGTGTCTATAAGAAAAAGCGGTAAAACCAATGAAGCAAGACCACAAAATCGATGAACTTATCGTCAAGTTATCGACAGGTACTATCACCAACCAGGAATTGGAAGAGTTGGTCCATTGGTACAATCATTTTGATGATACTGAAGTGGTCGTGCCTTCCGGCACTGGGGATGACGCCGACCAGTTGAAAACCCGTATGTACCAGCGTCTGTTGGAGCAGATAGGTATGCAATCCCATCCGAAGCGTTTTGGCGTTCGTCGCTTGTGGCCCTATGTCGCCGCTGCAGCTGTTATCCTGCTATTGATAGGCCTTCGAGTTTTCCGTGATGATTCCAATGTTGGTCATCCAATCGATGCCGCAAAGGTAGCGGATATCCAACCCGGCGGTAACCGTGCTACCCTTAGCCTATCCGATGGCCGTGTCATCGACTTGAGTGAAGCGCAAGAAGGAATTGTTATCGGGAATGAACTGAGGTATAGAGATGGTAGTGTAGTGTTCGGTGCTGGAGCAAGGAAGCTAGAAGGTCAGGATCCTGGCGCGTGCGCAGGAAGCCGCACCGCACACTATGCCATACTCCGTACGCCAAAGGGTGGCATTTACCAGATTACGCTGTCCGATGGGACGAAAGTTTGGCTTAACTCGGCCTCCACCCTTAAATATCCTGTCCATTTTCAGGGGGATGAGCGTGTAGTGGAGCTGGAAGGAGAAGCGTATTTCGACGTCAGACAACAGCCATTAGCTTTCAAAGTCCTTAGCCAGCACCAAACCATCGAAGTCATGGGCACGGAATTTAACGTATCGGCATATGCCGGCGATATCGACATCAAAACCACCTTGGTACGAGGCAAGGTCAAAGTAGCGTCGGGGAATGAATTCTCCGTATTACAGCCCGGCCAGCGGTCAATTATCGGAGCCGAAGGTACGCATATTCATGTGCAAAAGGTAGATGTCGGTCCATACACCGCTTGGAAGAACGGACAGTTCCATTTCCAGCGCACACCGTTGACAGAAATCATGAAGCAAATCTCGCGCTGGTACGATGTGGAGGTCGAATACCGGAATGAAATCCCGCAAGAAACATTCAGTGGGAAAATGAATCGGGACGTATCGTTAAAAGGCGTGTTGAATATATTTCAGGTATCAACAATCGATGTCCGTCTGGAAGACAAAAAATTAATCGTTAATGGTAAATAAACCGGTAAGCAATTGTCCAATTATTAACTTATAAAATGTTTAGAATGAGAAAAATGTCCAACCAATAACAATAAAAAAGGGAAGTGCGACCAACACTTCCCCCGATGTTTAGACTAACCAGTCTACAGCAAAGTGAAATAAACCGATTAGTAAACTACATTAATTAACAAACGTAATGATTAATTATGATTTTCCCCCAATGAGGGGGAAAAAGAACCCTATTTATGATATTATCCAAATCTTGCGGATCATGAAGTTGGTTGCTTTTATAATTTTGATTGTTTCCCTTCACCTGAGTGCCGAGACGCGTTCACAAACCATATCGTTGAATGTGAAAAATGCATCCATCGCTAAGGTATTTGAAAGCATAGAGGCACAGACGGATTTCACCGTCGTTTTCAATGATCGTTTCTTGGATCCCAATACCCGTGTCTCTATCCAGCTCAATAAAGTTGGTCTAACGCGTGCACTGGAAGCTGTATTAGCGCCTATTTCTTTGACATATAACATTTGGGAGAATACCATCGTGATTATTACTCCTCCTTTGAAGAAGGATAAGAAAAGCGAGTTTTCCTTATTGCAGGAACGAGTCATTCGTGGCCGCGTGACAGATGAAAACGGTGAACCGCTGGAAGGGGTTTCGGTAAAAGTCGGCGAAGGAACCCAAGTCGCCCCAACGAATGTACAAGGCCATTTTAGCTTGACCATACCGGGTAATGCCAAGACTTTAGTCTTTCACATGATCGGTTACGAAGAGTTAAGCGTCAGTCTGGGATCAGACAATGAAGTGAATGTAAGTCTGACGCTACAATCAAACCAATTGGAAGAAGTAGTGGTTGGTTATGGGAGCCAGCAGCGCCGGGACATTACCGGCTCCATATCGTCAATACCAGAATCGGATTTGAAAAACCTTGTCCTGACATCACCTGACCAAGCTTTGCAAGGACGTGCTGCCGGTGTCCAAATGACCCAATCTTCCTCCGCGCCCGGAGGCAATGCATCCGTCCGGATCCGGGGGGGCAATTCGCTAAGCGCCGGTAATGAGCCGCTTTACGTCATTGACGGTTTCCCAATATACAACGATAACAACCAATACTCCACCGGCGCGTTGAATAACGGGCAACCTGCAAATGTACTGGCCTCCATCAATCCGAGCGACATTGAATCGATGGAAATTTTAAAAGATGCGTCGGCCACGGCTATCTATGGCTCAAGGGGTGCGAACGGTGTTGTGATCATCACTACGAAGCGAGGTAAAGCGGGGAAGTCCGACGTCAATTTCGAATCCTATTATGGATTGCAAAGCATACGGCGCAAGATACCGCTGCTGGGAGCATCGGATTTCGCGGTCTTAGCGAATGAGCAAGCGATTCGCCTTAATCGTCCAGAACCCTATCCAGACCCCCAATCTTTTGGTGAAGGCACGGATTGGCAGAGCGAAGGGTTCCAGACAGCACCGGTGCAGAATTACCAATTAGCGTTTAATGGAGGCGATGAGCAAACGAGGTATGCGGTCTCCGGTAACTATTTTGGACAAGAAGGCATCGTCCGGGGCTCCGATCTCCAGCGGGGCTCCCTTAGGGTCAACCTCGATCGCAAAGTCAGCAAGAAACTGAATATTGGTACCAGCTTCAATGCGTCACGTACCACCAACCATCAGATAACGTCTGATACGGATCCTGCCAGCAACATTACGATTGGTTCGGTTACGGCACTTTTAACAACACCGCCAACAGAGCCCGTCTATGACCAAGAAGGAAACTACAATCGTTTTTTCAGCAACGACGGCAACTTTGTGGTTAATCCCATTGCGCGTTTAGATATGTTAACCAATAGTGTAAAAACCAATCGCATATTAGGTAATTTATTTGGGGAATATGAAATTGCTGAAGGCCTCACGGCCAGAGTAAGTTTAGGCGCTGACCAGATAAGCCTCAAGGAAGATTTTTATTACCCGGCATCCATACAGGATGAAGGGGTAGATGCGATTGCACGGCAAGGGTTTATCAATAGTTTTAGCTGGTTAAATGAAAATACGCTGACTTACCGGCGACGGTTTGATAAGCACGCTTTTACAGGTCTATTGGGGTTCACCCGGCAAGCATTTTCCAGGGAGTCCGCGCAAACAGGCGCCCAACGTTTCGTGAACGATATCCTTGAAAATCATTCACTGAACAGCGGAGCATTTCCCCTTCCTCCGTCGTCCGGAAAAGATGAGTGGGCACTCGAATCATACATTGCCCGGGTTAATTACGATTACGAAGGCCGGTTTCTTGCCACCCTTACGGGCCGTATCGATGGCTCATCTCGCTTTGGCGCCGATAATAAATACAGCTTTTTTCCATCCGGGTCTGTCGCATGGCGCTTGTCGCAGGAGCGATTTATGGCACCGGTGCGGTTTGTCGACGACCTTAAACTCCGGGTTAGTTACGGTGTAACGGGTAACCAGGAGATCCCTCAGTATCAAAGTCTGGCCGCACTGGGGAATAATAATTATCCGGTCGGCGGCGCGATCACCAGTGGCCTTGCGCCAAATCGTGTGGCCAACCCCAATCTACGGTGGGAATCCACTGCACAGTTTGATGTCGGACTCGACCTTGCCTTATTTGACGAACGTGTTCAGATAACCACTGATTTTTACCATAAGAAGACGGTCGATTTACTGCTTGATGTTGCCATCCCTGGGAGTTCGGGCTTCACTTCGGCATTACAGAACGCGGGCAGTATGCTTAACAAGGGCGTAGAGTTTAGCTTGAATACCGTAAATATAGACCGCGCATTACGGTGGGAGACATCCTTCAATATCACCTTTAACCGCAATAAGGTCTTGGATTTGGGTGGTGATTTTGAGCGGCCTGCCGGTCAGGCTAGTCCAGGAAGGCAAATTCCTTATTCGGGCATACTTCGGGTGGGCGAGCCGGTGGGCATATTCTATGGTTATCTCACAGACGGGCTTTTCCAAAGCCAGGAAGAGATCGATGCCTCTCCGCAACCCAATGTTGAACTGGGAGATCGCCGGTATAAGGACGTCAATCAGGATGGCGTGCTGGATGGGAATGACCGGGTTATTCTTGGCTACGCGCAACCCGACTTTTTCTACGGTTTTACCAACAATATTTCCTACGGCGGACTTGACCTTAGCGTATTCTTCCAAGGTGTGCAAGGCAACAGCATTTTGAATCTTAACCTCAATGCCGAAACGAACATTAATGTGCCCGATGCCCTGAACAGGTGGACACCCACCAATACAGACACCGACATTCCCCGATCAGCGCTCGGATCGCGTATTACCAACAAACAGGTAGAGGATGGTTCGTTTTTAAGGTTAAGGAATGTTACCTTGGGCTACAACTTACCCCAACGGATGATCTCACGCTATCTTCGTTCCCTTCGGATATATGTCAGTGGTCAGAACCTATTGACATTCACTTCCTATACGGGTTTCGATCCGGAGGTAAACGCATTTGGACAAGCTAATTTGAGCATTGGTGTTGATCGGGGAAGTTATCCAATGGCTAAGACCTTTATGTTCGGACTGAATATCGGTATTTAACATATTAAATCAATGAATAATGAAAAATAAGGCATTACATATAAATTTAGGATTCATCATCATGCTATTCACCATAAACGCATGTACCAATAAGTTTTTGGATGAAAGTCCGAAGGATTTTCTATCACCAACTAATTACTATCGTACATCGTCAGATGCAGAGGCCGCAATCATTTCGGTGTATGCCGGCCTGATGAGTATTTATAGCCAGAATATGTATTTTTTAGCTGATCTACCTTCTGAGCAAACGAATTTTGGAACAGGAACAAACGTCGATCGTATTAATATCGATAATTTTCAATTTGAAGCAGAGAATCAGATTGTGATGAACATATGGAATCACAGTTACCGCAATATCAACCGTGCAAATGCGGTGATTGATCGTGTTCCGGATATTGACATGGATGCCCAACGCGCAGGTGTCATTGTAGCGGAAGCCCGATTTTTACGGGCCTTGAATTACTTTAATCTAGTGAGGCTTTTCGGTGGTGTTCCGCTACGTCTTCAGGAAACGGCTTCACTTGCCGATTTGGGTATACCCCGAAGTTCAGCTGAGGAAGTTTATGAGCTGATCATATCCGACTTAGTTGAGGCAGAAGCCATTTTGCCAAACACTGTATCAGGCGGAAAGGCTTCTAAAGGAGCGGCATCTACACTGTTAGCTTACGTATACCTTACAAGGAGTGATTGGTCGAACGCCGCAACAAAAGCACAAGAAGTGGCTGATAATGCCGCGTCCTTTGGTTACAGTCTCTTTGAGGAATATTCGGATATATGGAAAATCGAAAATGAGAATACGCGGGAACACATCTTCTCCTGCCAATACCAATCAGGTCCAGAAGGCCTGGGAAGCGCTTATTCCCATTTTTTTATGTCCAGACAAGCAAATGCAATTCTCAAAGGCGGGAGCGGTTATAGTGCCCACATGGTTGAAGACGCCTTTTGGCAATCGTTTGAAACAAGCGATAAAAGACGCGACGCCTCGATTCTTTCCAGTTTTATAGACCCCAATAATCAACAGGTAGTCAGCTATCCTTCCGGAGGACTAACGGAACTGAGTATTTTCAAATATTATGACCCGGAACCGTTTGCGCGCAACAATAACAACAACAACTATCCGATATTGCGGTACGCAGATGTTTTACTGATATTGGCGGAAGCACTGAACGAGCTCGAAGGGCCGAATGATAGGGCGTATCGGGCAATGAATGAAATTAGAAGAAGAGCAGGACTAGATGTGCTCGAGCATCTGAGCCAACAACAATTCAGGGATGCCATCCTGCAAGAGCGAAGCTGGGAATTTTGTTTCGAGTCCAAACGATTCTTCGATTTAATCCGTACGGAAACGCTGATTCCTATTATGCAGGCAGCGGGTAAAAATCCAGGGCCAGAAAATCTCTTATATCCCATTCCGCAGCGTGAAATAGACGTTAATGATCAAATAAACGCAGCAGACCAAAACCCTGGCTATTGATAACATATGTTCCATATTTTATTACAGTTGACCATGCAATTGAAAATCCAAGAAAAACAATTCCAACACCTTTTAGCTTTAGTGACCTTCCTATTTGTGTTGGCATGTGGTTGTCCCCTTTCAACTTATGCCACAAATGATGCGCTCCTTATCCGAGGTGGGGTGCCCGTCTACGTCCATCCTGAAGAGCCAGCGCCCGTTCGGCGAGCTGTCCAAGATCTACTAAGGGATCTGGAAGGCGTTTTTGGGCGTTCATCTGCCTTGATAGACACGCTCCCGAAGGATGGTGCAGCTATTGTCGTTGCCACAGGAGATCGGCACCGGGGCCGTCTATCAGGCGCTACCGGATGGGAAGCACACCAAGTGTATACTGACGGTCATTATATCGTGCTCAATGGCGCTGATACGCGCGGTACCGTTTACGCCATTTACACCTTTAGCGAATCGTGTTTGGGCATCAAACCGTTATGGCGTTGGACATCGGAAAAACCAGTTCCAAAAAAACAGATAAGCATCCCCGGACAGTTCCACCAAGCTATTCCATCCCCAAGAATCAAATACCGGGCGTGGTTTCCTAATGACCGGGACCTGCTTGACCCATGGCAAAGAAATTCGGAGGAAAATTATGAAGCGCTTTATGAGACGATGCTCAGGCTCAAAGTCAACACCTTGGAGGGAGGTATCACAGACGCCCGTAGTTTCAGTCCCCCTTATCCTTTGGGTCGGGAAGCTGCCATGGCACAAGAACGCGGATTGCTCGTCACGGGGCACCACATGCGTATTTTTGGTTCCAGTTACAACCATTGGGATGCCTATTGGAAAAATGTGCGGCAGCAACAGCCACCGGCCTTGGAGATCGCCAATGTCGAGGCCCTTGAAGAATGGTGGCGGTACCATGCGGAGCTAGCCGTCCGTCATAAACTAGATATGATTTGGCTGGTCGGTTTCCGTGGCAACCGCGATATCCCTTTCTGGGAATTTTTCCCCGATTCGCCGAAGGATCCTCAAGATCGTGCCGATGTGATAGCGGCTATGGTCAGGTCACAGATTGGAATCGTCAAAGAAGCAACCGGGGATCCCCATCCTTTAATGCGGTTGACACTCTACAATGAAATGTCAACTCTGGTAGCCAATGGGCATTTTAAATTGCCGAACGAGCCGTCTCTCATACGCAACTTCGTTGCCGCCCGGCGCGATCATTTCCCGGCGCCGGATATCATGGGGCATTCTTTTTCGGGCGAGCCAACCGGTTATTACCTGAATTTCCAATTCACCTCCTCCGGTTCCCATCTGGCGCAGGCAGAAGGCCCACGTAAGATGGAGCAGAATTTCCGTATGGTTGACAGTTTGAGTGGAGGGAATCTCGTTTTCTCGGTGGTCAATGCCGGGAACATCCGGGAACATGTTTTGGAATTATCTGCCAATGCGAAAATGATGTGGGATTTTGACCGGTTTGATTGCCCGTCCTTTTATACCCAATTCTGCAATAAATACTTTGGTCAAGAACACGGCCCCGGCATCGCAAAGCTATACCCGGAATTCTTCAATAGCTACTGGCAACAAAAGGAAAGCGATATTCCTGGTTTCGAACGGCAATATCTCTTTCAAGACATGCGCTATGCGCGAGCCGCTGAGACCTTGATGGGTTATATGGAAAAAGACAGCTATCCAAGCAATCCGCTGGACAACCACGCTCTGGACGATCCTGACAAAGGTAGCGCGGGTTATTTTCGTGTCCGTTCCGCTGATCAGTTAAATGCCCTTTTAGAGGGCACGGCTGCTAGTATCATCAAGCTGGAAAAAGTGACAGCAGCGGCCGATCGTATTCATAGTCAATTAACTGAGGGCAAACGTTTTTTTGATGACAATTTGCGCGGACAGGCACACTTTATGCTCCACCTTAATCGCATGTTGCATCAGTTGACCAAGGCCTATCAATCACATGAGCAAGAAAATGCGCAATTGGGTTTCCTTCAGGAGAGCTTACAGGAGCTCAGGGCAGCCGAAGAATGGTTGCGGCGGGCAGAACATGATATTTTTGATGAATGGTATAGCAATGATAACAAATTCGGGTTGGAAAAAATCAAGCAAAGGCTGACAAAGCTCACTGAACCATCAGCAATCGATACCAACTTCCATGTGTATTTATTGGTGGGCCAATCGAATATGGCGGGAAGGGGAAAACTGGATTCGGCCAGCAAAATCATAGACTCGGCCATTTTAACGTTGGACAGCAATGGAATGTGGGTGCATGCGATGGATCCCATCCATTTTGATAAGTCAGCTGCAGGTGTTGGCCCCGGCATCAGCTTTGCCCGTGAGATGTTAGCCAAGGAATCAGATTCCGGCATTCGTATCGGACTTATCCCGTGTGCGGTAGGGGGCACCTCCATTGATCGGTGGTTTGCCGGCGAGCAGGATCCGGTGACGAAAGCATTTCCCTATGACGATGCTATCAGACGCGCAAATGTTGCGATGCGAAAGGGGGTTTTGAAAGGGATTCTATGGCATCAGGGAGAAGCCAACAACTCGAAGGAACGAGCAGCCGAATATCCGAATAAATTGGTTAAGCTTGTCCATAATTTCCGTCGAGACCTCAATGGAGATTTCCCATTTGTGGTGGGTGAAATAGGTTATTTTAAATCGCAACGGCCAATTAACGATGTCCTTAACCAAAGTCCTACTTATATACCTCATTCGGCTGTGGTAAGCGCCGAAGGATTAAAGGATGTGGGAGATCGAACACATTTTGATACGCCGTCGGCAAGATTGCTGGGAAAAAGGTATGCCGAAGCCATGTACAAATTGATCGGCAAAAGCGTGCAAGAATAGCTGTCGTCCGTTTATACGACCATAATCAGATATCAAGACACCCTAATAGTGTATATAATTTAGTATGAAACCTGAAGGTGTCAGTGCTTCTGTGATAAATAACGATTAGGTAAAGCATATGTAATATAATATAATAAACGTGCTTGTAGCGGTTGATCGAATGTTAGTTACATGCTCATTTTGTAGGATGCTTTAATGATAAAAAATAATTGTCGTACAATTCCCTGATGTTTTCTATATCGGTAAAGTCTGGTTTGATAATCCCCGCTGACGGGTTGTCAAGATCTTGTATTGTATATAGAATAATATAGCTCATCACCGAAAAAATAATTGCCGAAATATGCATTTTGGTATGTAGCATTCCACGCAGGAAGCCCAATAAAAAGCCAATAAGTAGAGAAAATAGTATTAAAATAAAAAGAATTAGAGTAGGAGTGCTTCGATGATATGAATAGAGTAACCTGTAATAGAGGTGTTCCATGTCTTCGAGTGCATTTATCAATTCGGAAACATTTTGTTTTTTTTCCGGATGCCTTGCTATATAGTCTACTAAGAAGCGATCAAAGCTGTGGTCTAATGTTTCTATTTCCCTTACGGTTTCCCTCACTTCGGCTTTTGATCGCTGTACAGTGTTTAGCTGCATATCAAAAATACAGGACATGTAGTCGTAAAGTTCCACTTGTAATTCGTGATCGTATAACTTACTTTTCCGTAATATTAAGGCTAATTTGTCCGCGGTATCATGGATATATCCGGTACGTTCTTTGGCGTTGTTTCCAGCCTGTATCAGGGAGAATGAAATCAATAATGAGTAGAATCCCACAAGGCCATTTTCAACCCCAAGTGGCGTCCATTTAGGCCTTGTCGGAAAAACATAATCAGCTGCTTTCTTGCCGATACCTAAACTGGCGATTAATAATACCGGATAAACAATTATGTGAAAAATAAGGCCAAACATGGAATTGATCAATTTACATCGACATCGATGGAATGTGCAGGCTACTCATCCCGCTTATACAGTAACGATCAATAACGACTTAAAGCTTATATGCCAGCACGAGATTAGCAATGCCTTTATAGCCGTAACCAACGTTTAGGGAGATACTGAACGGATTTCCATAACTAATGCCTATGGCATCTACCTGATATGCAAAATCGGTGGCTTTATCCTTTTCAATGATGACATCGTCTTTGGTGGAACTCCGGGCGTGCGCCACACCGGCACCAATACCCGAATGCAATCTGAAATGTCTATGATTAATGTAATTATATTTAAGTTCAGCTAATACCGCATACGTATTGGTCGATATATCGCCCGCCTTAGTGGATCCCGACAACAGATCTTTGCTGGAATTTTCATAAACAAAGGTTCCGCCAAACTCCAGCCTTTCAGTTATGTAAGCTCGATATCCTCCGAAAATTGCGCCTGTATATCTAGAATCGGCCACATTATAGGAGCCTCCGGTAGCGGTTGTTACGATAATATCTGCAATGACGTCTTCTATTGAATTGGCAGTCGCCACGCCATATCCTAAATAGAAACTACCGCCATCTTGAGCAAAACCATTTCGTGTAATGCTGGCAAATAAAAATAATGTAGCTACAACTAATTTGATGGTAAAATTTTTCATAATAATAGTTTAATAAATGTTGTTTGAATTTAAAGATGAATAACCCGGGCTTGCCGCCGAAAATAACAGAAGATTTTTTAAAGAATCAACTTTTTACACGAATGGCCTCCTTTCTTACACAGAAATATTTAGTCCTATTGACAGATTATGACTACTCAGCACCTTGGCAGCGGGCAAACCCAACTTGTCATACCGTATGCGAAGATACTCCGGAGCCCGAGCCACCCCAACCTATTGCTTACCTTACGGTTTGATGCCACGGGAAGTATTACCCTCAGCGACTTGGCGTACAGTCCTGATCATTTTTTCAAAATCACCATCTTTCAGAATATAACCATGGGCGCCGGCTTCGAAAGCCTCCCTAATAAACATTTCCTTATTGTGCATAGTCAGTATAACTATTTTTACGGTAGGGAATTTGGAGGCCATTCTTCAGATTTTGCTCTTGTTACGGCGGCCCAGGCACGTTCTGCCAATTCCTCGGCAATAGATATTTCAAAATGTGTCCATTCCCTGGGTTTACGCTGTACCACACAGAGCAGACCCACTGCATTCCCATTTTTGATAACCGGTACGTCTATAAACGAAATGACTTGTAACTGTAAGCATAACGCATATAAATTCTCATCTATGATAGCTGCTTTTTCAATATCGTTAACGATGAGGGGGCGTCCTGCGCGTATCACCGTATCAAAAAGAGGCATCGCGTATAACGGGTAGATACCAGCTACACTTGGTAGATATTGAACGAAGGCATCTCGCCGAATAATCGCATTACCATTTTCGATCTCACAATAATAGCACCTATCTGCCTGGAAAAAATCCATCGCCTGCATAGTTACGAGTTCCTGGATAGTTGTCGGATCTTCAATTGGCCGTAATGCATCTGTTAGCCGCAGAAAGAAATCCTTACGCTGTTCATTCTCACGCAATATATGCTCCGCACGTTTACGCTCTGTAATATTGGTGAAAAGAACAATAATACGCTCAGAAACCTCCGTCGGGAAAACATCCGCCGCCATCCATATGTCCATTGATTTAATGTGATCTTCAAAAGCTATTTGCCGTCCTCCAGTCACCACACTATCATAATAATTTAGAATCCTTTCCTCCACTTCCGGCACCAGCTCTAAAATCGTTTTTCCTTCCGCGTCTCTTAAACCGGTGTGCTTTTCAAAAGCCGCATTGACAGCCAGGTAACGATAATTACTTTGAGCACCTAATGGCGTTGGGATTTTTTCTATCAGTGCAAAACCCTGATCGATACGTGCGAATAACGTACGATATTGTTCATCGGTTAATGGCCTTTTACTGTCATCGACATGCTTACTTTTTCCCATGATACAATACCAACCTGTTGGAACCCTTATCAACGATTTGGGCATCCTAATAATAACCCAAACCGCGCTGATTTGTTTAGCTGGATACATCTCTTATGAGATGAATGTCCTATGAAATACCATTGCCAACCCACTCCACCTGCTGATCCCTTTCCAATACACCTATCAACTTCGCGATAAGCGCGTTTTGTTCCGTGCGCACATCGAGTGATCGGTTTACCCAACATTAGCTCCCGTTTAACATATCCTGAATACGGTCTATGGTTTCTGACGGATTATCCAATAGATTTCTCGCATTGAATTCCACTTTTCCAAATTGGTCTATGAACAGATAGCTTGGGTAACCATTAAGCTGAAAACGCTCAGATAAATCCTGGTGCTGTTTATCCGTCAACAGAATGTGCAAGCCTTCCACGCGTTTTTCCCTTATGCGTTTAATCCACTGCTCTTGATCCGAATCCCCGCAAAAGTATATAAACAGTAATTGAGAACGGTCAATTTGCTCTTTTATCAATTTTGCTTTTGCGAAATCCTCGAAGCAGGGCGCGCACCAAGTAGCCCAAAAATCAATCAGCATCAATTGCCCTTCATGCTGTTTTATCAACAGATCAAATACCTCATTTCCGCTTAGTGTATCGTTGTGATACAGCGTGGCATAGGAATCAAATTCTACTTTTGTAAACAGATCATCAAGGTTTGCATAAGCATCTGGTAGCTTCTCCACCTTTTTATTGGTGTCTAATGTGGCCATCCGCATTACTTTATTCACATAGCTATCTACAAAGTAGGAAATGGTAGGGGCGTTTATATAGGCTGAAATCTCCCGATAAATCCGATCAAAATCTTCCACACTAACTTGATCTTTTCGCGGTCCACTTTTTGCCAGCAGCATTTCTCCTATCTCGCCGGGAAAGCTATCTAAAATAAAATACTGCCGAGTTCTTTTATTGGCTTTCATCCAAAGGCGAACCTGGGCGTCGAGGAGATCCCCATATCGCTCGTTAAGCATATTCATATTGCTGGTTAGCTCAGCTACAAAAACAGTATCCGATTGAAGTGATTCATCACTATGGTACTGCAGATACTGCAACTTGGTTAGTTTCAGCTGTTCTATCTCATTATTAGCTAGCGAATCAGTGGTTAGGATTTTATCAATAAATTGTTCGACAGAAAAGTCACTCATGTCTGGGGCCCACAGCTCTCTCATATAGTTACTTAGGTGAGATAGCAAATTATTCGTATCGTAATTTAAAAAGCTCAATGTAGTGCTAAATTCTTTTATTTCCCGAAACAGTTCATCAGATATTGTTTTCTCAGTACGCCGATAATATTCCGGGAAATAGGCTAAATATTTTGCTTTTTCAGTAGTTAGTATCCACTGGCTGATTTCCGCTGACGGAGGGTGTTTTTCCAGATATTTCTTTATAAAATTTGCTCGCAGTGTTTTCCATTCTGCCAATTCCCGATGAAAGGAAATGCTATCGACCATCTCATAAACGTCAAATGATTGCTTAATTTGGTGCGTTCTTAAGCTCTTGTCCAGATTGTCCAGATAACGGCTCCATTCCGCTGTTTTCCCGGAAAAGGTGATGTCGAAATAACCAGTCTGTTCAGCCGTTTTAAAGTCAAAAAGAGCTTCTACTGAATCGTGCACCGTTATCCTATGGTGATAATCGCCAATTTCTAATACAAACTGCTGAAAAGGCATGCAATAATCCAGGGTAATTTCAAAGGTGCTGTCAGGCTTTATCTTATAGGATCTGGTATACTGGTTTTCAATATCAAGCGATTGTATGTCTACGTGAATCTTATCCAGTCCTTCTGCGATTGCACCGGGCACATTGATAAGCTTGCCGTTGAGAATGGTACTGGGGGTATTTAAATCTATCTGAAATGGATTTTTATCATCAACGTTTTGCTCTCGGGCAACAAGACAATGATTGCAGACGGCATTAATAGCTATGGTTATTAACAGTATCAATACAGGGTTAAAGGAAATTCTTAATATAATCATACAAGGTCAACAGATGGTGTTAACAATAATCGCTAATTAAAATGTAAAACGCAAATTGGCCAAGTGCTACTCCAGCGGGTCGCATGTCCATGTTTTGCCATAATTAACATAGTCTCTATCCAGGTTAATTGTGTTTTCTGCCATCCAATAATTATATGCTTTTTATATATACTTGTGTAGTATTTCTCCCATTTATTTCAACCACAGTAACAGGATATATTGACTATATCAGTAAAGATATACGGCGTAGTATACCAATAATAGATTTCAAATTCACAGTAACGGGTGTCTACAAAGTTGTTGATGTTTTTCTGATTAAAAATTATACACAAGACCTCTCATTGATTGTCACAATCATATAAAGGCCGCTCGTCCGCACCCAGCTCGAATATAAGCTCAACCATGTGAATCCGAAAGTGTATAGCGTAAAATCTACTATTTTAATAACCAAGGCTTCAATTGAGGGGATAAGGCCAGCCTTAATACAACAACTTCAATGTCATTATAGCTACCGTTAAATTCTTCGGCAGTATCAAATCCGAACCTATTATATAAGCTTATTGCAGCGAGATTTGTCTTTAATACGAGCAACCATGCTTGGTTTCCTATCATTGGAAGAATGTGTTGCAGTAATTTCGTTGCTACGCCTCGCCTGCAATATTCCGGATTAACGAATAAAAACGAAATTAAATATTTACTGTAACCTGCGAAGGCTATAACATTGTTATACATTTCAGCGACATATATATCACTATTTTGAAACAATTTTAAGATTTCAGCGTCCTTTTGCAAAGGCAAAATGTTTTCTCCAGCGATAACGCCTCGAAATTCCTCGGGCTTTGCTTTTGTAAAAATATCACAAACATTTTCCCAATCCTTGTTTTCATACCCTCTGATTATTATGTCACTATCCATTAACGCTTCTATTTTTAGGATTTCTGATTAAACCTTAAAGTTAATTTATTCTTACAAAAGTACATAACACTTTACGTCAGGAGCTGACATCGAAGCGTTGCTAAAGAGGTAGACTAGGCAAACAGTTAAAAGAATCGCTATATACGGGCATTCTGCTGTATCATGGTGTCCGCATGCGAACACCCACCGTTCGCTAGTGAACAATGGGTTCCTATCATATTATCGCTCATACGAAATATACCGCGTTTTCTAAAACGGTTGGATTATTGCGCATATAGGAACTACTATTGAAGAATTACAAAGTAAATCAAAAGCCTGGATATGATTAGATGCTTAAAAATCAGTTTATTTTGCTCCCTGCTGTTACTGGTCAATCAGTATAAGGCCAAGGCATGCACCATATTTATTTCCTGTGATAAAAATGCTGTACTTGTGGGAAACAATGAGGACTATAGACCCGGCACGCCAACCTATTTATGGTCAAGGGCAAAGGCAGGAGGGAAGTTCGGATACGTTTTCTGGGGTTTTGAAGAGCAGTATCCCGAAGGCGGGATGAACGAGCATGGGCTGTTTTTTGATGCAGCGGCTTTACCAGAACCAATTCCTATCAGCAGAGACCCGGCGAAGCCGGACTTTGAAGCCTATCTGGTCGAACCCGTACTTTCAAAGTGCCGCACTGTCAGTGAAGCCATTGCGTTTATACAGCAATATAACTTAACCTGGCAGGAGAAAGCACAGATAATGATAGCCGATAAAAGTGGTGATTATGCCATTATTCATGCCAATTACATCATCCGCAGCGAAGCCCCGGTTTTTGCACTTACCAATTATGCGTTGAAAGCGGAACAACCTTCGACGTTCAACTGCTGGAGACAGCAAACTGCCTATCAGCTGCTGAACCACCAGGCACCTACTGTGGATCTGATGAAAGAAACTTTATGCCAAACGGCACAAAGATCGTCGGACAATGCTACGTTATATTCCCAGATCTGTGATCTGAAGCAAGGTGTTATCCACCTTTTCCAACAGCATGACTTTTCAAAACAGGTAAAGATCAAGTTGGAGGATTACCTGTCAAAAGGCAGTAGAGATGTTCCTATCGCTTCTCTATTTTCCAAGAGTATAGCTGACACCATGAGCGCCTACATGCTCTCGCACAACAAGGAAGAAGCTATAGGGTATTATAAGCACCTCAAGCAGAACGATAGTATATCCTTTAATTTTTCAGAAAAGGAGTTGGATCTGCTTGGATACCGCCTGATAGATAGTGGAAAACTTTCAGACGCGATAAGTATCTTTCATCTCAATCTGAAGAATTTCCCGGACTCGGATCGGGCAAAATCTTCCCTGGCAAACGCTTACCTATTAAATCATTCTTTTGAGAAAGCCGATAGCCTGTATCGTGAAGCTGCAAAAATCAATCCCCGCAATATTTACGTGGGGCTTTTCGGAACTGAGGGGGGAGAAGTAACGTTTCGCGTCAACGGTATGCCGGGTGCGGGGAGAATAGCATTAATAGGCTCTTTTACCGATGAGGAAGAATCGGCTGAGTACTTTATCAAACAGGAGAACGGGTGGATCCTTAAGAAACATTTGGCACCGGGTGAGTATACCTATAAGTTTTTAGTGGACGATACCTATTGGATGGAAGATCCGGATAATAAGATGCATATCAAGGTACGGGACTGGTACAATTCCAGGTTGATTGTTAGGAAAGACTAGTATTCGCTCTGTTGTTTGGCCCTGAAAACACCTCACACGGTCTCATACGTCTATAACCTTACAGTTTTGGTAAAAACCAAGAACCATGATGAAAGAACAGGCAACCAGCGTATTTACTTACTCTTTTTACCTAGACTTACGGAATAGTCATCGGCATTGCCCTCAACTTTTACATGCACATAGCGAATCTTCTTATCAGGGTCTGGGGTTTGTATTTCATCCTCCTGATCTAAATCCACCTCCTCTTGCTTGCGTTTGAAAAGTTTTTGAAACACAGCCTGCGAAACCAATTTGAGTGGTACCTTGAAATAGTATTGCATATTCATATCAAGGTCTTGCTGTCCGGACAGTTCAATAAAGCCCAAGCTGGAATTGACAGACATCCATGGGATATCGAGGACCCCGTTCTTTATATCCAGCGCATTAGTCAGCGTATCAAATTGTACTTTGTTGAGGTTCCGATTTTTAAAATAGCTGGAAAGGGCTTGAAGTGGTGCATAGTTTTCCAATCGCCCCTGGATAACCTGAATGTTCATATGTAACTGCGACTGATCAATAATTGGTGTCAGGTCTGTGTGCATACGTATATTTCCTGTTAGACTGCCCGAAAGTTTACCGTGTAAATTTTCCGATACCAGATGATCTTGCCCGAAATTTTCAAATTTAAACAGCAACTGATCAAGGTCTATTTGTTCGACGGTCATATCTGGTTTGAAATAAATATTTTTTGCATCGGAACCGTCAAGGAATCCTTTGAAAGATATGCCTCCTCCTGCCGCCAAGAACTGACACTCATCAAAATGGATAAAGTGATTTTCTTTAATCCGCATGGCGGCGTGAAGTTTTTTTAACAGATATCGATGATAATTTAATTGCTCAATATCTGCGTAGATCTGCATCTCTGTAAAGGGTAAATCGAAAATATTGAAAACATCATCATGATCCTTGGCTTCAACTGCTCCATTTCCTGAGGGCAGTTCATAAGCCATAAGTTCATCCAGATCCAGCCTTTTAGATTGGATATGGAAAGTATTTTCCTTTTTTCTAAGCGCCTGATCCCTACCCAAATAATAATTCAAGTTAACCGCTAAGTCACTTTTACCAATCTGTCCGCTCAGCTCTTCTACGCTGAGTTGCTGATTTTCATAGTGTATCCGGCCCCTAAAACCCTCAAAACGTGCTTGGTGTATTTTCATATTACCGCTAAGCTCATCAAGATACATATCGGTAGAATAAAGACCTTGATTGTTGAAATGTAGATCAATATGTCCCATTAGTCGCACCTGTCGAAAATCTTCCTGCCTGTAATCTGCCGGAACGTAGTTTTCACCTTTATAAGAGAAAAGGTCTTCCAAGCGAAAATGGTCTGAGCTGAAGTTAAACGTCAGCTTTGCGTCACCCAGCAATTCCGGCTTCAGCCAAATATCATAGTTACTGGCTTTACCGCTTAAACGAAAGTCGCTACCATCTATTTCACCGTGAAAGTCTGCGATCCGAATGTCGGTGTCGCCGATATGAAACGCTGCGCGCAGATCATGCAAACGGTGTGGATAATGCTTAAGTTGTGCATCAAAATCACGTATCAAAAATTGACCGAGAGGAAGGTTGGGCGACTCTGTAAAAGCTCTTCCTTCAGCTAAAAAGGATAGGTCAAGACGAAGATTGCTAATTTCTTCAGCTACAGCACTCGTTTTTGTGGAGTCGTGAAAACTAAGTTCGCCCAAATCCAGTAGGTTAGATTCGATAAGCAGATTCGTTTGTACTTCCGTATTGCTGTGATGCATAATGGCCGGCAGATCACTTATATTCCCTTTTATCGAAATGTCTGAATTCCCTACTCTAGCCGTAAAATGCTCGATAACAGCTTCGTGACCCTCCATTTTCGCTTTGACATTAACATCTTGAACAGGTAGGTGAAAATTGGTCGACCGAAATTGAAGGTCCTTTATTAAGAGTTCAGTATAATAGGATTCATTTAGTTTTTCGATACTGCGTTCAGGGTGTGTGAAGTCTATAATATCCTTGAAATTCATTGTCAGCGACACATAGCCATCCATATCCTCCAGGTTTTTTATATTGAAAAAGCCGGAAAGAAAATCCAGATTGAACTCCGAGTTGAGCTTGAGATCAATCTCGGGCGAATCAAAGTTAAACACCCTCAAGTTGCCACTAAAAATCCCTGCACCCGGTTTGGCCGAGAAGTTCGCCAGTTGAAATTCCATTGTGGAAGCATTATTTGCCTCACCGTTAGTGAATGATCCATTAAAGGCCATCCCTTCAATTTTTTCCTGATTAGCGGTATTGGTGATACTCCCTTGTTTGCAGCCAAACTCCGCTTCAATGTGAGGCATCTTACCGTTGGCGGTAGGTCCATTTATCGTTGCACCAAAGAATACCTGTCCTTTATTACCATAGCTTTTGAGTGTCGGAATCAGTTCCTCCGGAGCGAAGGCAATGAAAAGATCGAAATTTGGTTTAGCACCTTTTACTTTAAGGTCGACCGGCATTTCTCCCTTTAGATCAAAAGTTCCCTCTAAATTAAAAACGGCCTCTTCTAACTTAACCACCGAAGGGGAAATTTCAAGCCATTGCGTCTTGCCCTGATAATCAACCTTTGTCTGCAATTCCATGTGTTTGTGCCGGATGAAACTCGTGTCGCCATCCAGTATGACATTGAGGTCAAAGCGACTATCAATTTGCGCAAGCATATGTTCGTCCTTCGTACTGAATTTAGCGATCGCGTTCTTCACAAACAACTCAATTTCAAGTTGCGTATCTTCATTGATTTTATGTAAATCAATGTCCTTCAGGCGAACATTATCGAGTTTTAAATTGAGGTCAGCAGACTCCTCACTAGTAGGGTCTCCGTTCAGAGGGGTTAAAGCATTCACCAAATTAAAGTTTCCATCTTTATGCTGTATTAAATTCAGGTCTCCCTTGTTAATGTATAACCTATTTACTTGGTATTGTCCTCGAAGCACCGACCACAGGTTAAAGCCTATGTAAGCGTCCTCCACGCTAAGAATAGCGGTCTGATCCTGCTGACTTTTACTTTCGTTTATACGGAGATTTTCCAGGTCGATCGTTATGTGCGGAAAATCCGCAAAGGGGGACACATGACTTCCACCTATTTGAATTTCACCCGCGAATTGCGTATTAACTTCAACCAGAACACGCTGTACAATGTCGTCCTGTTTCCAATAAATTATACCTGTGAGCGTAAGAAACAGCAGGGCAGGTACAAGAATAAATCCTATCAGCAGGCGACTCCAACGATTGACAAACAGGGCTTTTCGCATAAGTATTCTTTATTTGGACCAAAAGTAAGAAAAAAGCTGGGCTGACTAGGTCTTAGGCAGGTCATAACATGAGCTTTTTAAACCGCATAAGGACGATACGCTCCATCTCATATTTTCGGGTTGAGTTAATCCGCAACGGCTACTGTGGGGTATGCTTAAGTTACTGTTCAACATGTTGAAAGGTCAGCGTTTAACACCGTGTTTTTTTGCTAACTGTTCTTTCTCTTCATCTGGCAAGTCCACTTGACTTAAGTGTATTCTACATTCTTCCTCACGGGGAAAATCATTCAGGACGTTAGCTAAATCCATCCGTATCAACAGAGCTTCGGCAATGTCCCGTAACGTTTCGTTTTCGACCTTTTGCAAAGCAATATCTAACGTTTCGGCTGCCGCTTTTTCATCTTCTTTAAAGTCTCGGAACCTTATTCCAGTAGCAATGGATTTCTGTAAAGGAGTCTGGTTAATATCATCTGCCTTCTCATATACTTCATTGTCTTTCTCATCATCTAAAATAAAGATGACACAGTTTCCCGAAACATCCATTAATGTAAAACGTGTAGCTTCCGGCTTCATTCTCGAAATCCTCGGTATTCCCGAATGCGGAACTCTTCCCAGGTTCTCCTTTAACTTTTGAGCGAATTCCTTGTAAGTTTTTCTTGCATCGGACACCATAACAAGGCAGCCATCGTCATTATTCGTAACATCCATTCCCTTTACACGGGCAAAATGTAGCTCATAACCATTTCGTTCCACGACACCGTATTGATAAGGATGAGTCATTTTGTAAGTAATTTTATACCCTAACATTTCCCAAAATGACAAGGTCTCTTCAATGGCAATACAAGATAAAGTCGGGATTGGCATCCAGTCTCTTTGACGTTTCAAATTTTCCATTTTTTTTACTGTTTTTGTTCGGTGCAAACCTAAACACTTTGGCAGGAACGACCATGTTTATATACTTTTTTGTATATAACAAAGAATGTGGGAAAATGAAATACGTTAGGTAATTCTTTCAGATTCTAGCAAACGGAATCTGAATACATAAGTTGTGCATGTTTTCGAGCTTAAAAAGACGCTGTACCTTATCAAACATTTGCTTCCTTGCGGATATACAGTTTGTTTTTAGCATTGACATACAGGCTTACATGTCCATGATTTGTCTGCAGTTTAATTTTCTTTGACGCCTGTCCGCCTGATTACTCACAGAAATGACATGGGAGCTGTCACCGAAATCTCCATCCCGCAGTGTTATGCCATTTTACAGAAAATGCCAAAATCAATTTCACGATAAATAATACCAACATAAAATGAACGACTTTGGACTCAGGTGACATGAAAAATACAATGGATAAGCCCATCGTTGCAAAAAAACCTGCCAAAACACGTTGTTTCCCTTCCTCTTTCAAGCTGCTGGTTACTATCGTTGCGAGAATGGTATATGAGGCCGTTAAATAAATAGATGCCAAGTCTTTCGGAAAAATCCATGCCATCACTATAGGCTGTATGAAATGTAAACCAATGAAAACGTACCGTCTCTTACGGCTTTCTGCATAATAATCGGTTGTCCCCTGTGTAAAATTGGCAATGACTCCACCCGATAAATCAAAGGCTAGCAGACCCAATATCATAAATTTAAAGACACTCATATTTATATCACACGCTGAGTAAATTATTAATCCAGTAGCCACCAAAGCTGTGAGATACGTAAAAATCAAGTCGGCTACCGTTGCTTCTTTTCCGTGCAATTCCTGAAGAAATAAAGGTGTTTTTATTTTCCTATTTAATGTTTCCATTGTTTGCGCTATGTTAATAGTGCAAAGGTATGCAATAATTGAATGGCTGTTTTTTACATATGTTAAAAAGGCGGGTCAGTCAACTACTGCTTTTGCACACCCGCTCGAATACGGCTTAGGCTTACTTGGCTAATACCCAAATAAGAAGCAATATGGCTTAGGGGCACGCGCTGCAAAATATCAGGATAGGCGGCGATCAGTTTAAAATAACGCTCACTTGCATCTTTGGTGCGCAGCGCTTCATAATAACTCGCAATGCGTTGCAATTCGTGTTGGTAAAACCTTACACCCCATAAAGCCCATTGATGGGATTCGCTAAACAGGTGTTGCAAATCGTTGAAATTGATGGAAATCAAGTGAGTATTGTTCTCAGCTACTTTAAAATAGTGGTTACTGGGTTTTTGGTCATAAAAACTTTCCAAATCGGTAAAGCTACTGCCTTCACGCTCATACCATAAGATCTGTTCTTGTTCAGTGTGCGCATATACCAGTCCGCGTACCATAAAATATAATTTGCCGCAAATCTGTCCGTTTTTGAGTAAAAAACTTCCTTTGGAATGAATCGTGTTTTGAATTACATTGTTTCCCAATGAAATGGTTTCTTCATTAAAGTGTTTGGTGAAAGGTATATGTTGTATCCATTCTGACATCGTACTTTTTTTTCACTTTATACTCTTTATATCTTGTATCCATCGCATCCACAGAGCTTGTTTACTACGCCATTAACCATTACTCTCAAATATATGCAAATTTGGTAATTTATCAGCGGTCGTGGAAAATTCCAATCTTAATTAGTCTCAGAAATGGAGCAATACGCTATTCAAGAAATACAAGGTCGGTTCCACGCCTATCACCAAAAAAAGAAACAATGGAGATCACTGCTCAATCCGCTGATTCGAATTGCATTTGGTTAGTTCCTTGTGCAATTCTGTGAAAAAGATTTTAAATATGTAAATTTGAATCGATTATGAACCGTCATGATCTGCAAAAATCACACAGCGGGATGATTGGATCATGACAGCTTCATCGCCAATGAAAAAAAATTAAACAGATGAAAAATGTAATTTTGTTTTTTATTACCCCGGCGAAGGAACGTTTGGAAGCGCTCAGAAATACACACAGACAATGATATTAAAAGAAAGGATCGGCTATAATTACCTGAAATACCTGCTTACCGTGGCCTTTTCCGTCTTGCTGATCGCAGGATATGCGCAAGAGGAGGAAGAACAGCAGGAAGAGAAGCAACAGCCCAGTGAGAAACGGGACGAAGGGCAATCTGGGCTTATGGAGTCTATCGATGTCATACGTGATTACCGGCCGATGCTGGCCGATGCCGTAAAGATCCGCCGGAGCCCGGATATGGACATCGATCGGGAAGCGCTCGCGGTCGAGCTGCGCCAGATCGCCGCGGCCACGTATTTTGCACAGAACAGATTCAAACAAACTTCCTACGGTAAATTGCATGAGCGGTATCCCGACGCTTCACGCAACAATATCGATAACTTCCGGATCGGCTTCGTGGCCTACCTCGCAGGCGAATACGAAAGAGCGACCTCTATTCTGGAGAAGGTGACGGATCCGGATGCCTTTTATCAGGGCTCGTTAATTGCTTTGGGCTATATTGCCGTGGAAACCGGCGATAAGCAACGTGCACGGGATGCGTTTGCCAAAGCGTCCAAACTGGAGTTCGATCAGGCATCGAAATCGGATGGGCTGTTTAACTATGGTAAAATCTTATATGAACTGGACTCCGTCCAAGCTGCCCGGGAGGTCGTCCAGGAATATATCGCTCAGAAATTTGCGGATCGTAAACCGGATGCCGAAAAAACAGAGAATCCGGAAATGCTATTGGCCGCGGTCTTGTCGGGCACGAGCAATTTCCATGCAGGGGTATCCATGTTGGAATCGTTCAGCAATAGGGAGCGGGAAGCCGATGCAACCTACCAAAAGGTAACGTATTACCGTGGATTGGAGTTTTATAATGAGCGCGCTTTCGAAAACAGCATATCCATGTTCATGCGATCGGAAAAATTCCCGATCAATGCGGAAATGGCAGCGTTGGCAAAGTATTGGAAAGCGGAGGCAATGTATGAAGTGCGCAAGTACGGGGAGGCAGTGGAAAACTTTTCTCAGTTCCTCCGCTTGCCCGCTGCGCGAAACACCAAGGTATACAGGTATGCAAACTATGCCCTGGCCTATGCGGCGTTCCGCAACAACAACTTTAGCATTGCTGCCAATTATTTTGAACGCTTTTTGGCCACCGCGGGAAGCTCGCTGGATGAAAGTGTACGTCATGACGTGATCGCACGTTTGGGCGATTCGTATTTGTCCATACGCAATTACGACCGAGCCAACGAATACTACGACCAGCTGATCAACAGTAAAGCTCCCAATCAGGACTATGCGTTGTTCCAGCGCGGTGTTATTCAGGGGTTGCAGGGCGACAATGAAACCAAGATCAGCACCCTGCAGTCTGTTATTGAACAATTTCCGGCTTCGAACTATGCGGATGACGTGGCTTTCGAAGTCCCATACACATATTTCACTGCCGGAGATTACGATGCCGCCATCGAAGGGCTGCAGCAGATGATCGAACAATACCCCCGCAGCAGCTATGTCCCCAGAGCATTAATGACCATCGGCCTTGTCCAGTACAATAATGATAACACCGAAGCGGCGAAGGCTACCTTCCAGAGGGTGGTGGAGAAATATGCAAAAACCGAAGAGGCAAGGCAGGCGCTGCGTTCCATTGAAAACATCTACCTAGATCAGGGAGATGCTTCAAGTTATATCCATTACGCAACCAGTGCCGATATCGGTGATCTGACTGCCGCGGAGCAGGATAACCTGGCTTTCCAGGCAGCCAGTTCCTTGTTTAACAGGGAGGAATACGAATCGGCTGTGGAGGCGATCAATGCGTATTTTGATAAATTTCCGAGACCCATACAGGAAAAACATGCCCGCTATATCCGCGGGGTGAGTTTGTACCATACCGACCACCCGAAAGAAGCGTTGCACGACCTGAACATTATTCTGAACGACTGGACGAGCAAGTATACGGAGAATACCCTGCTCACTGTGGCCGCGTTATACCTGCGCCTGGAGGAATACAACGAGGCCATCGTGCACCTCAAAAAACTGGAGCTCACTGCTGAATACAGAAAAAACTATGGCTACGCAGTAACCAACCTGATGATCTGTTATTTCGAAATCGGCGACATGGAGCAGGTGGCCAAGTATGCGAAATTGATTAAGAATTACGATCGGTCATCAGAAGAAGAGCTTGCCAAGGCACACTTATACGGTGCGCGGGCCATGCTGCGGGAGGAGCAAGTGGAGCCCGCCATGGAGGAACTGAATCTGGCGGCGCAGAAGAGCAAAACGGCAGTCGGCGCAGAGGCACGGTACCGCATCGGGCAGCTGCAGTATGAAGACAAGGAATATGACAAAGCCCAGGAAACGGCCTTTGATGTGATCAACAACATGGGGTCATATGACTATTGGGTGGCCAAGAGCTTCATCCTGCTTGCGGATGCCTATGCGGGCAAAGGCGATAAGCTCCAGGCGAAGAGTACGTTGGAAAGTGTAATTAAAAATTATGAAGAAGAAGATGACGTCATCCCTTCAGCAAAAGAACGTTTGCAGAAATTGAACAATTGATTCCATCGCTCATTAAAGTTTTCAATATGAATGCTGATTGTTATTAAATAAAGCTATATCCGAAGAGTTTGAAATGGGTGAATTTAATGAGGACACCAAAAATTTATACGAGAAATTTTCGGATTTATTAATAAATAAAACACGATTTAAAGACGAGAGTGAAAGTCTTTATAAAACTGCAATTTTCATTTAAAATACTATTTTTTAGAATGTTACTCATAAATGAGCTTATTACAGGCCTTTTTCTGCAACAAAGTCTCTTATGGAGTCCAGTATAAAGTATTGTCGTTCCTGCTCTGAGTATTCAAGGTGCACACTAATCCATTCATCAATATATTTGTTGTTTAATAAGTCTCGAAATGAATTTGCTATATAGCCTTTTAATTCTGTTTCTGCGTTCCTGAGTTCTTCCCAGATGCTTGATCTGTTATTCAAAAAATAAACAATATCTTCGAAATCGGTACTCGTACGGCCATCGCGATGTCCCCTGTTTTTAAAGGCCTCAAGCTTAGTGGCGAGAAAATACGAAGGCGCAAATATTTTGATAATGTATTCTTCATCCAATGTGTAGGCAATAGCATTGGAGAAGCCGGGTATATACCATTTATTGGAGAATCCGAGAATTTGGTCTGAGGTTGGCATTACGTCGACGACTATGCCCTGCACTTTATAACGACAGATAACACCGGACTCCCAATCGTTCACGAATCCTTTTTGCCTTAGCTTTTCTTCGATATCCGCATAACCTTGATAGCTTATTAGTTCAACCAATATATCTATATCGTCAGTTGGACGAACTTCTTCGGCTATTCTATCTGTATACAACGATACGGTGGCTCCACCGACGAAAACTACTTCTTCTGCCAATTCTTCAAGTGCGTTGTATACAGCTTTTATTCGCAATAAATTCTCTCTATGGCTCATAATAAATGCTTTTTAAGTTGTTCTAAGGCCAAATTTTTCTCCCGAACTTTTCCAACCCGTAAAATATCAATGCTCGCCAGCAATTTATATAAGACCGCATCCTGTTGGGAAGCCTTTACAACTCCGTTATGCAAAGGTTCAATAGATTGGCCTCGTATATTTCCATCCACTGTAGGCCAAACGTAGGGCATATCGCTCGAAAAGTGCTTTTTATAAAATGGATGTGAGTGTGCTGTCTCAATTCCATTGACGATGGAACCTGGAACCTGTGGGAATACATAATGCAATCCATATTGTACAAACTCCATCAGTGCATTTCTCCTCACTTTTTTCTTTTCCTTATCCACTAATCCCGCAACCATACTTCTGTTAAGAGATGCAGAGATCTCTGAAATACTAATAAATAAAGTTGATGATAAATCTCGATATTGCCAAGTTTCATCATTTAGTGCTATGATTTTCATCATTACCACTATGTCTAAGGGGCGCATTCCATTGTGGCTCTTCATATAGCAAAGATAATAAACTTGTTTCTTGTTTGCAAATCGCGAACAGCGAACAAGAAATATTACTATGAACAATTGGAAAATACAAAATCGAACAGCATTTACTAAATTTGCACGGCAGCAAATACTAAGATTAGCATGTCATTATTTACTAATTTTACAGACACCAGTAATAAACCCATATTAAAAACTGTAACAGATAGGTAACGAAGCGAAATTTTGCAGTTCCAAAGATTGTATATATTAAAAGAGTTCGCCATGCTTGTTCCTACCATTGTTTATATCATTTTTCAGCAAGTATTGTAACCCGAGGTAAAAGTCATTTATGTGCTCAGCAAGGCACGCTGCTTGCAGTAATTACTTTCCAGTCCCCGTTAAATAATTTCCAGACTCTGGTAAATTTGACACGGCTTTCAAATGGCTGGTTCAGATAAATGCCCCTGATCTCCTTGGCGACCACGACCGCGCAGGTATCTCCGAATATGTGCAACTGCTGGTCTGAGGCAACCAGTTCGGTGATTTTTAAATCCCCGCTGATATGAGGGGCCAGATCCTCCTTTTTGGAAAGCACCATTCCCAGGTGATTAACAAATATCAGCTCATCGTGAAGCAACTGATCCAGTACCTTTAAATCGCTGTTTAAGATGGCTGCAATAAGTTGTGCTTCTAACTTTAAAATTTCGCTCTCCATAGCTGTTTCTTTTACATTTGATGCCGCTAAAAGTATAAAATTAATCTTTAACTGCCACACGAAACGTCAGTTGGATATTCTGGGAAAAACACCAAGATTATTTGATGAGCGTTTTAAGCGGATGGCAATAGAGTTATCCTATGCGAAATACCCGATTCTTACTTTATCACCATTCAGTTCAGCGGTGGGATCCGGGTGCCAACTAACGCTTGGTAACACTATTGATTTTTCTCTATATACCGTTCGATGGTATTGGTCAGTTCATCCGCAGGGATATTTTTTGCGATTATTTTCCCCTCCGGATCAATTAAATAACTTGCAGGAATACTGGATATATAATAATCGTACCTAACCGGATTATCCCAGCCTCTTAAATCGGAAACATTGAACCACGTGAGTTTATCTTTTTTGATGGCATTCACCCAACTTTCCCGCTCGCTATCTAATGAAACACCCAAAATAGTAAATCCTTGACCTTTTAATTTGACAAAGGCTCCGGCCCTGAAGCCGGTATATCAAATCTAAACTGGTTGTCCTTAATAACTGTACTGTCTTTAGTTAATGTACTTTTTAGCCTATCCGGAACAACCTGTTGAATCATTATTTTTGTACCGTCCTCTGCAAACGGAACACTACCGATGAGCTGTGTCTTTTGCTGTGCCAAGGTCAACATGGGCATTGACACTAAAAATATAAAGTTAATTCTTAATATTTGATGATACATGCTTACTTGAAATAAGGTATTACGATTACAACATACAGCCAAAACAATAGTTTACCTTAAAAAACCATCTCGCTTTGACTTTGTTGCAGCAAAAACGGAGGAAACATTTGTTCTCGATGCTGTTTTCCTAATGGTCGCGTCGGAAATAATCCTGATAATCCGCTAAAAAGTCCTTAAAACTACGGGCCTTCTTACCGGTTACATGTTGCACGTCATTTGTTATATCTTCGGCTTCTCCCCGGGCATAATGTGCATAGTCCTCCACGAGTCCCTGTGCCTGCCAATGCGGAAATCCTACCGCTGAGAGTGTTTTCAGCATTTCTTCATCGGAAATCTGTATGTAATCGATAGTGTTGCCAAGGGCCATGGAAAAACTGTCTGCTATTTCAGGATGGGTCATGGCCGCGGGTCCGGTAAGGTTATAGATTTTGTTGTAATGAGCATTGCCCTGCAGGGTTTCCACTGCCACAGCGGCGATATCCCTGATGTCGATCAGGCTTATGCGTGCATCGCCGATCGTTGCAAAAAACTTTCCTTGTTGCGCAATAGGTGTTTTAAAGCCCAGCAATCCCTGCATGAATAGATTCGGACGTAAAAAGGTATAGACCATTCCCGAGTTTTCAATGGCCTCTTCCACCTGGGCGTGATAGCGCAGAAACCGTACCGGTGAATCTTTGGCGGCATGCAGTTGGGAAAGCTTGACAAGGTGCTCCAATCCCGCTTTTTTTGCCATGGTTACAAAATTAAGTTGAAGCTGTTCTGTGTGTTCCGAGGAATCGGTCAGTAAAAAGGCATGTTTAATTCCTTCCAGAGCTTTTTCAAGACTTGCACTGTCATTAAAATCCGCAAGGACTATTTCTGCCCCCTGCAACTTTTCAATTTCTTTCATTGTTTCCCGCTTACGTGACATTGCCCTGAAAGGGATTCCTTTCTTCGACAATTGTCTGCAGATTTCAGAACCGATGGTTCCGGTTGCCCCGGTGATCAGGATTTCTGTTTTCTCTGAACTTTTCATCATATTTTATTTTAAGATTATAAGACAAATCTCGCGAGAATATTATTGGAAAAATTGTAGGAAAACGAAGCGCTATTTGGTTTTGATGATGCAGATGTCTTTCTGGAATGATATGTACTTGCCCGGTTACAGTGCAGGTAATGATTGAATTCGTGTATTAACTGGCTCTGATCGTAATACCATTTTTTATCTTCTGGGATTGATGTCCGGACTGTACCTCGAGGTTGCCTTCGCCTAGATTGAAAATCAAAAGGGTCAGAAACGAAGGTGACAGAATTTTTTCAACAGCTAATTCCGAATGGTTGATAGCATTTTTCAGTACCAATTATTTACCATCGTTTTTTGGCACAAAATTATTTGTTCCTAAAAATCTAGTCTATTCTTCAATCTTCACCCAATCAGCATCCTTTCCTTTGCTGTTATATGTTGTCATCATCAATGTATCATTATCACTTGTCTGGGTGAATTCAAATCTTAAGGGCGCTTCCTTTATGTAAAATTTATTGACATCATTGGCATGCAATTTAACTTTGGGTAAACGGGCTTCAGGGTTCAAGGCTTCAACATACAATTGTTTGTTATCCAAGGTGATCTTCATTTTATGGCTAACCCCTTTGAAAATGACCTCGTACAAGCCGGCATATTTTTCCAATTGATTTTCATTCAACGCTACTTCGGTTTCATTTTTTTCCAGATATAATTTGGCCAGGTCATTGGTTAGAATCTGCCAGTCCATATCCGCTTCATAGCAATTAAAAAGTGTTATAAAAAGCAGGTCCCGCTCCGGTAGGTACACCATATCACTTTGATAACCATCTGTCGAACCGCTATGCTCAACCGTTGATTCGCCCGCCAGATCCTTTATGTAAAAACCGTAACCATAGTCGATCCGTTCTCCGTTTGTGAGTGTTGATGGCTCGGTAGCCATCTTTAAAGTCGACTTTTTAATAAGCCTGCCCGAATACAGTGCTCTGTGCCATTTCAAAAGATCATCAGCATTGGATACTATGTCCCCCGCACCGTACAGTAAATTTGTGGGTTCCAGTTCTGCCAGTTCGTATCCTTTATCAAACTTTGAATACGCTTTGGCAGATTTAAATTTGAGTGAATCAGTCTTGGCATTCGCATAGAAGGTTGAAGATAGCTTCGCTCTTTCCACGATGTTTTTTTCCAGGTATGCTCTATAAGGGACATCGGTGATTTTTTCAATTAGATAGGCCAGTAAGAAATAGTTGGAATTGCTGTAGTCGAATGCCGTTCCGGGGGCAAACTTCAATGGTTCTTTCTTGAATATATTGACTACCTGTTCCGGTTGTAGACGTGTGACATCAACGCTCTCACCGGCATCCAGTTCAAGATAATTACGGATACCGGATGTGTGATTCAGCAGCTGCCTGATCGTGATATCACTTCCTGGACTGGGATAATCGGGCAAGAACTTTTTAATATGGTCTTCCAGTCCGATTTTTCTATCCTCCAATAATTGTAAAACACCCACTGCGGTAAATTGCTTGGAGATGGATCCGATTCTGAAGATATATTCGGGCTTCATGGTGCCACCTGATTCCATGTCAGATAAACCAAAAGCCTTACGATAAACAATCTTACCCTTTTCTGCAATGAGAACAACTGCGCCAGGTGCAATTGAGGGCAATCTAGCGCTAATCAGGGAATCCAGATCAGCTTCTTTTGAACTGCTAATTTCAGGTTGGCAGAAAACAATAGTGCTTTGCAGAAGAAATATTAATATCAATGCTGATTTGAATAGCTTTATCATCATGTAGGTTCTTATTTTGCTAGCGATTTAACAATCGCTTTGTTGAAATATTCATATATTCCTTTAGATATCTGTCCTACGGCACTTTGGAAGCTTCCATCTTTCTCCTTTCCGAATACCGCTGAATCGAAATCAGCTTTCATAGCATCAATCACCTGTTGATAATCCACTTTTTCAGGATAAATGGCAGGACGTTTGGTCACACCTTTGGCGTCTAGCTGTTCATGGTCATAATCATCTAATAATTCCAGTCCTTTAGCAAATTGATGCAACCATTCAAAATCAGTTTCCCCTATCTTGTCTTCGATGGCACGGCCCAAAATGCGAATTCCGTCTTTTAACGTCTGTACTTCTTGCTGCTTTTGTGCCAGTCGTTTTTCATTGATAGCATAACCTTGAACCAGGTTGTGTTTTATACAGCAATCGCTTTTTATAAGCTACATCAACAACACTTTCCAGGCATCCATTACACGGCCGTTATCTAACAAATACTTGGCTTTTAAATGCAGGTGTATGGTGCGGGTGTGGCTGTCGAGGGTAGCATCAAGCAGTTCTTTCATTTCATCGGTTTTGCTAAAGGCTTCCACCTCCTCGTCGGATGGTAGCGTTTTAACAAGCCCCAACAACCCCAAATTATTGCCGGTTAATACGTTGGAGTTTTTAACCTCTTTAGGAAAAGCATCTACGCCGATACCTATTCCAGCATTATCTATTGGTTTGGCAATTTTAAATAAATTATCGCTGGTTACCCTACAATACCAATCACCGCCCAAACGAGCCACCAGATCTATTTTATGAGCGTCTATTTTGCCATTGGCATCTAAAATATCTTCATCGATATGAATCCGTTTCATCTCCGCAATAACCAAATTACCTGCTCCTCCGTTTTTCCCTAACGATATCACATCATTCACTACACATTCCAATTGAACGGGCGATTCCGCTACCCTGGGTGGCTTTACAGTCTCAGAAGCCAGCTGAGTAAACCCTGCTTTGGAAAACTCATTTACTCCTCTTGGATAATCTATACTAGTTAAATAGGTCTGTTGAACCATATCATAGTTCACCATATTAATCACGCATTCAGGTACTTCCAACACGTTTTCGAGCGTATGCTTAGTGGTGTTATCCCGTTCCCTGGTTGTCGGCGAAAAAACGCATATCGGTGGATTGATACTAAACACATTAAAAAAACTGAACGGACTTAAATTAACCTCGCCGTTTTTATCAATAGTGGACGCAAAACATATCGGCCGGGGTGCGATGGCATGGTGCAAATAACCTTGCATTTCCGTCGGTGTCAATGATAACGCATCAATAGTTTTTAACCTCATTCAAATTTTTATTAACGTGAGTTCGGGATAAGAAAAGTATACAAAATGGCGCAAAGGGTATGGTTTCTGCTTGCAAAATGATTGGCAATAGTTAATTAACAAATACCAAAATCCTGTGCTGAGATAAAATTACAGAAATTTTTGTAAACATTTTGACCTTTTATACGGTGCTGGCAAAACCACGGCCGTTTTTTGTCGACCTTTAAAGTTTGCGATACTTTTCTATCTGAGATGAATTTATCTTCAGTTTCTCTTAATAACTTCCGTATTTTGAACACAACATCGTCCATTTTGGAAACACAATCAGAATAGGCTTGGCCGAAATTTGCAGTATCAATTTTTAATAGATTAAATATGCAAAAGACAATATTTATTACCGGGGCTTCTACCGGACTGGGAAAAGCTACTGCCAAATTATTTCAAAGCACGGGCTGGAAGGTGATTGCAACAATGCGTAATCCTGAAAACGAAACAGAACTGAACCAGTTGGAAAACGTTACTGTACTGAAACTTGATGTTACCAATGCGCAGCAGATTAACGAAGTGGTCGGCGAAGTGACCCAATCACACCAAGTGAATGTGGTTTTCAACAATGCAGGTTATGGTCTGATGGGTTCACTTGAAAGCATCACCGATGAAAAACTTATTCGCCAGATAGATACCAACCTACTGGGCGTTATCCGGGTAACCAAAGCCTTCATCCCTTATTTCAGGGAGCGTAAAAATGGGTTGTTTATTACTACAACCTCTATCGGAGGGTTGATCGGCTTTCCTTTAGGCTCATCGTATCACGCTACAAAATGGGCATTGGAAGGCTGGACAGAAAGTATGGCTTTTGAACTGGCTCCCTTCAACATTGGCATAAAAACCGTGGCACCAGGCGGTATCTACACCGATTTTGCTGGCAGATCAATCGATATGAACTCGAACCCAGCTTATGCCCCAGTCGAAGAAAAACTATGGGGCAGCTTTGAGGAAATGATGAAAACTGCTTCGACACCCGAACAAATTGCCGATGTGGTTTATGAAGCAGCAACAGATGGCAAATACCAATTGCGCTATGTTGCCGGAGAAGATGCAAAGGCATTGTTCAATCGAAGCCTAGCGCTTGGCCGCGAAGCTAACCATAAAGAAGTTGGCGAAGTATTTTTAGGATAATAATAAGATAGTGGCAACATCCTGCCTGGGTTTTGCCATTTTTGTAAATTAGCATTTTGTAAATTATGTATATCATCCGATCTATATCCGAATTTCATCGCTTGCTAGGGCTCAAAGATCCGTTACACCCGCTGATCAGTATCCTAGATGTAACGGAAATGAAATTGCAGGAAAACAACATATGGGAGCAGTTTACGGTAGATTTTTACAGCATATCTATCAAAAAAAACATCCATGCAAAAGTGAAGTACGGACGCCAAAGCTATGATTTTGATAAAGGTGTGATGAATTATTTTTCGCCAAAGCAGATCCAGTCTTTCGATATGGAGGCAACCAGAAAGTTTGTAAAGGAATGTGGCGAGGGGTGGATGCTCCTGTTGCATCCCGATTTTTTGGCCGGTCATCCGCTTGCGCAGGAAATCCGCAAATATGGATTTTTCTCTTATTCGGTTAACGAAGCTTTGCATCTTTCTGAGAAAGAAGAACAAGGCATACTCGAAATTTTCAAGAAAATTGAAGCGGAATACGAGCATATCGACCGCCATACGCAATCCATTATTTTATCAAAGATTGAAGAACTTTTGCTCTACAGCAATCGATTTTATGAAAGGCAGTTCATAACACGTAAAACGAAAAACCACGATATTCTCAGTAATCTCGAAACCTTGTTGAACGATTATTTCGACCGGGAAGAACCACTTCAAAAGGGCCTGCCTACCGTAGAATTTATCGCCGGCGAACTTCACCTTTCCACCCATTATCTAAGCGATTTGCTCCGTTTGTTAACCGGTTTAAACGCTCAGCAGCACATACACGAAAAAGTAATTGAAAAGGCCAAGGAATACCTTCTTTCGGGAGAATTTTCTGTTGCTGAAGTCGCCTATAAACTGGGTTTTGAATATCCCCAATCGTTCAATAAACTCTTCAGGAAGAAAACGGAGATGACGCCACTGGAATTTAAAAGTTCGTTGAATTGAGGATAGCAGAATGGGATGATTAAACGGTGTCAGTATTTTATCTAGTTTATTGAAGAATAGCGATCTAGATAAGTTTGAGGAAATTATTGTAGCTCTCCATATTTTATCTTTTTGAGTTCTTTACTACTCACTCATCAAAATCACAAAATAAAGTATTACTAAAAATGCTAAACACTTATATAACAGCTTTATTCTGCTGTCTCTTATAAAATTCACTCATAAAATCACTACCCCAATTTTCCATTAGTGTAACAATAGGTAAAAGTGATTCACCCATTTCGGTCAAAAAGTATTCAACTTTTGGTGGGAGTACGGGATAGATGACTTTTCTAACAGCACCATGTTCTTCCAATTCTTTTAACTGCAAATTCAAAACGCGTTTACTTGCATCGGGGTGTTGCCTGGCTAACTCACTTGGTCTGTGTATCCCGCTATGAATTGAGTTAATTAAACAGGGTTTCCACTTTCCCCCGATAATCTCAAGGGTTATACTCATTCCACAGCTGAAATCCTTTGGTATTTTTTTTTCGTACATCGTTAATTAATCTTCATTGTATAGTGCAAATTTATGTTATATTTAGATATAATGGGTATAGGGGCAATATTATCACTATACCAATATTTTGACCTATATTTTATTCCGTTTCCGATGTATATACTTTTGCTTCGTAATAAATTTAAATGATTAAAGACATGGAATTAACAAATCGTGACAAAGCTGAAGCTATACAAAATAGTATCGAAACCGAAACGTTGGAAGAAATAGGATTAATCCATCCAGAAGCCTATAAGCAACATAATCCAAGTGTAGCGACAGGCCTTCAGGCAATTTTGGCATTACATGAGCAAATGCCTATGGATAAAGTTTACACAAATGTAGTTCGTAAATTTCAAGATGGTGATATTGGGTTCGTTCATGTTGATTATTTTCTTTTTGAACCTACAGTTGCTTTTGATATTCACCGTTTTGAAAATGGGGTGAGTGTAGAACATTGGGACAATCTACAGAGTAATACCAGAAAGTTGAACAAAAGTGGAAGAACGATGACTGATGGAAAAACCAAAGCAATGGATCATCATAAAACGGATGACAACAAGCGTCTTGCTAAAAGTTTTGTTCAAAACGTATTGATTGAGAACCAAACTAATCTTTTACCGGATTATTTTAGAGGGGATGAATTGATTCAACATAATCCGCACATGGGCGATGGTGTCCAAGAGTTCCGAAAGGTGTTAGAACAATGGCGAATGGAGGGAAAACCTCAAACCTATGATAAAATCCATAAGGTGCTTGGAGAAGGTAATTTTGTTTTGGTATTAAGCGAAGGATCATTCTGGGGAGAACATGTAGCCTTCTATGATCTGTATCGAATAGAACAAGATAAAATAGTTGAACATTGGGATGTTATCGAAGCAATACCTGAGCCTAAAAAACGGAAGAATGATAACGGTAAATTTTAACAATGAAGAGTCATCATAAGTATTATAAATTCATTAGTACGCTTTTTGTTGTATTACCCACAACATTTGTTATATCGGTTTTCTCTTTCTTATCAAAAGGCATTTCAATTGAAAATAGAATGTGTGAATTTTTTAAATCATGGTTTTTTTCTATTCCAGTAGCCTACTTGTGTGTTTTATTACTGTTACCATTAGCAAATACGATAACCAACAGGATATTAAAGAAATGAATAAAAAGGGCAACCCGATTTGGATTGCCCTTTACTATGATAATATTTTAAATCAAGCCGTTATCCCCAACTTTTAGTTCGGCGTAGTACTTTAGCTCGAGGCGTTCTCTGGGGAGTTCACCCAATGTAGATTTTTCGGAACTTAAGAATCGCTCTTCCCGACAGTATGGCTTTTGCTGCATACGTGTCTGGTTGTGCTTTGCAATACATTCGCCGATCGCCTCGTTCAGCGAGGCCAGATCAAAGAACTTTCTTTTGCGCAGTCTGGCCGGAACGACCACGGTGCCGTAATGATTGGCGAAGTCTTCCATGCAACGGTTGATCTCCGGCTCGTAACGGTCATTTCTGGTCACGGCCCGACAGCACCCCGTAAACAACCAGCTCAACCAATTTCTCCTTGAATGCTTCCGGATACGCAAACCTGGTATATAGTGCTACATACAGCGTGATAAATGCATACGCCGTTTTATTTTCACAAGAATGGATAATCTGTATAACCTTTTTCTCTTCCGCCGTACATTGTTTCTTTATCTACTGTATTGAATTCAGAATTTAACTCGAAACGTTTTGGTAAATCAGGATTAGCTAAAAATAAAGTTCCATAAGAGATTAATTTAGCAATACCCTTTTCCAATTCCGCTTCTCCTGTTTCTCTTGTGTAACCTGAATTGGCAATAAGCGTAGTCTTAACTAAACTTCCCAATAAGGTGATTTCGTCTGTGTCAGGATAATGTGATGGTCTTGGAAAAGCGGGGTTATTTCCTCTCATTAACTCTACAAAGGCAAAGGTTAATTTATTCAATTCACTTATCAAATATGTATAAGTTTCAGTTGGGTTCTCGTGAACGATATCAGCATAAGAATGCAAAGGCGAAATTTTTATCCCGACACGTTCACCACCAACGGCTTCAATGAGTTCTTCCATTATTTCAAGTATAAACTTACTTTTATTTTCAATACTTCCGCCATATTGATCTTTTCTTTGATTTGCACTTTCAGCTAAAAACTGCTCCGGTAAATAACCATTCCCAGCGTGTAATTCAACACCGTCAAATCCTGCTTCTATGGCATTTAGGGCCGCTTGCCGATAGTCTCTTATAGTTTGCTTGATTTCTTCTATTGTTAAAGTTCTTGGTGCTTCATAATCTTTCGTGCCTTGTGAAGTGAAATGTTGTTTGCCTTGAATTGCAACTGATGAAGCAGATACGGGCAAATTGCCTTTTCTATCTATCGAGTGCCCAACCCTTCCTGCATGCCAAAGTTGCGCAAAAATTATCCCGCCTTTATCATGTACAGCTTGAGTTATTTTTTTCCACGCTTCAATTTGTTCTTCGGTATACAAGCCTGGAGTTAGTGGACTTCCAATAGCATTGTAGCCTTCCCCGAAAATAGGACCGTTATTTATCCAAAAAATGTTATTTTAGAACTTAACTGTTATCATGAGAAAACACACATTCAGCGAGAGCCAGATCGTCAAGGCACTAAAGGAGAACGAAGGAGGCCGAAGTGTCGGGGATATATCCCGGGAACTGGGCATAGACAAGAGCACGTTTTATTACTGGCGAAAAAAATACGGTGGCATGGAGAGCAGGGAACTGAAACGCCTGAAGGAACTTGAACAGGAAAACCAGCGTCTAAAGCAGATGTATGCGGATGTGAGCCTGGACAATAAAATGCTGAAGGACTTACTTTCAAAACCGAGCGTAGCGAGCTCATGAATGCCTTACGAAATCAATGCTAATGAATAAAAGTTTTAAAGCCCTCCGGCAAACGGCAGTGCGCCACGTACCTGATGAATGCGTATAAAGTCGGGATAAGGCGAGCGTGTGCAGTTGCAGGACTTACCAGATCCATGTGGTATTACAAGAGTAAGCGGGATGATAGCGAGGTGATCGGAAAACTTTCCCGGCTTGCCATCGAGTATTCTACCCGGGGTTTCGATGAATATTACTACAGGATCCGCTGTGAGGGCTTGAAATGGAACAGGAAGCGGGTTTTGCGTGTATACCGTCAAATGAAGCTCAAGTTGAGAAGAAAACACAGGAAGCGCCTGCCCGGAAGGGAGAAATGTCCCTTGGAGGTCCCCTTGGAACTGAATGAATGCCGGAGCATGAATTTCATGAGCGATTCGCTTACCGACGGCAGAACGGTACGGGTATTCAACGTGATCGATGACTGCAACCGGGAGGCGCTGGCTTCCGATATTGGGTTGTCTTTTCCGGCACGCGCTGTTATTGAAACCATGGAGAACTTAAAGGCCGAGATCGGTATACCGAAATATATCAGATGCGATAATGGACCGGAATTCCTTTCGAAGCTTTTTATGAACTGGTGAAGGCACCACATAGAGATCAGGTATACCCAGCCTGGAAAGCCGATGCAGAACGGATATGTGGAGCGCTTCAACCGTTTTTTCAGAGAGGATATACTTGATGCCTATTATTTTAACGATATATACCAGATGAGAGAAAAGGTATGGGAATGGACCGAGGATTACAACAATAACCATCCCCATAGTTCAATGGGCAACAAATCACCGCGGGATTTTAAGCCCCGATTCAGCAAAGAATTAAAATTCTTCGCCGAATCGGGTTAATTAATTATTTTTTTCTGAATTTTACGCTGTCCTAAATTTGGTAAGGCTACAGTATGAGAGGATCGAGATATTATGGAGCTATGGTAAGGCTACAAATTCACCGAAAAGATCTTTCAGATTCGACTTATAAAAAGGCTGAAATGCTTTTTAGTGACAGTTACATTTCGCAAATCATAATGACCATTATTACGATAAACGCATGGAATAAGGTATCAATAAGCACGAGAAAAACGGCTAAATAGCTTATGGTGACCGGAAAAAATTTAAGGTATGACAGAAATAAATATATACAAAAATGAATTTTGCATTTCTACAGATAAAGCAAAATTGGATATGAATTCGATTCACGCTTTTTTGTCAAAAGCATATTGGAGCCTGAATATTCCTAAGGAAAAGGTACAAGCGGCTATAAAAAATTCTCTCTGCTTTGGTATATACAAGAACAAAAAGCAAATTGGCTTTGCGAGAGTTATTTCCGACTTTTCGACCATTGCTTATTTAGGTGATGTTTATATTTTAGAAGATTACAGGGAGCTCGGGCTTTCTAAATGGTTGATGGAAACGATCATGAGCTATTCTCATTTACAAGGATTGAGAAGATGGATTTTACTTACCCGAGATGCGCACGAATTATATCGGAAGTTTGGATGGACGGATATCGCAGATCCTTCTATATGGATGGAATACCATAATAAAAATGTTTACTCTCAATAAGTTTGAATAAAGGTTCGTTCTCCTTGCATGCTCTTTTGAAGGATGGCTCCGGGCCTTGTTGACCCCTTCGAAATACAGCATGAGCTCATTATGCCGCTGGGTGTCAACGGTTGTATGGGAGGTAAACAGCTCGGCTAAGGCTGGCGTATCAAAGCGCAGGAGCTCTTCAAGCGAATATTCACTCGCTTCAAACAACTGCATATAGGTGTTGACCGTGTTCCGGGAGATGCCCAGAAGGGAGCCTATCCTGCGGTTGCTGGTTCCGTCGAGATGTAGGGTGATTATCTGTTTTAAGTCCATCGGATCGAGTTTGTTGGCCATGTCGCTGTATTTATATGATGCGGCAAGGTAATCCCTGATCTCTTAAAGTGGCACAGAACGAACCGTAATGGCAATGGTCAATATCAATCTGAAATGGCATCATTTAAACCGTAATTACTGGCAATTGTCTCGTCCTGAAAAAACCCTTAGGCTTTTCCTTATTAAAAAGCCATTCGCACTGGATGATCTGAAAATGAAGTTAGTAAAACTCTTGAATTCATGCTTTGCAACTAGAGCCTACCATTCTTTGTCAAACATTTTCTTCCTTGCGGATATAAAGTTTGTTTTTAGCATTGACATACAGGCTTACATGCCCATGATTTGTCTGCAGTCTAATTTTCTTTGATGCTGTTTTGGAAAGTATGTCAATAATCGCCGATTCCAGATATTTAATATTCTCTTTTTCTTCCGTTTTAAGATCAGATTTAGCCAGACGAAAATCTTCGGATAATGTCATAAATGATCCGATCTGGTCAAAGGATAATTCCACCTCGAGAGAATCGCCACAATAGGTCAATGCACCCACATACTGCGAAAACTGCGCTTCCAAATCATCATTTTCTAGCTGCTGCAATCGCATATGTTCTATTAAATCGAAATAATCTTCAATTAACCTGTTGAGTTTATTTATATGCGCTTCCATACATTATATCTATATTTTGTTTTCCATTTATGGGGTCTTTGAAAATAGCAAACTAGATTGATTTTTCAAAATGTTTGGTGTACAATGCTGATCCAGCGACTAAAAGCCCGGTGTTTGAGAATTTTCTGCAGGCCTCATAGCAGGGGCTAACAGGCAGATCCTGCAAACCATCACATTACGGTTTCCCCTAAGAAAGCAGTCAAAAACCCGCTAATTTTGGGTGTGATGAATTGATCTTAAATGAAGAGAAAATTTGTATAAAAATGAGAAATGGTTTTTAACATGTTAATATGGAATAATCCACCAATGTGGATAATTATTTATGCCTGTTTTAATTGGTATAACCGATACTTGTATAGTGCCACATATAGCGTGATGAATGCACACGCCGTTTAATCAACCTATGTTAGAAACCTTGTTTTAAGTGAGTAGAGAAATTGTGTGTACCTTTGTGTAGGTGATGATGGGTGATTTTACTACCAAATGCCTGAAATTTAACCCGATACAGTGATTTAATTTGTGTAAATAGTTAAAAATGCTTTAGTTTGAAATATTACTTCAATAAGAGAGTCTTATTTCGCTGTATCTTTTTTATGTCTCAGCCCTTCAGGGCAATGATAGATTTTTTTAAGCAAACATCAATCAAGTGGGCGATTTTTTAATAGATGATCAAACAAATGTCGACCTTCAGCTTTATGCTGAAAGTGCGCAAGAGTTTACTATATACGCATGTTTTGATCATACCACTACTACCGGTGGTAAACAGCGTTTAAAGGCGTGGTTCAGACATCCGACCACAGATTTAAGCATTTTGCAGAGAAGAAGCGATGGGATCCGGTTTTTTACGGATGCTATCGGTAACCTGTGTTTTGAAAAAGAACCCATTGATTTTATTGAGTTTTATCTCAGTAGCCATGACCGTCCGAAGAGGTATTCTTTCTTTTACGCGGTAAAAAAAGTTGTTAAATATCAATATGCTAAGCAGCAGGAGCGATATAATAAGCAAAGGGGTATATCAGAAATTCTCACCACGTTGGTCTTTTTGAAGAACTTTTGTTTAAAGATCAAGAAAGAGCATCAGCACGAATTTATTGACGAGCTTTATGAAGATATCGAATATATTTTTAAAGATCCCGTGATTCATAAATGCGTTCAGGCCGGGCAGTTTAAGCAAAAAGGTCTGAGGCTTGAACGGTGCGACTTTCTGATCAGGAAAACCTATATTCAAAAAATTCGTAAAATACTGAGCCTAGTTTACGACCTGGACGCTTTTTTTTCGGTCGCGCTCACAGCACAAAAGCTTAATTTATGTTTCCCTGAGTATACAACATGTTCTGATCAGAAATTAGAGTTGGAAGGTGTTTTTCATCCTTTTTTGAACGAGGCAGTTCCCAACAATTTTTCTTTGGGCGGGAGCCAACACCTGTGCTTTCTCACGGGGGTTAATATGTCTGGCAAATCAACCCTGATGAAATCTGTTGCAATTGCCGTATATCTGGCACATGTGGGTTTCCCTGTTCCAGCGAAAAAGATGGTAACGGGAATGTTCAACGGTTTGTTGACAACCATCAATCTTGGCGACGATCTAAAATCTGGAAGCAGCCATTTTTATAATGAGGTATTGCGGCTAAAATATGTTGCTCAGCAGATCACTACGCACAGAAAGTTGTTAATTATCTTCGATGAACTCTTCCGTGGTACGAACGTTAAAGATGCCTATGAATCTTCACTTCTGGTGATAGAAGCTTTTTCTAAAATCCCAACCAGCTTTTTTATCGTTTCGAGCCACCTTGTCGAAGTTGCCCAGGATTTGTCAAAAACCTTAGCGATAAACTACCAATGTTTCGAAACAACATTCCGGCATGACCGTCCTATCTTTAACTATCAGCTGAAGAAAGGTGTGACAACAGCTAGAATAGGCGCTTGGATCATAGCGAACGAAGGCATTGTGAAAGTGTTGAATCAAGCGGCGATAACCTGATCATATTGATTGCTAAAGTATTTGTTGGCAATCGTGTGTAACAATTTTAGAAGAACATAACAAGATAAATTGATTGACCGAATATCTAATGAAAGAATTATACTTGCCTGCTATCTTTTCAGTGCTGTTTGTCTCGATCTTGAATGCCCATGCACAGCAGATTCAGTCATTGGAACCGTATACAGAAGCTGATGTGGGCGATATTTATTATTTGCCTTTTGTAGATGATCCGGTGTATAAAATTTATAATAAGGGATTTATTCCACAATATTATCAGGTAAAGGGGGGGTACATTGGAGGAAGAAAAAAGATACTTGCTGAATTCAAAGAAAAAGTAGGTGTTGATGTTTACAGTTCCATAGATGGTTTTGTCACCATTCGATTTATCGTTAACTGTGAGGGTAAGGCAGGTAGGTTCAGAATATTGATGTTAGACAAGGAATATAGGCAAAGGAATTTTGACCGGTTTTTCATTGATAAGTTATTGTGCTTTACAAACAGTTTAAGTAATTGGAAAGTAGCATCTATAAACGGGACTAAGACCGACTATTATCAGTACATTACATTTGTTATTAATGGAACAAAAGTTAGCGATATTATGCCTTAGTTTATCATTGTTAGCTTGTTTGTCTGACAGGACTACTACGCTAGATGAGCAAGAGAATAATTGTAATTTAGCTGAAGAGCTGTACGCGCACCATGGGAGACAGGGTAGTTATTTATCGCAGAAATTATTAGATAGTAGCATTAATCTTTGCCCGTCCTATGCAGATGCTCATCACGAAATTAGTGTTCCCTATCTGAAAAGAGGAGATTACTCAAGCTGGTTAAAGTATCTGGGCAGAGCGGTTGAATTGGAGCCTGAGCAGTACTTGGGAATACAAGCCTGGTGCAAAGTAAAATTTTTGCATGATTACAGAGGTGCGTTAGACGATTTCTTAAGATTGGATTCGTTAAATCCGGTACGGAAAAGAATTATAGCAGATAATGACATGTATTCATGGATGGCGTTATGTGCTGCAGGTTTGGGAGATATGACAGGCGCGTTAGCTTATATAGATTCCAGCATCAATACAGCTATAAGGGATAATGGGGAAGAATGGGTTGGAATGTTTGATTTTTTCTATAGGGGGAATATCAAAATGGCATTGGAAGACTATATTGGCGCGATTTCAGACTTTGACAAGCAGCTCAAGTTATCATCCAACTTGATCGATGCATATTATTATAAAGGTACTGCGTATTTAAAGTTAGGAAAATCGAAGGAAGCGAAAGAAAGCTTTAATCAGGCAAAATTACTCCATGCTGCTGACGGGTATCATATAGAAGATCCTTATGTAGAAATGCCGTGGCGAGTTTACACTGAGGAAATAGAATCAGTACTGGATTTTTAGTAAACATATTTTACCTCCGATTATTTGAATTATACTTCCCTTTTACTTTTTAAGAATGACATTCGATCGCGTGTCTCGTGACAGCACAAAGTACTGTAACAGTTAAGGGGATGCTGTTGAAGTATTAAAATAGACTCTTTAGATCTTTAACATATTTAGACTTAGTCAGCCCAATTTTCTACTTTTGAGATGTCCTGAAAATGGGGGGAGGTCACAAGAAGAGAATTTTGTAAAATTAGGCAGTCTTAACTTGGGGAAGCCGACAAGTGATCTTCTGTATTTTCTTGGTCAAGAATAGGTGAATACCACCCGTTTTTTATGATTTCCCCTATGGATTTGCAGTTTTAAAATTGCGTTTTTTAGTATACTTAAAGTATAGTTATTTATGGGTTTTTAAAGTAATGATTGTAGTTTCTTTATATTTTTTGTATTTTTGATACCATGAGTATGAAAAATACGTCAAAAATAAATACGCTTCTGCATTCACAACCTTATGGGACTATCTTCACCAGTGTATGGCTCATACGTAACGGATATAGTTACGCACTGCAGCAACGTTATCGAGAAAACGGATGGTTGGAGTCGGTAGGTAGTGGAGCCGCCAAACGTATTGGCGATCAAGTGTCGGTAGAAGGCGGAGTCTATACGCTGCAAAGCCAGCTAGGGCTATCTGTACACATCGGGGGAAAGTCTGCAATCGCCCTTTTGGGAAGGTCGCACTACCTACAGATGGGTATCAGCGAATTGATGTTATTCGGAACACAGGATGAGCAGCTTCCAAAGTGGTTCAGCGAGTTTGATTGGGGAGTAAAGATCGATTACCGCGCATCAGGCTTTTTGCCGAGGGATATGGGGGTGGAGGAATTTTCCAAAGGAAATTTCACGATAAAGATATCGGGACTTGCACGGGCGCTACTGGAATGTTTATATGTTTCAGACGGCCACGATCTTGTTGAATGTTATGAATTGCTGGAAGGCATGAGCGGACTTAGACCAAAACTTGTACAGTCGCTACTGGAAAACTGCAGTTCGGTAAAGGTGAAGCGCCTGTTCCTTTTTATGGCCGAAAAAGCTGGACATGCATGGCTAAAGTATCTAAACTTAGAGGTAATCGACCTTGGTTCGGGAACCAGGAGTTTGGTAAAAAAGGGAGCGTATGTACAAAAATACGATATCACGGTACCAAAAGAACTAATGGAAAATGGAGAAAATATATAAAGGTCAGGTCAAGCTGTTATTGGATGTGCTTCCGCTGGTATCAAATGAACAGTGCTTTGCACTACATGGGGGAACTGCAATCAACCTGTTCATCAGGAATATGCCGCGACTGTCGGTGGATATTGATCTTACCTATCTCCCTATAGAGGATTGGGATACCTCGCTTGGGAATATCAACGCGGCGTTGAAAAGGATTGGTGTAGATATCGAAAAAAATATGCCAGGAACCAAGGCTACCTTAAGGGAAGAAGCCTCTAAACTGGACATCGCTACAGCATCGGCAAGCATCAAGCTAGAGGTGAGCAAAATGGGTCGGGGATCCTATGCTCCACCAGAGATTAGGGTACTTTGTGAAAAAGCCCAGGAAGAGTACAATGCCTTTTGCGAGATTGCCGTTGTTCCCTTGGGTCAGTTATATGGTGGAAAGATCTGTGCCGCATTAGACCGTCAGCATCCTAGAGACCTTTTTGACGTCAAGTATCTGCTGGCCAACGAGGGGTTTACCGAAGAGATCAAGACGGGATTTATATTCTGTCTGCTGGGGGCAAAAAGGCCGATATCGGAATTGCTTGCTCCCAATTTCATCGATCAAAGATCAGCATTAGAAAAGCAGTTTCTGGGGATGACAGAAGAAGAGTTCAGCTATGAGGAATATGAATTGGTAAAGGTGCAGCTTGTGAAAGAAATAGCCGCTGTATTTGATGACAGCGATAGGGATTTCCTTTTAGCGTTCAAGGATACATCTCCAATCTGGGATCGGTATCCATTTGGTGGATTTCCATCGATAAAAAGAAAGGTTCAGCTATTGTTAGATCTAAAGGAAAAAAAACCTGAAAAACATACAGCTCTCTTACAAAAGCTCACTGATGTATTGGGTAGGTAAGACTGAAAACGAAGACCACAGCATCAAAGAACCTGCTGATTTCAATAAGTAATTAATACCAAAATTAGAATGAAAGTTGCAAAAAATAGTATTAATCGCGTTGTTTTTTTCTCAAATAAGTGCCTTTGGAGTTTTTTTTGAAAAAACAAATTAGATTTTCGATATTACTAATTATTAAACTAAAAATTATGATGGATATAACCGTATACTATAATGAAACGAGTATTTTTGGAGAAGTTACAGAAACTGAGTATGATATAGTTGGTGAAAGATTATTTTTATTCAACGGTCAACAAGGAGATACCGATCTCACATTCCGAATGGCTAGGAGAGAGAATGGCTATTGGTACGTTCCCCCTGGGGATATTCCTATTTTGGATAAAAGAAGTTTTGCAGACGCGTGCGCCCAGGTGGACGTGAATCTTGGTCTTTAATAGTTTTCAATCAACAGTAAAGTTGAATATTTGGTATTAACTGAATATTCCGTTGATGTTGGTTCTTCCCACTTTTGGTGGTTACGAAGGTGGCAGTACCAGCCTTTTCTCCAGTAGGCGGAGCGAACAACGACCATACATCTGTCTTTTCAATGTCTTCAGCTTGTTTACGTTTTCTTCAACCGGCCCGTTGCTCCACGGTAGATCGAAGGCGTTTTTGATTTCAGCGAGATCCTGCCTAAGCCCTTTTGCAAATCCACATAATTCAGGAATCGAGGAATCGTTCACTCTCTCGATCCACTTCTGTAGACCAGCGCTGCATTGATCTTAACATCATCTGACGGAACTCTCTTATAAAAGATAAAGATCGCTTCATTACAACTGAGGCTCTGCAGAGCTGGTTTAATATGTCCGATTCATCCTTGGAAAGCTTTTGGGGATCATTGAAAAAAGCATGGAGCTTCTCGATGGTCTCCAGAGGCTGAGATCCGAGGGCAACACTGTTTTTATTCCCTTTTTCTTACCCAATGCCAGACTATGCCTGGCCAGCCCATCGGATAAAGTAGAATATGCACCCTGATATCCGCGGCCTTTAAGTTCAGTATGTAACTGCCTTATCTGGATGTCCGGGTTTTCTTCTTTCCTTTTCTTTATATAACCAAGATGTTCCTCCAGCCCTGTGGGCGAGATGTACGTTTTTCGCGGAAGTTCCTCGCAGAGTTTATATTTTCTGACCGTTATACGGCTCATTTTAAACCTTCTGGCTATTTCCCTGATCGGAATATCCTGTTGTAATAATCGCTTCACCTCGAATTTTTCCTGTTGACGTGGAGAAGGCTGCAACCTACCTCAAAAGCTCGAATAGATTTAATCCAATGGCCAGAACTTTTCCTGAGCCTCAGAACTAATTTCACTCAGCTGTTCAACGCTGATGTTATATTGCTTTGCCACGGCTGCTTCATATTCACTCATTTTTTCTGCGGACTTATCATAAATCTTAGCATACTCAGCCTTTATCTTCTCACGATTAGCATCATTTATATTTCCATACTTATTAAGCACTTTTTGTTGCTCTTTGTGCTCATACTCACCAGCTTTATCCTGTGCTTTTACAAGGTCTTTAAAAATCTGTTTCCTCACTTCAACACTAAAGCCGAATTTATCCTCTGTTTCTGATCTTAAAGCAAGATATTCATTAAGATTACGAGTAATTTGATAGCTGATTTCGTAATTTTCTCGGGAGTTGTTTTTTGCAATGTTTGCGTCAACATTTCCCAATTTCCCATAGGGTGCCCAAGTAGCAGCCCCTATATCGTATGTGCTGTTTGATAACTCGTTATCACTATACAGCCAAAGTGTAATTTCGTCAATATCTTTGTCAACGGATGTGAGTTCCTTTATAATTAACTCCACAGTAGGCTTTACCTGATTTTCTTTAATATCTTTCAAAACTACCCTGTACAAATGTTTTTTCTTAATTGGTAGTTTCTCCAGTTCGGATGTCTGATATTGAGATAATGGTTTTTTCCCTAGTGCTTTACTGCTTTGATCTTCCATTTTGACTATTTTGTATTCGACTGCATCGTCAGGTTCAATCGTTTCTTTCGAAACGTCTTCGGCAATAGGCTTTTCGGAAGTTTTTTTATTGTTTACATTTTCACACGCAATTAGTGTCAATCCCATTACAATTATTGTTATGAGGCGTATTACGTTTTTCATAGTCGAAATGATTTGTTTGAATATACGTTTTTAATAAGAAAAGCAATTGAGTAAAGCCTCTGACCCTGAGTCAACTGACTAGCTCTAATGGGGTAGCTTTCTAAACTGGGGGCGGTGTTTGTTTTAAATTTATAAAAATGCATATTAATCAGAATGGTATTTTGAAAAATAACGGAGGTTTTCCTCACACTAGCAAAACTAAATACTTGGCTGTTTAATTTATTACGGAAAACCGGAATTCGCTTCGTTCGAAATTGGCTTACAACAACGTTTGGGAGGCGATGAGTTTGAGAAAAAAACTATTATGAAATAGCTCGATATTCCACACTTTCGCAACCGCCAAAATTGGGGAAAGAGGCACTTTCCTCGGGATTTTCAGAATAAAGTAATAAGGAAGCTTGGGAATATATTTCAAAATTTCACATATTTTGTGAAATGCCATTTAATTTATAAATTAGTAGCACTAAACTGAAATATTAACCAAACTAAAATCAAAGCAGTAAATAAGGGATTGTGATTGACGGCTAACGCTCATACCAGTGCAGCTGGGCATAAGGAAATAGAAAAACCTAACCTTAAGCTATTGCTATAAAAACTATACCAATCAATGAACCAACAATTACCTCATCTCTATCTCAAAAATCCTTCGGGTCATGCATATAAGTTTGATAAATCAAGGGGCATGGAAAAAAACGATACTATAGATAAAGACCCAGCGGCATACAGACCACATAAACAACGATTGAGTACTTCGTTTAATCAACTCCTTCTAGATAAAGCGAATAGACTACGGGATAAGCGTTTAGTTCCAGAGCATATTGAAATTATAGAAATCAGGTTTTTGATACCATTTAGTGATGGATTAAGTTATAAGACTCGGACACGGTTTTTAAATGAATTTGGTCTATCACCAGTGATCCAAAAAGATTTCAATCGTACCGTTTTGTTTGCAATAGTTGACGAACAACGGTTTAGGCACTTCGACGCATTATTGCACCATTATATCGAGAGTAGTGATCGTATTTCTCCAAAAGGCAAGACATACGCAATTATGACCACACTATTTGATGTCAAATATCATACGGCATCGGATATACGAAACCAACGTTCTGGTGATTTAGTTTTTGAGCTGATTAATACAACCCCTCAGATTGATGAAGTTTACGAAACTCAACACAGGGCTTTGAAGAATTATTTAGAAGCGTTAGCGCTTGTAGGTGATATTGATGATTTTTCGTTTGACCCTTATGGTAAGATGCTTCAACTGAAAGGTGCTAATAGAAATATTGTAGATGAAATGGCAAGGAATTTTGATATTCTTGCACAGGCACATACCTTGCGTAGCCTCATTGTCAAGCCAGATCAATTTAATATCACAAAGGTGACATGGGATTTTACAATACGGAACCGAGACGATAATCATACGGTCATCGGTGTTATCGACAATGGTATAAGACCAATTGAACCTTTGCGTGAGATTGTAATGGCCGGCATAGATATTACACGTACAAATGATCCCTTATGGGCTGCTCATAGACATGGCACTGTCGTAGCCAGTTTAGCAGCAGTTGGTGATCGGTTTTTTACCGGTGAAGAGGAATTGGACGCAGATGCTAAAATATATTCTATCAAGATATTGGAAAGCATTGATGGTTATATTGACGTAATTAAAGTAGTAGAAGCTATTCAGGAAGCACACATAAGAGATGGTGTACGCCTCTTTAATTTATCCATTTGTGCGCAGAGTAAATCATATAACGAAAGCCCTTCATTTTTTTCGTATTTACTTGATAAATTGGCCTATGAGTTAGACATCCTTATATTTATCGCTGCGGGCAATATGAATTATGATGATCTCGTGGCGATGCAAGAAAATCCGCATGATCTACATAATTACCCAAATCATTTTTACAATCCTAATATAGAATCAGATATCCATTCGTGCATATATACCAATATTTGTATTCCTGCGGAGAGTATGAATCATGTTACGATCGGTGCTCTGGCAGATAATTATAGACCAGATACAGCTGTTGATCTAAGTTTGGATAAGAATTTGCCAGCATACTATTCTCGGAAAAATCATTATGACTTTAAACAAAAAATTAATGGTGCTGTATTAAGTTCTAATCACGGAAATAAGAATTTTTTTAAACCTGATATCGTAATGCCAGGGGGAGATCTTTTACAAAATGATGCTGCCATGCAGGTTCCAGGTTTTGGTGATGGGGGAAATGATTATTATACCTTTGATTCTGGAACAAGTCTTTCAGCACCTTTGGCAGCGAATCTAGCTGCACAAGTGCTAAATATATATCCCGACCTCTCACTACAATCTATCAAGGCCTTGCTGATTAATTCTACTGATACTTATCCTACTAGTTATTTAGAAGAGATGGTTATCGAAAGAAAAAATAGCTTAGCGATTGAAGCATATGGAGTGCCTTTTGATAAATTGTCAGCGACGAATAAAACCAAAATTACAAGGCAAGTTCTTTCGGAAGAAACTATTCATCGCAATCTGGTTGGCCACGGTAAACCAAACAAAGAACGATTGCTTTATTCAACAGCTAATAAAGTTTCGCTCATTGTAGAAGAAACTATCCGAACAGATCATCATAAAGTAATTCTTTTGCATGTGCCTGAATATTTATTAGAAGGTAAGGGAAATAAAAGACTTGCTATTCAAGCAACGTTATGCTATAAGTTCAATCCCGCTTGGGGTAATCATGTGGATTATAATCCATTGCATATTTCGTTTAACTTTGCTAATAGTGTAGTGAAACACTCGTTGGATAATTTAGCTGATATTTTGGCAGACAGAAACCATGAATATTATAAGGACAATCACTGGACGGATGAAATTAGGAATCTAGAAGATCTGAAAGCTCAGAGAGATATTTCTGATGAAGACAATAAAAGATTATTAAATCTTAAAATGAAGGTAAAAAACAAAGCGTTAGGTATCAAAAACTCTTTAGGGCCTTGGTCAGAAGATTTCTTTCCTTTAGTAAATAAACCGTTATCTAATAGACAGCAGCTTTCTATTCAAATATCTAAATCCGAAATTGGAAAGATAGGTAATCAAATAGCAATTGTTATGCGCTGTGCCGTCAAAGACAATTTGGATCTAGACTTACAGGAATGGGCTAGGATTACCAAAGAGCACCCTTTTTCACTTGCTCTGTCTATAGAAGATAAGTCAAAAATTGATGGGGTTCGATTGTACGATGAGATACAGGCTGTTAATATCCTTGAAGCAGTTCCAAACAATATTACGCAACTAGATCAAGATTTAGATATTGAGCTATAACTAAGTTGCAGAGATAAAAATCATTTCTTATCCAATAGCCAATGCTTCCTTTTCTTCCGCTACCAGTTGCTTCCAGATAGCAGTATCTATTTTAGGCTTTAAGGCTCTTGTATTTTTAGTTCCAAACAGGCTGCGCTTCATCGCGGTTACAAGTGTCTTTTGGATACTGTAGTAGGAAAGGCCTTCCGCCTCTTTTATGATGCTATTCGTTGCAGTCTTTTTATCGAAAGAGAATTCACCTTTCTTCAACGTGAGGTCAATCAATTGCTGAATCTCTTCTTTAGTGGGTAACTCAAAAGCTATGGATACATCAAAGCGACGGAGCAGCGCTTCGTCCAGCATATTCTTCTGATTGGTAGCGGCAATCACCATGCTGCTTTGCGGCAGGTAGTCAAACAACTGCAAAATTGTATTTACTACACGCTTCATTTCACCATGGTCCTGGCTATAATCGCGTACCTTACCTAATGAATCAAACTCATCAATAAAGATAATGCAATCTTCCTGCGTAGCCCTTCTGAACAATTTGGCCAGGTTCTTACTCGTTTCGCCTAATTTGGCTGAGACGATAGCACCTAAGTTCACTACAATCATGAGCTTTTTCAACTCGCCTGCTATCACGTATGAAGCCAACGTCTTGCCGCAGCCCGAAGGGCCATGCAGTAAAAGCTTATTTGATAAGGGTAAATTGTGCTTGTTTAATAGTTCAGCATGGCTGTGCTCATCTAAGAAGTTAACCAGCTTGTCCTTCACTTCGAGAGGGCTCACCAAATTTTCCAACGAATAGTCAGACGTGAGCTTTTCCAAGATCAGCTCATCCGTTTCCCTGTCATTTAGCTGTTGATAGTGTGATGGAGAACCCACCTTTAACATACCTCCAGTTTCCTGCTTGCGTACTGCGTCTTTCAAGATAGATTGCAGTTGCAGGGCAAAATTAATCTTCTTGGTACTTTTAGCGTGATCTATAAACTCGTTCAGCGTAGCCAATAGCTTTTCACGATCGTTCTCCAACCCGAAACGCGCTATGTCTTTTATATAGTCTTGCTGGCTCATTGTTTGAAGTTTAGATGCTGTTTACAAATGTATAACAATTTTAGTGCCTTAAAAAGGGGAACCGTAAACATTCGCAAAAATAAGTTAATTAATGTCTGATATAATACCGTTTTCCGTAATCCGGTTACGGAAAACCGTAAAAACCAAAAGATAGAACCTCTTAAGTTTGTAGTGGTGTATTTCTCAAATTTTCACATATTTTGTGAAATACCTTTTAATTTATAAATTAGTGGAACTAAACTGGAACAATTCACCAAAATAAAATCAAAACAGCAAATAAGAGATAGCGCCTTATGAAGGGGGCTTGTAACTGGCAGCTAACAAATAATAAAGATCTAAACCAAAATGAACATAATTATTACCACTACTATCAATACGGTTGGTCATTAGATCATTGATCCTTAGTTCATTTCCCGAAACACTAATTTTAATGATACGTATATATCTTGATTGGAACGTAGTTAGTAACCTGAAAAAACCTGATTTTTTCGGAATAAAAGATTTTATAGAACTCAACAAGCATAGATTTATCTTTCCTTATAGCCAGGCGCACTTTTCAGATCTCATGAAGAGTAATAAACAAGATAATCCTTATTTTCAGGTAGATTTAAATACACTGACTTCGCTCGCTGGCAAACATTTGTTGTGTTACGAAAATGGGATGGTTACGCCAAAGTTTGGCACACCGGGAATGTATTACAAAGATTACGATGATGGTTTGGATAATGCCTCGCTTTTTGATATGGAAGCAAACTTTAATCTTTTTGATGAAATGGGTAGGGAAATGGGTGTAGAGGATATAGGGACGCACGTTAAAAAAATATTTGACGCAATTCCTTCTCTCATAGAGATAACAGACAAGAATAAAGATACAATGAAGCTTTTCTTCCCTGGTTTGAAAGAAGGCGCTACTCAATGGGACGTATTTAAAGAGAGCGGGTTTTTGTTGGGTCGAATGCTGGAAGATAGGATTTATTACAAAAATCTACGCAAAACTATATCTGGAGAAGGATTTCATTTGGACAGAAACTCCGGAAACTGGAACGTAGAGGATGTAATTGATAACATTAATAAGTTTCTTAGAAATATTGGCCTGGATAAGGATTTCTTAGGTTTTATGGATTACATCTTTGAACTGAGAAATGAAAATCCAGATGACATGACCTATTTTTCCGGTTGTTATAGTATGCTGGATATGATGGGTTATAAATCGGACAAGTTACCGAAGACAACTGATACGGCAATGAACATCTATACTGACGCTCATCACGCATACTATGCCGGACACTGTGATTACTTTATTGTAGGTGATGAAAACCTTGCTAAGAAAGCGAAGGTGTTATACAAGCTGTTTGATGTTAAGACTGTGGTACTCCACCCTAGCGAAATGGTGCAAAAAGTGGGTGAAGTAATGGTAGATTTTTCGGTTGAAAATATTGGCTTTTTAAATGCCGCTTTCGAACTTATCAAACGAGGAATGGATTTTAAAGAGTATCCTGAATTGAGTGAGAATGGAAGCAGACACGTCTCATATAGGTTGCCAGCATTCTATTTCGACTTTTTTAATTACGTATCATGGGAGGAATATCCCGATAAAAATGCTTTACTTATTACATTTAAAAAGCGAAAAAGGAATTTTTCGAAATTTTACTATTATACTGAAATAGAGTCTATCGTTCGTTTAGTTGTTAGCTTTTTTGATCGGAAGTGTGATTTCGATCTGGAAAATATTACGCAAGATATTAAAAATGGAAAAGAAGTAAGTTTTAGCATAATGACTGATTTTGGTCTTGTAGCATTAAACTTCGAGGAGGTTGATGGATTGAAAAGACCGCAATTGGTTTATGTGGTATCAGTAAAATATTGATTGAACAAGCGAATACAAGGTCGCTGTATCCAACTTAAATTAACAATTTTTATTATGAAAAGCAGTTTAACGCTTGCTGGAGAGTCTTTAGAATCTTCAGTTGCAAAAGAAAACTTATTGGAAATCATTGGAGATTTATCAGATTCTGCGCTAGAAAAACTGCTTGATCTTGGTGACGCTTTACCTATATTTTCTTATCTTACAAAAGGTCTGAAAACGACAATTGCTATTAGAGATGCCATTTTTTTGGAAAAGGTCGTTGCCTTCTTACAAAATGTGGGCAAGATACCGAACGATAGTAGAGTCAAAATGATCTCCAAAATTCAGAATGATGAGAAATATCGGAATAAATTTGGCAAATTTTCTCTCATCGCCTTGGATCGATTTAATGATGAATATAAGGCTAAATATTTAGGAATTGCAGTGCAGTATCTCGCAAGAGAAGAAATTCCATTTGATTTTTATAAGCGATTTAGCCATTTCTTAGATAGTTTGACGGTTGACGATTTACAACAATTCACAGAAGAGACATTTTTGAATTTTGGTCGAAATACATTTTATGCCTTTGAGTCTCTCGGCCTTATCTCAATCTCTCTAAAACTACCTACCGAAAATGACAGAAAATCAGCATGGAGAGAGGATCCTAATATTATTAAGGTAAGTCGACGTTCTTTAACTGATTGGGGACATATGACTAAAAATATTTTATTGGAACTACCTATCTCTATAAAATAGAATCTAGCATCGTAGGATTTCTTAACACGGAACGGTAATGTAACGTGAACCTTGTGCTGTATATGTTACACTAATTTGTTGTTCTATATGAGGAGAACGGTCGCTGAAACTGATAATATTTTTGTGTGCATTATTCGATATGCGAGCAAATGCTCGACATGCCGATCCAATGACCTCCGTTTTATACACAAGTAAGGTAAAACGGAAATTATTCCAAAATCTTTACGATATTTGCATCATATCATTCTCTTTCTTACTTTAGATGGGCTAAGCTAAATATTAAAATCAAAACCGAAAATCAGATATCAGATAAAAAGCATCGCAGATACATTTTGATGAAATGGTCGCTTCTACAAAGTTTAAAATAGAATAAACTCAATTGTAAAATAAAATTCGCCCGAAGAAAGATGTAAAAGCATTGACGCAGGAAAACGGTATTTGATTTGTTAAAGAATTACAAATACTCTAACTTATAATATCTTAGGCTATGGAAGTAGAAAAAAAGATTGCAGAAGAAGTAGTGGGTCTATCAAAAGATATCTATGCCGACGTTGCGAAACCAATTCTTTCTGAAGTTGGAAAAACAGGTGGTGGAATAACACGAATTTTGTTATCGCCACTTAATGGACTCGTTTGGGGATTCGATAAAATAGTAGAAAATTTAGATAATACTATTTCTGAAAAACTTAATAAAGTATCTGAAGCGAAACTTCAAACACCACCGCCTTTTGTTGCAGTACCTTCTTTAGAAGCTATGAGATACACTGGTGAGGTGGAAGAATTAAGAAATCTCTATGCAAACCTGTTAGCTAATTCAATGGATATGGATACTATCGAAAATGTGCATCCAGGGTTTGTCGATATCATCAAAAATTTAACACCGGATGAAGCAAAATTACTTACAGTGTTTTTGAGGGTAGAATCTTTGCCATTTATAGATGTCAAGCAAGTAGACGATAAGATACAAAGAAGTTTTGTTGTTACAATTAAGATGCACACACATGTTATTGACGAATTTGAGCTAGAACTTTTGTACCCTTGTAATCTTCCAGTTTATTTCTCTAACTTGATCAGGATCGGAATTTTGGAGAGTCCTAATAATTTAAGTCTTGATGATCAGAAATATAGCGAGTTAGAAACATGTGAATATATCTTGGAGGAAAAAGAAAAAATTGAAGCGGAGGGAAAAATATTTGAGGTAGATCGCCGATTTATCAGACCAACATCTTTTGGATATCAGTTTATTAACACGGTAGTTAAAGACAAATAGTTAAAATTGAGGAACAATCCAATAGGTCGTCTGTCTTATATGGGGCTGCTGATTTTATTATTAGAATCGCAGTGAATAAGTGGCGAGAAATGATGTCTGTTCACATACATTTATTGGCTACAGCATGTGATATAAAAAATTTAATTCTATATTTTACTGTTTAGTCATACTTCTAGTCGTTTACAAACTCTCCGTAGAAATTTCGTTTTTTATGAAATGTTGTACAGGTGTATTTTCAACGGTAGAATTTTTCATTTGACCAATGCCAATAATTGAAATAGCCCCATTATTAATTTCGTTAATTAGTTCTTGGACAAAGTTTGTCAAGTATCCATTTTCTATTCTCTAACAGTCTTTTTTTCGGGGAAGCTTACATAATAGAAAAACAAAAAAAAACATACACTTTATTGCATAGGGTTAATGCGTTTTGAATACCGTGTGAATCTTATAGAAAAGATACTACTGGATACTTCCGTTTTGGAGAATTTACTATATCTTTATCCCGAGTGCAAATTATCCACTGCTTTCTGTTAGCAAGCTCTACGAAATATGAATCATTGTAATCTAGATGGTTGCACCCATTCAAAATGCTGTTGATGTCTATGCTATTAAAATCATCACTATATTTATCAGCAAGCTTCATTATTTGATTAATAGAGGCCTTAATCGAGGTGACGTCATCATTAAATTCTGGTGAAGGCCGATAAAGTTTTTTCAAGACCTGTGTTTTGTTTAAGTCTTTTTGCTTTTCTGCATTTTCAGGCTTTTCCTTCCACTCTTGAAAATAATCTTTAAATACAACATTATAGAACTCAGACAATACTAGTGACGTTGTCGCAAGACCTGCAGATACAGATTTGGCTTTTGTTAAAAAAGTAGTAATATTCAATTGAACGTTCGCTCCATAATTACCGATAGGAGCATAGGCAAATAGAAGAATACTGTTGTCTAACAAATACGTATGACTAGATTTAGGACTAAAATCCTTAAATGGAATAATTTCGGCCATTATTGATCGTATCTATCTCCAATTTTTTTATCAAAAGAGTCCTTATCGGCAAAATACTCCTTTGCCCGTTTAATAACCTTTCTTAGTAGGTTTTTATCGTCATCAGCAAGATTTACAATTTTCAAATATTCATTCAACTCTTCTGAGCTAAAGTCAGAATAAAGTCGACCTATTGCAGAATTTAAAAATGCTGTAGAAAGTATTTGGACCTTACTGAAATCAATAATAGCAACATTCTTATTTCTAACAATGTTCCTTATTTCTTGGTATAACAGATGGGCTGGCTCTGGAGAAAGTGCCACATCAGATTTTATAACGTCAACAACTTTTAATTCCATCTTTTGTCTATTGTTTAGAAAACAAGATCATCGTCATTTTGTTCGGAGTGTAAAACATAGAAATTGTTGTCATTTAGCTTAATCTCCATATTTACGATCGTTCCAGGAAAAGAGTTAGCAATATAAGAGATTTTTTTATCACCTCCTAATATTTCGACAAACCCATCAGACGAAACTATTTGAAGTTTACCGTTGTTCATTGCAATGAGCTGATAAACCTCGTTTAGACCTAAACCACCTGGAGTATTGCCTTCTTTTGTAGTATTGCCTTCTTCTAGCGCCCACATTATACACTCTCCGCCAGATAAGCTCTTCTTTAGATAATCATTTACATTCTGTTTGATTGTTCTACCTGTGTCTACAAATGAAACAATCGCTTTACTCAAAGTACCGCGGTATATTTGACCACAGCAGTGGACAATTTCACAACCACTATGAGTTACAGCATTTACACAAATCTCAAAAATATTGCTTATGACTTTTTTCTTTGCCTTATCAGACATCATGGGCATTCGTGGTTTATTAAAAAGTTGCTTGTAAAAAAAATCTGTGGCAGCCTTTTCATCATCTCGACCAAATATTTTGTAGGGTATACATGTGTTTCTGTCATCAGATTCTTGTATAGCGAATTGATAATGATACAAAAAGTCATTTCTTTTTAACAATCCCAGTATTTTATCCCTGACATTTATAATGGTGACGGTATTTCCATTAAAATGGAGGTCTCTGATTAATGCTCCTAAAACAGCACAAAGATTTCCTTGTATAAATAAACAATGATAAAAGTCTATAGTAATATTGTCAATAAAGCATTCACTTGTTTCGTTTGCTAGGCGAGATAAAAAATCAAATCCATCGGAATTTCCGTTGAGATGTATTGGTATATGAAATGTATAGTCCATAATTTTATGTGCCTGCCCGAAGACGCTAGTGTAATTATTTCGCTTATCTTAAAAATAGATGCTAACTAACTTCCGCAAACCCGCAAACGTCTTTCATAGATGCGGATTGGATCCGATCCCTCGTCTAAATCATTTTCCATAATTTGTCAACCGTAATTCTATAAGACGGCTAGCAACTTTGATCTCTAACTACTCTGCCTTCAACTCCACGTCTTTAAACAACTCATTAAACAATTCACCCGGTTCCTTATCGGCTGCCATTTCAATGAGTGCAAGTTCGTAGGTTTCAATTTTTTCAAAACCTAATTTGGTTAAGCGATATAATCGATCCCGTTTTATTCCGGTTCGGTAGGCTAGTATATCAAGGTTAAAGTCTTCGAGTGAAAAAATTAATATGCCCGTATCGGAAGTGTCTCCCTTGATGCTCTTGGAAAGTGGTTTGTCTGTATATTGAAGGTTTAAATTTGGATATACCTCCCTTAAGTATACGTCGATTGGGTCTCCAACAAAAAGTGCAATTTTCCAGGATTCTATTGCAGGTATTGATTTAGTGGTTCCATTGCGCATTTTCCGGAGAGTCTCGACGTGGATTCCGGTCAATGCCGAGATGTTAGTACTATCTTGGCCTTTATCTCTTAATTTTCTTGTTAAATAAGGGCCTAATGAGTTCTTTGGTGCTTCAACTTTCAAAATTCGATTCGTTTGAATCATAAAAGTAACTGAGCAGAAAGGTAAAGGCAATTTCATTGAAAATACAGTCGTTTTTTAATTTTTATTTTGAAATAAACGACTGTATAAGTATATTTGAAATATCAAAAAGTAGAAATTACAATATGGAAAAATAAAAGAATAGATTTGTAGCATCATAAAAAAAGCAAATTTATGATGCTCACTTCAAGAGCCTCGCTAACAAACGAACGTAGGAAATTCTAATGGAAGCAAGAGGGTAAGTGGGCGTCTGGTGATACCCCCGTGACACTGATTATGGGGTACCAGGCCACTTGCGACTTAGCTTCCCAGTACTGCTCTTTTGAGTAGTGGCAATACCAGTAGCTCGCTACTATGAGCGCCGATCCTACGCGGTCTGTCGTTTGATGAGTCAAAAAGTGGCCTGGCTCCGTAAGGAGACGGTCATTTATGACATGCGAGGTTTTGATACATATGTGTTCAAAACCTTGTTTTATGAAAAACCAAGACAACCTAAACCAAAAAACCAATCACTTTTCTCTAAGAAGAAAACCAATTTCCTATCTTATTTTCTTTCAATTTTTATTCTCCAAAAAACAACTTTTTAAGACCTTAATATCGGCCCCCGAATAGATTTTGTTAAAGCATTTAGATTTTAACAATTAAAAAATTCCTTTAACAACCTATTCAAAAAAATGAACGATATCATCGTAAAGGCCATGCTTCGGCCTGTATTTAAGTTAAATAGTAAGAGCAGGCTTAAAATTTCGGGAATGGCTGAATCTTCAGATAGCTTGCCGTTCTCTTGGCTAGAGAAGGTTCCGAGATTACCAAATATGACAGAAAATATACCATTCACGCTATATTTCATACCATTCACGTCAAACAGCTGCAACTGGGAAAAGAAAATTCTATCTTTCAGCTCTCATGTTTTGATTACGTTCTTGTTCTGTGTTTGTTTGGCTCACGCCGGGCAGCGGGAGAATTTTCCTGCTGCCGCAGGCGTGGCATTAACCACAGACTCCATCAAACCTTTACAGATAGGCGATACCATTCCCGAAGCCTTATGGAACCTGCCGTTACAAATGGTACAAGCAGGGCAGGAGGGAAGCACTACCATAACCCTCAATGACTATAAAGGCAAACTCATCATCCTGGACTTCTGGGCAACTTGGTGCAGCCCTTGTGTGGCTGCCTTTCCAAAAATGGACTCGCTGCGCGAAGTTTTTGTAGATGATCTGGCTATAATACCGGTTACGAAGGAAAAGCGGGAAACGGTGGCTGCATTTTTTGCCCGCATGCATAGAGAAACTGGCCGAAAAGCTTTTTCCGTTATCGGTGATGACGTCCTCCACGGTTATTTTAGGCATCATGTCATTCCGCACTATGTATGGATAGGCCCTGAAAGAACCGTTAGTGCTATCACAGAAGGGGAGGCCATTACTAAGAGGAGTATAACCGAGTTTTTGGAGCGAAATATTGTTCCCTTAGCCGTAAAGCACGAAGAGCTTTCGCATTATGATCCTAATGTACCCATGATGATGGGCATCAATCAGGTCGATCCCGGAGACCTATCATACCACTCCGTTTTTACAGGTTACCTAACGGGCATCAACCCTTCATTGGCCATCTCGCAGGATAAGAAAAGAATTACCGCGCTGAATGCCTCGCCTCTCTGGCTGTACCGCGTGGCCTACGGCGAGTTTAGAACTGAATTTCTCAACCCAAACCGCATCCGGCTCGAGCTGGCAGATAAGGACCGCGTGACTACCGATTTGGCAGGTGTCGCTTATACGGAATGGCTAAACAAATACGGTCACAGCTACGAACTGGTCGTGCCACCCGAAGATTCTGTGCAGCTTTTCCGTTTTATGCGGCAGGATCTGGATCGTTTTCTTGGATACCGCTGCAACATCGAAAAAACACTAACAACCTGCTTGGTGTTACGACGCACATCTGAAGAAGATATGCTGAAAACCAAAGGAGGCAAAGCGCAGATGAAAAGAGACCTGTTCTCCCTAAACATCCGTAACATGTTATGGAAGAACTTCACAGGCCTGCTGGATATCTACTACCTGCAGAATATCGGCATGCCCTTTCTGGATGAAACGGGCTATAGCGGTAAAGTAGATTTGGATATAAATGCACGTATGACCAACCCTTCGGAACTCAATAAAGCGCTTAAAGCTTATCACCTCGAACTGGTGGAAGAAGAGCGCAATGTAGAGATGATCGTGTTGAGGGACAAACAACAGAATGAAAAACCGGAATAACCATTAACCCAAACCTCATAATGTATCGAATAATTAAATATTTTATCAGCCTGTTATGGCTAAGCATACTGGCCTGCACAGCATGGGCACAAGATAACGGTGTCACCATACGCGGCACGATTGAGGCTAGTGGTGGCAACGTTTTGGCGGGCGCATCCGTACGAATAAGTAATACAACGTTTACCGTAAAGTCCGATGAAAATGGCGCATTTGTTTTTAAACGCGTTGCATTGCCCGTGCAGTTGGAAATTACTTATACTGGCTATCGCCCACAGACCTTAAGGGTTAGCGAAGCCAATGATAAGATATGGCGTATAGTGTTAGAAGCGAGTCAAGATCAGCTGGAGGAAGTGGAAGTATCTACCGGCTACCAATCGCTGCCGCACGAGCGTACCACCGGATCTTTTGAACAGATCGATAACAAGCTGCTGAACCGTAGGGTAAGCACTAACGTACTCGATAGGCTGGAAGATGTGACTTCCGGGCTACTGGTAGATCGCCGTGGCAGTGAAGATAATTTTGATATCCGTGGGCGTAGTACTATCATGGGCAACGACAGGCCGCTCATCGTAGTAGATAACTTTCCTTTCGAGGGTGACCTGGCTAGCATAAACCCGAACGATATCGAGAGTATTACGGTGCTAAAAGATGCGGCGGCAGCCTCCATCTGGGGAACCCGGGCAGGGAACGGAGTTATCGTGATCAACACGAAAAAGTCTGCCTACAGCCAGCCCTTGAAGATTGATTTCAATAGCAACGTAACCGTTGCGGAGAAGCCATATTTTAAGGATTTACCGTGGGTAAGTTCCAGCGATTATATCGAACTGGAGAAAGAGCTCTTTGAATTAGGCTACTACAGCGCTGCAGAAAACGCTGCAAACCGACCGCCTCTCACCCCCGTAGTGGAGCTGTTAATTAGCGGTCGCGATGGAGAGATGAGTAATGAAGAGATGAATCGGCAGATCGATAGACTCAAACAGTATGATGTAAGGGATGATTTTGGCCGCTATATGTACCGGGAAAGTGTTAACCAGCAATATGCTATCTCGGTAAACGGCGGCTCGGAGAAAATGCGTTACCTCATCTCATCTGGCCTGGACAAAAATCTGGCAGATCGCATCAATAACGACTACCAACGATTTACCATTCGTTCTGAGGTCGCGTTAAAGCCGGTTAAGAATCTGGAACTCCGTTCCAGCATTAATTATGCGGGTTCGTCTAACCGTTTAAATAACAGGGGCTACACTGATGTAAATAGTGGCGGTTCGCGTAGTATTTATCCTTATGCGCGGTTGGCCGACGATGGTGGCAATCCGTTGCCCATTGTGCACGAGTACAGATCTTCATTTGTGCGGGATGCCTACGAGATGGGGCTGAAGAATTGGGAGTTTGTTCCGCTCAATAATATATACGATCGGGATTTTAATACCAGGATTGCCGATTTGCGCTTAACGGCAGATGCGGCCTATACAGTTTCGGATTGGCTGGTTACTGAAGTGAAATACCAATATCAGCGCATGTCTAATATCTCGAATAATATTCAGCGGGAATCTTCTTTCATGATGCGTGATCTGCAGAATAGGTTCACGCAGTTTGAACCGGACGGTACGTTCTCCTCACCCGTCCCGGAGGGCCATATCCTGAATCATTCGTTAACGGAGATTGTTGCCCACGCTGTGCGTGGACAGGTCAATGTGGATAAGACCTGGGATAAATATCACGTCAGCGCTATTATGGGGGCAGAAGTACGGGAGGTATCTACGGATGGGTATAACAATCGTTTTTATGGATTTAACGATGACATTCTCACTATTGATACCCAAACCGACTACCAGGGTTTTTACAGGCAGTACCCGTCTGGCTCACAGCAGCGTATCCCGTGGAGCGGAGGAGTGACAGGCCTATACGATGCGGCGGTATCTTATTATGGCAATGCTGCTTTTACTTATCTGGATCGGTATACACTAACGGCCAGCGGTCGTATCGACCAGAGTAACTTGTTTGGGGTAAGGGCAAACCAGCGGAGCGTGCCTCTGTGGTCGGTAGGCGGAAGCTGGACAGCTAGTGAAGAGACTTTTTTAGCGATGGAGTGGCTACCATACCTTAAACTGAGGGCCACCTATGGTTTCAATGGAAATATTGACCGTTCGGTCACCGCATTCACCACCGCTCGCTATCTTAACAATGCCTCGCTTACGGGATTGCCTTTCGCCCTCATTTCTAACCCTCCAAACCCCGACCTGCGCTGGGAGCGCGTAGGGGTAGCCAATATCGGGCTGGATTTTCGTTTGAAAAATAGCTTGCTCTCCGGTAGCATTGAATATTTTAATAAAAGGGGACTGGATCTCATGGGCTTTGCACCCATTGATGCCACGACCGGCATAAAGGAGTTTAAAGGCAACGTAGCCCATATTCGAGGGAGTGGATGGGACGTGACGCTGAATAGTAGGAATATGGGCCGGGGTGCCTTTAGTTGGGTAAGCTCCCTATTGCTGAGCAGGGCGGTAGATGTAGTGAGCCAATATGGCGAAGCGCTAGGGAGTGTGTTTAACTATCTGGGAGATGCCAGTGTTGAGCGGCTTAGTGTAAACCCCATTGAGGGGCGTCCGGTTTATGGGATACATAGTTTCAAATGGGGCGGCCTCAACCCGGAAATCGGTGCGCCGATGGGCTACCTGCCTGATGGTACATGGACCGATAATTACAGCGCTATAGCTTCAGCATCATCGGTTGAAGACTTGGTCTTCCACGGTTATGCCCGCCCACCCGTATTCGGTAGCTTACGGAATACTATTTCCTATCACAATCTGTCCTTTTCCTTCAATCTGGTCTATAAATTAGGGCATTGGTTTAGGGCTCCCTCTATAAATTATACGAATCTCTACAGCCAGTGGAATGGGCACAGCGATTTTGCCCAACGATGGCGGCAGCCCGGTGATGAGCAGTTTACACACGTGCCCGCTATGCATTACCCGGCTAACCAATCGCGTGATCAATTCTACACTTTTTCTGAAGTGCTGGCAGAAAGAGGAGATCTGTTGCGCTTGCAGGATGTCACGCTGAATTACCAGTTGGATAAACAAAGCTGGCGAAGCAATCCCTTCGCCAATCTTGAAATCTATCTATATGCCAATAACCTGGGTCTGCTCTATACGGCTAATAAGAGAAGGATTGATCCTGATTTTCCGCTGATGAGAAATCCACGAAGTATTGCATTGGGCTTTAGGGCTTCATTTTAATATATATAAACATGAAAACAAACTACACACAGCTGTTATTTTTATCAATAATACTACTAACCGGTTGCACAAAGGAAATGTTGGAACGTAAACCTGATCAGAGTTTGGTGGTGCCGGCTACCTTAACTGACTTTAAAGCCTTGCTAGACAATGCATTCAGCAATCCCTTAACTGGGCTGGAAATCTCTGCAGGAGATTATGAAGTTACCTTTGAAGACTGGCAGGCGATGACAAGTGCCAGAAGTCGTAATATGTATATATGGAACGCCGATATAAACGAGGGTTCTCAATTGGTGACCGAATGGGACGATTCTTACGAACAGGTATTTTATGCCAATGTGGTGCTTGATGGATTGGCTGATATAAATAGAAATATATCTAACCAGGTAGAGTATGATAACGTTCATGGGACAGCTTTGTTCCAACGTTCTTATGCCTTCTACAATTTATTGCAGTATTTTGCCCCGGCTTATGGAGGCGAAGCTGAGGAGCAATTGGGAATCCCCCTGCGGCTCACGGCGGATATTAATGACCCCTCGGTAAGAGCTACGCTTAGTGATTGCTACCAGCAGGTAGCAAACGATCTAAAGAGCGCCCTTGAGCTGGTACCCTCGGCTCAGCCTTTTCGGACGCAACCTAATAGAGCAGCAGTAGCTACGTTGCTTGCAAAAGTGTTTCTTGCAAAGGGTGATTTTGAGCAAACGAATATTTATGCAGCACGCGCCTTGGAAGAAAATCATAGCTTACTGGACCTGAACGAACTAGACATTAGTGATGACTTTCCATTTCCGCAGTTTAACGATGAAGTGCTTTTTCACCGGAACATTCCGCTGGATATCAGTTTTATTGCTCCTCGCTGTAAAATCGATGCAGACCTCTATCGCAGTTATGCACAGAACGACCTACGCAGATCGCTCTACTTTGTCGAAAATCCCGATGGTTCGGTATCTTTCAAGGGTAATTATACGGGTACTCGCATCCCTTTCGGAGGCCTTGCCTGGGATGAAACGTATCTGATGAAGGCTGAAAGTGATGCGCGTTTGGGAAGGACAGATGAAGCGATGCTAACGCTAAATGCATTATTGGAAACTCGATATAGAACAGGGTCGTTTGTGCCTTTAAGTGTTTCCAATGCACATGACGCCCTTTCTGCTGTTTTGTTAGAAATGGAGTTGCTACCTTTAAAGCGAGACAGATTTAGACAGTAATTTTAAATTTGTAGAAATGCATAGAAAATTTGATGATTCGTTTAAGATAATGGCGGTCGATTTGAGCGTTGTTAAGGGATCTGTAGCCGATGTAGCTAAGGAATTAGACATAGACCCCAGTTTACTGAGTAAATGGCGTAGAAATCCACGTTATAATGGGAATAAGGTTTTACCTGACAATCCCAAGATCAGTCCGGAGGAGCAGGAGTTAAGGATTTTACGCAAGAAATTAAGAGATACAGAATTAGAACGCGATATCTTAAAAAAGGCCATAGCCATCTTCTCCAGGGGAGACGGTCCATATACCGGTTCATAAAGGAGAACCGAGAAGTATATTCCGTAGAGAAGATGTGCGAAGTATTGAACGTTAGCAGCAGTTGTTTTTACCGTTGGCTGGTTTGGCCCGAATCCCCCAGGGAACAACGCAGTAAAGCACTTGTGGATAAAATACAGCAGGTACACAGTGACAGTAAGTATATCTATGGCAGCCCACGGATAACCGCAGAGCTGCACAAAAAAGGTGAAATGGTATCAAGAAGCTACGTAGCAAGATTGATGAAGAAACATGGGATACGAAGTAAGGTTAAGAAAAAATATAGGGTGACCACAGATTCGAGCCATAGTTATAGGATAGCTGAAAATCTCCTCCAAAGAGATTTTTCAGCGGATTCCCTATCGCAAAAATGGGTTAGCGACATTACTTACATCCATACCGGCAAAGGGTGGCTTTATCTAACAACGGTTATCGATCTGGCGGACAGAAAAGTCATTGGATGGTCTTTAAGCACCGATATGACGACTAAAAACACTTCTGTACAAGCCATCAAAATGGCTATTAGAAACCGAGGTATCAAAGATGGTCTTATCTTCCATTCGGATAGAGGGATCCAATATGCCTGCGATGAATTCAGGAGGGTAATTGTAAAAAACAAGATACTTCAAAGCATGAGTAGGAAGGCCAATTGCTGGGACAATGCAGTAGCTGAGAGCTTTTTCAAGACACTAAAGGCTGAAATGATCTACCATAGAAAATTCATCGATCAGCAATCGGCTAAATTGGAGATCTTTGGATATATTGAAGGTTTTTATAATACCAAAAGAACACATTCTGCCCTGGGATATAAAACCCCTAAGCAGATCGAAGAGATGCTATTGGAAAAAGAGAAAATGGCAGCATAAAAAAGTCTCCTATTTTAAGTTGCAATTCCAAAAGGAGAAAGCAATTAGTGTTTCGGGGCATACGCTGGTCAGATCTAAAGCGACTTAATCTGGAACCTGATCTTCAGATCACCCTTACACGTAGTTTGAACAATCAAACCTACACACTGTCTCCCAACAGCCCGAGGTATGTTTTTCCGATACCTGAATATGTGGTGGAGCTCACTGGTATGCCGCAGAACGCCCGATAAGTACAGCAGCTTTTCAGGGCAATAGCTCATAAGCAGTTACCTGTTGATTCTGTAGGATATAAATCGTTTGGTTATACACGATAAATGGGATAGATCCTGTAGTCTGTTTTGGAATACGGTATGAAGTAAGATAGGTTTCTTTTGCCACGTCATAAGCGTCTATAATGAGGTGGTTTTTGAACAGCGTATAAGTATCTTGCGAGCTAGGTACATTGCTTTGGACGTAAAGCACGCCATTGGCAAGGTAGCTGAGGAGCTGGATGGCACGTTTTGGAGAGCTGCTAGTATAGTGACCGGAGCGCTTGAACTGGCCTTTTATGGATTGTGCGTAGGAGGTCGGTACGATACTGGGGAAAGTATGGCGACTATTACTCATCGGATCTAATTTCGAAAGATGCGTTTGGAAAAACGGAACATGCAACGTAATTCCTGAATTTTTGTACGGATGGAGCATCCCTTCATTTCCAAAAAGGTACGCGTTCGGAAGAGGATCCGATAGCGGCAGCTCTTTCGTGAAAATACTATCTGTATTATCAGTAATTACCTGCAAAACTAAGGGGTGTGGCGAGTAACGGGAAAATCCCATAATATGAAAGTGGTTGCTGTCTAAAATGGCTTGCTTGATGTATACGCTTGGTGTACGGTAATACTGGCTTATGCTATTGGTGATATTGGTGCGCAATATAAGGGAGTGGTTCCCAAAAAAACGATAGAGATAGGGGTGTTCGAAATGACTGCTGAAGAGCTGATCGTTCTCGATCGTAATGGGCATAGGTACTTCGGATATATCTTGATGTGATAGTTGGTGCGTCATCCGAACCATCAACATGGTGTTTTCAGTTTGTAGATAAATAGAATCGACGGTAAATCCGGTAAACGATTTTACTGGCACATCGGCCTCGATGTTGAGTGTCGAAAGCTCTTTAATTGCGTTGTATGATCTGGAAAAGTCTTCTTGTGGATTGATCTTCCTTGAATGGAAATAGAGCGCCATTACAACAAATGTTGCTGCAGCAATGAGCAGTACGATATTTAAGGTTACCGATAATAGTAGTTTAGACGACATCGTAAAGGGAATTAAAAGACATTGCCAGTTGATTAGGATACCGACAATGTCTGTTCTTATCCGGATAATTTTTAAGTCAGATAATCAGTGAACCTAGGAATATTACAATAATACTCCTGGTTGTATCTGAATAGGCGTGCCAATCGCTTCATTATCATCGTTAACTTCAAAACGAGCAGCACATGTAGACTCTGCAGGTGTGCAGTCTGCGGGTTCAAAAGAAGTAGGCAATGGCTCGCTGTTGTAATTTTGATCAGAGCCATCTGCACTTTCAAACCATCTGGTTTCTTGACGTACCTCCACTTTCTTATCGAAAGCTTTGGCTCCAACGTAGCCAGTTCCTAGAACGACCAACGTTAGAATTGTGATGTATACTTTTTTCATAACCTTATGAAAAAAATGACGGTCACTTTTACGGGGCAACCATACCCGATTGTACAATATCTGGAACGGTACTGGTGGCTCGCACCGGTATGCTCTTTATAAATACACCTGCGATAGCCATAACTAAGCAAACGCTGTTGAAAATGATATGGCCTTCCCATGAAAGTCCTTCGGCAAATCCGCTACAGGCACAGGGCGCATCATAATAGCTGAACCAAAGCAGTGCGATGATATAAGCAATGAAAAGGGAGAGCAAAAAGACAGAGGAATATAGACCAAATAGCCGCGAGGTCGGAAAAATCAATACCACCGCTAATAGCAGCTCTCCCCAAGGAACAGCCCAACTGACAATCCCTTCAAATCCTTCCAGTAATGGTGACTTCCCGAGCTCGAAACGAAAATCTTCAAGATCCCGCAGCTTCCCGAAACCTGCTGTTGCCCACATCAAAGCCAGTAAAACACATACAGGCCATAGCGCCATATTGCACCAGTTAATTTTGATTTGCTGCTTCCATTTTTTAATCCTATGCTGCATACTCTTCATCATTTACCTTCCTTTTTCAAAAGCGGGCTGCCGATCCTTACCAATCAAGCTTTTTACGATCGACAGCCGGCTGCCATGGAACTATCGCCTAGCTTTCGGCTCCGCTACTCCTCGTTTCCATAAAAGCAAAAGTAAACGCTAAAAGCCGCTTAGGCTATCTCTTTTTGGCCAAGCTGTATAGGCAATTTTGGCCAAAAAGGCTATTTGCATCGATACTTTTTAATGTATTCGCCGGGTGTAAGTCTATGCCTGGCCTTGAAAAGCTTGCAAAAACGGGCGTGGCTCAGGTTGAAATGGTTGGCTGTCTGTAAGGAAGAGTAACCTGCATCTGTGAGCAGTTTTGGTGCGAGTAACATTTTTCGGTCGATAACATACTGCCAAAAGCTTTGCCCGGTTATTACTTTGAATAAACGCCGTAAGCTTCGCTCAGCGAGAGGGTAATTCTTGGCAATATGGTGTAGATCGAGGATATCACCGGCAGCAACGGCTGTTTCTGCATATGCACTTATCGATTCAATCATTTGCTTGCGGCTTTTTTCTTGTTTTTCCCGTTGCCGCAGGGCGGTGATGCTATTTAACAATAAGTCGATGCTCAGGTTTAATATCGCCTTGTGCCGCTTAAGATAACTGGTATGGGTACTGCGTAGAAAATGACGGATCTGCATGGCACTTTCCTCCCCGATAGGAAGTAGGGTGCTACCACTATATTGATTGAGCTGTTTCTGTAGCTGAATAAAGGGCGTTTGGACCTGGCCAAGTATATCGTCCTGCTCTCTGAAAAGAAAGCTCGGTTTAAACACAAAATAGAATAGTACATGTTCGCCCGGTGGGAAATGGCACACGTAATCACCCTTGGGCATATAGGCTAAGAGATAGCTTCCTTCCGAAATGTGGAAGAGCTTTTTTTTCGATTGCCTAGCGCCATATAACCCATACTTGCCGCGCAGCATATAGAGCCAGAAAAGATCTTTCGGTTGGCACCTTATTGGGATTTGCAGTGCTTGCGCATTATTTACTTCGGCTACGCACAGCAATAGATCGGTATGATCATACCACTGTTCCAGCACCGTAAAACCGGCACCCATCCAATGGTCAACTGTGCTGCCTACCAAGCGATAGGTGGCTTCATTCGGGCGTAAATGGCTCAGTTTCGCTTGCGATATGTGAAAAAGGATGTTGACCGTTTTTTTCATACATATAAGGCTTTTGATCGATTTTTTTGAGATTACTTGTTTTATGTACGAAAATCATACTTAACTGTCATATAAATACAGGGTTAACATCTGGTTTTATATGGGGTTAGGGTATGGGGTTAGACCCTACTTTTTATATGGGTTAGCAACTTTTACCTTTTTTTTCGCACTTTAATTCTATAATTTCCCTCAAATTATTACTGAAAACAACTTTCTGTCCCTGCTAAGAGGGCTTTCGTGTAAAAAACTTTATTGTTTGATTTTTTATTTACAAGCTTGTAAACCTTAAACCAATATTCGTATGGAAACACAATTACCTAGCACAAAATTAACACCTGGTTATCACCCATTGCATCATGAAAATATGGTATGCGCGCTGGAAGCAGTTTGTGAGGAACATGCAGATAAGGTAGCGTTGATCGGGTCTGATGGAAAATTAACCTATGGCATGCTTAACGAGCAGGCCAATCAGCTGGCTTATTACCTAAGGGGTATTGGCCTTACGCAAAAATCTATTGTGGCAATATGCCTACGGCAGTCGGTGCAACGCTTGGTTGCCTTCTTCGCAGTGCTGAAAACGGGCGCGGCTTACTTGCCTATAGATGGGGAGCTACCTGAAGGCCGTATCAAAATGATGGTAGAGGATGCCGAAGCCGATCTGACACTTACCGAACAGCATTTTTGGTATAAGGTACACGGTTTTGCCCGGGTAACCGTGGCCGTTGATAAACCCTTGGCAAATATACAGTTGGCATCACTGCCCAAGGAAAATCCTACGAAGCGTAAACTGTTGCCGGATAGCTTGGCTTATATCATTTATACATCCGGTAGTAGTGGTCTGCCCAAGGGTGTAATGGTTAGCCATAGCTCCCTCTATCGTTTTATACAGGCACAGGCAAATATCTTAGGGCTTACTTCCGTAAACCATACCTTACAATTTGCCTCACCCAGCTTTGATGCTGCCGTTATCGATAGTTGGGTGCCGCTTTTGGTGGGAGCAACCGTGCACTTATATGCTAACAACAAATTGGTGGGCGATACACTCTTGGATTTTATTGTAAACGAGGGCATTGATACTGTACCTTTGTTACCACCTGCTGTATTGGCTACTTTACCGGTAAACCGGCCTATTGGCAAATTACATACGATAGCTATTGGTGGAGAGGCCTGTACCGAGCAAACGGTTAAAGCGTGGTACCAACGGGTAAGATTGATCAATAGCTATGGGCCTACAGAGGCAACCGTAGCGGTAAGCAACTATCATTTTAAAACGGAAACGGATCCGCGGATTATCGGTGTCCCGCTACCGGGAGTAAAACTTTGGCTGCTCGATGACGCGTTACGCCCCGTACCGAAGGGAGCGGTAGGTGAACTTTATATTAGCGGTTTGCAAGTGGCTCTTGGGTACAAACGTAGGCCGGAAGAGAATGCCAAGGCTTTTTTACCGATGCCAAAGGAGCTGGAAACAGCTGAGTTACATAATCGTTTGTACCGCACTGGCGATCGCGCACGGCTGCGGCCTGATGGCAACATGGAGTTTATGGGCAGAAAGGATGATCAGGTAAAGATCAGGGGTTACCGCATGGAGTTGGCCGAGATTGAACACCATTTGGCAAAATTGCCACAGATTGCCCGGGCAGCAGTAACGGTATTTCGTCCGGAAAATGGTGTGCCTGCGCTGGCCGCATTTGTGCAGCCGGTAGCCACGGAGAAAAATAAGGGCATTGGCAGTTTTCCCGATGTGCGGGCTAAGCTCATGCAGGTTATGCCAGCCTATATGGTGCCCGATAAAATGGTAGTGCTGGATGAATTGCCCCTGAATCATGCAGGTAAAGTAGATAAGACGCAGTTGGAACTGCCGAAAGCTTTCTTAAAGAAAACGGATGCGGCTAAAAGGAAGGAAGGTAATCTTACTGATCTGGTAAAGGGAATCTGGCAGGACCTGTTGGACGTGGAAGATGTGGCAGATGATGATGACTTTTTCGATCTGGGCGGGCATTCTCTATTGCTGGCGCAACTTCATGTGTTATTGCCCGAAACGGTACGTAATCGCATCAGCTTGCCTGAGCTCTATACCTATACTACCGTCAACAGCTTTGTTGCTGAGGTGGAAAAACGATGGAAAGAGGTGGAGTTATCGCAGAAAATAAAAACTGAACAGACGGTAGAGGAGTTGCTCAGGGATGCTGCACTGCCTGCGGATTTCGTAGTGGGTGATGTACCAGATGGAGCGGTATTGGCCGATCCTGGCCACATTTTGCTTACTGGAGTTACGGGATTTGTGGGCTCGCATCTGTTGGAAGAACTGTTGCAAAATACCGGAGCGGATATCTACTGCCTGGTACGAGCGGCGAATACTGCGGAGGCGCGCAAACGTATACAAGATACTTTCCTGAAATTTAAACTGTCTTGGCAGGAAGGTTATAACGATCGGGTAATACCACAGGTTGGCGATCTTTCCTTACCAAATCTGGGAATGGATGAGCACGTTTATGGCCAACTGGCAGACATCGTTGAGGTGATCTACCACTCGGGCAGCTCGGTAAGTTATGTGCAGCCTTACCCCATAATCAAGAAGCCTAACATTGATGGTCTGCACCATATCCTGCATTTGTCGGTTGCACGAAAAGTGAAACACCTGGTGCTACTTTCTTCAATGGGTGTTTTCTCTTGGGGTGGAATTGCAACTTAAAATAGGAGACTTTTTTATGCTGCCATTTTCTCTTTTTCCAATAGCATCTCTTCGATCTGCTTAGGGGTTTTATATCCCAGGGCAGAATGTGTTCTTTTGGTATTATAAAAACCTTCAATATATCCAAAGATCTCCAATTTAGCCGATTGCTGATCGATGAATTTTCTATGGTAGATCATTTCAGCCTTTAGTGTCTTGAAAAAGCTCTCAGCTACTGCATTGTCCCAGCAATTGGCCTTCCTACTCATGCTTTGAAGTATCTTGTTTTTTACAATTACCCTCCTGAATTCATCGCAGGCATATTGGATCCCTCTATCCGAATGGAAGATAAGACCATCTTTGATACCTCGGTTTCTAATAGCCATTTTGATGGCTTGTACAGAAGTGTTTTTAGTCGTCATATCGGTGCTTAAAGACCATCCAATGACTTTTCTGTCCGCCAGATCGATAACCGTTGTTAGATAAAGCCACCCTTTGCCGGTATGGATGTAAGTAATGTCGCTAACCCATTTTTGCGATAGGGAATCCGCTGAAAAATCTCTTTGGAGGAGATTTTCAGCTATCCTATAACTATGGCTCGAATCTGTGGTCACCCTATATTTTTTCTTAACCTTACTTCGTATCCCATGTTTCTTCATCAATCTTGCTACGTAGCTTCTTGATACCATTTCACCTTTTTTGTGCAGCTCTGCGGTTATCCGTGGGCTGCCATAGATATACTTACTGTCACTGTGTACCTGCTGTATTTTATCCACAAGTGCTTTACTGCGTTGTTCCCTGGGGGATTCGGGCCAAACCAGCCAACGGTAAAAACAACTGCTGCTAACGTTCAATACTTCGCACATCTTCTCTACGGAATATACTTCTCGGTTCTCCTTTATGAACCGGTATATGGACCGTCTCCCCTGGAGAAGATGGCTATGGCCTTTTTTAAGATATCGCGTTCTAATTCTGTATCTCTTAATTTCTTGCGTAAAATCCTTAACTCCTGCTCCTCCGGACTGATCTTGGGATTGTCAGGTAAAACCTTATTCCCATTATAACGTGGATTTCTACGCCATTTACTCAGTAAACTGGGGTCTATGTCTAATTCCTTAGCTACATCGGCTACAGATCCCTTAACAACGCTCAAATCGACCGCCATTATCTTAAACGAATCATCAAATTTTCTATGCATTTCTACAAATTTAAAATTACTGTCTAAATCTGTCTCGCTTTAAAGGTAGCAACTCCAGGGGCGTCCCTTCACGGGCAAGACCTGGATGTATGAAGACGATTCCATTGAGCAGAATCTACAGGCGGTAAGTCGCGATCTGGGTTATATCAAAAGTAAATGGGTGATGGAAAAAATTGCTGAGCAGGCTAGGGACAAAGGTCTGCCCATTATTAACTTCCGGCTGGGGTTCGCCGTGTGTCACGGAAGCTCTGGCGCCACAGTGATGAACCAATGGTGGGGGGTGCTGATACGCAGCTGTGTACAACTGAAGTCTTTTCCGCTGGTAATGGGTCTGAAAGATGAACTTACAACAGTTGATTACATGTGCAAGGCTATTGTACATATCGGTAAAAAGGAAGAGGCAATTGGCGAGAACTTTCACCTCTCGCCTTTACCGGAGAACGATGTATCACTCACTGATTTCTGTGCCAAAATCAATGAATATTATGGGCTGGATTTAAAGGGGATGGAGTACCATCAGTGGCTGAACCAGTGGAAATACGACCACCAATTACCCATTTATCCCTTGTTGAGCCTCTTTACGGAAGATGTACACGAAGGTAAGTCTTTGGTGGAAGCCTACGAAAATACTTATTACTACGATCGGAGTAATACGCAACGTTTTTTACGCGATGCCAATTTAAAGCCTCCAACTTTTGATCAAAAGCTGATGACGCCCTACCTGCAATTTATGGGGGTGCTCTAAGGTAATAATCATATCTACTAGCTATCGAAAAACATATTAGGTAAACACCTCTTAGGGGATGTTTGCCCACTTTTTATTTTTTGCTAACCAAACACCAAACAATACATGAACAGAAATTTACAGCAAACAAAAAAGAAGGAAATTGTAGAGAGCATTAGAAGGGAAATTGAAAAAGGAAATTTTAAAAGACGGGAACAGATACCCAGTCGGATAACACTGTCAAAACGTTATCGGGTAAACCCGAAGACAATAGATCGGGCCATTGCTACATTGGTGGAACAAAACATACTGTTTACCCGGGGGCGAAGAGGAACTTTTGTGCACGCCTCGGCGCTGCTGGATAGTTCTGCAATTTATACGGATAGTTTCAAAAACCTATCGACCAACCAGCCCGATCCTGCGTCATATAGCAGTGCCTATCTACAGGTAGGAACAGCCGAGCTCAATCCGTATTTCTTTCTGGAGCACTGCACCAAAAGGATGAGTAACTTAACGCAAGGGCTTATTGAACTTTCTTTTCCGAGCTGGAAAAAGTGGATAAGAAATGCGGCGGAACTCAGTGATATTGTACGCGAGAACGTTAGCATGCGGGAAGGAAAAAGATACACGGAAGATAACCTCATTTTGCTCGGAGGAAAATTTCAAACCATACGGTTGATTACGCAGAACCTGGCAAATCCCAAAGATATTGTTATTGTGGGGAAACCGCTCGTTTATAGTTATAGACGCATATTTGAAGAACTTGGATTAGAAGTGTGGGAAATGGACAGGACGGAAACTGGCCTATCGGCCGATACCTTGTTAGAACTGAATACGTTAGCCCTTGATAAGCGCAGACGTATTGCTTTCTTATATATCAATTTACAGTTGGATTATCCTGATAATGATGTTGGTGCGATAGCCCTGGCTATGCGCCAGTTGCTTATCACTGCCGATGCCTTGGATATCAATATTGTAGAAGAATTTGAAGATCATGAAATTGTATTCAAGATGCAGCCCACCTTCCATGACGTAGCAACCGAACCTATAGCAAACGTAATCAGTATACGTACGTATAGCAAATTGCTGGCGATGTACAATGAGCTGCGCGTGGTAATGGGGCCGGCAGCTTTTCTGGCACGATTTCGTGAAGATAAGGCGCTTGAGGTAAACTATGGTGTACTGTATGAAGTACTGGCTGCGATGTTGCTGGAGGCAAATATCTTTTCGTCAGCTTCCGCACCGATAACAAAAGGGATGAAAGTGCGGATGGATAAGGCCGTGGATATCTGCAGAGCGGTATTAGATCAATGGGCAATGATACGGATTCCGGCAAGTGGCCTATGTTTCTGGTTGCACGCTAAACGTGGCTATCACTTTTATGTGCCCTTGCAACGTCTAAAGAAGTTGGATCTCCTGCTTGAGCCTGCAGTCGAACAGCTTTCATATCCTATAAAAACCAGCGCATTACTATTGGGTTTTGGTGATGGCGATACACATAAACTAAAAAAAGTTGTGGAATATATAGGAGCAGAAATGGAGAAGGTGTATTGCTAAAAAGCGCATCGGTAAAGCCTGTCTCCATGAAACCTAACTTCAAGAAAAATACCCGGCTATCATCTGTTGTGCATGATTGTAACTGCAGCGAAAGTAAACTGTTAAGTAATATTTATCGATCTATTGTAGACTTACAGCAAAAACAAGATAAAATATTACTTTTCATTCTCCAAAAAGAAGCGGAAGAAACCATCTACCGTGATGCGGTGTATGCCATAGACCGCGTAGGGATCAGCGAAAGTACCTTATTGCGCTGCCAGCGCAAGGGGATGATCAAAGTGGCAAAGCTGGAAAGGGGCAAGAAATTCTTCCGGGATCAGGATGTGGAACGTCTCCGCATGCAGTACTGGGGAAAAACAGATTGACCGGCATGTTGTAAACGGTCGAGTGAAAAACAATCATAACAGGGATCTTCGGCCTCAAAAGCTTCGGGTAGTATAGGCTAAGTAAGAGCACTGGGGAAAATAAATTGCCTGAGGCGTAAGGAAATTCTGAAAAAAGCGTGAATAATTTACGTTTTTTGTTCTTTTTTTGTATCTTACGATCTCATATTATCCGACTTGTTCAAGGATAATTTCTTGTTCTGTGTTTTGTTTGGTGCAGATAGGGCGGCGAGAGTCGACACCGCTGCCTTATCTTGCCTTTTTTACCGGAACTACCCCCTCAAAACGCTACCTGTTAAGTTGTTACTTTTGTAAAGCAGCAAATAATCCTGCCGGACAATGAAAATTATGATTTCTATAAAAATTACTTGTTTTTGTTTAGTATAACAAACTAAAACAGCGTTTTTAATAAAAAACAACAAAACGTTTGCATCTCTATGGAAAAATACTTTACTTAGCGGTTACGTTACCGATCATAAACACTATACCAGAATTCGAGGAAATATTGACTGCAAAATAGATAACTGCTTTTAATTTTTTTTATAAAAAAGGGTCTGTACCCCTTATCATACCTACTAATAAAAACCTTATGGAAAGAAGGAGATTCATCAAAAACACCTCACTGATGCTGGCTACCGTAGCTGGCTGGCAGGCTGATCTGTTGGCCGTACCGAAAAATTTTAGACAGGAAAAACGCGTGGGCATTATCGGGCTGGATACTTCACACAGCATCGCCTTTACCAAAGCGTTGAATGGCGAATCGCCTAACCCGAATTTGCTGGGCTACCGCATCACAGCGGCCTATCCCTATGGCAGCAAAACCATCGAGAGCAGCGCCAAGCGCATTCCGGGTTATACGGAAGAGGTGAAGGGCCTCGGGGTAAAAATCGTGGAGTCTATTGAGGCTTTACTCGGGGAAGTGGATTACGTGATGCTGGAAACGAACGACGGTACCGTGCACCTGGAACAGGCCATGCAGGTGATCAAGGCCGGTAAACCGCTCTTCATTGATAAGCCGGTTGCGGCTTCCTTTGCAGATGTAAAGACCATCTATGCCGCAGCGCGCGATGCGGGGGTGCCCTTGTTTTCGGCTTCTTCCCTGCGTTACATGGGAACGGTGCAAGAGGCCATAGGCGGAAAGATTGGTAAAATACTGGGTGCAGATACCTATAGCCCGGCAACACTGGAGCCCACCCATCCGGATCTGTTCTGGTACGGTATACATGGCGTGGAGATGTTGATTGCCTTGATGGGACCGGATTGCGTGGAGGTCTCGCGCGTGCATAGCGAGGGCACCGACGTCATTGTGGGGCGCTGGAGCGATGGGCGCTTGGGAAGCTTCCGGGGTACCAGAACGGGTAAACATACTTACGGCGGTACGGCCTATGGCGAAGAGGGTGATCTGACCCTTGGCCCCTATAATGGCTATGATGCGCTGATCACCGAGATTGTCCAGTTCTTCGAATCGGGAAAATCGCCCGTGGATGAAAAGGAAACCTTGGCAATCTACGCCTTTATGGATGCTGCCGACCAAAGTAAGCAGCAGCAGGGCGCAGTGGTGAAACTATAAAAGGCTTAATATGATGAATAGGAACAGACGTAAATTTATTCGGGAGAGTGCATTGCTGGGAACCGCTGCGGCTATGTCCTGGTCTTTTGACTTCCCTGCCGGCACTGGCGCCGGCAAACCGGCATGTCTGGGCGGAACGCCCCTGATGGATGACGCCAAATGGCCAACCTGGCCAAAATGGGTGTCTGCCGAGGATGAAGGGCAGGTATTGGAGGTGCTGCGCAGCGGTATCTGGTCAAGGGCAGACGTGACTACGGATTTTGAGAACCGCTGGGCGGAAACCATCGGCACGAAACGCTGCCTGACGGTGGTGAACGGCACGAATGCGCTGATCACGGCGCTGGCCAACTTCGGGGTGGGGGCAGGGGATGAGGTGATTGTGCCGCCCTATACCTTTATTGCAACGATTATGGCGGTGCTGGCCCAAGGGGCCATGCCGGTTTTTGTTGACGTGGAGCTGGATACCTTCCTGATGGACCCCGCACGTATCGAAGAGAAAATTACGCCGCGTACCAAAGCGATTATCCCGGTGCATATCGCGGGTCTCCCGGTGGATATGGATCGTATCATGGCCATCGCCGAGAAACATCAGCTCGTGCTGATTGAGGATGCCTGCCAGGCGCACCTGGCGGAGTACGACGGCAAACCGGTGGGCTCCATTGGCCATGCGGGATGTTTCAGCTTCCAGAATTCCAAGAATATGGCCATCGGCGAAGGTGGCGCCATCACATCCAATGATGATGCCTTTATCGATAAATGTTATTCTTACCATAACCTGGGTCTGCCTTATGGCAGTGCCGTAGGGTCGGTGGCTTCCGGAAGTGTTATCGTGGGCACGAAGGTGCGTTTTACGGAATACCAGGCGGCAATTGGCTTGGCCATGCTCAAACGGGTAGATGCCGAAACAACGCTGCGCAACGAAAATGCCAGCTATCTGCAGGGCATGCTGGCTGCAATACCAGGCATTGCGCCCTACCGCTTATACGATAAGGTGACGCGGGCGGCCTTCCACCTCTTTCCCTTCCGCTTGGAACAGGAGGATTTTAAGGGCTTATCGCGGGAGCAGTTCATCAAGGCGCTCAATGCGGAAGGGGTTCCCTGTAGCAGTGGTTATGCTACCCTGACCGATAAGCCTTACCTCAGGGATGCCTTTGCGCAAAAGCGCTATCAAGAGGCTTACCCGGCGGAGCAGTTGGACTTTGATGCCTTTGTGGAACGGAACCGCTGTGTGAACGACGGGAAACTGTGCAACGGGCAGGCGGTATGGTTCACACAGAACATGCTATTGGGAACAAGAGCGGATATGGAACGCATCGCCGAGGCGGTCAAACGGATCTATAACCATGCGGATACGATTAAAAAAACCTGAGGCCATGGAAGCTGGGATGATAGGAAAAAATCGGATGCTGGTGGTATTAACCTTGCTGTGCTGTTGCTTTGCTTTGCCGTCGATGGCGGAGGAAGCGAGCTGGAAGGTGGGATTGGCAAAGACCGTTATTACCCCCAAAGAACCGATGTGGATGGGTGGTTACGCCTTCCGTGATCAGCCATCGAAAGGGAAAATACATGATCTATGGGCCAAAGCTATTGCGCTGGAGGATGCCGGTGGAAAGACGCTGTTATGCATCAGCACCGATTTGCTGGGCATCCCGAAAATAGTTGAAGACCGCTTATGTGAGGCCTTGACGCAGCGCCTGAAATTGTCGCGGGAGCAGATTTTGTTGAACAGCTCCCACACGCATTCGGCTCCGGTTCTGGAGGGTGCCCTACGGGATGTTTATCCGGCGAATGAAGCGGAGAAAGCGAAAATTGTGGCCTACTCCGCATGGCTGGTCGAGGTATTGACCGATCTGGCGCAGGAGGCCCTGGCAGATAAGGTGAGCGCGAAGCTCTCCGTAGGATCGGGTTTTGCCCAGTTTCAGGTGAACCGCCGGAACAACAAAGAAGGTGAGCTCCGGCAGTTGCACGAGCTAAAGGGGCCTAATGATTTCTCCGTGCCTGTGATCAAGGTGACCGGCACTGATGGAGAGCTCATGGCACTCTTGTTTAGCTATGCCTGCCACGCGACGGTACTGAGTGGTTACGACTGGAGTGGAGACTATGTGGGTTTCGCGCAACTGGAATTGGAAGAACGGTACGCGGGTTGCCAGGCCATGTTTTTTCAGGGCGCAGGGGCAGATCAGAACCCTTTGCCACGGCAGACGCTGGGCCATGCAAAGCAATATGGCAAGGTTTTGGCCGCGGCGGTGGAGCAGCTGATGATCGATGATGCCTTCCAGCCCCTGGAACCACAGCTGAACATGGCCTTCCGGGAAATACCGCTTCCGCTGGATACCATACCTGCAGAAGCGGATCTAACAGCTCTTTTAGAAAAAGGGGACGTACCGGATTATACGCAACGGTGGGCGGCCCGCCTGTTGGAACGCCTGCAAAAGGGCGATCGGCCGGAGCGGGATTATCCCTATCCCATCCAGTGCGTACAACTGGGCAAGCAGCTGCTGTTTGCGCTGGGTGGCGAGCTCACGGTGCAATATGCCCTGGACCTGAAAGAGGCATTTGGTAACCAGACCATCGTGTTCGGTTACAGCAACGATGTGATGGGCTACATCCCTTCCGAAAGGATCTTAAAAGAGGGCGGGTATGAAGGGGAAAGCTCACAGATGGTTTACGGGCACCATGCGAAATGGCAACAGGGCATTGAACAGCGGATTATCGACGCCTGTAAGGCGCTTTACAGTGATTTGCAGTAACGGCCTCTGCCTTTAGTGATCAGCTTATATCATTTAAAACAACTGCTTATGGAATAAAGAATCAACTCCTTCCCAAAAAAAAGAGGGGCCAAACGCATTACCCCTCTTCCTAATTGTAAAGTTTTAACCGGCGTTCATTTTGGCGGATGTGTGCCGGTCAGTTTAACTTAAATCTCTTCAAAAGTATGAAAAAAAGACTTTTTATGATGATGTTGTGGAAAGTTCTCTTGCCTGTGACTGTTGCGGCGGCGATGCCGGTTGTACTTCGTGCCCAGCAGCCCATCAAAGGGCAGGTGCTGGACAGCAACGATGAACCCGTACCGGGCGTCACCATATCCGTGCGGGGAACCAAAACAGTGGTAGCTACCGATCTGGAAGGTTTCTTTGTGATCGAAAAGGTTCCTGAAGATGCCTTGCTGGTGTTTAAAAGCGTGGGTTATAAGCAACAGGAAGTTGCCGCTTCGGCAAGAACGGATTGGCGTATTGTGATGGAAGATGATGTGGCCGGGCTGGATGAGGTGATTGTGGTGGGTTATGGTACGGCAAAAAAAAGTGACCTTACCGGCGCGGTGAGCCGGGTGAATGCTGCTGATTTTCAGGATCAGAGCTCAACGCAATTGACCGATATGCTGGCGGGTACGGTGGCCGGCTTTCAGGCGAATCAGGCTACCTCGGCCAGTGGCGGCACCTCTATGGAAATCCGGGGGGTAAACTCCATCAATGCGTCGACATCGCCGATGATCGTGCTGGATGGCGTGATTTATAATGGCGATATTTCGGATATCAACCCGAATGACATCGAATCGGTGGATATCCTGAAAGATGCCAGCTCCGCAGCCGTATATGGCGCAAGAGCGGCCAATGGTGTGATGTTGGTAACCACCAAGAAAGGTATTACGGGTAAACCTACCATTAACTTTGCCACTAAACAGGGATTGGCAGAGGCTACATCCACCGAGTTCGGTGCACGTGATCCGCAGAATTATATCAATTACCGAAGGGATCACCTCCGCACTCTGGGTAATGCCATGCCGGATTTTTACTACGATAATCCGAGTGCCTTAAGCCCGAACGTTAGCCTCGATCAATGGCGTAATGCCAGCGCCAACCCTAACCCGGATGATACCCGGGAATGGCTGAGCCGCCTGAATTTCTTTCCGGCGGAGGTGGAAAGCTTTAACACCGGGAATACGGTGGACTGGCTGGATGAGGTAATGCAAAAGGGCAGGCGGCAGGAATACGACCTGAGCATTAGCGGTGGGTCGGAAAATATGAAGTACTTCTGGTCGGTCGGTTACCTGGACAATGAGGGCATCATCGTTGGCGATAAATTCAATACGGTGCGCTCGCGCATTAATCTGGACAACAAAGTGGCAGAATGGCTGAACGTGGGCCTGAACCTGCAGTATTCCTATCGTGATCAGGGGGGCGTTCCGGCTAACTTGGGCAATATGGGCATGGTTAGCCCTTTTGCTTCGGTATACGAGGATGATGGCACCATCAATTTCTATCCGCACGGTTACATCACGCAGAACCCGCTGATCAATGCCCTGGGCCAGGATCGGCGAAATAATATACAGAGTTTGTTTGCCTCGATTTACGGGGAGCTGAAACTTCCCTTCGGGATTACCTATCGCCTTTCTTTCCAGCCGCGCACCAGAGCGCAGAAAGACTATAATTTTTGGTCTACAGAAACGATTACCGGACGGGAAACCTACAGCAATGGTTATGCCACACGTGACGATGTCAGCTCCTTTGAATGGATGGTGGATAATCTCCTGAAGTGGAACCAGACCTTCGGTGTCCATAATTTTGATGTAACCTTACTCTATAATGCAGAAAAGTTCCGGTCGTGGAGCTCGGAAATGGGCAACCAGTCTTTCCAGCCCAGCCCGACCCTGGGTTATGGCGGCCTCCAGTTTGGCAATAACCCTTTCCTGAATACCAATGATACCAAATATACCGGGGATGGCCTGATGGCACGTGTGAACTATGCCCTAATGGATAAATACCTGCTTACGGCATCGGTACGCCGTGATGGTTTCAGTGGCTTTGGTCAGGAGAATCCCTATGCTACCTTTCCGGCGGCGGCGCTGGCCTGGCAGTTGCACAAAGAGAAATTCTTTAACGTACCGGCGGTTGATCAATTGAAGCTCCGAGTATCCTGGGGTAGAAATGGTAACCGCGAGATAGGCCCTTATGCTTCCTTTGCGCAAATGGAATCGGTACAGTATTATGATGGTACCAATCCGGTTGTGGGTATTTTTACCTCTAGCCTGGCCAATCCGGCCTTGTCCTGGGAAGAAACGGAGTCATTGAACTTTGGTGCGGATATTACCTTGTTCAATAACCGCCTGAACATGACCTTGGAATATTACGATGCCAAAACAAATAAGCTTCTGGTGGAGCGCTCGCTGCCGACCATAACGGGTTTTGAGAATGTAACCACAAACATCGGCGCTTTGGCCAACAAAGGCTTTGAGGTAACGCTCAGCAGCCTGAACATGCAGCGGCCCAACTTTACCTGGCGCTCAACGGTGAACTTCTCGCTTAACCGCAATAGAATTACCAGTTTGTTTGGCGAAACGGGTACGTACACTTTAGCCGGGGAGACCTTAACCGGTGAGATTCCGGATTATACGAACAAATGGTTCATCGGTCAGCCGCTGGATGTTATCTGGGATTATCAGGTGGAAGGGATATGGCAGATGGAGGAAGCCGAGGAGGCGGCCCGGTATGGCCTGAGGCCGGGAGACTTTAAAGCGGTCGACCTCGACGGAAACATGGTCTATGAGGCTTTGCAGGATAAACAGTTTATCGGCTACGAACAGCCCAGATACCTCATCGGCCTGCGGAATGAGTTTTCTTTCCTCAAGGATTTCAGTGCAAGTATTTTCTTGCGCGCCGATCTGGGGCATAAAAGGGAGTTCCCGCAGCTGGTGGCTGATTTCTCGACCTACGACAGACGGAGTACGCCCAATTTTGACTATTGGACACCGGAAAACAGGTCTAACGAATACCCGAGGTTGAGCAAGAACATGACGGTTTTTGGCGGGGGGCTGATGCCTTTCTGGAATACGGCTTTCCTAAGGGTACAGGATGTGACGCTGTCTTATACCTTACCGACGGAGCTGACGGAGAAATTGCAGACCAAGAGTGCACGGGCTTTTTTCTCTGCGAGAAATCTGTTGACCTTTTCTGAATGGCCCGGATGGGACCCGGAATCGGGAAGTGACCCCATGCCGAAAATTTATACACTGGGTTTGAATTTTATGCTTTGATGATCTTACAATCAAAAAAATAGGTATTATGGCTAATTTCAATAAAACAACATATATCATGCTCTGCTGCACATTGCTTGTGCTGATCGGCGCTTGCTCAAAGCGCTTTCTGGAGCCGGAACCTTTATCTTTTTTTACCCCTGAAAATGTATTTGTCGATCCCTCGGGATACCAGGCGCTGCTGATTACCATGCGCAAGGATCTTTCCCGTGAGCAAACGGGGCAGAAGAACTTCCTCGCCCATCAGTGGGCGTCGTCTGAAGCGGGTGTGCCCTGGCTGCAGATGGACTTTACCCGGCTTACGCCCAACAGTGATGCTTATCAGGAATTCGTCAGCCAGATCAATGATATCTTTGAGATGGTGCGCAACGCGAACACCATCATCAGTCGTATCGATGAAATCGAATGGGAGAGCGAAAGCGATCGGAACCCCATATTGGCGGAAGCACTCTGGCATCGGGCCTACTGGTACTACCGGCTGATCGGAAACTATGGTGATCTACCTTTCGTTAATGAGGAGATAAGCGGCGCCCGTGTGGATTTCAAAACGCATAGCCGCTGGGCAATACTGAACAAAATCCAGGCGGATCTGGAGTTCGCCGCACAATGGATGCCGGTCTCTGCCGCAGCGGGTGTCCCTACCAAAGGTGCGGCAGATCATTTATTGACGAAAGTGTATCTGGCGAATATGGCGTTTGATAAAGCGGTGGCTAAGGCTACGGAAGTGATCGACGGGCGTTATGCCCTGATGCAAAATCGTTTCGGGATCGATGCGGATGATCCGGCCAAGAATGTGCTGTGGGACCTGCACCGGCCGGAGAACAAAAATATCTCTCAGAATACGGAAACGATCCTGGCCTTCGTAGATCGCTGGGAGGCGCCTCCCGAAGCACGCTCGGATGGCTTATATACCATGCGGGTGTACCATTGTGGCTATTTCAACAATGTGGTGGCAAAAGATAAGGATGGCAATCTGGGCATGATCGATTCCGGCCCCATGTACGATTCGCTGGGACGGGGGAACCCCGATGTGGCCCTGAGCGACTACCACAACTATACCGTTTGGGAGGAGCATGGTTACAACAGTAAAAATACACCCGACCTCCGCCGGGCGGATATCAATTGGTGGGACCGCGATGAGCTGTTCTACAATAACCCGGCCTCCAGCCAGTATGGTGAGCCCTTTGATCCGCAGAACCTGGACCAGCCCGCCGAATATTGGGCCCGTATCTTTGCCATGCCCTTTTACAAAACCTTCGTGCCGAATAAACCGGATCAGATGGGGCAGCCCCTGGGCAGCAATGGCGATTGGTACCTTTTTCGTTTGGCAGAAACTTACCTGCTCCGTGCGGAAGCGTATTTTTGGCTGGGGCAGCTCGACCTTGCCGCGGATGATATCAATGCCGTACGGACAAGGGCAAATGCGGATCCCATAACGGCTGCGGAGGTGACGATTGATTTCCTGTTCGATGAGCGTGCACGGGAGCTGTTTGCGGAAGAACCCCGGCAGAATGAGCTGAACCGGGTATCTTACATCCTGGCGGCACGTAACGAGCGGGGATATAGCTTGGGCAATATTCATGAAAAGAACTGGTTTTACGACCGGGTGCGCAACCTGAATAATTTCTATGCGCATTTTGACGATTTAACGGTGCTGGGCCAAAGCCCCAGAATTGAACCTTTTCATTTCCAATGGCCGATAGATGATAATATCATCACGGCCAATACGCTCGGGCGGATCAACCAGAATAAAGGTTATGTGGGATCAGAAAGGAACGAGCCACCCTTAGAAACGATAGAATAACGAAAAAAACTAAATACGAACAATAACACCTCATAACAGATGTTAACAGCAAAAAAATACTATTCCGGATTTCCGCATGCGCATGATACCTATAACGCGATATCGAAGGCCAGCGACGGCAAGATCTATTATATCCTGTCGTCCGAACTGATCGATGAGGGGGGTAAACTCTATGTCTATGATCCCGCAAGCGATGAAACGACCTTACTGGCAGACCTGACGGAAATCTGCGGCGAAGCGAAGCAAAAGGCCATTGCGCAGGGTAAATCACATACCCGCTTTTATGAATATGAGGGGAAACTGTACTTTTCTACCCATGTGGGCTACTATGAGATGGTGGAGGGCATGGAACGGCTGCCGGCGCAGGCACCGGATGGCTTTGCGCTTTATCCGGGCGGGCACATCCTGTGCTATGACCTGAAAAGCGGCGCCTTTGAAGAGCTGGCGATAGCCCCCGATGGGGAGGGCTTCGTGGCCATGCATATGGACGTAGAGCGCGGGCAGATCTTCGGGATCACCTGGCCTACCGGTCTGTTTCTGCACTATGACCTGGCCCGGAACGAAATGCATAATATGGGGCCGACCTCCGCACGCGGGGAAGCGGGTATACCGGGGGAAGATTTTCGGGTCTTATGCCGCTCCATTCTCGTGGATGATGGGGGGAAGGCCTATTACAGTACCGCTGAGGGTGATGTTTTTTGCTATGACCCACAGACGAAATCGCTTCGGATGATGCCGCTCGATCTTCGCTTGGATTATTTCGGTAAATATGACTATACCAGGCCGGGATCTATGGGGTACAATTGGCGCAAGATTTTTTGGTACGCACCGGAGCAGGTGGCCTATGCTGTGCACGGCAACTCGGGATATCTCTTCCGCCTGGATCCAAAACGCCCGGCCATTGAACTGGTGCAACGGATCAGCTCCGAAGCTTCGCAGAAATGTGGCATGTTCGATCAGTTTAGCTATGGCTATCTGGGCTTTCAGCTGGGGCCGGACGGGGAGACGATCTATTACCTCACCGGCAGCCCTGTTTTTGAAAATGGCAACCGGGTGGAAGGACTATCGGAAATTGCTAAGGGAGGTTCGAAGGGACAGGAATACCTGCACCTGATCACTTATCATATCCCTTCGAGAAGTTATCGGGATCACGGGCCGGTTTTCTACGCGGATGGCGATTGGCCTTCCTATGTGAATGCCATTGCCGTTGGAGACGATGGCGCGGTGTATACCCTGGGCAGAATGCAGCACGATGGCGCGGAAATCGCCGATCTGATCCGCATTCCCGATCCGCTGACTGAAGCTAATGATGAAGGATAAAAAAATGGAGATGATGATGAATAAATCGGAAAACAGACGGAATTTTATAAAAAAGACCGGGATGACGGGTGCGGCCCTATATTTGGGCGGCGTGCTACCGGGATTCAGTGCGGCCAGCTACAGGCGTATTGCCGGTGCGAATAAACGGGTGAACGTGGTGGTGATGGGCGTAAATTCACGGGGATTGGCGCTGGCGGGTAATTTCGCTGCGCAGGATAATTTTGAGGTTACCTATATCTGCGACGTGGATGAGCAGGCGGCGGCACGCTGCATCGGCAAAGTGGAAGAGGTGCAGGGGCGGCGCCCGAAAGCCGAACCTGACCTCCGCAAGGTGCTGCAATATAACGGTGTGGATGCGCTGGTAACTGCTGCGCCCGATCATTGGCATGCACCGGCAACGATCTTGGCCTCTAATGCCGGGAAGCACGTCTACGTGGAGAAACCCCTGAGCCATAGCCCGCAGGAAGGGGAGTTGGTGGTAGCGGCCGCTAAAAAGCATGGAAATGTTATTCAAATGGGCAACCAACGCCGAACCTGGCCCAATGTGGTGGAAGCGATCAATGCCCTGCATCAGGGTGTGATCGGCAGGGTGTACTTTGCCAAGACATGGTACGCCAATAACCGGCCTTCCATCGGTATCGGTAAGAAAACGGCGGTGCCGAAAGGCCTTGATTTTGATCTCTGGCAAGGGCCCGCGCCCCGTCGGGACTTTCAGGATAACCTGGTGCACTACAATTGGCACTGGTTCTGGCACTGGGGCACCGGAGAGGCGATGGGCAACGGCGTACATACGGTTGATCTGGCGCGATGGGGCATGAAGCTGGATTACCCCAATACGGTATCATCGGTAGGTGGAAGGTATCGGTATCGGGACGACTGGGAAACGCCGGATACGCAGTCCATTCAGCTGGATTACGGCGATAAAGGTTTGATTACCTGGGAAGGCCGAAGCTGTAATAGCCGCTTTGTAGATGGTGCCTCGGTTGGTGTGCTCTTTTACGGTGAGGAGGGAACCCTGCAGATTGAGGGAGGAAATGCGTATAAGATATATGATCTGAAGAACAAACTGGTGAAGGAGGTGAAGAACGACGTAGCGCTGGATACCCTGAACCGCACAAGCCCCTCGCAAACCTTGGATGCCATTCATCTGCAGAATTTCTTCGATGCGATAACGAAGGGCACCGCGCCGGCTGCTAATGTGGAAGATGGCCATGTGAGTACGCTCCTGGTGCAGCTGGGGAACATCGCGCTCCGTACCGGGCAGCAATTAAGCATTGATCCGTCAAACGGCCATATCCTGCAGAATGAAGCCGCTCAAGAGTTATGGAAGCGGAGTTATGAGCCGGGATGGGAACCAGGCATCTCCTGACCAAGTTCGCCCGAACATCGGTGCCGGCGTTGGTTTTGGTAGGAATCTAGGTGAGGGCTAGTTGTTAGCTTTAAGGCGTATGGTAAACGTACTCCCTTTTCCCTGTTCGCTTTCCAGCAGTTTCTTTTATCTAAAAAATAATACGGAATAACAGGGAAAATCGCTTAATTTAGCTAATGAAAACCAAAATAATACGATACCTCTTTTATGGTCTTGCCCTATTGCCGATCTTCTCGATCGGGCTGCAACAATGTACACCTGAAGAGCGCCACGGGGGAGCGTGGCCTTCTTATTTAGGGGGTGACGACCGGAACCACTATTCGCCGCTCCAACAGATTGATACCGCCAATGTCAACTTGCTACGCGAAGCTTGGGTATACCATACCGGAGACTCGGGGGAAATGCAATGCAATCCACTCATCATTGATGGGAAACTGTATGCACTGACGGCATCCAATCAGCTGTTTGCACTTGATGCGGCCACAGGAGAGGAGCTGTGGCGTTTTCGGGAAGTTTCGGAGGGGCAGTCTCATGTCAATCGGGGTATGGCCTATTGGGCGAAAGGGAACGACAAGCGATTGCTTTTTACGTCTCAATCTTACCTTTATGCCATTGATGCCGAAACCGGAAAAAGCATCACTTCATTCGGTGAATCCGGACGTATAAGTTTACGAACCGGATTAAGTGAATCCGCGGCAGACAAATTCGTGGTCTCCACCACACCAGGAACAATCTACCAAGACCTTATCATGATGCCCATACGTGTTGGTGAGGGTGTCTCGGCAGCACCGGGATATATTCAGGCCTTCAATGTGGTAACGGGAAAGCTGGCATGGGTCTTCAGAACCATTCCCCATCCGGGTGAACTTGGCTACGAAACCTGGCCCGAACAGGCCTATAAAGACCCTGCGATTGGGGGAGCCAATAATTGGGCCGGTATGGCTGTCGACCAAAAACGGGGAATAGTTTTTATTCCGACGGGTTCGGCAGCTTTTGATTTCTATGGGGGTAACCGTAAAGGAGAGAACCTTTTCGCCAACTCATTGCTCGCATTGAATGCGAAAACGGGGGAGTACATTTGGCATTTTCAGGCGGTACACCATGATGTATGGGATAGGGATTTTCCCGCTCCGCCAAACCTGACCACGGTACAACGAAAGGGCAGAACGGTGGATGTGGTGGCCCAAATAACCAAAAGTGGACATACCTTTGTCTTTGACAGGGAAACCGGTGAGGCGATCTTTCCGATTGATGAAGTGCCTGTTCCGGTAACAGGTGTGCCGGGCGAGGAGCTTTGGCCCACACAGCCTATTCCGCAACTGCCCGTTCCTTTTTCCCGGCAAAGCCTCAGCGAAGCAGATATTACAACTTTTTCCAATAAGAGAGATTCGCTCATCGACATCTTCCGGCAGGCCAACAAAGGTCTTTTTCAACCGCTCGGATTGACACCAACCCTGCTATTTCCCGGTGCGGACGGAGGCGCGGAATGGGGTGGTGCAGCGGTAGATAAACAAGGTATACTGTATGTAAATTCAAATGAGATGGCCTGGCTTTTCAGTCTCAGTGCCACCAATAATAAAGACCAGAGCAATAAGGTCATTTCATCGGGCAGGAACCTGTACAGCAGCCATTGTGTAGCCTGCCACAAACCCGATTTGTCGGGAAGTCCGGAAAGTGGTTATCCGGCATTGACCGACCTGAAAGAAAGGATGTCAAGAGACTCCATCAGCGATGTTATCGCTTTGGGAAGAGGGATGATGCCCGGACTGACCCACATCAGTGAGCGAGAGAGACAGTCGATTGTGAACTATCTGTTCGGAGAGGAGAAAGAAGAAGTGATGACGGAGCAGGTTGGACTGGTAGCGGATGAACCATACACGTTTAATGGCTATAATAAATTTTTGGACGAACAGCAATACCCCGCGATCACTCCTCCGTGGGGAACCCTCACAGCCATCAACCTAAACACCGGAAAACATATCTGGCAGGTACCGTTGGGAGAATTTAAGGAATTGACGGCAAAGGGTATTCCCCTTACCGGAACAGAAAACTATGGCGGGCCGGTGGTAACCGCCGGAGGCTTACTTTTTATAGCCGCGACAAAGGATAAAATGATCAGAGCCTTTTCAAAAGACACTGGCAAACTGTTATGGGAACATGAACTTCCGGCATCGGGCTTCGCCACTCCGGCTACCTATCAGGTCAACGGAAAACAGTACGTGGTCATAGCCTGTGGCGGCACAAAATTGGGGACGTCCAAAGGCGACAGCTACGTAGCCTTTGCCCTGCCATAAAGGCCAGGTAACTGGTAAATACATAATTGGACAGTTGAATGAAGAAATTGGAGCCTCGCAGTAAAGTCATTGCGGGGCTTTCCTTTGTTTTATAGCTGAAATTTAAGACACAGACCAATCAACTTCATAATGTATTCGGACAAACTTCGACTGTTCTCCACATTTCCGACAGGTTTTGTTCAGGTTTTTACTTGGTTTACCTGTAAAAAACCTGCTGGGATCTGGTCAATACCTGGCCAACGAACGAAAACCGTAGGAAGATACTACGGAATTTAAGAGAAACCCATATACCTATATTACCTCGTCCTTCACCGACACGTCAGTTTTCCAGATGACCCGCTTCATCTTCCCGTCAACTGGGTTTTGAGGCTGGTTTTCTATGAATCAGCCACTTATGTTTGCCTCATGAAGCAAGAGATACCGGTATAAACGATTGCGGATTGTATGGTTAAATTTTAAATTAAAACAACAATGGGAAGAATCAGAAACGGAGCCAACGGAGGCTTCAAAGGTAAAGCGGGAAGTGTGATCGGCAGCAGCTGGAAAAGTATCGATTACATCAAGGGGCTCTATAAAAAACGTACCAAGCCGGCTACGGAAGAGCAATTGATGCAACAGGCTAAGTTCTTGCTGATCACCCAGTTCCTTTTTCCGATCAAGGCTTTGCTGCGCATTGGCTATGGCCTGAAAAAAGCGAGTACCCACACGGCCATGAATATGGCTTTGCAGGCTAATATCAGGGATGCGGTAACAGGAACGTACCCGGATTTTGCGCTCGACTATGCGAAGGTACGATTGAGCACCGGTGGCCTCTTCAATGCCGGGAATGAAACGATGAGCGTCGAAGACGGTGAGCTGCTGGTTACCTGGAATACCAAGGTGAACCAGATCAGTGGGCATGCAGATGATGTCGTGTACATCCTGCTTTACCACCCGACATCAGAACAGTTCTTGACCACAGATGAATTGCCTGTACGTGGGGATGGGGAAGCACGTATCGAGATACCAGATCATATGAGCAGCGGTGAGGCTCATGTGTGGATTTTCCTGGCAGAGCGAAAAGCTACGGAAGTATCTAAGAGTATTTATTTGGGGAACGTGTCTTTTGATTAATCGGGCAAAGCGGCGCCATGCATGGTGCCGCTTGCTTTAAAGAACAGGAGAATATGTTAATTATATCGGAACGGTTTCCGCCACGGGAAAAAGGCCAGAACGGGCGGGAAGCCACAAGAATGCGTTTGATCTTAGCGGTGAGGTATCTTTCGCCATTGCGTAAAATTATTGCGCAGGGTTATGGCCTGCACAGTAAGCGAAGCGCTTTTAACCGTGCGGTGGCTGACTTGATCCGCTCGGCCATTCAGGGGGAGTATCCCGACCTATCTGTTGATCCGGCGCGGGTACGCCTTACCAAAGGGATTCTGCAAAATCCGATAGGGCTACAGCTTACACGTTTAGATGATCAGTTGCAGCTGCATTTTGAAACCAATGTTGCTGCTTTCTATAGTTCTGGTGATGATTCGATCGTGCTCTGTGCCTATAACCCTGAATTGGGGATTGCCGGTATCAATGATGAGGAATGTTCGCGGCAGGATGGCAGTCTTAGCATGCAACTCCCCGCACAGTTGATGAAAGCGCCGGTTCATGTGTACTGTTACGCGCACGACAGGCAGAGAAAACGCTTCTCGAACAGCCTTTTCCTCGGAGCATTTTAAACCGGCCTCATGGTATGAGCGTTAAAAAAATTCAAGAATGTGTAGGATTGTGGGAGAGGCTTGAATCTTTAGCGAAGGCCATGCAGCCTTGACCTTTGGTTCTTTCCGTCAAGGGAAAGAACAACAAAAAATTAAAACAAAAAAAACAATTAGATGAAATTATTAAGAACAGCCTCCGGCCTAAACACTACGCTCGGAGAGCTATACATCAATGAGCGTTTCCAATGTTACATCTTGGAAAACACAGTACGGGATACGAAAATCCTGGGAGCAACCGCTATCCCCGAAGGGAAGTATGAGCTGGGTTTCAACGCTACGGCGGGGATGAACGCAAACTATGCTAACAGATACCCACAGTGGCATCAGGGGATGATAGAGGTACGGGCTATCCCGGATTTTAGCTTGGTATTTTTCCATATCGGGAATTACCATACCGATACCCGCGGTTGCCTGCTTACGGGCAGTTATTACCAGTTGATTGATCACGATTACCGGGTGCTCCACAGCGCCGCGGCCTATAAAAGGGTATATCCGTTATTGGCCGAAGCGATTGCGAGCGGCGACGCAAAGTTGGAAATCCTGAACCGGATGGAAGAAAGGAGGGTAGGCTAAATGGTAGAGGTAATTGCACTGATGGGGATGCTCATCACCTTATTATTGTCGGTAATTGCTTATTTCCTGAAGCAGGCGCACCGCAATGTGTTGGCTTTGGAACATACGGTGAAAGAGCTGAAAAGCTCGCTGCTTTGGATCAAGGCGCGCATGCAGGGGCATCATGATCTCCTGCGACAACGCATAGACCTGCTCGAAAAGCGGGTGGACGAACAGAAATAATGGTTAACAAAAAAAGAATGATGAAAAATGAAATTATAGAAAGGGTGAAAGCACCCACGCCCGGCTTCTTTAAGAAGGTGCGTAGCATAGGTTTAACGGTGGGAGCTGTAGGTACAGCTTTGTTAAGCGCGCCTGTAAGTCTTCCGGCGGTGTTGGTAACTGCCGCAGGTTATATGGTAGCGGTGGGACTGGTGGCATCGGCCGTATCCACGGCGGCACGGGAAGACAAAAAATAGTTTTTTACCAAGGTAAGACATCATCAACTTGCCTTGGTATTATCGGTAAATGGATAACCACCATTTTTATACTGGAATAGATCATGGGTAAAAAATATGAGGGAAGTTAACCCGCAACCGAGAGGTAAAAAACCAACTTTTAAAGATGTGTAATAATCATAGGATAATCGGTTACATGTCGATTATCTTATGATAAAAATACAATATAAATAAGTATGAAAGTTCAGTTTCTAAGCTTCTTTGACTTTCAAATGATCTACAAGCTCATGGAAATATTTTGGACTCCAGATTTCGAGAACGCCTTGATCTTTTATAAATCGCTTAATATCATCCCTGACATATTGCATATTTACGGAATCGATCCTTTTAGCCGACAGGCGCCTAAACTCGTTCTCCGATATCTTATCGTTCTCCCAATCGTCGCTATCCTTAGCCCGTAAAGCGAAATGTTGGAGATTAAGGACAACCCCTTTTATTATGCGTGATCCGTAATCTTCTTCCTATGTTTTTGTCCCCAATCGGCTAATGTCGATACAATATGTTTAAGTGTTTCGGCATATGCCGTAGGAATGTATTCTACCACTACGGGCGTTTTATCTGTGTGTACAACTCGTTTTACCAAATCGTTTATTTCCAGCTGTTTCAATTCGTTTGAAAGTACCCGTGCCGAAATGCCTTTAATAGTACGCTGTATTTCATTAAAACGGGTGTGCCCACTCACCAGCGCAATCACAATCCGTAATTTCCATTTACCACCAATTACATACAACGCGTCTTCTACAGCCGATAAATGTTGCGCGCACTCCACGTCTGAATATACTTTTTTATGCTCCATAACTTGCTTGTAGTAACCTGGATATTAGTACTAACCTTTTGTTTACTACTAATATTTTATTAGCTAATATACGTAAATTTGCTAGATCAAAAAAATATAAAAATGAAAGCAATAAAAATGACTTACTACCTGACAACAGGACTTATCTCTTTTGCGATGTTATTTTCGACCTATGCTTATTTGACAAAGCCTGAATTGAAAGAAGCGTTTCAGCATTTGGGGTTTCCTGATTATTTCAGGATAGAATTGGCAATCGCGAAATGTATTGCCGCTATTGCCCTTTGGTTGCCTGTTCGCTTGTTGAAAGAAGCTGCTTATATCGGCTTGGCAATCAGTTTCGTTTCCGCGATTATTTCGCATATCGTTTTGAGCGACACAACATTTCATACGGTAGCGCCCATAGTTGTTTTAACGGTATTGATTGTGTCTTATGCAACTTATGCTAAAATGAACAGGGGCAGTCTTACGAAAGCTGCTTGAATTGCCGGATATTATCACTCATCCCTCAGTATCCACCGGATTGGCCACCGCTGCCTGTATGGCCTGCCAACCTGAATGGTTGCGTGATTTTACATTGGATTGCAATTTACCATTCCATAGGTGCGTGATCTGGTTTTCCCTCCAGAAATTCTTCCACCAGCGGTACCCATATGGTCACACGATCCATGATGCCGATGTGGGTGGTGGCCGGAAGTATAGCCATTCGGGAAGTAGACATTTCCCCAAAATCGCCCATTTTGGCTCCGCCTTTCATGCGCATCAATTCAGCGGCATGGTCGTAGCGAATACCGTCGGAATCACCCAGTAACATAAAGATGGGGATGTTCATTTGACGCACCTCTTCCGTCCAGTCGTATGGTTTTAAATCAATGCTCATGGTTTTGCTGACAAACTCCTCAAATTTTTCGGGATGGGGTGAAAGTGAATCGTACGCCTGTTCTATTGGAGAGCCTTTAAACATTTCGGCGTTTATCGTATCGAACGATTCTTCCACCTCGGGCCACCAGCCATCGTGTTTATATACGCCCGATAAAATGATCAACTTCTTCACTTGTTGCGGATGACGGATGCCCATTTGAAAGGCGACGCCTCCACCCATGCTGTAACCGAGCACGTCGGCACTGTCAATCTCCAATACCTTCAATAATCCGCTGATATCATCTGCCATGCCTTCATAACTCAGTTCCCGCGAAATATCTGCCGTGCGCCCATGTCCCTGCATCTCGGCTACGATGAGCTTTCTGTTTTTGAAAAGTGGAATAATCCGTTCCCAGTTTGACGGAATGGTCATGAAAGAGCCATGTACCAGTACCAAGGGCTCTCCCTCGCCATGTACTTCATAATATAATTTTAATCCGTTTACCGGTGCGTAACCGGTTTTAACCCCGGCTTGCTGTGCGTAAGATGTTACGCGCGCCAGCTGTGCGAGTAAGACAAATGCAAGTAATATGCGCTTCATGATAAAATATTTTTAAGAATGAAATTTTTCTCTCGGTTATTATACGTCCTTTTTTACTCCCGCTTTCCCTTGATGTAGGCGTACATCGCCATGGCATGGCCGTGGCCTAAAGCAAAAGTTTCTTTCAGCCAATTGGTAATTTCGGTAGCTTTTACCGTAGGTTTAATCTTTCCTTTTTCGGCAAAACCTTTCTCTTCCGCAAGTTTTACAAAATCTGCGGGTGATTTTCCGGTGTTTTTTTCGATGTTATCTAAATAAGCTTGGAACGACATGATGTTTTTTTGTGTTAATATTTTAATTGCTAATACAAATTTACAGACCATTTCAACAAGTCTTACGGTGTGGAACCGGCAATTGTAGGGGGTGTTTCCGAACTGATGTTATGTTAAGGTACGACATTTTAAGTGAAGGCTGCCAAGCCATAGATAATCCCGATTTAGCAAAAAATAATCCCTTTGATGCAATACGCCCCTTAAGATATGCGGCATTTTTGCATAAAAAAAAGATGGAAAAGAATTGGAAAAAGACAAATTACCTAGAGGCACTATTTGCTGTAATGATCATCGTTTGTGGCCAATGCAGCAGTTTGCTGGCACAGGTTAAATTAACAGGTGTAAATGTTAGCACAACCTATATCCCGGGATCGCGTTATATCAGGCCGGCGGGTAATGAGAGTCCATTGGCAAAAACGACAGAAAGCAGGTCTGGCCTGGGCCTTACATTTTCCCTGTCTAATAAGACGGATAGTCTAACAAGAACCTTCAGAAGCTGGTCGGCCTCATTCAATGGCAACTATAGAAATTTAGATCACAAACACTATAGTCAACCCATATTGCCGGATCGACTGGTTAACCTGGATTTTGCACTGCAACATGTACGCAGCTTAAATAATGGCTGGAGTATGTTGGCCTTATTATCGGCAGGGATCTATTCCGATATGGAAAAAGTTAATAGCAAAGACGTATTCCTGAACGGTGGCGCAGCCTTCATCAAAACGTATAGTCGGCAGTTTTCCCTGGGTTTCGGAGGTTTTGTCAATACGAGTTTCGGAACTCCAATGTTATGGCCGGCCATCATCGTTCAATGGCAAACCGGCAACAAATTCAGGCTGAATGTAGATATGCCTACAGATAAAGATCCGGGAGCAGCGGTAGCTTATCGAATAGCTTATGCTTATACCTGGAATAAACAAAACGAAATTTCGTTATTATTTAGACCGAGACTGGCATTGCACGATACAGAAGTGCAGGGGGATATGAAAAGGATGTTAACAACCTGGGAATTTCCCTTGGGGATCGAGAATCGCTGGCGGATAAATAAGGTCGATCTTATTGCAGGTGCCGGTGTGATGATGCTGCGCGAGTATCGCTTCGGCGAAAAGAAGTTGTCAAAAATGTTTACGAACAGTCCCGGTCATCGCTTAGCCTCAAATTACTTCGTTAATCTGGGTATGGCATGGAATTTTTAGGGCGCAAAACAATTAATTTGAATGCAAGATGGATGATAGCAACTTTGATCATATTCTAGTGTTTAAAACGAACATTAATACTAAGGATGATGTAAAAAAAGTAGGAGCAACTTTGGGCTCCCAGAGGGAGATTGTGCAGTGGAATGTCGATCTGTACGATGTAGATCGTGTGTTGAGGATTGTATCTTATGATATCAAACATCAACAGATCATTGATCTGTTGCAAGGTATGGGGTATGCCTGTAGTGAACTAAAATAATCAGGGTAGAGCCAAGTTAACGTCGTGATCTGGTAGGGGTAAAATGAGAACTGCTTGTCTTATCAATAAAGACAAGCTTTCTTATGCAGTTAACAATAGAAAACCGAAGCAGTGATACGGTTTACACCGAGCAAAATACAGATCAATATCAAGCAAAAGCTGCCATGGATAATACCAAGATCTATGATCATGCTGTTCATGACTTTTGGGAGGTAGACTCCTGGAGTATAGATCTACCGGGGGTTCGCTTTGGTAGATATCATATTGATGTAAAAGAAGATATCTATGTGAAAACTTCGGAACCCGCACCTTTGCCGGGTTTGGTTTTCATTCATAGCGGTCAGGTTTCAAGCAGGTTTCATGCGGATAGCGCCAATCATACTTTTTCATCAAACCGCCACGCGATATTGTTTAATCCCTTCGCTACCGAAAGGACGGTCTTTAAAAAACAAAAAGGACTGGATATTTCGATGGTTATCTTTCACCCGGCATATTTTTTAAAGATTGCCAATGATAGTTGCCCTATTATGGATAACATGATGGATAATATCCTGACCAAAAATATTGGGAATATTGCCTACAATGCGCATTGCAGGATAACCATGGATATGTACCGGATACTTGCGGAAATCAGCGACTGCCCGTTTCACGGCGAACTAAGGAATATTTACCTGCAGGCAAAAGCCATGGAATTGCTCGTGCTGCAGTGCACCCAGATGGATGAAAAGCGGTTTTTAAAGGGGAAGCAAATTAAATTGTCTCCTGATGATATCGCTAAGATATATGCTGCCCGTGATATTTTGGTGGAAAATATGCAGGACCCGCCTTCACTGACGCAATTGGCGCGCTTGGTGGGCATAAATGATTTTAAGCTGAAGGCAGGTTTTAAAGCGGAGTTTTCCAACTCGGTATTCGGTTATTTAAATGATCTCCGTTTGGCTATAGCCAAAAAGAACCTGTTGCAGCATAACAAATCATTAACTGAAATCGCTTACGAAACCGGCTACTCGTCTCTGGCGCATTTCAGTAACGCTTTTAAAAAGAAATACGGCCTTAGTCCTATTTACGCAAAAGGAGCAGTTTAGTGGGGTACCTTCCTGATGTTTTAGAACAATCGAGGCTTAACTAAAAATCATACTATAATGTGATTTTTATTATTTTTCTGCGAGGTTTTACCTAAAGCATAAATCACATTATAACGTTAGTTTACGCTTTAGGTAAAACTATTAAGAAGAGAAGGAAGTATCTCCGTATGACACAGCCGTATTTGGCCGAACTCGCAGGAATAAGTGTTAATACATTATATAAACTGGAAAGAGGACAGGGGAAGGCATCGTTGAATATCTTGGAAAAGATATTGGATGTTTTGGGTATGGAAATACAGATCGACGTAAATAAGCCGGTTGTATAGTATATGTCTCCGTTCTTACCAAACCCGACGAAATTTTTTGAAGTATAAAGGGTTCTTAAGTGAACATTAATCCGAATTTACGTTAACAAGATAGCTCATGTAAGCTTGATTGCCATGAAAGAACAATGTATTCGAATGAAAATTCATATTTTTAAAAATAAAAGGACTATGTGGAATAAATTAAAGGAAGGTGTTTCTCTGGCGTGTATTGCGCTGCTATTCTTTTTCCCCCGATCGTTGTGCGCACAATCTTCACAACAACCTAATATTATCTTTATCTATGCCGATGATCTGGGTTTTGGCGATGTAAGTGCTTACGGTGCGACCAGGATCCATACACCTAATTTAGACCGCTTGGCGGCCCGCGGTACGCGTTTTACCAATGCGCACACGAGCTCAGCAACCTGCACGCCTTCGCGTTTTGCCCTGATGACGGGTACTTACCCTTGGCGAAAACAGGGAACAGGAGTGCTGCCGGGCGATGCTGCTTTGATTGTGCCCACCGATAAGATAACCTTGCCGCAGGTGTTTAAGCAGGCAGGGTATCAAACGGCAATAGTGGGTAAGTGGCACCTGGGTTTAGGCACGCAGGTAGAGAAGGACTGGAACAATGCGGTAAAACCGGGGCCAAATGAGGTTGGCTTAGATTATGCTTTTATCTTTCCCGCAACGGCCGACCGCGTGCCGACGGTGTTTCTCGAAAACCATGATGTGGTAGCGCTGGATAAAGACGACCCGATCGAGGTGGATTACCAAAAGCCGGTGGGGAATGATCCTACCGGTAAGGATCATCCCGAATTATTGAAGATGCGCTCGTCTCCAGACCATGGGCATAACCAAACGATTGTGAACGGCATTGGCCGTATAGGTTATATGAGTGGCGGATACCAGACGCGCTGGGTGGATGAAGAGGTGTCTACCACTTTTCTGACGGTTGCCCAACAATATATTAAGGAGAATAAGGACAATCCTTTTTTCCTGTACTTTGCGCTTACAGAGCCGCATGTGCCGCGCATGCCGGCAACCAGGTTTAAAGGTAAGAGCGGACTTGGTTACCGTGGTGATGCGATCTTACAACTCGATTGGACAGTTGGCGAGCTAATGGATCAGGTGGAAAGCCTGGGCCTTGCAGATAATACCATCATCATCTTTACCAGTGATAACGGGCCGGTTTTAGATGATGGTTACGAAGACGGAGCGGTTACGCAATTGAATGGGCATACGCCGGCCGGCCCGCTCCGGGGAGGTAAATACAGCATTTTTGAAGCCGGAACCCGGGTTCCTTTTATCGTGGCCGGGGCGGGCGTGAATAGCGGCGCAGTGTCAGAAGCGCTGGTCTGTCAGATGGATGTACTGGCTTCTGTAAATGAGCTACTGGGTGGTGAGATAAAACCGGGAGAGGCAATGGACAGCCAACCTATGTGGGACGCTTTTCTCGGAAAGGCATCTAATGGCCGTGAATACCTTGTGGAGCATGCGGGGTCTCTGGGGGTGATCAAGGGCGAATGGAAGTACATTGAACCAAGTGAGGGGCCTGCATATGCCAAATTAACGGATATTGAACTCGGTAATGCTCCGAAGGCTCAACTGTATAAGTTATCTGAAGATTTGGGTGAAAAACATAATATAGCGGAAGAACATCCGGAAATTGTAAAGGAACTTACGGATATTCTGGCAGAAGAACGGGCAAAGAAATAAAATAGTACCCTTAGAACGGTTTTTATGGAGGGAAGCTGTCGATGTAAGCGGTGTAACCTCTTTTGTTTTCGGTGGAATGTAATCAACTCAAATGATGAAGATGTTTAAATGCGTAACGCTTTTGTTTTTGCTTTTAGGTAGCACCAAGCTGATGGCAGCAGCACCAGCTAAACGGCCTAATATCATCGTGTTTTTGGTAGATGATATGGGCTGGCAGGATACTTCAGAGCCCTTCTGGACAACAAAGACTCCTTTAAATGAGCGGTATCATACGCCGAACATGGAGCGTCTGGCCCGTGAGGGTGTTAAATTTACCAATGCCTATGCCAATGCTGTTTGTACGCCAACCCGGGTGAGTATGTTGACCGGAATGAATGCCGCACACCATGGCGTGACCAATTGGACTTCGCCCAAAGGTGATCATAATACGGATAATGCAGATGAGCAGTTCGGACCTGCAAACTGGAATTACAATGGCCTGAGCCCTGTTCCGGATATCCCCCAAACGGTATATGCCACACCTTTTCCACAGCTCCTTAAAGAGGCTGGCTATTTGACCATTCATGTGGGAAAGGCACATTGGGGCTCGGCCGGTACGCCCGGAGCTAATCCTTATAACCTGGGTTTTATGGTTAATATCTCCGGCCATTCGGCGGGACATCCGCAGAGCTATCTGGGGCAGGAGAATTATGGCAATATACCGGGCAGATCGACTTTGCAGGCGGTGCCTGATCTGGCAGAGTATCACGGTAGGGATACTTTTCTTACGGAAGCCTTAACCTTGGAAGCTATCAAGGCCCTGGAACAGCCCATTAAGACCGGACAACCTTTTTTCCTGAATATGGCTCATTATGCCGTGCATGTTCCCCTACAGGCAGATAAACGTTTTTTTCAAAAATACGTGGATGCTGGTTTAGACACCAGGGAGGCGATGTATGCTTCGCTGCTGGAGGGTATGGATAAAAGCCTGGGCGATCTGATGGATTATTTGCAGGAGCAAAAGGTAGCTGAGGAGACCGTTATTATTTTTATGAGCGATAATGGTGGGCTCAGCTTAACACCGCCCAGAGGCGGCCAGATGCATACGCAAAATCTTCCCCTAAAAGCGGGAAAGGGCTCCCTCTATGAAGGAGGTATCCGTGAGCCAATGCTGGTGAAGTGGGATGGGGTGGCCAAAGCGGGCCAAACATGCGATCAATATGTGGTTATTGAAGATTTTTTTCCAAGCATATTGGAGATGGCTGAGGTTGTGCCGAAGCGCTTGGTGCAGCAGCTGGACGGGCAGAGTTTTGTTCCTTTGCTTCAGGATAACGATGTAATCGATACGACACGCAGTTTAGTCTGGCATGCCCCGAACAAATGGATTCCAGACGACGGTCCGGGAATTAACTATAAAAGTGCCATCAGGAAAGGCCAATGGAAATTGATTTATGACATGCGAAATGGAAGTTTCGAACTCTATGACCTACAGAAAGATATCGGTGAGCAGCATAACGTCCTCGCGCATTATCCACATAAGGGGAAGGAGTTAGTGGGGCTCTTGGGTGCTAAGCTTCGGAAATGGGATGCCCCTATGCCTATAGATAAAATAAGTGGAAAGCCGGTTAGGATACCCGATAAATTACCTATTGAGTAAGTAAAGCTTTTATTCCTCAAATTGATGTGACACGAGTACCTGCGAAAGCTGTGGGGCAAGGAGCAGGTGATAAACGCGCGGATCGGCCTGATGTAGTTTTTCGAGACTGGTATGGATAATGGTATCCTGATCGGTGCTCTTGATAAATTTTCGATAGGGAATATCAATATGCGCCCAGTGTATACGGAGATCGGTTTGCGCTATAAGTACACGGTAGTTACTGCGGAGACTATCCCATTCCTGTTCCAGGTGCTCATCACTACCGCGGATGACAAACGAAGGAGAAAAAGATCCCATGTTATCAAAAATGGAAGAGACGAGTGTTGCCGCTTTATTTTCAGGGTCGATATCGTCTTGGTTTTCCAGACCTAACTTATAGGCGGCACTGGGTATAGGCGCCTTTAAGCGGTATTCGAGGTATGCAACCATGCTTGAACCCGCCAAGGGGCCGGTCATAAAATTTTCTACCTCTTCGTAAGCCCACTGTGCCGAGGCATGGTCGATTTTGAACGTGTAACTTTTGGTGGTGTCCAGTTGTAGTAAATCGATCACCTCGGGCGAGCTTTCGTTGAAATATAGCCGACTATCATTGGAAGATAGCTTCGACGGATGTTTTAATAGCGTATCCAGCATACTGGCAAAGGCCTGCTCATGGGAAGTGCTGAGTTTGGGTCGGATGTTGAGCACCATGTGCTGTTCATCTCTGCTGCTGCTTATGGTAAAACGTCTGTTCGGGAGAGAAGCATCGGAAGTGAGGGAGAGTATACCCTGTACTTCGGCAATAAGTGCTGGCGTATCGATAGTTGCCTGTTCGGTTTCCAGGATCAGACGGCTGCTTGCCTCGGGTTTGGTTTCACAGGCGTAAAATAGAACGGACAATAACAGGAATAGGCTTGGGTATAAGTAACGCATATATGTTGCTTAAATGATGATAAGCAAAGATACAGCGGCGTAGCGAAAGTTAAAACCCCTGAAAACCATGATATTGATGCGGTACCTTGACGACTTGTAAAAATAGGAGAATAAAATTTATCTTTGAATTGCTAGAGGATACTTTACTGTTCCATGTTCAGTACGAGATAAGAAGCTTAATAACGATAAAAATTCCAGATCAATGACAGATAGGCCATCACTCCAGAATTTACCAAATAGACGGCAAAACCCCGCTAAAAAAGAAAATATAGCGCAGATTCTCGATCGGATGGATTCCGGTAGATCTAGCGCACTGTACTTTTTAGGTATTGCAGCGCTATTTATGGGTTTTATGCTTTTCTTTATGTTTAAAGGTCAAGCAAGGGTAGACATATCGTTGGCTGGCGGCTTGCTGCTGGGGATTTTGCTATGCCTGGGTATTATCCTGGTGAATCTGGTGAGGGAGAGCTCGCGCGGCATGCGCGAACAGGAGCGCTATTATGTAATTGGCGAGGTTAAGGCACTCACTGCGGTGCAGCAGCGGGCTTTACGTTTGGTACTGGTAGATATGTATTATTTTGGTTTCTGGATCAGAACACTTGAATATTATCCCTGTGAGGTAAGAATGAAAGGTAAAACATTTAAGCCGAAATGTTTTGCGATAGAGGGCAGGGAAACGTACCGTAAATCACTCGATCGCGACTGGGGCATCGTGAGTACCGAACAGTACCGTCAGCTCGTGCGCCAACTTTTTGAAGGGATGCACAGCAAGCTTTTTGCGGTAGATATGGATTATTGCGTTAATATCGACGACTACCTGTCGCGTTCATTGCCAGAAGCAGATAGGGACGATATCAAGCAGCAGAACGATAGTTTTATCAGTAGGCTCGCAGGTTTAATCAATAAACCGGTGACTTACGTGACAGACTGCTTTAATGAGCAGGGAGATAAACCCAAGGCCCTGATCTGGGGTTTCGATTTATGGCGTGTGATACCGATGTCCAGAGATGCTTTTATGGCCGGATATATCAAAGAAGAGGAGGCCTGGACAAATATTTTGAAGGCTTCCGATTTGGTTTACCATCTATTCGATAGCTTTGAAGATTTTTTCGATAATTTCCGTCTGGGTAACGCGTATTGGTCGAATGATTTGGAAACTACACGCCTGCGCCAACAAATGTGGGAACTGTATCAGCAAAAGTGTAATTGGGCGGAAAGGGACCTCCCCTGGCAGCGCGAAGGTGCGCCTCAATACGCACAGGAAATGCAAACGGGCTTTGCGAATTACATTAAAAGTAAAAACAAGAAATATAGCGAGCCGATTGGTTTTAGGCGTAATGGTGATTAACATAAATGGACGATAAAGGCTAAATAGGCTGTATTTTTTTCTATTTTGTCATAGAAATATCATCCTTGAACAAAATATTTTGAATTGTGTATTTTGTACACTATCTTTGTATCATCATAATTTAGGTTTATAATTGGTTAGTAAAGCCTTCAATCTCCCCGGTTGAAGGCTTTTTTTGTAATAGCAGGTTTTGGGGAAAGGGTTTCCGTTATGCCATAATATTTTTCACCCAATTGGATTTTATCCTGCCCATCTGCCCATTTTCTGTAGCATTTATCGAATTGCCTATATAATGTCAGGTTAATATCATCCTTTGAAAAAATATTTTGAATTGTGTATTTTGTACACTATCTTTGTATCATCATAATTTAGGTTTATAATTGGTTAGTTAAAAGCCTTCAATCTCCCCGGTTGAAGGCTTTTTTTGTGATGGAATTGATAGAAAAACGTTAATATACAAAATCGGGATCTAACACAAGAATGCTCCCACAGATGGTGTGGTTTTTATAGTTGGCTTTTCCATACACGGTAATGCAAAGCGTATGCTTATTTTTATCGAATGCGTTAATTCTGCAATGGAAGAAAGGGGTCTTACCCTGCGCGCATTTGCGTACTTTTCTAATGATTACGGGAAGATCTTCACGACTGATCATCCCTAATACGTTTTTCTGCTCGGAAAGGACGTGAGCATCGCGCTTCGAAAAACCTAAGATATCGGGTAAATGCCTGTCGAACCGCAAGGTATTGTGGCGATAGTTCCAGCAGTATCTGCTGGTGCGAAAATCATGCAGCGATCCATCTGTGAGTGCCTTGGCTTTTTTTAATTGATCAGCTAGCCACTGCCTGATAAGGTATGTCCATTCCTTAAGCAACGAAAGCTTGGTTTTACTGACATTCATTGTTACTGTATTTAATAAAATAATCTTTTTAAGCTACTTGATTAATGTATTTTTCTGAGCCTAAACATGGTTGGGAAAAGATTTAGATACGCTAAAATAAGCGGTAAGCCAATTTTTAAAAGGAACGTATTACAGCATAAGGCACCCTGAGTTCCTAACTCAGGGTGCCTTATGTAAGTAGCGGGGCTTAAAGCCAATCCGCTAGGTGGAATGTTAAACGCTGTCTCTCAATGCCCTGATCTTATCATGTGCGCTTTTAATTTCCTGTGATTGTTCAGTAACTAATTGTAAGGCCTCGTCAACCAGCGAACCTGATCCTATTGCGTCGCTGTAAGCTTTCTTTATGGCATCTTCGCCTCGCTCAGCTTCTTCAAGGATACTTTTTCGATCACGACCACCAAACAATGCTTTTACATCGATCCAGGCGCGGTGCAGGTTTCCGGCTACACTAGTACCTGTTTCTACTTCGCCTTGGCCTGCATGGCTGCCAACGATTGCCGTAAGTTCTTGACTGAATTTTCGGCTTTGGGCCGTATACTCCTGAAAGAGTGTTTTCAGATCAATATTTTCTTCGTTAATGTCGGCAATTGCTTTTTCAAAACCGGCCACGCGATCGTTGTTGATTTCAATGAGGTCATTCAAAACTGAAATCGTGTTTTTTGTTGTTATCATAGGTGTTTTTTAATTACTAGTTTTTAATTTGTATTAGTAGTTGAACAATGATCAATTGCTTTAGTTTGCACTGTATATATAAAAATTACAATAATTTTGTTCGTTTGCATGTAAAGGGCGTTTTAGCTAAGTTTGAATATTACAAACATGTACCGCCCTATGAAAACCATCAAATCCACCTCCTTAGACGAGTTTTATAAAGAAGCTATCGAATTTACGGGCAAACGTATGAACGAACTCTTACCGGCAGGTATCCAAAAGGAAATCGGGCATTTCAATATTTTTGATATTGCCAGTACGATAGCAGAGGCCAAACGTACGAAAGTGATGCCCTATAACCGGAGAGCTTATTATAAAATCAGTTTGATACGTGGAAAAAACAGAGCGGAATATGCTGATAAAGTAATTGAAATAAAGAAAAACGCACTGTTATTTGCTACACCTAAAGTGCCTTACCACTGGATTCCGGAAGATCAACATCAGTCGGGCCACTTCTGTGTCTTTACCGACGAGTTTCTGGTCAAAAACAAAAGTGGGTTGGTGCTGGACGAACTGCCGATTTTCAGACCCGGCGGTTATCCTGTTTTTGAAATAAGCGATGAACAAGCGCAGGAACTGACAGGGGTCTTCCTGAAAATGAAAAAAGAAATCAGCTCAGATTATGCATTTAAATACGACCTGCTCCGCAATTATGCCTTGGAGCTCATCCACTATGGGCAAAAGCTGCAGCCCGTGACGGCGTTGTCTACGGCACATAATGCTTCTACGCGTGTTACAGCCTTGTTTATCGAACTGCTGGAACGGCAATTCCCGATTGAATCTACCGGCCAGAAACTCCTATTACGGAAAGCAAAAGATTATGCCGATAGGCTGGCTATCCACGTAAACCACCTCAATAAAGTACTGAAGGAAAACACCGGGAAAACCACCACCGATATCATCGGTGCCCGCATTGCACGGGAAGCAAAAATTCTGCTGAAACAAACCGATTGGAGCATTTCTGAAATTGCTTATGCCCTGGGATTCGAAGAAGTGGCGCATTTTTCAAATTTCTTCAAGCGACAGAGCTCAGTTACGCCTGTTTTGTTCCGCTCTTAGGTCGATTATTTGAATTTTGCAAACATCAGATTGCTGCATGCAAACAGATGGACCGTAAAACGCACCAATTTTGTTTATCAAAAAAATAAAAAAGATGGATACACAAAAAATTGCGTTAGTAACAGGCGGAAGCCGGGGCTTGGGTAGAAATATGGTTGTCAACCTTGCCAAAAAAGGAATCGATATCGTATTGACCTATAATACCAACCGGCAGGAAGCCGAAAAGGTAGTGGCTGAAATCGAGTCACTTGGACAGAAAGCAATTGCTTTTCAGTTAGATACGGGTAACGTGAAATCTTTTGATGGGTTTATTCAGCAGGTAGGCGAACATTTAAGAGAAAAAACGGGCAGCCCGAACATTGACTTCCTCATCAACAATGCCGGCACGGCACTTTATGCTCCCTTCGCCGATACCACCGAAGAACAGGTGGATGCGATGTTCAACATTCATTACAAAGGGGTCTTTTTCCTTACCCAGAAGGCCTTGCCTTTTATAAATGATGGGGGCCGTATCATCAATATTTCCTCGGGGCTGGCCCGATTTGCTTTTGTAGGATCGGCGGGTTATGGTGCGATGAAAGGGGCCGTTGAAGTACTTACCCGGTACCTCGCTAAAGAGCTGGGGCCGCGCGGCATTGCAGCCAATGTAGTGGCGCCGGGAGCCATTGAAACCGATTTTGGCGGTGGCCAGGTTCGCGACAACAAGGACGTCAATGACCATGTTGCCGGTGTGACCGCTTTGGGGAGGGCGGGATTGCCGGATGATATTGGTGGCGTTGTGGCCTTTCTCTGTACCGAAGAGGCTCGCTGGATCAACGGGCAACGTATAGAGGTTTCTGGCGGCATGATGTTGTAAAGCCCATTTTAAGTTTATTCTGCCATTTTGCTACAAAAATCAAACAAATACTATTCTATGCCCCATGTTGGCTATGTTTGTGAAAAAAAATTGTTATCATAGCGTTTAAACCGGTTTCCGTGTTAGGGGTTCAAACGATAGGGATATGAAGGAGCCTTTCATCGTAGTTCATGAGCTAATGCGGAATCCAGGTTTATAGCCAATTGATTAACAATAAAGCAAATGATGTCAGAAATGAAAAACAAGCTAAAAACAAGTAGCAGAAGGTCATTCTTAAAACAATCGGGCCTTGCTGTTATTGGGAGTACTTTCGTTCATAATACGAGCTTCGCTGCACCTTTTTTAGTGACCAAAAAAAATCAGACGCTGCGGGTAGGCCTGATAGGCTGCGGTGGTAGGGGAACGGGTGCTGCCGCGCAAGCACTGCAAGCTGATCCGGATGTGGAGATTACTGCCCTGGGTGATGTTTTTGAAGATCGCCTGGAAGAAGCTTATCAAGCACTCGTAGAGATTGACGGAGAACGTGTGAAAGTGGCTGATAGTGATAAGTATATAGGTTTTGACGCTTACCAGAAAGTGCTGGATACCAAGGTAGATGTGGTGTTGCTTGCTACGCCGCCAGCTTTTCGGCCCGAACATCTGATGTCTGCAGTTCATGCAGGTGTACATGTCTTTTGTGAAAAACCTGTAGCTGTAGATGCTCCGGGAGTGCGGAAAGTGCTGGAAGCCGTAAAACAGGCAAAGGAAAAGAAGCTCTCCCTGGTTTCGGGTTTCTGCTTCCGTTACGATTTCTCCAATAGGGCTGTTTTTGAGAAAATAGTAAATGGTGATCTGGGCGAGATAAGGACGGTATCTACTTTTAGAAATGGTGGTGAAGCCTGGTACCATGAACCACAACCTGATTGGACAAAAATGACCGAGCAAATGCGTAACTGGTATTACTATAATTGGTTATCGGGTGATTTTATCGTGGAACAATCTGTTCATAGTATCGATATGATGTCATGGGCCATGGGCGACAGATTACCTATAAAAGCTACCGGGACAGGTGGGCGTCAGGCTCGTGTTGACCCGAAGTATGGAAATATTTACGACCATTTTGCTGTCGAATTTGAGTATGAAGACGGGGCGAAAGGGTTTCATTTTACCCGGCAGCAGGCAGCTACTTCCAGCAGAAATACCGTAGATGTACTGGGCGTGGATGGAAATGCCATCATAAATATAGGGACTCCACCAAGGATAACCGGTAAAAATGAATGGAGGTATACGGCTCAAAAGAGTAAAAAGAACAATATGTACCAAACACAACATGATGAGCTGTTTGCCGCCATCCGTAAAGGAGAACCGATTAATGATGGCGAATGGATGGCCAATAGCACCATGCTTGCCGTATGGGCACGTATGGTGGGTTACACCGGCCAGGCAATTACCTGGGAGCAGGCCTTCAACTCCGAAGAGACCTTAGGACCTAAAATGGAGGATTATGATTGGGATTATGAATGGGAAGGGCCGCCTATTGCCGTCCCGGGGCAAACTAAAATGGTGTAATCAAAGCAAGCTGAGATGAAGTTACCAATAAAAAAACTTGCCCTGTTATTATTACTAGGGTTTAAAAGTATTGCTCTTAGCGCACAATCACAGCCGATAGTCTTTGGAAAAGAAGTGCCGCTCAGTCAGCTTACGAATCGTACAGGTAGTGAGGAGAAAGCCATTCAATGGGTCAATGTAAATACCGATCCAGATACATGGAAAGTAGAAGACGAGCTATTGATCTGCTCAGGGCAACCCATCGGCGTGATGCGATCGGAGAAAAGGTATGAGAATTTTATTTTACATGTTGAGTGGCGGCATATGGAAGCTGGTGGAAATTCAGGTGTGTTTGTATGGAGTGACGCTGAGCCGGATGAAAACAGCCGTTTGCCCGGCGGTGTGGAAGTGCAGATGTTGGAGTTGGATTGGGTGAATCAGAACCTACAGAATGGCGTAAAGCCACCCATCGCTTACGTGCATGGTGAACTTTTTGGTGTTGGGGGCGTAACAACCGTTCCGGATAATCCTAGAGGAGAACGTAGTAAATCGATTGAAAATAGGTGTAAAGGAAAAGGAGAATGGAATACCTATGAGGTGGTATGTGTTGACGGTACCATCAAACTCTCAGTGAATGGTAAATTTGTGAACGGCATTAGCCAGTCTACCGCCAGAAAAGGTTTCCTCTGTTTAGAATCTGAAGGAGCAGAAATACATTTCCGGAATATCAAATTAATTGAGCTGCCATGAGTTTGTTAAACGAGATTTCTTTCGCGCTGATGACAAGTTTAGGACGGTAGGTAAAATTTAATAATTAGTCATTCAAAAAAGGCCTACGGTATACATAATACCGTAGGCCTTTTTTTATCAACTCTTCCAACTCGCATTATTAAGCTTGTTTTAATTTTCGTTGAATTTTGAGTGTAAAAGTAATAAAATGACTAATATTGCAGCCGAAATCGAAACTAACTGTAAAAAATCGAAACTATATGTATAAAAATTAATACACGCCAATTCAAGAACAACAAACTATATAAACTAACAAGCTGATTTATGAAACATGCGAGAAAGTGGATGGCCAAGCCCGGTCTGTCCATGATGATGTGTGCCCTATTGGGTGGCAAATTGTACGCAGCGCCTTTTCCCGAAAAAATGGCGCTGCCTGAAGTACCTAGCTATGTAGCGGAGCGGCAGCAACATGTCGTAAAAGGAAGGGTTACCAATAGCAATGGCACGGAACCCTTAATTGGGGTGAGTATTAAGGTGAAAGATGGGCCCGGAGGAACATCAACAAATGTTGATGGGAACTTCGAACTGACCGTTCCGGATGGAAACGCGGTGTTGGAAATCTCTTACCTCGGATACATTACCAAAGACGTTGCCGTAGCAAACGAATCGGTATTGGACATCCGTTTGCAGGAAGACGCCAACAACCTGGAAGAAGTGGTTGTAGTGGGTTACGGCTCGCTCGACCGGAGGGAACTGACCAGCGCAGTGTCTAATTTAAAACAAAAAGATTTGATTGCCGGCGCGGTGTCGCCATTGATTGCCATCCAGGGGAAAGTGCCGGGACTGAATATCTCTTCCAATAACGGCACAGATCCCAATGCCAATGTGTCGCTTCAACTAAGGGGGGTAAACTCGGTAAATGCTTCTCAAGGCCCTTTGGTAGTCATTGATGGCGTGCCCGGTGGAGATATTAACTCGGTGGCTCGCGAGGATATCGAGTCCATCAACGTATTGCGTGATGCTTCGGGAGCAGCAATTTATGGTACACGTGCCTCGGGCGGGGTAATTTTGATTACCACTAAACGCCCACAGATTGGTAAAGCTACCGTGAACTTCACTTCTGAATATTTTTTGGAAACAGTCCGCCGCAGGCCTGAAGTGTTATCCGGAGATGAGTTTGTAGAGTTTGGTTTAGGCGAAGATCTGGGTGCACGTACCGATTGGTATGACGTAGTAACCAACAAAAACCCTTTCAGTCATCGTCAGGTGTTGAATATCAGCGGTGGATCGGAAAATGCCAATGTATATGTGACGGCCTTTAAGCGCGATGCCAAAGGTATTGCTATCGGTTCCGAACGCGGCGAAGTAGGAGGTAGGGTCAATAGCAACTTTAAGTTTTTTGATGGGGTTGCGGAATTAAATACGAATGTGAGCTACAATCAGGTGAACGCGGATTTCCCGGGGAATAGTACGCCTGACGACTTTAGGGATGAGAATAACGGTATTTTCAATATGGCGTTAATATTGAACCCGACCATGTCGCCTTATGATGCCGATGATTTAACGGGTTACAATATACCCACCGGGGGCTACGATTATTGGAACCCCTTGGCGGAGGTGATGCTACGTAAAAAACAGAATCAGTACCGTTACCTATTGGCAAACTCTACTTTGAAGGTGAATCTCAGCCAGGATTTTTTCACTACAGCGATGGTGGGTATTAAAAGCAATACAGAACATCCTACCTTTTACCGTTCGGCACAGCATCGGGTATCGCGATTGGATGGTATAGATGGTTATGCACAGCAACAATATAAACGCTGGGACGATCGTATATTTGAGTGGACCTTGAATTACAGCAAGAAATTTGATGATCACCAGATCAATGCGGTAGCCGGATACAGCTACCAGGATTTTAATGGGCAAGGTTTTAGTGCCAATAACTCAGATTTTCCCGTGGATGGTATCGAGGAACACGACTTGGGTTCGGGTACTTGGCTGGTAGATGGCCGCGCCGGAATGGGTTCCTGGAAAAACCCATGGGTGAAATTGGCCGCCTTTTTCGGACGGGTGAACTATTCGTTCAAAGACCGTTACATCTTAACAGCTACCTTGCGTCACGAAGGCTCGTCTAAATTTGCACCTGGCAATAAATGGGGAACCTTCCCTGGGCTTTCTGCCGGATGGCGCCTATCGGAAGAAGCTTTTATGCAGAATATTGATTTTATTGATGATATTAAAATCCGTGCAGGTTACGGTGAAACCGGAAATGAAGGTTTTAATGCGAATGTATCCACCCGTATGTATAGCGCCGACACATGGTGGCTCTTTGGTGGTAATTGGAACCGTACCTTTGGGGTGATGCATAACCAGAACCAGAACATTCGCTGGGAAGTAAAAAAAGAATATAACCTAGGTATGGATTTCACTATACTGAACAATAAGTTGAGCGGTCGGGTGGATTATTATAAACGCGTGATTGACGACCTCATTTATGACATTAGTGTCTCCCAACCTCCGGCAATTCACGATAGGACAACCATGAATATCGGTAGTATGGAGAATCAGGGATATGAAGTGGAATTGAACTATAACGTAGTAAATAATTCCGATTGGACCTATACTACTACGCTGGTGGCTTCGCATAACAGAAGTACTTTGCGTTCATTATGGGGTAGCCAAACTTTCTCTGACAGAATGAATTTTCCAGCGCCGGGTTCTCCGGGTAATGCCGTTCGTCTCTTCCCGGGACAGGATATCGGTCGCTTTTTCCTTTGGGAGTTTGCAGGATTTACAGAAGATGGACAATGGATGTTGAGGGATCAAAACGGAGAAGCTTTTGATGTTACCGAAAGAAATAAAACCATTGCCGATAAGCGCTTTATGGGTAACGGTATCCCGCGCCTTCAGCTTTCCTGGAACCATACAGTGTCTTACAAAAATTGGGATGCTAGCATATATATGCGTAGTTGGCTCGGTTATGATGTTTTCAATATGATCAATATGTATTATAGCCTACCGAATGTGCAAGGGCAGAATGTGTTGCGTAGGGCTTATGAAGAGCATCAGAACATTAGGGGAGAGAAGGAGCTGAGTAATTATTGGCTGGAAAAAGGTAATTTCCTGAAAGTGGACGTGATCAGCATAGGTTATACCTTCAATAAAAACCTGATCAAACCGTTACAGAACCTACGCGTTTACGCTGCTGGCCGCGACTTATTTGTCTTTACCAAGTACAGTGGACTCGATCCAGAGGTGAATATCAATGGCTTGGATCCCGGTTTTGAGCAGCGGGATGCTTACCCGAGAACACGCATGTTCAACTTTGGTGTACAGGCGAGCTTTTAATGACGGAGGATTTTGAAAAATAAATGTTAACGAAGGGAAAACAACAATGAAACGATATAGTATTATCATATTGACAGCAGCATTGACAGCAATGGCTAGCTGTACAAAGTTGGAACAGGAATTTTATAGTCAGGTTACGCCAGATAATTTCTTTCAGAGTGAAAAGGATGTGCTGGCGGCCTTGAATAGACCTTTTACCCATGCCCGATGGTATTTAGGGGAAGACCGCTGGAATTTGCAGGAATATACGGCGGATAACTTCGCAATTACCACCAAAGGGCGACATTGGTATAACGGCGGTGAGAATGAACGTTTTCATTACCACCGTTGGACCTCTGATGATAACTGGATATGGGGTTCTTGGCGAGGGACTTTGATGGGGGTTGCATTAGCTCTGGACGCGCGAAGCGACCTTGAAAAATTGGATTATACAACCTTTGCACTGACACCAGAGGATCAGGCCGCTCATGTGAGCCAGTTAAATACGCTGATTGCTTTCTTTTATTTACGGGGGCTGGATTTCTTTGGTGGTATGCCGATTTTTGATTCACTGGAAGAGGAATCTTTGCCAAGGAATACAGACCAGGAACTGTTTGATCATATTGAACGTTTACTGCAGGATGCCTTAACGGCTTTACCTAAAAAAGAAGGTGGTGAGCGCGAACAGGGCGAGTTGAAGCAGGCCGCCGCCGCCGCCATGCTCGCCCGTTTGTATTTCAACGCGGAAGCGTATATTGGCAGGCCAATGTATAATGAGTGCATGCAGCTCTCGCAGGATATCATCGATGGGGTATACGGTGCTTATGATCTGGACGCCACTTGGTTTGGGCCGCATGACTTTAATAACGACAGCTCGCCAGAGATCATCTGGTCTATCCCTTCGGAATTTAATAAATTGCAATACGACTGGTTTTACGCTAATTTTTACCACTATAATAGTCGGCAATATTTTGATGTGGATATGGGTGCAAATAATGGTGCCCACCTTACGCCTTCCCGCAAACCTGATAGTACCTTATACGCCAATGATTTTCACCTAGGATCACCTTATGAGAAGTTCCATGATCTGGACCTAAGGAAGCATCCATACCAATACCTGGGAACAGGTAACTACGAAGGGATGTTTATTAATGGCCCTCACCGTACGCCGGAAGGTGCTGTGATCAACGGTGGTGAAGAGTATAATGGGCAAGCTCTGATATTTCGCGACCAAGTAGGGCGTTTTTCGGAAGTTGGACCGGACAAACGCTACAGTTCGGTTGAGCAACTGCCTTCGCGCATGGCCGATGGCGAAGAAAATACAGGTGTACGTTTGGTGAAAGTGCCTATTCCAAACATGGCAGAAAACACGCTGCGTTGGGGCGCAGATAACCCAGCTATACGGTTGGCAGAAATTTACTACATGTTGGCCGAATGTAAATGGCGCGATGGTGATTTAGCTACAGCGGCAACTCTGATCAATGCGGTGCGTGCAAGGAATTTTGAGGGAGGAAATGATGCTGACCCGGTAACCGCAGGAAATTTGGATGAATACCGCTTCCTGGATGAATGGAGCACCGAGTTTCTGGGAGAGGGCAGGAGGCGTACAGACCTCATCCGTTGGAATAAGTTTACAACAGATGCGTGGTGGGATCACCAAGCGTCGGGATCGGATCACTTAAAACGTTTCCCGGTGCCTACACAAGCGATTTCTGGAAACAATAACCTGCAACAAAATCCGGGTTATTAATGAGTTGGGGTAAATAACGGAAATGAAGCCGGAGGTGCCTCCTATTGTACCTTCGGCTTTATTTTACCCTGTAAATATGAGGTGAAGATTGTTTGGAGCTTTCTGATCAATGGCATAACGTTTTGTATTTGCTTTGGAGGGAGCTTGTGAAGTGGAAGAACGTTTGTTATATGCAGGAGATGGTTTAGCGTTGACGGAGATGCCTCATCTGGATATGGAATGCCTTTCTGATGCAGCTATTGTTCTGGTAATAGCAATGGATAACGGCGGTGGGAATTGATCAGTTTGGCGGGCAAGGGTTCATTTTCTTGGCCTTGTCCAATAATTCCTGTAGTAAATACAGGTATCCGAGCTCCATTTTGTTTCGGCCAGCATGTGCCGTGGCTATCTGATTGGCAGAACGAAAAATGTTTTCTGCCAGCCGCTGATCGATAAATCGTGGATAATTCCTGACGAAATCGTTGAATCTCTTAAAAGTTGATGCTGCGGTTGGTTTTATCTCCGACAACCAATCGAAAATTTCCCCAACCCGGTATGCAGTCTCATGGTCATACGCTCCTATGGGAGGGTCAAATTCCAGCCACACTTTTTGTAATAGACTGCGAACTTCAACGCTTTCTTTTTCTTCTATTTTGCCATCGCAATAACAAATACTATAAAAAAGGAATGCAAGATTTTCATAAAACTTTGCCCAGAGTTGTGGTGTACGGATCATAATGTTAAATTTTTGGTTTATGTTATATGCCTGATAATTCATCACTGGCTAATGGATAATAAGCAGAGGAAACTTTGACGTCGTGGCCAGCTTCTTCGATATGCTCTCTTTGGTTAGCCGCTCAAAAAAAGAACGTGTTTTAGCCACTACCAAAATCATTTGTGCCTGTTGCTCTTCGGCATAAGTGAGTATACCTCTGTTGACGTCTTGATCGTCGACGTATGCGATGGAGGGTTCAATATCTTCGAATAAGTCGTAAAAAGCGTATTGCTGTCTGATAATATCTGAATCAAAATACTGCTCCTCATCGTGGTCGACATGTACCGCTAACAGATGCGCGTTTAAAAGCGCCACAAGCTCCCTTATTTTTTCTGCAGGAACAGTGGTAGATACTTTTTTTAGATCACAGCCCATAACAATTTTATCAATAGGCGTATACCTACTACTGGAGGGTACGACAAGTAAGGGCAGTCGACAGGTGCTAACGATCTCCTTTGTACTGCTTCCCAGCAATATCTTTTCCCAGAGGCTCTTGTCTGATAACCCGATGACCACAAGGCCTATATCATACTTTTTTGTAAGGTTATTGATGCCGTGGCTTAACACAAAGTGGTCGGTCACGGTTATGATGTTTGTTTCACCATTCGTTAAAACTGCCAGCTCCTGCTTCAGTTCATCGAGTGATTTCAGGTTTCGTTCCCTTATGCTCTCTTCTAATAAGACATTACTCTCGGGCACTCTCACCGATTGAGGAACCGGTTCGTATGAATGATACAGTATTAAATTTTTTACACTTAACTGCTCACCTAATCGTGCCGCATACTCGGCGGCATTGTTTGCCGATTTAGAGAAATCTGTTGCTATTAAAATGCTTTCCATAATGTGATTTTATTAGTTTATGTAAAGTTAGTGATGATATCTCGTTCGGCAGGTGATATGATACATAACATAATATGATTTTCGTCATAAAACGTCCTTTCCTCCTGTTGGTAAATTTCAAAAGGTGACTGCTCGGTCACCAATTTAATATAAACTTAATACCACCTTCCTAAACGTTGGCCTTTAATTTTATAGTTTTGCTCTCCAAATGCACGGATAGCATTTAGCAAACATGGTCAATCCACCGATTCAAGAAGCAAAACTGTTGGAGTTCTCAGCAGCTAATTATACGTCGATTTTCAATACGTATTGGAAAAAGCTATATGTTATTGCTTATCGGCGCCTCCGTGATTCGGAATTGGCTAAAGATATGGTGCAGGACGTATTTGTATATTGTTGGCAACAGCGCTCATCTATACAGATTAACACATCCATTGAAGGCTATCTGCGTGCTGCCCTACAATACCAACTCATTGCCTATTTCCGTAAGCTTGATGTGAAAGACCGTGCCTTTGCTTATCTCTATCAACGGATGGTTGATGTGGAGGCGCATATAAAGGACGTGCTGACCGAACAGGATTTGAGCAAAATGCTAGATGACGAATTGGAAAGGATGCCGGAAACCATGCGCGAAATTTTTAAGCTCCGTATACGGGATTATACGGTTGACGAAATAGCGAGTGACCTGAACCTCGCCGAAAAAACAGTCAGGAACAATATTTCCAAAGGAATGCATAGGCTGCGTAAGGCCTTATCCAAAGACTTTCCAGAGGACTTTTCAGCCATCTGTTTGGTGCTTTACTTTTTGTTAACCTAAACTTAAATATTTCTTAATCAAATTTTCGGGGATGAGCTGCCCTTCAACGCTACTCTACTTATGAAAGCGCATGGCTAAACCATGCGACTAGCTATGGAAGGCATGGATAAAAATAAGTTTAAGCAGTTGATGGACGGGTATATCAGGGGTGATCTGTCTGCAGATGAATTGGCACTACTGGAGCGATGGTATGCTTCCTTTGGTGAATCGGCAATTGGCGTACCGGGTATGGATGACGATCAGGCAACGCAGGCGATAAAGGATGAACTGGATAGCCGTATACGACAGGAAATTATGTCTGAAAATACCGTTTATAAAAAACGGGTAACGGTGTCTTGGAAATGGCTTGCGGTTGCGGCTTTCTGGGTAGGGTTGGTAAGCGGTGTGGTATGGCTGTCGCTATATCGGGTATACAAACCGAAAGCCTTGGACACTCTTACCGAGCAGGTGGTTTTTCGGGAAGTGAAAACAGGTCTTCGGGAGATAAAGAAGGTCAGCTTGCCCGATGGCAGTAAACTGTACCTGAACGCGCACTCGGTTGTCCGGATTCCGGTAAATGTAAGCCGGAACATACGGGAAGTGTTTTTGGATGAGGGGGAAGCCTACTTCGAAGTGGCGCAGGATAGTCACCGGCCTTTTGTGGTGCAGATGCAGAAACTGAGTGTGGAAGTGCTGGGAACGGCCTTTAATGTGCGGTCATACCAATCGTTGGAAGATGTTAGGGTGGCCGTAAAGCAAGGGAAAGTGCGGGTAAGTGATACGACGCACGTATTGGGTGAGCTAGTGGCCGATGAAGGCCTGACCTATCGGACAGCCGACGGGAAAGCAACGAAAAATAACCGGAAGGGAACTGCTATCGATGCGTGGATACGTGGCTCGGTAAATTTGGAGAAAGCGAGCTTCCAGGAACTGGCCGTAGCGCTATACAACTTATACGGCATACGCCTGAAAAGTACCCATCCACAAACAGAAACTTATCACTACAATGTGCATTTACATGCAGACCGTTCATTGGCAGAAACGATGGACATCATCTGTGATATACATAACACAAGATATAGGAGGACAGGAAATGAAATAACCATATACCCTTAGATAAAAACAAAGAAACAGGTATCAAAGTGATACCTGTTTGAATGATGTCGGCTATGCTATAGCTTGAGACCCTAACGCATGGCCGCTTAGCATTTTTTAAATAACTAAGACTGCAAAAATATGAATAAAAACGCATTGTTCATAAGACAATTTATGCGCACAACCATACTGATATATACGACTTTACTGGCATTTTCGCAATTGTTGCTCGCCGAAACCAGCAAAGGACAGATACTCGGTAAACCTTTGAATATTTCGTTCACCGAGAGTACTTTATATACCGTTATCCAGCAATTGCAGGAACAAAGTGATGCGGAGTTTGCTTTTGACGAAAGTACACTTAAACTGGAGGAGATTCCCGTCGGCCGGCAGCACTTTCAGTCGGAACCGCTTGCTCAGATATTGGATAAGTTACTACTTGGTACGGATATCGGTTACCGGGAAACAGGACGGGGAACCATCGTACTGCAACGTAAACAGCCGTCAGGTAAGGTGAGTGGTAGGATACTTGACGAACAGGGGGAGCCTCTAGCTGGCGCAAGCATCCGTATACAGGAACTCGGCAGGAGCGTTAGCAGTGACGGTGAAGGGTACTTTTCACTGACTCTGCCTCCGGGGAGTTATACTTTTGATGTTAGCTATATCGCTTATCAAGCACAACAGCAAAAGGATGTGACTGTCGCTTCCGGCGCAAATGTGGTGTTGGATTTCACGTTGAAAGATAATATAGACGCTTTGAATGAAGTGGTAGTAGTAGGGTACGGCAAACAGAAGTTAGCCAATTTGACGGGGTCAGTCTCTGCTATAGACAAAGAAATGTTGGAGCGCCGGCCGATTGTATCCACATCTGCGGCTTTGCAGGGTATAGCGCCCGGAGTGACGGTAACGACGCAGTCGGGATCACCGGGCGCTGATGGTGGGCAGATACGTATTCGGGGCGTAAATTCCTTTGGAGGCTCCGATAGCTCGCCACTGGTATTGATAGATGGTATTCCGGGAAATATAGACTTGGTAGATATTAATCTCATTGAATCGGTCTCTGTGCTGAAAGATGCGGCCTCAGCGGCCATATATGGGTCGAGAGCAGCAAACGGCGTGATTATGATTACGACAAAGCGGGCAACCGAAGATCGGTTCATGATCAACTACCGGGGGTACGGCGGATGGCAGGAGGCCACCAGAATACCGGAGGTTACTGATGGCCTGACTTTTATGAGGGTGTTTAATGAGGCGAATATGAACGACAATGGCTATGTATTGTATAGCGACGAAGCTATTGAGGAATTTAGGCAAAGATATGCCGCTGATCCGGAAAACTTTGATTGGCAAAAAGCGATTCTCAACGGTTCGGGTTTTACAAACAATCATTTCGTTTCCTTAGCGGCTAATTCCGGGAAAATACGGGTTATGCCTTCACTCAGTTATGCCGATCAGGGTGGAATTATTAAAAATACTGGCTTTAAACGCTACATCTTACGGAATAACATGGACGTGGATGTGAACGATAAATTGACCTTGAAACTCGATATGGCCCTTACCAATAGCGATCGATTGCAAATTGCAAATGAAGGCACGATCTGGAATTATTTGGGGCGCATGCCTACGAATATCCCCATCAGGCGGAACGGCAATTGGTCGGAAGGATGGGTAAACAACAATCCGGTGGCTTTTATTGATGAGGGCGGGAACCGAAAGGTGAACAATATCGAATTCTTCGGTAACCTTAACATCACCTATAAACCGGCAACTTGGTTATCACTTACTGGAATAGTTGCGCCACGATATCAAACCAGAAACACGCATAATTTTGTAAAAAGTGTCATGACCTATAACGACGACGGGACTGAAGCCGGGGCAGCAAATACGTTTACGGCTTTGACCGAAACGGGTTATCGCTATTATTTTGGGAATTATCAGTTTTTGGCAACGGCTTCTAAAGAATGGGCCGATCATACGTTTAAATTTTTGCTTGGTGCCTCACGCGAAACTTATGATGAGAAATACCTGATGGGATACCGGCGTGACTTTACTTACGATACCTATGAAGTGCTTACTGCCGGTGCTGATAATGAAACAAAAGATAATGATGGTACGCATGCCCAATGGCTGTTGGTTTCTACTTTTGGAAGATTTAATTACGATTATAAAGACCGTTACCTCTTCGAAGCTAATTTTAGGTATGACGGTACTTCCCGTTTCATCAATAAGAATCGATGGGCTTTTTTCCCCTCTTTCTCTGCCGCTTGGAGGCTTTCAGAAGAGCCTTTCATGGCTAATACCAAACAGGTGGTTAACCAATTGAAATGGCGAGCTTCTTGGGGGAAGCTGGGCAATCAGAATATCGGTAGCTCGTATTATCCCTTTACGGAAACTTTGGCCGTGGGCAGTATTTCGATGGCGGAACGAATTTATCAGCTCGTGACTTTAAACACGATGGCCAACCCCGACCTTCGATGGGAGGAGACGGGCATGGTTGGAGTGGGGCTGGATGCCACACTCTTCAAGAAGTGGTCTTTTACGGCCGATTGGTATCGGAAAAACACGGATGGTATTTTGCTCACCTTGTACACCTCTCAGCTAACCGGTCTAAATGCGCCCTATCAGAATGCGGCGAAAGTTCGGAATACTGGGTGGGAATTCGCCACCCGATATGATAATCAATGGGGCGATTTTAATCTGGGTGTTGGCCTGAATATTTCAGACGTAAAAAATGTGATAACCGATATGAAGGGGCAAACTTCGGGCACCTTGTTGCGGCAGCAGGAAGGGTATCCGGTGAATTCGATTTACGGTTACCTGGCCGATGGCTTATACCAGTCGCAAGACGAAATCGATGCCGGACCGACCCAGTTCGGTAGCTTACATCCGGGAGACATCAGGTACAGGGATTTGGCGGGAGCCTTCGATGCGAATGGCAACCCCATACCCGATGGTCGGATAACCGACGAGGATAGAACGGTTATCGGTAGCACTATACCGCGCTACACGTATGGTATGCAGCTGGATCTGGGATGGAAAGGCTTTCGACTAAATGCCATGATTCAGGGGGTAGCTAAAGTGGATGGCTACCTGAATTCGCACTACGTGATACCGGCAGTAAATTCCAGCGCCATAAAACCTTGGCAATTGGACTATTGGACAGAAGATAATCGGGAGGCTTCTTTCCCGAGGGTTTCCATCACTTCTACCAACAATACACAGAACTCCAGCTTCTGGATGCGAAGTGCTGCCTATATGCGGTTGAAAAATTTGCAAATAGGTTACGCACTACCTAAAAATATGCTCAGCAAGTTTGGTATCAGTGATTTGTACCTGTATGTTAATGGGCAGAACCTGTTTACCCTGACAGATTTTTGGCAAGGATATGATCCCGAGATAGCCTACGATCCCGGTGCGGCGGATGGTGTATCCTTGGGCGGTGGGGCCTATTACCCTCAAGTTAAAGTTTATTCATTTGGTATCGACGTCAAATTTTAAAAAAAAATGGTGATAAAACCTGTATGCTATCGCTTGAAAAAGAATATGAAAAAGACAGATCATGCAAGCGTCATTGCCGAAAAAAAACCGAGTGTAACGAGCTCATTTATTCCATTGAATGCCTACACTCATACCGCCGAAGGCAGCATGAACACCTTTGGAAACAGACACAAATAAATAATTATTCTAATGAAAACAATATTTCTCGGAACATTGATCCTAGGATCTTTACTGTTGAGCGCGTGTGAGCTTGATAAGTTTCCACTAAACGGTCCAACTGCCGGAACTTTTCCGGCAACCGAAGAAGAAGCTATTTTAGGCCTCTACGGTGCGTACAAAGGACTCACACAGCTTGATGCGGCGAGCACCCCTATCTGGCATGTGATGGATAATATCACGGATATAGGCTATGCACGGCCGGGCAATAACTATACTTCGCCCATTACCAGCTCCCTTACCACTGATAATGCTTTGGCAACTAAACCTTGGGGTGTTCATTATAAAACAATTGCCCGATGCCATTCTGTACTTGATAACCTGGAGGATATCAGGGCGGAGATGACTGAAGATGCTTATAACCAAATTGATGCGGAGTTACGTGTTATCCGTGCCTATTGTTATTCGCAGTTGATTGAACTATATGGAGATGTACCTTTGGTACTGCATGCTTTAGGTTTGGATGATGCCGATTTGCCCCGTACACCCAAAGCGGAAATTCAACGATGGATTATAGATGAGATGACTGCTGTGGCAGACTATCTGCCTACATCGCAAACGCAATATGGTAATGTCCGTGCCGGGGGCGTAGTAGCTTATATGCTCAAAGCGCGCGTGGCTTTGTACAGTGAGCAGTATGCATTGGCGGCAGAAGCTGCCGCCCGCGCAATGGAAATGGCGCAGGGTGTCTATGAACTTACACCTTTTGATGCTTCTATCGATTACGCTAACCAAACGCACGAAGCGGGCGAGCCGGAATGTGCCAATATTTTTGGATATGCAGGTTACCAGTCCAGCAAGGAATGGATATGGGTGGCTGAATATAATCAGTCGATTAGCGGTAATACACATAATCAGGGGTACTATATGGCAGCCCGTTTGGGTAAAGGGGTGTGTTATTGGGGCCCTACACAAAATTTTATTGATTCTTTTCAGGCGACTGATGGCCTGCCGATAGACGAATCGCCTTTATACGATGCAGCTGACCCTTTTGTGAATCGTGACCCCAGACTGGACATGTACTGTGCCCGCCCACACGCGCGCCTGATGGGTATTCAGTTTGAACCTCATGCACGTTTCAGCCGGGTAAATAATTATTGGCCTGTTATTAACGGACAGAGCAATGAGCCGGCTTCGGTAGAGAACGCCGATGCGACAAACGCTTACCGCTCTTTCAGTGGTTACCTTTGGAGAAAACACACAGACAATAGCGATTATGAACGAAATTCGGTTTCGGGTTTTTCGGATTTAAATGCGGGAATTTTTCGATACGCCGAATTGCTGCTTATTTATGCAGAAGCGAAAATTGAGGCGGGAGATATTGACGCTTCGGTGTATGATGCCATTAATCAGATACGTGCGAGGGCGCATATGCCGGCCATAGCTTCAAATCTTTCACAGTCGGAATTGCGCACAGCGCTGCGTTACGAGCGTAAAATTGAGTTGTGTAATGATGGCCTTCGCTGGTATGATATCCGCCGTTGGAAGCTGGCTCCACAAGTGATGAATGGATACCTCTATTTAAACCGATCGGCCAATGAATGGACAAAGGACGTGCTCGTCCGTATCGACGAAAATTACTCGCCGATCTACAACCATGGCGAGGCAACCAAATATTTTAATACGCAGGAGGTACTTTACCGGGAAAATAAGGATGAGCTTTGGCCAGTGCCGCAGACCGAACGTGACGCTAATAACAATCTAACACAAAACCCAGGTTATTAAATTAAAATATCATATATCATGAAGAGAATATCAAGATGTTTATTGCTTGTTTTATGCTGCTTGTCAGCTGATTTTGCCTTTGCGCAGGAAACCTATCAAAAACCGACATTGGAACAGGAAGGTTCTTGGTCACTCATTTTGATTCCGGATGTGCAGAACTATGTGAAATGGGGTAGAAACCAGGGCATATTGGACTTAATGACGGCTTGGGTAGAAGAAAATATTGACTCGCTCAATATAAAAATGGTAATGTGTGCCGGAGACTTGGTGCAGAACAACGAAAAAATAGCCAACGATTACGATGGAAACCAGACCACCCAACGCCAATGGGAAGCCGTATCCAGCGCTTTCTCGAGGTTGGATGGGAAGGTTCCGTATATGGCCGCCACAGGTAATCACGATTATAGTATAGATAGGCAAGGCAACCGAACATCGCGTTATAGTGAGTTTTTCACAATAGATAGAAACCACTTGAACCAGCAGCTGCTCGTGCAAAACAGCAGGGATGAAAGTGGACAGCCTACACTGGAAAACTCAGCCTATGAAATCAAAGGGCTGAACGGAAAAAACTACCTGTTCATGACGGTTGAATACGGACCAAGGGATACCGTACTGACATGGGCGAAAAATGTTGCGGCATTTGAACAGTACAAAAATCATCGTGTTGTTCTGACGACACATAACTACCTGAACGCAAAAGATGCGCATACTGCCGGAGACGTGACCTGGTTGTTCTGGGAGCCCTATTCCATCAACAACGAGATTCAGAAATCGCCGGCCATTAAGTTACCTAAGGCCAACAACGGAAAGCAGATATGGGAAAAGCTGGTACAGCCATCTTCCAATATTGAGCTGGTCTTATGTGGCCATATCTCCGGGGAGGGTTATCGCAGGGACACCAACGCTGTGGGTAAATCCGTTCATCAGATGCTTTTCGATGCCCAGTCTATGGGCGGCGGACATCGGAACGGGAACGGTGGTGATGGCTGGTTGCGGATTTTAGAATTTTTCCCTGATGGTAAGACAGTAAAGGTGAAGACCTTTTCTCCTTTTTTTGGCTTGTCGCCAACCACACAGAAGTCTGCCTGGAAAAAGTATGAACGGAATGAATTTATTATGGAATTCGACTAATTATTGCTTGTTTTTCTTTGCCTTCTCCTTTTTGCCAAAATAGGCTGAAGAAATAAAATAATACCCGTTACCAAGGACAACAAGAGGGTAATGGCCGTTGGTAAACTATAAAAATATTTGGCTTTATCATGGAAGAAACTGCCGTCATGCAGAGATTCGATGAGGTCGGATCGACGGTAGGCAACCTGAAGAACATCTCCCGATGAAAGACTGAGCTGTATCTCATAACTATTTTGGGTGGTAATTTTGGCAATACCCTTATCGGGCTGAATATCGATACGGGAAACATCTATCCATGACTCGATAGATAGCACCTCAATGGTTTGCAGTTGGCTAAGCATATCTTCAAAGCTGATGAGTAAGCGGGTGTCTTCGCTCTTCTGCGTTTCCGGCTGAATCCAAGCGACGTCTTTTTTCAGTAGTAATAAAATACCCGTAACCAAAATAAGTAGAAATGGGAAACTGATTAGGATTGATCCCCAATAATGGATTTTTCTGTTGAGTACATTTTTTTTAAATATTTTTTTCTTTTTGAATGACATATTGTGAACTTTTTAGGTGTTTTTATGAATATATTTATGTTTTTTGTCTTAATTGTTTTTTAGGTTAGTATTATTTTTCGTTTTTGTTATAAATTTCGAAAAATTATACCATAATATTTGTTGTTTTCACACATATTATTGCTATTTTTACCATATGCCGCGCTAAATGTTTGATCCTAATAATGACCTTCTTATTAAAAAGAGCGCATCTTATGGAAGAGTTGGATGATATTGATAAAATAATCCTAAAGAAATTGCAGGAAAATGCAAAAATAACGACGAAAGAACTTGCAAATATTTTGCATTTAACTGTTTCTCCGGTGTATGAGCGTATTCGGAGGCTGGAAAATCTAAAATATATCAAAGAATATGTGGCAATATTGGATAAAAGGTTGTTGAATAAATCCATAACAGCGCTCTGCCAAGTGTCAATGCGTTATCACAATGAAGCTTATATCGAAATGTTTGAGCGGGAGATCTTGGGTTTTGAAGAAATCCAGGAGTGTTATCATATGGCCGGAAGTGTAGATTTCTTGCTGAAAATCAATATCGCCAGTCTAGATGCTTACCACGATTTCGTACGGCATAAGCTTAGCAGGTTAGATAACATCGGTACACTCAATAGTACCTTTGTGCTGAAAGAGATCAAATATACCCATACTATCAATTTTTGATAGAACCTCCTTTCTTTTCTATGGCTTTACGTACTTCTGCCATCATACTGCTGATGATGGCTTTGAGATCAAATAGGGGTTTCCATTGCCAGTCTGTCCTCGCATAGTGATCATCGATAGTGTCTGGCCACGATTCGGCAATCTTTTGCCTGAAATCAGGTTCAAAATACACCTTTAGATTGGGGATATACTGTTTAATACAGGCCGTAAGAGTCGATGGATCGAAGCTTGTTGCTGCCAGATTGTAGGAGCTTCTAATGCGAAGTGCTCCAAGTGGCGCATCCATCAGTTCGATGGTAGCGCGAATGGCATCATCGATATAAATCATCGGCAATACGGTGCCGGGTTTTAAGTAGCAGGTAAATACCTCATAGGTAATGGCTTTGTAGAACATTTCCACGGCATAATCTGTAGTGCCACCATTAGGAATACTCTGGGCGCCGATAATGCCGGGATAGCGTAAAGAACGAATGTCTAAATGGTATTTGACATTATAATAATAAATCCAGTTTTCTGTAGCGACCTTGCTGATGCCATACACGGTGGTGGGGTCGAGATAACTGAATTGTTCAGTGTTTTCCTTGACCGCACTTGGGCCAAAAACAGCAATGGAGCTAGGGATGAATACTTTAGATGCCTTCGTGGTTTTCGCGATTTCCAGTACATTGAGCATCGTTCTAATGTTTACATCCCAGGTTTGGGAAGGGTTGCGTTCGCCGTTGGCCGATAAAATGGCCGCCAAATGATAAATCTGGGTGACACCATATTTATGGATAATATCGTATAGTTTTTTTGGGTCGGTAGCATCGAGTGAGAAAAAACGGCACGTCCAGGACCAAATATTACTGGTAATATCCACTGCAATCACCGAACGATCACCATAAATTTCGATGAGTTGGGGAAGGAGCGCTTTGCCAACCTGACCATTTGCCCCAACAACGAGTATCACATCTTTTCCCATAGTTTAATAGTATGTTTAATGTATGTTCTTTAATAAATGGTTAAAAAAGAGGCAGCTAATGCTTGCAGCTGCCTCTGAAGGAAAGTCCATCGAGTTGTTTATAAGAGTTTAATCAGTTTGTGGTCTGTTACTTTTTCTAAATCATTCAATAAAACGGCCAGCTCTGCGCTGAGCTCCTCAAAAACAGTATAACTGTCGTCTGTGGGTTTGGCTTCCCCGCTTTCCACTATCCGTTGGAGGGAAGCGAGTTTATTATTGAGTTTTATAGGATAATTCAGTGGGTCTTGGTTGCTCTGGTTTTTAACCTGATAAATAGTCGACTCAATCCGTTCCAGCTCACCCAATAATTTGCTATAGGTTTTTTGGTTTTTCTGCTGCTCAATCTTCGTCTTAATCTCCCGGATGTCTATTACAGCTTGGTTGGCTTTGCTGACTTCATCCCGGATCTGCATGGCTAGCTTAAACTGTTCTTCAATGTCAGCTGTAGTGATGGAGCTAAGCCTCGGATCGAGCTTGATATCAAATATTTTTTCGATGCTTTGGTCTTCGGTGGTTATTTTTACAGTGTACTTACCGGGCGTTGCCAAAGGACCGTTTGCTGGCCTTGCTGACCAAAGGATCAAACCATCGAATACGGTTGCGCCCGGATGGCGTAAATCCCATGAGAACGTGTTTAAACCGGCCTTAACCGATAAACTGCTTTTTTTGGTAGTGTCGCTGCTGCCTGTAAAATGCTGCACTTGCCTGCCTTGTGCATCGAATATTTCTAAGTCAATGGAATCTACCGCTTGTTTGAGGTAATATTGAAAGGTGGCCTCTTGCACCCGCCGAACGGCGTAATAGGGGGTAAATAGATGCAGTGGCTCGTCTTTGAGGTCACCGCTATATTCGCGGATCGGCGCAATATCGTCCAGAATATACATCGAACGTCCGTGAGTAGCAATGGCAAGATCTTTCTCGGTAACAGCAATATCCGGCACTTGGGTATCCGGAAGGTTCAGTTGAAGGCTGTGCCAGTTTATGCCATCATTGAATGATACATAAATGCCGTGCTCTGTGCCTGCGTACAATAAGCCGGGCCGTGTGGGATCTTCACGTACCACATGCACAAAATCGCCATAGGGAATGCCGTCAATAATCTTCGTCCAGGTCTGCCCGTAATCGTCCGTTTTCCAAATGTAGGGTGCGCGGTCACCTAATTGGTAAATTTTGCCGGCAACGTAAGCTTTACCTGCCTGATGACGGGAGGCTTCGATCATACTGACGCGGGTGTATTTAGCCATATCTTTAGGGGTAATGTTTTCCCAAAGCCCACCATGATTTTGTGTAATATGCACCAAGCCATCGTCAGAACCGGCCCAGAGGGTTTCCTCGTCTTGAAAAGATGGCGCTAAGGTGTAAACGGTTCCGTAAATTTCTGGCCCACTCATATCTTTGGTGATGACACCTCCGCTCTCACCAAGGGTAGCAGTGTCGCCAAGAGTAAGGTCTGGACTGATTTTTTTCCAGGTCTGTCCTTCATTTTCAGTAAACCAAACATGCTGGGAAGAGACGTAGAGTCTCTTTTTATTTACCGGAGAAAACACAATAGGAAAAGTCCAGTGTACGCGCTCAGGCAGTGTTTTGGCCGCTTCCCCCATAAAGTAACGGGGATAAGGTTCAACGTTTCGCCGCTCGCCGGTGAGGCGATTGATGCGGGTAAGTGTATTGGAGTAGCTGCCGGCATAAAAAATATCTGGATTGAGCGGGTCTTGTGCAATATACCCGCTCTCCCCGCCGCCCACTTCGTAGGCATACCCCATCCCGCTTTTGAGGGAGTTGGTGCGTGAAACCATATGCTGCCAGTCCTCGCTCGGCACAGCTATTGTGCTATTGTCTTGCTGTGCACCGGCCACATGGTATGGAAAATCATTGGTGGCAATGATGTGGTAGAGTTGGGCTGTCGGAAAATCTTGATCGGTCCAGCTTTCTCCTCCATTAACAGAAACGGTGCCGCCACCGTCATTGGCCTCTACCATCCGAAGAGGGTCGTTGGGGTCTATCCATAGATCGTGATTGTCGCCGTGCGGTACCTTGATTTCTTTGTCGAAGGTTTTTCCGCCATCGTTCGACTTAAAAAAGTTTACATTGAGTACGTATACACCGTTTTCATCTTTGGGATCGGCGTATATACGTGTATAATAGAAAGCGCGTTGTCGTAACTTGCGTTCGCTGTTGGTCTGTTGCCAGGTCATCCCGCCATCGTCTGAACGAAATACGCCTCCATCATTGGCTTCAATAATGGCCCATACCCGTTGCGTGTTTACCGGAGACACCGTGATGCCAATTTTCCCGATGGGATCGGCAGGCAGGCCGGGTTTGTAGGTCAACTCTTCCCATGTTTCACCGCCATCGCTAGATTTGTAGAACCCGGAAGCACCCCCGCCCCCCCACATTTTCCACGGGGTACGGTAGACTTCCCAAATAGAAGCGTAGATGGTATTGTGATCCTTTGGATCAATGATAAGGTCTTGGGCACCTGCGCGGTCTCCTTTGTAAAGGATCTTTTTCCATGTTTTGCCTCCGTCTACTGTTTTGTATACCCCTCTGTTTTCATCGGGATTGAAAGGATGGCCTAGCGCTGCGGCATATACAATGTCAGGATTCGTGGGATGAACGCGAATTCGCGAAATGGTTTGGGTTTCTTCCAGCCCCATATGATGCCAGGTTTTCCCGGCATCTGTAGACTTATAAACGCCATCACCCTGCATAATGTTGCCCCTGAACTCCGATTCGCCCATACCGATATAAACGATGTCTGGGTTAGTAAGGGCTGTGGCTACTGCGCCAACAGATGAAGATTTGATTTGCCCGTCGGTGACCGGTTTCCAGGTAGTTCCACCGTCGGTGGTTTTCCATAAGCCACCGCCCGTAGCACCAAAGTAATATTCATTTGGCCGCTGTGGACTTCCGGTCGCTGCAAGGGACCGCCCGCCCCGATTGGGGCCTACATTCCGATATTCAAGGGTTTTGAACAGGTCGGTAGGTGATTCGCTCTGCGCTTTCCCCGAAAACGGGGAAAGCATTGCAAAGCAAAAAAACACATGAAACAAAAGTAGGTCAAGCCGCGTGCGTTGTGGAATGGCTAATATCATAGATCAAGGGTTTTGAGGTACGGTTTTATTTCTTTTGAAGAGAACAAGGTGTCTAACTGGCTAAGGTAGGTATTGAGCTCTTCGGTAAGTTCTTCGGTCACCTGATAGGCGCCGGCGGTAGGTTTGGCATCACCTGTTTCTACACTGCGCCAAAGCGATGCCAAGCGGTTGTTGAGTTTAATAGGAAAATTGAGTGGGTCTTGTGCACTCTGGTTTCGCACCTGATAAAGTGCTTCTTCAATGCTGGAAAGCTGATCGAGCATTTTACGGTGCTTTTCTTTATTAGCTTCCATAGCCGCTTTCATTTTCCTTATCTTAATCACGGCCTCATTGGCTAAGCTGGTTTTATTGCGGAGGTCGATGGCCAGTTTAAATTGCTCCATAACGTCGGCCTCACTGACGCCTTTTAGCCGGGGGTCTAATTTAATCTGCAGCTGTTCTGTGAAGGTTTCGCCGTCAACAGTTAGTTTGACTTGGTACTCGCCGGGAGGCGCAAAAGGGCCTAACTGCGGGCGGCCACTCCAGATAATCATGCCATCGAAGCTAGTGGCCCCGGGATAACGGAGGTTCCACTGAAAATTATTTAGACCAGCTTTCATACTGGGCATTTGCTGTACAGCATATCTTCCACCGGTATCTTCCTGCCCTGTTTCATCGGGAGTGCCTTGATAGGCAATGACGGTATCTCCCTGTGCATTGAATATCTCGACGCGCAACGTCTGTGGAACTTTGGGTAGGTAATATTGTATCAACCCTTCTTCTATACGTCGAACTGCAGGGTAGGTGTTGAATAGGTGAGGTTCTTCGAGATTTACGGTAGCCAGTTGGCGAAGGGGTGCGATGTCGTCCAGAATGTATATTGATCGGCCATGCGTGCCAATGACTAGGTCTTTTTCGGTAACAATAAGGTCGGATACCTGCGTATCGGGAAGATCGAACTGAAGAGGTAGCCATTGGGCGCCATCGTTGTAAGATACCCAAACGCCATGTTCCGTACCGGCATAGAGCAACCCCGGTACTACGAGGTCTTCGCGTATGCTGTGCACATAATCGTCTTCGCCTATGCCTTGGACAATTTTCGTCCAGGTCTTTCCGTAATCTTTGGTTTTCCAGATATAGGGTGCCCGATCATCCATCTGGTAGCGTTTAGCGGCCACGTAGGCAGTACCCGGATGATGGGGTGATTCTTCAATAATGCTTACCCGCGTATTTTGTACCATGTCTGGAGGGGTGATATTTGTCCAATTTTTGCCGTGGTCGCGTGTGATGTGTATGAGTCCATCATCAGAACCCGCCCATATTACCTGCTCATCATGGTGGGATGGGGCCAGGGCAAATACCGTGGCATAGATCTCCGGTCCGTTCATATCACGGGTGATCTCTCCACCACTTATGCCCAAGGTGGTGGTGTCTGCATAAGTGAGGTCTGGGCTGATCTTGTCCCAGGATTGGCCTTCATTGCTGCTTACCCAAACATGCTGTGAGCAGGTGTAGAGCTTATTTGGATTTTTAGGAGAGAAGACAATAGGAAAAGTCCATTGCCACCGCTCGGGCAATACTTTAGCCTCTTCTCCGGAAAAGAAACGAGGATAAACCTGCACATCTCGGATTTGACCGGTGCTACGATTGATTCGTGTCAAGAGTGCTCCCTGGCTCCCTGCGTAAAAGATATCCGGATCTTTAGGATCTTGTGCAATATAACCGCTTTCCCCTCCACCGACGCTATAGGCGTAGCCAAGACCGGATTTGATACTGTTGGTGCGGGTACTCATGTGCGACCAATCATCACTGGGTACAGCAATAGTGGTGTTGTCTTGCTGGGCTCCAGCTACATGATAGGGGAAATCGGAGGTCACCATAATATGGTAGAGCTGTGCCGTGGGAAAATCTTCGTCGGTCCAGGTGTCGCCACCATTTAGTGAAATGGTGCCCCCACCGTCATTTGCTTCGGCCAACCTATTGGAGTCATCTGCGGCAATCCAAAGATCGTGGTTATCGCCGTGTGGTACGCGGATGGTTTTGTCGAAGGTCACGCCGCCATCACTGGATTTATAAAAACCTACATTTAACCCGTACACGCCGTCGCGATCTAAGGGGTCTGCCACTAGACGTGAATAATAAAAGGCCCGTTGTCGGAGTTTCCGCTCATTATTTACAAGCTGCCATGTGGCACCGGCATCATCCGAGCGATACACGCCTCCGTCTTCGGCCTCTACCACCGCCCATACCCGCTTGGAGTCTACCGGCGAAACAGCGACACCAATCTTACCTACCGTACCGGTGGGTAGGCCGGGTTTTCGGGTGAGCTCTTCCCAGCTTTCGCCGCCATCGGTAGATTTGAAAATACCTGAGGCGCCACCCCCACCCCACATTTTATAGGGTGTTCGATAGACCTGCCAGATTGTGGCATATAAGGTTTCTGGATTGTTGACGTCGATAACAAGATCTACTGCACCCGCTTTATCGCCCTTATACAGCACTTTTTTCCAGGTTTTTCCGCCGTCGGTTGTTTTGAATACGCCTCGTTCTTCATTGGGTCCAAAAGGATGGCCAAGTACCGCCGTATAAACAATATCGGGGTTGGTGGGATGTATGCGTATCCGGGCAATAGCCTGGGAGTTTTTTAGCCCGACATGTTGCCAGGTTTTTCCGGCATCCGCTGATTTATAAATGCCATCACCCTGCATGATGTTGCCCCGAAACTGTACCTCGCCTGTGCCAATATACACCATATCAGGATTGCTCTCTGAAACGGCCACTGCACCTACTGATGAACTATTGATCTGTCCATCGGTAACGGGTTTCCAGGTCAGCCCGCCATCGATGGTTTTCCATAGACCGCCCCCCACAGCGCCGAAATAGTATTCGTTCTTGCGCTTGGTGCTGCCGGCAATACCGAGTGACCGCCCTCCACGATTTGGGCCAATGTTTCGCCATGACATGGATTGCAGGATCTCCTGCTTATTGGGTGTAACATCGCTGACCTGTGCTTGTGCACATAGGGGTGCTAGCCAAATGCCAACAAATAGGTAAAGGAACCAGTGGTTTTTCTGTTGGCGGATGCTGTGCTTGGGAAATGTTGATTGTTCCATAAAGTTTAAGTTTTTATTGATATGCGCTGTTTTGTACCATGTTTGGATTTGCATTTATCTCGAAAAGTGGAATGGGAAATAGGGCGCGCTCAAGATTGGTGAAGCTGATGCTGTTTGGCGCATTTAACCGGGGGATATTGGAGACGGTTTCCTGTGCCTGTCCGGTGCGGATCAAATCAAAAAAACTGTGTCCTTCGAAGGCAAATTCTAACTGCTGTTCTTCCCATATATAGGCTAGAAGTGTATTCGGATCAGTGGTGTTATGTGGTTGTGCTCCAGCTCGCTCTCTTATCATATTTAGGTCTGCCAATGCACCTTCGAGGTCAACGCCACTGATCACCTTGGCTTCTGCACGGTTGAGGTACATCTCGGCAATGCGGATGACGTGTATGTTATCAATATTGCCTGACTTGTTATATTTGGTGGGATAATAAACACGGGCGCTGTTTTCATAAGCATATAGGGTGCCCCGTACGTCATCGGGATCAGCCTGGGCCTTTTCTACAAATGAGGGGTGGCAGGCTAAATCGCCCCGGCCACCTTGGCTGGTAGGGAAATACCAGTTACGTACACCGCTTTGATCGGCATTATTAAAATTGAGTTCGAAGATGGATTCTGTACTGAGCTTGGTGGCAAAAATGTCGGTATATGACGGATTAAGGTTGTAGGTGTTCTGGGTGGCAATTACAGCATCAGCATAACTAATGCAGGAAGCAAAGTCGCGTGTATAAAGATAAAGTCTGGAGAGTAGTGCACGGGCCGCGCCTTTTGATGCACGCGAACGGTCACTGGATTCGGGAAGTAGATCCAAGGCTCGCAAGAGATCGGTCTCTACATAGGCATAACTATCGGCGAGCGAAGTTCTGGCGGGTTCTGAAAGCACGCCGCGCTCCTCTTCATTGACAATGGCGACACCTAAGCTGCCCACGACCTCGGGATATCCGCCGAAAATCCGGATAAGATCAAAGTATGCCAGGGCACGAACAAAATAAGCTTCGCCCAGCATGCTGCTTCGTTGCGTATCTGTGAGGTCTTCAAGTGTTGGAAGGACCGAAATAATGGTATTGGCCACATAAACGGTTTTATAAGCTCTGCTATAAAAATAACCGATTTCCGTGTTGCCGGTAGAGTTCTGGTAGGTGTCCATTTCACGGTAAAAATCCCAGGTGCCGATACTTTGTGCCTGATCACTTGATACGTCGCTCATGATCAGAAAATTACGGCCGTAATAATTGCCGTCTTGGAGTTGGTTGTATAAGCCGGCGACGGCTGCTTCGGCTCCGCGGGCATCCGCAATGGCGATCTCTTCACTGAGCTCGTTACGGGGATCTTGTTGAAGTATGCTGTTACATCCCGAAGTTGTTAGCAAAACGGCGTAATAGCACAATATCAGTTTGGTTTTTTTAAGAATAGGGTACTTATTCATAATTGACAACGGATTAACAGTTAAAAATTAAAGCTCAGACCCGCCATAAACGTGCGCGGCTGCGGCATGGTGTAAAACTCAATACCCTGCGTAAGGGCGTTTGATGCGGTGCCGGTTAATTCGGGATCTAAGCCCGTATAATTGGTAACCGTAAACACATTTTGACCGGAAATATAGACGCGTGCACCTGTCATGCCTATTTTGTTGGCAAGGGTTGGCGGTAGGCTATAGCCGAGCGTGATATTTTTTAGGCGTAGGTATGAGCCATCTTCCAAAAATCGGGAAGGACGCAGATCAGACGCGTAGTTGTCTGCGGTCATTCTAGGAATCATCGTGATGTCACCCGGTTGCTGCCAACGGTCGACTTGGCTAATAGAGAAGTTGGTGCTCCGTGTACCGCCATGTTCCTGAAAAAATCTGTTCCAGTTCAATTGATCGTTGCCATAGGAATATTGTAGAAAAAACATCAAGTCAAAGCCCTTGTACTTGAGCGTATTGGTAATACCGCCGAAGAAATCAGGATTGGCGTTACCAACAATACGGCGATCGTTGTTTACGTCGAACGCGCCATCGCCATTAACGTCTTCAAATTCAATGTCGCCGGTTTGCGGGTTTACGCCTATTTGTGGATGGAGATAAAAAGAAAACATTTGACCGCCTTCTTCATAGCGATAGATGTCGCGGTTATAAACATTGAAAGGAGCCGCTAATCGCATAATTTTGTTTCTGTTAGTAGCAATATTAAACGCTAAATCCCATTTTAGGGCGCTTCCTGGCCCTAGGACAGCCGCATTAATGCCCAGCTCAACACCACGGTTGCGCATTTCTCCAAAATTCTGGGTAAGCTCATCGAAACCGGTGGTGCGCGGAATGGATACCGCTAAAAGGAGATCTTTGGTGTCTTTGTTGTAATAATCGGCATCAATATGGATGCGATCATTGAATAGGCCAAACTCAATGCCGATGTCCAATTGGTTGGTGGTTTCCCATTTTAGGCCGGGATTGGCTAATTGGGTGGGGGCTATGCCCGCCAGATCTGCATAAGCACCCCCTCCCCATAGCCCCAGTGACTGAAAATCGTTAATGCCGCTTTGATTTCCGGTAACACCGTAACTGCCTCTCAGCTTAATGGTACTGAGAATACCTAAGTTTTGCATGAACTGTTCTTCGGTGAGCACCCATCCCAGACCCACGGAAGGAAAAGTTCCCCATTGGTATTCTGATCCGAAACGGGAAGAACCATCACGCCTTAGGTTTAATGTGAATAAATATTTTGATTGATAATTGTAATCTACGCGAGAAAATAGTGATGCAATACCATAACTGGTGCTCGTTGAACTGGATCGTAACACAGCGGCGGCTACAATTTCCTGGAAGCTGTCTGAAGGAAAGCCTTGGCCAACAGATTCTGCAACATCATTGCGAGACTCTTGTAAGGTTGTTCCGATAAGAGCATTCAGATTATGTCCGCCCGTTTGAAAGCGATAGCTCAATACATTTTCCTGTATCCAATTGGAATTATTCGTCCCGAGGCGTGTAGCGACACCACCAACAGCCGATCCGTTATTGGTTTTGGAATTATCATACACGCTTTCGGCTACATTGCTGTAATCAAGACTGAAGTTCGATTTCAACTTGAGGTTGGGAATGAATTCATACTCGGCAAATACAGTACCTAAAAACCGATTGGTAAGCATGCTTATGGTGGTTTCATTAACTGCTGCCAGTGGATTTTCAAACGTCGGGATTTTATAGTACGATCCATCTTCGTTATAATAACCCTCGTTAGGTGGATAAAAGAATGTACCTTCCAGACCGCCTGAAATATTGTCGTCATTACGGAGACGGCCTCTACGGTTGCGTGAATACAAGATGCTCGTTCCCATGTTGAGTTTCTTGACAGGTGTGAAATCAATATTGGCTCTACCTGTGGTACGATTGAAATCAGAATTCTTGATGATGCCTTCTTGCAGGAAGTTGTTCCCCGATATCATATAACGTACGTTTTCGCCACCGCCACTAATGGATAAATCGATGTTCCGAAGTTGTCCATCTTGTACAATGGGGGATGCCCAATCTGTGCTGGAAGCCGCGGCAGGATTGGCGTAGGGGGCTTCCATTCCGGCATTGGTGGCAACCTCATTCATGAGTGTTTCAAATTCGGGTCCGTCTACAACTCCCGGTCGTTTAATCATGCTTTGACTACCTATGTATGATCCAATATTGATGGTTGCCTTTCTGTTAGCGCCTCTCTTTGTGGTGATCAATACCACTCCGTTGGCAGCCCGGGCGCCGTAGATTGCAGTAGCAGAGGCATCCTTTAAAACTTCCATGGATTCAATATCTGCCGGGTTGATATCTGCCATTGGATTGGTAATTCCACCACCGACACTTAGACCCGACAGGTTTTCCGATTGCATTGGGATGCCATCGATAACATATAAGGGTTCGCTAGAGGCGTTAATGGATGAGGTTCCGCGGATACGTACGGAAACTCCCCCGCCGGGGGTGCCTGAATTGGAATTTACCTGAACCCCTGACGCTCTCCCCTGTAATAATTGATCACTACTGGAAGCGGGTATATTGGCAATTTCCTCTGCTTTAACCTGTGAAATAGCACTGGTAACCGTACGTCGCGATTGCGCACCGCCGTAGCCCGTTATGACCACTTCTGACATGAGGTTAGCGACCTCATGTAGTTCAACGCTTACCTGTTGCTGGTTGGTAATGGTGAGCTCCTGTGTCTCATAACCCAGAAAGCTGAAGACTAGGATTGATCCGGAAGACGCTTGGATTTGATAGGAGCCATCTGTTGCCGTTTTTGTACCCATTGTAGTTCCTTTTATCACTACACTGACGCCGGCTAAGGGTGACTTGTCTTCTTCCGCCGTCACTTTACCGGTAATGGTTTGTGCTTGGGCATAGCTCAAGTGCGTAAACGTGATGAAAAGGATAAGTAAAAATTGATTTGGTTTCATATGAAAACTTATTTAGTGGTAGTCGAACGTTTCTGTAAACCAAAAATCAATCAATCCTGCGGCAATGGTTTGTTTGATTAGTTGTTAAAAATTACTCTGCAATATTAAGTTATTTTTATTTTTTGTGGTAAAAAAATGAAAATTCAGTAATTTTTATCAATTTTTATTACGTATGCAGGAAAATAATAAAGTTGAAGGTGTTTGATTTGTGTTTTTATCAGTAAAATTTTTTATGAATCCAATAAAATGCGGTAAAAATTATTTTTGTGTAAATGTTTTAGGGTTTAATGTTATTTATTTTATAATAAATCTTGCTTTTTGTTAATAGCTTTGTATGTGTTAATAAAATAATTAGCTCATGAATATTCTTGTTTACGAATTTTTTACTGTTTCATTTTATAGTAATAGGTATTACCTGTTAAAAACAGGTGTTTTTATGTTGATTTTTAACTTATTTAGTGGTTTGCACGCGCAAGAAATACATATTTTAGATGCGATTACCCGAAATCCGGTAGGTTCTGCTAGTGTGCGCATGCCAGGTAGTGATTATTTACTCTATACCGATTATAAGGGGAGAGTAGCTGTAGACGAGGTTATGGGAGACACTTTGATGGTGAGTAGCATAGGGTACCGTCAAACCACCTTACCCGTGACAAATCTATTTCAAGACAGTATGGTGGTTTTACTTCAACCAGATCCTGTTTATCTCGACCCGGTAAATATAGGTGCCAATAGATTGAGCCAACAGGAAGCCAATCTACCGAATAAGATCAGCCGCTTGCATCGGCAGGATGTCCTTTTTCAACAACCGCAGACCTCGGCAGACCTATTGGGCAATACGGGCGAGGTGTTTATTCAAAAAAGCCAGCAATCTGGTGGCAGTCCGATGATCAGGGGCTTTGCCACCAACAGAGTATTGATAACGGTGGATGACATCCGGATGAACTCAGCGATTTTTAGAAGCGGCAATCTACAAAATGTAATCAGCATAGATCCCTTGGCTACCAACGATGTTTCTGTGCTCTTTGGCCCGGGGTCTGTAATATATGGCAGCGATGCTATTGGAGGCGTGATGAATTTTCAGACATTAACGCCACTTTTGAGCAGTAGCGGTACACCTTTGGTAAAGGGGAATGTATTAACCCGGTGGTCGTCCGCTAATCAGGAGAAGACGGGGCATTTTGACTTGAGTATTGGACTAAGGAAATGGGCTTTTATAACAAGTGTTTCTGGAAATGACTTCGGTGATCTGAAAATGGGAAAAAGGGGGCCAAATGAGTACCTCCGGCCGGAATACGTGGTCTCAGACCTGGATGGGGATGTTATCCGGCCGAATGACGATCCTTATAAACAAGTGCCAAGTGCTTATAAGCAGATCAATCTGATGCAGAAGGTGTTTTTTCAGCCGAATGACCGCTGGTCTTTTCAATATGCCTTCCACTATTCCAATAGCTCGGATAATCCACGTTATGACAATTTAATTCGTTACCGGTCTGACCAGTTGCGTTGGGCAGAATGGTATTATGGCCCTCAACAGTGGGTGATGAACCACGTGAAGTTGATTCATAGGGCGTCAACGGGAATTTATGATGAAATGAAAATAAATATTGCCCATCAGTATTTTAAGGAAAGTAGACACGATCGTCCTTTTGCTGAAGAAGAAAAAAATCATAATGAGGAACGTGTTAATGCTTATTCGTTGAATGTTGATTTTTATAAGCGATTAGGCGTTAAGCATGTTATCAATTACGGACTGGAGAGTGTTTACGATAAGGTAGGTTCTACGGGGGCTTTGGAAAATATGGTTACCGGCTTAAGCGAAGAAGGGCCTACGCGTTATCCTGATGGTTCATCCTGGAGCTCACATGCGGCTTTTGTAACACACGAATACCAGGCAAGCAATAAGATGGTGCTGCAATCGGGCCTACGCTATAATTATTTTATAGTAGATGCTGAATTTAATGATACTTTTTACCCTTTTCCATTCGAACGGGCGGATGTGAACACTGGCGCACTCACCGGAAGTGCAGGGATCGTTTATACGCCGGGCAATAAATGGCGGGTACAGTCCAATATTTCAACAGGATTTCGTGCGCCCAATATTGATGATATCGGAAAGGTATTTGAGTCTACTCCAGGATCGGTTGTAGTACCGAATCCGGGGCTATCTGCTGAATATGCCACGAATGTAGATCTGGGCTTTGCCAAAACCTTTGGAGAAATTTTTAAAGTAGATGCCACTGGTTTTTATACTTACCTGAGCAATGCGATGGTACGTAGGGATTTTTCGCTCAATGGGCAAACGGAAATGGAATACGCCGGGGAATTGAGTACTATCCAAGCTATTCAGAATGCTGCAAACGCTAAAGTATATGGTGTGAGCGCAGGCGTACAGCTATTGATGCCTAATGGTATAGGTTTCAGTTCCCGATTTAATTATCAACATGGCACCGAAGAATTGGATAATGGCGACACGGCTCCACTTCGGCACGCAGGCCCGTGGTTTGGAATTTCCCGTTTAATGTATGCTGCACAACGCTTTAAAGCAGAGTTATACGCAGTTTATAATGGTGAGGTTAGCAATGATAACTTAGCTCCTTCTGAACAGGAAAAGACTTATATGTATGCGACTGATGAGAATGGAAATCCGTATTCGCCTGCCTGGAGCACTTTGAATGCCCGGTTACTTTATCGGGTAACTGACTTTTTAATGCTGAACGTGGGGGTGGAAAATATAACAGATAAAATGTATCGAACTTACTCTTCGGGTATTGTGTCCGCAGGCAGAAACTACGTACTTTCCTTAAGGGCATCTTTTTAATGTGGGTTTCGAAAAACCAATTAGGCAGCTCAAATTTTCGGGTTGTTCAAATGATAACTTTTATCAGACGTAATTGACTGTTTAACGTGTAGGGAAGATTTCAAGCTGTTCTGCTTTGTCACACTTACAAAGATAAACTTGTGAATTCCTAGGAAAAGCTTAAATTAGTGCGCTAATGTTAGGGGAATATAACATGATAACCGAACAACTTAAATATCCCATAGGTAAATACCAAAAGGTCGAAAAAGTAACACCCGAATTGTTAACCGAACAGATCGCCATTATCGCTTCTTTCCCGGAAAGATTGGCGCATGAAGTACAAAAATTATCGAAGGAGCAGTTGGATACACCTTATAGAAGTGGTGGATGGACAGTACGGCAGGTGGTGCACCATTGCGCGGATAGTCATATGAATAGTTTTATACGTTTTAAGCTGACCTTAACCGAAGATAAGCCGACCATAAAGCCTTATGAACAAGGGCTTTGGGCGGAATTGGCCGACAGCAAGACATCTGATGTTGAAGAAAGCCTGATACTATTAAAGGCATTACACAGACGCTGGATAAAACTTCTGCATGCACTTAGTCCGAGTGATCTGGAAAGGGTATTCGTACATCCCGAAAATGGGAAGGAAGTCTCGCTACGGGAAAATATTGGAATCTACGCCTGGCATTGTAACCATCACCTTGCGCATATCATTAACCTGAAAAGGGATATGAAATGGCAATACATGTAAAATAGATTAAAATAAGCGGGAAAAGTGATTGTCTAAATGTTTCCGCATGGCATTTCTGAAAACTTCCGGGGTGCCTACTTTCAATATATCCACTAGCCCCCTATGCGAAATAAACGATTTGGAGTGAACCGGCTCAGTGAGCATACCACTCGTATGCACATATTGAAAAACGGGTAAGAGCATATGCTGAAAATCTTTCAATGTTTGGTTACCGGAGATTTCATAAAGCTTTCCGTGAAAAGCTATTTCATCTGTGATATTGAAAATCGTTGAGTCGGCTTTGACGGGCTCTGTCTCCACAATTTCTTCCAACGCTTCAATATCTGCTGCAGTAACCCGTGCAAATAACAGATCGGCCATGCCCAATTCCAATACCAGGCGCATTTCGAAAATATCGCGCAAAGTCTTTTCGGCTAAAATATTGGGATGTAACGACTTTTTTAAAGGGGATAATAAATCCGGATTGGTCAATACCGCACCCCGGTGCTTTTTGGATTCTATTAAACCAACCATTCGTAAACGTAACATGGCCTCGCGAATCACTGTACGGCTAACGCCTAAAATCTCTGCAAGCTCTACCTCTTTGGGTAGCGCATCGCCTACTTTTAAGCCCTTATTCATAAAAAGGTCAATCAGCTTCATTTCCACCTTATCTACCAAACTGGAAGTATCAACCGTGCTGAGTTTTTCTTTAAATGATGCTTTGTCCATATGGGCCTGATATTATGGTGTGCTGTTTCGAAAGCAAATATAACTAATCTTTACTTCTAATATGTTATACATAATATAAAAAATATATTGTTTTTTATGATATAGTTTTTACATTTGTGTATTATGTAATACTTATTAGTTTACCTAGACATGAGATTATGAATGTGAACCTAATGACAAAACACGCATTTTTGCTATTGATGCTGTTTTTTATGCATCTACAGACCTTCGCGCAAGGTGAAGTGACGGGGAAGGTGGTAGATGTACAAACAAATGATGTACTTCCCGGAGTAACGGTGCTCCTCAAGGGAAAAGGGCAAACTACACAAACCAATGCCGAAGGTGTATTTACCATACAGGCCGACGAAGCTGACATATTAGTAGTAACCTATACTGGGTATACGCCTCAGGAGGTGCCGGTGGTATTTGGCGAACCATTAACTATTGGTTTAGAGGTGAATGTACAGGTGATGGATGAAGTGGTGGTGGTGGGCTATGGTACGCAAACAAGAAGTAATTTATCTGGTGCGGTTTCTTCGGTGAATAGCCAGGTACTGCAATCTGCTCCACGTACCAATGCGGCTACGGCACTCCAAGGTACAGTGGCGGGGTTAAGGGTGCAGCAAACAACAGGGCAACCGGGTGCTACTCCAAGCATCTCGTTCCGTGGAGGTACCAACTTTGATGGCAGTGGTTCACCTTTAATTATAGTAGACGGCGTGATCGTTCCATCGCTCTATGGAATAAATCCTGATGATATCGAGTCGATGGACTTACTGAAAGATGCGGCTTCTACGGCTATTTACGGTGCGCGCGCGGCCAACGGGGTGGTATTGGTTACAACAAAAAAGGGAAAGATGGGACGTACGCAGATTAGCTATAACCTGAAAATGGCTAAAAATACGGTGCGCAGAAATAATGTTCCTTTCTTATCTGCAGAGGATTATATCATTTGGAACCGAAGGGGTTTGGGTAGCCGTTATGAGGCGGCCGCGGCTGATGGCAATGAAGCGGAAATGAATGCTACAAGAAATCAACTGACAGGGGCCTGGGGCTGGGCTGCGAGTCCGGGTTGGACACAGCCGGATGGTTTATATTCTACGCAGCTGCTTTCTCAGGGTAACCGAAGCCTACTGCAAGATCCGGCATGGAACTTATTGATCGACCGAAATCCCTTTGATGCCCAGCAATTAGACAGTATCCTGTACCGATCGACGTCTCAACGCGAGCTGGAAGACTTAATTTTACAGAATAGCAGCCTCCAACAGCATTACCTGAACTTTTCGGGCGCTACAGAAAAGAGCAATTTTGCCTTGGGCCTCGGTGCGGTGAAGGATATTGGCTTGGTGCGTGGCTCGTCGCTCAAACGGATGAATGTGAACTTTAACGGAGGCTTACAGGTAACGAAAGATTTTAAAATTAACCTGAACCTTGCGGGGTATAACGACCGATCTAGACCGTCTTACCTGACGGCAGATGGAGGTGGCGGCTTAACGGGCGGCCTTATCCAACGTTTTGGTGGTGTGGCACCTACCGTTAGACTTACCCACGATGTTACGGGAGAAATATTACCTGGTGTGGATGGCGGTACTTTAGGTAACCCAAGCTACTTTCAGGACAAGTTTAATATTCACGATAATGAACAAAGGTACTCGGGAGCACTTAACTTGGAATACCAGATCTTACCACAGTTGAAGGCCTTGGCATCGGCATCGGGCTTTATCCGCTATAATACAAGGGAAACATTTAACAAGGCTTATCAGAACGGAACAGCGGGCGCTTTCATCGATACACGTAATGCTTCTTTTAGTAATGTGCGTTCAGACCAATGGCAGTACAATGCTTTTTTGCAGTACGATAATACCTGGGATAAGCATACACTTTCCCTCTTGGGTGGAGGTGAGTTTTATGAATACCAGAATCGGTTTTATCAAGCCGAGGCAAGAGGTGGGGCGACAGACTTCATACCTTACCTATCGGCTTCTACCGAGGCAGTAGGGGTGCCTGCCTCTGGTTTCGACCAATGGCAACGACTGTCTTCCATCATTGGTCGGGCCAATTACAATTATGATAATCGTTTTCTCTTTAATATGAACCTACGCTACGATGGTAGCAGCCGGCTAGCGGATAACCGCTTTGGGTTTTTTCCGGGTTTATCTGCTGGATGGAATATACACAATGAAAGTTTCTACCGTGATATGGCCCTGTCTAACGTGCTGAGTACATTAAAACCAAGGATCAGTTGGGGGCAGAACGGTAGTTTGCCGGGAAGGGATGTGATTGGAGATTATCCCGCCGCTGGTGTGTATAGTTTTGATGCTATTTACAACGGAAGTGCGGGCTTTGTGCCAACCACGATCGTAAACAGCGATTTACGCTGGGAACGGGTATCATCGCTGAATTTTGGATTGGATCTGGGATTCTTCAACAATCGATTGAGCGTGATTACCGATTATTTCATCCGGGACGTGTATGATAAGATCACCGACTTACAGATTCCGTCATGGACGGGTTATAGCGTATACCGTACGAATCTCGGACAGCTACAAAACAAAGGTGTTGAGCTGGAAGTAAAGGCGGCACTGCTACAGCCCACAACGGTTGGCGGTTTGAGCTGGGAGGTAGGGTTCAATTTCTACCATGTGAAAAACTATGCGGTGCGTTTGCCAGACAATGGCTTGGATCGTAACCGACAAGGGGCAATAGAAGTGTTTGATCCGGTAAGTGGACAGCGCGTGTTTGTAGGCGGTCTGCAGGAAGGTTTGCGCATTGGAAATGATGAAATCTGGGCGCCGATCTATGATGGTATTTATACCTCACAGGAAATGTTGGATCAGGATGCGCAACTCATTAATACTTATCTGCCACATATCAATAAAAACACCAAACTGTTGGGAGATGCGCGTTGGCGTGACGTTAACGGAGATGGTACCATCGATTTTCTGGATAGGGTGTTTGTGGGAAGAACACGGCCTACTGTGCAGGGTGGTTTCTCTACTTCATTTGCCTATAAAGGTTTGTCGTTATTTGTACAAACCGATTATGCGCTGGGTTTTATGCTGTTGAACCAACAGGTGTTAAGGGGCTTATCGCAGGTACAGGGTTCGCAGAACGGACCGGTAGATATCAAAGATACCTGGCACCCGGAAAATCCCGAGGGCACCTTGCCTCGTTACTATTGGGCGAATTATGGCCGTAATTATTTTCAGGATGCCGGAGGAAGTACGACTACTTTTGCTAACTTTTATGAAAAAGGCGATTACCTCGCCCTAAGGGAGGTAACCCTGAGCTACGACCTGCCGGTTGAACTCTTGGCCAATGTTACCCGAAATAGAGTCAACGGTTTACGCCTTTATGTTTCGGGAACCAATCTGGCTTATCTTACGGGCTATAGCGGCAATTTCCCAGAAGTGGGTGGAAATGATGTAGGTCGTTTCCCTTTGCCTAGAACATATACTTTTGGTCTAAACTTAACCCTCTAAATCGCTTCAAAATGATTAACTTAAAAAATATCAACAGAATTTTTATGGCGGCGCTATTGTTGTTGGCGATGGGGAGCTGTCAGAAACAACTGGAAGAGGTGCAGCCACAGACAGATCTGGGAAGAGATTTGGTATTGTCTGACCCGAATGCGGCACGTACCTTATACTATGGTATCTATTCCTCGTTCAGAAGTTTTCATGCTACGTTTTTTCAGTTGGGTGAAATGCGCTCGGATATATGGGCGGATGGCTTGTTTACCGAATCGGAAGATGGTGGCTTACGCAACTTGTATACCCATAATATCAATATCAATCAGGTGCCTTTTGCCGAGTGGGCAAACTTTTACCAGCTGATTGACCGCGTGAATACGGTAATTGCTTTATTTCCACAAACGACTTTACCGGATGAGGAAAAACAGCAGATCATGGCGGAAATGTATGGTTTAAGGGCTTATATCTATTACACCATGTTGAAAACCTGGGGTGGAGTACCGTTAACAGTAGAGCCGGTAGCGTCGGTAAGTGATTTGCGGGAGCTATACAAAGCACGGTCGGCACCGGAGCTGATTATGGAACAGATAAAAGCTGATATTGAAAGTTCGTTAACGGCCTATCAGGGAAATAATAGCTTGCCTGCGAAAAGGGTTTTCTGGAACCGATTGGCAACGCTGACCTTAAAAGGCGACGTTTATCTGTGGTCTGGAACGCATTTTGGCGGAAATGCGGCCGACTATAGCCTGGCTAGAGAGGCCCTTGAGGAGGTTGCCGCGCAGGAAGGGAGTACGTTAGGTCTTCAAGAAGATTATGCAAATGTCTTTGACCCTACGGCAAAGAACAATAATAAGGAGATTATTTTTGCCTTGAATTATGAGCTCGACCAGGAGCAGATGATGGCTTATGGTAATTTTTTGGTGAATACTACGCAGGCTGCAACGCTGGTGTTCGGTACACCAGAGAATAACCAGCCTGTAAATGTGGTATACCCCTTGGTGGGCGGCGCTAGTCGTGCCGGCCTGTCTTTAGCAATGATTGAGAAGTTAAATGTTGCCGGCGATAGCCGCTTCGATAACACTTTCCGTATCATGTACCGTAATACACCTGAATTTCCGGTAGCGGCTACCATGCTTACTAAATTTATCGGACGGGTTAATGCTGGGGCACAACTCTACGATAATGATTTTCCGATTTATCGCTATGCCGAAGTATTGTTATTGCTAGCCGAAGCTAAGGTGCAATTGGGAATAGACCCGAGCACGGAGATCAATGCGATTAGGGAACGGGCTTATGGCGCTGATTTTCCGGTATACCGGCAGGGTGGTGCACAGCAGGACATGGAGGCCGTATTAGACGAAGGCCTGCGTGAGTTTATCGCGGAGGGAAAACGCTGGTGGGCACTGCGTAGAGCAGGTGATGAATGGGTTTTCCGATATGTGAACCCCGTATATCTGCGGCCAAACGAGCAGTATAAATTCTTATTGCCGATAACACAGGGCATGTTGAATGCCGATCCGGAACTGGCGCAGACGCCGGGTTATGAATAGAACAAATAGATAGATAATTTGATTAAATATTAGATGCATACTCATTTAGAAGGCTTAATAGCTGCCCCTTTCACCCCAATGGGTGATGAGGAAGAATTACGACTGGAACTTATTCCAGCATATTACCGCTTATTGAAACATAACCGTATTACGGGGGCGTTTATCTGTGGATCTACCGGAGAAGGTGTGTCGATGACTGCTGAAGAAAAGGTGGCTGTCATGGAGGCATGGGCAAGGATAACTGCAAACGATCCAGATTTTAAGGTGATGGTCTTACTGGGAGGAACTAGTCTGGCTGATTGTAAAGCCTTGGCCCGGGAGGCACAGCGCTTGGATTTGTACGGTGTGTCGTTTACTGCACCCTTTTATTTTAAGCCGGCAACGGTGGAGACTTTGGCCGAATGCTGCGCAGAGGTAGCGGCCGAAGTGCCGCAACTACCTTTCTATTACTATCATATCCCGGTGCTTACCGGGGTGGGGTTTAATATGGTTGACTTGCTAAAGGCAGTTGACGGGCGCATACCCAACTTTACCGGTATTAAATACACCCATGAGGATTTTATGGACTTCCTTTCTTGCCTGCGATACGCACAGGGTAAATATGATATGCTCTGGGGAAGGGATGAAAATATGTTGTCGGCCTTGGTGCTGGGGGCGAAAGGTGCCGTGGGAAGTACGTTCAATTATGCAGCTCCCCTGTACCTGCGTTTAATGGATGCCTTCAACCAGGGAAATCTTGCTGAGGCGCAGGCTTTACAGCAACAAGCCATTGATATGATCCGTTTGCTGGGTAAATTTGGCGGGATAGCCACGGGTAAGGCGTACATGAAATTGATAGGACTTGATTGCGGTAATTTTCGTCTGCCGGTAGGCAATATGGATAAGAATGATTTTGAAGTCTTTACGCAAGAGGTGGAGGCTTTGGGCTTTGCCGGTTTTAAATCGCTTCACCCTACACTGGAGACTTCTTAAATGGATATATTATGCGGAAACCTATTGGAATGGCAATGTTGTGTATATTGGCGATGTCCCTGACAGTGAAAGGTCAGGCATTAATTGAAGATCTAACATGGGATGATGCTTTTTCGCTGCCTAACAGGGAGGGTGAACAGCCTCATTTAGGCCTTGCCGGACCGTTGGTTGGCATGTCTAACGATGCGTTATTAATTGGTGGTGGAGCCAATTTCCCAAACAAATTGCCTTGGGAAGGGGGAGCCAAAAAGTATTATCGGGATCTGTATGTGTACCTGCGAAAGGCCAGCGATGGAGAATCTTCGCTACACACAATGGAGCTTCCTTTCGCCTTAGCCTATGCCGCCAGTTGTACAACACCTGAGGGTGTGGTAATAGCGGGAGGTGAAAATGAAGGAGGTTTGAGCAAAGGGGCGTACGCGCTTACCTGGCTTGCTTCTGAACAGCATCTTGACGTGGTTGAGCTGCCTGACTTGCCTTTTGCGGTAACCAATGCTGCAATGACCTGCTTGGATGGGACGCTTTATGTGGCAGGAGGAGAAACCGACAGCGGTGTTTCTAACAAACTTTGGATATTAGACTTAAACGAGCTGGAAAAGGGATGGATAAGGCATATAAATCTGCCCTATGCGGTGTCGCACGCAAATTTGATCGCGAAAGGTGGTGGACTGTTTTTGATTGGGGGAAGAAAAAGTAACGTTGATAGGCCGAGTGACTTTTACCAATCGGTGTGGTATCTCGACACCTTGGGAGATACCTGGCAGCAACGGGCTCCACTGCCTGAACCTTTGTCGGCCGCGGCAGCCTTGGCTTACGGAAAAGACTGTATATGGGTGTTCGGAGGAGATAATGGTACAACTTTTAGCAGAGTGGAAGAGCTGTTGCTGTTGATCAAAAAGACGGAGGACTCGGAAAATAACCGTATACTTAACCAGCAGAAAGCAGCGTTGCAGGCAGCCCACCCTGGGTTTAGTTGCCAGATATGGTGCTATCGGGTGGCGACAGACACGTGGGAGGCTAAGCAACCCATTCCTCACGAGGCACCGGTAACAACCACGGCAACGGTGTGGGGAGATGACGTAATCCTTCCCAGTGGTGAAATTCGCGCGGGTATCCGCAGCCCACGGATTTGGGTGGGAAAACCAATTATAAAAGAAAAACCGTAATATGAACCTGTTCCGTAAACATAATTATCCCTGGCTGGTAGTAGCACTGCTCTGGATAGTGGCTTTGCTTAACTACATGGACAGACAGATGTTGGCAACCATGTGCCCAGCTATGGAGGGTGATATCGCAGAGCTGCAGCAGGCCGCAAACTTTGGTCGCCTCATGGCGGTGTTTCTCTGGATTTATGGTCTTATGAGTCCGGTAGCTGGAATTATTGCTGATCGGGTTAACCGAAAATGGCTTATTGTGGGGAGCCTCTTTGTATGGTCTGGTGTAACCTTCGGCATGGGATATGCCCGGAATTTTGAGCAGCTGTACGTGCTTCGTGCAGTAATGGGGGTAAGCGAGGCGCTCTATATCCCCGCAGCCCTGGCTTTGATTGCCGACTACCACCAGGAGAGAACACGCTCTTTGGCCATTGGCATTCATATGACAGGCCTTTATATGGGACAGGCCTTAGGTGGTTTCGGAGCCACTATTGCCAGTGCTTATTCTTGGGAACTAACCTTTCGTTCTTTTGGCTTCGTTGGGATGGCTTATGCCGTAGTGCTGATGCTGCTGCTCAAGGAAAAGCGACAAGTAGCATCGGTGCAGACTTTACTTACACCTAAACGTGTGCCCGTGGTCAAAGGGTTGGCATTACTGTTGAGCAATGTTTCATTTTGGGTTATTCTCTTATATTTTGCCGTGCCAAGCCTACCCGGATGGGCAACAAAGAACTGGCTGCCTACGCTATTTGCCCAGAACCTGGATATACCGATGGCAAAGGCTGGCCCTATAGCAACTATAACCATAGCCGCATCGTCTTTTATGGGGGTGATTTTAGGCGGGATACTGTCTGATAGATGGGTGCAGCGACATATACGTGGGCGGATTTATACCAGCGCCATTGGTTTGGGGCTTACCATTCCTTCCTTGTTTCTGCTGAGCTATGGGCATAGCTTATCGGCAGTGGTGACGGCGGCTATGGGGTTTGGCTTAGGTTTTGGCTTATTCGATGCGAACAATATGCCGATCTTATGCCAGTTTGTATCGTCAAAATACCGGGCCACGGCCTATGGGTTGATGAATATGGTGGGGGTGTTTTCTGGCGCCTTTATTACGGATCTGCTCGGTGGATCGGTCGATGCAGGCAGCCTCGGCAGTGACTTTGCTATGCTCGCGGTGATTGTGGCGGCGGTAGTACTGATTCAACTGTACGTGTTAAAACCAAAAGTAAATGATTTTAAAGAGGAATATAACGCCTAAACCAATTTTTTAGAAGCTAAAAGATGTACACAAAAAAAGAATTACACGATTTAAGAGATTTCTATCATGATCAACTGTTGAAGGATACCATTCCTTTTTGGTTTCCGAGGTCATATGATCGGGAGTATGGCGGTTTTCTATTGATGCGGGACGCCGATGGTAGCTTGATTGATGATGATAAGGCGGTTTGGATTCAAGGTCGCACAACATGGCTCTTGGCTACCTTGTATAACACGGTTGAAAAGCGGCCGGAATGGTTGGAGGGAGCCAAGCTGGGTTACGACTTTTTGATCAAACATTGTTTTGATGCAGACGGTCAAATGTTTTTTCACACAACCAGAGATGGAAGACCGCTACGTAAACGGAGGTATTTTTTTTCGGAAACATTTGCCGTAATAGCCTTTGCAGCCTATGCCAAAGCAAGCGGTGATGAACAGGTGGCCGAACAGGCAAGACTACTTTTTAGCAGGTGTTTGGCTTACGCTTCCGGTGAACTTGAGCTCCCGTCAAAATTTACCGATACCAGACCGGTTAGAGGGATTGGTGTACCTATGATTATGATGAATACCGCTCAGCAGTTGAGGGCGACAATTGGCGATGAGCGTTGCGACGACGCGATCGACAATTGGATAAGGGAGATTGAACAATATTTCGTAAAGGATGATATGAAATGTGTAATGGAACAGGTTGCGCCGGATGGGGAGATCATTGATCATATCGATGGCCGTACCTTGAATCCCGGGCATGCCATTGAGGGTGCGTGGTTTATCTTGCATGAAGCAAAAGTGCGTAACAACGACCCGGATTTAACGAGGCTTGGCTGTAAGATGCTGGATTATATGTGGGCTCGCGGTTGGGATGAGGAACATGGAGGCATACTGTACTTCAGAGATGTATACCATAAGCCGGTGCAGGAATATTGGCAGGATATGAAGTTCTGGTGGTCACAGAACGAAACGATTATTGCTACCCTGCTGGCCTATATGATGACGGGGGAGGAAAAATATGCGAAGTGGCATCAAATGATACATAACTATGCCTATAAACATTTCCACGATCCGGTAAATGGTGAATGGTTCGGATACCTGCACCGGGATGGCAGCATTGCGCAAACAGCCAAAGGTAACCTTTTTAAAGGACCTTTCCATTTGCCTCGGCAGGAGTGGTATGGTTACTTGCTTTTGGACGAATATTTAAAAAAACGACTATCGGAATAATTGCCCAAGAAGGGCCTGCTATGCAACAACTGTTCGTTAGCAAAAAATTCGGCCTCGAAATACCCGGTTAGCAGAAGCTAAGTAGTGGCAGCGCCTTTTAAAGGAGATTTTTCATTGTCGTATTCGTTTTTAATGGCAATGAAGCTTGCTTCGCAGGTCAAGCCGGGAGTTTTTTTTGCGTATTTTACACGATAGTCCTAAAAAATAATAACCATAAAAATTAAACGTATGCATTATCTCATAATACTTGTTGTTGCCTGCAGTGTGTCATTATTGGCGCAGGCAAAGGAAAAAGATATTTCCGTTTTTGTTTCGGGACAGGAAGGCTATAAAAGCTTTCGTATCCCTGCCATGATCAAAGCTCCGGATGGGAGTCTATTGGCCTTTTGCGAAGGCAGGGTGGAGCATGCGGGCGACTTTGGTGATATTGACATTGTAATGAAACGCAGCACCGATGGTGGAAAAAGTTGGGGAGATTTACATAGGGTGGTGGATTATAGTGATTTGCAGGCAGGAAACCCTGCTCCCGTGGTAGACTTTTTGGACCCAGCATATCCTGATGGCCGGATTTTTCTATTTTATAATACCGGAAATAATCATGAGGGAGAAGTACGAAAAGGTAAGGGCCTACGCGAAGTATGGTACGTGACTTCGGAAGATGACGGTAGAACTTGGTCGGAACCGGTAAATATTACCTTAGCGGTACATCGGCCAAAACAGCCGCAACAAAATAAAGCCTATAATTTTTCGGAAGATTGGCGCAGCTACGCCAATACGCCCGGGCACGCCGTGCAGTTTGGACAGGGTAAGTTTGAAGGTCGGATTTTCGTAGCAGCAAACCATTCCAGTGGTGAGCCACAGGAGGCTTTTAAAGATTACAGCGCGCATGGCTATTATACCGATGATCATGGAAAAACATTTAAGTTAAGCGAAGATGTTCCTTTCGAAGGTGGAAATGAATCGATGGCGGCAGTGATCGGTGTCGATAGTTTGGTGATGAATTCCAGAAATCAGCAGGGAAATGTACGTAGCAGGATTGTATCCATTAGTAGTGATGGTGGAGCAACTTGGGATACAACATATTATGACAGACAATTGCCTGATCCGGTAAATCAAGGGAGCGTACTTTCTTTTAACGATAAGAAAAAGGGAGTTGTGCTGGCTTTCTGTAATGCCGCAGATACTGCCGCCAGGAATAACCTGACGCTGCGTTTAAGTGACGATGGTGGCAGGTCTTGGTTTTTCCAAAAGACGATTGCCAGACGTGAGCAGCCAGGAAAAGGTGATCATGCGGCCTATTCGGATATGGTGCAGGTGAATAAAAGGCGCATTGGTGTACTCTTTGAAAAAAATGGGTATAAAGAAATTGTGTTTAGACCGGTAAAATGGTAATCAATGGGTAGGCTGATGAAAACAAGTGTCTTTTTTGCTTTATTTTTTTCTTTTTATAGCTTGTTGGCCAAGGTAGATGAAAAGCCGTCTATGCTGATACCGCTACCACAACAGGTGAGCTGGGGGAAGGGGCAGATAAGTATAGGGAATATAAAGTCAATAGTCATAAGCGATGATCGCTTGCAAAAGGAGGCTTTGATTTTACAGCAGATGATGAAGCAAATGGGGGCAGAGTTGGAGCTTGTAGACCAACGGGAGGGTACCGCTGGGCATAGACCGGTTATCTCCCTGGCCTTGGCTCAGGTGGAGGCCCCTCATCATGAGGGGGAGGCTTATCATTTGCAAGTGGCACCAGCGGGTATTACGTTAAAAGCGAATACGGAGAAAGGTATCTTTTATGCTATACAGACACTCATGCAGTTGGCAAGGCCATCAGGCATCTTGAGCGCTTGTGACATTAATGACTGGCCTGCCTATGCGTGGCGTGGATATATGGTGGATGTAGGACGAAACTTTCAGTCTATGGCACTGCTGAAAGAACAGATTGACGTAATGGCCGCTTATAAGCTTAATATCTTTCATTTTCATTTAACCGAAGATATTGCCTGGCGTTTGGAAAGTAAAAAGTTTCCTCAGTTAACCGAATCGGGAAACATGTTGCGTAACGCGGGTAAATACTATACGGAAGCTGATTTTAAGGAGCTGATTGCTTATTGTAAAGCAAGACATATTACGTTGGTGCCTGAAATAGATATGCCGGGCCACAGCGGTGCCTTCGAGAGAGCGATGAAAACCGACATGCAAAGTGATAGCGGCATGTTTTATCTAAAACAGCTCTTACAGGAGTTTTGTGATACCTATGATCTGGACTACTTACATGTGGGAGGCGATGAGGTGAAAATTACCAATGAGCAATTTTTGCCTGAAATGGTTGCCTTTCTGGATAGCATGGGTAAGCGCACTTTAGGGTGGGAACCCGGGGGGAATCTGCCGGGAAGCACTATTCGTCAACTTTGGCAGGAAGGACCCAGCCCTGTTTCGGATACCGCGTTGCTTCAGTATGTGGATTCGAAACACCTTTACCTCAACCATATGGATCCCTTGGAGACGGTAACGACACTTTTTCACCGGCAGATTGGTGGGCAGCCTATGGGAAATAACGCATTACTGGGAGGAATCTTGTGCTCTTGGCCGGATAGGGCGGTACGCTGCGAAAGGGATGTACTGAATCAGAATGCGATCTATCCGGGCATGATTACTTTTGCGGAAAGAGCGTGGCAGGGAGGGGGCGTAGCGGAGTGGGTGGCAAATATAGGTGCCCCGGGCACCTGGGAAAGTAGCTGTTTTGCAGCCTTTGAAAAGCGCTTACTGGACCATCAACAGCATTATTTTGTAAACAAGCCCTTTCCTTATATGAGGCAGGCTAACATCAAATGGCAGTTTTATGGCCCTTATGCCAATGGAGGCGATCTGGAGCAGTCTTTTGAACCTTCAAATAGGGTAATGGATTCGGTGAAGTATACTCCTGCTTTTGAAACGCTTGGGGGTACCGTTATTTTAAGACATTGGTGGGATAAAGTGATCCAAGGTATCTTGACGAATCCAGAGGAATTTACCACTTGGTATGCACAGACGCGCATTTGGAGTGAGAGTGATACGATAAGAGATTTTTGGATAGGTTTCGATAATTTCTCCCGCTCTTATGCTTCAGATGCTCCACTGGCTGGTACCTGGGATAACAGGAAAAGCCGTGTTTGGGTAAATGGCGGTGAAATTAGGCCTCCCAATTGGAAACAGGCGGGTAGGAAAGGAGATTTGGAGCGGCCGATGATGGACGAGGGTTATACCTTTCGGGAACCTTCACGAATAAAATTAAAAAGAGGCTGGAACAATGTGCTGGTTAAACTACCTGTGGGTAGTTTTAAAGGAAAAGATTGGCAAAACCCAGTGAAATGGATGTTTACTTTTGTTCCGGTGGACTGAGCCAGCAAAAAAACATTTGATTTGAATTTGATATAGCATTTTTGATATGCCCGGTACACTCCCGAAGTGTGCCGGGCTTTTTTTGTGCTTTAATGAGAACCGGCATGCTTGTTTCTTAATGGATGTTGTTTAGATTAATTCAAAATAAATTTGCTGAAGTGTTTCTTATACACTTACTTTGTCGTTTAGAATCAATTTAAATAAAATCAACATGAAACAAGCCTACCTTTTCCTGCTGGCTTTGATGCTGGTAGCCACAAATAGATTGTATGCGCAGGAGCGCTCACTTGCTGGCTACGTATTTGCCGAATCGGATGCTTCTCCTTTAAAAGGGGTGACGGTTCGCCTGAGCGGCATACCTAACAGTAGTATTTCTGATGATGAAGGGCGGTTTTCTTTCGAAAACCTTGCTGAAGGTACGTATACGTTATCGTTCACTTACCTGGGCTATGAGCAACAACGTATGCAGGTTAACTTTCCTTTGCCGGAGTCGAAAGACCTTCGTATATTCTTAAAGCCGGCTGCCGATCAGCTACAGGCAGTGGAAATCATTGGTCGTAAAGAACAGACTTATAAGAACACTTCTTCCTTTGCGGGTACAAAAACCGAAACCCCTATCAAATATGTACCGCAGGCCATTAGTTATGTTACAAAGGAGGTGATGGATGATCAGCAAGCTTTTAAAACCAGTGATGTGTTGAAGAACATTAGCGGTGTGAATGTTTTCTCTTTCTATAATAATGATTTTACGCTGCGCGGTTTCAGAGCCGGTAATGCTTTGATCAATGGCCTGCGCGATGCTACAAACAGTTGGGGACAATCGCTATTGCCCAATGTGGAGCGCATAGAGGTTATCAAAGGCCCCGCCTCGGCTTTATTTGCCAATACTGATCCGGGAGGTACGGTAAATACGGTAACTAAGAAACCATTGGACGTAAATCGTAAGTCGGTTAATTTTGCCACGGGAAGCTATAACACTTACCGGATGACCAGCGATTTTACCGGACCGATGAATGAGGAGAAGACCTTATTGTATCGCTTGAATTTAGCCTATCAGAATGCGCAGTCGTTCAGGGTATTGCAGGGGGGTGAAGATATCGTGATTGCACCTTCGGTTTCCTTTATACCGAATGATAAAACGCAGGTAAATATCGATTTTGTCTACTCCAAAACCAAATCAAAGCTCGACCGAGGTCAGCCGATTTTTGGTGCTTCGGCCGGTACAGATCTATACTCTACCCCGGTATCTTTTGCCATCGGTAAGGAAAACGATTATGCCAATGAGCTTAATCTTTATACCACCGCTTCCTTGCAGCATAAGTTTACCGATAATATCTCTTTTAATGCCTCGTATATGAAGTTTCTGTACGATGAGGATCTTTTGGAGCACCGCACGTCTAATAGCTATGCCGTTGATGCAGACAACGTACAGATACCTACGCTAATGGAAATGCAGACTATCCGTCGCCAACGAAAGAACTATAATGATAATATCACGCTGTATCTTGTGAGTGATTTTAATACCGGACCTTTAAAACATAAACTGCTTACCGGCTATGATTATATACAGAATGTTTCTCCGGTTGGGGGCTCTAATTATAATGCTTTAGGGTATCGGAATGCAGCGAATAATGGAATTATCAACACTTATGATCCGGCTAATCGTGATGCCTATTTAATACGCGATAATATTCCAGTACCAAATGTGCCTCATTTCGACCTGGCCAATCCAGATTATTCCATTTCGGAGATTTCAGGTTATTTCAATGTTTCTAGTCCACAACCGGTTACCAAATATTTCGTGAATGGGGTGTATCTACAGGATCAGATTACCTGGGGCCCTTTACAGGCACTGATTGCTTTTAGACAGGAGTTTTATACCGATATTTTAAATTACCAACAGGAGGATAGTGAAGAGGTGCAGCAAAAGGCCTTTATACCGCGCTTTGGTTTGGTGTATACACCTATAGAGCCGGTGAGTCTGTATGCAACTTATGCACAGGGATATCAGCCCCAGGGAGCAGGTACCATTGGTGATCCGGGGCGCTTCGGCGGACCTTTCGACCCGCTAACCAGTACCATGCTTGAGGTCGGGTCTAAAATGGAGTTCTTGCAGAAAATGTTGAGCGTGAATTTTGCCGCTTACCATATTGAACAGAACAATATTTTGATTAATGCCAATGACCCTGGAAACCCGGAGTTACTTCGTCAGGTAGGTCAGCAGCGTTCGAGAGGAATGGAACTGGATGTGTATGGACAGTTACGGCCAAATTTGAGTATTACTGCTAACTTAGCGATAAATGAAACCATCATTACGGAAAGTGATGATGAAGCGGAAATAGGTAATGTACTGCCAAATGCTCCTAAACATCAAGGGGGCATTTGGGCAAAATATACCTTTACCATTCCTGCTCTGAGAGGTATAGGGATTGGTGCGGGCGCAAATTATGTGAGTACGCGTGCCACTTTCAGTGAACAGCTGACTTTGCCTGCTTATGTGGTGGCAGACGCGGCGCTGTATTATACGGTTGACAAGTTTAAGCTGTCTGCCAACCTGAATAATATATTTAACAAAACGCATTGGGTAGGTGGGTATGATTTTAACCGTCTGTTTCCGGGAACACCCCGAAATTTTCTGGTAGGTGTAGGCTACACTTTTTAGAAGGGATATAGGATGGCTGGAGGTACTGGTAAAAAGGATAAGAAGTTGCTATGGAAATTGCACCATTGGGCCGGACTGTATACGGGCGTGCTCATTGGTATACTGAGCCTTACTGGAGCCCTGGCTGTTTTTATTCCGGAAATTGATGCGCTTATCATCAAATATTATCATCAGGCAAAGGTTGAAAATAACCTAGCTGAGCTAAAGCTAAATGTAGCGATCGATTCGCTGAAGCGTGCCCATGCTGATTATCGTTCGATGATGATCGCACTCCCCGAGAAAGAAGGGCAGGTATTGCAGGTGGACCTGATCAGGCCTGGAAAGGGAGGAGAAGGTTTTGAACGGTACGATTTCTTTATAGATACTGGAACGGGTAAACTTATCGGTAAACGCGACCACCAGAATAGTTTGGCGAATTATATGCGACAGATGCACGTGCGCTTGTATGAAGGTAATTGGGGGAGGCAGCTGGTAGGAATTGGCGGAATTGCTTTAGCTGTGCTGGTGATTACGGGTTTACTGATCTATGGCGACTTTATGAAAAAGCAGCAATGGCCTAAGCTCCGGAAAACGGGAAAATTGCGTATTATGATGGCTGATTGGCATAAGTTGTTGGGCATCAGTGCACTCGCTTTTAATTTGGTGATAGCGCTTACGGGGGCCTGGCTTGGACTGCAACCTTGGTTGATGCGGTGGTTGAACATTGGGATACCGAATGCCTTTAAACAGGAGGTAGTGATGGAGGCAGCTGATGATAAAGCCTTAGACGTTGATTGGAACAAAGCTTTAGCTGTGACTAAAGAGACTTTTCCGGAATTGGAGCCGCGTTACTTAGTGCCTTCTACGAATGGAGCTGGTACCATCGGCATCAGAGGTAATATCCGTGGTACTGTGTACGAACGTGAATCAAACTTATTGGTGCTGGATAAAGTACATTATCGACCCGTTTTTAAATACGATATTCGTAAACAAACGGTTGGCGCTAAGTTTTATTTTATACAAGAGGCGCTACATTTTGGCGACTTTGGTGGACTGTTATTGAAATTTGTTTATGCCCTACTTGGGCTGGTGAGCGCTTTTCTATCTATCAGTGGCTTTGTTATTTATTATTACCGGACGGAAAGGAAAAAAGGGCGCCGAACAACTGCACTTAAAATGACTTTTTTGTGGTCGGCCGTGATTCTGCTCTTGCTGATACTGATAGCGCTGATCAGTTTGTTTGTGGGGTATACGCAAGCGGCAACTGTTGCCGCGGTTATTATTAACACCTTGTTAGTGGGGTTACTGCTTTACGCATTGGTAGATTTTTTAAGAAAACGCTATTTACAATAGGCGCAACTTATGGATAAAGGAAAGAGAATGAAAAGGGTGAAGCTAACCGAACATTACTTGGTGCCGCTAACACTTTTCGTGCTGAATATATGCTTGATGCACACCATTTATGCTTTTGAAAGCGGTGTGCCATACAGTGGCTGGCATAAAGGGCTACTTTGTGGAATCGCGCTTATTCTGGGAGCGGCATTGATGAAGAAAAACGAATGGTACCTGATTGTTGCTGTAGGAGGATATTTGGCGGTTTTACTTTGGTGCTTTCAGTGGGCAATATAGGGTAGCTTAATGGTGAAGGTAGACCCCTCTCCAGGCACCGAGTTTACGGTTAGCTGACCATGGAGTTTCTGCACGGCCTGTGAAACGTTATATAAACCTAAACCACTACCCTCAAACTGCGAAGAGGCTCTGTAGAAGAGGTTGAATATATTGTCTTTATGTTGCTCTTTGATGCCAATTCCTGTATCGGTTAACGCGATATAAACTTGTTTGTCTTCGATATAGGAATGAATGGTTATTTTTTTTTCGTCAGTATCTGGTTTTTGAAATTTAATGGCATTGGCAATTAAGTTGTATAGGATAATTTGTAATAAGGTCTTATCACTTTGAAAGGGGGTCTGCAAATCATTTTTTACAATGAAGTGGATGTTTGTTGTGATGATTGCTGCCTGAAATACCTTTAAAAGATCTTGAAATATACTGTTGAGGTCAATTGCTTCGTAGTGTAGCTGACCTTGTTTGGTTTTGTAGAAATCCTGAAGATTGATAACATAGTTATCCAGATGCTCAGAAGAGGTTCTCACCAGTGAAAGGATATCCTGTATCTCCTCTGGATTCTTACTACGTTCGGCGAATTTTATAATGGAGATGATTCCTCCCAATGGGTTTCTGATATCATGACTGACGTTGTTTGTGAATTTATCTAGCTCGCTATAGGCCCGTTCTAATTCTTGTTTTTGCGTAATCATTAACAGCTTTGTTTCGTAATGGGTATTGGCTTCTTTTATAACTCCATAAATTTCTTCTATGTTCCAGGGTTTGGTGAGAAATTTAAAGACGTTACCTCTGTTGATAGCATTTATAGCGGCCTCTTTATCTGCATAGCCTGTTAATAAGATTCGTATGGGAAGGGGATAGGTGGATTTGAGCTCTTCAAAAAAATCAGTACCCATCATACCGGGCATCCGTTGATCGGAAAAGATGATACGGATATCAGGATGTTTTTCCAGCAAATGCCGCGCTTCATTGATCGTACTGGCAATGAACACCTGATAATCAAATCTCAACGAACTCTTAAAACTGATTAAGTTTTGCACTTCATCGTCTATGTAGAGGATCTGTATGTCTTTTTTCATTGGTGGAAATTTTGTGCAAAATAACGTGTATTTATGTCGACGATAGTTTCAAAATGCGCATACTTTGTATGTCCCAATTAATTGATACACGCTACTGGTTTTGTTTTTATGTTTTCCTGATATTGTGAAGGCGTAAAGCCGGTGTGTTGTTTGAAATGTCTGTAAAAAGATGTTTTGGAGTTAAAACCGCTTTCATAGGCTAAATGTTCTATAATTATGTTGTTATTGCTCTTCAGCACGTCGCAAACATGTTTGATACGCGCTTCGCTGATATACTCATTAAAGGTTTTGCGTATTTGCATACTGAAAACCTGTGATAGATGGTGTTTACTAATATGTAGATAATCTGCCATCATTTTAATATCTAAACTTGGGTTGAGGTACAACCGTTCTTCATTTATTGCATGTGCTACCTTTTCTTCATAAGCCAGTAATGTTGCTCTAGGAAGAGCAGATTTGTAGTATCGTCTATTCGTTTCTTGTTTTTTTAGCGAGGCATCCTCCAACCTGTTGTCTCCTGTGCCGATCAACAAATTTATTCGATGATCAAGTATCCATATACTAACCAGCATCATCATGGTGTATAACATGAACCTTGTAATATGGTAAGTAAAATTGCTTTCATGCTTAACAATTGATGTAGATATTAGCAGAAATGCCACTAAGCAAAGTATAACCGGAATTTTTGTCAATAATTTAAAATGAACCGTTGGTTTGATAGGGTACCTATTAAATAAATGCAAACTGGTTATACCGTAGATAAATAGTGATAAGATGATCGCTTTTACGATGGTGAGTTTTAGAAACTGGTAAACGAAGCCTTCGGAGTTATAGTTTATCATGCCTATGAGGTATACTCCTGAGTAGAAGCAAAAAGGTATGAAGTGGAGAGCCATTTTTTTCCCTTGATATCCTTTTTTAAGCATTGTCATGGTAGCGAAGAATAATATGGGGCCATATAATAGCGCGTACGGAGCGGCCCAATCAAGATATAAGTAGATTGGCGGTGTGTAGATGTAGCGGAAGACTACTACATGTATAGCATGTAATATTAGGCAATATATTCCTATATTAAAGATGTTTTCAATGGGCAGACGTAACATACTTTTCCTGTCGATGTAAATACATACGAGATTTATGATTATAATAGCTAGTAATATCAAAAGAATTAATAAAAGCATGGTTACGAAGGTTGGAGATTGGTAGATTTTTCATAGCTGTAGCTTGTCTGCTGTTTGTATTCGCTCGGTGTGCAGCTTGTTAGTTTCTTGAAGTGGCGGTTAAAAGAGGCTTTCGATCGATAACCGCATAACAGGGCGAGGTGCTCAATTGTCAATCTGTTTTCGACATCGTTCCTTATCAGTTTTTTAGCATGCCGTATCCTAAGGTTGGCAAGCAATTGATAGAAGTTAATGCCGATATAACCATTGAGGATTTTAGAACATTTTTCTGAAGATGAACCTAAATGATGTGCTAATTTGTCTAATGTGAGGTTCGTTTCAAGGTAAAGGTCATCTGTCAATAAACACCTGTATATTTTAAATAGATCAGTACGGTTATTTACAACATTACGGGGTATTCTAACGAAGATAAAACCGCATAAAATAGCTGTAGAAAACACTAATATCATGTAAATCAGGTACTGTACATGTATACCGACGTTATAGCTAAAGTAGGGTGTTGCGGCAAAAATCAAAATAGGTAAAGAAGTGAGCAATGCAAGCCACAATAAGACGTTGAAAAATATATTTTCCAGGGTTGGTTTACCAATGGGCGCTTGCAGTTGCCGAAAAATAATAAAAGTACTATATCCTAAAATAGAACCGCCCATTGCGAATAAATAACAAGGGTAGTAATAGTTGTATAACCACACCTCTCCCTGTACATTTATTCTCGAATAAACATATAATGCCAGGTAAATAAGTGAGCCGAGGAAAAACGCTGAAAAATGCTTGATAGTAGGCTTGTTTGTATCATGGTTGTCCCTTACGATAGTGTGTAAATAAATGCGATAAAAAATAGGGCCATACAGTAAACCAATAGGTGTTCCTGTCTCCATGATGATCGCTAATAAATGGAAACCAACGCAAATAAACAACTTGAAAATTTCCGATCTAAAGTTGACCGTCTTCAAATAATTATGTGAAGATGCCACATACCACACAAACGTCAATACGACCAGTTGAAAATAGACGCTTGTGATGAATTTCACGGTATCCATGTGTCATAAGCAATAAATCAAAAAATAATATTATAGAATAATTATCAATAAAATTACATAAAAAAAACGGATAGTTTAAATTACGGCTTAATAATTACTTTGCTGTTAGTGTGTTAGGTAATGACGAATGCGTTGAATATATAGGTAATATAAGTGAATAGTTGTGAAATTATATGTACTTATATGAATTTTTTTGCATAATGATTTAGGTCATAGGTTGAGCAACAATCTCGGCTATATACCTTTGTAAAGTGGTTTGACCCCTAAAGCTTACATTACCAATACCTTCCGGTAAAGCGCGACCATCAATCACCGCTTCGGTCATTTCGATAAGTTGCGTTGCGGCATCGGCCGAGAAGCCAGAACTTTGTAACATTTCTTCCCATTGGGCACGTGGAACTTGTTCGGCCCGCACATCGATATCCAGACTTTGTGAGAAAGCTAAAGCCACATCTGCTGCGCTATACCACGTTGGCCCCTCTACTTCATATACGCGCTTACTGGCTTCATCGCTATCTTTGATCATCACATCGGTTAATACCGCTGCAACATCATTTGGAGCGACCATGGGCAGCTGTTGATCAACCGGAAAGAAGGTAGGTAGGATTCCTTGTTCTTTTACGGAACCTAGATAAGGCAGCCAGTTGCTGAAATAATATGCGGGGCGAATGAAGATCTGCTGGACGGCTAAGTCTTCGAAAGCATGTTCTAATAGATAGGATGCGCGCAAATTGCCTGTGCCTTTTTCATGTTGGGCACCTATGGAAGATAATCCAACTATCTTTTTTACCGGCGTAGCGACGACGACTTTTCTATAATTTTCGATGATGCTTCGGGTGGTGGCCAATACGTCGATGGCTTTCGGATCTTCAGGTGTGAGTACGAATAGGGTGGTAGCATCGCTGCAGGCATGAATCAAGGAAGGTAGGTGCAGGAGGTCGGCAACTTCAACAGCGGCGATAGCAGGTACGCTATGTGCCTTCTGTTCGTCTCGTATAATAGCCTTCACCGTTTGGCCGTTCTCTAACAGTCCCGAAACCAGTGCCGAACCTATTTGTCCGGTAGCCCCCAAAATGATATGCATAGTATTCCTTGTTTTATGCTGGCCAGAAAGTTATACTAATATACTACGAAGTTTGCCGGCCGTTAGTATACCAGATTATTTACAATTATTGTACCAGCATGAAAAAGGTGAGATACACGGGAATAATTTAGGGAAGGGCAGCGTGTATCAACTGCCCCCGCAAAGCGAAATTGTGATTAGTTCTGTACACCGGTAGTTCCGCCTCCCTGAAGCGTTAACTCAACGGGTTTATTGTTTTTCCATGAACCGGCGGTGAAATCGGGGACATCGATGGAATTAGAGCGATTCGAAACAGACCGTTCGCTTAAAGGGCCAATGACACTCCAGAGAGCGGCATCATAAACGTCCTGATCGAGCGCTAAACCGTTGCGGAGACAGTCGATCAGACGCCAGTCCATCATGAAATCCATACCTCCGTGGCCGCCTACTTTTTTTGCCATATCACCTACTTTTTTGACGATTTCCGGTGTATATTGCTCTTCAAGCTTTTTAAATTCTTCGGGAGACAACCAGTTATGACCAATGGCGATGCGTGCAGGCTCAGGCCATTTTTGAGCGAATGCCTTGGTGCCGCTCAGTAAATGAATGCGTGAATAAGGTCGCGGTGACGAGACGTCGTGCTGCAACATGATGGTACGTCCCCGTGAGGTTCGGATAGTAGTAGTATTCATGTTACCACGGAAGTTTTTGTCGGCAAATGTTTGGTAAAAGCGATCTTCTCCGGCAAGTTCTGCTGCCTTTGCCTTCATGCTGAAATCGTTCGTAGACGTTGATGTAAGATACTCCATCTTGTCGCCGCGATTAATGTCCATGAGCTGACAGATAGGGCCAAGGCCATGGGTGGGATAGAGGTTTCCGTTGCGGTAATTCTCTTTTAAACGCCACATATCATGGTAGCCATCTTTACTGAAATTGAGGTCTAATAAGTCGTGGTTATATGCCCCTTCCCCATGTATGATGTCTCCAAAGAAACCTTGACGTGCCATGTTTAACGTGAGGAGCTCAAAAAAGTCATAACAGCAGTTTTCGAGCATCATACAATGTTTTTTGGTGGCCTCTGAAGTGTTAACCAGCTCCCAGCACTCATCAACGGTAGTAGCCGCAGGTACTTCAACCGCCGCATGCTTGCCTGCTTTCATGGCATAAACAGCCATGGGAGTATGTAATTGCCAGGGAGTACATATGTATATAAGATCGATGTCTTTTCGGTCGCACATTTCTTTCCAGGATGCTGCGTTTCCGGTATATAAAGTAGGCTGGTGCCCTTTCGGTTGTATCTCGGCCAATACTTTCTCTGCCTTTTCTGGGCGGATATCACATAAACCCTTGATTTCAACCCCTTCGATATGGCTCATACGGTATACGGCACCGGGACCGCGCATGCCCAAACCAATGAAACCGATACGTACTTTGGCTAATTTCGGGGCAGCATAACCACTCATATTGAATGTTTGTTGCCTGTTTGGCGAACCTGGAAAATCACTTGATGCGGTTGGAGTCCCGGGATTGGCCTTACCGATAAATGGTTGGCTCAAGAGCCCCAAACCGGTGAGCCCTGTTAATTTTAAAAAATCTCTTCTTTTCGTATGCATAATGTTTGTTTTTGAATATGTATATATGATAACCCTGTTTTACAGGAAAGTGATTAGTTAGCTTTTATTGCACAATCATAATTATTCTCAGGTAATATATCAAGGCGCGGCGAAACGCAATCGTTTGTGTGTTTTTAGAGAAATGGTAAGCCGAATGTCAAAAATCGACGAAAAATGCGCGCTTTTGAACAAATCTATTATGAAAACGAATAAAGTCTATGTTTATAGTAGACTTTATTCGTTTTCTTTATATATATTTGTACCGTTTTAACTAGAATACTATATTAAATTATTACTATGCTTCCTAACTTTACCTTTGCTACACCGAACGATCAATTCGTAATCGTTATGCCTTATCTCCGTCGAATGCGTTAGCAATCAGGGGATCGTATAACTTAACTTTTATCTTCTGATTGCACCTTTCTGCAGCCAAAGTACTGTATGTGTGATCGCATGCAGCGGGGAGGTACTCACCTTTATTTATTTCAATCATTCGCTTTCTAAAAGATGGACTTGGGCGGGTATGCTCTGTTGTGGCTATTGATTATGAACGATATAAAAACGACAAAATGACAAGAAATTATTAACATGAAATATTACATTAACTTTTTATTGTTTTTCTTCTTTAATGTGTGCGGTGTTTTTGCGCAGACGTATGTGGGAGGGACTGTTTCTGACTTGGTAACAGGTGAACCTATTCCAGATGTAAATGTGGGGATTAAAGGAACGAACAGACAGACGAGCACTGATGCCACAGGTAAATACAGCATTCTGGTTAGCGAAGGGGATGAGCTGCTGGTATTTCACTCAATAGGTTACCATTCTAAAGAGGAGCGTATTACGGGCGACGTATTGAATGTTCGCCTGGAACAATCGACGGAGGATTTAGATGAGGTGGTAGTGATTGCTTATGGAACGGCCAAGAAATCTGACTTTACCGGTTCTGTTGCACAAATTAATAATGAGCAGTTACAGCGCGCTCAGGTGAGCAATATTTCGAAGGCGCTGCAGGGCTTGGCTCCTGGCTTGCAATCGGTTTCTGCCAGTGGTCAGCCAGGGACGGACGCAAGTATCCGCATAAGGGGGATTGGTTCGATCAATGCCTCCAGTGATCCGCTTTATGTGGTAGATGGTGTGCCTTATGCGGGAAGTTTAAATGCTATTAATCCGGCCGACGTGGAATCGATCAGTGTGTTGAAAGATGCTACAGCCAGCGCGTTGTATGGTTCGAGAGGAGCGAATGGCGTTATTGTAATAACTACAAAACAGGGTAAAAAGAATGCCAAGCCTGCTATTGATGCTCGTTTTACACAGGGCTTTTCGTCGCGAGCGGTTAGGGATTACGAGCATGTGAGTACCGACCAATATTTTGAGCTTTACTGGGAGAATATCTATAACCAGTTGACGACTTCAAACACGCCCGATGCAGCGGCACGTTTGGCAAGTGGCCGTGTAGCGCAGGAGCTTGGAATTAATCCTTATGGACCTGCGTACCCCGAACCTGTAGGACTTAACGGCCGTATTGTTAATGGTGCCACGCCTTTGTGGAATGACGATTGGCAAAGACAGCTGGAACAACCTGCACGACGAACGGAAGCAACATTAAATATAAACGGAGGGGGGGAGAATAATCAGTATTATATTTCAGGTAATTATTTGAACGATAAAGGGATCGGAATTGGATCTGGTTATAGGCGCTTTAACATTCGGAGTAATACAACAGTTGACGCAACTAAATGGCTTAGCCTGGGCTTAAATGTAACCGCTACAAACAGTAGACAAGACTTTCCGCAGTCGGAAGACAGTCAAGTATCTAATATCATCAATTTTGGTCGGCGCTTGCCCTCTTTTTATCCGATACATGAGCGTAATGACGACGGTTCGTATAAGTTAGACGCGGCGGGTGAGCGTATTATTGATTTTGGCGCATACCGACCTAGCGCCGTAAACCCAAATTGGAATTTGTTGGGCACCTACCATTTGGATCTTCGGGAAACACTTCGGGATGAAGTTTCGGCACGCACTTTTGTAGAGGCCAAATTATTAAAGGGTTTGAAGCTGAGGAGTTCATATAGTGTGGATTATAGAAACCAAACGGGGCATAATTATGCAAACCCGCTGTATGGATCGGCTGCAAATATCAACGGTTCGGTATCTAAAAGTACTTCCAGACTATTGTCTTGGACACAGAATAATATACTGACCTATGATACGGAATTTGAGGGCGGGCATCACCTGAATTTGTTGGCGGGGCAGGAACTTTACAACCTCAACAGCCGTAGCTTCGATGGAAGTAGGCAAAATTTCGTGTTACCTTATCTTTACGAGCCTGTGGCAGCGTCTCAGCTGAACAGCTTTACGGGATCTTCAAATGACCACCGAATATTGAGTTTCTTGGGAAGAGCAGAGTACGACCTGCATAAAAAATATTTCCTTTCGGCGTCGTTACGTACAGATGGTACATCGCGTTTTTCACCATCGCAACGTTGGGGTACATTTTGGTCGTTTGGCGGGTCGTGGAAGTTAGGGGAAGAAGAAGCGTTGAAGAACCTGAACTGGTTAAGTACCTTAATTCTGAGAGGAAGTTATGGGGCGCAAGGCAATGATAATATCGGTACCTATTATGCCTATGAAGCGCTATATACCATTGCTAATAATTTAGGTGAAGGTGGAGTGTATCCTTCACGTTTGCCTACACCCAATTTGAAATGGGAAACCAATCTGAACCTCAACCTGGGACTTGATTTCGGTTTCTTAAATGACAGGATAAGCGGTACGGTCGAATATTTTGAAAGGCGATCGAGAGATTTGCTGTTTTCACGCCCATTACCTCCTTCCTCGGGTTTTTTATCAATTGACGACAATATTGGAAGTTTGAAAAATACGGGTATAGAACTGGATTTACATGCAACTCCAGTAAATAGCGGTGGTTTTAGGTGGGACGTAGGGCTTAATGCTACGCATTTTAAGAACCGTATCACGGCCCTTCCCCAGGAAGAAATCGTTAGCGGCACAAAAAAGATGATGGTTGGACGCTCTGTATTTGATTTTTGGTTGAGGGATTGGGCAGGGGTTGACCCGGCCAATGGAAATCCTTTATGGTATCAGGACATTACGGAAACAGATGCTAATGGGAATACTACGGTGGTGGGAAAAACAACTACCAGTACTTACTCGGACGCGAGTTATTATTATACCGGAAGTGCTTTGCCAGACCTTTATGGAGGGATAACGAATACCTTTGCTTATAGAGGTTTTGAACTTTCTTTTCTGTTTAGTTACAGCTTGGGCGGAAAAATTTTAGATGGAGACGTACCGGCGCTTTACCACAACGGTACCGCTGGTGTGGCCTGGCACAGAGAAATGGCTAATCGCTGGACGCCGGAAAATACGCAAACGGATGTGCCGCGTTTGGGCGGTGCAAGTGCGGAGGCTTCCAGTCAATCAACACGCTTTTTGTACGATGCTTCGTATTTGAGACTACGTAACCTAAGCTTAGGCTATACCTTTCCGCAACAATTTGCTCAACGACTGGGTTTGAATAGACTCGGTATTCAGCTTTTAGGAGAAAACCTGCTGACCTTTTTTAAACATAAGGGAATGGATCCGGAGCAAACTATTGAAGGAACTACTTATTTCCGTTATCCTGCGATGCGTGTGATCTCGGGAGGAATTAACATAGGTTTTTAAGTTGTTGTCGAAAATAATAATATTAAAAATGATGAATAGAGGAAATATAAAATTTAAAAAATATTTAGGCGTTTTGCTGATAACCTTTGCTTTGGGCTCTTGCAAAGATTACCTGGATACGGTACCAACTTCATCGGTACCTGAATCGGTTGTATTTGATAATGTTGAAAATCTGGAAACAGTTTTAAACGGGTCGTGGAGGCAATATATGGACACTTACTATACTTTTGCAAATCCAGGTTACGCCTCTATATTACGTGCCAGCGATGCCATGGGTAGTGATGTGGCGGTTGTGCGAGGACGATATGGTTATCTTAGTCCGTACGACTATTTAGAAATGCATACCCGAGTGGGCACCCGGGTAACGGCATTCTGGCGTATTTTATACAGTGCCATCAACAGTAACAATAACATATTAGCACATATTGATGATATCCCGGGCGACGATGCACTTAGAAATCGTTTAAAAGGACAGGCTCTAGCCTTTCGTGCACATAGTTACTTAACCTTGGCGTCTTTTTATCAGTTGAGCTATCTGAAAGATCCAGACGCCAAAACTGCACCAATTTATACGGAACCTACGGGCCCTGATATGGAAGGGAATCCGAAGGCTACTCTTCGAGAGATATTTGATTTGGTTATCAGTGATTTAAGTCAGGCAGAAACACTGCTGCAGGATTATCAAAGACCGGGATCGCAGAAGTATAAGATTAACCAGCAGGTAGCGCAGGGCTTACTGGCCAGGGCTTATTTACATACAGGACGTTGGGCAGAGGCTGCAGAGAAGGCCGCTGCCGCCCGAGAGGGATATCCGTTAATGAACGCCAATGAATACTATGCCGGCTTTAACGATTTGACAAACCGTGAGTGGATCTGGGGACATGGACAGCAACCTGATCAGAACACGGCAAGTTATCATTTTCATTACCTAGATGTTACCACACCTGCATCTTACTATTATAGTTTTATGGCCGATCCGCATTTTAAGGATTATTTTGAAGAAGATGATATTCGGTTTAACCTCTTTTCCTGGGATAATAGTGCACCGGCACGTTACGGATTGCTTCGCTATGAGAAATTTAAATTTAGGGAAGATATGACGGGCGATATAATTTTATTGCGTGCAGCTGAAACTTATCTGATACAGGCGGAAGCATATGCACGTGACGGGAAATTAGTCGAAGCGGCGGCAGTGTTAAATGAGTTGAGAAATGCTCGTAACGCGACGACCTTAAACGTTGCCGGAAAAGCACAGGATGAAGTAATTGGTGAAATTTTACTGGAAAGAAGGAAAGAGTTATGGGGCGAGGGCTTTGCGCTTTCTGATATCATCCGTACACAAGGGAAAGTAGAACGTAGGGCATATACGCAAATTAATGAACAAGGTGAAGTAGAACCTATTCAGGTGGCTATCACTTTACCTGATGGATCTACCAGAACAGTGACTGCGGTTGGTCATACCACTACCAGACTGCAGAACAACGCCGGTGGTGAATTTACGGAGAACAGCCCTTACTATGTTTTTGGAATACCGGAAAGCGAATCAATCAATAATCCGAACCTAGATAAGTAATCGGATTATCAATGCTAATACTTATACAGCCGTTACCCTTTAAAGGTAACGGCTTTTTGCTGTCATGTATAGCTGATAATAATGGCAATCCACCCTTATTACCTAGCTATGAACTGGTTCTTTTGTTTGTATAATATGGATGACCAAGACCTGTACATAGCTTTGCATATTTAAATACACTTTTTTCACACAAAAGGTTATTTATTATGTGAAAAAAGTAATTAAAATCCACTTACATGTGCTTTTCGTGTAAAGTTTCACTCTTTTCAACAAATGCCTACATAATCAATTGCTTTCGTTGAAAACATTGTCGGTTTTTGCGTCCTTTGTTGTGTTTCTAAGTGGTATTTGTGCCAGTAGCTTCTTGAGGAATTTGTTTTAGAAATGCCGAGAAGTATTGACTCGTTTACTACTTGTTAATCGCTAACCCTTAATGTTTGACGAGACGTGTACTATAAAGAAAATGGGTAAAAATAAAAATTGAAATTTTATATGGACTTATTTAGTCGTAATTTTTTCTGCTTTACCCGCGTGGTAACCGACATAAGCATTCTTGTTTTATCCTTTTTTATCGCTATTGTTATAAGTGAAGCTTATTATCTGAATAGGTTTGGACTGTATGATGCTGGCTTTTTGTTGTTTTTGCTTTGTGGATGGTATTTTACTGCCCGATCAAACAGGTTGTATGAAGAACAAATGCAGGAAAACCAAATGCGGGAACTGTTTAAAACAGTTAACACTATATTATGGCAGGTCATGCTGGCTATCCTATTTATCTTTGCCATTCAGGAAAAAGAGTATTCGCGCACTTTTTTCGTAGTGTACGGCGTGATGTTAACTTTTTTGATGCCGCTGAGCAAACTTACACTCAAACGGGTTTACTTGTGGCTCTATCGTAGTGGGAAATTAAGAAAAAGAGCCTTGGTTATTGGAGCAGGTAAAAATGGACAATTGTTCTGTAAGTACCTGCGAGACAATAAATATTATGGTTACGAACTTGTTCGTTATATTCAAGGAGAACTGTTGCTTGCTAATAGTTCTCCTTACAACTCTGCCGGAAGAATATTGTTGGCTGGAGGAAAACCTCTTGAGAATATAAATGATATTGATGAGATATTTATTACAGAAGAATCGGAAGGTACTTATAGTACTCGAGAGATTGCCTCGGTATTGAGTTCTCATGCAGTACGATTGCGTATAATTCCTAACATGTTTAATATGGTTAACTCTGGCATATATAGCTTTAGCATGATAGGCAACTTTCCGTTACTGAGTGTACGTAATGAGCCGTTAGAGGATGTATATAATCAAGCCTTGAAGCGCTGTTTTGATATACTGTTTACACTGTTTGTAATGGTGTTCATTTGCTCTTGGTTGTTCCCGATTATCGCTTTGGCAATAAAGTTGGATTCTCGTGGTCCGGTATTTTATAAGCAAGAGAGATGGGGGAAACGCAATCGGCCGTTTTTATGTTATAAGTTTCGTTCGATGTATGTGAAAGCTCCGTCGACAAATGGCAATGGTAAATTTCAGCAAGCGACAAAAAATGATCCGAGAATTACCAGAGTAGGGCGGCTATTGCGAAAAACGAGTCTTGATGAGTTTCCGCAGTTTTTAAATGTTTTCTGGGGAGAAATGTCTGTAGTTGGCCCACGGCCACACGCGTCACTTATGAATATAGAATCAACCCAAACAATCAAAAACTATCTGGTACGGCACCAAGCAAAACCAGGCATAAGCGGTTGGGCACAGGTTAATGGCTTAAGAGGGGAGTCTGGAAATCCGCAGTTGCTGAAGGCACGTACACAGCACGATATTTGGTATATTGAGCATTGGACCTTTCTACTCGACCTGAAGATTATCTTTTTGACCTTCTGGCAAATGATCATAGGAGATAAAAATGCGTATTGATGTGTGCACCTTCGCTTTCAAAACTTCTTTATAGGCAGTCTGTTTGGTTTGTTTTTTGTGAATAGATGGGATAATGTGTGAATATATGGTGTAAAATTGTGTATTTATTGTGAAGATATTCTAAATATCTTTGTTATACTGCTGCTCAATATTAAATCTAATTCGCTGGGAGTAAATTGCTTGAATAATACGATACGGGTTTTTTGATATAAAAAATTTATGTGTAATAATTCGATAGAAGATATTTTTCATGGTGTCTATGCAATTCTGCTGAAGCAAGGGTATGAATTAGATAAGTCTTTTATAAAGACCTCTTGGGGAGGTGTGTTTAAGGTTGTTAGAAGAAGCACTGAACTGAATGAATGGTTTTCCTTAGATAGTAAAAAAGATCTTGGTCATCTTACTGAGAAGAGCTTGGAGATGGTTATGGTGGTTGCCGATGGATATGCTGTTGTATCAGCTTGTGAAAAGGAAGCCTTAAACTTAAAGGTTATTTTCGGAACTATAGTCGGTGTAGAAGAGGATACCCGGAAATCGGGTAACAGTCATTTTTTGACTGGTGATATCTTGGAAGTACCTGTTGGAACTTGTGCGCACATCATGGCGGTTGATGAATATGCTATTCTTCTAAGTAGCGGCCACGAACGATTTGTAGTGTAACCCGATCTGGTTGGGACTAGAGATGTTTTGTTCTAGATTTTGAGTGAACAACAGTTTCCTGTTTTTTCTCACAAGTAAACAATAAGTTATACATTAGGTAGAAACACGCAATAAACTATACGTTTGTGCTTAGCTTTGTGTTACAGTATGTTGAGGAATTGTATGCGATATAATCACAACATACTTCGCTTCTATCAGTAGTTACGGTTGGATACTAAATACTGTGAAAGTAGCTTCTGCCTACCTTAACCCCAATTTGGTAGGCAGATTTTTATATCATTCCTTTACAATAGGCTTCCCAATGTTGAAGTAACAGGCGTTTTCCATAAGAAGTGAAGTGATTGCCTAAGCTTGGTGTAGGTGTAAATTCACCAAAAACGGCTCCTTTCGCTGTGGCATAAAAGTCGATACGTACAAATATTTCGTAAGCCCTGCTGAGTTGTTTTACTTTGCTCACCATATCTTCATAACATTTTGGCTTTTCCTGCCATTCTTTAAAGGGATAACCCACATGTACGGTAGGCATTTTGTTCCAGTGTTCGTCATAGAAAGAAGCAAAACCGGACTTAGGTGATAGCCGGTTAATGACGTGGCAACTCGCGATATGTCCGTTGAAACAGTAAAACTTATAGTCCGTAAGTATTTGGTGTTCTGCTGTTTCATTTTGCAAAAACTCTTCGATTAGGAACTCTATAGCCGGTTGTTGGCTTAAAGTAAGCTTTAGATATTCTCTAATTTCTTCATTGGTGTAATATTTATTATCAAAGAGATTGAGACCCTCTTTCATAATAAATACATTGTTTGAATTATGTCCGATAGTAGGTCTTATAACGTAATGCTTAGGTAAACTTTCGAAATCAATTTGATCAACATGACTGCCTTTCCAGTAAAGATCGGCTGTTTTGCAATCATTTTTTATGGCAAACTCCCGGGCATTGTATTTGTTGCTTAATTTACGTTGCCAATTAGGTACGTCTTTCCACGTTGCTAACGGCTGTAATCTGGACATTCTGGTGTTTCTAACGGTTTCTGCTTGTGGATCTTCCCAAAAAATCCGATGTCTTTTCATTATTTTTGTAGTTAGGTCATTGCTATTGCCTAAATAATTTTTAATATATTTCAACATTGCTTGATTAAGTTTTACAGGCATGTCCAGTGCCTTGAAGGGAATTTGCAGAAGTCGATTGTTCTCCATAAATTGTTTGTTTAATATCTTAATTACAAAGATAGGGGGTATATATCAGATAGTAATATGCAGATTCAGCACAATAAACCAACGGAGTTTTGAGAAATATTGTGTGAAGAATGTATATCAAGCAAACTCATTGTGGTTAGTTTCCCGTTTTTTTTACAAATACATACATAAAGAACAAAAAACGTTGTCAGCATTGGATGTTTTTGCGTTCTTTGTTTCGTTTGCTTACTTTTAATAAATGGTAGATATACTTGAAGTAATTGGTGTTTTTAAGCTATGGATTTTTAATTGAACCACTCCATATTCAACAGCGAATCTGGTAGCATATATAGGTACTGATTGTTTGGGAATAAAAACAACAAGCTAAGAAGAATTAATCATTGGAAAATAAAACTATTATACGCATTAAAGTTTGGCTTTGGCGTTTTTGGGCTTTCTTTTACTTTTCTCTAATCATATATGTAGTTTTTCTGGCCAGCAGAAGGCCTAGCCCGACACTGGGAGAAGCTTCGGCTCCTCCTAATTTTTCGCCTTTTGGTAGAAAGTGGTTCGGGTATACACATGGATGGAATACAAGTGACCTCTACCTGGATCTGTTCGGTAATATCGTGATGTTTATTCCCTACGCTTTGTTTCTATATATAGCGTTTAACGTCAGGTCGTATTGGGTAATCTTATTTTCTGCGTTTTCATTTAGTTTATTTATAGAATCTACGCAGTATTTCACAGGAATAGGCTACGCAGATATTGATGATCTTATTTGTAATACGCTTGGCGCACTAATAGGGATCTTAGTAATTGATGGTGTGAAATTAACACGGTATGCAAAAAAGTGATACTTTTAAATGTTGGAATTCTAAACTGGAATATGTTAAAAAAATGTTTAACTTAAATAATATATAGCTTCATGAGCATAACAAAAATCTGTTGTATAGGAGCGGGCTATGTTGGTGGCCCGACGATGGCTGTGATCGCCAAGCAGTGCCCGCATATCCGGGTTACGGTTGTAGACCTGAACGAGGCGCGTATAGCAGCCTGGAACGATTCCGACGTGACGAAGATCCCGGTTTATGAGCCGGGTCTGAGCGAAGTTGTTGCCGAGGCCCGTGGCCGGAACCTTTTTTTCTCTACCGATGTTGACGGAGCGATCGATGAAGCGGAGATGGTCTTCATATCGGTGAACACGCCCACCAAGACCTACGGAGCTGGGAAGGGGCAGGCCGCGGACCTGAAATGGATCGAGCTGTGCGCGCGTCAGATAGCGCGAGTGAGCACCACGGACAAGATCGTTGTGGAGAAGTCGACACTTCCGGTGCGTACGGCGAGCACGCTGAAGGATATCCTTTCCCATACGGGCAGCGGTGCGAGCTTCCAGATCCTGTCGAACCCGGAGTTTCTGGCCGAGGGAACGGCGGTCGATGACCTGCTGCGCCCCGACCGTGTGCTGATCGGGGGTGATCAGAGCGAGGAGGGCAGGGCGGCGATCGGGTCGCTTGTTGAGGTCTATGCGAACTGGGTACCGCGTGAACGTATCCTGACGACGAACGTATGGTCCTCGGAGCTTTCGAAGCTGACGGCCAATGCCTTTCTTGCGCAGCGGGTATCGTCGATCAATTCGCTTTCGGAGCTCTGCGAGCACACGGAGGCGGATGTTAGCGAGGTTTCCCGAGCGATCGGTACGGACAGCCGCATCGGTCCGAAGTTCCTGAAGGCCTCGGTCGGATTCGGGGGTTCGTGTTTCCAGAAGGATATCCTGAACCTGGTGTACATCGCGCGTACGTATGGACTACAGGAGGTTGCCGATTACTGGGAACAGGTTATCATCATGAACGACCACCAGAAGCGGCGCTTTGCGGGCCGTATCATCCGAACGCTGTACAACACGGTTAACGGGAAGAAGATCGCCTTTCTGGGGTGGGCCTTCAAGAAGGACACGAACGACACGCGGGAATCGGCTGCGATCTACGTAGCGGACCATTTACTGCTGGAGCAGGCGGAGCTTTCGGTGTATGATCCGAAGGTGCCGGTTCAGCAGGTTTACACGGATCTGGATTACCTTGCCACGCGGAGCAGCGATGAGAACAAGTCTTTGCTGAAGGTGGTGAACGATCCCTATGAGGCGTGCAGGGATGCGCATGCCGTAGCTGTGCTGACGGAGTGGGACGAGTTTAGGGATTACGACTGGCAGCGAATCTATGACAATATGCTGAAGCCGGCACATGTATTTGACGGCAGGAACATCCTGGACAGGGCCAAACTGGAGGCCATAGGCTTCAAGGTGAAGGCTATCGGGAGTTAAAAAAATAATATGACGGATTTAGGGAGGTTTAGGAAACTAAGTCTCTCTAACTTGTATATAAGATATATGTTGGCAGCAATCGAGCAACCGACGTTCTACCGCGTTCGTTCGTAGTAGGTAGTTATCTCTAGTATACCTCTCGGTATTTGCTAGCTCATTTCTAGCTCTTTTGATAATGAGATGAGCCAATGATTACCTTGCGATGCCCAGAGCAGGTACGGACCGAGATTCGGTCCGTTGTCAGCTTTTTATCATGATTTTCTCATAAATCACTTCTTTTGTGAGAAAAAATATATAATAATGTTGATTTTTTTCACACATAAACTTTTTTGAAAAATTTTAAAGTAGCATTTAGATGAAGGGTCTACTTATTCGGGTGTATCAGCTTCACATTTTTTAGCCACAAAAAGTGGAGATCTCTGTTAGGGGAAAAGGAATGCATGATGGTGCAATGAACAGATCTAGCTTTAGGTATAAGAAAAATAACAACGGATTACTCTTAATGCGGAGATATCCAAATCAAATCGATTAAGTAATGAAAAGATTTTTTTGTTTTTGCCAAATAATAGGATGTTTGGTAATTAGCGCCAATTTTTGCTTTGGTCAAGTGGGCGATGAACAATTCAAACAAAATGCGGATACTACTAAAATATTTATTATAGGAAATAGCTTTTCCCAGAATGCTACGGCTTATCTCCCACAACTTGCAAAGGAAGGCGGTATTGCGCTAAAAATAGGTAGGGCAGAATTACCGGCTGCCAGCCTAAAAAGGCATTGGGATGGTGTGCATGCAGCGGAAAACAATTCAGAGAAAGGAAAAGTTTATAAAGGAAAATCGCTTCAAATGTTACTCGAAGCCGATGATTGGCATATTGTAACTGTCCAACAATCATCGATGTTTTCCGGATACGAAGATAGTTATTGGCCATATGCACAGGAACTCTGTGATTTTATCAAGCGTGTACTTCCCAACTGCAAAATTTTGATCCATCAAACATGGGCTTACCGGTCGGATGCTAAGAAGTTCGGTTTGATAGGCGATAAGGAAAATGCACAAAATACTGAAAGCATGTGGAAAAGCGTTGAAAATGCTTATCAATCGGTCAGCAGAAAACTTAATGTGGAACTTATTCCTACCGGAACCGCCTTTTGGAAAGCTTCAACAGCAGGCGGAAATATGCAATATCATGAAGATAGTACCTTCAATGATGAGCAATCACCTTTTCCAAAACTGCCTAATCAGGACTATTCACTTCATGTAGGGTATTATTCTGATAAACAGAAAAAGCTGAAAATTGATCCCAATCATGCAAATGATGCTGGTAAATATCTAGGATCTTTGGTTTGGTATGCTACGATCTTTTCTGAAGATCCAACAAAATTGCGATTTAAACCAAAGAAAGTTGATTATACCTTTGCAAAGTTTTTAAGAGAGGTTGCTCGCTCTGTGACAGAATAGTTGTGTATCATCACCTGCTTTTTGCCTTTTTCCGGACATTTTGAACACACATATACAAGATCTTTTTGTAGAAGGAAGATTGCGTAACACAAGGTATTTGTATAATTTACGCATTATTGATAATTTGTGTGAAAATTAGCCTTAGAATTGAGTATTGAATACCTTCCTTTAACGTTTACTTTTGCCTTGGTGTATAGGAAATTGTATGACAATGATATCTAACGGACGGATATTGACAGTTTTTGGAAATTTAAGGATTGCTTTTATAACATATCCTACTTATTGCTAAAAAAATATAAATGAGCTTTTTGATATGAAGAAATTATGGTTACTATTTGTTTTTATTGCGATACACAGTGGTTTAAAAGCGCAGATATGGCAAGAATATAGTGCTTTCTATCCTTCAGTAGGTGTTCAGTTGGGGACGAAAGGCGTAGGGATAGAAGCTAGTTACCCTTTTTTATCAGCCTTCAATCTGCGAGTAGGTGGTAATTTCTTTCCACCAGTGAAGGCTGGCTTAAATAACAGGGTTTATCGCGTAAGGCGATCGGACGTGTCCTTTTTCGCTGATTGGCAACCTTTGTATGGTAAAGCGAGTTGGTTTGCTAGAAAATGGATAGTTACCGGTGGCGCCGGATATTTCTTCCAAAATGAAGTGGACCGTTATCAAGGCACGAGCGTTCAAGCAGGGCAATTAAAAGACTATACTGTGAAAACAAGCGCCTTTAGACCTTACGTTGGTTTAGGGCTAAACGGTATCAGAGTATCTCAAAGGTTGAATTTGGGAATACATTTGGGATATTATATTCCGACGAGCTCCTCCAAAATAGAAGTGCATGAAATTGATCCCATTGAGATTCCTGATTTGTTGGAAAAACTTAATTCCTACCCGCGTAATGCAACTTCGGGCCTAAATGTGCAGTTCGGTTTATCCTATGTTTTCTGGAAAGATCAGCGAATACGTTGATGGACGAGAGAAAGGGCGAGTTCTCAAATTTTCGTTTACTTATCGGAGAAATTCTCAAATTTTACAATACAAAAATATATTTAGGCTACTTTTTTTATTAAAGTCCTGTAATCAAGGGGTTTTAAGCATTTTTATATGCTTAATTATTGCACAATTACTGAACATTATGATAAGTGCATAGCCGATGTCCGGAGTATATGGAATAACTTTAACTTTTGATTTCTTAACGAGGAACAAGAAGATGCATATCGGTTGATGTGTGTAGATATTCGATTTACAAGTAATTAGTGTTTTTAGTATATACCGTTTTTTATGGCTCTAAAATTAGATTTTACCCAGGATACATTAGCAAATAGAGATAAAGGAATTGAAACGTTAAGAGGTATTGCCATTATTCTTATGGTTGCCGGTCATGTTATCGGGAATGATCAACGGTCAGGTTTAAAGGTCCCCGAAGATTCTTGGTTTAGATACTTTTATTATTCTTTCCAGTATTTAAGAATGCCATTATTCACAGTGATTTCTGGGTTTGTATATGCAATGAAACCTATTAAAGAAGCATCTTCGCGGAAAAAATTTATTGACCGTAAAATATCACGCCTATTACTGCCCTTTTTCATTGCAGTTACGTTTTTAGCTGTCTTTCAGCTATTGATTCCTGGCACTAACAATCAAATGCCATTGAATAAATTGTGGCAGGTGTATGTGTTTCCTTATGCACAGTTTTGGTTTGTGCAGGGCATCTTTGTTGTTTTTATTCTGATTTCATTTCTGGACTCTTTCGGCGCAATGAAGGCCTTTCGCGGATGGCTAACCGTTTTTCTTTTAAGTGTGTTGTTATTTTACAGTGATATTGTACAAGTCACTTTTTTTAGTTTGGACAAAGTGCCATTTCTACTCATGTTTTTCCTTTTGGGCCTCGGAATGAAGCGGTATTATCATTATTTGTTCAGTAGCCAATCGCTGAAATATATAGGGACTGGTGTCTTTCTAATCGCCGTACTCTGCCAGCAGTTTGTCTTCTTCACCCCTGAACAAAACACGCATAATATCGCCAATTTATTGACGATAGTTGTTGGCATTTCTGGTGCATTCTTGCTTATATTGACTAGATTTTATTACGCTCCCTTAGCTTGGATCGGTAATTACGCATATGAAATATTTTTATACCACTCTTTTGGAACAGCAGGTTGTAGGATTTTACTGAGACTGTTAGGTGTTAGTAACCTTAGCGTTTATTTTTTCTTTTGTTTGGCTGTAGGGATAGCTTTTCCAATTATTTTCAGGCTATTGTGTAATAGACATCCTTTATTGCCATCAATTCTATTTGGAGAACGGAGGAAGAAAGTGAAAAAGGAAGAGGTTTCAAAGGCGCCGGTGAGGCGTTCAAGTATACCGGAATATGAAATGAGTGAAAAATAGATTTTCAAATCCCGAGAAGGAACGGCTACATTTTTATACATTCAGATTTTCAGCGGAATAAAATTTCCGCGATTTTTTCTTAAAAGCCGGCCTTCACATTAAACCTATTGCTGATAGTTTATTTTTTGTTATTATTTTGTATTACAATAAGTTATAATGTGTGTTGTTAGTTAAAACTAAAATTTCATGAGGAAAAATTTTACTTTTCGGATGATCTTACCGATTATATTTGCTTCGGCCATAACATTGGTGGGGTGCGATAGAGAGTCGGAAGACTTAAAACCATCAATTGAACTGGACCAGGGGCTGGTTTATCATTTTCCGTCCGATAGCAACGGTATTAATGTGGTTAACGATGAAAGTCACGAATGCTTCTTATTCAGACGATCGTTTCGGTGATGCTCGGAAGGCATTGAGTTTGGGATGTAAATGTGGTTTAAGTGACGGCGGTTTAAGGAATGTTTATTTGGGATTAGATTCACCGGAAGGCGCAATGTCTATTTGGATGTATTTAAATGATTTAGATGAAATCAACCGTTATTTATGAAGGGCTTTTATGGAGATGTTCCATCCCTTAATTACCGTCTGGTCGCAATAAGTGGTGGTGGTTTATCTTTATATTAGGTTGGTCCGGAGCACGATAGCGATCAAGGTGAAACTCCGGATGTGTTTGTTTCAGATATCTTTACTGTCAAAAAGTGGCAAAATCTGTTGATGCGGTGGTCAAAAGATAGGCGAGTGTTGGAGATATTTGCGTCTGGTAAAAAGATTCTGTCAGAGAATTACATAGGTAGTGGTGTTAGTGTGCCTGATGAACCGGCAAATGTGGGATTTAATTACAATAGAGTTCGTGAAAATGACTATTATCGTGGAAAAATGGATTGATTTAAGAATATACGACCGTTGGTTAAACGACGATGAAGTAGCTGCGTTCACCAAAAAATAACATAATGTTTCTCGGTTTTGGGACTACATTGTATTGATTTTGAATATTGGCGAAGGGGAAAGCGCCCAGTTCGGAACAAATGAAGGTTGGCGCTTTCTTTTAAATGTGATTAAATGCGATGCACCGGAAAAATTTAGGATTTCCTACTATCGTGTCTTATTTGGTTGACAAGTAGTCGATTATATTCCTCTAAAATTCTGATGTATTTGTCTTTCCAGTAGGCGCTACTATTTTCCTCTAGTGGTTGTTCTTCGGAGTTACCTGAGTCTTTTGACGTTCCCAATACTTTTTCAAAATCGTCCTCGCTGAATAATTCTGGAAACTCTTCTGAGAAATCATGTTTCAATGCACAACCGATCCTAAAGATAATTTCTGGCTTTAGATTTCGCTGATTGAACCAATTGTAAATAGACCTTCTGTTAACATTAGTTAAACGGGCCAATTCGCTAATACTATAACCATTTCGTCTTATTATACGCTCAATTGCCTGGCCGTAATGTTTATCTGTACTCGTCTGCATTAGGTTGTGTTATTTGATGTTCTAATCTTTTTTAATAAATGTTTCGCACCTGCTTACTACACTTTCATTCCTGTCATTTTCCAAGTTTCTACTAAATGGCTTACATATTAACAGCAGGGTATAGCATGTGCCGTAAATCATCCAAATTTAAGCGGAAAATGAACGCTTTTAATTGTCCAAGACCGACTTGTAGCACATTTTATGGTTAAATGAGAATATTGCGCTTATTACCTCTCGTCCTCACACAAGACTTGTGATAGAAATTTTTTTTACATGTTAAATAGTGGTTACTATTAGCGATTTTCGCAGGATAAGTTTGTTTTGTTCGAACATATTTTCTCACTAATTAATGTTTGTTTTTTGTTTAAAGTAGTTTTTTTGATAAAAATTGAGTGATTTTGTGAATTTATTCACAATTTTTCCTCTATGTGTTCTATTTTTTAACAACAAAAGGTTGCTTTGAGGTTTTTGTTGCTGATTTGTTGATCTTTGTAGCGATAAATGATGAGAAAGAGATGGGCTTTAAATACCGCTACTGATGTATAAGGGTGCTTTTTGGTGGTAAAGCCACTTTAAGCGGATTGACAAGGCGCTATCTCCTCTTATTATAGCAGTTGTTAGTTACTGTTTAAGAGAAGGTAGTTAAAGAGAGACGAAGTACGAAAAGATATTTGCCGTAAATCATTTAAACAAATTTAAGAATAAATTATCATCAATGATCAGTGTAATAATTCCTTGTTATAATAGTGAGAGCTTCTTACGTAGAGCAATCGACAGTGTACATTCTCAATCGTATACAGACTGGGAAATAATATTGGTAAATAACAATTCGGTAGATGGCACTCAAAACGTTATCGATGAATACGTGCTGGCTTTTCCCGGTAGAATCTTTAGTCTATTTGAAGATAGAAAGGGAGCATGTTACGCAAGAAACCTTGGACTTTCAGCCGCAAAGGGTGAATGGATACAATTTCTAGATGCAGACGATGAACTCCTTCCGGGAAAATTTGAAAGACAACTCGGCAAATATGCAGCCAAAGCCGATGTAATTATAGGTGCCTTTTCACGTGTAGAAGTGGGAACAGATAAAAAAAGTTTCTACAAGGTGCACCCAAATAAAAGTATTTGGTATTCGATTCTCTATTCGCAAGCTGGTATTACCAGTTCGAACCTATATAAGCGTGAAGCGGTTTTGAAGATAAATGGTTGGAATACGACATTGGGGTCTTCGCAGGAGTATGATATGATGTTCAGGCTAGTCCAATCTAACGCTGCAGTTGCTTTTGATACGACCTGTGCAGCATTGATATATGAGGTGCCTAATTCTATTTCAAGACCTACTAGTAAAAAGGCTTTGGACAAAATAGAGAGAAACTATATTGATCTGCGTTTGCGAGTTGCGGCACATCTTAATGAATCTGGTGGATGGACGAATTATTTACATAGAATATATTCGGTGAGACTGTTCAGGATGATGGTTGGTAGAAGGGAAGCTTCTCTGGAACATGTGAAGACAATCATGCGCGACCTTCAATTAAAAGTACCGCCCTATATTGAAATTTTGCTGATCTGTAAATATTACATTAAGAGGGTATTAATCAGGTTCAATATTATTAATGCCAGCTTGGCTGAAGGATGAATAACACAATCTCCGTTAGGAGATATTAATTTGAAAATCTACTAAAAACAAAAATAATGAATAAGAAAACATGCAATAGGCTCGCCGTTAAAGGGCTACTCTTCTTATTGGTAGCGCTACTTTCTTCATGCGCTAGCTCAAAAAGATTAAGATATTTTCAAGATATGCCCCAAGTGGTGAATGGAACTGAGTTTGAAATGACCAAATTTGAAGAAACCTTAATTAAACCAGATGATATCTTAAATATTAGGGTCAACACGATTGACCAAGAGGCATCGGAAGCTATTAACAGCGGCAATAGTTTTAGTCCAGGTAATAGTTTAGGGGTTTCTGTTGGTGGGATGGGTGCAAATAACCAAATGGTGACGGGTTACTTGGTAGCCCAAGACGGGAATGTGGAAATTCCGATTTTAGGATCTATTGAACTTGCTGGCAGTACATTGTTAGAAGCTAAACAGAAAATCAAAGCAAAAGCTGAAGAATATTTTAAAGATGCTACGGTAAGTATTCGTTTTTCTAATTTTAGGCTTTCCGTGTTGGGAGAAGTCAATCGACCTGGTACGTTTATTATTCCTAATCAGCGCGTATCTGTATTAGACGCGATAGCTTTTTCAGGTGATCTTTCGGTATATGGCAGAAGAAGTAATGTAATGGTCATTAGAAAAGATGATGAAGGTAAAGGGGTGGCTGTGAAGATTGACTTAACCTCGAAAGACGCATTTACTTCACCATACTTTTACTTAAGACAGAACGATATTGTTTACGTGGAACCTGCTGGTGCGAAGTGGTTAAATACGGATAACTCGGTTATTCGGTATGCCAGTTTACTGTTATCACTTGTCTCGCTAGGGGTAGTGATATATAGGTAATTGTGCTTATTGATATAAAAAAATTGTATGAGAACTCAAATAGATAGAGAAAAAGATAGGGGCATAAAGACCTTTATAACGAATATGACCAGCAAGTGGTATGTGTTCGTGTTAAGTGTAGTATTCTTTGTATTGTTAGCTTTTGCTTACTTGAAGTATGCGACGCCTCAGTATCTGATTTCTGGTGTTATTATGTTGAAAGACCAGAAAAACATGTCGGAAAGTAAGGCGGTTACTTCATTCGCAAGTGACAACGGACTTTCATTCTTGTTGAAGCCTACAGAAAATGTGATGAACGAAATGAAGGTGCTGAGTTCCCGGAGGCTAGCATTAGAGGTTGTTAAAGATTTACAATTGAATGTGAAAGTTGGAGCAAAGAATGGCCTCGTATTTCAAGAGCTTTATGACAACCTTCCTTTTGACGTGGTAATAGAAGATTTTCGGACAGATTCTCTAAAAGAGCGGAATTTTGAAATCATTTTTCTCGAGAATGGTAAAGTGAAAGTAGTAAACGAAGATGAGGAGATTGATAAGACAATAAATGTAAATGAAAGCTTGAAGACTAAACAATATGATTTAGCGCTTCGACCACATGGTAACTCCGTTTATGAAAATAAGCATTATTCTGTAAACATTGTATCAGAAGACGCTGCTGCTAACAGCTTAATGCGAAACTTCAGTTTAGAGCTTACGGATAAATCTGCAACAACCGCTAGTTTGCAACTCTTTTATCCGAACGCCAAACGTGGAGAAGTAATTTTACAATCGCTGATGAGCCGGTATATCAGTGACAATAGAGATAAGAAAGTACGGTTGGCAGATAGCATGCTCGTCTTTATCGATGATAGATTGTCTCTCGTAGCATCAGAGTTAAGTGATGTTGAGCGGGAGCTGGAGGGTTTTAGGAGTAGTAATAGAATTACCGACTTATCGGAGCAATCTAAATTGCTTGTAGGAAACGCGAATGAATACTATAATAAACTGAAAGACCAGCAATCACAGTTAAAAGTAATAGGTGAGTTGGAAAGCTATGTTAAGAATCCTGACAATCAGCGTATACCGAGTTCTACAACTATACAGAACGCTTCTTTTTCTGCTTCGTTAAGTCAATATAATACGCTTTTACAGGAATTAGAGAAGAAAAAACTGTCGTATACAGAATCAAATCCGGTGCTCATAAACCTTAAGGAGCAAGTAGCTTCTGAACGAAGTAATCTGCTGCAAAGTATTGCTTCCTATAAAAGGGAATTGCAATTGACCAGTGAGGAATTGGGGCGTGCGAACAGTGGATTCAATAGCGAGATCAGTCAAGTGCCAGCAAAGGAAAGACAATTCGTAAATTATAGTAGGCAACAGGAACTCAAACAACAGCTTTATGTTTATCTGTTACAGAAACGTGAAGAGGCTAACATCGCCAAATCGTCAAATGCTGAACTGGCAATTGTAGTAGACGAAGCCAAAAGCAGTGGCGGGCCGGTGAAACCGACTCCAGCAACTATTTATATTATGGCGAGTATGTTAGGTCTAATTGTTCCATTTGGCTTTTTGAATGCGAGAGAATTATTACGTACTAGACTTCATGCAGAGTCTGATATTGAGAAGTATACGGATATCGAGATTATCGGGAAGATTGGTCATAACTCCTCCAAAGATCGGTTGGCTATAGGAAATGGCGTTCCAAATACGCCGATTGCTGAAGGTTTCAGAAGCTTGAGAGCGAATATGTACTACGCCTTGCAGTCTAAGCCTTCGAAAGTGGTGATGGTAACCTCAAGTATTAATGGTGAGGGCAAGACATTTATGTCGCTTAATCTGGGAAATTCACTTTCCATGACTGGAAAAAGTGTGTTATTTGTCGAATTGGATCTTCGTAAACCGAAGTTGGCAGCTATGATGGGTATTCAGGAGAGAATACCTGGTTTTTCAGATATTATACGTGAGCAAGCAACACTTGAAGATTGTGTAAAGCCCTGCCCGGTTGGCTCTAACTGTTACCTGCTTGCGGCAGGAAGTCTTGTCGACAACCCGTCGGAATTATTGCTGAATGAGCGAGTAGATGAACTTTTTAAGAAGATGCGTGAAACGTTTGATTATGTAATTGTCGATTCTCCACCGGTAGGGTTAGTTTCTGATGCTTTTTTAATACAACAATATATCGAGATGACGGTATATGTATGCCGTCATAATTATACGAAGAAAGAACAGTTCGAGTTTATCAACGAACTCAAGAGTAAAAATAAACTGGTGGATATGTATCTAGTCGTGAACGACGTCGACCTGGATAGTCCAGGGTATTTCGCTTATGGCTATGGCTATGGTTATGATCAAGGCGAACCTAATAAACGTAATTGGTTGAAAAAGCTAAAAAATTAGAAGTTCTGTGATGAGAGTTAATCAGCTATCAACACCTGTAGAATACGAGTTGAAAGAATACCATAGCGATGTCATTCCCTTTTATAGGAATTGCGTTAACTTTATGGTGCTTTTCTTCCCGTTGCTGTCTTTTTTACTCGTTCCTGCTGTTCAAGGTACAACGGTTACGACTGTCATTGCGGCACTTCTATTTGGCGTTTTAGTAGCTTTTCCTGCGGGCAATAATAAGGCTATGTATATAAGGGATACGACGATATTCTTTATGATTTTCATGTCCTTTAGTATCATCTCTCAATTTCTGAACTTGATATACGACCTGAAGCTCAGTGATGAATTGGTGTTGGTTAATAGAGGAAGCTTTTTACAGTATTTCTTTAGACCTTCTCATATTACGCAGTCGCTTTATATAATAATCTCTTTTATTATTTTTTTATTTGTAAAATACTATGCTGATAGATCGGTAGTGAAATATATCTATTGGGCTTTACGTCTGCTTTGTTTCTATGCAATCTATGAGTTTGTATACTTTAAGATTACAGGAGGCCCGGGCGATTTTATGACGAATAGAAAGTTTGGAGATAGAGATGCCTCATTGTTTCAAACGACCTCCGCTGCTGGTATAAGACTGATGAGAATGAAGGGGTATACTGGTGAGCCTTCCATGTTCGCCTTTACTATATTGCCTTTTTGGGCGTTAACTTATGGTTTAAAAAGGAGGTTTGATAATATATTATTACTCGTATGCTTAATACTTACCTTTTCTACAACGGCCTATTTTTCTATTATACTATTCAATGTTGCATGGTTCATTTACAAAAAACGTTATAGACAGATTTTCTATGTTTTGCTTGGAGCGCTGATCATACTTGCAGTTATGCAACTTGATGCGTTCCGTGATACCTTTAATAGTATTTACAATTCCGTTTTCGACTCTAAAATAAGTGGGGATTCGGTTTCCTCAAGAGACAGGGGAGGAAATATAACTACGCATTTTGAATATTGGATGGGGCTGGGGTGGTTACATCAACTTTTTGGGATAGGTTTTGGGTATGTCCGTTCAACTGACTTTTTAACGACGATCTTGGTAAATAATGGTCTAGTTGGTTTTATCGTTTTCTCCTGTTTCGTAGGTAAGCACTTTTTTGTAAAAATCCCTGATAAAGATCTTGCCTTTTGTTATGCTGCAGGTTTAGCTATATTGTATTTTATTATGTTAGCTACAGTCCCTGAATTCGCTTACCCATCACTGTGGATATATCTCGGTGTCGTTTACGTATTTAATAAGCAACTACCTTCAATAGAAGAAAAATAACGTTATGAATAGAATAATCATATTCTTAAGCTGTTTATGGATTACGACTGCTTTTAAAAACGCTCAAGCGCAACAATTTGCCTGGGGAATTAATGGACATCCTTTCACGCAGGAAGCATATAAAAAATCGACTTGGGAGGATCAAATTGCATTTATTAAAGATTTAAACCTTAGTCATTACCGATTTGATGTGATTTTGACACAGGATGGCTTGGTACATAATCATCAACTTTTTTCTGGCTTCCTGGAAAAACTAAAGGCAAAAGGTATTGTTGCAATGCCTGTGCTATCTCCTAGAACGAAGAAAATGGTTGGAGATTCAAGTACAGTCTATCAAACCTATTTTTCACAAGGTGAAGCTTTCGCAAAGAAATATGGGAGATTTTTTGATGTAATAGAAGTAGGAAATGAGTGGGACGTTTTATTGATGAAGAAAAATGCCTCCGTTGATGGGACTAAACCACAACATTATGATCTTGACGAAGCGAAGAAAAGAATGTGGTTACTATCAGGTTTTATCGATGGATTTAAATCGGTCAAGAAGATAAAGGTAAGCTTATCGCTGACATGGACCCATTGGTATTATTTAGAACTATTGGAACAATATAATATAGATTATGATATCATTGGTTATCATTGGTACTCTAATATGGGGGATATTTTAAATGCCCGTAAACCCTACGGCAATATTCTCTCTAAAGTGGAGGAAAAATTCGGTAAAGAGATTTGGATTACAGAATTTAATACCCATTTGGGCGCTAGAAAATCTTCCTTGGAAAGGCAACAAACTTATGTAGAAACAACCATTCAACGGTTGATAAAACAAGGCATCGTTAAGGGAATATTCATTTACGAATTGTTTGACCAACCTGCTTTGGCTAAGCGGTATCCTTCGGAAGTAAACTTTGGTTTAATTTATAAAGAAGACAGCTCATATCGAAAGAGGCCCGTTTATTATGCATATCAATCACTTATTAACTCATCAGGTAAATAATAATGTTCTGTGAGCTAACTTAAAGTTAGTAATCAAAAATTGGTAAAAAATATTACTTCCCGGCAATTTAATAATAAAATGACGAACAAAATTTATATCAATGCGAGATTTTTAACGCAGAAAATTACTGGAGTGCAGCGATTTGCTATAGAAATCTCGTTGGTATTGCACCAACTCCTAGGCGATAAGATTGTATTTCTTGCGCCACATGGAGAAATGGAAGCATCGGATTTTACTAAAAAAGTTCCAGTTTCTAGCATAGGAAGAAATAAAGGACATATATGGGAACAGATTGACTTGCCATTATATTTGAATAGGATTAATCGGCCGTTATTGATAAATTTATGTAATGCGGCACCTATTTTTTATAAAAACAAGATCTCTACGATTCATGACGTCGCCTATTTGAGGTATCCGAAAAGCTATTCGAAAAGCTTTTTATTACTATACAAGTTAATGATCCCTCGCATTCTAAAGACTTCCAGGCACATTTTTACTGTGAGTGAATTTTCTAAAAGTGAAATAAAATTATTTTATCCGAAGAAAATAAGAGGAAAGGACATAACGGTGATTTACAATGCGGTAGACGATAACTTTAAGCCGTTGACTGATCCCAAACTGAATGGTACTTCTTATTTGGTAGCCGTTTCTTCATTAAATGAGCGGAAGAACCTGCATGCAGTTCTGACATCTTTCGTCAACCTAAATGAAAAGAAGTTGCTTACGAAGGATATTTTTCTCTATATAATTGGTGATCTCAAGAGCGTTAGTTTTAAGACACTTGATTTCGGCAAATATCAAAAGCATTCCCAAATTAAATTCCTAGGACGGATTGGTGATCAGGATTTGGTACGCTATTATAGTAATGCAGCGGGGTTTATTTACCCTTCACTTTATGAAGGGTTTGGAATCCCTCCTTTGGAGGCTCAAAAATGTGGCTGTCCCGTGATTGTGTCCAACGTTTCATCTTTGCCCGAAGTTTTTGGTGATAGTGCGTTATACTGTGACCCTCATAACATAGATTCTCTGACTAAAGCGATTAAAGTGGTCTTAACAGACAAAGATTTAAAAAGGTCGCTGATAGAAAAAGGTTATGGGAATGTAGCCCGGTTTTCTTGGTTATCAAGTGGACAAAGGATTGTGGAAGTTTTGAAAATGTATTTTTAAATCTACCGTTTTGCATAGAGCTCTTGGATGGATTATACAAATAAATTATTTAAAAAGATATAAATGAAAAAAGCTTTGATTCATGATTGGCTCGATAAGTATGGTGGAGCAGAGCGTGTAGTAACCGCTATTTCTGAAATTATGCGGTTTGATTATTATTATGCGTACGTGAATAAGATGAAAAAGGAAGATTTGGTTAAAACCTATGGTGATCAACCTGTGCATATCGAACAATCGATAATCATGAGGAAATTTAAATCATCCTTTAGGTATTTCATGCCCTTTTTTCCTATGGTTGTAAGCCAATTTAATAATCAAACAAAAAAAAACAGAATAGATCTTGTAATTAGCTCATCGTGGGCCCTTTCAAAATCATATAGAGTTGGCAACGAGATACATATTTGCTACCTTCAGGCAAGGAACTTTAAATATGTTTGGGAAGAATCAGATAAATATTTCCGTGGGCCGTTAAAAATGTTTTCATTCTTGAAAACATTACTCCAGAAGTTCGATCTGAAAGCAAGTAAAAACCCGGACTTCCTTATCTCCAATTCCTATTTTGTACGAGACTGGGTGAAAAAAAGATATGATCGAGATAGTGTAGTGATTTATCCGCCTGTAGAGGTGGAAGATTTTTATATATCTGATGAAAAGGAAGACTACTTTATAACGGTTGGTCGGTTAGAGCCGTATAAACGTTTTGATATAATTATCGATGCGTTTACGAAAAATGGAAAAAAACTAATTGTGGTGGGCGACGGTGCGGAAATGAAAAAACTGAAGAAAAGGGCAGGGAATAATGTGAGTTTTGTTGGTTATCGTTCAAAAGCGGAAATTCGGGAATTGCTTAGTCGAGCAAAAGGGTTTGTCTTCGCTGGAGTAGAGGACTTTGGTATAGCCATCGTTGAGGCTTTAGCATCGGGCATACCTGTAATAGCTTATAGTGGAGGTGCTAGTAAGGAACTTATTCATGCAGATAATGGTCGTTTGTTTGATATGCAAACAGCAGAATCATTGAATGGAGCAGTAGAAGACTTTGCCATGGTTGACGGGGATTTCGATCCGCATGTTATAAGAGAATCAGCGATGAGGTTTTCCAAGGAACGTTTTCAGAGCGAATTTCGACAGTTTGTAGATCAGGTAGTTTTGACGAAATTGACTAACAGCTAATGAGAATCGTACTATTTAATACGCTTTACTACCCTAAGTTGATCGGTGGAGCAGAAGTATCTGTGCAATTACTTGCAGAAGGCTTGGTGAAACAAGGACATCAAGTTTTCGTATTTACTTTAGGAGATAAAGACACGGAGCAGGATTTGAATGGTGTAAAAGTAGTTCACGTGAAGCAGCGGAACATAGTTCGCCAGTTTGAAGGTAGGCAATATAATAGTTTAATAAAAGCTATTTGGATGTTGATTGATTCTTGTAACCCCTTTTACGTTTGGAGAATTCGTAAATTACTTAAGCGGATTAAACCGGATCTTGTCCATACCAATAATATTATGGGTTTTTCACCAGCAATATGGCAAGTCATTAAAAGATTACAGATTCCATTAGTTCATACGATGCGTGATTATTACCTCTTGTGTCATCGATGTAATATGTTCAACAAAGGGCAAAATTGTGAAAAACTCTGTAAGGATTGTAATATTACCTATCAGATTAAAAGAAATTTTATAAAATTTCCGGATGTTTTTGTCGGGATAAGCAGATTTATTCTCGAGAAACATAGTTCTTTTTTTGTGGGCTTGCCTCCTTCCAAGCAGCATGTGGTTTATAATGCAGTCAGTATAGCTGATGAATCGACACCTCGAAAACAGCTGGGAGATCGTCTGACGTTTGGTTTCATGGCTCGGATAGCCGAAGATAAAGGCGTGGATTACTTGGTGGATCAACTTATTTTGCTCAATAATCGTTATCCAGAAGGGTTTAAGATTTTGCTGGCAGGTAAGGGTGAAAAAGAGTACGTTGATATGCTTAAGAAAAAATTAAATGGGATTTCATATGAGTTTTTAGGTGTCGTTCACCCAAAGGACTTTTACCAACGTGTTGACGTAGCCATTGTGCCTTCGTTGTGGAATGAACCCTTTGGTAGAGTGGCAATCGAAGCATTGGCTTTTGGTATTCCCGTCTGTATGGCAGCTAGAGGGGGGTTGACTGAAATTCATGATGATAAATGTTCATGGCTTTTTTCTCCGGGAGAAGTTGAGCTTTCTGAAGTGTTGGCAGACATTGTTGAAAATACAGCGTTGGTTCTTGATAAGAGTAAATACGCACGCAACCATACACAATCGTTTAATGTTAATGTAAACGTAGCAAAATATCTCCGTATTTACGAAAATGTTTTAGAACCGGTGAATAAAATAAGTAGTTGAGCGGTTGATGATACTGTATAATTAAAGAACGTCAGCCAAATTACTGGCTGACGTTCTTTAAATAAAATAACAGTAATTGAAATTTAATTAGTCAATCTTATTTTGCGAATGCCTTTGGTGTAAACTGGTTGTAAGTATTTGCCCAGCGAAAAATACCCAAGTCAGCATCTTTTGCATATTTTTCAGGTTCGTCAAATAGTTGGTAGATCATCGCAGCTTTTACTTGCGGGTTGTTTTGACATTTTTTCAGAAAAGAGTCAAGAAATTCCTTTTGCTCTTGGTCAGTACGGAAATTACCTTTATTGCGAACACCGATTTCGGTAAACCAAATAGGCTTATTGAATTTTGTCGATAAAAACTTAGTAATATCGTCTATACCATGGTTATTAAGAGCTGCCCGCTCGTGGTCATCATACCAGTGGTAACCTACAATATCAAACTTTACGCCTCGCTCTTCCAACATTTTCAGGTACATAAAATGCATCCAACATGCATTGATAATAGTTTTCGCATCTGGATCTTTTGACTTAATCCCTTCGTCCATGCCTTTGAGATAGGCCGCTACGATGTTAAACTTCTTCATATCGTAATGCTCTTTATGTGCACCTGAGTAGTTTTTTCCGGTGATAATAATCTTATTACACATCTCGTTTGCGATATTATAGTAGGTGAAATCGTCTTTATATCTTCTCGCAAATCTGTCTCCTCTAACGCGCCCAAGACGATAGGCTTCACCCGTACTTAAATCAAAACTAAAATCTCTTGCAGAGAGCATGGGAAGTAAAGTAACGCCGCCGGCATCCGCAGCCTCTTTTAGTGGTTTGTAAAGATAAGGCACAGTGACTAAACCATTGGCCGTTTGTGAAAGGACATCGATCCGGTATATGTTCATACCTAAGGACTTAATAGCGTCAATTTGTTTTTTTGCCGGGACACTGGTGTAGGCTATTGTTCCCAAAGGATGTCCGTTAACACCGTAAAAAAAATTCCCGGAACGTGCAAGAGCTTTAAGTGAAGAGGTTGAAGATTCTGATGTTTCAATTGTTTTTGCCTCTTCTACAAGGGGTTCTTTGGAGCAAGATGTTGTGAATAAAAATGCTCCCGCGATAACTGCTAAGAAAAAAATGTTTTTTTTCATTTAATTTAAAGGATTTAGAAAAATTTAGCCATACTATACTCATGCTGGGCTACACTATGGGTTACCCAGGCAGTTAATTTATAGTACAGTTAATCTTTCACGGTTGGATAAAAAATGCTTCAATTACTGCTACTATAACGGAAAGGCTCCGAATATATTGACCGATATTTTACATCTGACAAGCAAATTTAGTTTTTTTTTGTAAAACGTTCAATTATTATTTAAAATAATGTGTTTTTTTTAAAAAAAATCTATTGACAGTATGCGTAGAAACATTAGAAGAGAATATGAAGAACAAAAAAAACGCAACATTTACGTGGAGATGTTGCGTTATAAATAGGATGTTATTGGAAAATTTAATTTTAATGGCCCAGACGACAGGGACATAGTAGCTCTATAATGCCTTCACGTCTCGCTGCTGTCCGGGTTTCTCCGTCCTTATTGTATTTTAAGTTTGACCCTTCGGTTGAGATAAGCTGTAAGGTCATCTCAGACTTAGTAAAATGAACCACTTCATATTTATCAATTTCGCCAGACTCCCAAGTGACAACAATATGATCTTTTTTGTTTTCTCTGAGGATATCCCAATCACCTTGACTACGTGCATTTGTGATGGTGTTAGTCCGTGTCACTTGGTGATCAGCCGGGTGTTTAAAGTTGTAATGAATGCCCGAGGCACTGGGGTTGTTGTACGTTTGGCTACTATCAAGAACGGTTGCCCCATTAGTATCTTTATAAGAAAAGGTTTCTGAAGTCGTTAACCACATGGTACGAACAATGGTTTGATCTATGGTTTCAGGAATATCTACTTCCGGATCGTCTGTTTTATCGCATGCTGTAAGTACAAATACAAATAGCGGTAATAAAAAAATAAATCTTTTTGTCATGATAGATGATTTTAAAATGTACGTAACTTTTAGGCAAATTTCTAAAGATTTGAAGAAGAATATGCACGTTTGTAGGGATTGTATAAAGAATTAGGAAATAATGAGTAAATATTATTTCATGATAAGATCAGATTGTAATAGGTATGTTTCCGCTTATTATGGATAATTACATGTCTAATCTTTTGGACAGGGGTGAGTACTTTATATATAAATTCATAATACCAGTTTAAACATTTAAATAAAAATGCTTGATTTGATGATTTAATATAAAAAAAAATACTATTTTTATACAGTTCATTACGTGCAAAGTCAACCGTTTTTACATAAATTACCATTATTATTCGAGCAAAAAGAGAAAAGCACACACTAAACTGGTACGAATTTTGAAAATATGTCGTCGAGCTATTTGTCATAACCTATCCAAATGTTTCTGTTTTTTATAAAAAATTGAAACACAATGCTTTATTTGATGGGTGTTATGAAAGATATAAAAACTAGATAAAGGCCTTATGAAAGGGACAGTAGGTATAGTTGATGATCAACAATTATTCTTAAAATCAGTGGGAATGTATGTAAATAGTTTCCCAAATTTTGATGTTACACTGTATGCTGTTGATGGACAGGATTTACTAGCTAAATTAGGTTCGCAACCAACTCCTGATATCTTATTGATAGATGTTAATATGCCTCAGGAAGAAGGCTATGAAGTGGCTACAAAGGTGAGGGCTTCTTACCCTAATGTGAAGATGGTAGCATTTTCCATGATGGAAGATGCAGGTAATGTGATGAGAATGATCAGGGCAGGTTGCTGTGCATACCTTGTGAAAAATATGGATCCGAATGAGCTGGAAGTGGCATTAACAGAAATTCTGCTTAAGGGATTTTACAACTCTTTCGTGACCAATCTGTGTTATCAGGAGCAGTCTAAAAATATGTCTTTCAACTTGAAAGATCGAGAATTGCAGTTTTTGCAGTTGGCATGCACTGACTTAACTTATCAGGAAATTGCGGCTAAAATGTTTTTGTCTATCAAGACAATAGATGGTTATCGGGCGATGCTTTTTGAGAAATTTCAGGTAAAAAGCAGGGTTGGGCTGGTGATGGCAGCGCTTAAACACAACTTAATCTCCGTTTAACTGTGAAAAGAACTATAAAAAAACAGGAAATTTCCTGTTTTTTTATAGTTCTTTTCCTCTAGTATCGAGAAAAAGTATACCCTACTTTTGCGATATAAAAACTATCTATAAAATGAAAAACTTGAATAAACATTACGGTGAAATCGTAGAAAAAGTGGTCAGGAGGAATGGCTATAGCATAAGTGAGCTGGCCCGCTTGGCTAATGTTAATAGACGGTCAATTTATAATTGGTTTGGGCAGCAAAAGCTAAAACCTGAAATTATTTACAAAGTAGGGTGCGCATTGAAATACGATTTTTCATCAGAGTTTCCTGAACTTTTCTCTTCCGAAGATTTCCAAAAGGCATTTATTAACAGTAAACCTGTACCTACAGATGGCTTGATTAATGAAATAGAACGGATAAATTATTGGAAAGATAAATATGTGGATTTACTTGAGGAGTACAATCAATTACTTTCTGGAAGAATAAATAGTAATTTTGGGCGAGGGTACCACTCTATTTAAAATATAAAGCGTATTGCTTAAATGAGGTCTTTTCTCTCAGAAGAATTGTACGTCCATAAAGGGCCGAATGTGTATCCGGCGTGCTATTTTCACGCTAAGGCGGTACACATGAAGACAAGATGCAAGTGTTTGTGAGTACTTAGACGGAGAGCGGTGAATAAGGAGATTGACATAGTTCGTGTAATTTATTAAACAAGTAAGCATTGCTCAATAATAAATACTAATACAATATTTAATATACTTTGAATTACTCACTGCTTAATGAAGGGATTAAGAATCAAGCAATTACCCGGAGAATCTTTTATCGATCTAGAACCTGTCGATGACGCCTTAGAGACTGATTATTTGAAACTCGAAATTAATGGATGGTCTAATAATGGGAATATGGCTTCATCCATTCTTTTGGATCTAGAACAAACAAGTAAGTTGTTTAACTACCTGAAAGATTATTTGGAAGAGAAAAGAGAGTTGCTTGAGAAATACCGGGAAAACGTTAAACAGGTAGAACTTGTATTGAGAGATGTATATAAAGAGGCTAGGAGCACTAAGCTTGTTACCCTACACCACATAAAAAATTTAAGTAGTGTTAAAGCACCGATTGTGGCACTTTTAGCTAAAGATCTACAGGTTCCTGCTTACGAAATACCAATGATCATTGAAAATAACCCTTTGCCCTTTGCTTTGTTAAAGAAACATTACAGAACCTGTTGGGAGTCTCTTCTAAGTGTTCCCTACCCAATGGATATGGAGATGTAATGAGGTAAAATAAATAGGCGTGCTTATTAGCCGCGCTTAGTTGTTTGATAGCTGATTTACGTATGGGTACCTTGGTGTGGTGTGTGAAGATAATAACCAGAATTAACTAAATATAAAAATCAGGTATGCTGACTGCTAATATAGTCAATCATGAATAATGAAGATCGGATAAAAATATTGTATATAGATGACGAAAGGCAGAACCTAGTAGGTTTTAATGCTCATTTTAGGTACGACTACGTTGTTTTTTTGGCTAGTAATATTACTGAAGCGCTTAAGTTTTTAAACGATCATCCGGATATACGGATTGTTTTTTCAGATCAGCGGATGCCCGATAAATTAGGAACCGACTTTTTTAAGGAAATTCGTGTAAGTTATCCGATGCCTGTGCGAATTCTTCTTACGGCATTTACAGATGACCTTAAAACATTGGTTGACGCGATTAATAAAGGGAATGTATATCGATTTGTTCAGAAGCCTTGGAATTATGAGACAATTAATAGGGTAATACAAGAAGCAAATAGGCACTACTTGACCAACTCGTTGTTGAAGCTGAAAAATAAGGAACTGGAAAGTGCTTATCGGGAGCTCGATAAATTTGCTCATCATGTAAGTCATGACTTACGAGGACCCCTGACGGGGATCCTATCGGCGGCCAAACTTGCACTTGAAGTGGATGATCAAAATGAAGTAAAGGAAATTTTAAGTATTATATCCAATTCTGTAGAACACTTAGATAAGTACATTCTTCAAATACAAGATTATTATAGTATCAAAACCGGCGAATTTAATGTTTCAAAGATAAGCTTAAAGGATGTTGCTCAAGATATGCACGCTATTTACCATACCCACGCGAACGTAAAGGGAATAGATTTCCGCATAACCATTAATGAATCTATACCGTTTTTCTCTGATGAAGTGGCCTTAAGACTGGTACTTAATAACTTGTTGTCGAACGCCTTTAAATATCAGCGTCCGGAGGAAGCTGATAAATTTGTTAGTCTTGACATGAGTGTTTCTAATGCGCATGCAACTTTTAAAGTAAAAGACAATGGGCTTGGGATAAAAGAGGAGTATTTAGACAAAATTTTCAATCTATTCTTTCGAGCTTCATCGTTAACAACGGAGGTTGGCAGCGGGATAGGTTTATATAATGTACAAAATGTGTTGGAAAAATTAGGAGGAACTATCACCGTAAATTCAGTGGAACGCGAAGGAACGGAATTTCTTGTGAAGATTCCCAGCAATTGAAAACCGATTTTATTGTAAACGTTTGAATGATAATTTTTATACTTAATCTTTAGCATATGCATCCCGAACAGGTAAATCGCTTTGATCAAAACAATTATCAAGTAAAGATATTTTATCGAAGGAATTCGGCAGAAAAAAAGGCCATGGATAAATTTTTGGCTGATGTTCAGGATATTCAAATTGTTGATACTATTTATCAGCAGTTGATAGAGCTGGTTAAGATTAGTTATCCTTCGTACGATTGGAATAAACAAAAATTTGAAGAAGCGATCAATGAGTTGCTCGGCAATCAGTCCTGTGATGACTATGGAACGTGGGTTTATTACCCTTGGCTTGGAAAAATAGTACATCTGCTGGATGAAGATGATTTTATTAAAGTGAGAACCAGCAGAAATATTTACAAAATTACGCCCGAAGAAATAGCTGTTTTACGAAACAAAAGGATAGGAATTATAGGGCTGTCTGTTGGACAAAGTATTGCCCAAACCATGGCCATGGAACGGATATGCGGTGAACTTAGGCTGGCAGATTTTGACAACGTGGAACTAAGCAATATGAATAGGGTGAGGTGTGCTGTACATGAGCTCGGTATCAATAAAACGGTTCTTGCTGCTAGACAAATAGCGGAGCAAGATCCGTATCTAAAAGTGGTGTGTTACCAAGAAGGGGTGAATATCGAGACAATCGACGAATTTTTAACAGGGAATGGTAAGCTGGATTTGCTAGTAGAAGAATGCGATGGTATAGATATAAAAATAATAGCCAGAATCAAAGCCCGAGCGCTTAAAATACCTGTTATCATGGATACAAACGATATGGGGATGTTAGATGTTGAGCGATATGATCATGAACCGGATAGACCTATTTTCCATGGAAGGTTACCACAGTTAGATGATGGAGACGTGAACGAACTAGCCCTTAAACTTAAGCATTTGCGCGCTGAAGAGAAGGTGCCGTATTTGGTGGATATTATAGGCATGGAAAATGTATCGGCTGCAATGAAAGTTTCGCTTGCGGAGATGAATAAAACAATTGTTGGCTGGCCTCAACTTGCTTCATCGGTAGTTTTGGGCGGGGCAATGGTTACTGATGTAGGGAGACGTATTCTATTGGGTAAGCACACGAGTTCCGGAAGGTATTTTATAGATTTTGATGAATTAATCCAAGGTTAAGGTATGATCCAGATTAGAACCTTTAGAGCCCCAAACGACCCAGAAGCTTGTAGTAAATTTATAGTCGGGCATAGAAAATTACTTGAAATCTTCGGTATTACGCAAATAACTTCCAACAGACAAGACTGGGTGGATGATCCGAATACGATTGTTATCCTTGTGGAACATATGGAAACAAAAATGGTGTATGGAGGTGCTCGCATACAGATGGTAAGTGAACGGTATCCGCTACCTATCCAAACAGCTATCGGGAAGTATGATGCGAAAATTTTTGACTTGATAAAAGAAGATGAAGCCAGGGGGGGGACCTGTGAAATCTGCGGTCTTTGGAATTCCAGGGAGGTTGCTGGAATGGGGATAGGAAGTTATATACTTTCTAGAGTAGGTGTTGCAATTGCAAAGCAACTGCCAGTTGTTAGTCTATTTGTGCTTTGCGCGCCGATAACAGTGAAAATGGGGTTACGCCTAGGGTGTATGGTAGAAAAAAAACTAGGGAACGAGGGACTTTTCTATTACCCTAAAGATGATTTGGTAGCAACGGTTATGCGTATGAAAAATATAGATGATTTGAGCTTAGCCACAGAAACAGAGCGTGAGAAAATTTTAGCTCTTCGGGCGCAACCACAACAAACAATTTTGGAAAAGGGACCGAAAGGAGAATACCTAGTGAAGTATGATTTACTTATTCCTGATTTTGATGAAAGCAGTCAGCATACAATTGTCGCGCTTTAACAAGTTAATGTTGAGCCTGGTAGGCGAAAGGATAGGGTTCTTGATGTTGAATCTAATGTTGCTGGGATCATATGGTTTATATGCACAGGAATGCCCTTCGGCAATATCATTGCAAAGCGCATCTTCCCCGCTGATGATTGATACTGGGATTTCTTATTATATCGATGAAACCAAGGATGCCGACTTTGAATCGATACGGGTGGAACATTTTCAAAGAAAGGTAAATAAGGGGGTGCTCAATTTTGGCTTTACACAATCGAAAGTTTGGTTAAAGTTCTGCCTGTCTAACAAGTCCTTAAGAACAGATTTTTTTCTTTTACTGCAACAGCCGTCCTTAGATAGTGTGATATTATATGCCGTTGATGAAACGGGTGAGGTGTTGATAGATAGTTTGGGTAAGTATAAAACCTTTTATGAACGGTTTGTTCGAGCCCCCGATTATATTTTTCCACTGACCTTAGATTCGGGCACGGAAAGAGAAATTTATATTAAAATATCGTCAAACGATCAATTGCAAATACCTTTATTCGTAGGTAGTGAGGAAGCTATATTACAAAAGCTATCTAATAAAAATCTGATATTTGGGCTTTATGCGGGGGCTGTGCTTATTATGATGCTGTATAACTTTTTTGTAAGTGTCTCTACGCGTGATAACAGTTACGTTTTTTATATCCTCTATATCTTTTCTGTTGGACTGACTCAAGCCTTGTTTCAAGGGTATGCTTTCATGTATTTTTGGCCTAATAGTGCATTTATGGCAGGTTTTAGTTCTATTTTTGTTCCGTTCTTTTCTGGTTTGATGACCATCGCCTTTATTAAATCCTTTTTACATACGAAATTCTATGCGCCAAAATGGGATCTAGGAGTAAATGTTATTGTTATCTTGTATTTTGCTGCTTTATTAATAGGAATTTTTGATATTTACTACGGAGCAATCGTTCTACAGGTTATTGCATCACTTGGATCTATTTATATCCTCTTTCTGGCAAACTACATAAGGAAATTGGGCTATCGACCGGCTATTTTCTTTTTGGTTGCCTTTACGGTATTCTTTGTCAGTGTAATTCTTTTTGTTTTAAGGAATTTTAATGTTATTCCTTACAACACATTCACATCTTATATTTTAGAAATAGGATCTATTCTGGAAATATCTTTACTTTCTTTCGCATTAGCCGATCGGATTAACTTTTATAGGAAGGAAAAGGAGGCCTCTCAGGCCCATGCTTTAAAGGTTTCAAAAGAAAATGAACGCATTATCAGTGAACAAAACGTATTGCTCGAAACGGAGGTTGCCAAGCGAACAGCAGACCTTGAAAAAACTAATGAGCATTTAAATAATGCTATGCAGAACTTAAAACAGGCCCAAGCACATTTGGTTGAATCTGAAAAATTAGCATCTTTAGGTATGCTCACAGCCGGTATTGCACATGAGATCAATAACCCCATTAATTTTGTAACCTCAAACGTTGGACCGCTTAAACGGGATGTCGCATTTCTGCTAGAAACAATTGAATTTTTCGAAAAAACAGCTTTATCCTCTTCTGACATTCAAGATAAAATGGAGAAAATCAGTCAGTATAAAGAAGAACTGGAGTTTGATTACCTTAAGGAAGAAATTCAATCATTATTAAGTGGTATTCAAGAGGGGGCAGTAAGGACAGCCGAAATTGTGCGAAGTTTACGTGTTTTTTCGAGAGTGGACGAGGATGATCTAAAGTTGGCCAATTTGAACGACTGTATTGAATCGACTTTGGTTGTGCTGAATAGCATGATAAAAGATAAAATAATTGTTGAAAAAAATTATGGAGAACTCCCTTATGTAGAATGTTTCCCTGGAAAACTAAATCAGGTGTTCTTAAACCTGATAACCAATTCAGTACACGCGATAGAACAAAAATTTAGTGCTTCTTATGGAGGAAAATTGCTGTTGCATACACGCGCGGATGAAACATATACGTATATTACTATTAAGGATAATGGAGGAGGTATTAGTGATGATGTCAGAGATAAAATTTTTGAACCGTTTTTTACTACTAAAGAAATAGGTGAGGGAACCGGTCTAGGTTTAGCTATTGTTTTACAGATCATATCAAAACATCACGGAAAAATAACGGTTAATAGCGAGGAAGGTGAAGGGTGTGAGTTTTTGATTAAAATTCCGATTGCTCACCCTAATTCAAGTCATGTCGACGATTACTAGGAAAGCAGTCGTTGTCTAAGCAAGAACTCTAATTGCTCATTTGTTAGAGAAAGTTGATCGTTCGCTTCTTTAATCTTTTTTTTCTCCATAAAGGCTTGGTAGGCTTTTTGAATAGTATTGTCTAACTCTTCTTCACTCCAGGGTTTATTAAGGTAATGAAAAATTTTTCCTTTATTGATGGCTTCTACTACTGCAGCCATGTCTGTATAACCGGTTAGTAGAATTCGTGTTGGATCCGGGTATGTGGGAATAATATGCTCAAGAAACTCGACCCCTGTCATTTTGGGCATGCGTTGGTCGGTTATGATGACTTCAAATGGGTGGTTACTTAACAATACCATAGCTTCTTCACCACTAATGGCAGTTTTTACGTTATATTTCTTTCTGAAAGTAGCTTTGAAGGAAATAAGATTGTTCTCTTCGTCGTCAACATAGAGAATATTGATCTTTTCTTGCATGATATCTCTTAATTTAATGGACTTTTCCGCATAACAAATGTAATACAAATCCTTTTTTGAATTTTAACAAATAAAAAATAAATTTTTATAACCGTTTCACACCCAGTATTGTTTGCTCTTATTTGGAGCTGTAAAGAACGATAAAAACGCAAATGAGAAGAGCTTATGGGTTTTTGCCCAAAAATAGTTATTTATGGGGGCTGTGTATTTATGAGTAATTATATGTGTAGTGTTTCTTGATATGTATAAAAAAATCTCATATAATTGTATGTATGTCTCCACCTCAAATTGCAATTGTAGATGATAATGAGTTCCATAGAGCCTTACTTCGGGAGGTCTTGGAGTCTCATGGTTTTAATGTGGCTCTTGAAGCAGAAAATGGCGAGAAATTTATCGACGCGTTAGCCAATCTAGATCAACAACCCATGTTATGTATAGTTGATATTGTTATGCCTGGTTTGGGGGGGTATGAAACTATTAAGTGTATCAAGGAAAAGTGGCCAGAGGTTAGAGTAATGGGGTACACTGGAATGGTGGAGCCTGACACTTTTCAACAAGTTATTAGTTGTGGAGCCGATTTTCTTATATTAAAGGGAGACCATCCGAAGAATATGATACGAACTATAAAGGGCTTGGTACAAGATTGGGCAAAACAGTGATTTTTGCGTAACACCCACCATTTGTATTATGGTATTCCTGATTGTTTAAAGGTCTTAATTGAACATCTATCAGGATCTCATATGCACTAGTATAATAATAGCTTCTGAAAGTTCTGGAATAAGCAATGGGAACTTCCATTAATTTCAACTCTTCAATGATTTGATAGATTCTTGATACGGATAAATTTAACCTTTCTGCAAGTTCTTCAGGTGTGCCCGTACGTTTACGTTTAATGAGTTGATGTAAACGGTTTACCCTATCAATGTACATAAATAATTTCATCATAATGCTAATTCAAGATGCACTTTTACCTCTAGAACGAATCGTTGATTTTATATTAGCGTTGTTTCTGGTAAAACAATCGTTTGGGGTTTCCACATATTATAATAGACAGCTTGCTTTTGGACTAACTCTTCGTGAGTTCCTTCTTCTACAACCTTGCCGCCCTGCATGACAATGATTTTATCAGCGCCAACAACCGTACTCAATCTATGGGCAATAAGAATTACCGTTTTGCCCTGCTGACGCATATCGCTGATCGCTTGCTGAATGTATCGCTCCGAAGCGGTATCAAGAGACGATGTCGCTTCATCTAAAATGAGAATTTCCGGCTTTCGATAAAGCGCGCGGGCAATAGCTAGTCGCTGACGCTGACCACCGGAAAGTGAAGCTCCGTTTTCTCCCAGGTAAGTGTCGAAACCTGCCGGTAGCTTCTCCACAAAGGATAGAAGCCCTAAGGACGAACAAATCTCTAAAATGCGGTTTATATCAGGGGATAGATCGCCTACCGCAATGTTATCTATAACGTTGCCTGCAAATAAATCAATTTGTTGAGGTACCACACTAATAAATTGACGGAGACTTGACGGGTTAATATGCTTTATATCTAGCCGACCAATAAAAATATTTCCCGCTTGAATAGGGTAGATCTTTTGTAGTAGCGAAAGTAAGGTGGTTTTTCCTGATCCGCTTTCGCCAACGATCGCTGTTGTTCTACCTTGAGGTATGCAAAGGTCAAGGTGGCTGAAAATGGGTGCGCGTGTACCATAACGAAAGGTTACGTCTTTGAAAATAATATCGCCCATAAGCGTTGGGCTTAGCGATGCTTTATTTTCAGTTTCTTCTCTTTCCAAATCCATTATTTCAAATAGGCGATCAGCAGCGATTACGGCGTCCTGAATATTTCTGTTCATGGTGATCAAACTGCTGACGGGCCCGGTGAAGTAACCAATGAGGGCGTAGAATGAGAGAAGTTCTCCGGGAGTAATATGTCCGTTCAAAACAAAATTAGACCCCGCCCATAGAAGAATAATGGTGAACAAGCTGGAAAAGAAAGAGCTCGAATTACCAATCCATAATGCGTTGATAGAAGACGTATATACGGTTTGCAGTAATTTAATAAATCTGTTTTCTGTCTTCATATTGGCGAAATCTTCCAACCCAAAACGTTTAACTGTGCCTACGGCATTGATAGACTCCACCAGTTGGGCTTCCAAATCGGCCGATCGTTCCATTAAGCTGCGCTGAGTTTTTTTATTAAGGTGATCGGAAATATAGTATATGATGGCGTATATGGGTATAACCAGCAGGATGATCACGGCAAGTTTCCAATAGTAGGTGAACATTAGGCCGAAGGAAAAGATGACGATAAAGATGTTAACGGCAAAGTTTACCAGCACGTCATTAATGAATGTTCTAATCTTTACCGCGTCATTAACACGGGAAATGATCTCCCCTACACGCATCGTGTCAAAAAATTGTTGCGGAAGTCGGAGTAAGTGTTTGTAATAACCCAAGATGAGGCGCGCGTCAATCTGTTGACCACTTCGAAGCGTGAAGCGTGTTTTTGCGTGATTGATGAAAAATTGAAGACCTAATATTACGATCATAATGACTCCCATGAGATTGAGGAGGTTATGATTACCATTTGGCAGTATCTGATCAATTATTTTCTGTACAAAAATGGATGTGGAAAGACCAAGAATGGTATATATAATGGAACCGAAGAGTACTTGCAGGAATACTGAACGATGTGGTTTGAGAAGAAAAAGAAATCTACTGGCAATGGAAACACGTTTTTTGCCTGATTTGAATTGCTCATTTGGGGCCATCAACACCAATACTCCGGTCCATAATTTCTCGAATTCGGTGTGTGGTATTTTATGGATTTTACCGTCGGCCGGATCCATGATTTTAACGTTTTTTTTATTGATTTGATAGATAACCACATAGTGATGTAACCCATTGTTATAGATAATATGTGCGATGCTGGGCAGCGGTATTTTATAAAGACTATCATATGTCCCTTTTACCCCCTTCGCTGAGAAGCCTATTTTATTTGCGGCAGCAATTAGCCCCATAACATTTGTTCCTTTGGTGTCTGTACCTGCATGCTGACGGATGCGAGCGATAGGCATCAGAAGTTTATGATGAGCAGCGATTGAAACTAAACAGGCGGCGCCGCAATCAGTAATGTCGTGCTGTTTTATTCTTATACCAGACATAAATATTTTGTTAAATAAATACTAGGTGCTACGACTATTTGCAGGATTTAACCAATTGTCAACCTTATCGTACAATAGCTGGAAAAGGCTACGCCTAGCGATTTGAAAGCGTGCTTGTACACTCATGCCCTTCTTTAATCTACCTTCGTAACCGTTTGGAAGGTAAAGAGAGCCTTGTTGTAATTGGCATTTTACCTGAAATATGGCTGAGCGATTTTCATCGATGTCAACGTCTTTGGAGATGTCGACAATGCTACCGCTTACCATGCCCCACTCGTGATAATTAAAAGCGTCTATCTGTAGACGAACGGGCATGTCTGGCCTAAGCAAGCCAATATCTCTAGGAGTAATACCAATGATGGCAATAAGCCCTGAATCTGGAGAAATTTCAACTACGGTCTCACCCACGGTAACGAAATTGCCTGGTAGTATACCGTTAAATTGTTGTAGCGAACCGTTGATAGGTGCTTTAACCGTGTATAGATCTTTTTCTTGTTCAAATCGCTCATGTTGCGATGTGAGATCCATTAGCTCCGCGTTCAAACTATTTAGATCTGTTTGCCACTGGTTGATCTGTTGCTCGTGTATTAATCTCTTTTTGTTTAGCGCTGCTTGATAATCGAAATGAACTTTCTCGAATTCAGCATCAGAGATAACTTGCTTATCGTATAGCTTTTTGTTTCTTTCGTAAATACCCTGTGCGTTCTCCAAATGCAGTTGCGCATCTGAGTATTGTTGTATATATAGATTATATTGTTGGCGATAAAGAGCAGATTGTAACGACAAATTACCTATAGTGCTGTTTTCTCGGAGGTGTGTTAATTTGCGAAGATCGCTGAGACGTTGTGAAATCTCTATTCTTCTTTGTGTATTGAACGATGATTGCTCGTTAAGCTGGTTGGTTTCTATAGTGAATAATATGTCGTTAGCTTGTACCTCTTGGTTTAATTTAACATATACTTGCTTAATTCGTCCAGATATAGGGGCTTTTACCATATTACGCTCGTTGATAGCGGTTAATAAACCCTGTCCGTTGACGCTTACATCGACTTTAATAAAAAATAGAGAAATAAAAGCCAATACGGTAATGCATAATACTGCTTGATAGATGATATTACTACGGCTGTTGTACCTATAGAAATGATGCTCTGTAGTAAATTCTATTATTTCAGAAGGAAAGATTAGTTTCTCAGTTGCCATAGCTCTTTTCGACGTAATGCTTCAGCCGATTTGTTTTTTATTTTTTTTACTGCACTTGACCTTAATATAGATATGATGAAAGGTGTTGTTAAACTTTTCAATTCACGTGTTTGAACTGAAGAATAAAATTATGTGCTTATGGTTTTTGCTACAATAGCTGATTTCAGCTATTTTTTTCTAATGGATATTCATGACCGATTCTTGCTTCATCGCGATTGCTTGATTTCTATTACGATTTAATTGTATTTTGAAGTAATATTGAGAAGAGCTGGAAAACTCAATGTTAATTTTAAATAGCTAAAACGATTTATTATATTTGTACGAGATACTGATATTATAAGCTATTTAATTATGAGACGACTTATGCTAGTCTTAACGGGTGCTATTATGGCCTTTTTCGGCACCTCTTTTGGTCAACAAGCAATCATCCAACCTGAACCCGCTGAAACAGAAGACCTTGTTCATTATGTAAATACGCTTCAAGGAACGAATTCCAAACATGAACTTACAAGAGGCAATACCTATCCAACCACGGCTTTACCTTTTGCAATGCATACCTGGACGCCACAAACCGGTGAAAATGGAGACGGCTGGAAATATCAGTATTTTAAAAAAACATTGCGGGGGTTTCAACAAGCACACCAATGCAGTTCGTGGTCTAATGACTATGCGGTATTTTCTTTCTTTCCTACTATCGACAGCCTTCAAGTGGACGAGAATGCGCGAGCAACAGGTTTTACACATGAAAAAGAAGTTGCTAAGCCGCATTACTATAGTGTAACTATGGATAATAATATACAGGTGGAGATGTCTCCAAGCGAAAGAGGGGCGCATCTACGTTTTTCTTACCCACAGGAACACGAGGCATTTTTAGTATTGGATGGCTATACGGGAATAAGCATGGTTAAAATTTTTCCTGATGAACGGAAAATTATTGGATATGTGAATAATGGCAGAGGTTTTAAGGAGGGGTTTAAAAGTTTTTTTGTTGCAGTTTTCGACCAACCATTTAAAGCTTATGGCGCTTGGGAAAATAGAGATAATAATATATATCCAAACAAATTGGAAGATGAAGGCGAAGGAAAAGGCGCATACCTGACATTTGAAAAAGGAGCAACGGTTCAGGTAAAGGTAGCATCTTCTTATATTAGTATGGAACAGGCAGAGCTAAACTTAACGCAGGAACTGATGCAGGATAAAGCGTTGGAGGATACGAAAAATCGTGCGGGTGATGTTTGGAATAAACACCTATCTCGTATAAAGGTGGAGGGGGGAAGTGAGGCTGATAAAGCAACTTTTTATAGCTGTTTCTTCAGGGCGAGTTTGTTTGCGCGGCGATACTATGAATATGATAAGGACGGAAACGCTTATTATTTCAGCCCATATGATGGTAGGGTTTATTCGGGTTACATGTTTACTGATACAGGACTCTGGGATACGTTTAGGGCACAGTTCCCGCTGAATGCATTGTTGTATCCGACGATGCATGGACGTTATATGCAAGCATTACTGGCTGCCTATGAACAGTGTGGATGGCTACCCTCTTGGTCTTTCCCCAGTGAAGCTGGGAGTATGATTGGGAACCATGCTATATCATTACTTGCTGATGCGTGGGCAAAAGGTATCCGCACTTTCGACCCGGAAAAAGCTTTAGAAGCTTATCTGCATGAGGCAACGAATAAAGGACCTTGGGGGCCGGCAAATGGCCGAGATGGATGGAAGGAATATTACCAACTTGGATACGTACCTTATCCCGGTATTCGTGAAGCAACTGCAAAAACGTTGGAATACGCTTACGATGATTTTTGTGGATACCAGTTGGCGCTCATGGCTGACAAACCTTTTTATGCGGATATTTTTAAACGACAGATGTACAACTATAAAAACGTGTTCGACCACAAGACGGGTTTTATGAGGGGGAGAGACAGGCTTGGGAAATGGAATCCAGATTTCGATCCAATGGAATGGGGAGGAGCGTTCACGGAAGGGAATGCATGGCATTGGCTGTGGTCGGTTTTTCATGACACAAAAGGGCTTACGGAGTTGCTTGGTGGCGACGAGAACTTTATAACAAAATTAGATGCCGTTTTTACCGAACCCAATAGGGTAAATGTAGGGACGTATGGAGGAATGATTCATGAGATGACAGAAATGGTAATGGCCGATATGGGGCAATATGCACATGGAAATCAACCAATACAACATATGGTATATCTGTACAATTATGCTGGTGCTCCCTGGAAAGCTCAGTATCATGCCAGAAATATTATGGATAGGTTATACAATAGCACTGAGAACGGTTATCCAGGAGATGAAGATCAGGGCCAAACCTCTTCTTGGTACGTGTTAAGCGCGATGGGGTTTTATAGCGTTTGCCCGGGTACCGATGAGTATGTGATAGGAAGCCCGCTGTTCGAAAAAGTTACCATAACGATGGAGGACGGAAAGACGTTTGTGATACATGCAAAGAATAATGATAAAGATAATGTATATATTCAGGAAGCTAATTTAAACGGTGAGACATATACTAAGAACTACCTTACTTATAAAGATCTCATTAATGGCGGCCGGCTGGAATTGCTTATGGGAAGAGAGCCTTCTCGAACACGTGGTATGGCAGAGGAAGATAAACCATTTTCGCTTACCGATAGAACCAGGTAATTATGACTGATGATCGGTTGTTCGCTTAAGAGCTTTATCTATGTGAATAGAAGAATAATTTGTTAAAAGAAGCGTTATAAAAACATAACTTTGTAATTAAATTAATAAATTATTTAAAAGTTGTTTTATGTTGAAAAAGATACGTTTTTGCTCTCTTTTGTTTGGGTTAAGTGTGCCTGCTGTTTGTTTTGGACAGTTTGTCGGGCCGTTTAGTATAGGTATTGGTGGAGGAGGAACCAAGCTTTATGGTGATTTGCGGAATAAGCCAATAGACTACGCAGGGCACCTTGAGGTGGACTATCTCGTGTCGCCTTTCACCTCAGTAGGCTTACAGGGACAGTTGGGTCGATTAAAGGGCGACGATCAAGCCGGTAGGGATGCCCTGAATCGCTATGTCGGCGCAAATGCGAATGTGAAGGTTCGTGTGGGACAGTTCATGCCGCAGGCGAAAAATTACAGCCTTTATTCGCTTTCCAATAAAAATATCTGGAGTTATCTCAGTAATCTTTATGCAGGAGTTGGAATAGGTTTTATTTATTCGGATGTTGAGGCATATCGAGGTGAGCATCCTGATGGTGGGATTTCAGAAACTTTTGCCGGAGAAGACTATAGTTACACCACGGTGGTACCGGTAAATGTTGGTATAGATATCCCTTTCGGATATTCGTTAACCGGTCCAGTGTGGGCTGTCAATGTGAATTTTCAGCTTGGAATATCTTTTGGAGACAACTTAGATGGATATACCAATAGTTACAGCAATTATCAAGACCGTATGATGTATTTTTCTGTAGGCGTTAAGCGATCGTTACATCCGAAGGTTAAATGATGCGCACTAAATGTTATTGTTTCACTGTTGTTTAATACACATATCTTGATCAAAATAGAATTTGTGTAGGAGTTTTCAATATTTGGTAACATTTTTGCATGTAGTGGCTGTGAAATAGTGAAAAAATGAATAAACTGAATAAATGAAACTATGTTAAATGCCTTGTTAGGAATTGGTCTGAACCAAACAAAAAGAAGAGATAAGATAAAAAATAAAAGCATAACAGTGCTTAATGTATTAGGTGTTGTTCTTTTATTAGGTGCATGTCAATCGAATCGTTTATACGATGCTCCGAAAGTTTCTGCTTTTAGAGGACGAAACTTGCCAGCTCCCCCGGGAATGGTTTATGTGCCTTCTGGAACAATTTTTTATAAAAGTTCCCAAGATAGTAGTGATGTGGGCAAAAATGTGAGTCTCAGTGCTTTCTTTATTGATCAAACAGAAGTGACAAATAAGCAGTACCGAACATTTGTTAATTGGGTGGCGGATTCTATTGCAGTAACTGATTATTTGAATGACGATCAGTATTTTATTAATCAACAAGGAGACGATCTGTCTAGTAATGTAGACAGGCCGATTAACTGGGATCGTGTTAAGAAAGTATCACCTTTGTGGAAGAACGAAGACCCTACAATTCAAGAGAGATTGCAGCCGATGATTTCCTATGAGGGAGACAAAAAAACGCTTAATAGGGAAGTAGTTAAATATCGCTTCTCTTACTTAAAAGCTGATGGCGTAAATAATGATCAATATGTTACAGACACCGTAGCGGTAATGCCAATAGAAGATATCTGGTCTAAGGATTTTCCGAATGCCCAGTTAACGTCTATGGATGCCAATTATTTTTATCATGAATCTTTTGATTATAATCCTGTTGTGGGGGTAAGTTGGAAGCAGGCGCGCGCGTATACAGATTGGCGTGGCAAGGAAATTATGGCGAAATTGCAAAAGAATTCTTACTTAAAAGGGTTTCAATTAACTTTTAGTTTGCCAACCGAGGCGCAATGGCAATACGCCGCTGAAGGGAAATTAGATCCCAGAGATACCGTAAATCGGTCAATGTTAACTATTGATGACAGAAAATCGCGCAAAAAGAAATTGGCGGTGAACTTTAAACAAGGAGAAGGTACGTATTCTAGGGACGGTGCTACTTTTACGGTACCGGTTAAATCATATGCTCCGAATGCTTTTGGTATTTATAATATGGCGGGAAATGTTTCGGAATGGACTTTAGATGCCTATAGTCCATCTGCAATAGCATTTGTGAACGACTTGAATCCGGTGCTATTATATGATGCAGACGACGGTGCCAATTACGCGTTAAAACGTAAAGTAGTGAAAGGGGGATCTTGGAAAGATAATGGCGGTGTGTTAGATAGCGATGCGAGAAATTATGAGGAGCAAGATGCCGCGCATTCTTATATAGGTTTTCGCTGCGTAATGTCGGCTTTTGAAGTCCCTACGGAACATTTGAAAACTCGTAAGTATAAATCAGAATAAGGTGGAAATGAAAAAGTTTGTAATATGCTGTTTTACGGTTTTATCTTTTATAGCTGTAAACGCGCAAGAAATAGAAGAAATGTTTCCTGATACCGGAGCTACTTCGCATCAGGTAATAGCGGATGATTTGGTGGCTGACACAGCTGGAGGAGAGATTCTACAGGATACGATTCCGGAAACGGATGGATACTACCAACTCGATAACCTTAAGGATGCGGTGCCTTTTGCCTATCCAAAAGTTAATCCTAAAAATATTCGTTTTTATAAACGGATATGGCGAGATGTCGATCTAAAAGAGGAGGAGAATTATATTTTTGCTACGCCCGGGGCATCCTTGATTGAAGCGATCATGGCAGGTATTAAGGCTGGTAAATTAACACCTTATAACCCAGAAGATGACGGTTTTAAAACAAGATTGACAGCAAAAGAAGGCGAAGCAAGATTTACTGATAGTGTATTGGTTCCGATCTTTGATGATGAAGGGAATCAAATTGATGCACAGATGGCACTAAATGAATTTAACCCTGAAAAGGTAACCAAGTTCCGTATCAAAGAAGACATGTTTTTTGATAAACAAAGAGGTAAATTAGAGACGCGAATTATTGGTGTTGCGCCACTTATGGAAATTAATTCTTCCGAAGAGCTCGCTGAATCTGTTGGTGCTACGCCGGCATTTTGGCTTTATTTCCCACAATTGCGTTATACATTGGTGCAGATCGATGTTTCAGATCCCGACCGTGAGTTATATGACATGAGTATGGATGATTTATTTGTGCAGCGTAAATTTACCAGTAGAATTGTTCGCGAATCTTCTCCTGGAGGTGTTGGACAATATGCAAATGCTGAGGAGGAGCAAGAGCTCGATGGAAAAGAAGTGGAAGATAAAATAAATCAGTATCAGGAGCGCCTTTGGAGAAATCCTAAAGGAGTTAAATCGGAAGAGTTGGTAAGACCTGAGGATCAGTTCAAAAAGAAGGAAAGGACAGATAAAACGACTACTGTTATCGCTTCGGAAAAAGAAAATAACGATCAAACGGAAGTACAGCAATGAGAAAAAAAATAGTTGTATTTCTATTTGGGGCTGTACTGAGTTTTAACTGCGTTTATGCGCAAATTTGGAAAGAATATTCGAGTTTTAATCCTTTTGTTGGCGTTCAGTTAGGAGCACAGGGAATTGGAATTGAGGGTGGATACCCACTGTCAGAATCTTTTAATGCGCGTTTGACTGCTAACTTTTTCCCAAGTTCAAAAATGGCTTGGGATAATAAGGTGTTTAGCTTGCATCGGTCAAACATTGTTTTACTGGCCGACTGGCAGCCTTTGTATGGGCGGGAAAGTTGGATAGCAAGGAAGTGGATTGTTAGTGCAGGCGCCGGCTATTATTTTGATAATAAGTTGGAACGTTTTCTGGGTAGCTCAAAAGAACCTAATCAATTAAAAGATTATGATGTGGAGTGGAGCCAATTTAGACCGTATATAGGTACCGGGCTCAATGGAATTAAACTTTCACAACGATTTAATTTTGCAGTAAATGTTGGATATTTTATTCCGACAGAGGCTACAAAGGTTGTATTGCATGAGAAAGATCCAGAAGGCCTTCCTTCGCTGGAAGATAAATTAAATTCTTTTCCAAATAATGCTGTGCCCGGATTAAATATTCAAGTAGGTATTTCTTATATCTTTTTTTAAATTTACGCATTAATTTTCCAACAAAAACAAAATATGAAGAAGAAAGATAATTCGAATTGGTTGCATGTGGCTATCTCCTGGGGAGCTAGTGTAGTTATTTTAGGGGCTTTGTTTAAAATTTTACATATTGGTGGAGCAATGGCTAACTATATGATCGGTATAGGACTAGGTGTGGAAGCTTTTCTGTTTTTTTTAATGGGATTTAATCCCCCGCCGAAAGACCCAGCTTGGGAGAGGGTGTACCCCGAGCTCGCAGAAAATTACGATGGCGAATTACCCAAAAGTTCTCCGAGAGCTGTGGTAAATACTCCTACGACTTCTACTACAGCAGCTTTGGATAAAATGTTTGCCGATGCTCAAGTTGGACCTGAAACGATTGAGAGTTTGGGAAGAGGCTTACGCTCTTTCAATGAAAAGGTAACTGCAATCAATAATATTTCGGATGCTTCATTTGCCGCTAATGAGTTTACTGAAAAATTACGCCAAGCTTCTTCAAAATTTGATCATCTAAGTTTGGCTTTTGAAAAGGCATCGGAAAATCTTGTAGCGATGTCTGCCAGTAATGGGGATACCGAAGGTTATCATAAGCAAGTGCAGCAACTTACGCAAAACTTAGGTGCTCTTAATGAGATGTATGAGCGCGAGCTGCGTGATTCAAGTGCACATTTACAATCGATGAACAGCTTCTATGAGCATTTGAGCTCTACCATGCAAAACTTTAACGAATCTTTAGATGATTCTAAGTCGTTTAAAGATGAAGTTAATAAACTGGCGAAGAACCTAGCTGCTCTCAATGCTGTTTATGGAAATATGTTAAGCGCGATGAATCAGCCGCGCATTTAGTAGAAACGGATATCTCATTGGAAACTTAACATTGTAATTAATGGCTTTAGGAAAAGAAACCCCGAGGCAACGGATGATCGGTATCATGTATTTGGTGCTACTTGCGATGCTTGCCTTAAATGTCTCAGACACGATATTAGATGCCTTTAAAAATATAAATGATAGCCTTGAAACTTCACGGTCAAATGTAAATACTTCGGTAGAACAGCTGTTCACTGCTTTTGAAAATAGTAAGTTAAAAGAAGAACCGGAGAGGGCAAGGCCAATTTACGAAAAGGCAAAGGAGGCACGAGCCATAGTGGCCGACCTGAATAATTATATTAATGCGATAAAAGAAGAGTTCGAAAAGCGAGGTGGTGGATATGATGAGGATACCGGCGATTTAGTTCAAAGGGATAATACAGATATTTCACCAGGATTAATGATTAACCAAAAGAGGGGGCGAGAGCTTAAAGAAAAAGTAAACGAGACTAGAGAAAAACTGCTAGCCTTGCTAGACGAAAACGACCGCGATGCCGTTACCTTTTCTCTGGAGGCAAATGACCCTGAAAGAAGAGTGAACCGAAAGAAGACGTGGGAAGAGATTAATTTTGGTGAAGGCACGCCGTTGACTGCGGCCATGACTATTCTCACTAAAATACAAACCGATGCGCAGAATGCAGAGTCTGATATGGTTAAACGGATTTTGGGTAAAATGGATCAAGCGGTGGTAAATCTGGATCAGTTTGCCGCTGTAGCAGTAGCACCAAGTTCCTATTTAATTCAAGGGCAACCGTATACTGCAGAAGTTTTTTTAACAGCGTATGACTCTAAGTCGGATCCGGCAATTTCGGTTAACGGAAATGCTATACAGGTAGCTAATGGGAAAGGAACATATAATGTGCCAACCAACCAAGAAGGGGTCTTTACGTGGAAGGGAACTATTCGCGTTAAGCAGACTGATGGTACTATAAAAGAGTATCAAACCCCCGAACAGCAGTATCAGGTGGCCAGACCTTCTGCAGTCGTTTCTCCCGACAAAATGAATGTACTTTATATTGGCGTAGATAATCCACTTTCTGTTTCTGCTCCTGGAACAGCCGCAGATAAAATTAAGGTTAGCATGAGTAGTGGAAGTTTATCTGGCTCTGGAGGTAAATATGTTGCTAGGGTGTCATCTCCTGGAACAGCAAAGATTACTGTTGCGGCTGAAGTTGCTCCCGGGAAAGTCCAGACATTGAGTAATACGGATTTTAGGGTGAAACGCATCCCCGACCCGGTGGCGAAGTTTGCCGGTAAATCTGGTGGTACAATGAGTTCTGTAGCACTGAAGGCTCAGAACGCTGTTTTCGCCAGTCTGGATAATTTTGATTTTGACGCTAAGTTTAACATAACGAAATTTACTATTATTATCGCTAAACCGAGGGCAGACGCGATTGTTTTGTCTACTAATGGAAACTCGCTCAGCGCAGCCATGAAGTCGGCATTGAATGGTATAGGCCCAGGGGCGAGGGTAATATTTGATAATATCATAGCTGTTGGACCAGATGGTTCACCTCGTCAGCTTAACTCTATTGCGTTAACAGCAAACTAGCTAAAGCTACTTTATTAAAAAGGGTCCGATATCGTACGTGATATCGGGCCTATAGTATTTATGTGATAATGTCCAATAGGGTTAGTTTATTGCTGTTGATTCTGTAACAACCCCTGAGTGTGGTTGTCAAGAGTTACAAACTGCTCTTTCCTTTTTACCGCGTTTGTCTGCTCAAAAGACTTCCCGTCTTCATAATGTATAGAAACGCAAACGGAAAGGTCTTGGTGGCTGTTACCACGGAAGGATCCCTTGATAGGGGAACAGTCGTTAAAATTGCGTCCGATAGCAAGTTTAACATGATAGTTGGTTACCCAGACATTGTTGGTTGGATCAATTCCTGCCCAACCAAATTTTGGGATATACGTTTCCACCCACGCATGAGTGGCACCTTCTCCCCGCATGCCTACCCTATTCGGACAGATATAGCCACTTACATAACGGCTTGGTATGTGCAGGCTGCGTAATATTTGAAGCATGAGGTGTGCGAAATCTTGACATACACCTGCTTTGTGGTCCAGTATTTCATCTACGGTTGTTTCTATATCTGTAATACCCTGTACATAGTTGAAATGCTTGAATATTAAATTGCTGCATTTTTCGACCACTTCAGCTATATTATTGCTGCCACTGGTGATTTGCTTTGAAAATTCTTCGATAAGTGCTCTTTGTCTAATTTTTTCGGGTTTAGCTAATTCAACAAGAGCTAGGTTTCCGGCCATATCTTCTTTGAGTTGCTCAAAGGTCGAATGGAAATTGATCTGCAATAGGTTCGGAAGAGTGGTGCGGACAATCAAGTTGTTTTCTATAATTAACTCATTATGGGGCTGTAAAATGGAAAAGGTACCAACCCTGTTTTTCCAATAATCATTATAAATATGCAAAATTGGGGATGAGGTTATGTTAAGTTCCTGATTAAGAAGTTCTTGCTCTGGACATATAAAGGGGAAGATCCGTATTTCGTTTATACTTTCAGTGACGGGCTGTTCGTAGGTGTATTTTGTGGTATGTTTGATGTTATAGATAGCCATAATGAACTTGTTAATATTCAATAAGAAAAAAAGAGCTGCTTGATTTTATCATTGAATAACTGGAGGTCATTTTTCAATGTCGCGAAAAAAGACTGAAGGTCGACATCCAACAATGAAGCTGGTGCGGTATATTTTATTTTACTATAGGTCATGCCAAAAGTTCTAAGTAGGTCGGGGACTTCAAGGCTGTTGTTCTCTTGTGTCATAATGTTTAGAGAACGATCGATTTGTGTTAAACAATAATAAACAGCGTGAGGAAAATCGGCATTAAAAATAGCTTGATGTAAGATGTACTGGTTATGCTTCATTGTACGATACGTTTTGAGGTAGGCCTCATACCCAGCTAATGATAATAGTAAAAAACGCCACTGCGTGATATCATGCTCTTTACTTAAATCATAGTTAAAGAGCTGGCATTGTTTATCCGTTAAGATAATGGTTTCTGTGCAGCGCTCGATGAATTTTCCCAACTTCATGACGTTCCAGCCTGTACCTCGTTGCATGGTCACATCAGTTACGCCAGCGTAGATCATGCTATGCTTCAAGAACAGGTCTATCATTTCAAGGGTGTCCGAGCTGGCCAGTTTCATTTTGACAAAAGGACGATTGATGAGGTGGTAAATAGCATTAACTTCTTCCCACACTTCCCTTGTGATATGGTCTTGGATTCCTCGGGCATTTTCACGTGCCCGTGAAATGATATTCTTAGCAGAATTACTGTTGTTTCCATCTAGCAATAGTGCGTGTAAGGCTGCATAAGTATCATTCTCTATACTGTTTATTTCTTCATCCGGCAAATCTGAAAACACTTTTAAAATGGGACTCCAAGAGGCGGTGTTGTTGTTTCGGTCAAGTGAGTAAATATAATGCGTTCTTGAGGCACGTAATATACCTTCCACTCTTTCCATATATCTACCTAGCCAAAACAATGAATCTGCTATTCTACTTAACATTTTATCAGTTCGTTGAAGGTGTATCGATGATCCAGGTGTCTTTACTGCCTCCTCCCTGGGATGAATTTACTACCAGAGAACCCTCTGTTAGCGCTACACGTGTTAAGCCGCCAGATACGAGCTTTACGCCATGTGGCCCACAAAGGGCGTATGGACGGAGGTCTACGTGTCTTGGCTCTATTTTACCATTGATAAAACAAGGAACGGTACTGAGCTGAATAATAGGCTGGGCAACGTAGTTTCTTGGGTTTTTTTCAATTTCTATCTTGGCTTTTGCCCATTCATTATCATCAATCGCGTTTCCCATAATCATGCCGTAACCTCCCGACTGGTTAGTGCTTTTGACAACTAGATTGTTGATATTAGATAAGGTATATTTTAGTGCATCGGGATCGCTCAATTGATAGGTGGGTATATTGTTGAGGATGGGAGTTTCGTTCAGATAGTATTTGATCATATCAGGGACATGGGCATACACGGCTTTGTCGTCGGCCACACCATTGCCTACAGCATTTACTATCACAACATTACCCTTTCTGTAGGCACTTAATAAGCCGGGGACACCGAGTAAACTTTCTTGTCGGAAAACCAGTGGGTCTAAAAAATCATCATCTACCCGTCGGTAAATGACGTGAACTTGTTTTAATCCATTGGTAGTTTTTGTATAAACTTTATGATTGTCTACTACAAGGTCTCTTCCTTCTACGAGATCTACTCCCATTTGTTTTGCAAGAAAGGTATGTTCATAGTAGGCAGAGTTGAACATGCCGGGAGTAAGGATAACGATGTAGGGGGCCGATACCTGCGATGAGGCGAGTTCCAACAGTATTTCGTGAAGTATCATAGGGTAATGAGAGATGCTGCGTACGTTGGAAGATGCCAGCATATCAGGAAATATACGTTTTGTAACTTCTCTGTTTTCAAGCATATAGCTCACACCTGATGGTGTTCGTAGATTGTCTTCTAAAACATAGAATTTACCGTCACTTCCACGGATGAGGTCTATTCCAGAAATATGTACGTATATATTGTACGGTACATCTATCCCGTATGCCTCGCGAGTATAGTGAGGACAGGAAGCAATAAGTTCTGGAGAGATAATACCGTCATGTAGTATGTTTTGCTCGTGATAGATGTCATTCAAGAACAGGTTGAGCGCTGTTAATCTTTGCGCGATACCCTTTTCCAACTCATCCCATTCTGCACCTGTGATAATTCTAGGAATAATATCGAAAGGAAAAATACGTTCAATTCCCTCATTGTTGTTGTATACCGTGAATGTGATGCCTTGGTTGAGAAATAACTCGCCTGCTAAGCGATGTCGGTTACTCATGCTGTCAACATCCAAATTTTTAAGGATGGAGAATACATTGCTGTAATGTTTCCTTATATTTTTCGAGTCATACATCTCATCCCAGGTGTTTTCTCGATAAATGTATTCATTTAGGATGTGATTTTTTGCCATTTATTCGGTTTTGGTATAATTATTTATAATAATACGTATTTTTTTGTTGTAAGTACAAGTTTTTAGCTAGAATTTTGCATTTTGTAGTATAGCGTTTGATGTGATCTTGTTGGTTATGTGTGCTGAAACAAAAAAACCTTGATCTTTATGACCAAGGTTTTTTGTTTCCTTTGTTTGCCTCTAAACAATGTCTGCCATCATTTGATCTATTTTTCTATTTAGCGCCTCGTCTACGGTATTATAGTCTTCCATTGTGTTCAGCGGTAATTTTGCACTGCAGTAAAATTTGATTTTGGGTTCTGTTCCTGACGGTCTGGCAGAAATTACACTTCCATCGGCCGTAATAAATTGTAAAACGTCTGATTTGGGGAGCGCAAGTTTTTCTTGCTTTCCAGTTCTTTGGTCAATGGAAATTCCATTCTCGTAGTCTTTAAGTAGTACAACCTCGTTTCCGCCCAATGTTTTCGGTGTTGAAGTTCTTAATCGCTGCATCATTTCTTTTATTTCAGTAGCTCCTCTTTGTCCTTTCTTAGTTAAAGAGATTAGCTTCTCTTTATAAAAGCCATATTTTAAGTACAGGGAGATGAGTGCTTCAAACAATGTTTTTCCTTTACTTTTATAATGGGCAGTCATTTCTGCAATAAAGGCACATGATATAACGGCATCTTTATCACGTACTAAATCTCCAACAAGAAAGCCATAACTTTCTTCACCTCCAACTAAAAAACGCTCTTTACCTTCTAGGTTAGTCATTAATTCACCTATATATTTAAAGCCAGTTAGCACCTCATAACATGGTACTTCATGATCCTGTGAAATGTCTTGGATGAGATTGGTTGTTACAATGGTTTTACAAGTGAAATCATTTGTTGCCAATTGATTATTCTCTTTCTTTGCCGTGAGTACATAGTCTACTAATAAGGAGCCAATTTGATTGCCATTAAGTAACTGGAATTTTCCGGCAAGATTCTTCGTAGCCGCGCCCACCCTGTCAGCATCAGGGTCGGTGGCCAATAGCAGGTCCGCATCCAATCTTTCGGCCTCTCTCAAACCCATAGACATGGCTTCTTCTTCTTCGGGATTAGGATATACAACAGTTGGAAAATTTCCATCGGGCTCTGATTGCTCTTCTACAATATGTACATTGGTGAAACCCCATTTTTCAAGTACCTTCGGAACTACTGTAATGCCAGTACCGTGTATGGGTGAGTATACAATTTTTAAGTCTTTTTGGGCAGCAACAGTTTGCGGTCTTACGGACAAATTAACTAATTTCGCTAAATAAGATTGATCAATTTCTTTATCTATCCTTTTAATTAGTGTATTATTTGCTTCAAACTTTACTTGGTCGATGTCCAGTGTATCTACTTCTTTAATCACATTCTCATCGTGTGGGGCAATAAGTTGCCCCCCATCTTTCCAATACGCCTTGTAACCGTTGTACTCTTTAGGATTGTGAGACGCTGTCAACATAACACCACTTTGGCAGCCTAATTCTCGGATAGCAAAAGATAGCTCTGGAGTTGGTCTTAATGTTGTGAATAGGTATACTTCGATGTTGTTTGCAGAGAATACATCGGCAACAGTTTGTGCGAAATCTGCTGACGAGTTTCTGCTGTCGAAGCTTACTGCAACTTTGACGGTTTCATTAGGATATGTTTTTAAGAGGTAGTTGGCTAAACCTTGTGTAGCTCTCCCTACAGTATACTTATTCATTCTATTTGTGCCAACTCCCATTATTCCTCTTAGTCCTCCCGTGCCGAAAGCGAGATCCTTATAGAAGGCATCGTTGAGTTCGTCAATATTTTTGCTGTCAATCAGCTCTTGTATAGTTTCTTTGGTCGATTTATCGTAATTTCCATTTAACCATTTTTTAACGGTCTTCTCAATAGATGGTTGTAAGCTAATGGCTGTCATATGTATTTAATTATAGTTTTGTTTTTTTGTAAACCTACTATAAAACTGCGAAATAGGCAATATTTTACGTTAAAATGCAATGAAATGTGTATTAATATTGGTATGTTATGTATACACATTGTGAGTGCATCCAGTGAAGCTCAGGCGAATTATTTCTTGGTTTTGTATTGCATCTGTGTGGAAAGCGGTGATTTCTTTTGCGTGATGATGCATAATTTTTATTTTTATCGATGATTACAATACGAGGGGTGATTGGCATTAGTTTAATCGCAGTGTTCGCGAAAGTTCTTATTGTATGAAAGCAGATTTGCCTAAAATATGAGGATATTGAGTTTTAATTGCCGTTAGAAAAGGTTTACAAATTATAATGATAATGAAAAATATACGAGTACTTGTAGTGGGTTGTGGTAATATGGGGGCTTCTCATGCGCAGGCCTATCATCAACTGGATGGATTTGAAATTTGCGGTTTAGTTTCCACTGCGCGGAGCAAAGAGTTATTAAATGAAAAGTTGGGTGGTGGTTATACGCTCTATAATGATTATGAGGAGGCATTGGCACTAGCAAATCCGGATGCAGTATGCATTGCTACCTACCCGGATACTCATGAGCTTTTTGCGATTAGAGCCTTTGAAGCCGGCTGTCATGTTTTTATAGAGAAACCTTTAGCAGACACGATTGCTGGAGCCGAAAGAGTTGTTGAAGCGGCTAGGAAGACTGCTAAAAAGCTAGTTGTTGGTTATATTTTAAGGTACCACCCTTCTTGGGAACGTTTTATCGAACTAAGTAAAGGGCTGGGCAAACCATTAGTTATGCGAATGAATTTAAATCAACAAAGTCATGGGAATATGTGGCAGGTGCATCGAAACATAATGAAAAGTTTAAGTCCGATAGTGGACTGCGGCGTTCATTATATTGATGTGATGTGCCAGATGACCGAAGCTAAGCCTTTGCAGGTTAGCGCCATTGGTGCGCGTTTATCTAACGAAATACCTGAGGATAATTATAACTATGGTCAGTTACAGATACGCTTTGAAGATGGTTCAGTTGGATGGTACGAAGCTGGGTGGGGACCTATGATGAGTGAGACGGCTTTCTTTGTCAAAGATGTGATTGGGCCGAAAGGTTCGGTGTCTATAGTTGCCCGGGAGGCTGGGATGTCTGGATATTCCGATAATGTGGAGGCGCATACTAAAACCGAATCGCTACGGGTGCACCACGCATCACTGAATGCTGATAATCGTTTTGTTAAAGCCGATGAGTGGGTGGATCTTGAGGATGAGCCTGATCATCAAGAGCTTTGTAACCGCGAACAACTTTTTTTTCAGCGAGCGATTCAAGATGATCTCGATTTAAGCAAGGCAAATGAAGATGCAGTTAATAGCTTAAGGATTGCTTTCGCCTGTGATGAATCTGTCCGTACAGGACACGTGGTGTACCTAAGCTAGACCATCCATATATTAGTTGGTGGTTTACATTAAGGATGTTAAGTACCAGTATCGGAAGCGTTATTAATGTTGAAAATAAAGCCTATTCCATAAACGTTTTCGATACTGATTTTTGAAGAGTTGGCCGTCGCTTTTCGCAATCGAGATATGAAAACGTCTAAGCTTCTGCCCATGAAATAGTCGTTTTCACCCCAGAGATTGAGTAGAATATCTTCTCTTCTGAGTATCCGGTTTTTATTCAGGTAAAGATATTCCAATAACTCGGCTTCCCGCTGCGTAAGTGCGATTTCTGTTTGATCTGCAAAGGAGAGCCTAAGCAATTCTTTCTGAAATAAAATATCGCCGATTTGTATACCGCTTGGTTGATCAGTAGCTTCGATGTCAAGCGTAGTCCCGCCATGTCTTTTGATAATGTTTTTTATGCGCAACACTAGCTCGTCAATGTCAAAAGGTTTATTGATATAATCGTCGGCACCGATTCTCAAACCTTGTAAGCGGTCTTTTTTTTCATTTCTGGCGGTTAAAAATAAAAAGGCTTGGTTTGGATTCTTCCCGATAACTTTTTCTGCCAGCGCGAATCCATCATAATCGGGTAGTTGTACATCGATAAGCAATAATTCAAAATTTGGATCATTTAGATAGGCGTCATAGGCCATATGGGCGGTGTTGCACCATAAGACCTCAAAACCCATGAAAGCCAGATACTGTTTAATTACATTGCCTAAATCTTGCTCGTCTTCTACAAAAAGTAATTTGTGTTTCATGATAAAACTTTAATTATACCATATTATCCCTACAATCTAGCTTTTGGTTAATTGGTTGGTGTCAAATGCTTTCAAGGACACTCAATATTAGCATGGGATAAAGATACGGAATTCTGTACCTAAACCTTGTTCACTTTGTATGTTAATCTCCCATCCATGGGCTTCTATAGTTTGCTTGACGTAAAATAGACCCAATCCTAAACCAGAGGTTTTAAGCTTATTTTTCCCTCGATAAAATTTATCAAAAATGCGCGACTTGATTGTTTCGGGCATTCCTATACCATTGTCTTTAATAGCTATGATAAAATTTTCACCTTCTTTGCCAACTGTTATAGAAATCTTTTTAGCGGATGAGAGATTATATTTAATAGCGTTATCCAGTATATTGTTGAGCATCGTTGTGAAAAGAAATCTATTTAACAATATCTGTTTATCTTGACCAAGTGGAACAAACTGAATCTTTGCTTCGTGTATTGTTTTTAGTTGATAATCGTTCACCGTCTCTTCCAAAAGTAGATTTAAATTGTGGTATTCTTTTTCAAGATTTTTTTTGTTCAACGATGTGATATCCAATACTTGGTTGATAAGTGTTTGTAATCTGATTGCCTGGCGTTTTATGATAGTGGCCAAAGGCTGAACATTTTTTCTGTCTGCAATGATTTCCTGGTTTTCCAGGTTTTTATTGGCGACGAGAATGGTCGCAATAGGGGTATTGAACTCATGGGTAATGCTATTTAGGAAGTCGGATTTCATGTCCGTTAATTTTTTCTGTTTAAGCCAATTCCGGTAGGTTAAATAATATATGGTGATTACAAATAATATAGAAAAAAGTGAGAGTAAAAAAGTGGGGAGCATCTCTTTGAAAATACTTAGAATGCGATTGTCTTTATCAGCATACAGGACAAAGCGAATCTCGTAAGAATGGTCGGAAGGCGTACTTACACTTAAACCGGCGACGAGATTTTGTCTATCGATGTTTTGGAGTGTGCCATCAATGATTATACCTTTTTCTGTTTGAATCTCTTGCTCAATAAGCGGATAGGCCGTTTCTTGAGCATGATATAATGAGATGTAGTTGATACCGTCAAAGGTAATGCTGATGTTTTCAATCATCAAACGGTATTTCATATCCGGTTCAAGCTGATTTTCATGAATAATCTGTATAAATACACTGTCCATATTGCTTTGGCACCTTAATTCCCTGAAAATGCTATCGCAAACGTGTAAACCCATGATTTCAAAAGAGCGGATATCATGCTCATGCAATTTTTCGAGACTAGGCATATTGCGATAAATAAAATCGTCTATTATTTTTTGCCCGCCGGGAAAAACCTTGTCGTTACGAATACTTAGGTTATAGGCATCATTGATTAACTGCTTCTCTTTAAGGTTGTATTGGTTGTTTTTTAGCTCATAGGTGTTGTAGATTAATTTGGCTTGTACATAAAGTAAAATAATTAAGCTTAAGATACTGATAATTTGATACCTCTTAAATGGGGATTTAGTGAATTTGTCCATTTTTTGGTGGTTAAAATTTATCTCGGTTTACAATTCATTAACATTCTGTTGTGAATTGGTTGACAACTATCTATTTCAATTATAAATAGTTTTACCGGCAGTAATCGACCTGGGCGTAAGTGAGTGCTGTTAGTCGTAAACCATTGAAAACTTATACTAATCTGATTGGGCTTAAAGATAAATTTTTTATTCTATAACTAAAATGTTTTAGTGGTGAAAATCATTGGATAAAATGGTATACAAGTGTTAAAATTGGATATGAACAAAGTATCGTTTAAAGTTCACCTTTAATGAATCCGCTGTTTTGGAACTTTTGACCTCATACGGTTGCATATTTTACGACCACTATTTACAAAAGAAATATTGATCAAACCAATCATCATTAATATATGGATAATTTCAATTTAAACAGGATGAGTAGCATTGACCTTATAAAAGAGGTCAGAGGGTGCTGTTTTATCAAACTGCGGCTTATATTATTAAGCTGTTTTTTTATTTCTCAGATCTCGGTACTTGCTGTTCAACAAAATGCTCAGCAAACGGTTCGCGGAACGGTTGTAAGTGCTGAAGACGGAAAGCCACTTCCCGGTGTGACGGTTAGGGTGAAAGGTGCGTCAAGCGGACAACAAACAAATGCTGACGGAATTTTTGAAATTCAGGCTACTGCGAATGCCGTGTTAGAGTTTTCGTATATAGGTTATCTTAAGAAGGAAGAGCCTGTTGGCAATCGTTTAAATGTGGATGTCTCACTGGACCCAGACATTCAAACACTCGACGCCGTGACCGTTGAGGTGGGTTACGGAACATTAAAACAACGGGAAGTAACCTCTGCTGTAGCACATGTGGATACCGCTCATTTTAGGCAGAGTGGGGCCCGTAACCCTTTAGATTTAATCCAGGGAAAAGTTGCTGGTTTACAAGTAACCCGTACAGGAGGTTCGAATCCCAATACTGGTCCTGCGGTACAACTTAGGGGTGTCGTTTCCGTGACGGGTTCTGCCAGTCCGCTATACGTAATAGATGGGATCCCGGGAGGAAATATGGATTTGCTGCAGCAGGATGATATCCTTTCAATTGACGTGTTAAAGGACGGTTCGGGTGCCGCAATTTATGGCTCTACAGCGAATGCAGGTGTTATACTGGTTACTACAAAAAAGGGTAAAGCAGGTGCACCCACATTCACCTATAACAATTATGTTAGGAAGGAATATTTGAATAACATGGTAGATGTTCTTTCTCCACAGGAATTTAGGGGCAGAATTGCTTCCGGTGATATTATTCAGGAAGATTTCGGTAGCAGCACGGATTTTTATAATGACATCGTCAATCGCGATAACATCTCCCATAACCACAATTTTGCTATGAGTGGAGGAACAAATAAAACGAATTACCGGGCAAGTTTAAATTACCGAAATCTGCAGGGAATCGGTCTGGAAAATGAAAGACAGGAGTACGGTGCCCGTCTAAACATCAACCAACGCGGGTTCGACGATCGTCTAAATGTTCAACTGAATTTGGCAACCAACTTTAATAATGCGAACCGCTTAGGTGGTGGAGGATGGGAGAGTGAAGCTTTCAAAAATCCAACGCTTTCCAATTTTAATCCTGATGGCAGTTATCGGTTTGATTTGTTGAGTACGAACGAGTATGCGCGATTAATGCAGGAAACCAATTTGAGAAAACAGCAAACGACTTCTGCTGATGTTAAAGCGGATATTGATATCGTGAAAGGACTGAAAGGTTCTGTTTTTGGATCACTTCAACGGAATTTTTGGGTAGATAGTCAGTATGCACCACAAGGCAGTGAAGGCTCTTTGGAAAATACAGACTATCCCGGTGGGGCCTATGCGGCGAAAAGTGATCGCTTAGAGCAATCATACGCGTTTGAACCGACTTTACAATATAATACCACTATAAATAACGACCATAGTTTAACGGCCATTGCTGGTTATAGTTATCGATATTATATAGATGAAGGAATGGACGCGTCTAACAGAGGCTTTATTAATGACCTATTTGAGGAAAATAACTTAGGTACCGGTACAGCACTAATTGACGGAAAAGCGGGGATGGGAAGCTTTAAGAATGATAATACCCTCATCGCCTTCTTCGGAAGATTGAATTATACGTTCGGCGACAAATACATGGCACAATTTATACTTCGTAGGGAGGGATCTTCTCGTTTTGGGGATAATAACAAGTGGGGGAACTTTCCAGCAGTATCCGCTGGGTGGAATGTCTCCGAAGAATCCTTCATGGATAATGTTAATTTTGTGGATTACTTAAAACTTCGTATAGGTTATGGAGAAACCGGAAATTCCGGCTTTGCCAATAATGCTTCCCGGGTAACTTTAGGTGGTGGTGGCCGATACTTATATCCTGATGGTTTTTATAGGGAAACGTATGGACCGACCCGAAACCCAAATCCTAACTTACGCTGGGAAACGAAAAGGGAAATAAACCTGGGTTTAGATTTCACTTTATTTAACAGTAAACTTAATGGTAGTATCGATGCGTTCGATAGAACGACCAAGGATTTATTGGATACGTATGTCTCACCCCAGCCACCTTTCATTCAATCGAGCATTTATACCAATGTAGGAAGCATCTCTTCTAAAGGACTTGAATTGGCCTTGAGTTACCAGGCGATAGATCGCGGTAATTTTTCCTGGTCAGTAGATTTGGCCGCAAGCACAACCAAAAATGTATTGGACAGCTATTCCAATGATGTATACGTCGTAGAATATAAAACTTTTGGCTCGATAGGTGGCGCGGGAGCTCTTGGTGATGCTTTCCGCACTTATGAAGGTGAACGGGTAGGCGAATTTTGGGGTAAACGCTTTGCAGGTTTTACGGATGATGGAAAATGGTTATTCTATAACCGTAACGGCGAGGCTGTTTCCAATGACCAGATTAATTACTCCACCGATAGGAATCTCACAGATCTGGCGCCGATCGGAAATGCTGTTCCGAAATATTACCTGTCTATCACCAACAATTTTACGTATAAACAATGGGATTTCCGTTTATTCATGCGTGGGAAATTTGCGTACGATGTGTTGAATACGGCAGCTTTAACCTATGGAAATAAGGTGTGGAGCGGCAATTTACTTAGAGAGGCCTTCGGGAAATATGCAGAAATTGATGATACCTATATGTATTCTGATTATTATCTGGAAAGTGGTAGCCATTGGAAGATTGATGAGGTGACTTTGGGTTACACATTTAAGCTACCCACCAAGTTGGTGCGAAATTTAAGGATTTATGCTACCGGACAGAACTTAGCAACCATCACAGGATATTCTGGAAACGATCCAGATTTTATTTCTGACACCGGCTTAGGAAATGAAGACGGTAATGGCCGCGCACTCGGAATTGATAATCGGGGTGCGTATCCAAGTACGCGCAGCTTTTTGATGGGCGTAAACCTGATCTTTTAGTAAGAAAAGTTTTATAGGAATCTTTTAACAATTAAAAAGGTTAAAAATTAAAGAAATTTTCAAATGAAGAATACATATTTTAAGGTCGTAATCCTAATCGTGACAACCATGTTGGGTTGTACCAATCTGGATGAGAATGCATATGACCAAATGCTCACAGAAAACTTTTATAATAATCGGAATGAGGTGATTTCAGCTGTTTTAAGGCCTTATACCCACGCAAATGCTTGGGTTACACCCTCTGGACAGGATGGTTGGTGGCGGCCGGCAGAACTTTCCGGAGATCAACTGGCTTGGCCAACTAAAGGAAGGCATGGAGAAGACGGTGGAAAATGGAAGCGTTTACATTATCATACTTGGACTGTTGATGAAGGGGGATTGAATAATGCTTGGTCGTTAATGTACTGGGGCATGGGGCTGTGTAATGATCCTATTGAGAATCTGGAAGCTAGGGATGTTGATAAAATGGGGATAACGGAAGAAGAGAAGGCTGCATTTATTGCTGAATTAAAGCTACTTAGGGCTTTTCACTACCTTAAACTGATGGATCTGTTTGGCAATATACCTATTGTAACGCAGGTAGGCGAACCGGCTCAGCCTGAGACCGTACCGAGAGCGGAGGTGTTTAATTTTATTGAAAGTGAAATATTGGAGAATATCGAAAGTGTACCAGTTTTGTCGCGACCTATGTTGGGTAGAATGTCCAAAGCAGGCGCTTATGCTATGCTGGTCGAACTATACCTAAATGCAGAAGTGTGGACGGGCACTGCGCGTTGGGACGACTGTATTGCAGCAGCAGACCAATTGATTAATGGTGCTGGTGGTGGCCAAAATGGGGCAATGGCCTTGGACCCCGATATTGTCAGCCAGTTCAACAGCACCAACGATCAATCGAAGGAAGTTATATTTTCGATTGCATACGATTATACCACTGCAAATTTCGAACCCCGTTTTCCCTTGGAGTTTTACCATTTTATACAAAGGGAGATCTATGGAGGGGGAAGAAACGGGAATAATGGAATAGTGCTGGTTCCCGGAGTTTATGGTTCGTTTTCAGCTGATGACCTGCGAAAAACGGAATGGTTACTGGAGGGTGACATGGTGAATTTTGAAACCGGTGAGCCAGTTATCGGGACAGAGGAATATCGCGAAAGACCGTTAGTATTTGTAGACAATATTCGGCGAAACAGAGCGAATTCAACCGTATCCAATATGAGCGAAGGAGAAGAGAACAGCGGGATACGGTTTAATAAATATAAACTCGGAAATCAGGTGAGGGGTTTTGACGGTACGCCAGAGGATCCAAACTATAATAATACTGATTGGAATATTTATCGGTTGACATGGGTTTATTTTGCTAAAGCAGAGGCTATTATGCGAAAAAATGGAGGGACAGCCACGCAGGAAGTGGTGGAATTGATAAACGAATGTCGGAAAAGGGCTTTCAGCGAAGAAGATTGGACAACAAATGCTTATACCGTTGCAACATTAACGATGGACGAGTTTTTAGCGGAGAGGGGGAGAGAATTTATTTTTGAAGGTTTTAGAAGGAATGACTTGATACGTTTCGGTAAATTTACTACGGAGGAGTGGTGGGATCATACACCTAGCGATCCTTCAAAAGAACTGTTCCCCATCCCGCAAAGGCAAAGGGACTTAAACCCAAATTTAGCACAAAATCCAGGTTATAACTAAAATGTTTTAGTATTTTATTATCTTTAAAAATTTAACAAAACAATCAATTTGATGAATCGTAAAGCGAAGCAGGCATATGTATGGTTGGCACTAGTTGCCACTTTATTTGGCGGACAGGTAAATGCGCACAGTATGGAAGAAGAAAAGGATCCGGTGGACTACGTAAATCCACTCATGGGTACAGATTCCAAACCCTCTTTATCTAATGGTAATACCTATCCAGCAGTTGGATTGCCTTGGGGCATGAATTTGTGGACACCCCAAACGGGCAAAAACGGCAATGGTTGGCAATATACTTACGGTGCAGATAAAATACGTGGAATAAAGCAAACACACCAACCCTCTCCATGGATGAACGATTATGGACAGTTTTCTATTATGCCAGTCAGCGGGAAAAGTGTCTTTAATGAAGAAGAACGTGCAAGCTGGTTTTCACACAAAGCCGAAGTAAGTAAACCTCACTACTATAGCGTTTATTTGGCTGATCACGACGTTACTGCGGAGATCACACCAACGGAAAGGGCAGCGATCATGCGTTTCTCTTTTGCAAAAACGGACAGTGCTTTTGTGGTATTGGATGCTTTCGACAGGGGTTCCGAAGTGACGATTATCCCTGAGAAGAATATGATCACTGGCTATTCTTCCCGTTATAGCAGAGGCGACCTCAAGAACTTCCGAAATTACTTTGTGATTGTTTTTGATAAGCCGTTCAGCAACTATGCTACCTGGTCTGATTCTACGAAGCATAGCGGTCAAGTCAGCATAAGCGCTGATCATGTAGGTGCTATCGTCGGTTTTTCCGTTAATGGGAAAGCTGATCCTGTACAAGCCAGAATTGCGTCTTCCTTTATCAGTGTAGAACAGGCTGAATTAAACCTGAAAGAATTAGGAAGTGATTCTTTTGAAGAAGTTGCGAAAAAGGGCCGCGAAAACTGGAACGAGAAGCTGGGCAGACTAAAAGTAGAAGGTGGTACGATTGATGAGAAAAGGACTTTTTACTCTTGTCTTTACCGCACCTTGTTTTTCCCCAATAAACTATATGAGATTAACGCTCAGGAAGAAATTGTGCACTACAGCCCTTATGCAGGAGAGGTCTTACCGGGCTATATGTTTGCGGGAACAGGTTTTTGGGACACCTTTCGGGCACTTTATCCATTCTTGAACCTGATGTACCCATCCATTAATAAAGAAATGCAGGAAGGGTTGATCAATGATTATAAAGAAGGTGGGTTTTTGCCGGAATGGAGCAGTCCGGGCTATGCCGACATTATGGTTGGAAACAATTCGGCTTCAGTGGTGGCTGATGCTTATATTAAAGGATTAAGGGGTTACGATATCGAAAAACTATATGAAGCATTATTGCATGGTGCGAATAACGAAGGACCAGTGAGTGCTGTGGGACGGAAAGGCGTGGCTTATTATAATAAGTTGGGTTATGTGCCCTATGATGTCGGAATCAATGAAAATGCCGCACGTACACTGGAATATGCCTACGATGATTTTACGATCTATCAATTAGCAAAAGCGTTGAAAAGGCCAAAAAAGGAAATCGCCCTCTATGAAAAAAGAAGCCAGAATTATCGACATTTATTCGATCCCGAAACTAAATTGATGCGCGGTAAAAATGAAGATGGAACCTTTCAAAGTCCATTTAACCCTTTAAAATGGGGTGATGCGTTCACAGAAGGCAATAGCTGGCACTACTCTTGGAGCGTTTTTCACGATGTACAGGGCTTGATCGATCTTATGGGTGGGCAAAAAACCTTCGTGAACATGTTGGATTCCGTCTTTGCACAACCGCCGTTATTTGACGAAAGCTATTATCGGGGAGTGATCCATGAAATTCGTGAAATGCAGATTGCCAATATGGGGCAGTACGCACACGGCAACCAACCCATTCAACACATGATTTACCTCTATAATTATGCAGGTGAGCCTTGGAAAACACAATATTGGACAAGAGAAGTGATGAACAGGATGTACGCCGCGACACCTGATGGTTACTGCGGTGATGAAGACAATGGTCAAACTTCTGCTTGGTACGTTTTTTCTGCCTTAGGTTTTTATCCGGTATGCCCAGCAACGGATCAATATGTGATTGGCGCGCCGTTATTTAAAAAAGTAACCCTGCAATTGGAAAATGGAAAGCAGTTTGTCATCGATGCGCAAAATAATAGTGCCGCCAATCGTTATATCGGTAAAGCCTCATTGAATAATAACACATTGGAGGAAAATTGGATCGGTCATCAAACGATTTTAGACGGTGGAAATTTGCGCTTTGAAATGGATAGTGAGGCCAATACGGCTAGAGGAACTGATGCCAAAGCATTTCCTTATTCGTATTCTAATGAAAAGTAAACTAGCATAAATATGATTAGCAATTCCATTATGATAAAAAGAGTATTTCGATACGCTACGATTTTCGTGCTATCATTTTTATTTTCACGTTATGCTGAGGCGCAAGATCGTTGGAATCGGATAGATAAGGATTTGAAAGCGGCAGTAGCGGTGGATACCATTAAACAAGGCAAATACACCCTGGTTTTTATCGATAAGTCAAGCGATTTTAATCAGCAAGTTAAGGAGAAACTAATTGAAACCTTCTTTATAAATTATCCTAAAGAAGCCAAGATTTATAATAAGAAAACTACCAGAAATGTAATTTTCGTTATAGACCCTGAATACACAGGTGTAGCCGCGGCGGGTGGAGGAATTGTACGTTTTAATCCTGAATGGTTTAAAAAGAACCCGGGCGATATTGATGTTGTAACACACGAAGTGATGCATTTGGTACAAAGCTATCCTGAGGGGGCAGGGCCAGGTTGGATTACCGAAGGGATTGCAGACTATGTGCGGTATACTTTGGGAATTGATAATGCCGGCGCAAATTGGAAACTTACCGATTTCGATAGTAAACAATCTTACGAGAACGCTTATCGCATTACCGCACGTTTCTTCTATTGGATGGAAACAACTAAGAAAAAGGGAATAATTAAAAAATTAGATGCCGCTATGCGCAATAAAGAATATACGGAAACTTTTTGGCAAGAACATTTAGGAAAAAATGTAGATGAGCTTTGGGAAGAGTATGCAGAAAATCCCGTGATTGGTTAACAAATAAAATATTTAAACATGGAAGGTAGCCCTATTTTTACTGGTTGATTCGGTAAAGATAATGGCTACCTTAGCTATATAAAAGTGTTTATTTTTAAAATGAAATATTTGCATGATGAGAATTAAGATTTTACTGTTAATTGTTTTGTTTCCAATGACAATGTTGGCACAAGAGCCCTCTCTGGTGAAATATGTGAAGCCCATTATAGGAACTGCAAAAATGGGACATACTTTTCCGGGTGCCACTGTGCCTTTTGGCGCGGTGCAGTTGAGTCCTGATACTGATACTATTCCTTATGCAGTAAACGGTAAATATAATGGAGATGTGTATAAATACTGTGCTGGTTATCAGTATGATGACCCTACTATTGTTGGCTTTAGTCATACGCATTTTAGTGGGACGGGTCACTCAGATTTGGGCGATTTTTTAATCATGCCGACGGTAGGTGAATTACAGATGAATCCGGGTACGGCTGATAGTCCTGAAAGTGGTTATCGTTCTACCTATAGTCATGCCAATGAGGTTGCAGAAGCAAACTATTATAAAGTTAAGCTTGATGAACCTGGTGTGCTAGCTGAACTCACTACCAGTACTCGTGTCGGTTTTCATCAGTATACGTTTCCCCAGTCGGAACAGTCACACATCATTTTGGATTTGATGGCTGGGATCTATAATTATGAAGATAAAAATGTATGGACGGTAGTACGCGTTGTCAACGATACGTTAATTACCGGATATCGGCAAACAAACGGTTGGGCACGTACGCGCACGGTTTATTTCGCCATGCGCTTTTCTAAACCATTTAAGGAATATGGTACACAGAAAAATGACCCCGTGTCTGTTTACAGAGGATTTTGGGGTAAATTCAAACAGGAAGAGAATTTCCCGGATATAGCTGGGAGAGATTTGCGTATGCATTTTGATTTTGACACGGAAGAAGATGAACAGGTAAAAATCAAATTTGCGATCAGCCCTGTCAGTATGCAAGGAGCACTAGCGAATATGCAAGAAGAAATTCCTCATTGGAATTTTGAGCAGACAAAACAGGCAGGACAAGCACTTTGGGAAAAAGAGTTGCAGCGTATTCAGATAGATGTACCTAAAGAGGAAGACAAAATTAATTTTTATACGGCTATGTATCATGCTGCATTGATGCCTACAGTTTATATGGATGTTGATGGGCGATATAAAGGGCTGGATTATGAGGTCCATCAGGCAGAGGGATTTACAAACTATACCTCTTTTTCATTGTGGGATACCTTTCGTGCTTTTCATCCTTATCTTAACTTAATTAGTCCATCGCGCAACGCGGATATGGTCGCTTCCATGATGGAACATTATAAACAAAGTGTATTACATATGTTGCCCGTATGGTCACACTATGCAAACGATAATTGGTGCATGAGTGGTTATCATAGTGTTTCTGTGGTGGCAGATGCGATTATTAAAGGTAACTACCAAGGAGATGCAATGGCGGCATTGGAGGCGTGTGTAGCAACTGCAAATGCAAGAGACTATGAAGGTATTGGCTCCTATATTGATAAAGGATATATTCCTGCGGAAGTATCTGGAACTTCAGTGTCTAACACGCTGGAGTATGCATACGATGATTGGTGTATTGCCCAATTGGCACAGAAGCTTGGGCGTACCGATGTTTACGATGCTTTTATTAAACGATCGGAAAATTGGAAGAATGTGTACGACAACAGTATAGGCTTTATGCGGCCCAAAATGGAGGACGGTAGTTTTAAGAAGGAATTTGATGTGCTGGAAACACACGGTCAGGGGTTTATTGAGGGTAACTCCTGGAACTTTAGCTTATATGTACCGCACGATCCGGAAGGTATGATGCAACATATGGGAGGAAAAAAGAGATTGTCGCGTTATTTGGATTCACTGTTTAGTATGCATTTACCTGATGAATTTTTTGCAAATACCGAAGATATTACAAGAGAAGGAATTATAGGGAATTATGTACATGGCAATGAGCCATCTCACCATGTAGCTTATCTATATAATATAACCGGCGAACCCTGGAAAACTCAAGAAAAGGTACGGATGATTTTAAAGGATCAGTATCATAACGGTGCTGATGGCTTAGGAGGAAATGATGATTGTGGGCAGATGAGCGCTTGGTATATTTTTAGTTCCTTGGGTTTCTACCCTGTTGCTCCTGCTTCTGATGAGTATTGGATAGGTAGCCCGGCTGTACAACAGGCAAAAATAACTTTGGAAAATGGTAAAAGTTTTTCAGTGAAAGCAGTTAATCAATCTGATGAGAATGTTTATGTTGAAAGGGTTGTCTTGAATGGTAAGGAAATAAAATCTTGGCGGCTAAAACATGCGGATATCGCGGATGGCGGCGAGTTAGTGTTTCACATGCGTAAAAAACGTTAGACGCCTTTTGCTATAACCTGTAAAAGTAACAGGAGCAATTCCCCTGTTACTTTTACATTTGTTGTTAAACCCCATCATCTATCTCAATTACGAGGCCTTCACTTGAATAGAAACTAAAATTATTGATAATCTCTTCTATACCGATTATCTCTCGATCGCTAAGGGCAGTTATGGAAGCATCGTCCATTAATTCACCGGTTATAGGTTCTTTACTTGGAATAAAAACCAATTGATTTCCATCCTTCGCGCTAGCGATAAGTGTGCTAAAGCCATCTGCTAGCAGCTTTTCTAATAAGGTGAGCGTGATCGGTTCGTTCATATATTTGATAATTTGTCTTATCGCTTAACAAGGGAGTGTAATAAAGTGTTTTTATTGCTAAAGCATTTTTGGATGCACTGTGGGTTCGACCTGATAAATGATAATAAGGATGTGATATTTGTGCTGAAATATTCGTTTGGGTGTGAATAAAGAAATGATAGAAAAAAAAATTTGAAAAATTTTCATCAAAATAAAAAATAAATTGTAGATTTATCAAAAAATTTATAAACTTAATCTAATCGACGTTTTTCATGTGTGAATAGTCTAAGCACAAATAGTACCCGTTGGTGGTTCTACGGGTACTTGTGCTAGACGCTAGTAGTGATTCTACCTAGTATAAGCTTGGTTATTAAAATAATTATTCAACCGTTACAGATTTCGCGAGGTTTCTAGGTTGATCAACGTTGCAGCCTCTCATAACTGCTATATGATAGGAAAGTAGTTGTAAGGGGATTGTGGCTAGAAGAGGGGTGAGTGCCTCGGCACAAACGGGTATTTCGATCGTATAGTCGGCAATTTCCCTGATGACTGTGTCGCCTGCTGTAACGATTGCTATGACTTTACCCTTTCGTGCTTTAACTTCTTGAATGTTGCTAATAATCTTCTCGTAAGAAGAATCTTTTGTTGCAATCACTACGATGGGCATTTGCTCATCAATAAGAGCTATAGGACCATGCTTCATTTCTGCCGCTGGATACCCTTCAGCATGTATGTAGGAGATCTCTTTTAATTTAAGTGCTCCTTCTAAGGCAACGGGGAAGTTAATACCCCGTCCCAGAAATAGACAATTCGTGCTGTCTTTAATTTCACCGGCAACGTGCTGAATAAACAGATCATTTTCTAGACACGTAGTAATTAATTTCGGGGTTTCTTGTAATTCCGTCAATAGTGATGTAATTTTAGATAGGGGTAAAGTCCCACGTTTTTTTGCAAAAAACAAAGCAAGGAGCGTTAATGCTGTCACTTGAGCAGTAAAGGCTTTAGTTGACGCTACGCCGATTTCAGGGCCGGCATGTGTGTACATCCCAGCATGAGAAAGTCGTGGGATAGAAGCGCCCACAACATTGCAGATGCCTAGTATTGTAGCCCCTGCTTCTTTTGCTAATTCTATCGCAGCCATGGTATCTGCTGTTTCTCCAGACTGAGAAATAGCTAACACAATATCTTCCTCATGTATTATTGGATTTCTATACCTGAATTCGGAAGCGTATTCAACTTCTACCGGAATACGGGCATATTCTTCAATAAGATATTCTCCAACTAGGCCAGCGTGCCATGAAGTGCCACAAGACACAATGATGATGCGCTTTGCCTGAGAAAGTTTAGAGGCGTACTCGCTCAGCCCTCCAAGGTTTATTCCAGCATCTTCTGCATGGATGCGGCCTCTCAGACAATTGGCAATGGAACGGGGCTGTTCATAAATTTCTTTCAGCATGAAGTGTTCATACCCCCCTTTTTCTAGTGCTTCTAATTCAAGCTCTAACTCTTGTATATAAGGCGTAAGCTCAATGTTTGCTAAATCCCTGATTTCCATCTGTTCACGACTGAGATAAACCAGCACATTATCTTCGGGGTAATAGACTTGCTTAGTATATTCGACAATTGGGGAAGCATCTGAGGCAACAAAATATTCGTTATTGCCAATGCCTATTACCATTGGACTGCCCTTTCTTGCCGCAATTAGTAAATCAGGTTCGTCCTTACACAAGATCACAATGGCGAAAGCTCCGGTGACTTGTGAAAGGGCAACTCTTACTGCCTCTCGTAGATCCGTGGCACCCTCCAATTGAATTTGCTCTACTAATTTGATTAATACTTCTGTATCTGTATCACTTGTAAAGGTATGCCCCTTTTTACTCAACATCTCCTTGATGGCTGCGTAATTTTCAATGATTCCATTATGAACAATAGATAAACTTTGGTTACCTGAAAGGTGGGGGTGCGCATTTTGATCGCTAGGAATGCCATGTGTGGCCCAGCGTGTGTGACCCATTCCTAGTGTCCCATTTTTGTTTGCACTAGTAGCGAAACTTTCCAGCTCGGATACTTTGCCTGTCTTTTTATAAATACTCATTTTACCGTTCATAAGTGCCACTCCAGCGCTGTCATATCCACGGTATTCTAGTCTTTTAAGGCCTTTAATGATAATTTCCCAAGCATTCTGATGTCCTATATAACCCACTATTCCGCACATAAAATTCGTCTTTTTATAAAAATGATTACTTCTGATCTTAGCGCGAGCTAAATTAGAACAAATAAAAGATTTACGCAACCGATTGCGTAGCTTTATTTAAAGCTATTGGGCTTCTTTCGCAATAAATTTAATATGCCCCGGGGGTATACGCTTTGTAGGAGCCTCTTTTTTGGACAGAAAAGCCATAATGAAAAAAAGGGCGCAGATTATTATATCTACGCCCTTTTTTCTGTAACGAGGTCCACGAGGTTGATGATCTATTTTCCTTTCCCCTGTACCATTACTTTAACGGTTTTTAAAATAATGCTCATATCTGAGAAAAAATTTATGCCGTGTAAATATTGTAAATCTAAAAGCATCCGCTCACACATTTCATCCACCGTTTGTGCATAACCGAAATTCACCTGTCCAATAGAGGTAATACCTGGTTTAACCGTTAAAAGATTTTTATAGTTGGGTGCTTTAGCAACGATCTGCTCAATGAAGTGAGCGCGTTCCGGCCGAGGGCCAACAACAGCCATATCTCCCTTAAGCACGTTCCAAAATTGTGGCAGCTCATCTAATCGGGTTTTACGCATAAACTTACCCCAGGGAGTAATACGAGGATCTTCGTCAGAGGCCAATTGCGGACCTGTCTGCTCGGCATCCACTCTCATGCTCCGAAATTTATAAATATAAAATGGCTTCTCATGAAGACCGATTCTTTCTTGCTTGTAAAATACTGGTCCCCTAGATGTTAGTTTTGTTATGCAAGCTAACAATAAAAAAATAGGAAGCCCAATTAACATTACCGTTAACGCGAAGATAACGTCAAAACATCTTTTGAAGAACCTGGTGCTTAAATCTACTGCCTCACCTCTATTGATAAGTATTAGTGGAAAATCAGCGTAGTGAGCAAAATTATGCTCAATTAGGCTTGAAAAAGAGGTCTTAAGCATCACATTGGGAACAACTATTGTTTGTTCACTCATGCCTGAAGCGGACATTTCCTGTATTTGCGAATCTCTTAACATATTTCTTTTTGAATTCTTTTGTTCTATACGTAAATGAAAAATATACGTTAATAATTTTTTCCTAATGCAATGTGAACAATAATGCTGCTCAACGTTGATTGTTATTCATTAAAAGCCAAGAAATATGCCAAGTACTTAAAATAGCGAATAGGATGTTCCTGAAGGCTATTGCGCTTTTTTTTAACTTATTTTTGGTTAGTATTGTGGGGAAATTATTCCACATTTAGGGTAGGCAAATGTTGCATCATGACCTATGTTTTTGCCAATATGCCTTATGCATAGACAACCACTTGTTCCAAGTTATAGGCCACTTTTTATAATACATACCCAGTTTATACCCCAGCCACTTAGCTCCGATGGAAAAGATGGATTTAGGTAGAACAAAGATATTATGTTTTAAAACATATGCCAGCTCAGATTTTACATATTTAAACCCTTCACTATCTGCATGACCAAAATGATCAAAAATCCAAGCATTGGTACGATGAAATACACCGATATCAAAATATCGCCTAAATTCTTCGCCAACGGTATAATCATGCGAATGATAGACCGCCGCTTCTGCAACATACGCCAGTTTCCATCCGTTTAACAGTATCCTGCCGGCGGCAATAACGTCTTCACCTAAAATTGTTCCCGAAGGAAATCCGCCCGCTTGCTCAAAAGCTTCCTTGCTGTAGGCAGCAAAGGAGTTGGAGCAAGAGGCCGTTCTGATACCATATTGAGATGCGTTATCCATGCTTCTAATTTGGGATATAGAAGGGTAATTAAAAAGCCTGGCATGTGCTTCCAATGTTTTAGCCCCTTTGTGCGGAAGCTGTCTGCCATAGGCCACCCCAATGGTAGAGTCGTTGATAAAAGCCTGCACCAGTTTTTCCAGGGCATACTGATCGGCAAGTATGGCGTCTTGCGTTAAAAAAATATAGATATCCGCATCAGGGAATTTGTTGATCACCAATTGACGCGTTCCCCCATGATCGAAGTCTTTCTTATCTATAGTCAAAACCTCAAAACCTGTAAGCTCTTTTGAAGAAAGCGTGCCATCGGTAGATCCAGAATCTACTAACACTTTTTTTGTCGGTTTCAAGCTTTGGCGATTAAGGGCAGCTAAAACCGCTGTCCAAACGGCTCCCGCATTTAACGTGGGGATATAAACAATAGTTCTCATATGCTAATTAATCCTCCTGAATGACAACTTTGCCATAATCCGGATAACCACTGATTATTTTTTCGTTTGAAATAATTGCTGTACCAGTTCCTTCAAGACGAATGGAGTTGTCGGATTTACCTGCTTTATGTGTGTTGTTTTTCAGCTGGAGGTTATTGGGGTTCAAACTTACCAACGTGCGGCTTGTTTGTGCTCCGGGTAATGAGGTAAGCTTGTTTTTGTAGATCTTCAAATCTGCAGCACCTTCATCAAAAATACAAGCGTTGGCTGCTTGTATGTCATTTTCGGTAACAACAACTCTTTTTGCCGTTTTCCTGATATTGACACCATAAGATCGTGTGCTGGAAATATGATTTTTTTTGATGGTTGCACTGTTAACATTGACAATTAATAAGGCATCACGCGGTGTATCGTTTTGGATAGTGTTGTTTTCCAATACAATATTTCCTGCCATATTAAAGTTTAAAGTTGCTTTTTTGACTTGGTTGTCATATAACAACAAGCTGTCAATGTGTATCCCGTTAGGTAACAGAAGAGTACGCAGGATGTTTTGTCTCAATAGCAGTTTTTTGCCCTTTACATTGGATAAAGCCGTTAATGCATCAAATTGGTTGTCTAAGAGTTTTATATCGTTAAAAGCATCCACAATTTCTATTTTGTTGTCCGAACGATTGCCTTCAGCAGCTATCTCATCACATTTTTCGAAATACAATGCGGGTCGATTAGATGATGTCGAGCGATTGTTGACGACCGCTACTTTACTTATATTGATTAGCGTAGCGATACCTGACCCATCGGGTGTAGGTGTTCCTTTCACGTATCCGTTATTGGAACTTCTATTTCCCTTGATCAAACAATGTATTGCCAGTGGTGGTTGGGCTGAACGATTGTTTATATCAATCGCATCGGCGGCATTGTGATCCATTACATTGTTTACAATGGTGAAGTTTTTTTCGATTCCGGTATTGCCGAAACCGATTTGTATGGCACTCATACCATTGTTTAGGATATGGTTATCGCTGATGGTGGCATCTGAACTGCCATGTAGAAACACACCGTTTTCTCCATTTTCAGACAATCTGTTTTGAGCGATCAACACATTTGAGCAAGACAATAGGCGGATCGCTGTACCAGGTTGATAATAAATAGCGGACTCCCTTGCTGTGCCATAGTTGCGAACAACAGACCCGCTAACCTCGATTCCTTTACAGTCGTAGAACAGCATTCCAGGGAAAGACCGTTTTTTGGAACTGCCCGTCATCATACTATTTTTTACCGTTATATTACTGCTTCGATAAACGTAAATGGCTTCATTCCGTGTTTCTGCGCGGAAATCTAAAGTGATATGATGTACATCTCTTCCAAAGAACAAAGGGTTGGAAGAGTTTTGTTTCTCAAGCGAAAAGAGCTGGGTATCTGCCGGTAAATATTGACGGAGAAGGCCAATGCTTCTGATATGAATATTTGATCTTAAAACGAGGGTTTTAACTTTGTATTTTCCAGAAGGGATGAGAACGGTATCACCGCTAAGGGCATCGTTAATGGCTGCCTGAATTTGCTTTGTGTCGTCAGAAATCCCATCGCCTATTGCTTGGTAATCATGTACATTGAGAGTGCGGTTTGTTACGCTAACAGGTGGCTGCTGTTGTGCCGAGGTGTCAGCATCTTTTTTCGAGTTGGATAATTGGCATGCATTTAACAGCAATAAAAAACAACAACAATAGCAGTTGAAAAGCTTATATGGGAGGTATATGTTATAGCGGTGTGGCATGGTGACAGCTAATTAGATGAGTTAAGAAATGATTGTTTTCCAGGTCTGCAAAGCGGTATCTTCCCATTTAAAGTCTTTAGCCCGCTCTTTCCCATCAACAACAAGTTGTTGATATAGTGAATTATTGTTTACCACTAGCTCTATCCCTTCGCTGATGCTATTTATCCGTAGCGGATCAACACATATGGCAGCATTGCCTGCAATTTCTGGCAGTGAGCTGGCGTTTGATGTGATAACGGGTGTGCCCGAAGCCATGGATTCTATAATAGGTAGGCCAAACCCTTCCATTAAAGATACATATAGGGTGGCAAAAGCCCCTTTATAAAGTTTAGGTAAATCGGTATCGGAAACGAAACCCAAAAACTTTATGCGTTCACCTATTCCTAGCCTTTGGATATGGGTGTTTAAACTGTCCTCTGGAGAACCCGTGAGTGCAAAAATAAAATCATTGGGAATGTTGGCCTTTGCAAATGCTTCAAGCATAGCAGGTATATTTTTATTTTTTCGACGGTTACCTATATATAAAAAATAGGGCCTGGGAAGCTTATAACGTTCTTCATTCTTCGAAAATTGTTCATCTACCCCGTTATAGATTACTGTTATGAGTTGCTCTTTGATTCCCAACAGTTTTATCAATTGTTGTTTGCTATAATGAGAAACGGTAATGATTTGTTTGGCGTTTTTAGCTATGTTACCGATCACATGTTTATAATACAATTTATGCAAGGTGGAGTAGTAAAAAAGATGCATCAAATCGTGCACGGTAAAGACAAAAGGTATTTTTGAAAAAAGTGGGGGCATAAATGATGGGCTATAAAAAACATCTGCCCGGGTGTTGTATATTTCTTTTGCTAGGATGAGTGGTGTAAAAACACTTCCCAATGCAAGATTACTTTTTATAGATGTGGTATCTACTCCAGAGGGTTTCCGTGCCACTACTTCCCGATAAAGCCTACCAATGCCGGTATCTCCATCCCATCTACTATCGATCAAAATCCGTTTAGTCATTCAGAATTGTATCTTTATGTTTTTAAAATCGATGCTTTTCGTTCTCCCCAGTAAAAAAACAAGAGTCAGGTATACAACAATATCATTGTCATACCCCGAATAGAGAATCATCATAATGGCTAGTAAAGGCAAAAATGCGATACACCAAAATAAACGCGTCTGTCCTGCCTTCAGGCAAAATTTAATAAAATACCAAAAAAATAAACCATACGACAACAAACCGATAACACCAAGTTCTAGGTAACAAGACATGAAAGTATTATGTAAATGTGGCTCCCCATGATAGTAAGCTGCGTACTGCTTTAAAAAAGGAGCTCCATTGAAAAATCCGTTTCCCAAGGGTGAAATGGTATCAAAATGTTGAAAAAATGCCTTCCAATAAGTTATTCTAACGCCCATACCGTCGTTTGAAGCGGTTATATTGTCTATTCGCAGGAATTTCTGCGCCACAATCGGCAATATGGATGCACTGACCAGCACCAAGCCTACGCGTACATATTTCGTTGATAGCGCCCACCCCAAAAGAAAGATACCCATAATCAAAGCAGCAATGGGCGTTCTTGATAAAGAGAGATGGGCAAGCAGAAATACCGCAGCAATGCGCCAGATTGTCAATTTATGATAGCGTACTAGTGGTACAAGGACATATATAAAGCCTAGCAATGCCAAACGTGCTCCGAACATATTCTTATCGTCTAAACCCCAGAAAAAATGTTGGGGATTATATAAGGTGCTGGCTTTTCCGGAAGAAGCAGAGCCATAAATGAGACCGAAATTAAAAGCCTCGTGATAGATGAATAGCTGGGCAAAGCAAAGCAGGAATATAAGATGTAAGGTGATATCCAATGCTTTTAATAGCCTAATATTATCTCGGAGACTTAACCAATAAGTAGCAGTACCGAGAAATATAGCATTAACCCATAACTTTAAAAAGTTATTGATTACGTATGGTTGGCCGTTATATGTGGTAAAGAAGCTGACAGAAGCGTAACAGGTAAAAATTCCCAAAAAAACAAGCCATGGGTTTTTCAGGTAATTTCCCATAGCAATAAACCCCTGTTTGCTATAGGTGTCCATTAGAAAAACGAAAGAGCTGGCCAAATACACAAATGGATATATTTTTAGCGGAACGAACATGGCAAGTAAGCTCAGACAGAAGAAAAGCTCCGTTAGGTCGATACCTATTAGCGGTATTTTGTTCCCAACTATAGATGTTTTATGCGTTGATATGTTTGTTAGTTGTTCCATTTAAAACCATTGCGTATTCATTGATCATTCTTTCTTTATCTAAAATTGCCTCAACAGATGATCGGGCATTTTTCATTAAACGATTATAGAGGGCCATATCTTCGTTTAAGCGTAATATTGCCTTTCCAAGTGAATTGGGATCAGCCGATTCGCATAGTAACCCATTCACTTCATGTTTTACCGTTTCTCGTAGTCCTCCGATATTATTTGCTATTACCGGCAAATGGTTTGCCAAAGCTTCGATAGCGACCATCCCAAGTGGCTCCTGCCATAATGAGGGCACCACCAGTACGTCTACTTCTTTGTAAAACAGGGTCGAATCGGTGGAGCCTATAAAAGCTATATTTGGTGCTTTTGTGATAGCATGAAGGTGTTCTTCATAATCCTTTTTCCCGGCACCTGCAATGGTCAATGTGGCATTTATTTGTAACTGCTCAAATTGTTGAATGAGCCATTCTATTCCTTTTTTTTCGGCCAGTGTGCCTATATATCCTACCTTTAATGCCTCATAAACCTTTCTGTCGGATGGTAAAGGGGGGGGAGGAATTTGCCGACTATTATAAATAACGTGTTTTTGTGCGTAAGGGAAATAGTGAAAATGATTGAACCGCTTCAGGATGAAGTTGCTTATGCCTACCACAGCATCTACCTTAGCCGATAACTTTCTGTGTTTGCTACGGAGTAGTTTACATTGTAAACATTGGTGCTGGCAGGAAGCATTTCCTTTAAACATATCGCTATTGGGGCATAAAAGATACAGATCGTGTAATACCTGCACAAGAGGGAGGTTTGATTTCTTGATTTCATCCCACACGGCAATACTCCAGCCAACCAAATTATGACAGGAGATAATGGTTGGGTTTTCTTTGGCTATAACTTTTCTGACATAGGTGCGCATTTGACGATTATAACGATCTTTTAGGTGCCAGCGTAGCCTTGCCCATTTTCCGGGTTTACTTTTATGAAAAGGCCAATACCTGTTTTTTAAAGGTGCACGATAGACTTTTACCCCGTCTACATATTCTTCTTTTAGTCTTCCCGCGGGCTGAAGACTCAATACAGCAACTTCATGTCCGTTTGCTTGCATAGCTTCTACCAATACCTTGAGCGATAGCTCGGCGCCACCTAAGATGTCTGGACTGTAAAGGGCATTGATATATAATATTTTCATGTTCGCTTATGCCTCAATTAATAAGTTACTATACACTTTTATCAGTTGTTTGCCAACGCTTTCCTTTTGATGAATTGTTTTCACATGTTCAAACAACTTGTGCCCGTATTCTTGTAAAGTAGTTGGTTGTTGCTGTTTTAAATGGATAGCATGTTCAACCGTATCGAATAATAGCTGCTGATGTTGTTGGGGGGTTTCGTAGGAATAGGTCAATACATATTTCTTTTGATCCCCCAGATCGCTGATAGTACCGATATTAGGACATATAACTGTTTTGCCATAGGAAAAAGCTAAAATTACGGTGCCCGAATTTAGACTACTTTTCAAATCATAAGGTAAAATTAACAAATCGGCATGCTGAAAAAAAACAGGAAGCTCTTCATCTGGAACAAAGCGCAACTGCAGATCAATATTGGCTGATTGCGCGGCCATACTTTCAAGCTTTGTCTTGTATTGAACTGTTGAAGGGTTTCCTGCAATGACTATGCTAACCTTGAGCGGGAACTTTTTAGCCAACTGTATCAATAGTTCGATATTTTTATAGGGTTTTACGGTCCCTACAAAAAGTAAATTTAGGGGTAAATTAGGGTGCTTATTTTTAGCGGATAATATTGGACCGTAAACGTCGATAAAATCTGGATGTGGTATATAGACTGCTTTTGAAGAAGCTCCTCGTACATATTGTTCGAGAAAGTGACCGGATACTTTACTATGAAGGATAATGGTATGAGAGGTACGGATTAACAGTTGCATTAAGGTGCGGCTGAAAAAGCTGAGACCTTTTTCATGTGAACTACGATTATGCATGGTCCATACCAACTTCTTCTTTCCCAATTTAATGGCTGTTAATACCACTAATTTTCTAAAAAAGCTTCTTAAAGCGACGAAAAAAGTGCTGTCATCCACATTTTCAAACCAATTGAGATGCACTAATTTAATTGATCTGAAATGTTTAATCGACGATAAAAAGCTATCTAAAGGATAAACATTAAACCCAGCCTTTTTAAGTGCACCGACCATAATATTGACGTACTTGTTCTCTTCGTTTTCAGGAGGATTAAAGATGATATTCATACGGTGATCTACTTAATTTGTATTCAAACTTTTTACGGCGGCTATCAGAATGTCTTTGACGCTAATGTCAAATTTCTTGCGGTATCTGAACCATAAAAAAGACTTGTTTAGTAGCTGCCTCCGCATGGAAAGCATCATGGTATAACGTTTTCTCTTGGCCATAAAACCGTGTTGTTTGTTTACCAGATATTGATATACAATATCATCATCGCTGTTGGTAGGTTGCTCCTGTAAAAAATGACCTAACCATTTGGCATAACCTAAATTGGCTTCCATTTTTTGCAAATCATTGCCGGTAGATGTGATGGATAAGTTATTGCTTCGATAGTTAAAAACGGGCTTGCTACTATGTGCGATGCCTTGTCGGTGTGCAGCAATAAATGCGGTAATATCATCAGACCCCCAGGCTAATGGCAAATTGTAGAATCCTCCCTGTTGCTGGAGCGCCTCTGTACGGTACATGAAATCAGAAATATAGTTCGATCGATACTGTGCTAGTCGATGCCATATACTATCATAGACACTTTCGAACAAAGGACATGAAGGGGTTAGCATGATGGTCTCTCCTTCATCATTGATTATTTTACTTCGGCAGTGGTAAACATTTAAATCAGGGAACAGGTTAATAAGTTGAGCGAATTCGTTTAAATAATCCGGTTCCAAAAGGTCATCGTCTCCCATGATCACAATGTATGTTCCCCGGGCTAATGACAGGCATTTGTTCCAGTTATCTACTAAATGCAATGCACCAACGTTTTTTTTATTGCTATAATAAGAAATTCTTTGATCGTTAAATTGTTTCACTATCGCTTCAACTGGTTCGGGGGAGCAATCATTAAGAATAATCAGCTCAAAGTCTTCAATGGATTGCTTCAATATACTATCAATACATGCCTTTAGATAGCGTGTTTTGTAGGCGGGTATACATATAGAAAATTTAGTCATTATTAATAATTACCTGAGTTTATTTGGCGAAAACCTTATTTTTCAATGCTAAGAGTTCTGCCGGTTTAATGATAAAAATAAGGTGTATCAAAAAGAAGAACAAGCAAAAAACAATAGAGTTTATGATAATTTGTATATAACCATGCATAGCAGTCATCCAATGATCAAGAAAATAGACAGGAATACAAGCAACTATGCCGGCTAGAAATGAAGGAAGGAATGACCGCAAAAAGAGTCGACGACCGCTCAACTTTAAGATAATAGGGATATAATATATGTAGTAAAAAGCAATCTGTAAGATAATGTATGCCAGATAGCCTATCACAGCTGCACCTACATTGAGTTTTTTTGCCAGTAAGATAGTGATGGGTATAGACAGGACACAAGATATGGCCGAAGAATAGATAAGTGGCTTAATTTTTCCCGTAGATAACACGAGGCTGGATACCGGTGTGTTATGCATGGAGATTAATACGGTAATTAACCATAGGCTAAGCCATACTGTCAACGCTCCATAACTTTCTCCCATATATAGCGAAAGTAGTGTGTTAGCATTTACTATCAGCACAAAAACCATAAATGATAAAAGGATGGTGATGTATTTTGTGCCATCGTATACCATCATTTCCATTTTTTTAATATTATTTTCTGCATAGACTTTTGATGCGGAAGGAAGCAAAACTTGCATAAACACGCCACCAAAAGCAACAATAAGCATGGCTATAGTTTGAATGACCCGATAATCTGTTAAAACGTCTATTCCCGAAGCAAACTTACCAAGAAGTAGTGGGCGCAAATTGTTTGCCGTAAGCTGAAAGAGCCCCATGATGAAAATCCCAATACTATACCCCAGAATTTCTTTGAAAGCTTTTCCGTCCCATTTTGGCTTTATTAACTTGCTGAGATTCATGTTGAATACCCGAAGTTTATAAATATAAAAAGGAATGGGGCTAAGTGTAGACAGTGTATAGCATATGAAGTAGCCTTCAAGTGTCCATTGGAATTTTATGGCAATAAAGGCGGATAAAAAATTTAATATACTGCTAATGATGCTAATCTGATTGATATAAGCAATTTCTTCCTTTGCACTGAGCAATTGAACAAAGACATTTGAGACCCAGTTTAACACCGTACTGAAAGCCAAGATGTACATCATGGAGCGATAAATAGGAAGCTGACTGGCTGTTAAATTGAAGAGCTGAGTGCCGTAATTAGCCATGACTGCAAATATCATTGCATTTATTAGTCCGATGGTTCCGTAAAAAACAATGCTTGATCGGGAAACTTTTGCAATTTTTTCCCATTCATTTAACGATACCCACATGGAAAAAAAACGCACAGAACCGACATTCATCCCTAAATCCATCAAACGCAAGTAGGCGTTTAATGAAAACGCAAGCGCAATCAATCCGTAATCGGCCTTGCCATAAAAGCCCACCAGCATTGGAATAGTGACAAATTTGGCTAAAGCATCAAGAATTTTTGCCAAAATCCCCCAAAAGGAACTGGAAAAAATAGTTTTGGCTGAAGAGCTAGCCATTTTGTTTTAAGTGTTTAACGGTTCTGCGAACGGTGCCTAAAAAATCTCTTAAAAGCGTAGTTGCCTTTACATACCTCATATTGTAATGCAAATGCATATGCTTGAAATTCAGCCATTTTCCGGTGGTAACATAAACGGCTAAACGCCTAATCCCTGCGCGTGTCCGTCGCGTATATTGATAAGGTTGCATATATCGGATGATATCACTTTTTAGTGGTGTAAAAGATATCTCCTGCGCATGGGCAGCACTTAATAACGTTTCTTCGCCTGCATCCGTTCTGGTTATGATGAGACTTTGGCCTTCTTTTTCGGTAAAATCAGGGTATCCATCCTTTGTTTCCCAGGCATCTCCGATAGCAATGTCTGCCTGCAAGCCAATACCCTCTGGGCATATTTTGCACCGAAAATGTAAATGCTGGTTCAGTGTTTTTCCCCAAGAGTCATTATAACTCTGCTTGAAAGATGTTCCCTCACCATCACGAAAGGAGAAATATCCCGGCCAACCATTTCCCCGATAGCTTAAATTTTTTATGGGCAGTTTTGGTTTGTAGCTATCAATGATAGCTTGTGTTCCTTTAAAAGAGGGTAAGCCTGCACACATGATAGCTATAGTGAGTTTGAATCTATCGGCATAAATGGGGTATTTTGATAAAAAATTCTTTAACGCAGAAACGTCGCAAGGTTTACCTATAAAACAGTAGGTATCATTGCTGTTTTTTAATATAGCTAGTATTTTATCAAAAATCAGCGCAGGCGCGTAGCGTGAGGAAGCACAATTTAAAACGTCTGCACGAGTATAGGATATGCGTAGGCTATTTCGCTCGTAGTCCTCTGGGTCGCCGCCAACCTGTAGTACCGCATCTACCGTTTTGGAGCTTAGTAGATAGATCGCAAGACCACTAACGACACCCCCGGAAGATCCGCGCGTTCTGACTTCATTGTCTGTAGCGTAGCCGGAACATACTGTTTCTATATTTCCCCAGATACTTTGCTTTTTACTGAAAGCGATATCATTAGTGATGTTTATACCTGGACAAATTGCCGTGATAATCTTTTCCGCTTCTGGAACCACTTTTTTTACTACTGGGTGGAAAAAGCCATCGGGCTTTAATTGCATATGAACATGCTCTTTGCCACAAATGCTTTCACACAAGCCACAACCTAAACATAAATTAGCCCGATCAATATCACTGATCTTTGATTTAACTGATAACATGGTGTTTATGAGTCAAGCGCTTGTTTCAATAATTCTTTTAATTCTAGCAAACGAGGCTCTACGATTGTTTTGATGCTTAGTTGAATTTGTTTTTTTAGCTCTTCTTTGGTTTCGAAGGCATTTTTTAATCCGGCTAATATCTCGTCGTTTTTGGTGTTTACACAATCGCCAAGCCAGTGATAATTGAGTGTATCCACGAAAAGCCCGTTGAACTTTCGGCTGTAGGCGAGGGGATAAACGGGGACACCGGAAGAGAAGGCAGCTATACAGGCATGCATACGTGCACCAGTGAAAAAATCCAGTCCACTGATGTAGTTTTTAGCAGCTATTGGGGTTTCAAACCTTGGAGCTACCAATACACCGGAAAACTCTCGCTGTAATTGTTCTGATACGATATAATCGTCTTCAACTGGTTGATGTTCAGGAACAACATGCGGTACTAGGTGTACCTGAACGCCCGCTTTTTCCACAAAAAAGGTTAAAATTTCCCGAATCAAATCCTGATATACTGCTTGCATACCAAATTGATTATTTTTCGTATACCCTCCATTCCAAAGTAAGCCAGATATATTGACCCCTACGTTTACCTTTTGATTGCTAAAAGACTGTTTCTCATAAGGTAAATAAAAAGCCACATCGATGTTTTCGCGAATCTTATCTTTCGAAAGCTTTCCTTTGGTATATTGAAAACTTTGTTTATCTCTGCTGATAATGAGATCTGTAGCTTGCATCGCTTTGAATGCAGATTTTTCGTTCCTTACATGCTTGAAGGGACCGATAGTCTGCGGTAATAATACTTGCTTTTTTACCCTTTTGGCAAAATATTTTTTCGAGTTACGGATCTTTTCAAAACGAACATTACCATAAATATCTGTAAAACTATCTCCCTCGGCAATATCGAAGATATATTCCAGGGATTGTATGGCTTTAAGCTGGTGTTTCTCAGGGTCTACTAACAACTTCAATATCCATTTAAGGTCATAAAAGTCAAGGCCTTTGATATTTTTGAAAGTAATCACTTTATTGCCAATCTTGATTTGATCTTTTGTTGACTTATCACTGCCAAAAAATGTGATCTCCCCGTTTATGTTATGCGTAGTTAATACATCATGTAAAATCGATAAGGCAGAATAGGCTAGGGCGGCTACCCCTAAGTTTTTGTTATATGGATTGGCCCATACAATGCCTATTTGTTTTTTCTTTTCATTGGTTGTTCCGTTCATATTGAAAATTAACTGTGCATTAATGGTGCCAAATTCATCGATGAATCTTGGCGCTATGTTTGTGTACTTCAAAACAAAAGTAAAATATATTTGTCTATTAGTTATTTATAAACTAATCAAGGTGCAAAAACTTAAAGATATGACTCCCCAACGAAGTTTTATAAGCAGTATTAGCTTGCCTGCCCCAGGGAGTTCTAGCGATACTGGAAAAGGGTTTTTGGTTATTCCCCCATGATATAACCCTTAATAAATAAAGCGCTCGTCAGGTACTTTAAACTCATAACGTGTAATTTATTGTTCAGCATTAACATTAAAAAAATGTATGAAATATTTATTGTATTGAAGCGCTGGAAGCTAATTAATGCCAGACCTATATGGTATATCTCAAAGTTTGATCTTCCTCTACTCTTAATAATTGTATTTTTGATAAGTGTCAACATTGACTTATATGCACGTGAAAAAGCAAAACCTGCCGATAATAAGTTAATAGCTACTCCTCTAGGAAGTATTCAAAAAGAAATAAGTGGTAGAGTAACCGATCAGTCAAACCAACCTTTGGCCGGGGTGACGGTCAGTGTACAAGGGGATACTACCAATGGAACAAGTACCGATGAAAATGGTAGCTTTCGGTTAACCGTTAGTGATGAAGCGGTAATCATGTTTTCCTTTACGGGCTATCGACCTCACGAAGAGGGCTTGAAGGGTAGGGAAACAATAAATGTCTCTTTAGTGCCTCAACAGGAGGCCTTGGACGAAGTAGTGGTAGTGGGTTATGGAACGGTACGGAGGCGTGATTTAACCGGTTCTGTTGCGCAGGTCAAGGCTCAGGAAGTCAATGCTTTTCCTGCAGCTAATCTTTTGCAGTCCTTATCTGGAAGGGCTGCGGGGGTTCAGGTCGCCCAATCTACAGGAGCACCCGGCCCGCCATTGAACGTCAGAATCAGAGGAGGAAATTCTATCCAAGGAAGTAATGAACCGCTCTATGTTATTGACGGTTTCCCCACCGCCGGTATAAACCCTAGCTTACTTAATAATGCCGATATTGAAAGCATGGAGATATTGAAAGATGCCTCAGCAACCGCAATTTACGGTTCCAGAGGAGCTAACGGCGTGGTTATGATCACAACTAAGCAAGGAGCCCAAGGAGATACAAAGGTTGACTTTGAACTTAATCATGGTATTCAAACACTGCGTAGAAAATTAGATTTGATGAATTCGCAAGAATATGCTACATTTTATAATCTACAAGCCACTAATGATAACCTAGACCCTTACTTTTCGCAGGAGCAAATCAATTTATTGGGGACCGGCTTCGACTGGCAGGATTTTATGTTTCAGAGAGCTCCCATGACGAACGCTTCATTGAATATCAGTGGAGGTAGCGAAAGAACGCAATTTTCCGTTGCCGGAAGCGTCTTTGATCAGAATGGAATTGTCAAAGGAAGCGATTATAGCCGTTATTCTTTTCGCACAAACGTTAATCATAAAATTAGTGAAAAGTTTAGGGTGACGGGAGGAACGATCTTGACGAGGTTAACCACTAACCGAAGGGATAGCAGAGGGGGGAATAGAGGTAATTCCATGATGTCTGCTGCGCTCTCCGCACCACCTACCCTTACGCCATTTAATGATGACGGAACTTATCGGAATCTATCAACAGCTTATCCGTTCATCGCGTCCGACCTAATTAATCCGATCAACTGGATAAACGAACAGACGAACGCAACCAAGGCGAACGTTGTTTTGGCCAATGCGGCTTTGCTCTACAATCCGATACCTGAAATAACGGTGAAAATTTTGGGAGGTATCGAAAATAGAGATGAAAGAATCGACAATTACACCACCAACAATTTTCAGAATTCGCAAGGCCAGGCAACTGTTGTAGCTAATCAGTCAACCAGTTTATTGAGCGAAAATACCATTTCCTACGATAAAACATTTTCAGATATACATAACCTTTCCGCACTGGTAGGATTCACCTATCAAAACTTTTTAAATACTACGGTCAACGCGAGTGGCACTGGTTTTATCAGTAATGCACAGGAAACACATGATTTAGGATCTGCGAATGTTCCCGGAATACCGGTGTCTGGATACGACAAATCTGCATTAATTTCATATTTAGCCCGGGTGAACTATACCATTGACGATCGTTTCCTGTTTACGGCAAGTTTTCGGGCTGATGGGTCGTCGCGTTATAGCGATGGGAATAAATGGGGGTATTTTCCGTCTGCGGCGGCGGCTTGGAGACTGTCGAACGAAGCTTTTTTGCAGGACCATTCGGTTATATCTGATCTAAAGTTAAGGACAAGCTGGGGGCTGACAGGCAGCCAGGCCATTGATCCTTACTCTACGTTAAACAGGTTGTTGTCTGGAAATACGGTTTTTGGTGAAGATCTTTACGTTGCTTACGCCCCGGGAACCATGCTCCCAGGAAACTTGAAATGGGAAACCACCGAACAGGTGGACGTTGGTCTCGATTTAGGCCTGTGGAATAACCGTTTGCTCTTTACGGCCGATTATTATGTGAAGAATACCAGAGATCTACTGAATACGGTGGGTTTACCTTCCTCTATGGGCTTCATCACCACAATACAGAATGTCGGACAGATCAAAAATAGTGGGATCGAATTCGGATTGGAAGCGAACATATTGCCCGGCCCCTTTAAATGGGACGTCTTGGCAAATATAGCCTTCAATAGAAACAAAATCGTACGATTATACAATGGTGAAGATATACTGGGTGATTTTCTTGCAATCAATATCGTCAATGACAATACCACCATATTGCGTGAAGGTCAGCCCAGAGGAATGTTCTATGGCTTTGTAGAAGAAGGTTATACGGAAGACGGCCAAATACGCTACCGCGATCTCGATGGGGATGGTAGTATTACGGCAAATGATAAAACATATATTGGTAACCCCAATCCGGATTTTATTTATGGCTTTAATTCGGTGATGAGTTATAAGAATTTCGAACTATCTTTCTTCATTCAAGGTTCTTATGGAAACGATGTTTTTAACGCCAGTGCAATAGCCAATACCATTGACTATAACGGCGGCTTAAATATGCCGAGAGAAGTTCTTTACGATCACTGGACACCGCAGAATACACAGGCGAAATATCCGAACATTACCAGAAGTACAACGAGTAATATTTCTGACCGATTTGTGGAGGATGGCTCCTTTTTGAGATTGCGGAATATTCAACTGGCTTATAATTTACCTATGCAGGATCTGGGAATAGCCTGGTGTAAAAATGCACAGGTATATGTGAGCGGACAGAACCTGTTGACACTTACAAATTATTCCTGGTGGGACCCGGAAGTAGGGTTCAACGGGACGGACTTTTTAAGCTACCCGATGTCGAAGACGATTATGTTTGGTATTAAAGCAGGTTTTTAATTTTGATAGCTAAAGCAAAAGAATCATGGAATTTCCTATAAAATCAATTGATTTAACTAAAGGGAGGGGCGCACGCTTATTAACAGCGTTTTTAATTTTGATAGGTTTATACGTGTGTTCCATTTCTTGTCAAAAAGATTTGGAAGAACATCCCAAAAACATTGTAGAAGAGAATTTCTACAATACGGCAGAAGAAGTCGAGGCTGCCGTAAACGCTATATTTCCGCCAATAAGGCTCGGAGGACAGGGGATCGGTACTTATAATTCCACCTTGGAGTGTCATACCGATTACGCTTATGGTAGGGCAAGTTGGGCGCAGTTTAACGAATTCGAGGGGCTCAACACCGTCAATGCAAATCGGGTAGGAGATTTTTGGACCACATTTTATTTGTGTATACGCAATGCCAATCTAGTTATCGCGAATGCTCCAAATGGCAACGCCATCAGTGAAGAAGATATTAATAAGTATATGGCAGAAGCGATGTTTATGCGCGCTTGGTGTTACTTTCATTTGGTAAGAGATTGGGGAGGGGTACCGCTGCGAATAGAATCGAACATGGAAGAACGAGATGTTCCAAGAAGTACTGAAGAAGAGGTGTATGGACTTATTGTAAGTGATTTACGATTCGCCGAAGAATATTTGCCGGAAAGCTCTCCGCAAAAAGGAAGACCGATAAAATGGGCGGCGAAAACATTATTAAGTGACGTGCTGTTAACATTGGAGGATTTTGCCACCGCACGTGACCTGGCAGCGGAAGTGATAAATTCCAGCAGCTTTTCTTTAGTAGAAATAAACGATGTAGACGACTTTGAACGAATCTTTGGGGCTGAGGTTGTAGAAAATCCTGAGGAAATCTTCCATTTCAAATACAATAGGCAGGGGCAGGGAAACTACTTTCCCTGGATTGTAAGCCATCCATCAACCGGCCTGCATGGCGCTGGGGGAGCCTTTGCACAATACAGTGAAACGACCAATTTGTTTTATCAGGAATGGGATGATGACGATCTACGTAAATCACTATGGTATACGATGGATTTCGGTATGGGAGATAATACCTTACTGAATAGAAAATTTACAGATCCGGGAGCTCCAAATGAATACGGCGCGATCAATGACTTTCCATTGTATCGCTATCCCGAGGTACTGTTGATTTTTGCGGAGGCCGAAAGTAGGGTGAATGGGGTTACGTCGGAAGCTGTAGATGCCTTGAACCAGGTACATAGAAGGGCTTATGGTTATAATAGCAGTAACCTTTCTCCGGTAGATTTCGATGTAGCACAGTTTAGTCCGGATACATTTATAGACGCTGTACTGCAGGAGAAGGCATATGAGTATCAATTTGAAGGGAAAAGGTGGTTCGACTTAAAACGCACAGGTAAGGCAGCCGATATCATTCTACGAAACAAAGATAAAAACATTGCTGAAAGTCATTATTTATGGCCTATACCATTCTCGGAGCTGAACTTTAATAATGCAATCGATCCTACAACTGATCAGAATCCAGGGTATTAATTACTTGGATACTGATCAAAGTATGGTCATTTTGTTTGTTTTTCTTGTTGCTCACTGGTCTGTCCTTCTTTGAATTCGCGAAGGCCTTGTCCCAGTCCACGCATAAGTTCAGGGATTTTTTTACCTCCGAAGAGGAGTAAAATAGCAAGAATAATGAAGGTGAGCTCCTGACCGCCAATGATACCTAATAAAATTATATATAACATTTTTCTTCGATTTTTTGACTAAAATAGCCCTTTTTACGTTAGAAATTGATTAAAATAGAATTAGATTATGAAGTGATGATGAACGGGTGTACCGATGTTCTATATAAAACATTTTGTCTAAGTTTGTAAAAATTATACCTAAGGTCTTTCGACCTGAAAGTGTTGACAGTGTAAATAAGATATGTTGCAAAATAGCAGAAGAGGTAGAGTATTATAAATGAAAGCTAAAACGCAAGAAAGATCAGATAAATCATCCAATATCCTTCAACGATTGTTGATTATCTTTTTGGTATTTATTTTTTTGATTACGGCAGGGTCACTGCTATTGAGGCATTCCATTTCTGAAAAATTGGTATATCTGAGCAATAAGTTAAAGGCCCCTCCAGAAACTGGAGAAATAAGTAATTTACTACTTGAATTGAACAGTGCTGAAAATGACTTTCAGCAAGCAAGTCTCTATGGCTACGGCGATAAATTGGATGAATATCAGACGAAATTGTTAGGAGTTTTTGATCAAATTGAAAAAATTCTGGAAGAATATCATTCGGAGGCAGACTCTGGTGTATTTGTGCAGGATGAGGCACGATTTAAAAGATCCCTCGATGGTAAACTTGATATTTCATTGAAAGTTTTTGCACTAAAAAAGAACTTTGATTCTTTATTGGCGGTGACTACAAAAGAGCAAATAACGGGGGAGGTGGAAGCCGATAGTAGGGTGACCAAAAAGGAGATGAAAGAATATCAGGCAAGTCAAGATACCATCATGCAGGAGATTGCATCGGCCGTAGAGAAAAAAGGCTTTTTTAGGCGATTGCAAGATGTGTTCTCTCCCGGTTCTGATTCGCTACGCTCTAAGCTGATGGTAGTGACGAAAGAGAATGCCATACGAGATTCTATTTCCAGGGAATTGCAAATACAGAATGAGCGGGGACAGCAGCAGTTGCTTGAAAAACTTAGTAAAGAGCATAATCTACTGGCCCAATCTCAGCAGCAATTAATCTCATCGAATCTATCACTCATTATTCAATTAAGACAGTTAATCGATCAGATAAAAGACAGCTACCTAGAAGCTTGGGAGAAAGACCAACAGGAAACGCTAGAGCGATATGATGAAGCCGTTCAGGAACTCGATAGCTTTACAATTACAGCAATCGTCATGGTCTTGATTTTTGTGGTGCTTTTGATTATTTATATTCGAAGAGCTAGTCGGGCTGAGGACCAGTACAAGGTCGAAAATGCCAGAGCGATAGCTCTGGCTGAACAAAAATCGGAGATGCTAGCTACAATGAGCCACGAAATCCGTAATCCACTAACGGCGATTACCGGGTTCGTATACCTGATGAAAAACACTACACTTACGGATGAACAAAAACGCATGGTGCGCTCTATCCAAACCTCGTCAGATATGTTGATGGAAACCGTGAACGATATTTTGGATATGACTAAAGTAGAAAGTCAACAGTCGGATGTGCTGAAGGTAGTTTCTTTTACTCCCTATCATGAGATACAAGAAACGGTAGAAACTATGCGGTTCATTGCAACGAGAAAAGAAATCGAACTAACTTTTACCTTTGAGGGTTCGCAGGACGGTATGGTATATGGTGACCCCTTTAGATTGAAACAGATCGTGATTAATTTATTAGGAAATGCTATTAAATATACAGATGAGGGAGCGGTAGAAGTTAATTGCAGTCTTATTGAAGGGAACCGTAGAGGAGTGTACGACCTGCATGTAAAAATAAAAGATACGGGTGTTGGAATCCCACTCGATAAACAATCAAAATTATTTACGAAGTACTATCAAGCGGGGAGAGATAATAAAAGACTGGGTACCGGACTGGGACTGTATATCTGCTATCAGTTAGTTAAATTGCAACAAGGTACATTGCAAGTTGAAAGCGTAGAAGGAAAAGGTTCGTTATTTAGTTTTCATATTCCTTATAAATCGGCAAATGTGTAACTGATATGTTTTTGTCGTTAGGTCCAAAAATCCAGCCATTCACGCTTAATAGTTCTGAAATAATGCAATGTGATTAATTCTTGAACCGAAAACCATTTTAGAGTTTGTTTTTCAGGATTCTTTGTTCGCCACCTTTGTGTAATTTTATAGCTCAAATTTGTGGAAAAACCAATGAAAAGGAGTAGGTTTGCACTTTTTATTTTTTATTTGTTGTTAACATTATAACCTTATATGGGGGCTAAAATACAGGCTATAGATTATTATTTTCCAGAAAAAAAAGTTACAAATCAAGATCTTGGCCGTGAATTTCCAGACTACGATTTTTCTAAATTTGAGTATAAAATAGGGATTAGCAGCAGATACGTAGCAGCACCTAATGAAACAGCCTTGGATTTGGCAGAAAAAGCCTGCTTAAAATTATTCGGAAGGATAGATAAGAATCAAATCGACTATGTGTTGTACTGTACGCAAAGTCCTGAGTACATTATGCCCTCCACGGCCTGTATTTTGCAAGATCGTTTGGGTTTAAATAAAACTGTCGGGGCTTTTGATTTTAACTTGGGCTGTTCTGGTTATACTTATGGATTGAGTATGGCCAAAGCATTTATCGAAAGCGGGCAGGCCAAGAATATATTGCTGGTTACTACAGATACATATTCGAAGTATATCAATAAAAAGGACCGATCGAATAGAGCTATTTTTGGAGATGCTGCCACAGCAACATTGGTGTCTTTTGCAGAAAAAAATGGGATATATAAATTCAGATTTGGCACAGACGGTGGAGGTTTTAATAAATTGATTGTTAAAAATGGAGCAGGCAGATACCCGCATGATAATGAAGCCGTAGAGCATATATATGGAAGGGGAAATATCTATACCGAAAATAATCTTTATATGAACGGCCCTGAGATATTTCGTTTTACCAGTACTGTCGTTCCTCCCTTTATTGAGGAAGTTTTAAAATTCAACGATGTTGAAAAGAAAGATATTGGGCAGTTTGTGTTTCATCAGGCAAATGCCCATATGCTAAAAGTCATGAGAGAAAGGCTATTTCTCCCGATCGCTAAGTTTTATATTAATTTGCGTGACGGAGGTAATACCGTGTCATCAACTATTCCTATCGCTCTAAAAAACTACAGTAATCAGGATATGAATGTAGACGAAACCGCGGTTATTATCGCAGGTTTCGGCGTAGGCTTATCGTGGTCTGCAGGTTTGATTGATATCTCTAGAGGACTTTGACTTTATAGCCATCCCTTTTTCTTAAACCATGCATAAATAGCTAGTGTGATGATAATCATCAATAGCATAATAATTGGATAGCCAAAATACCAATCAAGTTCTGGCATGAAATGAAAATTCATGCCATATATTCCTACTATGAATGTCAACGGCATAAAAAATACCGAAAAGATAGTCAACACGCGCATGATCTCATTCGTACGATGAGATGCTATAGAGAAATAGGCGGAAAGTAACTGGGCGGTATTCTCGGATAGGTTGTCGTAGATACTTTGAATGCGTACATAAAGATCCCTGATATCTCTTGTATAGATATTTCGCTGTTCAGGTGCATCTATTTTGTCTATTATTTCAAATGATAAGATAAGGAGCCTACGGATAACATCTACCTTACGTTTTACATAATAAAGCCCCCTTAGAACGGGCGCTTTACGTTGTTTGAGAAATACATTTTCTTCGAAGTAGTCAAGTGAGGAGGCAAGTTTTGCGCTAGGTTCTTCGAATGTGAGTAAGGAAGCGCGGATTAAGCGGTTTAATACACAGTAAATATCATTGCAGCCACCTGTAGTTATTGCTTTCGCTTGAACTTCATCAATTAAGGCCTGTGTTGTTCGGTGTATAGTAACAATATAATCTGATGAGAAAAAGATGGCAATTTTGTTGGTGAGTTCGTGGATGGTGTCTGCCTCAGCTAATGCCCGCTTTGTGAAGACGCGAAAGATAATAAAATTATAGTGGTCAACGATCTCATATTTGGGTAAGTGATCAGGCTGCAAACAATCTTTGACAGAAGTTTCATGTAACGAGAACGTTTTTGCGATTTCTTCCATCTCTTTCAATGACGGATCTGTTAAATCTATCCAGTCAAAACCATGTTGTGCCCGAGTGGCAAAAATTCGTTTCATGTAAATGATATTTCCTTGAGTTAACTAAGTTATCATCTTTTTGTTTTCTTTTCTTCCGCCTCCTTTACATCTTCCGTTTCCGGGCTTAAAGACTGCTGTTGTCGAGAGGCGTTTGCTTCATACTGTAAACTTAAAAAGATTGGGAAATGATCAGAATCAAAATTAGGAAGACGTTTCATTTCTTTGAGTTTAAAGTCGGTTGAAATGAAAGCGTGGTCTAAGGGGAAACGCATAAAAGGATAATGCGCATGAAACGTATTGAAAAAGCCTCTTCCCCTGCGGGGATCCAACAGACCACTCATTTTTAAGAAGAGTTCTGTCGTGTAACTCCAAGCCACATCGTTCAGGTCGCCTATTACTATGACTGGTGTTTTACAGGCTTTGGCTAGATCTGCAATAAGTAACAATTCCTTATCCCTTTCTGTGGAACGTGGATTCTCATTGGGTACAGGAGGAGTGGGATGTATCGCATATAATTGTACGGCCTGTCCGTTTCTTAGTGTTAATTGGCAGTGTATAGAAGGTATATCTTTTTCCACCATGTACTTGATAGACACGTTGTTTAGTGGCAACTTAGAATAAAGTAGCATGCCGTAGGTGTTCTCTAAGGGGACTTTTACGTGGTGATGGTAGTCTGCTTCGAGTCTGTTGGTTTGTGCTTCCCATCTCTTGTTCGTTTCCAATAGGAGAACAACGTCGGGATTGGCCCTGTAAATTTCATTTAAACAGCCTGCGGTATTTGTGTTATCCTCATAGACGTTAGCGATCATAATACGGATACTTTGTGTCGGTTTATCATCTACCGCGGTTAACACTTGTTTTTTTGCAAAAATGGTAAATGGATAAATCTGAAAAAGAAGGTAACAGCTATTGATAACAAGCGTACTCAAGAGTAACCAGTATAGCAGTGATGTCTTTTGAAAGTACAGTATAACTAATATAAGCGCTGCTGCAGAAAGCACCAATTTTTGCAAACGAGGATAATCAAATACCCTGAATGTCCAGTAGTCGTGCTTGATAAAAGGTATTGCCGTAAAGGAGATGATAGCAAATGAAAAAACACTGATAAAAATATCCATATATAGTATGTCAGATCGTATTTATTTAAGCGAAGGTAAAAATAAATAACAAATGGTGCGATATTTGCTTAAAGCTGAGACGAACTAAAACTATAATTTGTATGAATTTAAAAAGACTTTTATTAATAGGTATACTTGGCTTCGCAGGTGTTTTTTTTGCTACCAAAAGCTACGCCCAGTCACCTAAGGTTACCTTATCGCCCGAATTACTAGTGCCTTTCAGTAAGGCGTATAATGTTGGTATAGGTGGCATTTTGGAAGCCGAATGGCCAGTAGAACGTAAATTGGGTTTAACCCTGGCTACTGGTGTTGAATCCTTGTTTCCGAAAAACGACAGAAGAGATAACTATACGTTCTTACCATTAAAAGGTGGTATCAAGTACTACGTTGATGGACAGTTTTATCTGAATTTTAATATGGGAGCTGCCGTAGGATTTAACGATTACGGTACCCATTTTCTTATTGGAGGAGGTGCGGGATATCAATTTACGAATAGAATCGATGCCGGTTTTAGGATAGAGGATGCAGGAACGTCTTACTTAGCTTTGAAAGTTGGTTTTAGACTGTAAAATTTTTATAAACAAAGAGGTTGCTCAATTGGGCGCCTCTTTGCTTTTTATACTACAATTTAGTTATCCAATCTTTGTTTATCATTAAAAAAATGATAGTTTTGAAGAAGATAATAACCTTTTGATGATAACCCAACTATTGTAGCGTTTACTGATATGCACTATTCCTTAAGTTGTTTTTTTGTCATTGCTAAAACGTTAAAGTATTTTAGTCCCTAAATTTGTAATTGTAATGAAAAATATGAAAATCCGAAACATTGCCTATAGCTTGAAATTTTTTTTCACTATTTATTTTTTTATACTGATTATTCCAGCGAAAGCTCAACAAAATCCTGTTTTTGAAGGTTGGTATGCTGATCCTGAAGGAATAAAATATGGCGATCAATTTTGGGTGTTCCCTACTTACTCAGCGCCTTATGAGGAGCAGGTGTTTATGGATGCTTTCTCCTCGAAAGACTTGAAAAATTGGCAAAAACATTCCCGTATTATAGACACTTCTGCAGTAAAATGGGCAAAAAAGGCCATGTGGGCGCCAGCAGTTTTAGAGAAAGAAGGTAAGTACTATCTGTTTTTCGGAGCGAATGATGTTCATGAAGGAGAAATAGGTGGGATCGGTGTTGCGGTCGCCGATCGACCTGAGGGACCTTATCGGGATTTATTGGGCAAACCTCTAATTAATGAAATAGTTAACGGTGCGCAACCCATCGATCAGTTTGTTTTTAAAGATACTGATGGCGCTTATTATATGTATTATGGAGGTTGGGGCCACTGCAATATCGTAAAGTTGAATGACGATTTTACTGGATTGGTGCCTTTTGATGACGGAGAAATGTATAAGGAGGTTACACCAAAGGATTACGTAGAAGGCCCTTTTATGTTCGTAAGGGATGGGAAATATTACTTTATGTGGTCAGAGGGCGGCTGGACAGGGCCAGACTATAAAGTGGCATATGCTATAGCTGATTCTCCATTCGGTCCTTTCGAGCGTATCGACACCATTTTGGAACAAGATCCTACCGTTGCAACTGGGGCAGGTCACCATTCTGTTATTTATGACTCATCGAATGATAAATGGTTTATTGTATATCATAGGAGGCCATTGGGAGAAACCAGTGCCCACCATCGGGTGACGTGTATAGACGAGATGCATTTTGATGAAAAGGGATTTATAAAACCGGTAACCATGACCAAATAGCTATAAAAAACCTTATTTAAGGTAGCTTATGTGAGAAAGAATACTAGTTTTGCATTTTTATTCTATTTAAATGAAACATTAACAAGCAATGCTTGTAAAACAGAAGATGAGTAAGATAGTATTAGGAGGCAGCGGACAGCTTGGACAATGTATTAAATCTGTTGCCGGAGAAAAATCGGAAGACAGCAAGTTGATTTTTTTTTCTTCAAAGGATGCTGACTTGAATAATTATGGGCAAATGCGTAATATGTTTGAGGCCTATAAACCACAAATGATAATTAATTGTGCTGCTTACACCGCAGTTGACAAAGCGGAAGAGGAGCAGGATATTGCTTATGCTTTAAATGCTGATGCCGCCGGCAATTTGGCTTCATTGTGTAAACATTATAATAGTGAACTTATACATATCTCTACAGACTTCGTGTTTGAAGGTAATAAGCCAGGGTTACTTACCGAAGAGGATATCACAAAGCCGATTGGAGTGTATGGGAAAACAAAATTGATCGGGGAGAAGAAAATTCAAGAAGAATGGGGACGTTCAATTATCTTGCGCACAAGTTGGCTTTATTCGGAATATGGAAATAACTTTCTGAAGACTATTCTGCGTTTGGCTGGAGATAGAGACGAAGTGAAAATCATATGTGATCAAGTGGGTACACCTACCTACGGAATCGACCTCGCACGTGCGATATTGCATATTATTTCTTTAGAAAATAAAGAATATGGAATATACCACTATAGTAATGAAGGAGTAGCAAGTTGGTACGATTTTGCCTATGAAATATGCAAGATAAAGGGGTTATCTGTAGCCGTTAAACCCATAAAAACAGGAGAATTTCCTACCAAAGCAAAAAGACCGATTTATTCGGTGATGGATAAAACGAAGGTAAAAGAGACGTTTAACCTCGAAATAGCTCATTGGACAGACAGCTTGAGAATCTGCTTGGAACGCCTAAGCACCAACTAAAAGTTAACGTTTATTAGGTGAAGGCAATAGTAGCAAAATAATTAGCACATGAAGTGGAAAGTTTTAACCTCGGAATATTTAATAAAAGCACCATGGGCAGTGCTCCGCAGAGATAAATGTGAAATGCCCAATGGGCACGTCGTTCCTGAATATTATGTGTTGGAATATCCTAATTGGGTTAATATTGTAGCATTGACAAAAGATAATCAGGTCATTTTGGTGAAGCAGTACCGTCATGGTGCGGGTATAGAATCGCTGGAAATCCCAGGAGGTGTTATTGACGAGGGAGAAGATGCAGAAACTGCAGCCAGACGTGAAATGTTAGAAGAAACCGGCTATACATTTGATCAAATGGAAAAGATTGTCGAGTTGTACCCAAACCCCGCGACAAGTACAAATATTACCACAACATTTGTTGCGCGTGGTGGTGTTAAAATAAGGGAGCAAGCGTTGGATGATCAGGAAGAAATAGAGGTTTTCTTGGTTTCTATTGACGAAACAAAAAAACTCCTGAAAGAAAATAAGATACCGCAGGCACTTCATGCGGCGGCTTTGTTTTATGCACTTTATTAATTGCTATTATCTATTCCAAATAGTGGTCAGAGCTGGTAACTCATGGCGAAATTAGTACCTTTGCTCCATGGCAAGAGAGATTTTGGAAAATAAGCGTAAAGCATTAAGAATTAACCTCAATGAACAAATTTATGGCACTTTTGCAGAAATAGGTGCCGGACAGGAAGTTGCGCGTAATTTTTTTACCGCGGGTGCTGCCTCAGGCACTATCGCAAAAACGATGAGTGCTTATGATATGGCCTTCAGTGATGCCATTTATGGAGCTGAATATAATAGAAGGTACGTTAGCAGTTCTCGATTAGAAAAGATGTTAGACCATGAGTATGGGTTATTGACAGACCGGCTAACAGGGTCTAAATATCAAAACCGCAAATTCTTCGCTTTTGCCGATACGGTTACCACATTAAATTTTAGCAAAACAAATGATCCACATGGTTGGATTGGTATCCGTTTCCAGTCGGAAGTAGGAGGGGATCCTAATGATATTATCGTTCACGTGCGCTTGTTGGACAGCGACGCTTCGTTACAGCAGACAGTACTTGGAATATTGGGTGTGAATCTAGTGTTTGCGGCGTATTTTTACATAAATGATGTCCAAACGATGATAGAGAGTCTGGCAGATAACCTAGCTGCAGGGTCAGTAGAAATCGATTTGGTAAAAGTTAACGGTCCTGTGTTTAATAACGTGAACGAAAGGCTGATCAATCTTTACTTAATAGCTAAGGGGTTTTCAAGTGCGGCGATATTTGATAAAGATGGACATGCCCACCAGGCAAGAGACTTTTTGTATAAAAGGGATATCATTATTTTAAGAACAAAATATAGGCAGAAATCCAATCCTAACTTTGATTTATTTAATCTTGCGGTTGATCAATTTAAGCGGAATCTAGGTGTGAAAGATAGCAATTTATTGGTGATGATTGAGGTTCTTATGTCGAACGTTTTAGACGATCACCCTGAATTGAGTAATGACGATCTTGAGTATTTTGCGCAAAGAGCTGAGGAGCTTTGTGCTACCGGAAACCATATATTGGTTTCCAACTTTACTCGTAGCCATAAATTGGCAAATTATCTTTCTCAATTCAAACCAAAAAACGTTGGTATTTCTACCAATATATCGAATTTGCGTAATATATTCAATTCTAGAAACTATGGTGATACTTATACGGATGAACTATTGGCCTACGTAAGTGGTATGTTTAGTAAAAATGTTAAGCTGTACGCCTATCCATATCTAGATAAAAAGAGTAATGAAATTATTAACACGAACAATATGCCAGTGTCGAGAGAAGCTAAACCACTATTCGATTTTCTAACACAAAATCATTACATTATTGATATAGAAAACTACGATGAGCGATTTGTAAAAACAGTTTAAGAATAGCTCTGCTTCTCAGCAGCTGAAATCGTGTAAGGGGTATTTACTAAATAACTCCAAGGTAACTAATATTCGAATTAACGTAAAGAAAAATAAAAAGGCACGGTAAGTTACAATTACAACCTACCGTGCCTTTTTATTTTAAACAACCTCTTCGTATTCACTTAACGGAGGACAGGAGCAGATCAATGAACGATCACCGTAAGAATCATTCACACGTCCTACTGCTGGCCAAAACTTGCGTGTCGCAACGTAAGGCAAGGGAAAGGCTGCCTCTTGACGGTTGTAAGGCCTATCCCAGTCATCAGCACTGATGACTGCCAATGTATGAGGTGCGTGCTTGAGTAAGTTGTCGACTTTATCCGCTATGCCATCTTCAATGGCAGTAATTTCTTTTCTAATGGCAATTAATGCATCACAGAAACGGTCAAGCTCAGCCTTAGGTTCCGATTCGGTCGGCTCTACCATGAGTGTGCCGGCAACTGGGAATGATACTGTTGGCGCATGAAAGCCATAATCCATTAAACGCTTAGCAATGTCACCAACTTCTACACCGTAGTTTTTAAAACTGCGACAATCTAAAATCATCTCATGAGCACAACGTCCATTGGTGCCAGCATATAATACCTTATAACTGTTTTCTAAACGCGCCTTTATATAGTTGGCATTCAAGATGGCAAATCTAGTGGCATTAGTTAGCCCTTCTGCTCCCATCATGGCAACATATGCATGCGAAATAATCAATATAGAAGCTGATCCAAATGGGGCTGCAGATACCGCTGAAATCGATTTTCCTTGATTGATGTCTACTACTTCATGTCCCGGTAGATAAGGCACTAAATGCGTTGCTACGCCAATTGGTCCCATACCCGGCCCTCCACCTCCGTGTGGGATACAGAAGGTCTTATGTAAGTTAAGGTGACAGACATCAGCTCCTACGGTTGCGGGACTGGTTAAGCCTACTTGGGCGTTCATGTTAGCTCCGTCCATATATACCTGTCCGCCGTTATCATGTATAATTTGGCAGATATCTATAATAGATTCTTCAAATACACCGTGCGTAGAAGGATAAGTAACCATTAAACAGCTTAAGTTGTTGCGGTTAGCATTTGCCTTCTCTTTTAAGTCATTTACATCAATATTTCCGCGTTCATCGCATTTTACAATAACGATCTTCATTCCAGCCATAGCCGCGGACGCGGGGTTTGTTCCATGGGCGGATGAAGGGATCAATACAACGTTACGATGGTGATCCCCCCGATCTTCATGGTAGGCTCTAATAACCATCAAACCTGTATACTCTCCCTGCGCGCCGGAATTAGGCTGAAAACTCATTTTAGCGAAACCGGTAATTGCAGATAACCATTGATCAAGCTCGCTGATGAGCTGCATATACCCGCCAACTTGGTCTGTAGGAGCAAAAGGGTGAAGTTTACTGAAAGCCTCCCAAGATACTGGAATCATCTCAGTTGTTGCGTTTAGCTTCATAGTGCATGAGCCTAAGGGTATCATCGAATGGCAAAGGGATAAATCTTTTGCTTCCAAAGATTTTATATAACGCAGCATTTCATGTTCGGAATGATAGCTGTTGAAAACTTCATGGGTTAGGTATTTACTTGTGCGTTGTAAGTCGTTCGGAACAACGCTTTCTAAACCGTTTTCCAGCGCAGAAAAATCGATGTCGGCTAATGTTTTAGCTTTAATCTTTGCAAATACCCGTACAATTTCTTTGATAGCGGCAAGCGAAGTGGTTTCGTCTATTGAAATATTAACTTTAGCACCATCGTAACGGAAGTTCATTTCATTATTTAATGCTTCGGCGTGCAAGGGATCGCACAGATCTCCCAAAGGGACAGTTAACGTATCGAAATAGGTTTCGTTCTCTTGTTTATAGCCAAGAGTTTCTAATGCCTTCGCCAAAAGAACCGTTAAGCCATGTATTCGTTCCGCAATAGCTTTTATACCTTGTGGTCCGTGATAGGCTGTGTAAAAACCAGCCATAATAGCTAGTAAAGCTTGCGCGGTGCAAATATTTGAAGAAGCTTTATCACGCCGGATATGCTGTTCACGAGTTTGTAAGGCCATCCTAAGAGCGTAATTGCCTGCTGAATCTATAGTGACGCCAATAATGCGGCCCGGTATATTTCGTTTGTAGATTTCTTTTGTTGCAAAGAAAGCAGCATGGGGGCCACCAAAACCCATGGGTACTCCAAGACGCTGCGAAGACCCAACAACAATATCTGCACCCCATTCTCCTGGAGGCGCGAGCAGTGCCAAACTCATGATGTCAGCTGCCACACTCAGTGTGGACTGATTGGCATGTAAGGCGTCAGCAAAAACACTATAATCGTAAACTTTACCATCGCCAGCAGGGTATTGTACCAATGCCCCAAATATGTCATTCGTAAGCTCGATGGTACGGTGATCCCCTATTACTAAATCAATGCCGTAAGATACTGCTCGAGTCTTTAGTACATCTAATGTTTGAGGGAATACATTTTCCGACACGAAGAAGGTATTAGCCACTTTATTTTTACGGAGACTATATTGCATGTACATTGCCTCTGAGGCTGCGGTAGCTTCATCTAATAAAGAAGCATTTGCAATCTCCATTCCTGTAAGATCAATGATTGCCGTCTGGAAGTTCAGCAAGGCTTGTAGTCGCCCTTGGGCAATCTCTGCTTGATAGGGGGTGTATTGCGTATACCAGCCCGGATTCTCAAAAACATTTCTAAGAATAACACCAGGGGTAATAACATCGTAATAACCTTGACCAATATAAGATTTAAATACCTTGTTTTTTGACGCAGTTTGCTTCAATTTGCTTAAGTAATCGGTTTCACTGAGAGCAGGTGGTAGGCTCAAAGAATTTTTTAATCTGATCTTAGCAGGGACTGTTTCCTCAATTAACTGTTCAATACTGTGGACGCCTATGGCTTCCAGCATCTCAGGAACATCTTGTGCAGTAGGCGCGATATGACGTTCTTCAAATTTTTCTTGAAAATTTATGTTTAAGCTCATTCAAGTGTGAATTATAGATCATAGTTTTATTGCATGTAGAACCGCTATCTGGTTACTTCTAAAGAGGGGTTAGCCTGTTTTTCATGCCAGTTAAAACCATTGAATTTAAGGCCACAAAGATACGAAATAAGTCTTAGATTTTATGGTATCAATGTGAAGGTTTTAGATACTTTTATATCAGCTTTTATTAGTTTTGCAGTATATGAAAAAACACCTTCCTTTAATTACAATGCTTACAGGCTTCATTTCTTTCGCCGGAATTATATATATGATGATGAACCCAAACATATCCAACGCATTAATTTTTTGTATTTATTTGTTGGCCGCCAGCTCAGGTATTATGGGATTCACTCTTATGGGAAAGAAGAAGTAAATCATGTTATTCTACCGTGTATCGATATACTCCTCTTCCAATATTACCGTTTTCATCTATACCCTCTACAACCGTTTTGTATGTTCCGGGACCATCAGCGTTGAAGAATTGGAAATTAGCTTTCCCCTCTTCATCAGTTATTACTTCCGGGTTCCAATATACGGTAGTACGTAAATCTGGTCCGGGAGTACTGGTCGCTGTATATTTCGGCATATAGAATGATTTTTCCGCAAGATAACCTAGAGGAGTTATTGTCACGACGTTTGATTTGGGAAGTAAATTTTCCAGCTCCGCTTTAGAAATTCTTGTACCTTCCGGTTTTTTCTTAGTGTTGATTACCAAGACGCCGTTACTCTGGTAAGTTCTGTTTACTGTTCCTAAATCATCCCTTAGAAATATCTCAACCGACTCGACTTCTGCTGGGCTTACGGTGTTAATTCCATTTACATCAATAGCCATACCGTTTAAGAATACTTGCACGGGCGTCCTATTTCCTTGATTGTAATCGCGTGTAATAAAAAAATTGTTATCCATGAATGTTAGACCCATAGCTGCTGTCTGTAAACAATTAATTAGTAGGTTACACCCGGAAAACCGCGCACCATCAATGAGATGGTCAGGAATAGGGCTTAGTCCTGATAGTGCGGGATACTGCGTATGTCTAGGCTTAGGAGCAGCTCTTGCTGTAATAACAACTTCTTCCAATAGGCGTTCTGTGCGGTACTGCCTTTCACTATTTCTTAGATAAGGAGTTAACGTACTGTCAATATTTAGCACTTCATCCGGAGCAGTAAAACCAGGCGTAATAGCGGGAAACGCTTCTCCGTTAAGGGTGATTTGTAGGTTGCGGAAATTTTCGTTGTTACGAGCGCTGATCGTAATTTGAGCAGAATCAGTGAAAGCCACATTATTGAAAGCGAAGTTCCCTTGTTCATCCGAAACAGTTTCTATGGCGTTTTTACTGTTGCCTACTGTTAGCTGCAATCTTCCATTAGGTACTGCTATGCCGTTCAACAGTCGTAGTGAACCTGTGATGTCAATTCCTTGCTCAGGTAGAAAGTCGATAGCCGGAATTTTGTCTCCTATAACATCCTTGTAATCGAAGCGTCTGTACCCTTGAGTGAGCATCAAAATATCCAGATTATCTTTAGTTTCAGCGTTCACTTCCTTAAAATAATAGTTTGGTTGCTCGATATAGCCTTTAATGTCTGACGACAATAACAAGCTGCTTAAGATGGTTGTTTCGGCGTTTTCATTGAAAGGAACTTTCGTCTCGTCAATTACGGCGATAGAGAAGGTTCCGACTGCTTTTGTACTATCAGTACTTGCATCTAACTGTAAATTTACCGGTTGTTTAGACTTATAGGTCTTCTTGTCCGAGTTTAACGATAGTTTAAGTTCGTTAGGGTGTTGTATAAATACCAGACGTTCGCTTAAAGGAATGCCGGCTGGAGAAAATAGGGTGAACTGGACAATTCCTGAAGGAAATTTATCCTTTGGCACAGTAGCGTTGATACTCTTGCTGTTCAAGGGTGTCTGGGCGGCGTAATAAATAACGCCATCACTTTGCGCAACCAGAGAAAAAACTTTATCTTGGTTCTGTTGAAGATATAATTCATTGGACGTAATCTGTACCGCTATACTGGCGCTATCTGTGTTGTTTATTGCTAAGCTGGTACCAAATGGACGTACCTTTGGCAGAGGATAGTTTTTCTGACTGCCATCAGACAAAGTTACCTTTGCTGTGTAGGTGGCATCTTTTTGTGGGGTTAACGGAAATTTCCCCATACCCAAATGTTTCGTCTCAAACTTAGCCACTTCCTGCCCATTCTGATCAACTACTGAACCGTTAATTGGTACACCCAAGCCATCCCCCCCAACAGACTTGAAGGCAACCACGCTGGGCAAATCTGCTATTAGATAGCCACTCTCGGGGAAAAACTGAACATCTGGGGCTTGAAATGCTGCGCGTAAAGTGTAACTTGTAGCAACAGATCGATCATTGTCTAAGCTAATGGTTGTATTCAATAGCGCCTCCTTGAGCACTTGTGGTTTGTCATTCGTTAGGTTAAGCTGTAAATAACCACTTTTATCGGTACTTCCTCTTCCCTTTCCCAAACTGCTGGTCCCCCTTACCAGTTCCCAGGTTACCCGTTTATCAACTAGAGGTTTTCCTTCCTCATCCGTATAGCGAATACGTCCGTTTACAATACCTGTTTTTGCGGATGGATTGGCTACGAAATTGGCATGTGTTTTTAGTCGTTTGTTGAAAACATCGCCTATGATGATATTTTTACTGAAAAAATAATCTGGATCGAAGTTCATCATATAACGAGTATAAGAACGGATGCGATAATTTCCCTGTTTATATATAAGTGGATCTAGTACAATGGTGCCGTTACCTGTTCCTTGCTCAACTGGTATCATCACTGTTTTCATAAGTGAATCTTGGCTGTCCAGTACTTCTACGTAAGCTACCTTACTCAACGACGACAATTGATGGTGACTGGTAATATACGATTTAAACCATATGGTGTCACCAACGGCGTAATATGGTTTGTCAAAATGTAGGTATATCTTTTCAACGGGTTGCTGGTTGGCTAACGTATTCGTTTTTTCAACAATGGTGTTTAGATCGATACCTTTTTGACGTGATTGTCCGAATGCACAGACGCAGAAAAAAGAAAGGAGAATAAACGATAAATACTTATTTATAATGTAACCCATAAAGTAGTCAGATTTTTAAAATCGCTAAGTTATAGAATTATTCATTTACTTGTAAGTATTAACGGATTTTTAACAATTAAAAGGTTAAGGGACGTTTTATATGTAGGTGGTACGTTTCACGTTATACGCAACTGGACACCAAATTTTATTTTAACGGTGATATTAGATATTAATTATTCATAAAAAAGAGGGAGTTTATTCGGGTTTTATCCGAACAAGGTCCGAACAAGATACGAATAATACCTGAATAAAATCCGACTAATTCTAAAATTTGATGATAAGTTGAAGATACTATCCTGTGTCAGAAAACCGAAGGGGGAAGGTTTAAATATCATAAAACTTCCTACCTTTGAATCGTTGACAGATTGTTTGGCCATTTACTCATTATGAAGTTTTGGCAGGACACCGATGTATTAAAGTAAGTAACAACCATTATCGAAAGAATTAAATTAGAGATGAGTAAAATTAATCGTAAGCAAGATGCGTTGGATTATCATGCTAACGGCCGTCCGGGGAAGATCGCTGTAGTTCCTACCAAACCTACAAATTCCCAAAGAGATTTATCACTGGCTTACTCGCCTGGTGTAGCAGAGCCGTGTTTGGAAATTGCGAACAACAAAGAAGATGCTTATAAGTATACCGCCAAGGGGAATTTGGTTGCCGTGATCAGCAATGGTACTGCTGTTTTGGGATTGGGAGATATTGGTCCGGAGGCAGGAAAGCCTGTGATGGAAGGAAAAGGCCTTTTGTTTAAGATTTTTGCAGATATTGACGTGTTTGATCTTGAACTGGACACGAAGAATGTGGACGACTTTGTTCGCACTGTTAAGCTATTAGAACCCACATTTGGGGGAGTAAATTTAGAAGACATAAAAGCACCTGAATGTTTTGAGATTGAACGTCGGTTGAAGGAGGAGATGTCTATCCCGGTGATGCATGACGATCAGCATGGAACGGCTATTATTTCCGGGGCAGCTTTAATCAATGCTTGCGAGCTTCAGAAGAAAAAAATAGAGAAAGTAAAAATTGTAGTGAATGGGGCGGGAGCCGCCGCTATATCGTGTTCACGTATTTATATCTCTTTAGGAGCTAAACCGGAGAATATCGTAATGGTCGATCGTTCTGGTGTAATTCGTAAAGATAGACCAAATCTCGACGCCTTTAAGGGCGAGTTCGCTACTGATCAGGATATTCACAATCTGGAGGAAGCAGTGAAAGGAGCAGATGTTTTTATTGGTTTATCTGCTGCGGATGTGTTAAGCGCAGAGATGTTAAAAAGCATGAGTAAAAACCCGATTGTTTTTGCTATGGCGAATCCCGATCCAGAGATTGCCTATGAGCTGGCAGTTAGTACACGTAAAGATATCATTATGGCTACGGGAAGGTCTGACTACCCGAACCAGGTAAATAACGTATTGGGCTTCCCGTATATTTTTAGGGGTGCGCTGGATGTAAGGGCTACTGCAATCAATGAGGAAATGAAGTTGGCCGCAGTTTATGCTATTGCCAATCTGGCAAAAGAATCAGTTCCTGAATCGGTTAATTTGGCGTATAATATCAACAACCTAAAGTTTGGTAAAGATTATATTATTCCGAAGCCAACAGACCCTAGATTGATCACTGAAGTAGCACCAGCAGTTGCTAAGGCAGCTATTCAGTCTGGTGTGTCAAGAACAACGATTGAAGATTGGGAACTTTATAAAGAGAATCTTAGAAAACGTTTGGGATTAGACGATGTACTGATGCGTGATCTGAGCGCGGCTGCACGTCAAAATCCTAAAAAAGTGGTATTTGCAGAAGCCGACAATTACAAAATTCTAAGAGCGGCACAAATTGTTAAAGATGAAGGAATCGCATACCCCGTTTTATTGGGCAAGCGTCGAAGGATTGAAGAAATTATAGCTGAACACGCTTTGGAACTGAACGATGTGCCGATCATTGATCCGTTAGAAGAAGTAGATACTCCGGTATTTAAGCAATATGTTCAAGCTTTATATAAGAAACGACAACGGAGAGGAATATCGTTTTTAGATGCCAGTAAGCTTATGCTCGATAGAAATTATTATGGAGCAAGTATGGTTGAATTTGGACAGGCAGATTGCCTGATATCTGGATTAACCAAAAACTATGGTGCTACTATTCGTCCTGCACTACAAGTAATAGGAACTAAATCTGGAAGCCGTATTGCGGGGATGTATATGATGCTTACGAAAAAAGGACCAGTGTTCTTTGGTGATACTACAGTGAATAAAAATCCTACAGAAGAAGAACTGGTGGATATCACGGTATTGCTGCATGATGCGGTGAAGAAGATGAATATACAGCCAAGGATCGCTTTACTCTCCTATTCTAATTTTGGATCTAATGAAGGAGAGGTGCCAGTAAAAATGCGTAATACCGTAAAGAAATTACATGAGAAGTATCCTGAAATTATTGTTGACGGAGAGATGCAGGGTAATTTTGCTACCAATGCCCGCATGTTGGCAGAGAATTTTCCTTTCAGTAACTTGAGTGATGGCCCGGCGAACGTTTTAGTGTTTCCTAATCTGGAGTCAGGAAATATAGCATATAAGTTATTACAGGAATTAGGGGAAGCTGAAGCGGTAGGACCTATTCTCTTGGGCCTTGATAAGCCTGTTCACGTATTACAGTTGGGAAGCTCTGTGCGAGAGATTGTAAATATGGTGACTATAGCGGTTGTGGATGTACAGTCTAAAGAAAAGGAAAAAACCGAGAAAGGTAAAAAGAAATCATAAAGATGTAGAGACTGATGAGCTATTAGCTCATCAGTCTTTTACCTATTTGTATTTATAATATGTATGAATATTTTAATGGTAAGTTAGTTTATAAGTGTCCCACTTATGTGGTCCTCGATGTGAATGGTATTGCTTATCACATTAACATCTCCTTACATACGTTTGGGCAGATAAAGGACAAAGAACAAAGTAAATTGTTTATTAGTTTTCAGGTAAAAGAAGATGCACACATGTTGTATGGTTTTGCTGAAGAAGGCGAGCGTCGATTGTTCCATCACTTGTTATCTGTTTCAGGTATAGGTGCTGCTACAGCACGGATGATGCTTTCTTCCATTACCCCAGTAGAGATCCAAGCGGCCATAGTGCAGGGGGATGTCAAGCAGATACAGCGCATCAAAGGAATTGGTCCTAAATCTGCACAGCGTGTTATTTTAGAATTGCAAGATAAATTAAAGAAGGAAGGACCAGACACTTTAATTAAAGTACCGCAACAGGAGTCTGCCTTAGACGAAGCGTTAGCCGCACTGGTTATGTTAGGCTTCAATAAAGCCCAGGCAGAAAAGGTGTTGAATGAGATGGTTCGCATGAATGCCGATCAATTAACAGTAGAAGAGTTGATAAAAATAGCATTAAAGCGGTTATAGAAACTCTTAACTTTATATCCTGAATTATTAAAGAGTGCTTGTAAGGCAGCTTTATTTTCTGCGATTACCCCGCAATGTTCTTTTGGACTCAGTGTTCTTATTAAGTAAATTCTTATATTAACCTCATAGTATTTTAAATTAAACTGCTTGGTTATGAGAATGAGTTGCTGGGCAATTTGCAAGTAATCTTTCTTTTCCTGTCGTAGCATTTCCATGTCCAGTAAACCAAGCTGTATGCGGTTGAGTGTGTAGGAGTTGTTTACAACCAACGCTTCTTCTCTTTTCTTTAATGCTTCGTCTAGTTTTTTCATCATCGTAAATCGCTCCGCGAGCTCCAACGCAATGTTTGCACGAAAATCGGCAGTTATTTTTTTTGTGATATCTTTAGCATGTTCGCTTACTATATTTAAGTAATTAAATGTTGCATGTTCGTCTCCCTTTAATTTCAGCAAGGTATATCCTAAAATGTAAATGAGTTGTTTATGTGTGAGGCTGGCATTGCGATCGGGGTAATCGCAGAATAGTTTGATCTCTTCAAAAGCATTTTCTTTAAAAACATTATGTTTATGATAATGGTGGATGTTCTCAATAATTAAAAGTGGATTTAATGAAAATTCAGCGAAATGTTCATAAGGTATTGCTCTTAAGGCGTCTATATGTTTGAGTGCATCTTCATCTTGTAAATACAGCAATTCAAAAAAAGCGAGGGAAGTGTGCAATAATATTTTCTGTTGGTAGGAGAGGTTATATCGCAGGAGTTTCTTCAAAGCAAGTTTATATTCTGTTTCCATTAATATGTGGTCTAATGCGATATCAATAAAAGTAGAGTTTGCAAATGCTTGATTTAGGAGATTGGCAATTGAAGGATTCACACAGGTAACGTAGTCTAGATTACTACAGGTAAATAAGATCAACGTGGCTTGATACTTTTCGATAAAATCTACATTTTGCAATAAATTGAAGATGGTCAGATCTCCGGCCTCGAGGGAGAAAATAATTAGCCACTTGATTATTGCTAGTTTGATATATTCTGGGTAATCCTTCTCTTGAATCCAGATTATTAAATTAGTATCTATTTGGTTATTGTTTTTCTCTATTGCGTGCTGAGTGACAAAATAAGCCGCTAAAGGTATCGATTGGAATTTTATTTGATAAGCTGCTCGCGTCCCCTGTTCCTTCTGATATTCGTAGAGTAGGCCTCCATGCAAAAGGTCATTATATATGCTGTGGTTCTCCTTGATGATGGGGTAGGCCTCTTTTTTATTAATCAGAACAGTATCTTCAGAATCATTGAATATGAATATTTTAACAAGTTGATCGAGCATTATTTGCTTTTCTGCTGCGAGAGCGCCTTTTAAAATGTTTTTACGTATATAAAAGGAAGCGATAGCATACTCATCTGCTGGATTCAGTTGATCAATACCTATATTATTACCTTTGATTTGGTAATAATATTGAAAGTGAAGAGGTACGCTGATTACGGGAAAGTATTTTCTTGCATAATCAGTGTCTTCGGTAATAGAGGGGCATAACTTGCTGATCAATTGTTGAATCTCAGTAGTGGTAAACGGTTGTAAATTAATGGCATTTACTCTTTTGCTACAAGGAAAGTTTGTAAACCAAAGTTTGTTGGTTTCCGGGTGATTTTCAATTAAGTGTCCATATTTCTGCCAAGTAGAAGGTCTTAGGGTGATAATAATTTTCATCCATGGATAGCTTGAGAAATAAGTAGCTATATCAATCAGTTGCCTGAAGACAATATCGAACAGCCGATTATTGATGAGATTATTATTAAAATCGTCAATGATAAGGTAAAAATTACCGGGAGCGTTTTCCTGATGTTGAATAATGAAATCCTCTAAGTGTTGATGTTGTGGGAAGTTTAAAAGATGAGCAAGCCATTTATTACTATGGAAACCAAAACCGGCTGCAAAAAAAAGCGACGAGCTATTGACATGCAGGATGATATTGTTTGTTTCATTTCTATGGTTTGCGCCCATTAGCTTATCTACCCAATGTGTTATACCAATTGTTTTGCCCATCCCCGAAGGAGCACTGATGATGCAACCAGTGGCCTCTGTGTTTAAAAAACATTCAATATGTGAATCAATTGATTTTCTTTCAATAGTATGTAGGTACGAAATACCGCATTTATGCTTGTTGGTTTGTATAGTGAAACGCGTAATATTATGTGCAGCCTGTGCTATTTCATTCCACGTAATATTTTGGTCGTCCTTTTTTGTTTTTGAATCCATGACATGGATAAAATCAGCCCAGCTTTCATAACCACAATACTGTGATAACGCATTTAGTGTAAAAGTTGAGGGAGCGTAGCGAGCTTGAGCAAAACCGTATACTCTTTTGATAGTAGTTTGGCTAATAGTTTTATTTGTCCTGGTTGAAATGTCCAACGCGAGTTTATAACAATCTGCTGCAATGATGCTGTCTATTCTGGAAACCTCCAGGACTTTGTCTTTTAACTTTTGTATGTAAGGTTGTAAAAATATCTTCATGCTTTGAATTTAGGGTTAATAATCATGTTTATACATGTCTTCGATAAATATAGGAGTTAAATAGATGTTTAACAAAAAATATAAATTGTGAAATCGATCGAATACGTTGCTGATTAAAGAACTATAATTTCCTTTTTATAATTACCAAGCAATACATTAAACAAATGCTTTTTTTGGTAATTGCTTGTTGTTCAGGTTTTTGAGACGGCGCGTTTATGTGTGGGAAAATGTTTTGCTGACTGCTGAGAAATAATAAACGAGCCTATAGACAGTAATAATATGTGAATAAAAACTCTATTGTTAATAAAAAACTGAACAAACTGAATGAAATTTTCGATTAGTGAACACCGTAAATGATATTACTAACCTTACGGAAGCGGGTTATATCTCTTCCAATGGAAAGGGGTGTTGGCATTGATGACATCTGTTCCTTCACACAGGAAGGTGTGTTCGAATTCGAATTCGAGATCGATGTTGCAAAGGTTTATACAGTTCTGGGTGAAAAGATGAGTTATGTGCCAGACACTGTGAAATGTTCCGAGACCCGACACTAATTGAATAGGCGAACGGAATTTACGGTTTTAGAATTGTAGAAATTACAAAAACATGAAAAAGTAGTGATTATTCAAAATATCTCTGAAATATGCTAATGTGTAGTTGCTAACGTTGCAGCAGTAAAGAAAATTAATGTATGATCATTTTGTAAAATTATTGCCATCAATCTATATCTGTCTATAAAATCATATACATCATCATATTTGTTGTAATATATGGTTTCTATTGCTAATAAGCCTATTAGCAATAGAAATTGAAGTGTGGTGTGAATCTATATAGGTAGGACCCCATCTACCTACCACAAGGTGTCGTTCATTTAGATCATCGTGTAAAATCTGAACAAAATGAACAAAGGGCTTGTCTGTAGTTTTTTGTTCGTTTGTAAGTGGAAAGTATGCTTTTTTGTACGAATCTTTTTTGGCTCAGACAATAGTTAAATCAGATAAAACTGTTAAAATTACATAATACTATAGCCCTTTTTTTGAGGCTGTTAATATAATTATAACGGTTTTGGTTTTTTGATGATTTTACACTAGGAATGTGTATTCATATACCGGTGCTTTGAGAAATACCTTTACCCTTTTACTATTTTTTTTATGGTGTGCCGCTCCACTGGTGTTGAAGCATGCAGAGGCCAAGGTGATTAGTGAGTTGTCAGCAAAAAATGATACATTGAAGTCTATAGGAGACAGCATAAAACTTATCTATCCTATTAAAGATAAACCTTTTCTAGATTTATATCCTAAAAACAGCGGTATTCAGTTACGTACTCCTGGATCTATAAAAAGGGAGGTAGAGTTTGATCCAATTAATAAACATTATACACTTCGGGAAAATATAGGGAATAGTATGTACAGACCACCCCAGTATTTTACAATCAATGAATACCAACAATATGAAGAGAAAACGTTAAAGCAGCAAAACTGGCGAGAGTTGTCTGATTTATTTTCGCAGCGCGTTCGCCGAGAAGGGATGATTCCGATAATTGAAGTAAATAGCCAAGCATTTGAAAAAATTTTTGGAGGAAATGCCATTAATATTATCCCTAGAGGAAGTGCGGATGCCACAATCATGGGACAGTTTAACCGAAATGACAACCCAATGTTTAATGAACGTCAAAGAAGGCAACTCGCTTTTGATTTCGATCAAAGCATTCAAATGAACCTCACCGGACAAATAGGAGAGCGAATGCGCGTTACAACCAATTATAATACAGACGCACAATTTGATTTCGAAAATCAAATAAAATTTGATTATGTGGGTACAGATGATGCTATTATTAAAAGGATAGAGGTAGGGAATGTAAGCATGCCTCTTAATTCAACACTTATATCTGGAACAAAGGCTCTTTTTGGGGTGAAAACCCAGTTGCAATTTGGCAGATTAGGCGTAACTAGCGTCTTTTCTCAACAACGATCGCAAAGCAGAGAAATTACTATTACAAATGGTGCCCAGCAAAATGAATTTGCACTTAAAGCAGATGACTATGAAGATAATAAACATTATTTCCTGGCCCATTATTTTAGAGAAAACTACAATAGAGTAATGGCAAATGCTCCATTATTGTTAACTAATATAAATATTACACAAATTGAAGTCTGGGTAACAAATCGAAGTAATTCAATAGAAAATAGCCGAGATGTTTTAGCCTTTATGGATCTTGGAGAAAATAGCCCTTGGAACAGTATGCTGAATTTGCCTGGAGGTTCGGCGTTACCTGCAGCAGCGGTGCTAGGCGACCCTGCCTTTCCACAGCAGTCTAATCGTCTATTAGAGATATTGCAGCAATATTCTGAAGCTAGGTATAGTTCGTCAAATGCGATTGCGGCCCTTTTTCAGGCTACTGGTGCAAACGATAATTTTGCGCGATTGACCAACGCACGCAAACTAAACGAAAACGAATTTACACTCAATCATCGACTCGGGTATATTTCTTTGAATATGCCTTTAAATGCTGATCAGGTGCTCGCTGTAGCATATCGTTACACAGCAGATGGCAGAGAATATCAAGTAGGGGAATTTTCAAATGATATTCCTATTACACCTTCAAATCCGCAAGTGTTGTATACGAAATTGCTGAAAAATGAAATCTTAAAAACTAACTTACCTGTTTGGGACTTGATGATGAAGAATATTTACTCAATAGGAGCATATCGGGTAGGGAGGAACAATTTTGTGTTAAATGTGTTTAGATTGGAAGATGAAACCGGTGTAGAGCGACCGGTAATGTTTGAAGGCACCAACACAACCAACAAATTATGGTTACAGCTTACCGGATTAGATAGATTGAATCCACAAGAAGATAGGCAACCAGACGGGGTGTTTGATTTTTTGGAAGGACTTACCATAGACCCAATAAATGGAAGGATTATTTTCCCTGTAGTGGAACCCTTCGGAGAAGATCTTGCCCGCTTGTTTGCATCTGGAGAAGAGATGTTGGCAGAACGCTACACCTTTCAGGCTTTGTATGATTCGACTAAGGTTTTGGCGCAGCAGCTATTTCCTAATAAGAACCGCTTTCTTATAAAGGGTACGTATGAATCGGAAGCAGGATCCGAGTTTCAGTTAGGTGCTATTAATATCCCTCGTGGTTCTGTGCAGGTTTTTGCAGGAGGAGTTCCATTGCAAGAGGGAGCCGATTTTACAGTGGATTATGATATCGGAAGAGTACGTATTTTAAATGAGGCGATGTTACAATCGGGACAAGCGATTCGTATTCGATTGGAAAATAATGAGTTGTTTGGAATGCAGCAAAGAACCATGTTTGGTTCTCGCTTGGACTATTTCGTCAATGATCATCTTCAATTAGGGGGTACAATCATGAATCTTACTGAACGTCCCTTGACACAAAAGGTTAATATTTCGCAAGAGCCTATTTCCAATACCATGTGGGGGCTTGACGTGAATTATAATGCGTCATCACGTTGGCTTACACGTATGGTTGATAAAATTCCTTTTATGGATACTAAGGAAGAATCATCCATATCCTTTTATGGAGAGTTTGCAAGTTTAGTTCCTGGGCACTCCCGGGCAACAAATATAGCTGGCTCCCGAAATGGAGTGAGCTATTTAGATGACTTTGAAAATAGCCGATCTTTTATTGACTTGAAAGGGGCTATTAGTTGGCAGATCTCGGGGACACCACAATTATTTCCGGAATCACAATTGGAGAATGATCTTAGATACGGATTTAATCGAGCACGATTGGCATTCTATAATATAGATCCTATTTTTTATAGAAACAATAACCTTACACCCACAAACATAAGGGGTAATCTTGACGAACTCTCTAATCATTATGTTAGAGAAGTTCTTGAACAAGAAGTGTTTCCGAATAAGGAAACTGTTACCGGGCAGCCCCTTTATATGTCCACCTTGGACTTAGGTTTTTATCCAACTATAAGAGGACCTTATAATTATGGCACCTCTGACATCAATCGTGATGGGACATTGGGAAATCCAAAAGCTAGATGGGGAGGAGTATTTAGACAGATACAAACCCCCGATTTTGAAGCGCAAAATATAGAATTTATTGAAATGTGGCTGATGGATCCTTTTATTTACAAACAAACTTCAGAAGGTGGTGACCTTTACTTCAACTTGGGCAATATTTCGGAAGACATATTGAAAGACGGACGCAGGTCGGTTGAAAATGCATTGCCGGTGAATGGCGACTATTCGCAGATGGACTTTACGAATTGGGGGAGGGTGCCTAAATTACAGCCTATGGTGCAGGCTTTCGCCAACGCAACCGAACTGCGTGCATTGCAGGACGTTGGTTTAGATGCTTTAGCTGATAGAGACGAAAGAAATCATTTCTCCAACTTTTTGGCGGGGATAAGTGCTATCGTTGACCCGCAACCAATGCAGGAGCTAAACAACGATCCTTCCAGTGATAATTTCAGTTATTTCCGAAGTGCAGAGTTAGATGCGCAGAATGCCGGTTTACTGAAACGATATGAGCGGTTTAATGGAACAGAAGGAAATAGTAAGACAGCGGATCAATCGCAGGATGAAAATGGAGTGGAAACATCAGCGTCAACGTTATTACCAGATAGTGAAGACGTAAATCGTGACAATACCATGAATCAAGTCGATGAATATTATCAATATAGGGTTTCGGTAAAACCACAGGATATGGTGGTTGGAAGGAATTTTATAGTGGATATGATTGATGCTCCGGTGGAACTTGCCAACGGACGCAAAGAAGTCGTGAAATGGTATCAATTCAGAATCCCCATTACTCAATACGAATCAAAAGTCGGTGACGTGCAAGACTTTAAGTCGATAAGGTTTATGCGCATGTTCATGACTGATTTTGCGGATACAATAGTGTTACGTATGGCAAGGTTGCAGTTAGTACGAGGTGAGTGGCGCCGTTACAATGCTGAACGTTCGCCTATAAAAGTGATTGCCGACCCCGAATTGAACAATCCGGCACCAGACAGGTCTACCCTTGAGGTTGCAGCAGTAAACATTGAGGAAAATGGCAATCGTCAACCTATTCCTTACGTTGTGCCTCCTGGTATAGAGCGACAGATAGATTATGGTAACTTCAATACGAATGTACAATTAAATGAGCAAGCCTTATCGTTAACTGTCAACAGATTGAGCGATGGATTTGGACAAGCTGCCTATCGCGCTTCTTCAAATGATTTTAGGGCATACCGTAGGTTACAAATGTTCATTCACGCAGAGGGAGACCAATTGAGAAACGGAGACCTTCATGGATTCATCAGAATGGGAACAGATGGAGAAGAAAATTATTATGAATATGATATGCCGCTGGCAGTCACAATGATGGGAAGTAGAGATCCTGATGCAATATGGCCAGAAGCAAACCGAATGAATGTAAAAATAAAACTTTTCCAACAAGCGAAGGAAGAACGTAATAAGACTATGCTTCCTGATGGAAGCCCTTGGCCGATAGAAATACCTTATAGTTTCTTAGATGGAGCCAATATGGTTACAATAAAAGGACAGCCAGATATTAGCAAAGTGAGATTTTACATGCTGGGTGTAAGAAATCCATTAAGGAGGTCTGCTAATCAAAATGGAGATGATGGATTAGAGAAATCGGGTATAGTTTGGTTTAATGAATTGCGACTTACTGATTTTGATGATAGAGGAGGTTGGGCGGCGACAGCTCGGTTAAATGCCAAATTGGCCGATTTTGCCGATGTAACACTATCTGGCAGTAAAAGTACCATAGGTTTCGGTGCTATCGATAGACGTATTGGTGAACGAAATAGAAGTGACGATCAGTTTTTTGATATTACAAGCGCTGCCGAGTTTGGTAAATTTTTTCCCGAACAAGCGGGAATTCGAATTCCTTTCTTTTTTAACTATTCCAATCAAGTACGAATACCTGAATATAATCCGTTGATGCCAGATATTCAAATGGAATCAGCACTTGTCAGCCTGAACTCTAGTCAGCGAGATTCTTTACTGCGTTTAACGCAAGAATATACCGCGAGAAAAAGCATTAGTTTTATGAATGTTAGGAAGCTACGTATGGACAATGAGAAACCCGTTAAATTATGGGATATAGAGAATTTTAGCGTTTCATATGCTTTTTCTCAATTTTACCATCGCGACTACCTAACAGAACGATCTATACAAAATAACTATCGAGCGACATTTGCTTACGATTATGTTCAGCATAAAGAAGAATATCTTGAACCGCTGAAAAAGCTGTTTAAAAGTAAATATACTAAGCTGCTGGGTGATCTCAATTTTAATCTAATGCCATCTTTTTTGAATTTCAGAATAGATATCCAGCGGCTTTATGCCGAAAACACGCTACGTTTAGGCAGTTCTCCGGATAATTTTCTTCCGATTGGGAATATAGGTACACTGTATAATAAAAATTTCACTATGAATCGTTTGTATGGAATTAGCTGGAATCTTACGCGATCGCTAAAATTGGATTTTAATGCAACGAACTATTCCATAATTGACGAACCGGAAGGTAGATTGGATGGCCTTAAGCGTGACACACTTTGGGAGAACTTTTGGCATCTAGGTAGGACAACCGACTACAATCATATGATGAACCTTACATATAATGTGCCTATAGATAAACTACCAGGACTGGATTGGATCAATGTAGCGGCGAGGTATGGTAGCCAGTTTATGTGGAGAACGCAGCCCTTACTTGCGATAAATGATTCCGAATTGGATATAGGTAATACTATTCAAAATTCACGTACCTTTCAGTTAAATCCCCGCTTCAATTTTTCAGGTCTATTCAATAGGTTTAGATTTTTCAAAGAGGCTAAAAAGGGTAAAAGTACGAATAGAGGAGTGGAGGTCTTGGCTAGTTTCATATCAAGCTTAAAAGACCTCAATGCGGCTTATACACGTATTGACGGAACCTTTCTTCCTGGTTATTTAGGAAAAACCAATATGCTGGGCTATGATTTTGATCGAAACGCGCCAGGTTTTGGTTTTTTGTTTGGTAGTCAACGTGATATCTTGAACCGAGCATTTGATAACGGCTGGATTACCACGGACAGTCTACAAACGCAGTTATATGCCAAATCATTAAGAGAGGATCTGAGTATTAGAGCCACTCTTGAACCCTTCAAAGACCTAAGGATTGATTTAACTGCAACAAGAGTAAGGAACAGCAATTTTACTACACAAATATTATTTGATGAGCCGAACAATACATTTGATAGACTTACACCGGTAACTGCTGGAGATTATAGTCTGTCTTTTTTTGCTTTACGTACAGTATTCTCAAGTAAGGACCGGCTCTTTAGAAATTTTGAGAGAGATAGAAGTACTATTTCCCGTCGTTTAGGAGAGATGAACCCAAATTCTATAGGTGAAACTGATGATTTTGCGGACGGCTACGGTCGCGCATCACAGGATGTAGTCGTAGGCGCATTTCTTTCAGCATATACGGGTAAAAAACCGACAAAACAGAGCTTACGAACTTTTCCAAATATACCGATTCCGAATTGGAGGGTTATATACAATGGTTTGGCAAGACTCCCCTTTTTTAGTGAATATTTGGCTTCTATGGAGTTTATCCATGGTTATCGTACCTTATATAACATAAACGGTTATACAACGCTGATACGGTACGGCAAAACAAACGGAGCCCCCTCTGTAAAAGATATAAAAGGGAACTTTCTTCCAGAATTTCAATTTTCACAGATAACGTTGCAGGAGCAGTTTTTACCTCTAATTGGTTTTAATGCGAGGTTTAAGAACAACTTTACCGCCAATGCAGAATACCGATTAGCGCGTACTTTGAACCTTAGTTTGCAAAACAGCCAGTTGGCTCAGCTTTTAGATGAAGGCATCGTTGTTGGAGCAGGATATCGTGCAGTAGGGTTCAGGTTTCCTTTTGGATGGTTTGCACAACGAAAAATATCTAACGACTTAACGTTTAAGCTGGATATGGCTATAAACGACATGAAAACATTAGTATACCGTTCTGATGCAGATTTCCCGGAGGTCGCCTCTGGAAACCGGAATGTAACATATAGACCATCTGTTGACTATATGTTTAATAACCGATTCAATGTTCGGATGTTTTTTGATAGTAATGCGATTCGGCCACATACTTCGCAAACTTTTGCTACTGCATACAGTAATTTTGGCTTCAATCTACGTGTCTTGTTACAGTAAATTTGTGCAGATATCATCAAAGTAAAAAATTGCATATAAAAGCAAATTTATCTAAGTTTGGCAAAAAATTAATAGCTCTTATATTTTCTTATTTTGTATGGCAAAGTATAGAGCGCCACACTTAAAGTTTTAATTATAGTCATAATGAATTTTCCAGCTGAATTGAAATACACTAAAGATCACGAATGGGTTCGTGTTGAAGGCGATGAAGCAATCATCGGTATTACAGAGTTTGCACAGCGAGAACTAGGAGATATTGTATTTATTGAAATACCAACCGTGGGTGAAGAGGTCGCTGCAAATGACGTTTTTGGTACAGTAGAAGCTGTTAAAACGGTTTCCGATCTATTTATGCCGATCACGTCTACTGTGTTAAGTGTTAATGAAAAACTGGATGGCTCCCCTGAGCTGGTGAATACTGACCCTTATGGTGACGGTTGGATGGTAAAAGTAAAAGTTGCGGACGGTACAGCGTTAGACAGCCTGTTATCTGCAGAAGCCTATCAAGAGCTTGTAGGTGTTTAAATATTAAACTGCATCCCAGAGCCAAAAAGGCTGTATGCATGACAGAACGATGAACGATTAGGTTGCTTGTTGCTTATTAACAAGCAACCTATTGTGTTTTTGAGTCAAGATAATTACAGTTCTTTTTGCGTCAATTATCTATAATCAAGCTGTTAAAATTACTGAATTCATGAAACATTTTATTTGGTCCGCCTTATGGGCAATTGTTATTTTGCTATTGACTTGTTTACCGATGGGTGGAGCAACGGAGAATATACCTGTTTTTGAGGGCATAGATAAACTAGTACACACGGGGTTTTTCTTTGTTTTCTCCGTATTATTATGTTTCGGGTTTTCAAGTAAGAATAAAACAAGGAATGCTTCTTGGATAACCGTATGCATTGTTGCCATAATTTCCGTCGCATTTGGTCTGTTAACGGAGTTTTTGCAGTATCAATTTTTTACTTACCGTAGTGGAGATTGGTGGGATTTTTTTGTAGATGTAGTGGGTACAGGTATGGGAGTGTTTTCATATCTTGTACTCCATAGAAATTATCGTTAGAGACTTATTCACCTAGTATTGACTTTAAACTGAGGTGGCTAACCCAGAACAATATTTTATGAAACGTATTCGCTTTTTTATTTTTGCAGTGGTGATGAGTCTTATGTTTCTGTCCTGTGGTGTACTAAAAAAGAGGTGTAAATGTCCAACGATAAATATAGTTTCAGGAGTAACTGGTGAATCGCCAGTCTTTTTTTTGAATGATTCTAAATAAAGTGTACCTTTGAGCTAATTTATGGAGATAAGCAATCACACATGAAATTGACAGCATTGAAACCAGGTAAATCAGGAGTGATCAGAGATTTTACGAATCTAAATCTTTCAGTTAAATTAATGGAAATGGGATGTTTACCAGGAGAAGTGGTAACTTTTGAAAGAGTTGCTCCTTTAGGAGATCCTATTGCTATCTCTGTCGCTGGTTATCAACTGAGTCTTCGCAAAGAAGAAGCCGCTACCATTGTTGTCGAAGAATTACACCATACAATTTAGTAAAGACCCACTGTTTCATGAAAGTAGCCTTAGTAGGAAATCCCAATACGGGGAAATCAACTTTATTTAATAGCTTAACAGGACTAAACCAGAAAATAGGCAATTTTCCAGGTATTACCGTCGATAAGAAAACAGGAACCACTAAACTTCCAAACGGTAAGCAGATCGAGGTGATAGATTTACCTGGATGTTATAGTTTATACCCCAAGAGTAAAGATGAAGCGATTGTTCTTGAAGTGTTAACAAATCAAAAGAATTCTTCGCACCCTGATTTGATAATTGTAGTGGTAGATGCCACTAACCTGAAAAGAAACTTACTTTTATTTACGCAGGTTGCTGATCTGAAGATACCGGTCATTCTTGCTCTTAATATGACTGATGTAGCAAGAAAAGAGCAAATTTTGATTGATGTTGATCAATTGTCTCACAAATTAGGAGTACAAGTTATTCCTATTAGTGCACGGCGAAATGAAAATATAGAAGTACTTAAACAAGCGATAGAAGATGCTCCTTCATTGGCATTGCAAACAGAAAGTATTGCGATTGCCGAAATTGCTCCAGCACTTATTTCCCAGATCAAGCATGATATCAAGATCGAGCAAGACTACGTTGCATTGCTATTAGCCCATCAGCATGAAATTTTAGACTATTTGACTGTAGAAGAAAGTAATCATATAGAGTCTTTAGAGCAAACAAATACTTTTCATTCGCAGAAATCGCAAACGGCCGAAACCATTGCAAGGTATGACTACATAAGTCAAATACTGAGCGATACGGTGAAACGCCAAACAATTCCTGTAAAAGATACCCCTACCGGAAAAATAGATAAATTCTTGACGCATAAAGTATGGGGTTTTGCTACCTTTCTAATTATTTTACTGTTTATTTTTCAGGCAATATTTGCTTGGGCAGAATATCCTATGGGGCTAATAGAAGATTTCTTTGCTTGGATCGACGAGATGGGGAGGACTTATGTACCGGAGGGAGTGTTAGCCGACATGATTTTTGACGGGATTATAGCTGGTCTTGGCGGTGTGCTTGTATTCATACCACAGATAGCTATTTTATTCGGTTTTATAGCTATTCTGGAAGATACTGGATATATGGCTCGAATTACCTTCTTGATGGATAAAATTATGCGTAAGGTTGGGCTTAATGGGAAATCTGTGGTGCCTATGATTGGCGGGCTTGCTTGTGCAGTACCCTCTATTATGGCTGCGCGAAATATTGAAAGCTGGAAGGATAGAATTATTACTATTATGGTCACACCTTTGATTAGCTGCGCTGCAAGGTTACCAGTTTACACACTGCTCATTTCTTTAGTTGTCCCCGACGATAAAATGTCGGGATTCTTTAATATGCAGGGATTGGCATTGATGGCTATGTACCTTATTGGTACCGTTGGAGCGGTGGTAGTGGCGTGGGTTATGAAAAAAATAATAAAGGCAAAAGAAAGATCCTATTTTATATTAGAGCTGCCGGTGTATCGCGCTCCTCGCTGGGGAAATGTTCTATTGACGATGTATGAGAAAGTTAAAACTTTTGTTTTTCAGGTAGGTAAAGTAATTGTTGCTATGTCGATTGTACTTTGGGTGTTAGCTACCTACGGTCCATCTGGTCGAATGGATGCTGTTGAAGAGAAGTATCAAACAGAAGAATTTGTTAACCAATATGCTGAAGAGGAATTAATATATATGGAAGCATCCGAGAAACTGGAAAATTCTTACGTCGGCATATTGGGAAAGGCAATTGAGCCCGCTATTAGACCTCTAGGGTTCGACTGGAAAATAGGGATTGCGCTAATCACTTCATTTGCAGCTAGAGAGGTGTTTGTTGGAACAATGGCAACGATTTATAGTGTGGAAGAACCGGAGGACGATACCACTACTATCCGTGAGAAAATGGCGAACGCACGCGATACAGTAACCGGCGAACCTGTATATACTGTGGCCTCTGCGTTTTCATTGATGATATTTTATGCGTTTGCTATGCAGTGTATGAGTACAGTTGCAGTAGTTTATCGGGAAACTAAAAGTTGGAAGTGGCCGATCATTCAATTGACTTATATGACAGCATTAGCTTATTTCGCTTCATTGCTCGTTTATCAATGGTTGAAATAAATTATAGTAGGAAATAAACAGGCTATGAGAGCTAGTGTTAATAGCGAATTAAGCATCAAGTAAAAATCCACAATCAGATCTTGGTAATTTAATACGTTAAAAATGATCGAAAAAACTACTTCAATATTGGAGAAGTATTTGCCAAAGCAAGCTGCTCCTATTATAGCTCAGTGGATTTATCAAGCGCCTTGCATGTTTAAGATATCAAAAAACAGGTTATCAAAATTCGGTGATTATCGATCTCCCTTTGGAAGAAAAGGACATCGTATTTCCATCAATCATAACTTGAATCCCTATGCCTTTTTGGTGACAACGGTGCATGAATTTGCTCATCTTAAAACATGGAATGAGTATAAAAGTCGTGTTAAGCCACACGGTAAAGAGTGGAAAAAAAACTTCAAACTTTTAATGGAGCCTTTTTTCAATGGGGAAATTCTCCCACCTGATGTTCGTGCAGCAGTAACAACCTATCTAGGTAATCCTGCAGCCTCCAGCTGTGGTGATCTTACCTTGTTTAGAACATTACAACGCTACGATCAGCCGAGAGCAGGTTTTGTACGGGTCGAAGAACTGCCTCCGGGTGCTGCTTTCGTATTACCCAACGGAAGAATATTCCGCAAGGGTGAAAAAATGCGTACCCGCTTTCGCTGCACGGAGATACACACAGGGAAGGTGTATCTATTTAGTCCGGTAGCGGAGGTGAAAAGAGATGTTATCGAACATCATTAATATAACTCTTTTACTAATTTGTCAAAAGCTTCCTTAAGCTCAGTTAACTCTTGTTCAACTTTGCTGAGGCGGCTTTCAAGCGCTACGCTAGAGGCATTGCCTGTTGTTACTGTTTCTTGAAAATCAATACTATCGAAATCGGGAACTCCTCCAAAAAGATGTGTATAACGAACTTCTTTTTGCCCCGTTCTTTTGGGGACCTGGATCACCATGGCAGGCTCATCCTTACTTAATTTATCCAGATGCTCTTGTATCTCCGCCAAAGATTCGAATAGATGAAGCCTACCGGAATTGCTATTGATTTCACCAACGGTCAAGGGGCCGCGTAAGAGTAATAAACAAAGAATAGCCACTTCTGCGGGAATGATCGGATAGGCAACGCTAAGCGCGTGTCTATATTTTATGGTTCGACTTGAACCCCCGGTGGCGGTAGCAACCAAACTTTTTTTTCGCAGGGAATCTAATGTACCTATAACCGTATCTCCGTCGTATTGAACGACAGGTTTTCGCGCTGACTTTTGATTACATGCAGCTACCAAACTATTGAGTGTTAGTGGGTAGTATTCGGGTGTAGTTTTGCTTTTTTCCATCAAGGAGCCCAAAACCCGTTGTTCTTCGCTGTTTAATATAGGTAAGGGTAGATTTTCTTCCATGGCTAAAGATAGGAATTATTTGTAAATTTCTACTTTGTCCGCACCGAAGTAGAGCAAAGTGCTTGGCTGGCTTGCTCTATCGCAATCCGTGGGCAACATGCCCGTCGCAAAAGGAGTCTTGCTTGCCACAAACCACCCTTCTATTTTTATAACATGGTTAACCGATGTCGATAGGTGAAGACCTCATGAAAAATAGCTAACTTTGTGCAATATACTATACTATGGATTTGGCTAAAAATTGGATTCTTCCGGGTAAATATTGTCCGTCGTTGACACATTATGAACGTTGGTTAACACGTGAGGTTACTATTGGTGATGTTCCGATGGGTGGGAACAACCCTATAAGAATACAGAGTATGACAACCGTGGACACCATGGACACGATCGGTTCCGTTGAACAGACGATACGGATGGTAGACGCAGGGTGCGAGTATGTACGTATAACTGCTCCAAGTATTAAAGAAGCTACTAATCTAGCTGAAATAAAACGCGAATTACTAAAGCGTGGATGTAAGGTACCTTTAGTAGCTGATATCCATTTTACACCTAATGCCGCAGAGGTCGCTGCACGTATCGTTGAAAAGGTACGCGTGAACCCTGGTAACTATGCAGACAAAAAAAAATTCGACCAACTGAGTTATACCGATGCTGCATATAATGCAGAACTTGAACGCATATACGTGAAGTTTGCACCCCTGGTGAAGATTTGTAAAGAATATGGTACAGCCATGCGGATAGGTACGAACCATGGCTCTTTGTCCGATCGAATCATGAGTCATTATGGTGATACTCCTGAAGGAATGGTGGAATCTGCCCTCGAGTTTATTCGTATCTGCGAGGATTTGAATTATCATAATTTGGTTATATCCATGAAATCCAGCAACCCTCAGGTAATGGTACAAGCTTATCGATTGTTGGTGGAAAAAATGGTGGCTGAAGACATGAATTATCCACTGCATTTAGGAGTGACAGAAGCGGGCGATGGCGAGGACGGTAGAATAAAATCAGCTGTAGGTATCGGAACATTATTGGAAGATGGCTTGGGTGATACCGTGAGGGTCTCACTGACAGAAGAGCCGGAGCTGGAGATTCCTGTAGCGAAGGCTTTGGTGAATAGGTATAAAAAGCGTGAAAAATTAACCGGTCAGTCTACCCAGTCTTTTCCAACAGCTATCGGACATAATAGCATTAATGCTCGGAGGGAAACGATTGAGGTCAATGCATTTATAGGCGGTTCGATGGTACCTCGTATAGTAGTAGATTATTCTCAAAAGCGATTAATTGATCCTATGGTATTGAAAGATGCGGGTTATCTGTACGATGTAATACTTGATAAATTCCATATGGGCGAACAATCAATCGACTTTATTTATTTGGGAGATAACCTGCCTTCATTTAATATGCCGGGTAACCTGAAACAACTCTACCATTACGCTACATGGCTGCAGTTGCAGGATAAGGTAAATGCACATCCGATTTTTTCTTTGGAAGAATATGTTACTGCTGCAATGCGCGATCCTTATATGAACCTCGTACGCTTAAGTTGCAGTGATCTGGATGAGGATCTTTTTGAACAGGTTCCTATGGACCAAACATTGGTTTTTATCGTGGAGACTGATGCAGTGCATGGAATGGCCGAACAGCGTCAGCTTTTCTTAAAGCTGAAAGCGTGGGGGCTGGAAGTACCCGTTATAATTAAAAGAAGTTATGACCCTAGAGATTTTAATGGTCCGCTAGGAGATCTGATGAACCCTGAGGAGCCAAATTCAAAATTACAATTATATGCAGCAACCGATTTAGGTGCATTGTTGGTAGATGGAATGGGAGATGGGGTATGGATAGATGCCCCTGCAATAAATACTGGAAAAATTGTAACAGCTTCTTTTGCAATTCTGCAGGCGACAAGATCTAGAATATCTAAAACGGAATATATCTCCTGTCCAAGTTGTGGCCGCACCCTATTTGATCTACAGGAAACCACACAGATGATCCGAAACCGGACCAACCATTTAAAGGGGCTGAAAATAGCGATTATGGGATGTATAGTGAATGGCCCGGGAGAAATGGCTGACGCGGACTATGGTTATGTAGGCGCCGGCCCGGACAAAGTCACTTTGTATCGAGGTAAGGAAGTTGTAAAAAAAAATGTTAGTTCAGCAAATGCGCTTAATGAACTTATAGATATAATCCGTTCGGATGGAAACTGGGTAGATGTTCCCTAGGCGTAAATAGGTCGTCTTAAAGGCTATTGAATAAGTATAGGTGCTAATTTCAGTTCATTTTGCCGTAGAATTTATTTGAAGTAGTTTAACAAAATCTGCTTCGAGTTGTTGTTCTCAATACGTTCAGATAATAACCATTAATATTTAAAATTTCACTATGGCAAAAAAAGTAGCAGATCAGCTGGTGGAAACGCTTCTGGAAGCTGGGATCAAACGCGTATATGCGGTTACGGGAGATAGTCTAAATGAGTTTAACGATGCGGTAAGGAGAAACGGGAAATTGCAGTGGATTCATGTAAGACATGAGGAAGTTGGGGCCTACGCCGCTGCCGCGGAAGCGGAACTCAATGGAATAGCCTGCTGTGCAGGAAGCAGCGGCCCCGGGCATGTACATTTAATTAACGGTTTATACGATGCAAACCGGTCAGGGGTACCTGTTCTCGCTATTGCTTCCACCATGCATACCGATGAAATGGGTTCCGATTATTTTCAGGAAACGAATACCATAAAATTGTTCGACGATTGCAGTGTGTATAACCAGATAGCTACCACAGCCAAACAGTTTCCGCGAATGCTACAGGCGGCTCTTCAGCATGCTTACAGCAAAAAAGGTGTAGCAGTGATCGGTATGCCGGGGGACGTGGCGATGGAGAAGGCGGAAGAAATAGTTACAGAGACCACGTTGATAAGGAACCGTCCCTTACTGCGGCCAAAAGATAACGAAATCCAGGCGTTGGCAGCAGTGCTGAACGAACATAAGCGTATTACGGTCTTTTGTGGTATAGGCTGTAAAGATGCGCACGATGAGGTGGTGAGCTTGTCTAAAAGATTAAATGCTCCGGTAGGTTATTCTTTCCGCGGTAAAATGTATGTGCAGTATGATAATCCCAATGAGGTGGGCATGACCGGACTGCTGGGGCTTCCCGCGGCCTATCACGCGATGCACGAGTCAGATCTGGTTTTATTGCTTGGTACAGATTTTCCGTATAAAGATTTTATGCCTGAGAGTTGTGGGATTATTCAGGTTGATGAACGCCCTGAAAGATTGGGACGGAGGGCTAAATTAAAGATGGGCCTGGTAGGTGATATTAAGGATACGCTTCAGGCACTTCTTCCGCTGATTGAGCAAAACGGAGATACCAGCTTCCTGGACGCACAGCTCAAAATTCATGAAAAAGTGATGCAGATCCAGCGTTCATATGCAAATGAACGGGGCAGAAAAGATAATATATCTCCTGAATATCTGGCAGATACCGTTGATAAGCTAGCCGCTGATGATGCCATTTTTACCGTTGATACGGGCATGAGTTGTGTCTGGGGGGCGAGATTCGTAAATGCAACCGGGAAAAGAGAGCTGCTTGGTTCGTTCAATCACGGATCAATGGCAAATGCCATGCCCCAAGCTATTGGAGCGGCGCTTGCCCGTCCAAAACAACAGGTAGTTGCCTTTTGCGGTGATGGAGGCATTTCTATGCTTCTAGGTGATCTGGCCACGATAGTGCAGTATAACTTGCCTATTAAATTAATTGTATTCGATAATCGTTCCCTGGGGATGGTAAAACTGGAAATGGAAGTAGCAGGTTTGCCCCAATGGCAAACAGATATGTATAATCCCGATTTTGCGACGGTAGCCATGGCCATGGGTATGAAGGGGCTGTGTGTGGACGATCCAGCGCTGGTAGAGCAGTCCCTGAGGGAGGTTTTTACCTACGATGGACCGGTCCTGGTGCATGTTAAAACTGATCCAAATGCGTTGGCTATGCCCCCTAAGATTGAGTTTTCACAAATGAAAGGTTATGCTATTACCATGGGTAAATTGATTTTAAGTGGCCGTATGGATGAAGTTTTGGACACGGTGAGGAGTAATTATAAGCATTTAAAAGGGATGGTGTGAATAAAAGGAATCTCCAATACCCATCAAGTAAGTAGTTATTAGAATCATTCAAAATAAGTTTGATTTCCATTTAGTATTTTCGAGGTTAATCATTAAGTTTGCACTCATTGATCATTTGTATGGGGTTGCCTTGAATTTTTACATCACATATATACTCGTAGCCATTGTTTTATTTGCCTTCTTGGCAAGTTTTACACTTTTTGCTGTCTATGCAGAAAGAAAAATAGCTGGATTTGTGCAAGATAGGTTAGGGCCTATGGAAACGGGTAAATTCGGTAGTTTACAAACCATTGCTGATATATTAAAGTTGTTGCAGAAGGAATTTATTTCTCCAGCCAATGCAGATAAAATTTTATTTGCTGCTGCGCCAGTTATTGTATTTGTGGCAGTCTATCTGGGCTTTGCTGCTATGCCTTGGGCACCTAGCTTGGCTCCCGCAGCTTTAAACCTCGGGTTATTTTATGTGATTGCTATTATTTCAGTTGAAGCTATAGGTGTACTGATGGCTGGCTGGGGGTCTAACAATAAGTTTTCGCTACTCGGCTCGCTGCGCGCCGTTGCTCAAATTGTGTCTTATGAAATACCTGCCGGTATTGCTTTAATTGCAGCGGTAATGGTTACACAAACCTTAAATATGCAGGAGATTACGATAAACCAAGGGATTTTGAGCAATCAGGAAATTTGGTTTATCGGGATGTGGGATGTAAGTGAAATTGGAGGTTTTCTTGCATGGAATATATTTCAAGCTCCACATTTAATTTTAGCTTATATTATTTACTTCATTGCATCTTTGGCAGAATGTAATAGAGCTCCTTTTGATATACCAGAAGCCGAATCTGAACTGGTATCCGGTTACCATACCGAATATGGAGGGCTGCGCTTTGCTTTCTTTTTTCTGGCAGAATATTGTATGATGTTTTTGGTTTCTATGATTGGCGTAGTCCTGTTCTTAGGAGGGTGGAATACCCCTCTGCCCAATATTGGTTCGTTCGAGTTTGCTAAATGGACCACAGGTATGGGATGGGGCGTTTTCTGGATACTTACAAAAACATTGTTAATCGTGGGAGTACAGATATTGATTCGGTGGACATTGCCCCGGTTACGAGTAGACCAGTTAATGAACTTATGCTGGAAAGTGTTAACGCCTTTAGCTTTTCTATGTATGGTAATTTCTGGTATATGGAGAGTTGCCGTAATGGTTGGATGATTGCTTAAGCAAATATGCTATATTAAGGCTATTTGAGGATTTAGAGCTGATAATAATGAAAATATAGTCAATTACTAACAGCTGATAATTTTATTTTATGTTTAAGAGAACTTTATACGCTTTTACCAGTGCAATTAAGGGGTTAAGTATTACCCTCAGGCATTTTTTTGCTGCACGTAGAGCACGTAAAGAATTAGATATTAAACAGGAAAATTACTTTGATAAACAGCAAGGAGTGACTACGATTCAATATCCAAAAGAGGAAATTCCGATACCTGAGGTAGCTCGCTACCAATTAGATGTTGAAATTGATGATTGCATCGTATGTGATTTATGTGCAAAAGCCTGTCCTGTTGATTGTATTGATATTGAAGCCATAAAAGCTACCGAAGCCATAGGGAAAACTTCTGATGGAAGCGTTAAACGTTTATACGCTGCTAAATTTGATATTGACATGGCTAAATGTATGTACTGTGGACTGTGTACCGTGGTTTGCCCTACAGAGTGTATCACCATGACCGATAATTACGACAGAAGTACTTCTAAATTAGCAGACTTTATTTACCAGTTTTCTGAAATGAGCGAATCGGAAATCAGCGAAAAAAAGGAAGAATTTGCTCGTGTTCAGGCTGAAAAGGAGGCAGCTAAACGTAAGTAAGGATATGACTATGGAACTGATGCTCTTTTATTTGTTAGCTACAACGGCGGTTGGATCTGCCTTATTGGTTGTAACCATAAAGAATCTCGTTCGTAGTTTATTTCTTTTTTTTATTACGCTTTTCTCAGTTGCAGGATTGTATATTTTTGCATTGGCAGACTTCGTGGCAATTACCCAAGTGATTGTTTACGTGGGAGGGGTGCTTGTATTGATGCTTTTTGCATTTATGTTATCTAATAAAGAGTTATTGAATGATTTAAAATCGGGAGTTATGGGGGTTTTTTCCCTTCCAAATTGGCAAGGTGCTTTAATCGCTGTCTCATTCTTTGGGGTGCTGATCTATATGGTGCTATTATTTGACAAACAAGAACCTACGTGGATTACTGCTTCTAAAGATACTAAAGGGTTTATACAAGTGGGAGATGAAACGATTCGATACCTCGGGGTTAACCTCATGACGCGCTATGTTCTGCCTTTTGAAGTAGTTTCCGTTTTTTTAATGATGGCTTTAATGGGAGCTGCTCATCTGGCGAGAAAGGAGGAGCGTAGATCTTGATCACCTTAACCCATTTTTTAATTGTTAGTGCACTACTTTTCGTCATAGGATTATATGCAGTATTGGCTAAAAGAAATGCTGTTCTCGTACTTGTGGGTATTGAGTTGATGATTAATGCTGCGGTGCTTAACTTGGTGTCTTTTGGGAGATATGACAAAGCACTGTATGGTGGGCAAACATTTGCACTTTTTGCTATTGTGCTTGCAGCGGCATCCGTAGCTGTTGCCTTAGCAATTATCCTCAATGTGTATCGATACTATAAGAATATAAACCCTCATGATATCAGGGATTTAAAAGATTAAATGAGCCTCCTGAACCACATATCATTGAATGTTTTCCTTTCACTAATGGTGTTGATTGCTCCGCTATGTGCTTTCATGGCCACTGTCTTTGGAGGTAGAAAAATTAGCGGTGGTCTTCTCGCAGTAACAGCCATGTGTATCAGTGTTATTGGGTCTATAGTGGTTTTTGTAAATGTGTGGAACGGAGAGCAGATACATGAGCAGATTACATGGTTTACCGTTGGTGCCAACGAATTTAAAGCAGGTATTATATTAAATAATCTGTCGGTGCTAATGATGGTGTTAATTAGCGTAGTAGGTTTGCCTGTGCATATTTATTCTGTTTTTTATATGAAGGGAGACCCTGGGATTCATCGATATTGGATGTACCTCAGTTTGTTCTGCTTTGCTATGTTGGCTTTAGTTATGGCCGACAGCTTATTGCTCATGTACGTTTGTTGGGAGCTAGTGGGTTTTGCTTCCTACTTATTAATCGGGTTTTGGTTTACAAAAGAGGCGGCAATCCGCGCCAATAAAAAGGCTTTTTTGATTAATAGAATAGGTGATTTGGGATTTCTTATCGGAATATGCATCTTATATTCACAGTTTCAAACGCTTGACGTTGAGTTGCTTTTTGGCGAACAGGGGTTTATAAATCAGGCAGTGAATGACGGTGTGCGATGGCAATTTCGGGGGGCATCCGTACCAGCTGTTTGGCTCACCTTAGCAGGAACAGCGTTTTTTATGGGTGCTATGGCAAAATCCGCCCAATTTCCCTTTCATATATGGTTGCCGGATGCTATGGAGGGGCCTACCTCAGTTTCTTCGTTAATTCATGCTGCTACAATGGTTGCTGCCGGTGTATTTATGCTGGTTCGCATATCACCACTTTTTGATGCCACTGTTTTGCTTATGATAGGCAGTATAGGTGCTTTTACAGCTTTTATGGCGGCAACAATCGCTTTGACGCAATATGATATCAAAAAAATATTAGCCTTTTCTACTATATCGCAGTTAGGATTCATGATGGTGGCCATTGGAATTGGGCAATATGGCGTAGCGATGTTTCATTTGGTAACCCATGCTTTTTTTAAATGTTTACTGTTCCTGGCTGCCGGTGCCATCATTCATGAGATGCATCACGTGAGAGATCAGAACCAATTAGATTTTGATCCGCAAGACATACGGAATATGGGCGGGTTAAGAAAGTATATGCCAAAAACATTCCGTTTGACATTGATCGCAGCGTTGGCTCTAGCGGGTTTACCACTAACCGCAGGCTATCTTTCAAAAGATGCTATTTTAATTTATGCTTTTGAATGGGCAGAATGGAGGTCTAACATCTGGATGATTGTTCCGGTGTCATTGTTACTAACCAGTGCACTTACGGCATTTTATATTGCGCGCTTGGTGTTTAAAGTGTTTTATGGTAAATTCCGTTTAGCTTTAAATTATCAAAAAACCATCGCTTTATATGAAGCTCCGGTAGGGATGCGCTATCCTATGACTTTCTTAGCCTTGTGCGCATTATTTCCTTTATTTTCCTATAATCCATTGGTTTTTGAAAATGTATGGCTACTCAATGGATTTGATAAAACGGAAGCTTTACAACGCGTAAATATTTATCATACGGTGGTTCCCGCAGCGGTGAATAGCATAAGTATTATCGTTATTTTTGTAGCTTGGCGATGGTATGCCCGGCTTAAATACCCCCTAAAAGGCACCGGTGTTTTTTTTAAGTTTTCCCTTAACCAATGGTATTTAGATGCGGTTTATCACAAATTAATAATAAAGGTTGTCAAGTGGTTTTCCCGTATTTTATATGCTTTTGATCGTACGTTTGTAGACGGGTTGGTGGATAAACTTGGTAGGGCAATTCCTTTATTGGCAAATATGGTTGAGTGGGTAGATCGTAAATTGGTAGATGGTGTGGTGAATGGAGCAGGAACGCTATCCAACATATTGGGCGATACATTTAGAAATGCAAAAAGCGGAAGAGTTCAACAATACCTATTTAGCATGTTCTTGTTTTTTTTAATTATACTGTTTTTAGGGATTAGTTTTTTTTAGTCCTTGATATGTTATTATTATGAGCTGGTTGTCTATCTTAATTTTTTTGCCATTATTGGCTGCTCTAGTGATGTTGGTTTTGCCAACAGCGTTGAAAGCTAGTTTTAAATATATTGCAGCCGGCATTTGCACAGTGCAGCTGTTGCTGTCCGCTTATTTATATTACCAATTTAACGATGGTTTCGGTGGTGTGAATGTATTGGAATCGTATCAGTTTGTAGAGCAGCTTCCATGGATAAGAATGAACTTGGGAGCTTTAGGTACATTGGAAGTAGACTATCTAGTAGGGGTTGACGGACTCTCTATACTATTCTTGTTTTTAACGGCGCTTGTCATGCTCGTGGCGGTTGTGGCATCATGGACGATGGAAAAGCAGCTTAAGGGCTATTTTGCCTTATTGATGCTGTTAAATACCGCCGTAATGGGAGTTTTTGTGGCACTTGACTTTTTCCTGTTTTATGTGTTCTATGAAGTGATGCTGTTGCCACTTTATTTTCTTATAGGCATATGGGGCGGCGCACGTAGAGAATATGCGGCCATAAAGTTTTTCCTTTATACGTTATTGGGCTCAGTGTTTATGTTACTGGTGATGGTGGGTTTATATTTCTCCGTAATAGACCCATTAACAGGAAGCCATACCTTTAACATGCTGCATATGATGAACCCCGACAATATTGTTAAGGAATCCATTTTTTCACCTATTGCCCATCAGGAGTTGTTCGGAGTATCTGCTCGTTTATTAGCATTTATTGTCCTGTTTATCGCCTTTGGTATAAAAATTCCTATCGTACCTTTACATACTTGGTTGCCGGATGCACATGTGGAGGCTCCTACTCCGGTTTCTATCATTCTGGCAGGAATCCTGTTAAAAGTTGGCGGATATGGTATTTTGCGTATTTGCTTTGGTATTTTCCCTGATCAAGCCATCGAAAGTGCGTGGTGGTTGGGGTTGATTGGCGTGGTGTCGATTTTGTATGGGGCACTAAATGCATTAGCGCAGCAAGATCTTAAAAGGTTGGTGGCTTATTCGTCTGTGTCGCATATGGGCTTTGTGTTGTTAGGTGCTGCTTCGATGACACCCGAAGGAGTAAGTGGAGCGATATTTCAGATGGTGAGTCATGGCTTTTTATCGGCTATGTTGTTTTTTTTGGTAGGGGTACTATATGATCGGGTGCACGACAGGATGATTTATAATTTTAGAGGACTGGCCTCCATTATGCCAAAATATACGGTGTTTGTTGCGGTCGGATTTTTTGCATCTTTGGGACTTCCAGGTTTTTCTGCATTTATCGCAGAAGCGTTCACTATCATTGGCGCTTTTAATTCGGAAAGTGTTAACGGTTTGTTGCCTCGATGGATGGCCGTTGGAGGGTCAGTCGGTATCCTATTAAGTGCCGCTTATTTCCTCTGGACATTGCAGCGGATGTTTTTTGGCAATACGAGGTTGAAGGGAGGTGAGGACTGGCGAAAGCAATTAAGGGACGTTGATAGGCGTGAAACAATTGTTTTGGTTCCTATGGTGGTTTTTGCATTACTTTTGGGTATAGTTCCTTTCTTAGCTTTTGAAAAAATTAACACATCAGTACTTTCATTAATTGAATTGATGGGGGTTTCTAAATAATAAATTTGCGCAGAATATAAGCGTCATGAAAGAATATATACCGCATATAAGTGATTTGATAGATTTGGTGATAGAGGGACTGGCCTTTTTACTTCCTGAATCTATACTTACCATTGCCTTCTTGATAAGTATATTTTCTGGAGTTTTTGTAAAGAATAATTCGTTTATAACGTGGTTAATAACTATGGTGGGGTTACTGTTGGCGGGTATGGCTACGGTTTATCAGTTACACTCACCAGCCGATGAACCCGTGTTTTTTGATATGATCCTCCCGGATACCACCGGTGCCAAGATTAAAATTCTGATTACTTTGTCCGGACTCTTATTTGGTTCTTTTTTATTTTACAGTAAAGTGTTCAAAACTTATGAGAAAGGGATCGCTGATTTATTGAGTACCCTCTTAGCGCTACATGTAGGAATGAACTTAATGGCTATGTCTGTCAATTGGCTGATGACTTATATCGCTGTCGAAATGGTTTCAATAGGTTCATATATTATGGTGGGTGCTTTTGTGATTGGAAAGAATCAAAGTGAGGCAGCAATGAAATATGTACTATTTGGTGCCGTTTGTTCTGCTATGATGTTGTATGGTATATCTTTTCTTTACGGATATACAGGTAGTCTTTCGTTTACTGGAGAAAACCACTTAATAGCTTTGGCAGAAATGCCTGTGCCGTTGTTATTGTTTGCTATGTTATTGGTATTGACAGGAATCGGATTTAAATTGTCTTTTGTGCCTTTTCATTTTTGGAGTCCTGATATTTATCAAGGTGCGGCTACGCCAGTGGTAGCTCTTTTGTCGACAGCTCCTAAAATTGCGGCGATCGTACTGTTAGCGCGCTTTGTATCGGCATGGTCTATGTTTATGATGCCGGTGGTAATTTTCTATATGTTGGTATTTTTTGCTGTAGCCAGTATGGTAGTAGGTAACTTTGTCGCAATTAGACAGCATAACTTAAAACGGATGATGGCCTACTCTTCTATTGGTCATACCGGTTTTTTAATGATGATCGTTCTTTCAGGTCTCGAACAATCCGTTAATGTTTTGCTGTATTATTTGTTAATCTATACCATCATGAATATGGGCGTGTTTATGCTGGCGTCCTATTTTGAAGAAAGGCTGGGTGTAGTAGACGTAAATCAGTTTCGAGGTCTAGGGAAGGTGTATCCTACATTAACAATGGCCATGACTATTTTTATGGTATCCCTAATAGGTTTACCTCCCACTGCTGGCTTTATTGCAAAGTTATTAGCCTTCTCTGCTGCATGGGATGTTTATACGCATGGAGGTGACATGGCCTGGTTAGTACTCTTAGCAACCGGCGCAGTTACTACAGTAGTCGCATTGTTTTTTTATTTTAAGATTCCACTTAACGCCTTCCTGCGTAACAGTGAAGTTGATTATCCTAAATCGCCTGTTAATGGCCTCGTGGTGATAGCTCTGCTTTTGTCATTCTTCACCTTGATTCTGGGCATTTTTCCCTCCATTATGCTGAACTAAAAAATCTCGTTGTTACTACTTCCTTTTTATGTGGTAATCGGTTTATTTTTGTTTTTTTAGATATTTTGTTTACATTTTTGTATGTAAAAATGCATTTATATAAAAAAATGTTAATTTTTTTGTTATTTATTTTTAACAATTCTATATATTTGGACAAAAAAGTAAAAAAATTGATTATGAAATCTAAAAAATCAACTATTCCATTTGTTTTTCTGTTGTTATTGGTTGTTTTGTGTTTGTTTTTTCCGTCAATACCGATAAATGTAGGTGGTGAATCTAGTTATGATGCTGCTGATGTAGCCTGGATGTTAACATCTACAGCGTTAGTGTTAATCATGACGCCGGGTTTAGCATTTTTTTATGGCGGAATGGTTAAAAAGAAAAATGTCATCTCTACCATGCTGCAAAGCTTCATATGTATGTGTTTAATTGCAGTTGTTTGGGTGATTTTTGGTTTTAGTTTAGTGTTTGGAGAGTCTCTATATGGAGTTATTGGTAATCCTGCGACGTATTTTATGTTTAACGGAGTGATTGGCGGACCGAATTGGTCTGGTGCCCCTACCATACCGTTTGCACTTTTTGCGATGTATCAGCTCAAATTTGCTATTATAACACCAGCGTTAATAACTGGTGCGTTTGCAGAACGTATTCGCTTTACGTCATATATTCTGTTTGTTTGTTTGTTTTTTATCTTTATTTATGCCCCATTAGCACACGCTACTTGGCATCCAGAGGGTTTGCTGGCAAATATGGGCGTATTAGATTTTGCAGGTGGTACTGTTGTTCACATGTCTGCTGGTGTGACCGCTTTTGTATCGGCTATTTTTCTTAAAAGAGGTAATAGTAACGGTCATGACCCTGCTCGTGTAACTTATGTATTGATCGGTATGGGTTTACTTTGGTTTGGCTGGTTTGGTTTCAACGCTGGCTCTGCTTTTGGGGCGAATGACTTAGCAGCTTCTGCTCTAGCAACTACTACGACAGCATCAGCTGCGGCTGCTTTGGCATGGATCTTTTTTGATGCAGCGCGAGGGAAAAAACCAACAGCCATGGGAGTTTCTATAGGGGTAGTTGTTGGCTTGGTGGCGATTACGCCAGCTGCAGGCTTCGTTACTGTTCCTCACTCCTTAATAATAGGGGTAGTAACCTCGATCATCTGCAATTTGTTAGTTGAATGGCGTACTACTCGCTCCAACGTTGACGATACGTTGGATGTGTTTCCAAGCCATGGAGTAGGGGGGATGATAGGAATGATTTTAACGGGGGTGTTCGCAACAAAAACTATTAATCCTGATATTGATACGAACGGTTTGTTTTTTGGTGAAACAACGTTGTTTTGGGCACAAGTAATAGGATTAATTGGGGCTGTGGCCTATACATTTATAGTAGCCTTTATTCTGTTAAAAATTACGAATACAATCAGCAAGTTGCGTGTTTCCCCAGAGGAGGAGGAAGTGGGGCTTGATATTAGTCAACATGGCGAGAAATTATAACCAACCAAAAACAATAACTAGAAATTAGCTAGTTTACGTGCTGATTAGAAGGCCCTTTTTTTGGGCCTTTATTATTTTACATTGAAGTGTTTATTTTTAGACTGCTTTTCTTTTGCAAAGCCATATAAAAATGTAATTTTGCATGCTCAATTCCAAATATGAGTGACTCAATTAAACACGAGTGCGGCATTGCGATGATTCGTTTGCTAAAGCCTCTATCCTATTATCAGGAAAAGTATGGAACACCTCTGTACGGTCTCAATAAACTATATCTATTAATGGAAAAGCAGCATAACCGTGGACAAGACGGTGCGGGTATTGCTACCATTAAATTTGATGTAAAGCCAGGTAATCGTTATATAAGTAGATATCGAGCAATGGGGTCTAGTGCTGTTTCGGAGATTTTCGAATATGTACAACGGAAATTCGCAGCTATACAGCAGTCTGATCCAGATCTTTTCCAAGATTCGCACTGGTTAAAGGAAAATATGAGTTTTATAGGGGAAGTGCTGTTAGGGCATTTGCGCTATGGTACACATGGTAAAAACAGTATAGAAAATTGCCACCCCTTTTTACGGCAGAATAACTGGATGAGCCGAAATCTAGTGATTGCCGGAAACTTTAACATGACTAATGTTGACGAGCTATTGGAACAATTGTTTGAGTTAGGGCAACATCCGAAAGAGCAGGCGGATACCGTAACTGTGCTAGAGAAAATAGGCCATTTCCTTGATACTGAAAATCAGGAGTTATTTGATGAGTTTAAAAAAGAGGGGTATTCTAACGTTGAAATAAGCGCGCTTATAGCTAAAAATCTTGATGTTGCTAATATATTACGGCGATCGGCTAAAACCTGGGATGGCGGTTACACTATCAGTGGGATATTTGGTCATGGAGATGCTTTTGTAATGCGGGATCCCGTTGGTATAAGGCCTGCTTATTATTATTATGATGATGAAATTGTGATAGCGGCCTCTGAACGTCCGGCAATACAAACGGCTTTTAATATAAGGTTCGAAAGTATAAAGGAAATTAAACCGGGGCATGCGTTAATCATCAAAAAGGATGGAACAATAAGTGAAGAGATGTTCCGTGAACCGGAAGAACAAAAATCATGTTCTTTTGAGCGAATTTATTTTTCGCGCGGAAGTGATACGGAAGTTTATCAAGAAAGAAAGCAGCTGGGCCGTTTACTTTGTCCGAGTATATTGAAGGCAGTTAAGCATGATATTAAGAATACAGTCTTTTCCTTCATACCCAATACTGCGGAGGTAGCTTTCTATGGGGTAATGGACGGGGTGAACGATTATGTAAGGAAATTACAGAAGGATACGCTACTCAAAAGAGCAGATAAGATAGCTGATAAAGAACTTGACGAAATGTTGAGTATCTCTCCCAGGTTCGAGAAGTTGAACATTAAAGATGCTAAGCTTCGAACATTTATTACACAAGATGCAGACAGGCAGGATATGGTTGCACATATTTATGACACAACCTATGGAATAGTGAAGGGAGGAAAAGATACTATTGTGGCCATAGATGATTCGATCGTTAGAGGGACGACTTTGAAGCAGAGTATTCTTAAAATATTGGATAGATTGAACCCCGTTAAGATTATTATAGTTTCCTCTGCCCCTCAAATCCGCTATCCCGATTGCTATGGTATAGATATGTCTCGGATGGGAGAATTTGTCGCCTTCGAAGCAGCGATTTCTTTATTGAGAAGAAATGGTATGAATTATATTATTGACGACGTTTATCAGAAATGTGTTGAGTCACTTGATATGGATAATGAGCAAGTGGTAAACCATGTTAAGGCAATTTATGAACCTTTCACTTATGAAGAAATCTCAGAAGAAATTGCTCGTATCGTTACTCCTATAGGTATAAACGCCAAAGTAGAAGTAATTTATCAAACGTTGAAAGATTTGCATATTGCTTGTCCAAAAAATAGAGGAGATTGGTATTTCTCAGGAGATTATCCAACACCTGGAGGGAATAAAGTGGTAAACAGGGCATTTATGAACTGGGTAGAAGGTAAGAATATTAGAGCTTACTATTCCGCATAATTTTTCACGAAGTATTATCTACTGCTCCATTTTATATTTTTAAGAAAGAGGTCAAAAAATACATAGCTCCAAAAGTAAAAACTATTTGAAGTACACTTCATAACAGCTATTTTGCCTCTTTCTTAAACTATTGTGTGGGTAAATACGAGCTCATACATGAGTCTGAGTGCAAACACGATGATAAGAGCACCAGCAAATTTATTGATTTTATTCAACGTGCACTCTTCTATTTTGTGACTAAGCTTGTCGGCATAAAAAGCTTTTAGAGAATCGATACCTAACTGCGTCAGTAATACACAGGCGAAAAACGGGATAATTCGCTTAAGATCGAAATCGTTGCTGATAGATACAACACCACTTGTGACACTTATCCAATATAATAACAACGTTGGATTAAATATACACATAGCAAAGCCTTTAATACAGTACCCACCATGTTCTTTTTTAGAAAGACATTTGTTGTTCCGTTTAATGGTTACTTTCTTAAGAATATAGTGAATGCCAACTCCCAATAGCACAATACTCCCGATAATACCTAAGGGTAACAATATTTCGCGTTCCCTGGCAATGTAGGAGGAGCCATATAGAGCGAGAGCAACATATAAAATATCAGCAGTGAAGACACCAAAAGCAAATGATAACCCGCCGTAAAAGCCCTTTTCAAGGCTAGTTTTTAGTAAAGCGAAGAATGCTGGGCCGGTCAGGAAAGACAATACAATACCTAGGCCAACGCCAGAAACAATAACTTCAATCATGTTTTTCCCTTGCTTGGTTGAGCTGCAATTATACTAAAAAAAAATTAAATGGAAATTTTGCTAAAAAAATGCATGGCTATTTTTGACGGATTGAGTCGGTTATTTTTTTATTTTTGTTGGCGTTGTTTTTAAGAGAGAGTATCTTTCTCTTGCATTACTGGTTTATTGGGTATGCCATGTAACAGTTTTGAAATGTAACGAATAGAGAAATGGTAAAGCCAAGTTTTGACGAAATTTTCATGAATTTAGCGCTAGAGCTAGCGGAAAGATCTCACTGTGTAAAAGCACATGTGGGAGCTGTCTTAGCTAAAGATACCCGTATCATATCCATAGGTTATAATGGCCCGCCATCTGGTACACATAACTGTGACCAAGAATGGCCAGAAGATGGTTGCGCGCGTGATGCTAGAGGTAGTTGTTCATTGGCACTACACGCAGAAGAGAATGCGATATTGTATGCTGTTAAAAACGGAGCGGGTTTGCAGGGGGCAACACTATATACTACCTTATCCCCTTGTTTGCCTTGTGCTAGACTGATTTATTCAGCAGGTATCATTCGGGTATATTATAAACGTTCTTATGCTATCTATAAGGGGCTTCCTTCGGACGAGGGGGTTGATTTCCTAAATAAATTCGGTGTAGAGGCAATACAATTCTAAGGGTATCCTTAAGCTTTTGTTCCAATCATTACTACAAAGTTGTGATAACGATAAATGCAATCCACTTCTTGAAAGCCTGTTCGTTGAAGTTCATTTAATTGCCAAGCTAAAGGTGCAAACTTATCAAGAGACGTCCTTTGAAAAGCTCTTTGTATAGAGGCTTGATCCAAACCTGACTCGATAACCGAACGACGCCATTGAGCTTTATAAAAGTTGTCTATTGCAGAGGTCCGGCCTTTTACTTGATCAGCATTAACAAATAATCCTCCAGGATTTAAGGCTTTATAGACCCGTTGATAGATAGACGTTTTTTCCGTATCAGTTAGATGATGTATGGATAAAGAGGAGATAACGATGTCATATTTTCCTGGGATGCCCTTCTCGCGATAATCCATTTCTAGGTAAGAAAAGTTGGATAAACCTGCAAAACGTTTTCTGGCTATTCCTAACATTTCCGGAGAAATATCTAATAGCGTGTATTTAAGTTTAGGATTAGTTTGATAAACAAAATAGGAGAATAAACCCGTGCCTGCTCCTATATCCAAAACATGCTCTGCCGCTGTACGTTCCGCTATCAAAGGGAGGCTGATTTGGTAAAAGTCTTTAAAACAAGGTATTAAGAATTCGCGTTCTTGATCATATTGTTCAGAAATTTCTCCAAAACGCTTTCGTATCTCATTCATTGATTTCTTGTTTTAAGATCTAATATAGGATTTTTTGTAAGCTTTTAATAGAAATGATCGGATATTTTTTTGTCTTGATATGACAATTTTATCTAAGTTTGCTAGAGATTCATGCGCTTGTTCCGTATGATAAATAAATATTTTATGGGTTATAAGAGTTTGGCCGAATGTGTACAAGATCTCGAACGACACGGACATTTAATACGAATAAAGGAAGAGATTGACCCTTATTTGGAAATGGCAGCTATCCATCTGCGAGTGTATGAGAAACAAGGGCCTGCAATATTATTTGAGCATGTAAAGGGAAGTAAATTTCCTGCTGTTTCGAATCTTTTTGGAACGCTAGATCGATCACGTTTTATGTTTCGTGATACCATAGATAAAATGAAGATGATGGTTGATTTGAAAATGGACCCTATGCGCGCTTTGAAGAAACCATGGAAGTATGCTGGGGTGTCGCTAAACGCGCTTTCTGCCTTACCCATGAAAGTAGGAAAGGGAAAAACTCCTGTCTTTCGTCATCAGACAACCATAAGTTCTCTACCTCAAATTGTGAATTGGCCAATGGATGGTGGACCGTTTATAACCATGCCGCAGGTTTACACAGAAGATATTTCCAGGCCCGGAATTATGCACGCGAATTTGGGTATGTATCGGATTCAATTGGCAGGGAATGAGTACATACAGGATGAGGAAGTGGGTTTGCATTATCAATTACATCGGGGAATAGGGATTCATCAGACGAAAGCAAATGAACAAGGTAGACCTTTAAAGGTGAGTATATTTATTGGTGGACCTCCAGCGCACCCGTTAGCAGCCGTGATGCCTTTGCCTGAGGGTTTGTCGGAAATGATTTTTGCTGGTGCTTTAGGTAATCGCAGATTTAGATATTTTTATGATGATGAAGGCTTTTGTGTTTCTGCTGATGCTGACTTCGTCATTACTGGTACGGTATACCCTCATGAAAATAAACCTGAGGGCCCTTTTGGTGACCATATTGGTTATTACAGCCTAACGCATCCATTTCCATTAATGAAAGTACACAAGGTGTATCACAGGCGTGACGCTATCTGGTCGTTTACTGTTGTAGGCCGGCCTCCACAGGAAGATACGAGTTTTGGTGAATTGATACATGAGATTAGTGGTCCTGCTATACCAAAGGAGATTCATGGCCTACATGCAGTACATGCGGTGGATGCTGCTGGAGTTCACCCATTATTATTCGCCATTGGTTCTGAACGTTATACTCCCTATCTGAAACTGAAAAGACCACAGGAAATTTTGACAATAGCTAATCAGATTCTGGGGAAAAATCAATTGAGCTTAGCTAAATATTTATTTATAGCCGCATATGAAGATAATCCAGCGTTAGATATACATAATATCGTATTATTTTTTACGCATATACTAGAACGGATTGACACGACGAGAGATTTACATTTTTATACAAAAACCACAATTGATACCTTAGATTATACGGGAGAGGGGCTTAACTCAGGGTCGAAGGTGGTTTTTGCGGCAGCAGGGGAGAAAATACGTGTTTTATGGAACAGCTTGCCAGCTAACTTTGAAATACCTAGGCCTTTCAATGATAAAAAGCTCGTGATGCCAGGCGTATTAGCGGTAGAGGCTCCTGCGTTTTCTTCTTATGAAGATACTCAGCGTTTGATGCTAGACTATCTGAAAGAACTTGAACGAATTGATTTAAATGGTATAGCAATGATTGTGCTTTGTGATGACGCTAAATTTACTGCGGAAAATCCACATAACTTTGTTTGGACTACATTTACAAGAAGTAATCCTTCTCATGATATATACGGCGTTGGAGCTTTTATTGAACACAAGCACTGGGGTTGTACAGGTCCGGTAATCATAGATGCTAGGAGTAAGCCCCATCATGCGCCACCGTTAATTAAGGATTCAACGATTGAGAAAAAGGTAGACGCCCTGGGAAAGAAAGGTGGGGTGTTACATGGAATCATCTGATTTTTAACACAGCGATAAAACGTATAAAATAGAGAATTTATTTGGACTGATTATATATAGTTGTTATCTTCGCAGAGAAGTTTGGTTAATCTTAATTGCTAGATATGCTTTGTGCCTTTGCGAGCTTAGATGAAATTTTTAGAACGGAGTTTGGTGCGGTTATGCAGTGCAGCAACAAAAATTGTTATTGGTTAGAGTTTGCTGGAGATTGTACGCCATTTAAGGTAGCTGATTTTTTAAACTTTAGAAAACAGGTCGAAGCAATAGATATTGATCAAATTTTATACGATCCTCAGCCCGGAGCAGACTATACCATTATTATGCCCTTTAGATCGCAAAGATGTTTTGTACTTAGTGTAACGGATGTTCTTAACCTCAAGGAACTACTATACGGAGCTAAGTTTATGATGGAACTTCCGGGTATTATCAAAGACTGTTTGAACGTTTCCCCGATATCGTCTTCAACTATTTAATTAACGATTTTTCGTTCCTTTTTTGTTTAAGTGTCTAATTTAGACTCAATACGTATTGTTTTTATTTTAAGCAACTTAAGGTTTAAATCTTTTACTTTGCATAAGTGATTGTAGTCGTTATTTGACTTAAACACATTTTTGTTAATACTGTTGAGTTATGAAAGATTTATTAAGATTAAAAACTTCGTTAAACGAAGAAATAGAAAAAATATTAAATGAACAGGTTAAGGTTGAGGCACATTCGTCTGCGATATACTTAGCGATGTCTTCTTGGTGTGATGATCAAGGGTATGATTTTAGTGCGGGGTATTTTGCTAAACAGGCAGAGGAGGAGCGTACCCATATGCTTAAGTTATTTAACTATATCAATGATAGGGGAGGAAAAGCGGTATCTCCAGAAATAGTAAATATACCGAAAGACTTTGAATCGTTCAGGAGTGTTTTCGAGTTAGCACTAGAACAAGAAATGCATGTTACAGCGCAATTTAATAACATTGCCGAAAAATGTTTTAAAACAAAAGATTTTGTTACTTTTCAATTTATTCAGTGGTTCTTAGCAGAACAAATAGAAGAAGAGTACGTGGCAAGGCGGATTTTAGAAATGTTCGATGTAATAGGTGAGGAAGGTACTGGTCGCTGGGAAATTGATAAGCACGTTCCGAAAGTTGCTTATAGCGGTGAGTAGTTAATATTAATGCCATGGTTATGTGAATACCACGTAGCTTCAAGTGATGCGGAAGAAGAGGGTTGTCAATTATAAAATTGGCAACCCTTTTTTATTGCCTAAAGATAATTAATTAGTATATTTCACTGGAAAAAGATATATCGTGTTAGTTATTGTAGGTTCTTTATAAGAAGTTTTATCGGTTTGCCGTTTACTTGTTTTAGGGCTATAAAGTAGGTTGGAATAAATATGCACAAAATATTATTATGCATGATGTTAGTTTTTGTTTTTTTTGTTGAGGCAAAAGGGCAAGTGCAAACTAGAGAAGTGCGTGGTGTAGTGCAAGATTCTACAGGAAGACCTTTGGTAGGTGTGACTGTTCGTCTTTATGCGAAACAGGATACCATGATGGTAAGTACAAATGATCAGGGTAGATTTGTTTTTAACAAGGTTGCGGCAAATGATTTTAAGTTGACTTTTAGTTTAATAGGTTTCCAATTGTTTGAACGTCAGTATACTTCTAATGTTCTTTTACCTATTACAGAACTTGTGACTGTTAATTTAAAGGAGCAACCTCAGGAATTGCAGGAAATTGCTGTATATGGGGTTGTACCCGTAGTAATTAAACAGGACACTGTTCAATATAATGCGCGAGCATATGATGTTCGAGAAAATGCATTATTGGAAGAAATGATCAAACTTATGCCTGGTTTACAGGTGGATAGAAATGGTAATATAGATGCACAAGGCCAACGAGTAACACGTGTGAAAGTAAACGGGAAAGATTTTTTTGATGGAGATGTGCTCACAGCAACACGTAATTTACCTGCAGATATTATAGAAAATATACAAATAATAGACGATTACGGAGACCAGGCAAATATTACGGGGATTCGGAACACAGAACCGGAGAAGGTTTTAAACGTTACTATAAAAGACGAAAAAAACTTTGGCGCCTTCGGTCAGGTAACTGCGGGTGGAGGAGTTGATTTGAACGATAAAACACATGGACGTTATATAGGAAGCTTTTCTGCAAATAGATTTAACGGAAGTAAACAACTCTCCATACTTGGGTCTACAAACAACACAAATACGAGCTTATTTAGTTTTGGGGATGTCAGTGGGGCAGGTAGCCGAAACGGCCCTGATTTGAATAGTATGATGGATGCGGGTGATGGGGTTAATACAGCAAACTCCATTGGCGTGAATTATCGAGATGATATTGCTCAGGGTGTAACTGTTTATGGAGGATATACATTCACCAAAAGAGATAACCAAACCGTTGGTACCTCAGGTCTTCAAAGTATTTACCAGAATAGAGTAATAAATGCAAGAGATGAAGTCAATTCAAGAACAGAAAATATCAAACATAAACTTACCTGGACAATTGAAGCTAATATTGATACGGCAAATTACTTAAAGATTACGCCAACCGCGTCTTATTTATCGAGTAAACTGCTAAGCGAAACCCATAGTACTATTACGAATAATGCTGTTTTTACTGATCGTATATATAATGTCTCTGGAGCTTCTTCTGATCCAAATTTTGATATTGATATTTTTTATAACCATAGATTCCCAAAAAACGGTCGAAACTTTACTTTTACCTCTAAAATAGATTATTATAAGCGTAATCGAGATGATGATGTAAACGATTTTATAACAAATATCGATTCTGCCCAATCATCAGCTAGTCCGTCAAGAAGTTATGAAATATTTAATCAAAGGGTACATAATTTTAGTTATGATCGAAGTCTTTTATTCAATATTGCATATACAGAGCCAGTGACTAAGAGGAGCTATCTTGAATTGAATTACCAGTATGAATCTAATTCGATTGCAAATGCTAGAAACACATTTGGTATCGATACATTGACTTCAAGTGAGCAGTTGATTGATTCGCTTAGTATAGATTATGATTATCTGTTTCAAACCCATCAATTCGGGTTAAATTATCAAGGGGATATTGACCGTTTTAAGTACACGGTTGGTTTTGCCTTGCAACCAACAAAATTAGACGGCAAAACACCATCAAGAGAGGTTGTTACGCATATTAATAACCTGAATTTTGTACCGAGTGCTCGATTACAATACAGCATCAATAAGACAAGTAATTTAGCATTTAGCTATAGAGGGCAGAATAATCAGCCAACATTCACCCAAATACAGCCAATACGTGATATTACAAATCCGCAATATGTAGTGGTTGGTAATGCTAACCTCAAACCTGAATTCATGAATATGTTAAGCTTACAGTATAGGCATTTTAGCATACATAATGGAAGTTCTTTTTTTACCAATTTGTCATTTACGCATGTGCAGGATAAAGTGGTAGCCAATAGGATCAGTAGTCCAAACAGCACTATACAGGAAACAGAGTTTTTAAATGCCGATGGTTTTTACGATATGCGTGGCTTTTATCATTATAGTACTCCTTTAGCCGGAAAAATCCTCACGCTGAACCTTAATGGGTCTCTGGATTATACAAATAATTTGACCTATCTGAATAATGTTAGAAATGTGGGCAAGAATATAGTGTTTGCCCAGAATTTGCAAATGAACTTTCAGATTGAGGATCTAATAGAAGCGGATTTAAGAAGCAGTTATACTGTTAATAAGATTACTTATGATATACCAACGTTTATTGATTCGGAGGCTAATACATTCAGCTTAGGTTTTGGCAGTAAGTGCTATTTACCGAAGAAGTGGATCTTAAGTGTCGATTTTTCTCAACGTCTTAACACTGGCTACAGTAATTATATAAACGTAAATCCTACTTTGTTAAATGTTTATATTGAAAAATCTTTTTTTCAAAATGATATGGCAGCTATACGGGTTCAAGGGTTTGATTTATTTAATCAGAATACTGGGGTTAGGCGAGAGGTAACGGGAAATGATATCTTTGACGTGAGAAATAATAGGCTTGCCAGATATTTTTTGGTGTCACTGAATATTAGATTGCAAAAGTTTCCTTCAGGTTCATAAACCTTAATGATTATTTTCAGTAACGGTGATCAATATATTTTTCACTTTAACGTTTTAGCTTGCCAAATTCTTTTGCTTATATTAGCTGTAATTAAACTGAAATAGGCTGTTATAAACCGCCAAACGACGTTACAAAGGCACCAATAGGAGAAGTAATATTTGGATTACGGAAACAATTAGCCAAAAGAAAAAATAAGTATAACCTAATAAAGTTGTACTTACCTAATTATTTATAAAAATCAATTACGAATGAAACAGCTATGTCTTTTATTTTTTCTTTCCTTTGCCGCAACTGTCTATGCGCAGGAAGTAGACCAAGTATCCGATCCGGTTACTTACGTCAATACATTGGTAGGTACGCTATCAAAACCCAGTCTTTCTACTGGAAACACTTATCCTGCTATAGCAAGGCCATGGGGAATGAACTTCTGGTCGCCGCAAACAGGGAAAATGGGAGATGGCTGGATGTATACGTATGACGCAGATAAGATACGCGGCTTTAAACAGACACATCAGCCGTCTCCATGGATGAATGACTACGGTCAGTTTGCTATTATGCCGGTAACAGGAGAATTAAAATTCACAGAAGATGATCGGGCAAGTTGGTTTTCCCATAAAGCGGAAGTGGCAACTCCTTACTATTATAGTGTTTACCTTGCGGATCACGATGTTACTACGGAGATTACTCCGACTGAAAGGGCCGCGCTTTTTAGAGTCACCTTCCCTGAAACGGACAGTGCCTATATTGTTGTTGATGCTTTTGACAAAGGGTCTTACGTAAAAGTGATTCCTCAAGAAAATAAAATTATCGGTTATACTACTAAAAATAGCGGTGGTGTACCGGAAAATTTTAAGAATTATTTTGTCATTGAATTCGATAAACCTTTTGATAATATCTCGATTTTTAGCGGAAAGGATTTAAAGGAAGGAGAACTAGAGTTGACAGAAGATCATGTTGGGGCAATTGTTGGTTTTAAAACTGCAAAGGCGGGAGAACAGGTTAATATAAAAGTTTCTTCATCTTTTATTAGTCATGAGCAGGCAGAGCTTAATTTACAAGAAATTGGAGGTATGGGATTTGACGACCTAAAAGATACAGGTAGAGATGCTTGGAACAAGGTATTGAGCAGGGTAGAAGTCGGCGGCGGAAATATAGATCAAATGCGAACCTTCTATTCTAATTTATACCGGACTTTATTATTCCCGAGAATGTTTTATGAGTACGATGCCCAAGGTAATGTTGTCCATTATAGTCCGTATAATGGAAAAGTGCTTCCAGGCTACATGTTTACGGATACCGGTTTTTGGGATACGTTCCGTTGCTTATTCCCGTTTTTAAATCTTGTTTATCCGGAAATGAATATCAAAATGCAGGAGGGGCTGGTAAATGCTTATAAAGAAAGCGGTTGGTTACCTGAATGGGCAAGCCCTGGTTTACGTAATGTAATGGTAGGTAATAACTCGGCATCCGTGGTAGCGGACGCGTACATTAAAGGACTTAGGGGTTACGATATTGAAACCTTGTATGAGGCCTTACTACATGGTGCAAATAACGCTGGACCGCTTACCGCTGTAGGAAGGGCTGGAGCAGATTATTATAAAGAGTTGGGTTACGTTCCGTACGATGTTGAAATCAACGAAAACGCTGCGCGTACATTAGAGTATGCATATGACGATTTTGCTATTTATCAATTAGCAAAAAAGCTAAATAAGCCGAAGGACGAAATAGCACTATACCGTAACAGAAGCTTAAATTATCAAAAATTATTTGACAAAGAAACGGGATTGATGCGGGGAAAGAATAAAGACGGCCAATTTCAGAACCCATTTAATCCGTTTAAGTGGGGGGACGCTTTTACCGAAGGGAATAGTTGGCATTATACGTGGTCTGTATTTCACGATGTACAGGGCTTGATCGATCTTATGGGAGGGCAAGAAGCCTTTACAGCAAAATTAGATTCTGTGTTTACGTTGCCACCTGTATTTGACGATAGTTATTATGGGCAGGTGATCCATGAGATTCGAGAGATGCAAATAGCTAATATGGGGCAGTACGCACATGGGAACCAACCTATACAACATATGATTTATCTTTATAACTACGCAGGTAGGCCGTGGAAAACTCAGTATTGGATTCGAGAGACCCTGAACAGAATGTATTTGCCAACCCCTGATGGTTACTGTGGGGATGAGGACAATGGACAAACCTCGGCTTGGTATGTGTTCTCGGCTCTAGGGTTTTACCCGGTAACTCCCGCAACTGATGAATATATAATAGGAGCCCCTTTATTTAAGCGCGCCAAAATTAGATTGGAGACAGGGAAAGAAATCGTTATCAATGCTCCAAATAACACGCAGGAGAATCGTTATATTGAAGCTGTAAAATTGGACGCGAAATCATATAATAAAAATTTCTTTAAACATGAAGATCTCATAAACGGTGCGGTAATCGATTTTGATATGGTAGACATTCCCAACGAACAGCGTGGGACGTCTGTTGATGCATTACCGTATTCGTTGTCTGTAGAAAAATAAGTGTCTATCACGGATAATGCCCAACTAACTCCTAATATTTAAATAAAGGCAGTGCTTCCGCTACGACGAAGGTGCTGCCTCCAATAAATATCAAGTCTTCTTTTGCTGCGTTTTTCCTCGCGGCTGTTAATGCTTGCTCTAAAGTGTTATATGGTTTGCCAACTAAACCAAAGTCAGACGAGCGAGTGTATAACTGATCAGCGGGAAGAGCTCTTTCGAAATTAGGATTGCAAAAATAATACGTTGCTTCTTTTGGAAGTATATTTAGCATATGATCTAAATCTTTGTCACGCATAACACCGATGATCATGTGTAGTTTCTTATAGACAGTATGACCGATATTTTTAATTACCTCTCTCCAACCGTCTTCATTATGACCTGTGTCGCAGATAATAGTGGGATGATTAGCTAATGTATGCCAACGGCCCATTAATCCGGTAAACTCTTGAGTGGCAGCTAGCCCTTCATTAATATGCTGTTGGCTGATTTTGAAACCCAACTTGTTTAACTGGATGATACTGGATAGTACACCAATAGCATTTTTTTGTTGATAGCTACCCTTAAGATCTAGCTTTAATTCAAAATGATTGCACTCATCTTTTAATGATTTGACCTGGAGATATTGGAATTTAATGTCATTTGCTACATTACCTACTAACCACTCATCGTTTGCAAAATAGATAGGCGCTTTCTTTTCCTCTGCATGATTAATGAACACCTGATCAATATTGTGTCGACGCTCACTGATTACAACTGGTGTATTTTGCTTAATGATACCCGCTTTTTCCTGAGCAATCTTTACCAGCGAATCGCCGAGCATGTCCATGTGATCATAACCGATATTAGTTATGAGACAGACGATAGGACTGATGATGTTGGTAGAATCTAAACGGCCTCCGAGTCCCGTTTCTATGATAGCGATATCAACTTGCATCTCATAAAAATATCGAAAAGCCATAACAGCTGTAACCTCAAAGAAAGAGGGTTTGATTTTTTCGATCAGTGCCTTGTTTTTTCTAATAAAATCAATTACAAATTGCTGAGAAACAAATTGTCCATTGATCTTTATTCGTTCTCTAAAATCAAGCAAATGCGGGGAGGTATATAAACCTGTCTTATAGCCCGCCGTCTGGAGTACGGATGCTAGCATATGTGAACTGCTTCCTTTACCATTCGTGCCAGCTATATGTATACATTTTAGATGTTTGTGCGGATTTCCCAAAGCTTTACAAAGAAGCAACGTGTTCGTTAGATCCTTTTTAAAAGCAGAAGCTCCGTCACGCGTAAACATAGGTAGACGGCTATAAAGATAATCAATTACCTCAATGTAATTCATGAAATATATAAATCCCTACTTCACCTTGAAGTTGAAAACTACAATACCTGATTGTAAATCAGGACCTCCATCCGTAGCATTTAAACGGGCATTGCGTACAGCAGTTTCACATTTTTCCCAAAGCGTAGCATCTGATAGTGTGGTGCCCTTAGCTCCTGCGCGAGCACGAGTTACGTTGCCATTTCGGTCGACAGTAATCTCCACGGCAACCCTGCCTGCCAATTGCCCTTTATCTTCTATCTCTGGCCTTACGGCAAACGATCGATTAGGTAGGCCAACTAAGCCATTACCAGAACCGCCTTCACCATAATTAGCCGCCATATTATTACCCTGTAAGCTCCCTTGGTTGCCTGCAGTTGTTCCCGTACCATCGCCAATACCTGAACCATCTTTCTTTTTTCCCGTATACAATGCATTTGGATTAACCGTAGGTTTGCTTTCCTTTTTCTCGGGTGTTACTGTAGGGGTAGTGGATGATGGTTTGACATTTTCTTTTGTGACCACTTCCGGCGCATCTTCGACATCTTGTGTTACAACTGTTTTATCATTTGTTTGTTGAGATACAACAGGTGTAGGTTCTTCGTTTGGCACAACCTTATCTGGAAGTGTTTTGTTTGCATTTGGATTTACAGAGGGCTCTTCTAAGCTCATATAATCGTCACCCATGCCCTCATCATCAGTTCCATAGTTTACAATTAGTCCTCCCATACCAAATTCAGGTGCTGGATTATTCAACATCCAAAAAAAACATAGAATTAAAAATGCCCCAAATATACCTGATGATATGGCAAAAGCTTTTGGGTAATTATTTTCATGATCTTGCCGATGACTATTCATATTTTACTCCTTCACACTTAACTTTTTTCTTTCGGTTCTGTAGCCAAAACAAGCTTTATTTTAAGTTTATTTGCTATATCCATTACCTCAATTACATCTTCGATGGCTACAGTTCTGTCTACGTATAAAAGTACCGTTAATTCTTGCCCCTCTTGCACATATGTTTGCAGGGCGGGCATTAATTGATCTAGCGGTACTTGCTCTTTTTCTACAAAGTACTGTAAATCTTTATTAATAGACAAACTTATTGTTTTTTTAGCAACCGATTGTTCTCCAGACTGGGACCTTGGGAGCAGTAATTTTACTACTTGTGGATTCGCTACTGCAGACGCTAATAAGAAAAACAATAGTAGAAAGAACATAATATCATTCAATGCTGCAGTATGCACTTCGGCGGTTGGTCTATTGTCCCTTTTTCTTAAATTCATTTGAATATTGTTTGTTGATAAAGCAGAAAAATCTCTGCTAACAAATAATTTATCTCCTTACGTAAATATAAGTTCGACCCTAGCTGCCGGGTTCATCTAATAAATCAATAAACTCAATAGCATCTGTTTCCATACGTAGTATCAAGCGGTCTACCATCATATTAAGAATATGATAGCCTACATAAGCTGTAATACCGATAATTAAACCTGTAGCGGAAGTTACCATCTTTGTATATAATCCGCCTGAAATAGTTCCAATTTCAATCACGCCTGTTAAGGACACTTCGTGAAAAATAGTAATTACACCAATGATGGTACCAACGAAACCGAGCATAGGTGCGATACCAGCGATGATTCCAAGAATGTTAATGTTCTTTTCGAGCTTGGATACTTCTAATTTACCTACATTTTCGATTGCGCCTTCAATATCTTTTATAGGGCGACCTATACGTGTTAATCCCTTTTGTAACATGCGGCCGAGCGGTCCGTTACTGTTACGGCATAGCGCTAATGCTGCGTCTAATCTGCCGGACATGATATTCTGTTTTACTTGTATCATTAGGTTAGAATCGTATCTTGACGCTTTTTTTATCGTTAAATACCTTTCAATAAAGATGACTAAACCTAGAAAAGCAAGGATTGCCAAGGGAAGCATGACCCACCCACCTTTAATGAGAAGATCCATTAAACTTAATTCTTCAACGGGTAATGTGGATGCTCCAGGTGAGGTAAGCATAGTGTCTAGTGATGCCGGTGTGTCTGTTACTTGTAATAAAAACATGTTTTATAAAATAATAAATTTTTGATGTTACTTCTGTTTGTTTAATATCGTAGCCAAGATATTATTATTTCTTGGTTTTGTCTAAGGATAAATATATGCTTCTACATTTATTTCACTTCTTACTTTTGGTAGATCTTTTTGGGCCTCCTCCTTCGTAGCGTATGAGCCATAACAAATTTTTTTTCGATTATTGGGCATTTTACTTTCTAATACAAATGCGTTAATGCCTATTGTTCGAAAATATTCTGCTTGTTTAATTGCTAACTCCAAAGTTTTAAAGGAACCGATTACGATGCTGTATGGTAGTGTTTTTGAAGCTTTCTTTACAATTGGCTCTTCTTCTGTTTTTATCGCATTAGTGGCAGATATAGTGTCAACATTTGCAGATGTTGCATTAGTATCTATTGCGCTGGAAGCAGATATTTGGTCACCGTTTTGATAGGTTGTATCTCTTTTTGTTTTGACGGCCGTCGTTGACGAAGGTGTGCCTGACGTGTTAAAGTACAAAAAATAAAATAACACTATAATAATTGGTACTGTTACAGCAATGGCCCATTTTATCCAGTGATTACTGGTTGTTTGCGATTCTATATGGGGTAACGGAGCGACGTTTTCCTCATTCTGTTCTCCGATAATTTCAGGAATATTCAGTTCTTCGTCTGAGTATTCGGCAGAATTTGTTGTGGATGGTAAAACTGGCACATGCTGTACAGAAATATCTCTGATTGGTTGCAGGGCAGGTAAGGGTGAAACGAAAGGCACAAGTACATATGAGTTATCCTTCTGTTTAAGAAAACCTATTTTATCCAGCTCAACTTCTCCTTTATTAGCGATTTCACTGAGTAGTTTAGAAACGGTCAAATCTATTTTTTCACGTGCTTGTTCATGGGATATTTGTTCTTTTTTGACAAGAAAATCTAATAAAATATAGTCAACAGTCGCATGCGACAATAATGCGTATGTAAATACTGGAGGCACAAATTGCCCTTCTTCTTTATTAAAGCCAGCGGCAATACGTTCCTTGCGAAAGATACCTATCCCAGGCACACCAATCTGCTCATGAATGAGTAATAACTGATATAAGTATTGGCCAATATTAAACATGCGCTTAATTCTTTAATAAGTATTGTGACAAATTTAGAAAGGTTAAATATTAAAAAGAAACATTTAACCCGCCGATCACATTAAATCCTAAACGGGGATAATATAGAAAGCGTTGATAACTATTGCTCAGCAGATTATTCCCTCTGACATACACACCGATCTGCTTGGTGGCACGATATTCAATACCAGCGCTGATATCAGCGAATGCTGGAAGAGAAACGGTGACTGGAGCGTCAGGATCACCTCCTATACCTACATATTTATTGTATGAACGTGCTTTCATAGCATCATTAAAGAATAACTCCCCGTCAATATAAACTTTCTTACCTATGTTAATCCTAGTGTTGGCCGCAACCCTTAATTTTGGAATAAACCAAGCTTCGGCTTCATTTTCTAGATCATACTCGTTGAATATTAGGTTCCCGCCAAGTGTAAAAGCCTCTGATACACGTACGTTGACATCTCCCTCAAAACCAAAAACAGTATTTTTTTCACCTCTATCGTAGATAATATCGTATCTAGAAGGGTTATTAGGGCTTATTGTATAAAGCGGAAGGTCGCTCAATTGCTTATAGAAGATACCGATCTTATAGCCCAAGGTGGCACCGGCATTGCCCTTAATACCACCAAAAGCATGAATCTTCTCTAACATATTATGGATAACAAGCGTGTTGGTATTATTCAATGAGTCTATAAAAGGCCTCTCCATTAAAAATGGGTTTTCATTTGCTAACGTTCTGAAAGATGTTTTGACGACATCTCCTTTAACTCCAGCATATAAACTAGCGTATTCCGGTACTAGAGCAAAATCCAAGTCAACCGTTGGGAAGATATTGTTACGGCTTTCATCTCCTCCGAATTCGCTTACTAGAGTAGCTCCCAACGTGATTTTATAATTGTTTCCTTGAAAGCGGATGTAGGGATTTAATCGAGCAATATGGTTAGCCAAACTCTGGTTTTGACTTTGAACATTTGTGAAGTCTCCAGACACGTTTGCACCGAGATTGAAGGCATTTATCTTTTTGTTTAAATTACCACTTAATGCAAAAGAGTTTTCTCTCGCAGAAAACGCGTTACCAAATAAATAGCCATCTGCTCTTAATGAATAACTCAACAATTCGTCATTTTCCTCGTAATTACTGTTCAGTTCACCTTTTATGTAAAGGTCATTATAATGCTGTTTGGTAGGATCATTGTTTAAGTCTGGTTGTAAAGGTACAAATCCATAATATCGTGTTGCATATCTGTTAAAACCTATTTCACCGTTTAATGTAATTTGATCCAGAATACTTCTGCCAAACAAACCTACCTTTTGTTCACTAAAATTTTGTCCTGTTAACTCCGTGCCTTTTTGGCTGAGATGTTTAATAAATCCACCTACTTGTAAGGCTTCATCCTCACCGTTACTAATATAAACTTCACCTAGCAACGTGTTAAAGTTTCCTACACCAATTTTAGCATAATTGTTAGTAAGTACGTCTGGTCTGGCTGTTGGCACTTCCTGAATTTCTAAACGGTGTGTGCCGGTATTTATATCTAATTTTTTATCAAAGATGTTATAGTTGAGCTTCGACAGGTATTTGCGCTCGTTGGTTAAATCGGGACTCTGTCTAATTTTTACGGCGTCTGCCAATATTGGCTTATAGTCTCTTATTACTTCGATTTCACCCAATTGACCTTTAGCCTCTTCATTAGGATCCTGCTCCTCTTGAGAAAAAGCAGTAAAGGAATAAAGCCCAAAACTGATTAATAATGTATATCTAAACATTGAATGATTCAATATCATGGTTTTTTTCTTTGTAGTTATTGTCTGCGGTTTAAAAAACCTATTCATATTTTTCCTGATGAAAATTTTTGAGACTAGAAATTATTTTCCATTATCCGCGAAGTGTCTATCGCCGTGGAATCTGTTCCTATATTATCTACATCCAAACTGTCTGTTTCTATATCTAAACTATCGGTTGTTAAACTGTCTGTTTCCAAGTTGTCCACACCTATACTATCTACATTCAAAGAGTCATCTTTATTTTCTGTATCAATAGATTTTTCTGGGTCTAGTTTTTCTCCTGTTATTTTCTCTAAACGCTCTTTAGCACTAGGAATAATATCATCGTCTTCTTCATAATTTTCGATAATACTTTGGAGTGTGCTTTTTGCCTGGAATTCGTCTTTAAGTTTGATGTAACAATCCGAAAGTAAGATAAAGCTTTTGGCTACCCAATAATCATAAGAAGGCATGTTTTTAATCAAGTCAAATGCAGTTTCCTGTGCTGTTTTGTACTCGCCTGCTTCATATTGTAATTTTCCTAAATTGTATTTGGCTTCAGCACCTACAACCGTTTGACTGGTTGAAATAGCCTCATTTAGTTCTTTTTTAGCTGTATTTAAATCTCCTTTAAGCATGTGAGCTCGTGCAGCGTACAGGCTGGCCTTGGCATTGTCTTCTTTTGATGATTTCTCATATTCTTTTACATATCGAGAATACATCAGCGTGTTGTCGAAATCATTGATATGGAAATAAGCAACCATTAAGTTATTGATGGCAAATCCATAATGAGACTGGTACTCCGCTGTGAGCTCAAGTTTTTTTAACGGGGCAATTGCTTCATTGTACTTTTTTTGGTCTAAATAGAGGTTGGATACACTTAATAAGGTCCGCTCGGTATAAGCGCTGGTCCAATCATTTAATATAATATTAAAATCATGTAAAGCCTCTTGCGGATGCCCTGTTTTATATAAACTCTCTGCACGAATAAAACGGGCAAATTTCTCTTGTAACGGTTTAGGAAACTTGTCGAAATATGCATTTACAGCGTCTATTGCAGCTTCATATTCACCTCGTGAAAAATAGTTGTTTGCCACTTGGAAGGTTATATTATCTTGCTCTGAAGTCGATAAATCGCCCAGTGCGGTAGTGCCTGCATAGTCTAAAAAGCCTTGCGCATCTCCTTTGTCAAGATAAATATTTTGTATTGATTTTAATGCCTGTTTAGCTTCATCTGTAGTGGCATGTTGCTCTACTACTCGTTGAAAAGTTCGTACTGCGGCATCATTATTGTCTTCATTATACTGAACAAGACCTATAGTAACTAGGGCTCTGGCAACGTAACTACTGCGAGGATACTTCTCTATCATATCTTGTAAGCCCTGTATGGCAATTTCGTTTTCACCTTTGAGAAAAAAGGTATAAGGAATTTCAAAACTGGCGTCATCTGCATAATTCGAGTTTGGATACCTTGCCAAAAGATCTGTCATGATACTGATCTTGCCATCGGCATCGCCTTGGAGCCCTCTGATAATACCACTTTGAAAGAGGGCGTAATCCTGTGTTTTGGCTTTGGAACTCATTAATTTATTATACTGTTCCATAGCCCGGCCATAGTCTTTTAACATAAAATAAGAATCACCCAACCTTGCGATGGCATCATTGCGGGTGTTTAACTCGATGGGTGCACCGCTGCTCAGAAATTTACCAAAATAATTTGCAGAGATGCGGTAATTACTGTTTCGGAACGCCGCATAGGCTAAGGCGTAATTAGCATAATTATATACATCTGTATTTTTAGCAGCCGGATAATTCAGGAATCGAGCAAAATTGTCGGTGGCTTCACCGTATTTCCTTACTTCGTACATAGCTTCCGCCTTCCAATAGGCAGCTAAAGCCAATAATTCCGGATCAATCGGGTTTTGTTCGGAACGCATAAAAATGGATATAGCATTTTCAAACGCTCGTTCATTATAATATTCTAATCCTCTATAATAGGTAACTTTTTGATAGGCTGCATCAGCTTCTTTATTGCGTTTAGGGATTGACTCCAGTACATCAACAGCAGCACGATAATTTTTTGTGCTTAACAGTACTTCTGCAAGTAAGGTCTTGGCTTCGTTCAGGTTCTCAGAACGGGGATACGTTCTTAAGTATTCTTGCGTAGCGTCTAAGGCCACTTGGTGAAATTCTAACTCATAAGAAAGTTTGGCATAATTCAAAAGGCCCTGTTCCTTCATAGAAGGATCAAAATCTAACTTCGAAGCTCTGAAAAAAGCATTACGAGCACTCTCTTTATTACCTGACTGGATAAACGAATCACCTAAAAGAATCATGCCACTTTGGAAATAGGCATCTGGATCCGTTAATTTTTCCAACTCCTTGATTGCCTTTTCGTAATCTCCGTTTTTATAGGCGATATAGCCTATCTGATAATCGTCTTGATTGTTCTGCGTTTTGCCTTGATCTTTTGCTTGGAATTTATCATAATACTCTTTTGATTTGCCCAGGTCGTTTTTTGCGAAGTAGGTTGCGCCTAAAATGCGGAATATTTCCGTTTCATTTTCCTGTTTTGTCTTTTCGACGATTGGCAATATATAGGCGAGGACATCATCGTATCGTTTATCTAAAAAGTAAAGCGCGGCAATATAATACGGATAACTATTTTCATAAGTTTTAGACCCTTTTAAACGTTCAAATTCGCGCAAAGCCTCTTTATATTCGCTATCTAAATAACAAATATAAGCGTAATAATAAACAGAAGCCTCCTGGTACTGGTTTCTTTCATCTTTTAAGCGAGCAAATAACGGTTTTGCTGTCTGATAGTCTTCGGTCATAAACAATGCATAGCCAAGCTTAAACCGATATTCCGTATTTTCTCCTCCACTCAAGTTACCGCCGTCTAACCTATTAAACCATTCGATAGCTTTTGTGTAATTTTTCTGATTAAAGTAAGATCGTCCTACTTGAAAATAGGCCGCTTTAGTATTGGAGCTAGTCGGATGATCTTTGATGAATTTGAGAAAAAGCCCTTCTGCATCATGATTGCCTAGCTCTAGCGCACATACAGCTTGATAGAACCGAGCGTTTTCTTTTAGGAGTGAAATTTGATCGCTTTCATCTTCTTGTATCGTAGTTTTTGTTCGTATTTCCTCTACTTTACCTAACTGATTGTATGCTGCAGCGTATTTGCCTCTTTCATATAATTCCATGCCTGTTTTATACGCCTGATTGAGTGACTGCCAAGCACTTTGTTGTGCCATTGCATTACCTGCGAAAAGGCTAAGTATTAAGCTTATACGAGTGAAATTTTTAAACATATTGTCTAAATTCTTTATTATGCTAAATTAATGGGATACTATCAAGTTTTTTTTACTATTATCTAACAATTGTTAATAACCTGTTAATATAACGGCGTTTCTTGTTAAATAATGTGTTTATTGAATATTTTTGATTTAAAGGGCAATTAACTTTTTATGACGAATTTTATCTCATGTTAAGCCCGTTTTCCGGCAAGCAGATATAAGACGGCCATGCGCACTGCGACTCCATTCTGAACCTGATCCAATATGATAGAATGCTTGCTATCTGCGACATCACTTGTAATTTCTACCCCTCTATTAATTGGTCCCGGATGCATGATGGTAATCTCCTTATCCAAAGTATCCAGTATTTTTTTATTAAGACCATAAAGCATGGTGTATTCTCTTAATGAAGGAAAATAATTGATATCTTGACGTTCTAATTGAATGCGTAACATGTTTGCAATATCACACCATTTCAGGGCTTTTATTAGATCATACTCTACTTTCACTCCTAACGACGTTATATATTTGGGGATTAAAGTAGTAGGGCCGCAAACCATCACTTCTGCTCCTAACTTTTGTAAGCATAAAATATTGGAAAGTGCTACCCTTGAGTGCAAAATATCTCCAATAATCACTATCTTTTTTCCGTTGATATCACCATGTTTTTCACGGATGGAAAAGGCATCTAAAAGTGCTTGAGTTGGATGCTCATGTGCCCCATCTCCAGCGTTGATAATTTGTGCATTAACGTGCTTGCTTAAGAATACTCCAGCTCCTGGGTAAGGGTGTCGCATGACGATCATATCCACCTTCATAGCTAAAATATTATTAACCGTGTCTATAAGTGTTTCTCCTTTGCTAACTGAAGACGAGGAGGCTGCAAAGTTTATTACATCCGCCGATAGACGCTTTTCTGCTAGCTCAAACGATAGCCTTGTGCGTGTCGAATTTTCAAAAAACACATTGGCTATGGTGATGTCTCTTAGTGACGGTACCTTTTTTATCGGACGGTTAATGATGTCCTTAAATGTATTCGCCGTATCCAATATAAGGTTAATATCTGTAACGGAAAGATCCTTTATACCTAATAGGTGTGGAGTGCTTAGCTGCTGTGCTGTTTCTACCATTTTATTATGCAATCGAAATGTCTTAGTTGTTCTCTTCTGTTAATAAAATAATTTGATCTTTGTTTTCGGTTTCCAGCCAATTAACGATTACCTTTTGGGAGTTAATGGAGTCAACCTGAATGCCTATATAATTGGGCTCTATAGGTAAATGGCGAGAAAAACGTCGATCTACTAATACAAGTAGTTCGACCTTTTTAGGCCTTCCAAAAGCTTGTATAGCGTCGAGAGCAGCACGTATAGTTCTACCAGTCCATAATACATCGTCTATTAAAATAACCTTTTTATTTTCTATTACAAAATCTATTGTGGTAGCGCTCGGTACTAGGGGGCCGCTCTCTTTTCGGCGAAAATCGTCCCTGTAAAAAGTGATGTCAAGCTCTCCAAATAAGATGTTGTCAAGCTGTAAGATACGCTGCAGTTCTTCTTTAATGCGATTGGCTAAATAAATACCTCTTGGCTGGATACCAATAATTACCGAGTGTTTAAAGTCGTGGTGATTCTCGATCAGCTGACGGCAAAGCCGTTGTATCGTTATTTGAAATTTTTGATCGCTTAATAAGATAGATTGTTGCATCAGGCCCTTTTTATGGAGGTAATAACACTCCCCCTATTTAATAATCCTTTTTTTTGTTGCCATTTTACTGGCTTTAGCAAGTATTACAAATAACTCAATCTTACTGATAAATTACTGCTTTGGATGCAAAATTAGTAAATTTTATGATAGCTCTATCGTGTGCGTAATTTATTCGTGGAATAATTAGCTATCTAATAGCTGTCTAACAAAAAATGTTATATCAAGGTAAACCGTCTCAAACAAAATAGTTAATAAACGGTTCTTCTATTGAATAGTAGCAAAAAGATAAACTAAATATATGAGAACCTTATTTTACATCATAGCCGTAATACTTCTAATCGGCTGGGCTTTAGGAACATTTGTATATGCCGTAGGTAATTTGATATACATATTGCTGGTATTGGCGATAGTAGCTCTAGTACTGGGATTGGCAAAAAGGAACACCAGAAAGACCTAAAAGTCGTTTGTTAACTATCGTCTTTGTCTGCTGGAGTTTTCCTGCGAGATAGGCTAGCATCGTATTTCAATGTTGGGTCTAACCAGTACATCTGAATAACCCTCGAATATCTATAGTTAAGAGGGGCGAGTAGAAGTATTCCAGGTATAGTAATACCTACATATAACCATGGATTATTGGAGCCTCCCGAAAGTATAAAGATAGCGACGCCTAAAGCGACGATTTCTGCAACGTTAAATACATAAGTCACATACATAGCCGTATAAAAATAACCCGGATTGCGCTCAAAAGTTAATCCGCAATTGTTGCATTTGTGATACATAACATTAGATAGCGGACCTTTGAACATGTTACCTATTCTGCAACGAGCACATTTGCCCCGCATAAGGGCAGGAAATAGCGGAATTACTTGAGTATTGGTTGTGGATGGTTTCATTTTGTTGTGACTTATGCCTGAATTGCTCAGGAGTTCGATAGCAATATTTTTTAAAAAGCTTACAGAAATAGAAGTTGTTTTTGACCTATAGCTTTAGTAAATTTCTTTGATACTTGGTGACGCATTGATAAGTAATCCTTTAACTTCTAATATTTTCTTTTTCTTATAACGGATTCTGTAGCTCAATCAATGGCTTTATTACATATTTTATTAAGATAAATCATTGCTACACATATTGCTTAGTAAAGTACAGATGCGATATGATAAGTATGGCTTTAGCCATTTTTTATTGTATTTTATATATTTTTTGGGGTAAAAATACACAAAATAAGTTTCATATGAGAGGTGCTGAGACGTTTTTCACGGGATACGGGATTTCGTGTTTAGTTTATTCGAATAGTGAAACAACCTTAGGTGCTGACCAAGTAAACGCCACTGTAGATAACTTAGTATTGGAAATAAAAAAAGCCTCAAATAGTTGAGGCTCTTAATTGAAGAATCAATTAAGTAGTCTTTTAGAATGAAAAATCATCCTTCTTAGAGTCAGCTGCTACTCCGTTCTCACTAAATTCGTAGCGTTTTTCCACTACATCCTGATGGGCCTTAATATACTCCACTGTTTCACTAAGCCCTTCTGCAAATTTCTCAAAATCCTCTTTGTATAAGAAAATTTTATGCTTCACAAATACACCATCTTCCAATCTTTTTTTACTTTCTGTAATCGTTACATAGTAATCATTCGATCTCGTGGCTTTTACATCAAAAAAATAGGTTCGCTTACCTGCTCTTACCTTTCTTGAAAAAACTTCTTCCCGTTCTTTGTTGTCAAAATCTCCCATTGTCAAATCTTTAAAGTTTAAGTTCTTCGATTCGGTTATAAATATAAATCAATATTTTTTAATTACGCAAATGGTTTTTAACAAAAGCGGTATAAGTTTTCGGTTTTGCTACTTGTTTATTCGATAAAAACATGCTTTATAGCGAATTTCGGCCTGTTTTTTTACTTTTTTTGCACGCAAAAAAAAATATAAAAAATATTAGGTGTTTAAACGGTTACTTATCCTGTAGGTGATCAAATCTTTCTCCTATATCGGCGTCAATAGTTCTTTCTTTTATCATACCTTGTTCATTAACGGAGGTATTTCCGTTTCTTGACGAGGGAGTTTCTGCTCCTAAGTTTTTCAGTAAAAGGTATAAATTGTTAAGGTCAAAATCGGCTCGCTTGAGTCGTATAAGATACTGGCTTTCGGTTATTTCTATATTTAAGCTTTCCATTGTTTTCTATTTTGTCTGAAAACAAATGTTGCAGTCTTATGTGAAATGTCGGTTAACGCAAAATCAATTTTTGGTTAAATTGTTTGGTGGGAAGATCGTTATCATCGAGTTGACATAAAAGCGGTTCTCTGAATGAGAACCGCCAACTCATTAGTGGATAAATGCCTTAATGATTAAATATTCTGTACTTGATTTTTGCGGATAATATTTAATGCTCCGCCAGCTTTAAACCATTCTATTTGCTGTGCATTATAAGTATGATTTACCTGAAATTGATCTTTCGAACCATCAGCGTGATGAAGGACGACAGTTAATTGTTTATCCGGCGCGAATGAAGTTAAGCCAAGAATATCAATAGTGTCATCTTCCTGAACTAAATCGTAGTCTGCCGGATTATCAAATGTTAAAGCAAGCATACCTTGCTTTTTAAGATTTGTTTCGTGGATACGTGCAAAAGATTTTACCAATATAACACGCACGCCTAAATGGCGAGGTTCCATGGCTGCATGTTCTCTGGAAGAGCCTTCCCCATAGTTTTCATCACCTACAACAAGCGTATCTATTCCTGCAGCTTTATAAGCGCGTTGTGTCGCAGGAACAGTTCCATATTCGCCAGTTAACTGGTTCTTTACGCTATCAGCAGTGTCATTTACAAAGTTAATGGCGCCTATTAACATATTGTTTGAAATGTTGTCCAAGTGGCCTCGGTACTTCAACCATGGACCAGCCATTGAAATATGGTCCGTAGTACATTTACCTTTTGCCTTGATAAGTAGTTTTAGGCCAGTTAGGTCTCTGCCTTCCCATGCTTTAAATGCTTCTAGCAATTGTAAACGGTCAGACGTTGGGCTAACAATAACTTCTACTGTACTTCCGTCTTCTGCTGGAGACTGGTAACCTGCGTCTTCTACGGCAAAACCTTTAACGGGTAGTTCCAGTCCTTGTGGTTCTTCTAACGTAACTTGCTCCCCAAGCTCGTTAGTAAGGGTGTCTGTTAACGGGTTAAACAAAAGAGAACCTGAAATCGCCATTGCGGTTACAATTTCTGGAGAGGCAACAAAAGAGTGTGTGTTGGGATTGCCATCAGCACGCTTTGCAAAGTTGCGATTAAACGATGTGATAATTGAATTTTTTTCTTTCTTTTCAGCTCCATGACGTGCCCATTGGCCTATACACGGCCCGCATGCGTTTGCAAGTACCACTCCGCCTATTTTGTCAAAGGTGTCTAGAAAACCGTCTCGTTCTACTGTGTAACGTACTTGTTCAGAGCCTGGGGTTACAGTGTACTCTGCTTTGGCGACCAGATTTTTTGCTACTGCCTGTTCAGCTAGAGAAGCTGCGCGGCTAATGTCTTCATAAGAAGAGTTTGTACAAGAACCAATTAAGCCCACTTCCAATTTTTCTGGCCAACCATTTTCTTTAACGGCAGCTGCAAACTTTGATATCGGCCAAGCTAAGTCGGGTGTAAAAGGACCATTGATATGCGGCTCAAGCTCCGATAGATTGATTTCAATCACTTGATCAAAATAGTCTTCAGGGTTGGTATAAACTTCATCATCGCCAGTAAGGTGCTCTTTGATCGTATTTGCTAAATCCGCTACATCCGAACGATCAGTTCCTCGTAGATAAGCTTCTGATTTTTCATCATAACCAAAAATAGATGTTGTTGCGCCAATTTCGGCCCCCATATTACATATCGTACCCTTTCCGGTTGCCGAAAGCGAACGAGCTCCTTCTCCAAAGTATTCAACAATAGCTCCTGTACCTCCTTTAACAGTTAAAATACCCGCAACTTTTAATATTACATCTTTAGCGGCTGTCCAACCATTAAGCTTGCCTGTTAATTTAACACCTATTAATTTAGGGAACTTGAGCTCCCAAGGAAGTCCAGCCATCACATCACATGCATCAGCGCCACCGACCCCAATAGCAACCATGCCTAGCCCCCCTGCATTTGGAGTGTGGGAGTCCGTTCCAATCATCATCCCGCCAGGGAAAGCATAATTCTCGAGTACAACTTGATGAATAATACCTGCTCCCGGTTTCCAGAATCCAATACCATATTTATTAGACACTGACGCTAGAAAGTCGTAAACCTCTTTATTTTGATCGGTTGCTACCGCTAAATCGGCTTCGGCACCAATTTTAGCCTGAATAAGGTGGTCACAATGTACTGTTGATGGCACAGCTACCTGCGGACGGCCAGCTTGCATAAATTGTAGTAAGGCCATTTGGGCCGTTGCATCTTGCATTGCAACACGATCTGGCGCAAAGTCAACGTAGGATTTACCTCGGTTATAAGCTTCACGGGCTTCACCGTCCCACAGGTGAGCGTATAAGATTTTTTCAGTTAAAGTAAGTGGTTTGCCAACAATTTTTCTGGCCGCAGCTATGCGACTTTCGTAACGACTGTAAACCGCTTTGATCATTTCTATGTCAAACGCCATTTTCTATATATATTTTATATGGATATTATATGCTTTTGGGCTGTTTAGGAGTAAGAAACCCAGCTTTTTCAGTATTTGCTGCACTCATTATCAGCTATTAAAGCAATGCGAATTTACAAAAAAAAGAGATGAATTGTATAGCTTTACCGGTGAAGCTGTTATTTGGAAAAATTCTAAACAGAAGGAGGGATTAAAAATAAATATTTTGGTATAGTAGGTTGTGGCGATACAATTCGATGCATCTTTGAGCAATATTGATAGCTAATTGTAAAAAAATACCTAATTTAGCCACCCCAAATTTTCTTTATGGAAACAACATTTGATTTTGAAAAACCTATAGCAGACTTGCTTTTGCAAATTGAGAAGGTGACGCAGGTAGCTGATAAAACCAAGGTGGATATGTCTGCCACACTTGCTGAGTTGCAAGTGAAATTGGAAGAAGCTCGCAAAGAGATTTATAGCAATCTGAATGGCTGGCAAAAAGTTCAGATGTCTCGCCATCCCGATCGTCCACAAACATTGGACTATATCAGTATGATCTGTGAAGATTTTATAGAGCTTCACGGGGATCGCACCGTGCGTGATGATAAAGCCATTATTGGGGGGTTGGCTTCTATTAATGGCCGTTCTATAATGATTATAGGTCATCAAAAAGGTAAGAATACAAAAGAACGCCAGTATCGAAATTTTGGCATGGCAAATCCAGAAGGTTATCGTAAGGCACTTCGTTTAATGCGTATGGCAGAAAAATTTGGTAAGCCTGTTGTGTGTTTTATTGATACGATGGGCGCCTACCCGGGGTTAGAGGCAGAGGAAAGGGGGCAGGGGGAAGCTATCGCTCGTAATCTCTTAGAAATGGCTGTACTTAAAGTACCTATAATCTGTATTATCGTAGGGGAAGGCGCTTCGGGTGGGGCTTTAGGGATTGGTGTAGGAGATAAGGTTTATATGCTTGAACACACTTGGTATTCTGTGATTTCTCCGGAGTCCTGCTCATCCATCTTATGGCGTAGCTGGGATTATAAAGAAAAAGCAGCAGAATGTTTGAAGCTTACTTCTGAAAACATGTATAGTAATGGACTTATTGACGGAATAATTCCAGAGCCGTTGGGTGGTGCCCATCAAAACCCGGTTCAGATGGGGGAGACAATCAAAGAAAAGTTGTTAAGAGATATTGAAGAATTGGGTAAAAAGAAAACCGATAAACTGGTTAGTGATCGGATAGAGAAGTTTTGTGCGATGGGTGTAGTTATAGAGTAATTTTGATTCTGGTAATACAGATTTCAAAGCAAATACCTAACTTTGGCCCATGCAAGAAAAAATTATTATTCTTGACTTTGGATCGCAGTACACGCAGTTGATAGCTCGCCGGGTCAGAGAGTTGAACGTATATTGTGAGATACATCCCTTCAATCATCTTCCCTCATTTGATGAAAACGTAAAGGGTGTTATTTTTTCAGGTAGCCCTTCTTCCGTTCGTCAGACAGATGCGCCGCAAATCGATTTTAAACAGCTTCATGGTGAATTTCCTTTGCTCGCGGTTTGTTATGGTGCGCAATATATAGCACAACATTCTGGGGGTGAGGTGACACCATCGGAAATCAGAGAATATGGTAGGGCGAATCTTTTATTTGTAAATGAAGAGAGTGCACTTTTAAAGAATATTCCACTAGACTCTCAGGTCTGGATGTCTCATGGCGACACTATAAAGCATGTGCCGGAGGGGTTTGAGATTATCGCTAGTACAGATAAAGTTCAAGTAGCTGCTTACCATATTAAAAACACACAGACTTATGGTATACAATTTCACCCGGAAGTAACCCATACTACCAATGGCAAAACACTTATTGAGAATTTTGTCGTCGATATCTGCGGCTGTAATCAAGATTGGACACCGGATACATTTATAGAAACAACAATAGCTGAGTTACGTGAAAAGTTGCAGAGTGATCATGTTATTTTAGCCTTATCTGGAGGAGTTGATTCCTCTGTTGCTGCAGTACTACTCCATCAGGCAATTGGTAAGAACCTTCATTGTATATTTGTAGATAATGGATTGTTGCGTAAGGACGAGTTCGAGCAAGTGTTAGATTCATACAAGCATATGGGACTAAATATAAAAGGGATAGATGCTAAAGAACGTTTTTATGGGCAGTTAGAAGGTGTGACTGACCCTGAGCGTAAACGCAAAATTATCGGTGGCGCGTTTATTGAGGTATTTGATGAAGCAGCGCATGAAGTACAGAAGGAATTACCAGTAGGTGTGGAGGTGAAATGGTTGGGGCAGGGGACGATATACCCAGATGTTATAGAGTCAGTATCTGTAAAAGGACCATCGGCAACTATAAAATCTCATCACAATGTTGGTGGACTACCAGACTTTATGAAATTAAAGGTAGTCGAACCGTTAAATACGCTATTTAAGGATGAAGTGCGTAGAGTAGGTGGCGCTTTGGGGATAGATCCATTGATCTTAGGACGCCATCCATTCCCTGGCCCAGGATTAGGTATCAGGATTTTAGGGGATATTACCGCTGAAAAAGTAAATATATTACAGCAAGCTGATGATATATATATACGTAATCTGAGAGAGTCCGGTTGGTATAATAAAGTATGGCAGGCAGGAGCAGTATTTTTACCTGTACAATCTGTTGGGGTCATGGGAGATGAACGGACGTATGAGTACGTGATCGCTTTACGTGCGGTAGGATCTCTAGACGGAATGACAGCAGATTGGATCCATTTACCATATGAGTTATTGGCTAAAATATCAAATGAAATTATTAATCATGTTAAAGGGATAAACCGAGTCGTTTATGATATTAGTTCGAAACCGCCGGCTACCATTGAGTGGGAGTAATTTAATATTCGCAATATTATTTGCGGGTTTAATATGGGGGGCATGTTCCCCTAAAGTGCTACGCCCAGGTGGAGGTAAAGATGTAAAAAAACCTTCCAAAGAGAAGGAGGAAGAGAGAAGGGATATAGAAGAAGAGGTCGAAGCTACAGAAACGTTGAATTTTAATAATATCGCACTTCTTTTGCCCTTTCAGCTAGATAAAGTGATAGACTCGATGCCTAATCGAAAAGATGTAGAACGATCGAGCCTAGCGCTTGATTTCTATCAGGGATTTAAGTTAGGATTAGACCGCCTAACCTCAGGAGGAGACAACTTTAAACTAAATGTGTTGGATACCAGAGATAATGCCGGCGAAGCACAGCGTTTAGCGGTAGGGCAGGATGTTAAAGATGCACAACTCGTAGTGGGACCGGTTTTTCCAACAGAAATAAATGCTTTTAGCAAAGCTGCCAATCTAAAAGGAAAATTACAGATATCACCTTTAGCGGCTAGTGATCCCTCTCAATATAATATAGGTAATCTAGTTACTGTTACTCCACCCATCGAGGTACATGCCCAAGCAATAGCTAAATATATAGCAGCAGAATACAGTGTAGGAGAGCAAATTATTATTGTGGATAACGATGATGAAGATAGCAAGAAATTTCTTTTACCTTTGAAGAATACCTTAAATAAATTAAACATTTCTTTTAAAGAGGTAAAGGAAATAGAAGATTTCGAATTGAGTCTAGCAGTCTCAACAGCTAATATAGTGATTAATGCTTCGACTAATCAGTTTTTTGTAGCACCACTTGTTGCAGAATTATATACCCAGAAAACAGAAAATGCTTACGATATTTCTTTGGTAGGGCACCCAAATTGGGTTCGTTTAGATTTAGATCCAAATTATTTGTCTACACTGAATACCTGCATTAGTTCGTCTTATTATGTAAATGATAATGACGCAGAGGTTAAGAGCTTTAAAAAGCTTTATGGTGATTTATTCAAGGTTATTCCTACAGATTTCGCTTACAAAGGCTATGACGCCGGATTGTTTTTTGGCCGCTTACTTGCGGAACATCCAGAGGATTACGCGGATCATCTAATAAAAGAAGCCCATGACGGGGTATCTATGGGTTTTGATTTCAATTATACCCCGAATGCAGGATATGTTAATCATCACATTCGATTATTAAGGTTTGACGGTGAACGCTACAGACCATTGTAATCAAGATGAATCCAAAACGTATACAACAACAGTTGCGAACTTTTCAAAGGATGTTGGACGCCTATGATGGCAAACAGCCTTTAGCGAGGTTCCTCACACTTTTTTTTAAAGAAAATAAACAGATGGGGGCCAATGATAGACGCACGATATCCCATTGGGCCTATAGTTATTACCGCTTAGGCAACGCCTTGTATGATTCTTTGCGGATCGAGCGTTTGATGGTAGCAGTTTATCTATGCAATAATGGTAGCGATGTTGTTGCGTATCTAGATCCCACGTTATATCAAACCATTCAGTACTCCTTTGATAAAAAGATTGCATTGTTAAGGGACAAATACAAATTCAATGAAGAGGATATCTATCCTTTATTGAGTGAATGCTCGGTAACTATAGATCGATCTGAATTCCTAAAGAGCTTATTTCGGCAGCCAGACTTATTTATACGAATTCATAGAAAAGAAAGGGACACGGTATCAGCTGTCTTAGATAGAAACCAAATAACCTATCATGAAGTAGATAGTTATTGTTTAGCCTTACCCAATGGAACCAGATTGGATAAGATAAGTGATTTGTTCGGTAAATACCAAATTCAAGATTTATCATCACAGCGCACGGCGGTTTATTTCAATGCCAAATATGGGGAAAAGTGGTGGGATGCTTGTGCTGCATCTGGAGGAAAATCTTTATTGTTACTGGATACCTGTCCTACAATAGAACTGTTGGTTAGTGATGTAAGACCAAGTATTTTGCGAAATTTAGATGAGCGTTTTGAACAAGCCAATATTCGACAATACAGACGCAAAATAGTAGATTTAACTAAAGGTACTGCGAACATTTTAGGGAACGAAATGTTTGATGGGATTATATTGGATGCGCCATGTTCGGGATCGGGTACCTGGGGGAGGACACCTGAAATGATGAAGCATTTTGAGATGACACGTTTGGAATACTTTGTATCATTACAGCGTTCAATTATTTTAAACGTTATAAGACATTTAAAGCTTAATGCACCATTAATATATATAACTTGTTCCGTTTACCGCCGGGAAAACGAAGATCAAGTGGCTTTTCTAGAACAGCAAGGGTTACAGCTCGAACAGATGGAGGTCTTAAAAGGGTACGAGAACCGGGCTGACACGATGTTTGTCGCCCGGTTGATAAAAAACAAATAAGCTCAATTAAGCAGACTCCGTAGTAGAGGCAATTTGTTTGGCTTTATTGGTCAACTTGCCAATGGTAAGCCCCTGCACTAAGATAGAAAACAGTACAACATAATAGGTTACTGATAATAATAGCTCCTTATTAAGGTTATTATCGATTGATAAAGCTAAAGCTACTGAAACACCACCTCGTAACCCTCCCCATACTAATATGGTTATCGTGGCTTTATCGAATTTGGTTTTCATCGGAATAATCTTGACAGGAAGCCATATGGATACCAAACGAGCCAACAGAACCATTACGATACTGATTAGGCCTATTAACCAATAATCCCCAATATTGGTGATGATAATAAGTTCAAATCCGATAATTAGGAATAAGATAGCATTCAGTATCTCGTCGATCAGCTCCCAGAATTTGTCTAGATAATCCTTAGAAACTTCACTCAACGCAAATTTCCTACCATAATTGCCCACAACTAAACCAGCGGCTACCATTGCTAAAGGGCCTGACATGTGCATACTGCTGGCCACGAGGTGGCCTCCCATCACCACAGCCAGGGTTATAAGTACTTCGATTTTATAGTTATCAATTTTACCAATAGAACGGGAAGCAGCAAACCCTAATAGTAATCCTAAGGCAACTCCTCCTAAAGCTTCTTTAATAAGTAACCAGGATATGCTACCAAAAGATAGATCAACATTCTCTCCCCGTGCAAGCTGAAGCATAATGATGAATACGACAACAGCAATACCGTCATTAAATAAGGACTCTCCTGCGACCTTGGTTTCCAACGATTTTGGGACCCCAGCTTGTTTTAAAATTCCAAGTACTGCTATCGGATCTGTGGGGGAAATTAATGCCCCAAAAAGTAAGCATTGGATTAAGGGGATACCCATATTCAATGCTTGTAAAATATAAAAGAGCATGAAACCTACTGCAAATGTTGATATGATAACACTTACGGTAGAGAAAACAATTACTGGCGCTTTTTGCTCTTTAAGATCATCTAAGCGTATATGGATCGCACCAGCAAAAAGAAGAAAGTTTAGCATCGCCCCCATAAGCACCTCACTGAAATCAACAGACGAGATAAAAGAAGAAAACTCTTGAAAAATATGTGGAAATATTTTATCGGTCAAGATCAGTCCCAAAGAAACTAATAATGCAATTACCATGACTCCAATAGTAGAAGGAAGCCTTAAATAACGTTCATTAATGTAAGCAAAAATGGCAGATAAGACAATTAGGATTGAAAATGAGTAGTATAGTTCCATATAATATTCTGTATTTTTGTAAATATAAGAATTTAATTGTTTTTCGATATGATGAATTCCGGCAGGAGTAAAACCAGTGCCAAATGACAGCAATTATATGCAACCATTGTGGGTATAATATCGATTGGTCTACAATCCAGTGTTACTTCTAAAAAGCTTTATGGCTATAGCAAGTAAAATAACTCCAAATGCTTTGCGTAGTACAGCTAGACCTGTGCGTCCCAATAGTTTTTCGAGCCGATAGGTGTTCTTCAGGACTAAGTAAATAATTCCTATGTTAATCAATATACCTACGATGATATTTTGTGTTTGATACTCTGATTTAAGGGATAGGATTGTAGTCATGGTGCCTGCTCCTGCTATCAATGGAAAAGCAAGTGGAACAATCGATGCTGTTTCAAATGAGTCATCCTTAAAAAATGTCATCCCCAACACCATTTCCATCGCAATAAAGAAAATAACCAGTGAACCCGCAATGGCGAATGATGCTACATCGATTCCTATAAGCTTTAACATGCTCTCTCCTACAAAGAGGAAAGCAATCATGAGTATCATAGCAACAATACTTGCTTTCCCGGATTCAATTTTCCCTGCTTTTTGGCGAAGATCAATGATGATAGGTATAGACCCTAGGATATCTATGATCGCAAAGAGAATCATGGTGATGGAAGCGATTTCTTTGAAATTAAAAAACATAGTCAATCGTAAGGTTGATTAGTAAAGGTATCTTTAGAAAAGCCCGCCAAAATATTCGACGGGCTTTTTGAAAATTATTCAATATCAGAAGCTCTTTCGGCCTGAAGTTTAGCTTTACTATGGTGTTTGCTATAACAAAAGTAAATAATAACGCCTAATAACATCCAAATACCGAGTCTTTCCCAACTTTCAATTGGTAAGGAGGCCATCATCGTTACACAGACTAGTATACCTAATATGGGAACTGTTGGTACGAAAGGTGTCCGGAAAGGACGCTCCAGATTTGGCTCTTTTTTCCGTAGAATAATGATACCGATGCACACTAGAGAAAAGGCAAATAAGGTGCCTATACTAACCATGTGCCCAAGATCAGAAACCGGAACAAAACCGGCAAAAACACTCACGAAAACCATAAATAATAAGTTGGTCTTCCAAGGGGTTTGATTTTTAGACAGGTCTGAAAAGAATTTGGGAAGTAAGCCGTCTTTACTCATCGTGTAAAACACTCTGCTCTGTCCTAGTAACATGACTAGAATAACAGAAGTATAACCTGTAAGAATAGCGATTATCAAGGCTAAGTTTAAAAACGTATATCCTGTTTGAGCAAAGGCGGTAGCTACCGGCTTGGCATCTCCTTTAAAAGCTGTATAATGCTCCAAGCCAGTCATTACATAAGAGAAAAGCACATAAAGCAACGTACATATGATTAAAGAGCCAATGATGCCTATCGGCATCCCTTTTTGTGGATTCTTCGCTTCCTGAGCAGCAGTACTTACGGCATCAAACCCGATGAACGCAAAGAAAACTACTCCAGCACCCCGCAAAATACCGCTGATACCAAAATGGCCGAAATCAGGACTTCCAAAAAATTGAAGGAAACCTAATTCTCCTGCTTTTACAGCTTCTTCCCCAGCATTAGGTGGTATAAAGGGGCTGTGGTTTGCTGGATTAATAAAACTCCATCCCAACGCTATAAAAATCAAAACAACAGCAATTTTGATAATAACGAGAATGTTATTCAAAAAAGATGACTCTTGTGTACCTCTAATTAAGAGTAAAGATAGCAAGCAAACGATAACAATAGCTGGTAAATTGATAAAACCGCCTTCCCAAGGACCATGGAGTAAGCTTGCGGGCAGCTGAATGCCCAGTTCAGCCAAAAATTGTGAAAAATATTGTGACCAACTCGCGGCTACAGTTGCCGCGCCTAGGGCGTATTCTAATACCAAATCCCAGCCAATAATCCATGCAATAAATTCACCCATGGTAGCGTAAGAATAAGTGTAAGCACTTCCCGCTACCGGGATCATAGAAGCGAATTCCGCATAACATAAGCCAGCAAAACCACAACCAATAGCGGCAACAATAAACGAAATGATAACTGCTGGGCCTGCGTTTTCTGCCGCAGCTATACCGGTAAGTGAAAAGAGGCCAGCACCGATAATTGCGCCAACTCCGAGTGCGACTAGGTTATAGCTTGAAAGTGTGCGTTTTAATGTGCCTTCGCCACTTGCTTGAGCTTCCTTAATCAGTGAAGGGATAGATTTCTTATAAAACATAGAAATTTGTTTTTAAAATTGTAGTGGTTTGATTTGTTTTTCGCGTTAAAACTGTGTGTGATTTCTTTAAAAATAAATGAATTATGTAACGTATTTCATTGCTTTTTTCTCTAAAAAAACATCTTTTTTAAAAGAATTTCAAACCTACAATTTTTATTTTAAAAATGCAGAACGGACGAGGTTTATTTTAGTGTATTTGTGCCGTGTAGTACTATTTCATGATCCGCCGTTGCATTTTTAGGTGAGCTTTTTAAAAATTCCTGCTGTTTTAATGGTGGGTTTTTTGTTTTTACTATCTCATGTTCACTGAGATTGAGATGAGGAGCTATAATTAACGATACAATAGACATTAATTTGATTAAAATGTTCATAGATGGGCCAGAAGTGTCTTTAAAAGGATCACCTACGGTGTCTCCTGTCACGGAAGCTTTATGAGGCTCCGACTTTTTATAGTATACTTGGCCATTTATCTCCACGCCCTTTTCGAAAGATTTTTTTGCATTATCCCAGGCTCCACCTGCATTCGATTGAAACATGCCCATTAACACCCCTGAAACCGTTACTCCAGCTAGTAGTCCTCCAAGTACTTCCGGTCCAAAGCAGAACCCTATAATTACAGGCACAGTCAACGCGATAGCTCCGGGTAACATCATTTCTCTGATAGAAGCTTTGGTAGATATTTCTACGCATCGACTATATTCGGGCTTGGCCTTATATTCCATAATCCCCGGTATTTCTTTGAACTGACGACGCACTTCTTGAACCATATCCATTGCAGCTCTGCCAACAGCAGAAATGCATAACGCTGAGAATATAAAAGGGATCATTCCACCAATAAATAATCCTGCCAATACATTTGCCTTGTAGATATCAATCCGATCTATTCCGGCGACGCCGACAAAGGCAGCGAATAGTGCTAGGGAGGTGAGTGCTGCTGATGCAATGGCGAATCCTTTCCCTGTTGCTGCAGTAGTATTGCCTACGGCGTCAAGATTATCTGTTCTGCCCCGTACTTCTTCAGGAAGCTGGCTCATCTCGGCAATGCCACCAGCGTTATCTGCTATAGGTCCAAAAGCATCTATAGCTAATTGCATAGCGGTTGTGGCCATCATTCCCGCGGCAGCTATTGCTACGCCGTATAGCCCAGCAAAATGATACGAACCATAAATACCAGATGCTAATACCAATATGGGTAGTACTGTAGATTCCATACCCACTGCGAGTCCGGCAATAATGTTAGTGGCGTGGCCTGTAATCGATTGCTGAACAATGGATCGAACAGGTCGTCTAGACATGGCGGTGTAATATTCTGTAATAATACTCATAAGGGCGCCCACAATAAGTCCTACCAAGATAGCCATATATGTGTCGGTTTTTGAAAATTCAAAACCCCTTATGACCATGTTATCAGGTAATAACCACCGAACAGCGAAAAAGGAAGCCACCGCCGTCAATACTATGGATGTCCAGTTACCTAAATTTAATGCATTTTGAACATTACCTTTCTCATTTGAGACCTTAACTAATGAAGCGCCAATAATAGAAAATATTAGTCCTAGCCCAGCTATGAGCATGGGGAGTAATATGGGGGCGATCCCTCCAAAGTTATCTTCCGACACAATCTCCCTCCCTAAAACCATAGTGGCTAATATTGTTGCAACGTAAGACCCAAATAGATCGGCTCCCATGCCTGCAACATCGCCCACATTATCGCCTACATTATCTGCAATAGTCGCAGGATTACGTACGTCATCTTCAGGTATTCCAGCTTCTACTTTGCCCACTAAGTCGGCACCAACATCAGCGGCTTTTGTGTAAATACCTCCACCAACTCGCGCAAATAGTGCAATAGATTCAGCACCTAATGAAAATCCCGCTAACACTTCCAACGCCCTTTCCATCGCCAAACCATTAACATCGCCACCGGTATTAATCACATATATATTGTAAAATATGATAAATAGTGAGCCTATGCCTAACACTGCAAGACCCGCTACCCCTAACCCCATAACCGTACCCCCGGTGAAGGAGACTTTTAGTGCTTTTGCCAGGCTTGTTCTGGCTGCTTGCGTAGTGCGTACATTAGCTTTTGTTGCTATATTCATACCTATATATCCGGCAAAGGCAGAAGTAACAGCACCTATGGCAAAAGAAATTGCAATGACCCAACTTGAAGAGGGACTAAGAGTTCCTGACCATGCTAATAAAACGCCTGCAATAATGACGAAATAGGAAAGGACTCTCCATTCGGCTTTTAAGAACGCCATAGCACCATTTGCTATGTGTCCTGCTAATTCTTGCATATTAGCATCTCCAGGGTCTTGCTTGCTAACCCAACTTGATTTAAAAGCCATAACTACGATGCCAACAAGGCCAAATACAGGTATGATGTAGATGAGGTTACTATGTAAAAAATCCATAATTTTAATTGGTTATATTTTTTTGTATAAATGGTTACCGCCGAAAATAAAGAGGGTTCTTGATATAATCAAATTTATTTGACCGAAAATATTAAATTTCTTTTCATTAACAGGCTGGCAGTGTTTTTTGTGATATTTTATATACATTCGTCTAAACTAAATGGAAGACGTTATTTTATGGACAATATCCAACCGGAGAATCAAATGAAAAAGGAGCTGGGCCTATTAGATGCAACGATGCTTGTAGTAGGATCGATGATAGGTTCAGGAATATTTATTGTTAGTGCAGACATCGTTCGTTACGTGGGCAGTGCTGGGTGGTTAATTGCTATATGGGTTTTGACAGGAATAGTAACTTTAACTGCCGCACTGAGTTATGGTGAGCTTTCGGCCATGTTCCCTAAAGCAGGAGGGCAATACGTATATCTTCGAGAAGCATATAATCGATTGGTAGCATTTTTGTACGGCTGGGCACTTTTTACAGTTGTTCAAACGGGAACTATCGCAGCAGTGGGGGTGGCGTTTGCAAAGTTTGCTGCTTATTTACTCCCCTTCGTTAGTGACGAAAATATTCTTTGGGATACCCGTTTTATTCAGCTCAACGCTGCGCAGTTTTTAGCAATAGCAACTATCGTAATTTTGACTTGGCTGAATACGCGGGGGGTGAAAAATGGTAAAATACTGCAGACAACGCTTACCATCATTAAAATTTTCTCCTTAGGAGGGCTCACCATATGGGGATTATTAACAGCATTTAATAACAATGTGTGGGACGTTAACTGGAGTGACGCGTGGGTGCCTAAAACATGGAATACTTTTTCTAACAGCTTCGTGGAAGTTGGAGGTGCCGCTCTTTTTGCCGGTATTGTGTCTGCCATGGTGGGTTCACTGTTTTCCAGTGATGCTTGGAATAATGTTACGTTTATAGCAGGAGAGATCAGAAATCCAAAGCGTAATATAGGCTTGAGTTTGTTTTTGGGAACGCTTATCGTTACCATTATATACGTTTCAACGAATATCATGTATCTCGCAACCCTATCTACAGAAGAGATAGCCTTTGCCCCTGCCGATCGAGTTGCTGTGGTAGCTTCAAATGCGATTTTTGGGAATGCAGGCACTATAGTAATAGCGGTGATGATTATGATATCAACCTTTGGTTGTAATAATGGATTGATATTATCTGGTGCGAGAGTTTATTATACAATGGCAAATGATGGGGTTTTTCTTAAAAGGGCCGCTTCACTTAATAAATTTGAGGTGCCGGGATGGGGTTTATGGGCACAATGTGTTTGGGCGTCGATATTGTGTCTCACGGGGAAGTACAGTGATTTGTTGAATTACGTTGTATTCGTGGTACTTATATTTTACGCATTAACAATATTGGGCGTTTTTATTCTAAGAAGGAAAAGACCTGATATTAAACGCCCTTATAAGGCCATTGGTTATCCTGTACTGCCTGCATTATATATTATAGCCGCACTTTCCATTTGTGTTGGTTTATTGATCTATCAGCCAACGTTCACTTGGCCAGGTTTAGTTATCGTTTTGCTTGGGATTCCTTTTTACTACTTCAGTACAAAACATGAATAGTTTGAAATAGTGTGTTTTTATGCTGAAGCAAGTGCAGAAATATTTTGAATTTAGTAGGAAGGAGAGTCGTGGGATTACGGTTCTGTTGCTCTTCATTGTGCTGGTTTGGATCACACCAATCTTCTACGGCTACGTATTTGTTGCCGATGACATTAATTACTCGGATATGGTGAAACCGTTGATATCCTCACAGCAAATGGATCAATTTGAAAAACCCCAAGATGAAGAGGTTAGTGGAAATGTAGCCCATCTATTTCATTTTAACCCGAATCAGTTGCCTGTTACGGAATGGGAAAAGTTGGGTTTGTCAGAGCAGCAGATTAATAATATTAAAAATTACGAATCAAAAGGGGGCACTTTTCGCACCAAAGAGGATTTTAAAAAACTATATACTATCACGGAAACTGACTACGAAAATTTAGAGAAGTATATAGCATTGCCATCAAGATCCGATATGAAAAAGCCGGTGACTCGCAATAATGAAAACGTTTTAAATGAGAAAAAGGAAAAAAAAGTAAGGTATAACGCCCATCCTACAGCATATGTAAAAACCATAGAGTTAAATGCCGCCGATTCAACAGATTTATTGCAGCTACGCGGAATAGGGAAAGTATTTGCGTCCCGTATTATAAAATATAGGGCGCTTTTAGGAGGTTATTCTCACCCTGATCAGCTGTTGGAAGTATACGGGATGGATTCATTAAGATACAAGGAAATTAAACAATACCTTTGGGTTGATAAAGCGAAAATTCGATCAATTAATATAAATGAAGCTGAATACGAGACGCTCATAAAGCACCCTTATATCAAACCTAAAGATGCTAATGTCATAGTACAGTATAGACGGCAGCATGGTACTTTCAATGCTCTTGAAGAGCTATTGTCCATTGATTTATTTAATGATGAATATTTGCTTAAAATTGCACCATATTTAACTTTGATGAATGATTGATACAATGCTCAGATCAGCAATAAGAGATGTTGCTGATTTCCCTAAACCAGGAATTATTTTTAAAGACATTACACCTATCTTACAAGACGCAGAACTCTGTGATCAGATAATTGAGACCTTTGTAGTGCGTCTGCAAGATATTTCCTTTGATGCCATAGCGGGAGTGGAAAGCAGAGGTTTTTTGTTTGGTTTGATGCTGGCTAATAGGCTAGGAATACCTTTTATTCCTATTCGTAAAGCAGGTAAGCTGCCCTACCGAACAGTTAGGCAGTCTTACGAATTAGAGTACGGCACAGCTACTATAGAAGTTCATGCCGATGCTTTCAAGACGGGAACCAAAGTGTTATTGCACGATGATTTGCTGGCTACAGGAGGAACTATAGCAGCGGCAAGCCAATTAATTGAAAAATTAGGTGGTAATATTGCCGGGTACTGTTTTGTTATCAGTTTGGATTTTTTAGAAGGGCGTAAACGCTTAGAATTATTTAGTGATAAACTCGTTTCACTTGTTAATTATCAATAATATGCTGTAAGAAAAACTGTTTGTACATTTACATTTCTTTTCCTGTTACAGTGATTTCAGATGTAATGTTCATTGGAATTTCGAGTCCCTGTGCACTCAACGTCCCGGTTATCTCTTGATTTATGGTGCTGGAAATTATTAAACCAGATGTTATATGAGTGTTAATTGTGCCTTTTTGCGTGCCTTGTAGGTTGATTTTCATATTGGAAAGTATTCCTTCACCTGATAAAGGTGATAGTTTTAGAATTGACGTTAGCGAAATGACCGCATCGTTTCCCTTGATATCAGTTAACGTATAGGTGTTTTGCATATCGGTTGCCATGAGCCCAGCCATTTCTGCAGAAGAATCCTTGCGCCAACTTTCTCCCAAGTCGATTTCTTTATTAGGATAAATGTTTAAAGCGGCATTCATGATATTAATAAAAGCGGAATCGCTGAACTGCTGTTTTAAAAGTTGTTGAGCGGGATCGTCTTTAGCAAAAGAGTTTATGATACTTTCCATTCCTTCTACTTGAGTTACTTCACCTTCAGGACTTACATACATAGTGAAACTTTTACCAACTATAGCTTCTATGTCCTTAAAAGGGCTGTCGTTATTCTCTTGTTTCTTTGAGTCATAGGAAATATTACCTTCTGGTGTATCTGTACTTATCGAGATGCTTTGGTAGGTTGTTTTTATTTGAAGGCCGTTTGTATTGCTTTTCAGTACTTCATATATATAGTCAATAGTGGTGTGTTGCTTAATGTTCATTTTATTCCCCATAATTTCTTGCGAGATAACTTGGGAAGTGTTGGTTGTATAAAGGTATTTTAGCCCCTGCTTTAAGTTCATTCTTAATACAGCTGATTGCACAGCTCCATCTACATCGGAAGGTGCTTTGCTTTTAGCAAAGTTTGTATTACTTATTAAAATGAAGAAGATAAAACTGTAAAAGATTTTATGCATAATATGTAATTTTAAAAGAGTATAAGTTTAGGATGATAAAAATAAAATATTGTTACAATTATAGTCAGGAAGAAAAGGAGGGATGATCTTCTTAGTTTTAAATTAGTTAATGCGTTTTTTATACCCAAAACTATTTCGTTATAAATGTTGTACTGATTTTTCATTCTTTTTTAATATATAATTTGGCTATTATTGTATGGAACCATATTATAAATTACTATGCACGCTATTGTAGAAACATTTCATTTTGATACAGAACAGAGTTTGATGATTCGAGACATGGTCAAGGACTTTGCTCAAAAAGAAATTCATCCTCATATGATGGAGTGGGACGAAAATCAAATCTTTCCAAAAGACTTGTTTAAAAAAATGGGCGATTTAGGTTTGCTGGGTGTATTAGTTCCTGAAGAGTTTGGAGGGGCTGGATTGGGGTATTGTGAGTACATGCATGTTATCGTTGAAATTGCGCGTGTATGTGGAGGTATAGGCTTATCAGTAGCCGCGCATAATTCGCTATGTACAGGTCATATTCTTGCTTTTGGCAATGATACTCAGAAGCGGAGATGGTTGCCTAAACTTTCAACTGGTGAGTGGATAGGTGCGTGGGGTTTAACGGAAGCAAATACGGGATCTGATGCCATGCGTATGAACACCACAGCAGTGCTAAATGGAGAAGAGTATGTAATCAATGGAACTAAAAATTGGATTACTCACGGAAAAAGTGGTGATGTTGCGGTTGTTATGGCGCGAACAGGAGAAAAAAAATCTGCTAACGGAATTTCGGCTTTTGTAATAGAAAAAGGTACACCTGGATTTAGTCATGGAAAAAAAGAGAATAAACTAGGCATGCGAGCTTCCGAAACTACAGAATTGATTTTAGATAATGTGCGTATTCCGAAAGATCACTTATTGGGGGTCGAAGGAGAAGGGTTCAAGCAAGCGATGAAAGTATTGGATGGTGGACGAATCTCTATTGCTTCACTCGCGTTAGGGATAGCTAAAGGCGCTTTGGATGCAGCTATAAAGTATAGTAAAGAAAGGCATCAGTTTGGGCAGCCGATAGCAAATTTTCAAGGTATATCATTTAAATTGGCCGATTTGGCTACAGAAATTGAGGCTGCAGAATTATTGGTTAGGAAGGCCGCAAATTTGAAGAACTCGCATCAACCAGTCACAAAAATTTCTGCCATGGCGAAATATTATGCTTCAGAAGTTGCAGTCAAAGCGGCTACGGAAGCGGTGCAGATTTTTGGGGGATATGGTTACACAAAAGATTTCCCGGCAGAGAAATTTTATCGTGACGCAAAGCTATGTACAATAGGTGAAGGAACTTCGGAAATTCAAAAGATTGTCATTTCCAGAGAGGTATTGAAAGAAGGTAAAGTCGTTTGAGCTAGCTGTTTTAGTCTATTGCGATATTCGATAAAATAATGGCTTTATCGAATAATTTTTACTAGTAAGAAGGGAAAACTTTGTGTTTTGTGTGTAAATATTCTGTTCTTTTAGCAATTTTATAATAAAAAATCAGTCAATGGTGTTATTTTTGCAACCTCATAGATTGAAATGACTAAAAGTAACAAAAATACCATTCAGGAAAAGGATGCTGTATTGATAGGTGCGGGAATAATGAGCGCTACCTTAGGTATCATGTTAAACCAGCTATTGCCAGAGGCTAATATAGAAGTTTTTGAACGTTTAGACGAGGTGGCAGCCGAGAGTTCCGATGCTTGGAATAATGCTGGCACAGGACATTCAGCTCTTTGCGAATTGAATTATACCCCGCAGCTACCTGACGGTTCTGTTGATATTGGGAAAGCAATAAACATTGCAGAGCAGTTTGAGGTTTCCAAAGAATTTTGGGCATATTTAGTGGAGCAAAATATCCTTAAGGAACCTACGCAATTTATTAGAAATGTCCCGCATATGAGTTTTGTATGGGGAGAAACAAATGTCGATTATCTTCGCAAACGATTTAAAAAGATGGAGGACCATCATCTTTTTAAAGGCATGGAGTATAGTGAAGACCGGTCTACCTTGCAAAATTGGATGCCGCTCGTCATGGAGGGAAGAAGAGCTGACCAGGCCGTAGCTGCTACCAGGATGGACATCGGTACCGACGTTAATTTCGGAGGATTGACACGTTGTCTTTTTGACCATCTTCGTAAACAAAGCCATTTTAAATTGAGACTAGCACATGAAGTTCGTGATTTGGAACGTTTGCCTGATGGCCGATGGAAAATAGAGGTTAGGAATAGTACCACAAAACGCAAACGTACAGTTATAGCGAAGTTCGTGTTTATAGGTGCTGGTGGCGGAGCTTTACACTTGCTGGAAAAATCTGGAATTAAAGAGGGTAAAGGTTTTGGAGGTTTTCCTGTGAGCGGCCAGTGGTTGCGCTGTACAAATCCGGCGATTGTGGCTAAGCACGAAGCAAAAGTTTATGGGAAAGCAGCAGTAGGTTCTCCACCTATGTCTGTACCGCATTTAGATACTCGTATTATAGATGGTAAAAAAGCGCTACTTTTTGGGCCTTACGCAGGTTTTTCTACTAAATTCTTGAAAAACGGATCTTGGTTGGATTTACCTTCGTCTATTAAGATCAATAATATTAGGCCAATGTTAGCTGCTGGATTAGATAATCTGAAGCTAACTAAATATTTAATAAATCAGGTTAGGCAGTCTTCAGATGATAGAATAGATGCCCTAAAAGAATATGTTCCAACTGCACGTAAAGATGATTGGGAGCTGGAAATAGCAGGGCAGCGGGTACAAGTAATAAAAAAGGACCCGGTACATGGAGGGGTTTTAGAATTCGGGACTGAGGTGGTTAGTAGCGCTGATGGTTCTTTATCGGCCTTGCTCGGAGCTTCTCCTGGAGCATCAACCTCAGTTTCAATAATGGTGAAATTGTTGCAAAAATGCTTTCCTGAACAAATGAACGCAGAACCTTGGCAGAATAAATTCAGTGAAATGATTGCTTCCTTTGGTCAATCATTAGCTAATGACGCCGAACTGGCAATTTCAACTCGTAAAAAAAGCAGCAGACTGTTGGGGCTTGACGAACTAGTTGAAGAAGGCGTATAACAGCGTAAATACACAAACTGGAAAAAGGGTAAGAGTGTAGATATCTTACCCTTTTTTAATGTTGTAAATAGCATTTTTATTTACTTTATACTTTCTTTTCCTATATGAGGGAGTATGCTGTTGCTGTTATTTATAAAACCAGTTAGAATTACCTGGATTTTTGTTTATTAAAATGTTTTAGTTGGTTAATAAATAGGGGAAAACGACGAAAAGATAGATTAGGAGCTTTCATCAATATTACCTATTTTAGTTGAAAGTTTTTACTTAAACTGACCAGTTTTGACAGCGAAAATACAAAAACAAGAGGATCTGAAGCGTGCAATATTAAGGCAACTGTACTATAATGGGGCTTTATCCTTAGCTGATTTGTGCACTCATACCAAAAAAAGCTTACCTGTAGTTTCCACAGCAGTGAATTTGCTTTTAGAAAGTGGATATATTATGGAATATGGTTTAGCTCCATCAACAGGAGGACGTAGACCGGTAACATATCTTTTAGATGCAAACAAAAAACGTTGTATCGTAGCGGTAGCGATAGATCAGTTAGAGACTAGAGTTTGTATTTATAATCTTGTAAATGAAAAAGTTGATTCCTTGGGCTCTGTTAGGATGGATTTGCTAAATACGCCTAGCATATTAGAAGAGTTGATTTCTTTCATAAAAGAAATGATTGAGAAATCCACCTTTTCAAATGATGAAATCTTAGGTGTTGGAATTGCCATGCCGGGGGTATATAATATGAAAGAAGGGATCAATCATACTTTTTTCCCAGATCAACCTTACTTGCCCAAGTATATTAGTAAAAAGATAAAAGTGCCCGTTTTTATCGATAACGATTCAAGAACTATCGCAATGGCTGAACTCAAATTTGGTATAGCAAAGGGGTATAAGGATGTTATGGTTGTCAATATTGGTTGGGGAATAGGTTTGGGGATGATTGTAGATGGCATAATCTTTAGGGGGCATAATGGCTATGCTGGAGAATTTAGCCATATCCCGTTGGCAAATAGTAATAACTTGTGCTCCTGTGGTAAAAGGGGTTGCTTAGAAGTTGACGCTTCTTTATCTATCCTGGTGAAAAAAGCAGAAAGAGAACTTGCCAATGGATCGAAATCTAGCTTAGAATATCTTTTTGCTGATAAAAAACGTTTAGCTGGTGAGCAGTTGTTAAGTGCAGCAAAAAAGGGCGACCCCTTAGCCGTATCTTTGCTGGCAGAGGGAGGGTTAATGATTGGGAAAGGACTCGCTACATTAATACATATTATGAATCCTGAACGTATCGTTTTAAGTGGACGGGGAGCCTCTGCAGGTAGAATATGGCTAGCACCCATTCATCAAGCCATCAATGAATATTGTATCCCCCGTTTAGCCGAGCAAACAACCTTAGCCGTTTCTGATCTATCTCAAGAAATTCAATTATTAGGAGCGGCGACACTAGTTATAGAAAATTGCGATTTTAGATAAATAGTAAGTCATTTAGAATTTTATAATCATTTGTCTCATTATTAAAAGTTGTATCAAATACTACGTGGTCATTTTCAACTGCTCCCGGAACACAGTGTATGTCACCTATAACTTTATAAAGGTAGAACTCCGAATTTACCGGCATTGGATCCTGTCGAAGTGATCAAATTGAAAATGGAGGAAAAAAGACTTAAGCAAGATTTAGAACCCATATTGGATCTATGAAGTGTCTCAAGTTCTAAACAACAGAAGAGAGATAACATGGAGTATGCCTAGAAGCTTCTATCATTCAAACAAAATGATCCTATACCACACCTCGCTACAGATATGCAAAAAAGCTCATATAGCTCTTTCGATTTTTGAAAGAGCTATATGAGCTTTTTTGCCTTCATAGCGTTGAGGCTTTACAACGACAGTCAAAATCCTTCAAGAAAAGTGCCCAAAATTGCTGCCAAAAATGTTGCCTTCAAAATTAATCTATTGATAATGTCTTGAAAATCAGCAGAATTAATCTTTCGGATTGTGGAGATTACCGGAGTCGAACCGGTGACCTCTTGCCTGCCAGGCAAGCGCTCTAGCCAGCTGAGCTAAACCCCCATAATTCTTATGTCGGCAAAGATAATAAATAGCTTAATATCTACAAATATAATTTAAGTAGTTTAATTCTCTGAAATTTTATGTGTATTGGATAACAGATATTTTCGCACGACCTAATTTTGAAACAATATGAAAAAAGACTTGTTCATGAAAGTATGAATGAAATAAACAGGATCTCTCTTTTGATAAGACTTGTCCTTATCATTTTAGTGTGTTCTTGCGGAAATCAACATGAAAAAAATCGTGAGAGAAATTCGGAAGGAGCATCGCCTGTTATTCAGAAGAAACAAGAGGGTAGTGCATCTGCAACAGATTCCATTATGTTACAGCTTGAAGACGGACAGGCGAAAAAAACGGTACCTATGGAGAAAGGAAAACGTATAACGTTTGTTTTCGAGATTAAAAAGGCCCCCGTAGTACTTTTCGTCAAAGTAGTACCCGAGCAGCCAGGAGGAAATGTGAGGCTTGCTCAAATTTTTATGCCTGATGGTTCAGCAGACGGTCCTTTCGGTAATCAAATGGAGTATAAGTTAAGCCAAACAGGTTTGTATCGTATAGTGGTGGCAGAAAATCAGATGGTGGGCACGCCGTATTATGGCAAGTTTAATTTATCCGTTAACTTGAAATGAGCATAAATGATAAAGAAAATTGTCAATGGCGATGATGTATTAAGTCTGTTAACTTCTGAACAGTAGGTAAATCATCTCCTGTGATGTCATATCTGCCATCGTTATAATCAATCCTTGCTAATTCTTTTTTTGTAGTATCGTAAACAATAAATGACTGTTTATCATAGGTAATAGAATAACCTGTCCAATTACCTTCAATCTCTTCTGCCCATTTTTCAAATCTTTCCAACATAGTTGTAGATGTTTAATATAAAAGGTATAACGACTTTTTAGATTAACAACTGTGGAAGATAAATGTTGTTACAACCTGTTTTTTATTAGTAATTAAATAGGCTGACTTTTAAAGGGAAACTATTTTATTTTATTTTTGTTAAAAATACAAATGAAATAAAAACCTTAATCTTGATAATATGAATGCACGAAGAGACTTTCTTCATAAGCTTACTTATTCAGCAATGGCCTTGCCGTTTTTACCTTCGTTATGGACATTTGATTCTCCAGAGGTTAATGGTATATTGTATGATGGCCCCATTCTACGTGTTGCTATCATGGGACTTGGGGGATACGGAACCCGAGTTGCAGAGGCTATGCAGGATTGTAAAAAAGCTAAGTTGGTGGGAGTAATCAGTGGTACACCAGCAAAGATAGAGGCATGGCAAGCTAAATATAACATACCCGAAGGAAACTGTTATAACTATGAGAATTTTGATAATATAAAAGATAACCCTGAAATAGATGCCGTTTATGTTATTACACCCAATGCACTGCATCACGATCAAGTTATAAGAGTAGCAAAAGCAGGCAAGCACGTGATTTGCGAAAAGCCAATGGCTCTTAACGCGGAGGAGGGTGCAGAGATGGTTGACGCATGTGCTCAGGCAAATGTGAAACTGTTAGTAGGATATCGTATGCATTTTGAACCAAAAACGCTTGAGGTAATTAATATGAGGAAAAATGGCGATTTTGGTAAGATACTTTTTTTTCAGGGACAGTGTGGGTTTAGGGTGGGAGATCCAAATCAGTGGCGGTTAGATAAAGAGTTAGCTGGTGGTGGCTCATTGATGGATATCGGAATTTACGCCATTAACGGTGCCCGTTATATGGTAGGTGAAGAACCGGTGTGGGTAACTGCGCAGGAAACCAAAACCGACACCGTTAAATTTAAGGAAGGAGTAGATGAAACTATTCAGTTTCAACTTGGTTTTCCAAGTGGGGCCGTCGCTTCGTGTTTATCCACCTATAATATGAATTATCTTGATAGATTTTTTTTAAATGGTGAAGAGGGCTTTGCTGAAATGCAGCCTTCCACAGGGTACGGCCCAATAGAGGGACGCTCACATAAGGGGGAACTAACGCAGCCGCATATAACGCATCAAACATTGCAAATGGAAGAAATGGCGGGAATTATCCTTTCGGAAAATAAGCCTATTGTACCCGTAGATGGAGAAGAAGGACTAAAAGATCTTAAGATCATTGATGCTATTTATAAAGCCTGCGAAACCGGGGAAAAACTTAACTTGACTTTGTGATTTTCTCATTAAAATAAAAAAGCCCTTTTTAAAAAGGGCTTTTTTATATGCTCACTTTTCTGCTCCTTTTATTTTTTTCCGTAAAGCAGATAGTTTACGCTAAAAGTTCTTTCATTCCAAACGCTGTTAAAACTTTTGCGTATTCCACTTTGACAGCTTCGTTAGCCGCTTCAACAATTTCTCCTGTCGAGGGGTCAACAACTGTTCTCAATGGCCTTTGACCTTTTGGCAAATTGATCAGATTTACTACCGCGTCTGCAACATCTTGAGGGTTAGGCTTGACCGTTTCAAGCATTTGAACAATCGCACTACCCATTTTATTTTGAAAATCAGCTATTACTTCATAGCTGTCTACCACTGAAGTATCAGAGCCAAATTGGACCTTTTGGGACATTTCAGTAGGAAAAGCGCCTGGTTGAATAATGGCTACATCAACCCCTAACGGTCTTAGTTCATAATGCAAACCTTCGCTTAAACCTTCCAAAGCGAACTTTGAAGCACCATACACTACTGAAAAAGGAGCGGAGAATCTACCCCACCCGCTCGAAACATTGATGATCAAACCTTCCGATTGTTTACGCATAAAAGGTAACGCCAATTTCATCAATCTCCAGGGAGCGGTAACATTGACATCAAATATCCGTTGCACATCATCAGTAGTAGCGCTTTCAGCCACACCGAACATCGAAATGCCCGCATTATTTACCAATACATCAATGCTTCCTTCTGTAGCGATAATGGTGTCAATGGCATTTTTCACACTTGTTTCGTCAGTTAGTGCCAGATCTAAAACGGTTACATTTTCTACCTGTGATAAGGCTCTTGCTTTATCAGCATTCTTTCCATTAGTATCTCTCATGGTCGCATAAACTTTATGACCCAATGCTGCGACACTATTGGCTGTCAGCCATCCAAATCCGCTATTTGTTCCTGTAATTAATACAACTTTTTTGCTCATTTTTTTGTTCATTTAAATTAATGAAACAAATATCGGGCTTTGAAAAAGCAGAACATTTACCATTTGGTAAAAAGTGATCTCAACGGATATTTTTTCTGAAAGTGCATGTATCCAAAAGGCCATAAAGAACCTTCATGACAGTTTCATTGCTGTTAATAATGTTTTCCACCATGAAGGTTTTTTCTTATTCTGCTCAATGATTGTTGGGTGATCCCTACATAAGAAGCGATATGAGAAAGCGGAACACGATTGACAAGACCGGGAAACTGTTCAATGAACGATAAATAACGGGTGGTGAGTACAAAATTTGATAAAGTCGACGTCCTCATCTTTATCACGCAAGTAATCTCGTAAGGATTCGGCGGTGAAGTAATCCAATCGATCGTCGAGGTCGCTAATCATCTTTCGATAATCCCTTAGCTGTTGTTCGACCTTGTCCGCAATAAAAGGATCTTTGATTTTTAAATCCTTGGTGAGTTGCTTCTTGACAACAAAGTGATTGGTGTCAATAAACTTTCTTTCACTTTTGTGATGGACACAAACTTTTACGTTGTAAGTTCCATCTGCTTTCTTGTGGTGTTCATAAACCTTTGCGCTTACGGTTGCCATAATTTTTTCAATTAGCACGCAAAAATTTCCGTTACCTATTTGTTACGGTTTTGCGTGAAGTTCAACAAAAAACTATGTAAAACCAGCCGTAGGGGTGATTTACCCGTGACCGTCTCGCCGAAGAAATCGGCTCAAAGAAATGAAAAAAAAACCATCTCGAAATTTCTTAAGAGATGGCTTTTTGTGCTCCCAGCTGGGCAAAATTCGAACCAAATTATGGAGGAATTGAAGGAAATCGCATATTTAATAGAAGAAAGTGATGATCCGAAACGTACAAAAAATTAAAAACTAAAATTCGAATCCGGCTATCCCGACGACATAGGCAACAAAAGAACGATGTCCCGTGCTATTCGAACCAAGCGACATTTATGTATTGAAAAAATTATTGTTCCTAAGAGACTTAGCAAAAAAGTTACTTTCCATGTGTCGATAGGCATTTTTACTATCATCGTTACGATGGAGAAGGTTGTGAATATAAAGAATATATTGGCCATGATGTGGCATGTGAGCTTATGTATTACGCTGATTTAAACAAAATGAAAAAGGATAGCGCAAATGACGTGAAATCTATGATGACGAAAAGAAGTGCTCAATACTTTGAAAAGTATTGAGCAAAGTCATGCATGAAGAATCGATAAGAAACCGTAGATTCTTTTTTCTCATGAAAGAAACGTTTCAATGAATGTTGAAGAAATAGCTGCATCTAGGCGATAGCTGCGGGCAGGCCAAAATGATAACCTGCCTGTGATCTCAATAAATTTATCTGCACTTCAATTTTTTAGAACTTTCGGAATTCTGTTAATTCAATCATATATTAATCTGTAAATCGTAAGAATAGCGATGGAGATTGCTAATACGGTATAGATACGCTTGGTGTTTTTCGCCAACCATTTAGGTAGGTAAATGTCAAAATTATCTCTGGCGGATGATGAGTACCTGCGCGCAATCGTCGTTAGCGGACAGGACCATCTAAACAGTATTAATATCAACGTTTCCAAAAACAAAAGAACAAATCCGAGCCAAAGCCAGACGTCTAAACAGTTCGTCAATACAGCGTATAACATGTAAAAGATGACAACATTAAAAAATATCCAAATTAGTGTATGGATAATTTTTACAATTTTTAATTTTTCTTTCGCTGTCATTGTATGGAAATGGTTTACAAGTAGGTCTAAAAAATTTAATTTTAGCGCTTACCGTTCTAGCGATGAGCATGATATTCATGTAATAATAGGCAATGTCATTAAAATTAAATCAGTGTCCCGATGTCGTAGTCGCCTATATAGATCTCATAAACAAAAAAATCGCCAACATGATCTTACAAAGTAGTCTTCAGAAGTCCAATTTAGTTCTTTATGTAGGCATCACAACTTTGTGTTACCTTATGAAGGCACCTCGTATGAGGCTGTGTTTTAACAGAATTATTCAACAGTTATTTAAAGTATCAGAACAGGTGTTTTGGACTGGTGAATAATCGCCTTCACCAGGTTTTTCTGAAACAGTTTCTCAAAAAAGTTTTTTTTACGGATGGTGATTACCAGGAGATCGATGCTGTTGCGCTCGGCTATTTCGTTCACCAAAGTCAGACTTTCTTCGCCCTGCACCAGCTCATGAGATACATTGTCGAGGGGAACTATTTTTTTGAGCGATTGTACCCATTCTGCGAGGATGCGTTGATCGATCTCCGACGAGTCTTCTTCAGATAGCTTCATGTGAAAGAACCTGTAGGAACTCTTGGTTGATCCAAATAAGTTTTTGAGCGTTTTCAGCGCACTGATATCGCTGTTTGCATAGTCGGTGAGGAAGGCTATCTGTTCGAGCCGGAAATTCTGAGTTTCTTCGGGAACCACGATCAAAGGTACGGGGGAGCTTCCGGCAACCTCAAAAGAACTGCTTCCGATCAGGGTATGTTTTAAACCTGAAGCGCCTTTTGTACCCATGATGATGAGATCAGATCCCGTAGTATTTACTGCCTGGGTCACAGCTTCCACAATATTTCCTTTAAACAGGCTGGAGCTGATGTAGACAGCCAGATTCTCAGTGGTCTCTGTCTTCAGGAAGCTATCCATCTCCGCAGTAGCTTCCTGCTCTGCACGGATCAGATCCTCTCGATTGGAAGCTTCATTCTGAAAACTTGACTGAAAGGCGGTGAATGCATGCATAACATGTACCCGACAGTCAAATCTTCTGGCAATGGCCAGCGCATATCGAAGGGCCAATCCTGCGTTTTTAGAAAAATCAGTCGGGACTAAAATTGACTGGATCATATTGTTACGATTTTGTTTAAAGCTCTTTAGATACTTTTACGTTTGTAGTCGTAGGTTTATTGTCCGTTTTTTTGTTAATGATACTGAGGAAAAGAGACCCCACAATACCTGAGATGACAGAGGCAACCAATACGGAAAATTTTGCTTCAGCCATCATCAGCTCCTCTCCGGAAAAGGACAGCAAAGCTATAAAAATAGACATCGTGAAACCGATGCCTGCCAGCATGCCTACGCCCAATAAGTGCTTCCAATTGGCATGGCTGGGCATGGCACATACGCCAGCTTTTACCGAAATCCAGGAAAGCAGGAATATGCCCAAGGGCTTACCAATGAACAGGCCCAATACGATACCTAGACCCAATGGCGATGCCAATCCGCCGAACATGCCTTCGACAAAGGCAATATTGGTATTGGCAAGAGCGAATACGGGCATGATCAATAAATTGACAGGCCGGGAAAGTGCGTGTTCCAACCTGAGCAATGGCGATTCCGTGTCGCCTGTACCTTTAACAGGGATTGTAAATGCTGTCAGCACTCCTGCAATGGTGGCATGTATGCCGGAATGATGGATAAAATACCAGATGAAAAGCCCCGGAATTAAATAAACCGCTAGATTTTTGACACCAAGGCGGTTGAGGACAAAAAGCCCTGCGACCAATAAGACTGCATAAACAAGGTAGTTGTAATGCAGGTCTCCCGAGTAGAATATCGCAATGATCAATATGGCCATTAAGTCATCTACAATTGCCAGGGCGGCCAAAAAGATCTTAAGTGTTATCGGTACTTTTTTGCCCAACAGGGTTATAATAGCCAGAGCGAAGGCGATATCGGTAGCCATAGGGATTGCCCAGCCGGAAGCCGTTTCTGTGCCATGGTTGAACAGGGCATAAATAACAGCGGGCATGATTACCCCGCCGAGCGCAGCAAATACGGGTAACGCCGCTTTTCTGGTGGATGAAAGCTCTCCACCTACAATTTCGCGCTTGATTTCGAGGCCCACAAGGAGAAAGAAAATGGCCATTAGACCGTCGTTTATCCACAATATGATCGGATATCTGAGATGCAGGGCGTGCGACTCGTAGCCGATTTCCCCGTCGAGAAACTTCTCGAAGCCTGCCCCTAACGGTGAATTGGCAATGGTTAAGGATATCACTACACAGGCCATGAGCAAAATGCCCGGCCCTGAATTGGAGAATAAGAAATTTTTAAGCCTGCTGTAATAAGTTGGAGATGTCATCGCTGTAAAAGTACCATTTTTTGGATAAAATACCGCATTGGAGCGTATTAATACAATGGCTAATCGTCAGATGGCAGTCGCTTTGTTAGCGGTTTATTGATAAATAGTTGAAATAAATATCCTCCAATAATATACGCCAATATATCGAAAAGATCGGCGGTATATCTGTCGGAGAACAGGGGTAACAGTCCTTCAAAAACCAAAGCGGTATAAACCACCATAAAATACACATAAAACATAGGAAAGAAGTAACTGTTACTGTGAATAACGGACGTCCTCATGAACGTAAGTAACACCGTTCCAATAACTGGAATAGCGAGAACGTCGGTAAGATAATTGTTGATAAATTCCGGGAGTGTTTGAGCCCCCCGTAACATGCGGACAGTAATCCAGGTGACGCAGCCTATTAAAAATAAAGGGTGTAATAGTGTACGCATGCTAAGCGGCAACGACGGCAGCGGCTCCGAGAGCTGCGGTGAGTGCCAGAAAAAATATACAGAAAAGTACAAAACCAATATTTTTTGCCATACGCTTTCCAGCGGAGTCCCCTTCACGAATGGGCAGAACCTGCCCACGTAATTGTTTGAAGAGTGGTTTTTGCTGTTGACTTTTTCCCTGATAAGTTTTCTTTTCCATCGCGGTGATCAATAAATTTTACATGGTCTTTTATATAGAAACAAACCTTGGGCATTTTGTTTGAAGAATCTGCATTCTCCATATTATCGGACCTTTTTGACAAAGCCAGCATGTCGTGCCATCAACGGATCAACTTGTTGATATTGCTGAGCTCCCCGAAAAGAACCAGAATGTCGTTCTCGTGCAGCACGGTTGAAGATTTGGCAATGCCGGTAGCTTCTTTTTTTTGTTCGGTATGGCCATTGACCTTCTCTGTGTACTGTCTGATGGTGGTGAGCACAATTACTTTATACTGATTGGTAAGATTAGCTTCCTGTAAAGTCTTTCCAATATATTTTTCGGGGACAACCGCTTCCACGATACTGTACCTGTCTGAAATCTTGAAACTGTCGATGATATCAATATTGTCCAAGCGCATAGCTAGGCGCTCGGCAGATTCGGTTTCCGGTCGGATGTATTCATCGATCTTCATGGCCTCTAGCACCGTCTTCTGTAGATCGGATACCACACGACCAACGATACGTTTGACGTTCAATTGCTTCATCAATGCCGTGGCCAGCAGGGAAGCACCTTCGTCCTCCCCAATGGCAATTATCACCGCGTCACTATCCCTTAACGGCAGGTTACTTACCGCGTCACGATCGGTGCAATCCAAACACACGGTATGTGTAATCTTCTCGCGCAGGTTCTCCACTTTGGACATGCTATTGTCGACGCCGATAACCTCATGGCCCAATGCTGTCAGTCTGATGCTCAGTGCTCTACCGAAGTTTCCCAGTCCTAAAACGATATATTTCATAAATCTGTTGTTTTTAAGATGCCCCGCGGGGCCCCCGCTATATCAGGTGACGCTAGAACAGCACCTTCTCCTGCGGATAATGGTAATTTTTGAATCCTACGTCTTTGACAATCGCAACCAATAAAGTGAGCGCACCGACCCTGCCCACAAACATGCTGATAGCCAGTACGACCTTTCCGGCGTTGCTCATTTCCGAGGTTATCCCGAGACTTAAACCTACCGTGCCATAGGCCGAAAAGGCTTCAAAGGCTATACTTTTGATTTCTTTCTGCCCGTCAGTCAAACAGAGACCGAAAATAGATAGGCCAAGCCCGATAAGCGATAAGATGATCACGGCAGAGGACCTCCGTAGCGAGTCTGTTGAAATTTCCCTGCGGAAAATCTCCACTTTATCTTTTCCCTTGACCAGACTCACCAAATTCAATATGGCCACCGCAAAGGTGGTTGTTTTGATACCGCCTCCGGTGGAGGCCGGCGACGCACCGATCCACATCAAGAGCATGATGATCATGGTCGTCGGCGTAGCAAGCATTCCCATATCTGTTGTGTTCAGACCTGCTGATCTCGGGGTTGCCCCCAGGAAAAACGCGGTAGTCAGTTTACCTAAAAAGCTGTCGTGTTCGGCAAGGCTGTTGTTATATTCCAATATAAGGCAGCTAACGGTTCCGATAGCTAATAAAATAAATGTTGTCCAGGCCACCAAACGGGAATTAAAACTGATGACCCAAGCCTTATAGTGATAAGGTTTACCATGGTATATCCGGCAAAAGATGTTAATGATCCATCGTTTGATAAAAGTAAAGGTGTTAAATACTATGCCAAAACCCAATCCGCCCAATATGAACAGTAGTGCAATAGTAAAAACCAAGGGATAATTGAAGCGGATTTCATCCTCATACAGTCCCTGGGGCAGCGTGGAAAATCCGGCATTGCAAAAAGCGGATATCGCATGGAATATCGCAAAGAAAAAGTGGCTCTGGTTGAGTTGATCAGACAGTTCTCGTGTATGCATGTAAATCAGTACAGCTCCGACCGCTTCGAAAAAAAAGGTGACCGAAATAATTTTCAATAAGGTGTTTATCACGGATCCCAGTTTGTTCTCACTCAGCAATTCAGTGTACATCAATTGATTCTTATATGAAAACCCGCCGGAGAAAAAATAGCCAAAAAAACCGGTAAAGGTCATAATGCCCAAACCACCGAGCTGTACCAGCACGATTAATACGGTTTGTCCGAAGAGCGTGAAATCAGCCGATATATCAACTACGGAAAGTCCGGTAATACACACGGCGCTGGTTGCCATGAACAACGCATTAACAAAACTCAGCGGAGGCCCGTTAGTGACTTTTGGAAGCAGTAACAATGCCGTGCCCAGAAGTACAAGAAAGAGAAAGCTCAGTACAAACAATAAGGTAGGGTTGAAATAAAAGCGGTCAAAGAAAAGACTGCTCTTGGATATCTCTACCAGAAAAACGCCGAATATGCCCATATAAAGCCACTCTGCCTGCCGGAAAAAGGAATCGGGCGATATGGGGGCAATAAACCGCTCGATAACCACAAAGCAAAAATAGAAGCATAAAAACAATTCAGCGTACTTAGAGGCAATGTCATCTGATCGGGACGTAAAACGAATGGTTGTTTTTACCAGTGTCAATATGCCGAAGGCATAAAAAACCCCAACGATAACCTGATCGAAAAAGAGTGATACTGTTATATCGGAATTATAACCAATATGTGCCAGAATAAATAGGGAACATACCAAACTGGTGTAAAGCATGCCCAAGTCGACAGTCTTTAACCCTCGGATAAACCTTCTGTCTTTAAGTAAGTTCATGCAGGAGTATTCAATATATTTGGCACAAACTTAGTTTTTATCATGCGTTTTTAAAAGTGCGGGATGATATTTTGGCAATTTATTTTCCTTTAAAGACGTCCCCCCTGTCATTGCCAAACACAATCAGCGTAGGAAATAGATTGTTGATAAATTGTTGTTCTATTCCATCGATGCTTTGGAAGAAATCTTTAGTTTTGAATAAATCTCTTATCACTTATCAACAGTAAAAACAAATATTATGGAAGACTTAGAGTTCAAGGATGTTCAGCAGCACTGGGATAAATTTTTATCCTCGGCAATGGATTGGGCACCACGTATACTGACAGCGATCGTTTCCGCTCTATTGATTTATTTGATAGGCTCGTGGCTGATACGGGTAATTACGCGTGTAACGGAAAAGGCCTTTAAAAAACGTCAAATGGATGTTTCGCTGCAGCGATTCCTGATTAACCTCATAACCTGGGTACTTAATATCCTTCTCTTTATTGTGGTTGTAACACAATTGGGTGTTCAAACCTCTGCATTTGTTGCTATTATCGGAGCCGCTGGTCTGGCCATTGGTCTGGCTTTGCAAGGATCATTGGCTAACTTTGCCGGGGGTATATTGATCCTGCTGTTGAAGCCTTTTCGTGTGGGCGATTTCATTACGTCCCAATCCGGTATTTCAGGGACGGTGCAGGAAATAGATATCTTTAATACGAAGTTAACGACACCACAGAATCAACTGGTGGTTGTACCCAATGGTGACTTGTCCAATAGCGGCATAACCAATTTTACGCATATGGGTACCCGCCGCACCTGGTTTGATATCGGTGTCTCCTATGATACAGATCTTAAACAGGCGAAAGAGATTCTGCTGGAAGTGATCAAGAACAACGGATATGCCATGGAAACCCCGGCGCCACAGGTGGTCGTGACAGAACTTGGGGATAGTGCGATCAATTTATCGGTACGGGTTACCGCTACCAACGAAAATTTCTGGACGATGCATGAGCAGTTATTGATCGATTGCAAAGCCGCACTTGACAACGCGGGAATAGAAATCCCTTTTCCTCAACGGGATATACATATCCGTGATAAAACGGAATAGAAATCCTTGTTTACTTTTAATAAGAAGTCAGCCGTCTAGACGGCTGACTTCTTTTATTAGATAAAAAACAATTTATGTCTACATTTGAATGTGGAGAATGACTTAAACGACGTAATCGTGTGGGAACAACAATCAAAACGCTTTACCTGATTCTCCTACCGGATTTATTACTATTAAGAAAACCTCGATTGTTATGAATAGAAATGATACAAATAGAAGAGCATGGTTAGCCGTAACCGGCATATTACTTTTTCTGTTAGCAATGTTTCTCTTAGCTTATTTGGCCAGTAGTTCACCGCAAAATTGATGATAGCTTTTTTGAAAGGGTATTTCACCGAAAAAACAACATGCGTCGGTATAGCTATGTTTAATCCTGGATGGATTTAACATAATCTTCAATCTCGTTGCCCGCCGCATACTTCTTAATTTTTGAAAGTTTCGCTAATAATGTTGTACCTTTCTGCGTAATCCCCATGATAAGACTAGGCCCTGTTGAACGGTAATATTGGTTTTCCTTTTCCACAAGCGTATGCCCATAGGCTAACTTAATATAACCTTTTTGAGCAAGAAATTTGGATACCGAGAGCACTTCATCATTATTGTAGCCGTCGAACATTATCGGACAACCATGTGCTATGTTTACTTTTTTTGCACACTTAAGCACTTTGATGATCAACCGGACTCGTGTTTCCATTAAAGATCCCCCTTAACTTATTTGTTTACCTTATATATTACTTTATCTCTTTGTATGCCCCACTTATCGCTCCTCTGCATTCGGCCAGATTAACTATACGCTATATTTGGGAACAGATTTTTAATAGTATTGTTTTGGCAATACGTTGCCTCCCTTTTTACTAAAAAGCGGACGCCGATAAGAATTTAAACATATAATTTTCCTTACCGTATTTAGGAAAAAAGAAAAAGATCTGGGGGCCTTGCATGCAGCCTTTCAAATGTATTCTAATTGATTTCTAATGCAATATGATTTGAAATCAAAGAAGCAGCTGTTATCTTTACGTTAATTAAAAGGATTTGTCAACTAACAGAATTTGTTTATTATGGCCAAGAAAGATCAGGAACCCAGAGAAAATGCACCCAAAAAGAAATCGGGCAAAAGCGCGCTTATGAAACAAGAACTTATGGATAGATCGGATAGTTTTTCCAAAAAGAAGACCAACAGAAAGCATCCTGCTCCAAAGACAAGTAGAAATCCAAAAGGATTCTCATAGCGGTCAGATTGGGCAGGCAATAAAGCCGGTTGAATAAACCTCGAATAAAATTGTCTTACTTTTAAGTAAGTTCATACAAGTGCGGGGGATATTTTGGCAGTATTTAGCTAGTCCAACTTTATCCGGAAACTCGTGCCGAAAAAAATACGCTTATTTTTCCTTTTTCATATGCAGGAAATTTCTCTGGTTGTAGGGTAATATCTTATGCATTATTTTGATGGTTAGATAGCCGTTGTACAAACTACGACATTATGAGTTGAGTTTCCATTGGATATACTGAATGGGCGGTTTTTCGATATGGATTTAAGTAAATAGAGAAGAAATACGGGGACTTGTTAATAAGTTGCATCGAACTATTGGCTTCAATCTCTAATTCATTTATTTTCGCTTCCAGCGTATGTAGCGTTTCATTTTAAAATTTATTCACCTTGATAATTTGAAGTCCATGTGTGTAGGTACCAATAGAGAAACCTAAATACTGTTATATTTTCCGTTATTGCTCTGTAAGCCATTTAGGACAAACGAGAATGTGCTGCCTGCACCAAAATCACTTTTTACGTCAATTTTTCCGCCCTGTGCTTCAATAAATTCTTTGCTGATGCTCAACCCCAACCCTGTACCTTCTTTTTTTGTGCCGGGTATGCGGAAATAGCGGTCAAATATTTTATCTATGTACTGTGGTGAAATGCCTTGTCCGGTGTCTGTGACCGTAAACTTTATCTTGTTATTTTCTGCTGCTACGTCAATGTATATAACGGAATTGTCGTATGAATAGCGGATGGCGTTAGAAAGCAGGTTGGTCAATACCCAAGCTGTTTTTTCGTTGTCGGCAAGCACTTTCGGCAAGTTATCGGGCGCTTTTATTTCAAACGTAATCTGTTTTTGCTCGGCTGCTGCTCTGGTGGCATTAACGGCATATTCCACAATTTCTTTTACATCTGACGGTAATACTTTTATCTGGATAGTGCCACTTTCCACCTGTGTCATATTCAGCAGTTCACCCGTGATTTTCAGCAATCTTCCGGCATCTTCCTTAATGCTTTCCACAAGGCTTTGCTGTTCTGTATTCAATGTGCCTACCTGCTCGTTTTCCAATAGCTGCAAGCTCATCTTTATGGATGATATGGGTGTTTTCAATTCGTGGGAAACGGTCGCTATGAAATTGGTTTTGGCAAATTCCAACTCTTTGTACGGGGTAACGTTTTGCAGCAGGATCACATTGCCGATATGTTTTTCCCGTTTCTCACCTGTCGGGATAATCTTGATGGGAATGATCTCTTCTTCAAAATAGCTTTCCTTGTTATCGGCATATATTTTCACAGGCAATGATTTTATTTTTTTGTTGTTATTCTGCTTTTCTGCCAAATCCCGCACCAGGGTTTTTATCAGGTCATTCTGTTGGGCAATGCCCTGAATGGGTTTGCCTATCACTTCTTCTTTTTGCAATCCCGCAATTTTCAGTGCATTGTCATTCATGAACAGAACGGTTTGTTTATCGTCCAAACCGATTACAGGTTCGCTCATGTTGTTGATGAGGGTTTCAATCCGTTTCTTTTCCATCATCAGCTTTGCCAAACTGCTGTTGCTATATTCTTCCAGCTTTTGAGCCATTGTGTTGAATGCCGATGCCAGTTCGCCAAACTCGTTGTGCTGCTCAAAATGTACCCTCTGCGAATAATCTTTGGCTGCGATCTGTTTTATGCTTCCCATAAGTTCTTTGATGGGATTGGCAATGTTGGAGGGCAGGTTTATCAAAAGTGTAAAAGCGATCAAAAAGCAAATCGTTCCGGTAACGGTGATCCAAAAAATAGCACTGTCTGCGGTTTTGGTTGCCACTTCGCTTTTTCGTTGTATTGCCTGCATATTCAGCAAGATAATATCGATAATATCTTTCTGCACTATTTTTTGCAGTGCGCTATCATAGGGTGCTTGCACTATTTGGGCAAAATCTGCCGTGATTTTTTTGGTCAGATCCTTTTCGCCTACTTCGGTAACGGTGGCTTGCTGTTTATCAAGGTTTTCCTGAAAAGATTTTTGTGACGGAGGGCTGGCAATACCATTGTTTAAAGCATTTAGCATCTGGCGGCAATAGTCTACCGAGTTATAGTTATCTGCCAAAATATTCTTGGCTTCATCGGACAGTTTGTTAATGCGGGTTGCACTTATGACGGTAAGCAACGCAATCATTGCAAACAAAAGCCCTACGCCTAACGTCAGTTTAGTTTTTATTTTCATCGCTTCAATTCTTTAGCTTAGTATAACAAGGTCGATATCATTGGTGGATAGCTTTTTCAATAGTTCATTGAACACATTGGTTGCTAAAATGACACGTATTAAATTCAAATGCGGCTTGCCAACACAGATGGTGGTTATTTTCCTTTTCCCGCATTGCTCAATGATGGCTTTGGAAACATTGTTGTTTTCCACCTTAATGATTTCCGCCCCTAATTCTGTTGCCAATTTGAAATTATTGATAAGATGCCTTTGCTTATCCAATGCAATTTTATCTGCACTTTCCCTGGGCGTCTGCACATATAATACGTACCATTTGCTATTGTAGTAATTGGCAAGCCTTGCCGTTTTCCGGATTACGTTTCTTGCCGTTTTTTCATTGGAACTGATACAGGCTAAGAACCGCTCCCGCTTTACGGGATTTAAAGGTGTAATTTCTGTTTCTACTTTGCGTTCCACCTGCGAAGCGACTTCTTTCAGCGCCAGTTCCCGTAGTTGCAATATGTGTTCGCTCTTGAAAAAGTTGTTTAATGCTGTTTCAATTTTCGCCTGCTCATATATCTTTCCTTCTTTCAGTCTTGCAATCAATTCATCGGCTGTAAGGTCGATATTTACCACTTCATCGGCTTGGGCAAGCACACTGTCGGGAATACGCTCTTTTACTTCTATTCTCGTAATTTCTCTAATATCTTCATTCAGGCTTTCGATGTGCTGGATGTTTACCGCACTGATCACGTTGATACCAGCGTCCAATATTTCTAATACATCCTGCCAGCGTTTTTCGTTTTTGCTTCCCTCGATGTTGGTATGTGCCAGTTCATCTACAACTACCACTTCGGGGCGTAAGTTGATGACTGCCTGAACGTCCAGTTCTTCTAATTCTTTCCCTTTGTAAAACAGTTTTCTTCGGGGTACAACAGGCAAGCCCTCTAACAAGGCGTGGGTTTCAGCCCTGTTGTGTGTTTCAATGTAACCTATCTTTACATCAATGCCGTTCCTCAACAGGGAATGCGCTTCCTGCAACATGCGGTACGTTTTGCCCACACCAGCACTCATGCCGATATAGACTTTAAATTTTCCCCGCCTCGACTTTTTTATCAAATTGAGAAATTCCTCTGCCGATTTTCTTGTTTCTTCCATTCAATGATGTGTAGGTTATTAATTTTAATATAACAGCATTTTGCTCGATGATTTAACGGGCAGGAGCTTGGTGTTCGAGCGTGAAAGTTCGCAGGAACTTTCACGGTTGAACGTTGGCCCGCCTGACATCAAACCCTTTTTGGCGGTTTGTTTTTTTTTATGTTTCAAAATAAGCCAAATCCTTTTGATAATAACATATAAAGCCCCCAAAGAAATAATATTGTAAGAAATAGAAGTTCTTTCCATGGTCGTTTTGGGAATGCTTGTATAGAATACGACATAAGTTTTATGGGTGATAATGGTTTTGTCGGTGCCTTGTCGTCAGATAATGGTAGTTTGTTGGAATATTGATGAAAGTATAGTTGAATTAGTGTCGCTCCAAGATAAAGTCCCGTTATAAAACTTAAATACTCTAAATTTTCTGAAAAGAATAGAAGCGTTACCAAGATGGCGCATATTACTAACAAAACGTAGTCTGTCGTCTTTGTTGCACTTAATTTGTCTGCATAGGATTTGTCAAGCTGTTTTTTTCTTGTGTCGTACTTAACGAAAAAGAAAACACAAGACTTAATTACGACTTGTAAACAAAACAAAGTCATAAGTATTTTTAAAATTGTCGTTGCCATATTTTTTACTTATCTTTGTCTATTTGTTGTTTATAGTGTTGTCTTGTCCTAAAATGACGCCAACGGCATTCTCAACTCCATTCTCTTTTGACAATTGCACATCTAATTCTTGTGCTTTTATATAAAGACTTTCGTTTTCCAAAAGTTCTTTTACGTTGTTCACAAATTTTTCCGTTGTCAGCTTTTTGAGTGGTTGCGGATATAAAGCCACTCCTTTTTCGTAGGCAACCTTACCCCAAAAAAACTGGTCGCCAAGGGGGTGCAATACAGGGCAAACCAGAAATGGCTTTCCCGCTTTTAAGCACTCTGCGGTTGTTCCAACGCCACCGTGATGAACAACGGCTTTCACCAACGGGAACAATTTGTCATAAGCTGCAGCATCAATTATTTTTATGTTCGGGTTTTCATTGAGTGCTTCCGTTTCTGAAATCCCCCAACCCTTTATCACGATAATCCTGATGCTTAATTCCTCGCTTAGCCTATTGATGAGTTGGGAAATGTTTAGCTTGCTGTCAAAAGGCATACTTCCGAACGTTATCAATAAAGGTGCTTCACCGCCTGAAATAAAATCAACGAGGTCTTTACTTAATTCGGAAGAAGAATTTCCTAACCAAAATCCTGTGAAAAAGCTATTATGCGGGAAATCATCCGGCTTTTTCAACAGTAATTCGCTTATGCCATACAGAGAGGGCAAATCAGGCTTTTTAAATTTCTTTGAAAGCCCCACGCTTTGCCGAAATTCGCGGATAGGCTTTGTCCACATTTTTAATCCCAATTCAGTTAGTTTATAGGTGAATTTGTTGAGGAAAGCGGGCAATGGCAGTGCGCTAAACACAGGATTGGGAAATGCTGATGTGGGCTGGCTTGCCGGAACAACATCCGCCTTTACCATCTTTTCGGGAAACTGGTCTGCGAAGTTGTCGGCTAATGTTTTTACATGAAATAAAACCTTATCGCTTTCTTTCGCCAATTCATAGAACTTGGTAAAAGCATCTGCCATCATCGGATATACAATTTTTTTAAGATACTTTTTGGCACGGAATGGATTTTTTCTGACTTTGTTTCCTTCTTCAGAAAGAACCAATGCTTGAAAATCAATATCGACAGGAACAAAGTCTATCCCATAGGAGGCAACAAGGCTTTCAAAGTTTTTTGCTGTGGACAAAACAACTTCGTGTCCTCGTTCTTTCAATGCTTTTCCAAGCACTGCGTAGGGTTGCACATCGCCCCTTGTTCCTAATGTTAGTATGGTTATCTTCATCGTTTTCTATTTCATTGCTTTTTTTAATTCGTCCAATGGGCTATCGTATTCTTTGCCGAGCCAAAGCAAATGCCCCCAGCGATTGTTGAATAGAACTAACCTGGAATTATTGATTTTACTTTTTGCATTGTGGGGATGTGTTAAGTCAACCGAATTATCATAATTGCCGTGAAGGATTAAGGTTGGACATTTTATTTTGCCTAACGTACCCTGGTCGATGCTTTGGTCTAAATCGTTGCTAAAGCCCTGTGACGAACGCATTTTCATTGTCATTCCTTTTAATTCCCTCATTTCATCTTTTGTGAAATCAACGGGGCGGTATTTAGACAGTTCTCTAAACATCGTCTTTGTCATCATTTTTGGAAATATTCTGAAAAATAGTCTATAAAGCTCCCACGTAATCCATTCAATTTTTGGGGCGAATATTTTTTTCCCTCCTTTATAGGTTTTATCGGTTTCAACAAACCATTTTTTTGTCAAGGCGGACATCAATACTAAACGTTCAATACGGTCGGGGTAGTTGGCGGCAATTTCTAGGGATGTTAAACCACCTGCGGAAATGCCTATAACAGTCGCCTTTGTAATTTTGAGTTTGTCTAAGAGTGTGATTAACAGATCTGCCGTTCCTTTAGAAGTTTTATTAAAATCCGTCAATGGTGTTTTTCCATAACCCGGTCTGGAAGGGGTAATAAAGCAATAGTTATTGGGGTCTAATCCCTTTTGAAAAATTGTCTCCCTGCAATCTATGTGTCCGCCGGGAATAATGAGAACCGCTTTGCCCCGCCCACGCAAGGTAAATTCTATCATTCCTTTATCCGTTTTTATTACAGATGTTGCCATTTTTTGTTTCATTTTCAATTTCCATTAACCTGTCATGTACAAAATTAAATCAATAAAAGGCAGGCATTGAAAAACACCTGCCTTTTATCATTAGAACGAAATGGCTAATGACGTCGTTAAAAAGAGATTATTGTTCGTGGGATTGCCGTCTTTTAAAAACACTTTATCTTCTGAAGAAAAACCCTTTGCTTCAATTCGCCACATTACGTTATCCATTATCAGATAATCGTAGTTGAGCGAATAGCCGAACGTCTGAAATCCATTTGGTGTTTCCGTGCCGATAATCACACCGTTTTCGTCGCTGTAATACTCGCCACGAACGGCAATGCTGTGTTTTTCGGCAGGGCTGTATTTTACAATCAGAACAGGTGAATACCAAACATTGTAGCTATCGCTTCCTTTGGCTTTTTGCTCTGCGCCAATATCAAATCCTGCTATCAAAGCAAATTTTTCGTGTAGCTGGAACTGTCCGTAGAAGTTATGGAAGTAGCGCATTTGCCTTGTGCTGTCGGGCTTGTCGCTACCAACAAAAGAACTACTGTTTAAGGTGATTTTTGAGTTGGGTTTATACGTAAGCTGATGACCAAATGCTGGCGTATTATCACCGTCCACACGTTGTATGCGTTGCCAGCCGTTCAATATCAATCCACTGATAAACCATTTGCCGTTATCGGTGGTGTAGGAAATCTTTGCACCGCTTTCATAATAGGGTGAATTGTCTGCCAAAATGCTGCGGGTCAAATTCCAGCAATCTTTACCTACCGCACTTTCAAAGCCAATGTGTGAAGCAAAGATACCTGCATCTATCCACAGGTCTTTCGTTTTTGAAATTTTAACCCCTGCATTGGCTTCATAGATGTTTTTTAATACGCCCGGCTCTGCCGCAAGGTTGGCATTCATGTAAGTACCCGCCGCCAGTGCAAGGTTTGCCCTTACTTTATCCGTTTGATACGCTGCTTTCACAAAACCCAAATTCAGGTTTACTTCGTTATGCCTGTTGAACGAATAGGCAAATCCGGGGCGGTTATGGTCTGAAGGGTTGCCAAAGTCATAAGCATAATATGTTTCGAGATAACCACTAAAGGTCAAGGGCGATTTTGTGCTGTCTGTTTGAGCAAATCCTTTTGTTGCCAGCAACATCAATGATGCTACTATTATCTTTTTCATCTGTCTGTAATTATTAATTGTTTTTTATGAGTTTGGAAACAAGTCAAATCCTTTTGATAGTAACATATAAAGTCCCCAAAGAAATAATATTGTAAGAAACAAAAGTTCTTTCCAAGGTCGTTTTGGAAATGCTTGTATAGAGTACGATATAAGTTTTATCGGTGATAATGGCTCTGTCGGTGCTTTGTCGTCAGACAATGGTAATTTATTGGAATATTGGTGGAAGTATAGTTGAATTAGTGTCGCACCAATATAAAGCCCCGTGATGAAACTTAAATATTCCAAGTTTTCTGAAAAGAATAATAAAGTTAGCAAAATCGCACATATCGCTAACGAAACATAGTCTGTTGTTTTAGTTGCACTAAGTTTGTTTTCATATGATTTGTCAAGTTGTTTTTTTCTTATGTCATATTTAACGAAAAAGAAAACATAAGACTTAATTACAACTTGTAAACAAAACAAGGTCATAAGTATTTTTAAAATTGTAGTTGCCATATTTTTTTAGTTGTCTTTGTCTGTATTGTGTCGTGTCCTAAAATGACCGCCAACTTTCAACTATTTTAATTTGTCTAATGCCATGTTTAGTTTAAGCACATTTATTCTTTCGGTTCCAAGCAATCCAAACAATGGTTTTTCGGTATTGGAGAGAATAAGCTGTTGGATATTGCCCTCGGCAATGTGCCGGATTTTGGCAATGCGTTTTACCTGTATGTTAGCAGCCTGCACAGAAATGTGCGGGTCAAGCCCGCCACCGCTTGCCGTAACTAAATCAGACGGAATATCTGCTTTGTTTACATCAGGATTGTGTACCAAAAAGGTATCAATCCTTGCCTGTACTTCCGCCAAGTATTCAGGATTGGAAGCCCCTTTGTTGCTGCCGCCTGCACCCGAAGCATTGTAATCCACCGCAGACGGACGGGAATAGAAATATTTATCGTCCGTGAACTGTTGCCCTATATTGGTATAATACGTTTTGCCGTTGTCAACAAGCACTTCGCCTTTGCCTTTATTTGGTGCAAGTTGGGCTATGCCCAACATTATCACGGTGTACACGCCTGAAAAGAACAATAAGCAAACTATCGTAAGCCGTATCGCAGGAAATATATTCTCTTTCATTGTTGCTAATTTTTAAATGAATATTGAAACTAAAATGTCAATCAGCTTTATCCCGATGAAGGGAACGACCACACCGCCCAGACCATAGACAAACAGGTTTCTGCGAAGTAAGGCACTTGCACCGATTGGCTTGTAAGCCACGCCTTTCAATGCCAATGGTATTAAAAGCGGGATGATAATCGCATTGAAGATGACCGCAGAAAGGATGGCACTTTCAGGCGAATGTAAGTTCATAATGTTCAGGCCCTGCAAGGCGGGAATGGAAGCGATGAACAATGCCGGAACGATGTGGAATTGCAACTAAAAATAGGAGACTTTTTTATGCTGCCATTTTTTCTTTTTCCAATAGCATTTCTTCGATCTGTCTGGGTGTCTTATAACCCAGAGCAGAATGTGTTCTTTTGGTGTTATAAAATCCTTCAATGTATCCAAAGATCTCCAATTTAGCTGACTGCTGATCCATGAATTTTCTATGATAGACCATTTCAGCCTTTAATGTCTTGAAAAAGCTCTCAGCAACTGAATTGTCCCAGCAATTCGCTTTTCTGCTCATGCTTTGAAGTATCCTGTTTTCTACAATTACCTCCCTGAATTCATCGCAGGCATATTGGATCCCTCTATCCGAATGGAAGATCAGTCCATCTTTGACACGCCGGTTTTTAATAGCCATCCTGATGGCTTCTACAGAAGTGTTTTTAGCGGTCATATCAGTACTCAAAGACCATCCGATGACTTTTCTGTCCGCCAGATCAATGACTGTTGTTAGATAAAGCCACCCTTTGTCAGTATGGATATAGGTAATGTCGCCAACCCATTTCTGTGACAGGGCATCCGCTGAAAAATCTCTTTGGAGGAGATTTTCAGCTATCCCATAGCTATGGCTCGAATCTGTGGTCACCCTATATTTTTTCTTGACCTTACTTCGTATCCCATGTTTCTTCATCAACCTTGCAACATAGCTTCTTGATACCATTTCACCTTTTTTATGCAGCTCTGCAGTTATCCTTGGACTACCATAGATATACTTACTGTCACTGTGTACCTGCTGTATTTTATCCAGAAGTGCTTTACTTCGCTGTTCACTAGGGGACTCCGGAGAAATCAGCCAACGATAAAAACAACTGCTACTAACGTTCAATACTTCGCACATCTTCTCTACGGAATATACCTCTCGGTTCGCCTTTATGAACCGGTATATGGACCGTCTCCCCTGGAGAAGATGGCTATGGCCTTTTTTAATATATCACGCTCTAATTCTGTTTCTCTTAATTTTTTACGCAAAATTCTCAACTCCTGTTCCTCTGGGCTAATTTTAGGATTGTCAGGTAAAACTTTATTCCCATTATAACGTGGGTTTCTACGCCACTTACTGAGCAAACTGGGGTCTATGTCTAATTCCTTAGCTACATCGGCTACAGACCCCTTAACAACGCTCAAATCGACCGCCATGGTCTTAAACGAATCATCAAATTTTCTATGCATTTCTACAAATTTAAAATTACTATCTAAATCTGTCTCGCTTTAAAGGTAGCAACTCCAGACAGGATCTTGTGCAAATCCACGACATAGGTTTGCCATGCGCAGAAACGGGGCTTGGTATATTTGAAAAAGTTGATTTCGTCCGTTTCATCCTCGAATGGGTTGCGTCTTATGCGCTCCCTTAATTCGTTGATCGTGTCGGCGATACAGGAAAGTGATTCATTGAGGTTCTTTACGGATTCTCTGATCGATCCATTGATATATCCCAATTGCTCCAACATACCGGAATAATGATTTTCGATTGATGCCTGTTCCATAACCACAAAGTCTATAATTCCACATCGTGCTATCCATCTAAAATTTATATGGTAGTACCAAAGTATGGTGAAACAAAGGCGGTTGCAAGGACGGATTATCCGTTCCTTTTTCGTTCCTGTGGCTATTTGGTTATTTTTGATCCTACTTTGGAACAGGGATCAAGGCTTGGGTTGTTTAGGCTAATATTCTCTGATCCTTTGTATAATCCGTTCCAACGTTTCAATGGCGATCTGTCTGTCTCTTTCTTCAGGGTTATACGCCTTGCTTCTCATTGCTTCATGAGAAATATCTTCTTTATAGGGAGTTGATAGATGAGGTGCTATGGTTCTGAAAACTTCGGTAAGTGATTTAGCGTGGATAATCCTAAGGTCATCCGTCGCCCGCAGTATCAATGCCATTTGATCGGTCGAAAGTACACAAAGGACTTTTTGTATTGGTGTCGTTCTGTTATTCGATGTCATGTCTGTATTACCCTGCAATGGTATCACGGTCAATCTCAATTTCTTTTCAAGATAAACTATCTCCTGCGAAAACCAGTTGTTGATGACCGTGTCCAAATCCCGATATTTAGGATTTAGTTTCGTGTCCGGTTTGCGGTGCAATTGGTTATAAGCCTTATAAAAGTACAATAGCTTATCCATTCTTTCTACAGGCTGTTCATAGCGATTGACTTCCTTTGCAAGACGGTCGGTAAGTATGTTCATGAATTTTTTGCTGTTGAAATTCATGTATATTAGTAATTGTTCCAATTGGGGAAAGTCCTCTCTGTCATTGCGTATCCAGTCGATTTCTTCCAGTCCATTTATTAGTTCACGCAAATACAATACAACTCTAAAAGTCAATTCATATGGGTATGTGGATGCCGTTACAAAATGTGTCAACCTTTTGAGCAATAGTTTCGCAACCTGATTATCTTCTGCATACTTCCACAACCTATCCACTTTAATTTTCAGCTCGTGCTTGGTTACGTCAAAATACGTAGCAGGCACCCGCTCATCGAGACTGATATATTTTGAAAAACGTGTTTCCAAAAAGGAGAAAAGCTCGTCCAGATTTGCAAGGATTGCTTTGTTTAAATTCTGAATTATTTTTTCTACATGTGCTGTTAGTCGCTGGTTCTTGATGGTCTGGTCAAGCAAAGCGATCAGGGAAGCATGGTATTGTTTTATGAGCAAGTCTATTTCGTTTTCTTTATTAATGGAAAACACTTGACCTTTTATGAGCGACTGCAAACGCAAGATTTCTTCCCTCAAATGGCTTTCGATATGCTCTGCCTGTTCTTCGGTTATGACAGAAACATCCGTATTTGACGGATTGAGGGTAACTGTTATTAATAAATCTAACCATTCCAATGGGTATTTTCCACGTTCCATTTATATATTCATTTAAGCATATATAACTTTGATCTAATTTCGCCAGTGTATTAGGCAAGACTTTGACCTTATTTCTTCAAAATTGCTTTTTCTAATCTACGAAACCCCTATACCCAAATTGTACAAATCGGTTTTGGGAAACGGTATCCAAAAATTCAGCAGAAAACTCATCCTATTCCTTTATCAATTCTTCGATTTGCTTTACGAATTTGTCTGATCCGTAGTTGGCAAAGCCCGCATGATGAAAGCGGACTTTGCCGGCTTTGTCCAGTACGATGGTTGTTGGCAATGCTCCGGAATAAATGTCACTTGGAACCTTGCTGTTTGTTCTATAAAATGGTACGGAATAGTTTTCCTTTTTGAGATAATCGTAACCTGCCGATAGGTCGGTGTCCTCATTTATTGTTAAAAAGAACATATTGGGATTATCCTTGAACCTGGAATAGAGTCTTTCGATGGACGGAAATTCTGCCCTACATGGTGGGCACCACGATGCCCAAAAATTGATAAAGACAACTTTACCTCTCAAAGAAGCGGTACTTTGGACATTGCCTTTGTGGTCTACAAAATCAAAATCATTGTCCGAATGTGTACTTGTAGCTGAACCTTTTTTGTCTATACTGGCATTAAATACCCCCGTACGCATCAATTGTTGTAGCATAAATGATTTTGCATCGGGGCTTACAAGCAATACCACAATGAAGATTCCCATCAGGGTAGAGAATCCATTTTTTCGTATGAACTGCCAAAATTTATTTTTGGTTGTTGGAGAGTTTTTCTCTCCAACTTTATTGTCGTTTCGCATATTTGTTGTTCATTATTATTTTAAAATTCTATTAATGGCTTTCTACCAATTGGGTCAAGCCTTGTACGATTTCCGGTGCTGAATAATCTCTGCCACCCTCTATTCGGCTGACCATTTTTCCATTTTTGTCGAGAATGACCGTAGTGGGGATAGCACCTCCCAGATAATCGGATGGAATATTACTCGCTGGCGTATAGACTGGCAGGTCGTATTTATTTTCCTCCATAAAGGCTGTGGCCTGCTCTATTTTGTTGTCTACATCTACCATCACAAATTCGATGTCATCTTTAAACGTTTTCCTTAGCTCGTTGATGGACGGCAATTCATGGATACATGGCGGACACCATGTAGCCCAAAAGTTGATAAAAACAACCTTGCCCTTTAGTGAGCTTAGCGATACGACATCGCCGTTTTTGTCCTTAAACGATAGATCGTTGGCCGGTGCGGTTTCTACTTCCGCCACTTCTTGTACTTCCTCGGTCACAACGTCACCGCTCTCCGCTTTACTTTCTTTGCTGTTGTCTGTATTTCCACAAGCGACCAGTGAGATCGTGGCCATTATGAAAAGTCCTGTACGGAATACTACATTTTTAAATTGCTTCTTCATGATAAATTCTATTTGTTTTCTGTTCATTAATCGTTCATTCATGCTTATTTCTGTACTGGTCTATTGCTGATTGCAGGAAGTTGTAATATCTCTTGGAGTCATAGTCTGCCCCGATGGGATTAACCAGTATCTCTTCATCAGCAGGGTCAAAAAGCACATAATAGGGTTGCGAATTGGAGTTGTACCTGCTTGCTTGAAAATCACTCCATTTGTTTCCGATGGTTCGGACGTTCTTTCCGCTGAAAGACGATACATACCGTTCTTCTTCCGGCAATGCTGTCTTGTCATCCACATAAAGCTGTATGATGACCAGTTCATCGCTCAATAACCTATATACATCTTTGTCCGGCCACACGGATGCCTCCATCTTACGGCAGTTGACACAGGCATGGCCTGTGAAATCCAGCATGACAGGTTTACCCACTTCTTTGGCGTATGCCATGCCCTCTTCGTAATCAAAAAAGACATCGAGATTCAATGGGGCATGGAATATATCCGAATATTTATGTGCTTTGCCTGTCGAAGTATTATCCGTACGGGTTCCGCCCAATGAAGATGTGTACAGGTCAAAATCCTGCGTTGCCTGTGGTGGCAAAAATGCTGAAATGGATTTTAGAGGTGCACCCCACAATCCTGGCACCATGTACAGCGTGAAAGCAAGTACGATCATGGATAGCACCATCCTTGGCAGGCTTAGGCTTTCAATGGGCTTTTCACTTGGAAACCTTATTTTCCCTAACAAATAAAAACCCAAGTACACAAAAATGATAATCCAAAGGACTAAAAAAACCTCTCTGTCGAATATGTTCCAATGGTAAGCAAGGTCTACATTGCTAAGGAATTTCAACGCAAGTGCCAATTCCAAAAAGCCGAGGGTTATTTTCACGCTATTGAGCCAGCCACCCGACGAAGGAAGGCTTTTTAAAAGACTTGGGAACATGGCAAAGAGCGTGAACGGTATTGCCAATGCTAATGCAAAACCCAACATTCCAATCGAAGGCCCCAAAAGTTCACCCATTGTTGCCGCCTGTACAAGTAAAGTTCCGATAATCGGGCCGGTACAGGAAAAGGATACAACCGCTAATGTAGCTGCCATGAAGAATAGGCCGATCAAGCCACCACTGTCAGCTTTGCTATCCAATTTATTGGCAAGTGAGGTAGGCAGGGTAATTTCAAACGCACCAAAAAAGGAGAACGCGAATACCACCAAAAGGACAAAGAAGGCGAAATTGAAAATTCCATTGGTGGACAGGCTATTGAGTGCATCGGCACCAAACACAACGGTAATCAATATACCCAATAGTACGTATATGAGTATAATGGACAACCCATATATCGAAGCCTGCATCACTGCTTTTCCTTTGGTATGGCCACTTTTTGTAAAATAGCTGACTGTCAGTGGTAGCATTGGAAAGATACAGGGCATCAAGAGTGCTGCAAACCCTCCGATAAAACCGGCAATGAAGATTGCCCAAAGCGAGCGTTCATTGCTCGTTGTGCTGTCTGCTTCTATGGAATCTATGTTACCCTCTCCTGGCGTAATTTCTTGGGGATCAGCTTGGTTATCGCTGATCTCGTTAGACTGCTCTTCACCGATGTCTGTAAACTCGACATCATCAAAAGGGATAAGGGTGTCCTGCGCATTTGCAGTGAACAGCATTGCTGCACTAATAAATAATATTGTAAATAATTTTGCTATTATTCTCATAGGAAGGAAATCATTTTATTGGAATACTAAATTCCACCTCTTCCGGTGGTAAACATTGTGTATCATTACAGGCCATATAGACCACTTTGCCTTTCACGGTCGGAGAGCTTGCCAATAGATCTATTCGTTGCTGAAACACAACGGAATTTTCAAAATAGCCCAATTCCATGTTGAATGCCTTTTCAAACTCGATGATAGGCTTCGGTTCATTTGTCTTTCCCTTTAGCTTGTACCCATTATTGGAGTTAAAAGAAAAACTTGTAGGTTGTGGGCCGTCTTTGGGAACGGTCTGTGAATAGATATGCCTACCTTTGTCCATCGTGGCCTTTATCAGCACCACAGCTTCTGTATCACTGATGCGCTTTGAGGCATACGACCATTTTACAGGATCTAAAATCTGGGAAAACGAAGTAGCACTTACAAAGAATGCGACTGTAAAAAATAGGATCTTTTTCATTGTATTTATTTTTTTATGGTTGATAATTATTCATTCAATAAATCTGTCATGAAGTCAATAACACCCTTTGACATATAATCGGCCCCACCTACACGTCTAATAGCGATGTTGTTTTTCTTGTCAACGATGATCGTGGTGGGAATCGAGCCGGAAAAAAGTTCATGTGGTATTTCGCTGTCGGGAATATGTACCGGCAGGTCAAATTTTTTCCTTTTCATAAAGGACTGGGCACTTTTAAGGTTTCCGTCCATATCCACCATGAGAAATACCAGATCGTCATTGTCTTTGAAATGCTGACGTAGCTTATGGATGGATGGCATTTCGTGGATACAGGGGGGACACCATGTTGCCCAAAGGTTTATAAAAACGACTTTGCCTTTTAGTGACCTCATTGAAACTATTTCGCCATTTTCGTCCTTGAACTTTAGATCGGGGATTTGTTCATCATTGGACATGGAGGGTGAATGACTATCCATGCCTTGATGACTGCCGATATTGTTAATTGATGCGTATGCCCATCCTGCAATGACCACAACAGGAAGCAAGAGCATTTTTTTGATGTATGTTTTCATATTCTTATTTTTTTATTTGTCCCTCCGGGATTTCTTCTGATGGTTTTAAAATAATATTGTCTTCCGGCGAAAGATTGCCGAATACTTCTGTCAATGTATCCAAGCGAACACCCTCCGTTACACGGATACGTTTGATCTCGTCGTTGCTCAACGTCATGACGTAGGTTCCGGATTGGGTGTTGAGAACACTTTTCGAGGAAACCCAATGCGAGGGATTCCTACGTTGCAATTTGAGTTTTACCTGCGCATAGTCTCCGCCCTGCAATTCGCCCGATGGGTTGTTTACGTCAAACTCCAACGTAAGGGAGCGGTCCTGCTGATCGAGCAAACCCGATGTGCGGGAAAGGACGGCATCAAATGTTTTTCCCGGTTGCGAACTGACGGTGAAAGTTGCCTGCATACCCTGTTTTACCGATGAAGCGTGTCTTTCGGGCAGGGATAGTGTCAAACGGAGTTTATTGCTCTGTGCCATCATAAACAACGGCACATTGGAGCCGGTACCGGCCAATGCACCTACCGAAACATTCCGACCTGTTATCACGCCGTCGAACGGGGCTGTGATGCGTAAATACTGCTGTAACTGCGAAGAATGTGCAGTACCGGCTTTGGAGGCTTCATAGCTGGATTTGGCACTTTCCATCGCACTTTTTGCCCTGTCCAGTTCAATATCCGCGACCGCTCCCGTTGTTTTGGATGCATCGACCAACCGGTCATAGGCTTGTTTTGCATATTCATAATCGCTGTATGCCTTTTGTTCAACGGATCGGTCTGAAAGATACTGTTGCTCCATTTCGGGAGCTTCCAATACGGCCAAAAGCTGTCCTTTACGAACACGGTCGCCACGGTCAACGTTTAGCTGTTTTACAAACCCTGTCACTTTTGCATATACGGCTACCTGCTCATAAGGCCGTAATTCGGCAGGAACAGATATTTCATATTCGGGATTGATAAATTGTATGGGAGCCGTAGGGTAGCTAACAGGCTTTACCTCTGTATTTTGTTCTTGCTCTTGTTGATTGTTGTTTTGGGAACATGCTGTGAATACCCATGCCAGCGAGGTCGCCATTGCCAGTAGTGCTACTGGTTTCTTATTTTTTATAATGCGTTGATACATTGTAATTTTAGTTTTAAATATTGTTATACCGTGTGTTGTTCTGGAAAATACCTGCTCTCTTTATCGTCCGGATCTAATGATGGACTGACGATGGATGTTCTTGACATCACAGATGAGAAGAAATGCGGAACCAATAAGAGAATGGTTATCGTGGAAGCGATAAGCCCACCGATAACGGCCCTGCCCAAAGGTGCGACCTGTTCTGCTCCATCACCCCATCCCATTGCCATTGGTAACATCCCGGCCATCATCGCGGCAGCGGTCATCAGTACAGGCCTTAACCTTGATGACGCGGCCAACCTTGCGGCATTGGCAGGCTTCAATGCGACTTGTTTGCGGTAATATTCCGCTTGGTTAACAAGCAGTACGGCATTGGAAACTGATACCCCAAGAGACATGATAATGCCCATGTACGATTGGAGGTTGAGCGTACTCCCTGTTAAGAAAAGCAGGGTAAGACTTCCGGCAATGACGGCCGGTAGTACCGACAGGATAACCAAAGGAACTTTGAACGATTGGTAATAAGCTGACAGCATCAAGAAGATAACGATAATAGCTACGCCCAAACCTGCCAAAAGACTGCCGAGCGTATCTTCCAATAGCTGCAGTGTTCCCTCTGTCCATACCGTTGTTCCTCGTGGCGGTTCTCCTGCATCTTTAATGGCTTGCTTAACCACTACCGAGGCCGTTCCCAAATCTTTGCCGTACACGTTGGCCACAACGGTAACGTAGCGATTCGGGCCTTTACGGTTCACCTGTGCGGGGGAAGTAGCCTTGCGTATGGTCGCCACATCTTCCAATACAGGTCGCAGGCTTCCTTTCTTCAATGGAATTGACCGCAGTTTTTCTTCGGAAGACATGATGCCCTCCGGTATTTGCACCTGTGTCTGGAACACCAAGCCCGAACGTGGGTCAATCCAAAGGTTTTTATCGGTATAGCGTGTGGAGGAGGTAGCCGTTACAAGGCTTCGGGTAACATCCTGCATCGTCAGACCAAACTGTCCTGCAAGGTCACGGTCAACATCAATCTCCAATGTGGGATACGCAATGGCTTCGGCGATGCGGACATCCCGCAGGTAAGGCACTTTCTTCAAATTTTCTTCAATCTTCGATGCGTGCGCAAAGGCACCGTTTAATTGATTTGCCCCTACTTTGACCTCAATCGGGGTCATTGCTCCCTGTCCCATGATTTTTTCGGTCAGTTCCATCGGTTCAAAATTGAAAGCGACTTCGGGGTGGGTTTCATTAATTCTTTTCCTTATGTCTTCTTTCAAATCCTCTATCGAACCTTTATATACTTTCTGATTGACGGAGACCTGCAAGACAGACTCGTGTGAAGCACTGGTAAAGAGAAAAATCGGGTTTATCGGTGTTCCTGCCGAATGCGTTCCTACAAATGCAGAGGTCAGGTTGATACCGTTTTCTGGAATAATCCCACGGATTTCATCGGTAATTTCACTGACGATCTGCTCTGTTTTTTCGAGCCTGCTCCCTTGCGGAGCCTGTATGCGCAATTGAAAATCGCCGTTGTTGGAAACAGGCATGACATCTGTTCCGACCACGTTCAAGAGCAATGCGGCAATTCCTCCGGCAACGGCAACATAGCCCACGAAAAGTATAAGCGATTTCTTTCCCCATTTCCGCATTCGGTAGGAATAATTGACACGGAACTTTTCAAAGAAAGCCCTTTTTCTCGGTGTATTGGATTCCTTGCTGTGCTTGTTCTTCATCATCCAGTTTGCCAGTATCGGCACAAAGGTCTGGGATGCCAAAAAGGATGCGATCATCGCAAAAGCCACCGCCATTGACAAGGGCATGAACATATCTCTGGGAATACCTGTCATGATAAATGCAGGTGTCAGCACCGCAAGGATACAGAGCAATATCAACAGTTTTGGGATGGATATTTCGAGCAGGGCATCAATGATAGCTCGCTGTTTGGGCTTGCCCATTTCCATGTGCTGGTGTATGTTCTCTATCGTAACTGTGGCTTCATCGACGAGAATACCAATGGACAGGGCAAGACCGCTCAACGTCATGATGTTGATCGTCTGCCCGAAAAGGTGCAGTACCGTGACCGCTGACAGAATAGCTATCGGAATGGTCAGTACAACGATGATCGCCCCACGGGTATCACCCAAAAAGAGCAATATCATCAATCCAGTGAAAACCGCTCCCAAGATACCCTCGTGGATAAGTGTAGAGAGTGCCCTTTCGATATAAGTCGACTGGTCAAACTCATAACGGACGTCTACGTCTTCGGGCAATTGGTTTTTCAGCATCGGAATGGAAGCCTTTAGATTGTCTACGGCATCCAATGTGGAAGCATCGGCTTTTTTGATGATGGGAAGGTAAACCGACCGTTTGCCGTTGACCAGTGCATAACCTACGGTCTGGTCTGCACCATCCAATACACTGGCAACATCCCTAACATATACCGTACGGTTTTCACCTGCTTTAATAGGTGTGTTCAGAAATTCTTCGGGGTTCTTGGCAATCGAGTTGATCGGAGCCATCAGGTTTTCATCGGCTATACGGATATTTCCGGCAGGCGACGGAAGACTGTTCCTGGTAATGGCTGCCGTTATTTCTTCGGGGCTAAGCCCGTTGGCCTGCATCGCTTCGGGATTGATATTGATAACAATGGAACGGACGTTACCGCCAAAGGGTGCAGGGGAAGTAATGCCGGGGATTTCGGTAAACATCGGTCTGATCCTCGTAATAGCGAGTGTTTGCAGTTCGTTGACCGAACGCTGTTCACTTTCAAAAACCAGCTGTCCTACGGGAAGCGAGCTACCGTCAAACCGGACGACCATAGGCGGAACTGCTCCGGGCGGTAGAAAGCCCATTGCCCGGTTTGTAAAGGTAGATACCTCTCCGGCAGCCTGCGCCATATCCGTACCCTGGTAAAAGGTCAGCTTCATGAGGGTCAAGCCCTGTACGCTTTTAAAATCAATGTTCTTTACACCACTGACGAATAAAAGTACCTTTTGGAACTCGTTCGCCATAAAACCGTCCATATAGGCCGGGGACAGTCCCCCGTAAGGCATGGCGATGTATATCGCAGGTAATTCCACTTCGGGGAATATATCTACGTTTATTTTTTTTATCGTGTTGTATGAGAAGAAAGCTATCGTCAATACGACGACCATAATGGCAATAGGCTTTCTTAACGCAAATCTTATGAGGTTCATGTGAAATTATTAAAGGTTGTTAAACAGAAAATCGAAGTCGGCTGTCAACTCAGCCTCGTAAGCAAGGAGCATCCAATAGTCACGCGAAGCCTCGATGTGAGCGTCCTCTGCCTGTTCGAGCAAGATGCGTATCTGCAACAGCTCGCTCAATGTGATAAGGCCACTTTTATATCTTGCCAGATACATATCATAGGCATCCTGTGACTGTTTTACAGCGAGCCTCGTTTTTCCAAGCTGTTCGTATTGTTGCAGAATTTTTGCCTGTGATGCAGAAAGGTCCGCTTGCATGGCCTGCTCATACTGTGCTTGTAAGAATTTCGTGCTTTCTGCTTCTTTGAAAAGTTCTTCGCCTTTCAGTCTGTTCGTGTGCAGACTGGTAATATTCCACGTGAGTCCGATACCTGCAAGGATATTATTGGTGGTATTGGAAAAACCGTCTTTCCAGGCACCCGATACCGTTCCATTGGGACTTATACCCGTTCCACGGTAGGCGTAGCCTCCCAATATTTTTATGGATGGTAATGAGGAACGTTTCTGCGCTTCACCACTGAGCGTATAATATTCGGCTTGTTTGTCCAGTGCATCCAAAATGGGATGTGATGGATTGATTACATTTCCCTCACTCAGAGAATTGCCGTTTGGATTGCTGAAACGGTTGGTGGATTCGGTGTAATCGACTTGGCTGTCACCATATAATTCCAATAACTTGATAAAGGAAGCATTTTTTACACCGCTCCATTTATCATGTTCGCCTATGGCCTGTACATAAGATGATGAAGCAAGCAGGCTGTCTGCCGCGGGCCTTAATCCAGCTGCGGAAAGTCCGGCCGTAATATTGCGTATGCTGTCGAGGCGTTCGGCGTTTTTGGCCGTCCAGTTCAGTTTTGCATCATTGTACAATAATGTAATGTACCGTTCCGACAATATTTTTTTTAGGTTGAGGATATAAGCATCCTTTTCACTGATCGTTTTATAAAAAAGCATACTGGCGGCTTCGTTTTCCTTGCGAAGTCTGCCAAAGGAAAACAGTTCCCATTCGATAGTTGTCGAACCAAAGCTGTTGGCTGCCATCGAACTTCCGTTTAGTGGATTGGTAGGACCGCCTACGTTGAAGAATCCGGCTTGGGGGAAGAATGCCCCTGCACTTCCCTCATAAGTACCATAGGTGTTTTGAACCTGTGCCCTTACCTGTGGGAGCGTATTGCCCCTTACTGCCCGCTCGTGAAGTTTTGCGGCATCAATCGCCGACATTTTCGCTCCAATGCCGGGATAGTTTTCTTCTACTTTGGGCCACAGACTGCCCAAAGTATGTGCTGTTTGCTGCTGCGCATATAGCGGAAATATTGCAGCGATGGCCAACCACATAACCGTGGTTGCCATGATCTGTTTTATCATATTCCTTAAATGGTATTTGATAGGTCGTAAAGCCGACCAAGGATTATTTAAAATGAAACCAATAGAATCGTTTCCTATTGATACCTTGTTTCAATAGGAAAAATGAGGGGTGGGAAAGGGTACTAAATAATGAGTTTGCGGTACTGGATAAAGATGGGTAAAGTACCCCGGATCTTTATATTGCCGTAGAGGGGATGTGATTGTTCCTTATCGGATGTAATGATCGGTAGCGAAAGAAAAGCTATTATCAGAAAAACAGCCGGTAATAGGGAGTTTGCGTGGGAAGCGGTGTTATTAGAGATTGTGGTGTCGTTCGTTTGGCCGATGACACATTTCTCCGCATTGCTACCGCCAATGAAGTCATGTTTTCCTTTGGGCACCTCTTGTTCGGTATTGACAGGAAGCCCGACCAAACTTTTGATACCGCTTTTGACCGGACAGGATGTGAGCAGGACAAAAACTATTGCAACCAATACAAGGCTGTATTGTTGAAAATTTCTCGCAATATTTACTAAAGTTCTATCCATCTACTTACGAATTTACCTTTAATTGTCTTAGGGAACAAGTAAAAACAACCAATTTTGCCTTTTTGGGGTCGTTTATCGCTAATTCTCACGGATTTTTTACAGTTATAGACCTGCTGTTGAAAAGGCTCAACTTTCTTTCAGTCTCCATATCAATGTAATTAAAATAACAGCATATAGAAAAAATTGTATGGATAAAATGAAAATCGGTGATTAGCCAAATTACCGATTTCTTTCATTTTTGCATTCCGGTATTTGTCCAAACTTTACCGAAACGTATAACCTACCTCGGACATCCGTGAAAAGGCTTTTTCCTCCAAGTCCACAGCAATTGCCCGACCCTCGATTTTGGGGTTTATTGTACCTTTCTCCTCCAAGTATTCAATAACGGCTTGATGCAACGTATAAGGTTTCAATTCTACATTTTTTGCATCCCTCATCCGACATAGAATATGTATGGGTTCTCCCTCACGGTTGCATGATGCCATGCGGTATGTTTTGTTAAGATCCAATGGCGCACCTTGTATGGTGATTTCCTGTACACGCTCACCCATTTCCTTTGAGCTGTCAAACTTGACCGTCATCCCGGAGAAGCGAACGAGCCAGCCTCCGAAGCGTTGCATGGCATCCTTGGCAAATACGTTGTTGATTTCCTTTTCCAACCAATTTTTGACCTGTTCTCCGGTGACTTCACCGATCTTCATGTGTTCATCGACCGGAAGCATACGCCACAGATCCTCTTTGGTAATGGATGCCCTTCCGCTTTCATCGGGCAGGATGGGCACACCGAACCGGAAACCGTTGGATACGGCAAAATCCGCTTCTGATTTCCAAAGCAGGGCATCGGTAATAAAATTGTCCATCGCATTTTCGACGACGAGATACCGGTACATCGGTGCCGATGTATAGCCTATTACCTGTTCCATCTCGGTTCTATAGGGAGCGACAAGCGTGTCTATAAGTTCCTGCATTTCTTCATTGGCGGTATACTTCTCCGGGTTGACCTCAATGAGTTCATAGTCGTAACCGGTCATTTTGCCGTCTTTTACCTTTATGTCCAACCTGCCGACAAATGATCCGAATGCACCTGGTTCGACTACGGAAGCATATTTACCCTGAATAGGTTCGCGGACACGCTCGTGGGTATCATTGCCAAAAATAAAATCAACTCCCTCAACGATAGGATTATTGGCCAAAGTTACCTGCTTGAATATGCCGATATGTGCGATAAGGAAAAGCAGGTCAACTTCCTGTTCTTCCTTGAGTTCTGAAATCAACTCTTTAAGGTTTGCTTCTACCGGATTAAATTCCATTCCCTCACTGAACATCGGGTTTTGTCGTATCGGCACTTCCGGGTCGTTGTAGGCGATAAAGCCGATTTTGACTCCCTTTTTTTCCGTAATCCAATAGGGTGGAAACAAAGGTTGCTTGTTATCTTCATGGTACATATTGGAAACGATCACCTGTGTACCGTAATCCTCCATGATGTCCATCATAACCTGTTTACCATATATGACCTCCCAATTGCCGGGAATCATGAGGTCATAGCCCATTTTCTGAACTATGGTGGGGAAGAAAGCACCTTTGGAGCGGACACTTTCACCACTTCCCTGGATAAAATCCCCTCCGTCAATGAATACGGTTCCATCGGGATTTTCTTGGCGCACGCCCTCCACAAGTGTCTTGATGTTTGCCAAGCCTCCGGCTTCCCTAAACACCATAGCCCCATCTTCTACAAAGAGTTCATCATGTGTATTGAGGTAGGCATGGATATCTGAGGTCTGCAAAATGGTGATGACAGATTCCTCGTTATCCTTGTTTTCGCTGATGTTGTTACAGCTCATCAATGTGGCACTGGCCATAGCCGTATATATTATTTTGTTTATCATATTTTCCAATTTTAAAGGCTTAGTATTTTAAATCCGATTTCTTGAATGCCAAACATATACCGATAGACATTCGGGGTCGTCTGGATATAAGCATCGTAATCCGTTTTTTTAACGTTCAACCTGTTCATAGCAAATTCACATACGATCAGTTTGATCCCATTCTTTTTAGCGGTTTCGACAGTTTCTTTGAGACTTTCGTCTTCGGCAAGTTCCTTGACGACAGGGCCGGCCATGCCGACCACAAATTGCACATCGGGAAAATCTTCCTTAATTTCTGCGCCGGCCAAGACGGCACCTGTAAGATGCCGTGAACTTTGGGCCAGGATAGCATATTTGCCGTCTTTTTTTACGGCATTTTCGATTTCAATATTTGTTAACGACTGCGCTTGAACTGTACCGAATACGCCTAACAGGAAGATGGCCAGCGATGCAATAATTAAAACATGTTTTTTCATTTTTCCGTACGATTAGTTGTATAAAGTATATGATCTTGGGTTATTAACGATAAAAAACAGAAGTCCTCCAAAGATGGCGATGTTTTTCCAGAAGGGGCCGTGCATCCAGCCATTCCCCACTTGGATGGTTATCGTGATGGGTATGAGCAGAAGAAATAGCGCGAGTGCTGACCATCGGGTGAAGACTCCCAATACGAATGTCATCCCGAAAAGTATCAAGGCATAACCCGACCATATTCCAAGTGTATGCGGATCGCCGAAAAGATGTGCAAATTCTGCATATCTCGCACTGTTGATGCGTTCTGTGACACCGTCCGGATTAATGAAGTGGGATATGCCGGCGATCAGAAAAATCCCGCTCAGCATTATCCTAAAAAGGAGTATGGATACTCCGTTCAGTTTTGTTCCGTGTTCCATTGTTTTTTACTGATTTGATGATATGTATTTGATCCGACCCTTGTTGACAGGGTACATTTTGATGATTGCGGCCGGTAATCAAATCAGATATTGTTCATGGAGGATATATATGGGAACCGTTGTTCGGATGTGTTTTCCGAAAGGGGTACTGGAATAATGTTTTTGAGGTTCAATGACCCTTATGGAAGGTATCCATTCCAATAAGGGATGCACATGCTTCTTTTTCAGTGAACGTTTTGTCGGTGTAGATGTGCGGCTTATCAAACTACACCCATACGCATGGATAGACTGTGCTGATTTAGGGGCTTCGGAAAGCGGTATGTCAAACGTCTGCTTGTATTCCCTTTTTAACGAACAGGGCACCACCAACAGGATAACCATCACTACGATGGAAAGCCGTAAGAATATTTTTGTGCTCCGTTTGTCCATACTTTCCTTATATGTTGTTTTTTTCCGTCGGTCTAACTGTTTTCTTTTATCAAACGTTCGAGTTCATCCGCAGAAAAAATACCGGACTGTCTCCACTTGATTTCCCCTTTGCGAAAAATAATCAATGTAGGTACACCGCGTATTGCCATATCTGATGCGACCTTGGGGTTTTTGTCTACGTCAATCTTGATGATGGTCGCATTTTCTCCGACACGTCCTTTCAGTTCATCGAGTATCGGTGCCTGCATTTTGCAGGGGCCGCACCATTCGGCAAAAAAATCCACCAATACAGGCTTATCCCCGCTTATTATGTCTTGGAATGTCATGCTGCTTTTGTTTTATCTTTTCTAAAAGAGGATAAAAGTAGACCACCCATTACCCCGCCATACAATGTACTGTTCAAGGGGTTTGATGTAATGGCACAGGTTCCGGTGTTACAACCGATGAAATGCCAGTAGGCGAATCCTGCTATTGCCCCTGCGATGATTCCAAACACTATCAGACCGTATTTATTGATTGTTTTTCCCCTTTTCATATTGCATTAATACTAAGTGCTTAATGGCACATGTTTAATCATGTAAAGTTCGGTAAATTATTACAAGTGTTCTGTAACTAAAGTTACAATAGGTGATTTTACCCTCCTGTCTTGAAATTGTACATGAAGTTAAATGACATATTGTTTTCGTGAAGCCACGTTTCCCCTTTTAGCGGTAACCTATCGATATACAGGTATCCCAACCTAAGCTTTACCTGCGACTTTGGTCTATATTCCAGTTGTGTGCCGATCCGGTTGTGGTCAACAAAATGCCCACGGTCTACACCCGCCACGTTGGCCAGAAATTCGTTAAAGACTAAAATCGAAAAGTTCTCAAAACCATACTGTACCCCAATGCGATCCCTTACCCTCGTTACATCATCCGTACCATTGTTAAAAATCCGGTATTCGGCCGCTCCACGGTTAATGAACTCAAACCCTCTGCCGATTTCCTTTTTCCAAGTCAAAGCGGCAGAGAACCGAAACTCACGGCTTGGCTTGAAGATATGATCTCCTTGCTGGGTGACGACCCGATAATGCTTGAAGTAGGCAAAAGGGGAAACCGAAACGAAAAGCCGATCACTGAACCGATAGCGGGTCCAGTTCCTAACGGATTGCATCAGGTCATGCCGAAAAGGCATCTTGGTGTCAAAGCCACTCTGCCGCCTATATTGGAACTCCAGGTCACTTTCCAATTTTTCACTTATCCCATATCCCAACGTTCCCCTTAACCAAACATTGTGGCGTGTCTGACCAAATGAGTACACCGCCCATACAAGTGATATACATAAAATATAGAGACCTTTCGTCGTCATTTTCCCAACGCTCCTAATGCGGCAACCTCTCCCTAAAATACCCATATACCCATGTACCGATCACGGCACTCAACAGCGTTACGGCAATGACCGTTGCGCCTGTTCCGATCTGTGCAAACAGTGGTCCCGGGCAAGCTCCGGTCATCGCCCAGCCAAAACCGAAAGTCAACCCTCCGTAGATCTGCCCCTTGTTGAATTTCTTTGGCGAAATGGTGATTTTTTCGCCATGAATGGTCTTTATATTGAATTTTTTGATCAACCAGACTGAAATGATCCCGACCACTACGGCACTGCCTATAATCCCATACATGTGAAAAGACTGCAAGCGGAACATCTCCTGTATCCGGAACCAACTGATGACTTCGGATTTTACAAACAGGACACCAAAAATTATCCCGACAAACATGTATTTAAGGTTGTAGTACCATTTATGCTCCAACTGGCTTTCATTGACACACATCGCGTCCTGCGATCTCTTCTCCAACTCGGTATTTGTTGTATTGTTCATTTTTTGTGTTCTTATATTCTAAAGTGATAATATATAGGGCAAAATCAAGTTTGCCATGACAAAGCCCCCGATCATAAAGCATATCGTAGCCACGAGTGAAGGCCATTGAAGATTTGCCAGACCCATGATGGCGTGCCCACTGGTACAGCCACCGGCATACCGGGTACCGAACCCCACCAGAAAACCTCCCACGACGATCAGTAGGAAGCCACGGGGCGTAAGCAGCGATTGCCAGTTAATGACATCTTCCGGGATAAGGCTATTGTAACTGGTAATGCCGTAACCTGCCAGTTCATCGACCAGTTCCGGATTCACTTCAATTGGATTTGGATTGGCCAAGAGTAGTGCAGCCAATATACCGCCAAGAAAAATACCGAATACAAAAAACAGGTTCCATGCTTCCTTTTTCCAGTCGTAATGGAAGAAAGGTATTTTCGCCGGCATACAGGATGCACAGATGTGGCGAAGGGATGAGCTGATCCCAAAAGATTTATTGCCCAATATCAATAGGGCAGGTACTGTAAGTCCGACCAATGGCCCTGCGATGTACCACGGCCACGGTTCTTTTAAAAATTCCAACATGTTCAGATTACTTTATTTGCTATTATTTTACTTCCTCGTAGTTCACATCCTCTGTTATACGGCGTTTTGGTCTTTGCTGAGGTACTTCGCAACCACCAATGCCGCACATGCTGATATTGAAAAGGGGCATGAGGGAAAAGATGGCTCCAAGCCCTACCAGCATCCATTGTGAATCATGTATACCCTGTACGACGATAACAATACCTATGATGAGCCTCAGCGTGCGCATCAACGTCCATTTTTTAATATAGTCTCTCATTTCTTATTTGATACTGTTTACCAACTTATTTAAACTACGCCAACCACCGCCATTGAAGACCTGTTGGAAACCATGCTTTTCAAGGATGCGTTTTGCGCTTCCACTGCGGTTTCCGCTCTGGCAGAAAACCACTATGGCACCTTTGCCTTTAAAATTATGTAGGCTTGTTTCCAGTTCATTTAATGGGATGTTTACGGCGTTTTTCACTGAACCGTCAGAAAACTCCTGCGGTGTCCTTACATCCACGAGGAATGCACCGTTTTTAATTTCATCAGCTAACCGGTCGTTCTCTGTATCGGCCAGCTTATCTTTGAATAATCCGAACATACTATCGTTCATTTATTTTACTACTTCGTTTTCCTGTTCTTGCCACTCGTTCATTCCACCCGAATAGACCGTGATGTTATCAAAGCCATGATCCCTTAAAATCGAATGGGCTGCGGCAGCACGTACACCGCTCTGGCAATGGATAATCACCTTTTTGTCCTTACTGATTTTATCGAGGTTCTCCGCCAGCGCAGCCAGTGGCACATTCTCCGCTCCGGCGATATGTCCATCGGCAAACTCCCCTGTCATACGGACATCGACGACCTGCACGTCATCTTTATCCTTGATCGACTTGAATGTATCTATATCCACGCGGGCGGTCGTCTGCAACGGTTTTCCGATACTGTTTATATCTTCAATGTATCCATAGATGTTGTCCATACCGATGCGCATCAGTTTTCGGGTCAGATGCTCTATTTTCCCATTATCCGCTACCAATACCATTTGCTGCGTGTAATCGACCAATGATCCCATCAGTGTAGAGAAGGTTTTATTTCCCTCGATATGGAGACTGCCCGGTAGGTAACCTGCCGCTACTTTCTCTTTATTGCGTGCATCCACTATCAAGAGTTTGTTTTGCTGTGCTTGCTGAAACGCATCTTTCATCAGTTTTGGATGCTGGGGGACTTCGATGAGCAAAGGCCTGTCCACCTTGTTCAGATGTTTCATGACCGCAAAATAATTTGGCGGTTCGGGCTGGTCTTCCAATATATACTTGACAAAGCCAGCTTCATCATCCTTAAACTGGAATGCGCGGTTCAGCAACTTCTCTTCTTTAAGGGTCGATTGCGGTATATTGCTCAACGTCTTGCCACAGAACGATCCTGCGCCGTGACCGGGCCATATCTCCAATTCATCCGGTAAATGCAGGAAGTTTTGGATAGACCTATAGAGCTGTCTTGCACTCTCTTCCTGCGTGTCTTCCTGTCCGGCGGCTTTTTCCAAGAGGTCTGGTCGCCCCACGTCTCCGACAAAGATGAAATCACCTGTAAGGGCTTTTTGGGGGGTATTGGAAACGGATGGATCGGTCAATAGGAAAGTGATGCTTTCCGGTGTGTGACCGGGGGTGTGCAGCACTTCCAGTTTTATCTTCCCAACGTTGATGATTGATCCCGCCCTTAGTGGTGTATGTGCAAATTCGTACTGCCAATCATCTCCACCCTCGGCCGAAAGCAATAGTTCTGCACCGGTAGCGGCCACCAACTCACGCGAACCGCTCAGAAAGTCCGCATGGATATGGGTTTCCGTTACACGGGTGATGTTCAGGTTGTTTGCCTTTGCCATTTCGAGGTACGTGTCGATATCACGCTTCGGGTCGATGACAATGACCTCACGGGTCTCCATATCGCCTACGACATAGCTTGCCTGTGCAAGACTCTCATCAAAGACCCGCTCAAAGAACAGTTTTTGTGCGAACGCACCGCCTGTTTGGAGCAATAACAGGATAGTAGCGACCGAAAAGGCCAACCATCCACGGTTGCTATCATTGTTTTTTCTTACCATAGTTTGTTTTTTTTAGATTACCGGGTTTCCGTTTTCTTTCCATTCTTTCATACCACCGGAATAGTTCTTGACGTTTTCAAAACCGTTTTTCTTTAACAGGGAATACGCAATGGCTGAACGGTCTCCGGCCTGGCAATGGATGACGATCTGTTTATCTTTCTTTATTTTATCGAGATTCTGTTGCAGTGTGCCGACAAATACGTGTTCCGCACCCTCAACATGGCCTCCTTTATATTCTTCTTCGCCACGCACGTCAACGATCTGGACATCTTCTTTTCCGACATAGCCTTTGAATGTTTCGATGTCGATGTGGAGTTGCTACCTTTAAAGCGAGACAGATTTAGATAGTAATTTTAAATTTGTAGAAATGCATAGAAAATTTGATGATTCGTTTAAGACCATGGCGGTCGATTTGAGCGTTGTTAAGGGGTCTGTAGCCGATGTAGCTAAGGAATTAGACATAGACCCCAGTTTGCTCAGTAAGTGGCGTAGAAACCCACGTTATAATGGGAATAAAGTTTTACCTGACAATCCTAAAATTAGCCCAGAGGAACAGGAGTTGAGAATTTTGCGTAAAAAATTAAGAGAAACAGAATTAGAGCGTGATATATTAAAAAAGGCCATAGCCATCTTCTCCAGGGGAGACGGTCCATATACCGGTTCATAAAGGCGAACCGAGAGGTATATTCCGTAGAGAAGATGTGCGAAGTATTGAACGTTAGTAGCAGTTGTTTTTATCGTTGGCTGATTTCTCCGGAGTCCCCTAGTGAACAGCGAAGTAAAGCACTTCTGGATAAAATACAGCAGGTACACAGTGACAGTAAGTATATCTATGGTAGTCCAAGGATAACTGCAGAGCTGCATAAAAAAGGTGAAATGGTATCAAGAAGCTATGTTGCAAGGTTGATGAAGAAACATGGGATACGAAGTAAGGTCAAGAAAAAATATAGGGTGACCACAGATTCGAGCCATAGCTATGGGATAGCTGAAAATCTCCTCCAAAGAGATTTTTCAGCGGATGCCCTGTCACAGAAATGGGTTGGCGACATTACCTATATCCATACTGACAAAGGGTGGCTTTATCTAACAACAGTCATTGATCTGGCGGACAGAAAAGTCATCGGATGGTCTTTGAGTACTGATATGACCGCTAAAAACACTTCTGTAGAAGCCATCAGGATGGCTATTAAAAACCGGCGTGTCAAAGATGGACTGATCTTCCATTCGGATAGAGGGATCCAATATGCCTGCGATGAATTCAGGGAGGTAATTGTAGAAAACAGGATACTTCAAAGCATGAGCAGAAAAGCGAATTGCTGGGACAATTCAGTTGCTGAGAGCTTTTTCAAGACATTAAAGGCTGAAATGGTCTATCATAGAAAATTCATGGATCAGCAGTCAGCTAAATTGGAGATCTTTGGATACATTGAAGGATTTTATAACACCAAAAGAACACATTCTGCTCTGGGTTATAAGACACCCAGACAGATCGAAGAAATGCTATTGGAAAAAGAAAAAATGGCAGCATAAAAAAGTCTCCTATTTTTAGTTGCAATTCCAATGATATCTGCGGTATGGAGTTCCAAGCCAAGGCTTTCCACATCGGAGATGTAGCCATACACGTTGTCCATACCGATGCGCATCAGTTTCCGTGTAAGGTCGTCGATCTGCCGGTCAGAAGCAACCAGTACAAACTGCTCTTGGTAATCCAGCAGCCAACCTACCCAAGTAGAGAATGAATTGTTGCCCTGTACATTCATGCTTCCGGGAATGTAACCTGCCGCGAAATCAACTTTATTACGGGCATCTATTACTTTTAGACCGTTACGGTAGGCCGTGAGGAACTCGTCCTTGCTCAGCTTGGGGTGTTTGGGGACTTCGACCAACAACGGACGGGGAACTTTGTTCAAGTGCTTCATCACGGCGAAATAGCGTGGCGGTTCGGGCTGCCCCGCTAAAAGATATTCGACAAAACCCTGTTCATCATTTTCATATTGGAACGCCCAATTCCGGATCTTTTCGTAACCGACCGTCGAACTCGGCACGGCTCCCAGTGCTTTCCCACAGGCCGACCCTGCACCATGTGCAGGCCATACCTGTACATATTCGGGCAATTCGGCAAATCGCTGAAGCGACTGGTACATCTGTTTGGCTCCTTTTTCCTGCGTGCCGATGATGCCCGCGGCTTTCTCCAATAGATCCGGACGGCCAATATCGCCAACGAAGATAAAATCTCCTGTAAAGACCATGACCGGTTTATCCGTAGCGGGATGGTCTGTCAAAAGGAAACTGATACTTTCGGGTGTATGTCCCGGCGTATGCAATACCTCCAGGGTAAGATTGCCGACCGTAATCTTATCCCCATGTTTCAACCCGTTGTGGGGGAACTGGTATTGCCAGTCTTCACCGCCCTCATCGGATAGGTACATCTCGGCACCGGTTGCGGCGGCGAGTTCCCGCGAGCCACAAAGGTAGTCGGCATGAATATGGGTCTCGGCAATATGGGTGATCTTTAGGTTGTTCTCTTTTACAATTTGCAGGTACACATCTATATCACGCTGTGCATCGATGACGATGGCAATTCCTTTGGCCTGGCAGCCGATTACGTAACTGGCCTGTGCCAAACTTTTATCATAAACATGTTGAAAAAACATACTATTTTATATTTAAGGGTTTCTATTTAAAATTTTCTTATCGCTTTATGCAAAGATGTTGCTTTGTTTTTCCCTGTACGGTTACATTAGTTACACAAGCTGTCAATTAAATGTCTTTTCCCCTCATCATCTTATTCCAGTACATATAGGGGAGCATATATTTTTTTAGCAGCCACAATCTCCAATGCTCCTTGTCACTATCGTTGATCAACATGTATTTCAGCATGGGATCGGGCGTAAATTCATTTTTGTAGTTGAACTCTGCCAAAGCCATCTTCCCATAACCGGTTACCAAAGGACATGAGGAATATCCCATATAGGACTTGTTGCTGGCCTCTTTTCCTTTGATCAGTGCAAGGATATTGTCAACAACGACCGGTACCTGCTTGCGGATGGCTGCTCCGGTTTTGGCAGTGGGGACACCTGTGGCATCACCAAGACCCAAAATGTTCGGGTATTTTTTGTGCTGCAAACTGTTTACATCGACATCCAACCAGCCATCTTCATTGGACAGCCTGGATTCGCGGATAAACGGTGGTGCAACCTGTGGTGGTGCGAGATGCAGAAAATCAAACGGAACTTCAACAAGACCGCCATCAGCGACAGAACTATCTATAATCGGAGATGAAGGTCTGTTTGCATCTTGTGGCGTGTTGTCTTTAAAATAGACAACTTTACGTTCCGGATCAATCTTTATAGGGGTGTGGAACAGGCGTAGATCGATGCCGTACCGATTGATAACTTTCATCAAGGTATCGGCGATGGTCTTGACGGCAAAAATAACCGTTCCCGGTGTGGCGAATACGACATTCGTTTTGTCCAAAATCCCTTGTTTTTTGAAATGGTCGGCCGCAAGGTACATGGCCTTTTGGGGTGCTCCGCCACATTTGATTGGTGTTGCGGGCTGTGTAAATATGGCGTTGCCTCCCTTGAACCTCTGCAACAGTTTCCATGTGTATTCGGGATCGATATAGTTACTGCATACCACCCCTTTGTCCAATGCTTCCGACAATCCCTCTATCAACGACATATCATAGATAAGCCCCGGTGCGAGTACGAGATAGTCATAGGAAAAATTACCGCTGTTTTCTGTTGAAACAACGTTCTTGTCACCCCAGACACCGGTCACTTTATCTTTGATCCAATCGACTCCTTTGGGGATGAGGGTTGCTTCCTGCCTCTTTGTTTTTTCCATTTTATACGCACCTGCTCCGACCAATGTAAATGCAGGTTGGTAGTAGTGTATTTTCGAGGGTTCGATGATGGCGATCTTGAATCCTTTTTTCATCCGTTGCAGTTTGGCTGCGGCCATTATACCTGCCGTTCCGCCTCCAACTATCAGTATTTGAAAATGCTTTTCCATAATGTTGATGTTTATTTTATAACCAGATTTCTTTAATGAGGATATATATGCCCATGACCAGCACAAACCAACCGAATGCGGGTTTGAGTTTGTTTCCGTCTATTTTCTTTGACAGTGCCATCCCGATAAAAATCCCGATAATGGCAAATACGGTTATGGCCAGTAGAAATGTCCAATCCATTGGGGTTTCATTGTTTTCTCCGAAAAAGCCGATCAGTGATTTTGCCGCAATGATGACCAATGAAGTACCAACGGCTTCTTTCATCGGTAATTTGCTCAGCAGGACGAGGGCAGGAATGATGAGGAACCCTCCACCTGCACCGACAAGACCTGTTAAGACACCTACCACGGCTCCCTCGATCAGTATAAGGGGATAATTAAACCTCTGCTGTTGGGAGACTTCCACCACCACTTCTTTGTCCTTTTTAATCATGCTAAAGGAAGTGACGATCATCAAAATGGCGAACAGTACCATGAGCAGCATGCTTCTGGTAAAGATGAAATCGCCGGAAGTGAATATGACGGCCGGAATGGCGGGAACGATATAGGCCCTGGTGAGATATACCGCCGCTATTGACGGGATACCGAATACAACTGCTGTCCGAATATTGACCAGTCCCTTTTTAAAATAGGAGAATGACCCTGCGATACTCGTACTGCCTACTATAAACAGTGAATAGGCGGTAGCCATAACGGCATCTATGCTGAAAAGATATACCAGGACAGGCACAGTAAGGATACTGCCCCCTCCACCGATGAGACCAAGTGCAACACCTATTAAAATGGACGACATATAGCCTGCTATTTCCATATAATTCTTATTATTTATTACACAAATCTGCACCAATTCAAAAGGCTGGTCAGTTACATTTGTTACACAAGGGGAGTTTTTGGCTTTTTTCTTTAGAACGGTCTCCAATTTGTCATGAAATCCTGTGTCGGTAACATTTGTTACCAACCCATTTGGCATTAATAGTTAGTTTTACGACGCGTATTAAATTGTAATGCTTTTACCATAATATGATGTCCCAAAGGCTAATATTGATGAACAAAGCGTTATATTGTTATGTGTAGTATAAATTTGAATTTTTAAGAAAGGATGGCAATAATTGGAGATGTTAGGTATGAATAATGAGATTATCGAGGAAGCGTATGGCTCCATTTTCGAGGCGGCTTTGATCGAAGAGATTGCCTCGGTAGCCAAGCTGGTTGAATTTAAAGAAGGAGAAGTACTGATCGACATCGGAAAGTACATCAAGACCATGCCCTTGCTCATCAACGGGGCGATAAAAATCATGCGCGAGGACTTTGATGAGGGAGAATTGCTGCTGTATTTTATTGAAAAGGGAGATACCTGTGCCATGACCCTTGCGTGCTGTATGGGAGACAAGAAAAGCGAGATCCGGGCGGTGGCGGAGACCGATGGGCTGGTGGCCATGATCCCGGTGCACTATATGGAATCGTGGTTGGGCAAGTACCAGACGTGGAGGGCTTTCGTATTCATGAGCTACGACAACCGGTTTAACGAGATGTTGGCTGCGATTGACAATATTGCGTTCATGAATATGGACAAACGCCTTTACCATTATCTTTTGGAGACAGGTAAGATCAACTCTTCCCAAACCATAAACAAGACCCACCAAGAGATTGCCTACGAACTGAACAGCTCGCGCGTGGTGGTTTCACGGCTTTTGAAAGCGTTGGAAAATGAGGGCAAGATCAAACTGAACAGGAACAACATCGAACTATTGAAAGTGGAGGAATAGAAAATTCCGTTCGTCGGAACTACTTCATGATATTTTAGATAAAAACTTAGAAAAGGAACGAGCATGAAAACAGGATTATTTTTTACCAAAATATTTGCTTTGATCTTCATTAACGCCTGCAATGCAGCGAATAGTGATAACTTTATACTGACCGGACATATTGCCAATGCCGATGAGTTAAATAGCATTATTCTGTATGAAGGGAGCACATTTGTCGATTCGATAGCCGTGGACAAAGACGGTAATTTTTATTTGGAAGGAACGGCTTCGGAGCCTACACTGTACGAATTGGCCGTGGAGCAACAGACGTTTATGCTGGTCATGGAAAACGGTGAAAAATTGGAGTTGAATATTGATTTGACCACACCGGAGCAATATACCGTAAAAGGATCTGAAACATCAGCTAAACTCAAAGAGCTTACCGGAATGCGTGACAAATTCCAAGCGCACCAAATGAATCTGCAAAGTGAATTTGAACAACGTCTTGATAATGGTGAAGATCGGGGCGTCGTCCAAAATGAACTCATAGCAAAAAATGACCAATATACTGCCGAACTATCAGAACAGGTTTTGCAGTTTTCACGGGATAACGAAGATAACCTGGCGGGATTCTTCGGGATGTTGGTTTTGTATTCGGTGGACCCTACCGGACACGAAGAAACCTTGGTCGGATATGCAGAAAAAGCACGAGGTCTGTTTCCCAACAATGAGACCGTTCAGTCATTCGCCGCGCACATGGAAGAGATAAAACCGTTGAGTATCGGTCAGACGGCACCGGACTTTAGCTCTATAACACCAGAAGGCAAGGAGGTCAAACTCTCTGATCTGAGGGGGCAATACGTTCTATTGGACTTTTGGGCTGCATGGTGTACACCGTGTCGCCATGAAAACCCTAATATAGTAAGCCAATACCATGATTTTAAAGACCGTGGCTTTACAGTCCTGGGTGTTTCTTTGGACAGAGACCGTGATGCATGGCTTCAAGCCATTGAAGACGATAAACTGACGTGGACACACGTATCGGAACTTAAAATGTGGGATAGCGAGGCCGGTCGCTTATATAACATCACGGCCATTCCTGCATCCTTTATGATCGATCCCGATGGAAAGATCATAGGAAAGAATTTGCGCGGGCCTGCTTTGAAGCAATTTTTGGAGAAAACTTTATAGCAAAAAATGGGTGCTTGATCAAGCACCCATACCATTCTTTATTACAAAAAATAAAAATATTACGGTTTAATCACCACCCATCCCTGTGAAGCACGGATAATCAATTCACCATTTCCGCTGGGCACATAAGGGATAAATCCCAAAATATCTTCTTTCGTCAAGTTCCTTTCTCGTAAGGAGTTTTCACATTGGGCAACTTGAACGCCTTTTGAGATCATATCTTTCAGATCATCTATATACGGCGAACTTTTTAGCATCACATCGGTACCACCAGAAAAGGTCACGAGTTCGATGGTCAGCTTCCCGATAAGCCTTTTGTCTGTTAAGACATTTCTGATGTTTCTAAATGTTTTTTTAACGATTTCGGGATTATTTGTGTCCAATTGAAAAATGGCGTTGTACTCTGTTTTTGTGGCTTCCGCACCTTTAAACTGAAGGTTTTTCTGCAACTCTGGACTCACTTCCTGCCCAATGGCAAATTGCCATCCTAAGCCCAGCAAGAATAAGGCGATCAATAGTTTTTTCATATCTACAAAATTAAAAATTAAAAATTGTAAGGACCATATTTGTGCTGTTCAGGTGATATACTGTCTGCAAACGGTGGGTAGGCCGAATCTTTTGGTTTTAGTGTGAGGTCTGGGTAATCTTTTTCCTTATTGGCCTTGATGGGCCTGTCAAATGAATTGATATAAGCCGCTACGTCATACACTTCTTCGTCGGTCAAGATAGGATTTAGCGGGTCGACACCTAACGGCATATTCCCTTTGATGAATTTTGAGGCCGTGAGCATGCGCCCCATGCCTGCACCGTCATTGTAGGAATCATGGCCCCAAAGTGGGGGATAAATGTATCCCTCGGACTTTTGTGTATCGTCTTTCCATATTCCCTGTCCGTCCTGTTGGTGGCAGGCCACACAATGGGCTTGAAAAACCTGCTCACCATTGCGGAGATTGGCTTTCCTGTCGGGAGGTGTAAATTCGACAAAGCCCTGGCCATCTATTCTGTCTCCAATTCTCACATTTTTGCTAAGGTGTGCCATGTAACTTACTATGGCCACCATTTCTTCACTATCCTTTGGTAGCTTCTGTCCGTTTAGGCTTCTTTCAAAACAGCCGTTGATCCTATCTTCCAATGTGGCTACTTTACCGTCTCTTCCACTGAACATGGGAAATATACCAGTCAGACCCACATAAGATCCTGCATAAGCTTTGGTTCCTCCGTCAAGGTGACAACTGTTGCAGGATAAATGGTTTCCGGAATAGACTTCTCCATATTCGTTGTTCGGACCAAGGTATTTGGCCGTTTCCATGATTAGTTTTTGACCAAAAGCGGCAGATCGGCCCTCCTCGGTGTCGGGGAAATCCTCCATGACAAAATCTTCAACATGGCTAATGAATGTCCTGTCGTCCCCAGATCCGTCGGTATCCGGAGCCAGACGGTAATCATTCCAATTAAACAGGTGGAAAAGTGCCATCACGATCAGCAACAAAAACAGTACGCCCATCCACAGTGATCTTGTAGACAGTCGGTTCACCTCTCTGAGCAGGTCTTGTTCAACTTTTTGATTTTCCATATTCGTTTATTTGAACTTTCTTAGGGCTATCTAAAAAAGCTATGGTACCATAACATTTATTTTTCATCGGTGGGTAACCTCCGACGGTTTATACATTAGCGATAATCATCAAAAAAGAAATTTTTCCTTTCTGATTCTCATGGCGATAAAATTATGGGATATCGAAAATCGAGTCAGTAACATTTGTTACATTAAGAAAATTGGTGTCACAAGGGAAAAACAGGTGTCATAACCACGCTTTTATGGTAAGTGTGGTAAATGTTGGTTTAGGCTTGTGGAGTTATGAAAACGGGGTGCTTCGGAAGACACCCCATTTTTTAGATATTCACGAAGTTAGCCGAATGGTCTTTTTTGTGCAACTGTAATATGTTGCCAAATGCAAGGGCTGCTTTGTGTACCTGGATAGTCCAATCTTCTGCGGCGTTTCCATCTGCACCGTCGGAAATGTATTTGAGGCAGAGAAAAGGGATTCTTTCTTTCATGGCGACCAGAGCCAAAGCGTAGGCTTCCATATCCACCACATTGTACATGGTTGTGGAATGTGCCATTTCAAAATTATCGCCTGTTCCGCAAGTGGCTCCGGGTATTCCATCCATCTGCAAACCGTATTCGAGGACTGGGGGCAACCCCGACAATGGTGTCTCGTATTGCTCATAGCCCAACCCTCTAACGTCCATATCTCTTTGAATGAATTTCGTGCAACAGACTATTTCACCTTTTCTGTAATGGCCGCTCCCGGCAGAACCTAAGTTTACGATCAATTTCGGTTTTTCCTGCTCTAAGGCTTTCATCAGATTATAGGCCGCATTTACTTTGCCGATCCCGCAGATTAAATGGTTGTATTCCGAGAATACATCAGCTGCTTCAGATGCTAGTGCAAATGTGAATTTTATCAATAGGAATAGCGTTTTCCTGATCTATTATTATCATCAGTTACTACATGATTTGTGCAATCAAAGTTAGCTCTTTGGCTCTATATTTTCTTCTACCAATCGTACGATTTCGTTGGCTGGAAAAATACCGGATTGCCGCCATTTTACTTCACCATCCTTAAAGATGATGGTCGTTGGCACGCTTCTGATCTGAAACAACTGTGCCAACTCCTGGTGTTCGTCAATATCTATCCACTCATAGAATATTTTGTCGCCTAATGTCGTGGCGGCTTCCTCAATGTTGGGTTTCATCATGTGACATGGGCCACACCAAACAGCGTGAAAGTTTACCAATGTCGGTTTATCGGATTTGATTTTTTCTGCTATATCCATTTTTCTTAATTTTTTATAATTGAATTGTTTTAAACCCGTTTTCCTGTAATCCTAAAAAGTAGGTAAAACCATAACGTGTGGTCAGAACTGACGGTGGAAGCTCAGATTTTTTCACACCGAGATGAGCCATCGAATTTTCACAAACCACGATGTATATACCTGCTTTTTCGGCTTTTTCCACATAGGGTTTCAATTCCGTGCCCGTAGCAAGGTCTTTTACGACCTGGCCAGCCAAAACAACTTCAAATTTGATTTTTTTGCTTTTAGTTCTAAACCTTTCCCCGGTTTCTACGGCTGCTATAAAATGCCTTGAATTTTGAACCAAAAAAGCGTATTTACTATTTTTCCTGATTGAATTTTCAATTTGTTCAGGTGATTTATCCTGTGCTTTCACAGGTGTAAAACCAATAAGGTTGACCAGATTAATTAAGACGATTAAAACGTATTTTGTCATAGTGGTTATTTTTGGTTATAGACAAATTCGAAGACCCGTTCAATCGCTGGGTCGATAGATTTTCCTACGTGACAATAGTTTTTAGCAGCGAACTCAATCACTTGTTTTTGCTCATCCGAATAATCATTCCCAAATAATGCTTTGATGTTTATCTTACTGACCTTTGTTCGGTCTTCGTTCATTTCAAAATCAATCTGTGTTTTTGCATCCGTTATTTCAAACTGGCTTTGGCGAGCTGCATAATCCATAGTTCCTAATAAACAGCTTCCGTAAGCACTGATTAATAAAGCTACCGGACTAAAGCTGCCGGCATCTGTTGTAATAGCCTCGCTATTTAACGGTGATTTTGTTTCACTTTTGTATTTTCCCTGATAAATTGTTTCGATTGTTGTTGACATTTTTAAAAATTTTTAAATTTTATCGCTAATACTTTTGTTCTCTTTGGGGTACGATACGGCTGTTCTCTGATAGACAGTTCTATTAGCCAATGTTACGAGAAGTAGGAAACGGCTCTTATTCTACTCCATACAGAAATTTGATGTTCTTCTCAATATCCGGGTGGAGGCTGTTTCCGATAGGGCATTGTTTAGCTGCATCTTCTAAAATCTGCTTTTGTTCAGCCGTATAATCACCTTTTTTGATAAAGCATTTGATGTGAATTTTGGCAATTCTACCCTTATCGCTGTCATAATCGGTACTGATTTCTGTTCTGGCTTCCGACAGGTTAAACCCGTTTTTGCCGGCAATATTATCCATTGTACCCATCATACAGGTTCCGTAGCCACCGATAAGAAAATCTATCGGTCTGAAATTTTCCATATCGGCAATGAACGGTTCTTTGTTCGGGGCTACGATTGCGGATTTCCCTTTTCCATAAAATTCAGATTTAATCACGGGAGGCATATTTTGTTGTTGTGCAAAACTGTTCGTATTGGCATAAAAAGCCAGTACGAACAGCATTAAGGACATTATTTTTACGTTCACTTTTTTTAATTTGATTATGCTTATTAATTTCTGCCGGACATCACACCGCCGTCTATATCCCAAACGGCTCCTGTTACCCAACTGGATTCGTCCGATAATAGGAAAGCGATGGTCGAGGCAATATCCCCGGCTGTTCCCACTCTGCCAATTGGATGGAAAGAATTGAAGCCTTGCAAGTTTTCCTCGATTTTATCTTTCTCCATAAATGCTCCATAGATCGGTGTTACCACGACGGCAGGCGATACGGCATTTACACGGATATTGCTATCGGCCAACTCCATTGCCAAATGTTGCGTAAGACTGTGCAGACCGGCTTTAGCCATTGAATAAGCCGATGAAGGAGTAGCCTTGATCGCCTGTTTTGCCCACATTGAGCCGATATTCACGATTGAACCGCCACCGTTGGAAGCCATTACTTTTGCCGTTGCCTGTGTGATAAAGAAAAAGGCTTTGTTGAAGTTGTGGTATATATCGTAATCTTCTTCGGTATGGTCCAAGAAAGACTTGGGGTTAAAATATCCTGCGGCATTGACCAAGTATTTTAGATTGGGAAGGTCGCTGGCAATTTTCTTGCTGAATGTGTGTACTTCATCCATGTTTGACAAGTCAAGCTCATAGGCGGTTACTGTCCCTTTTTTGCCCAACTCGTTTACTGCCTCGTAGAGATTTGCTCCTTTTCTGGCCACCAAAGCCACTTCGATACCTTTTTCAAGTAATAGTGCTGCGGTGGCTTTTCCCATTCCGGTAGAACCACCGATAATTAATGCTTGTTCCATTTTTTATGTATTTTATTGTTGTTGATCTTTTTTCATGTCGATGACAAAGCGATAGGTTACATCGCTTTCAAGTATCCGCTCGTATGCGGTATTGATATAGCTGGGTGGTATGACTTCCACATCTGCGGTAATATCGTGTTCGGCGCAATAATCCAACATTTGCTGGGTGTCTTCAATGCCTCCTATAAATGAGCCTGTAATCTTTCTACGACGTGATGTCAATAGCCCGACCGCCAGTTGCGGATTTTCGGGCGGAACGCCTAAAAGTATCATTGTACCGTCTTTTTTAAGGAGGCGTAAATACCTGTTGTAATCGTGTGGGGCAGATACGGTATCCATGATAAAATCAAAACTTCCCGATACGGCTTTCAATTCCGCTTCATTCGCTGTATTGATGAAGTGATGCGCTCCTAATGCTATTGCGCTTTCTCTCTTTGTCGGGGAAGAACTTAATACGGTCACCTCCGCACCAAAGGAAACGGCGAATTTGACCGCCATGTGCCCCAATCCACCCAGACCGAGAACGGCGACTTGATGCCCTGTACCGATCTCATTGTGCCTTAAAGCAGAATATGTGGTGATGCCTGCACAGAGTAGCGGTGCTGCTCCGGCTGTTCCCAGGCTGTCGGAAACTTTGAGCACATAGTTTTCATGAACCACGATGCAACTTGAATAACCACCTTTGGTTGTACTCCCATCGGGGAGTTTGCCGTTCTGGGTGGGTGTTATACCGTTATCACAAAATTGTTCTTCATGGTTTGTGCAATTAGGACAATGACCACATGAAAGTATAAAGTATCCGACACCCACCAGATCACCTGTTTTGTATTTCGTAACCTGTTCACCTGTATCTATTACCCGACCGATGATTTCGTGTCCGGGAACGAATGGATATTGTGTACCTCCATACTCATTTTTGGATTGATGAATATCGGCGTGACAGATGCCACAATATAAAATATCAATTAATACTTCATGCTCGTGGGGTTCTTGTCGCTCGAATGAGAAAGGGGCTAATCCCGACGTGCTGTTTTCTGCTGCGTATCCTTTTGCTTGTATCATTCTATTGAATTTAAAAAGATGGCTTATGTTACACTATAAATTTTGATGTTGGGCAAGCCTTTTAGGTAAGGTCTTAGAGAAGTTACAACGTCTTTGTTGAAAAGGTCGCTCATGAGGTATTCCTGTGCATTTTCCACGCTGTCAAAGCCGTGCAAAACCTGCACATCATCTATATGCGTTAATAGATCGTTGGATAAAGCCCCTTTAACCGTCTGCAAAAAAGGTTCTTTATATAAAGTGTAAACTGCTGTTACGCCCGCTCTGTCAAGCCCATCAATCGTGAGGATAATCTCTAAATATGCCTTTACCATACCAAAGAATTTTGCTACATACAAAGTTCTTCGGTATTGCAATATCAAACAATGGGCAGACAAGAAAACAAATGGTACTTTTCGGAAATGGCTTTTATATTTGTTTGGCAGATTTTATGTTTATCACATACAGGATAATACTGACCAATGCCGTAATCAACAAAGGAACCACGGCAAGATTTATCCCTTGCCAACCCCAATATTTAAGCAAACCTCCTGCGGACAATCCCGAAAGGCTTATTGCTCCGAAAACAAAGAAGTCGTGAAAAGCTTGTACTTTTTCTTTTTCTATCGGTTGATACACTTTTGTCAATAAGGTAGAACCTCCGATGTACATAAAATTCCAGCCTATCCCCAATAAAATCAATGCAAGTATAAAGTTCGCATAGCCTGTTCCCGTAAGGGCGAAAATCAGGTATAAAAAGAATATAATAATCCCCGAAAGTATTATTTTATGTACGCCAAACTTCCCAATCAAAATACCTGTAAAGAAAGACGGCACAAACATTCCCAATACGTGCCATTGTATCACGGTGGCAGATTGGTCGGGCGAAAATCCGAAATGGTGCATTGCCAAAGGCGTTGCCGTCATTATCATCATCATTACCGAATAGCCGACGGCAGAAGAAGCGAACGCCGCTAGGGTTGTTCTCTGTTTGATAATTTCTGTCAAAGGGCGTTCCTGTACCAGCGTTTCTCCATTTTGGTTTTCCGCAATCGTATTTTTGGGAAGTTTCAAGAAGAAAAGGACACAAAGTGCCACTATACTTAAAAAGGTAATCGAAATAAAAGAATAAGCATAAGGCATTGTCCCCAAATGCTGGGTAAATTTAGCCAAATTTGGACCGGCAAATGCCGCAGCCACACCTCCTGCAATCACAAAGGAAATAGCTTTGCCTTTATTATGTTCGGGAACGGCATCGGCTGCCGCAAAACGATAATACTGTGCAAAACCCTGATGTGTACCGACCAACATATTGCCAACTATAAACAGAATGAAAGAACTGTTGATGATAGCATAGAACGATAACAATCCCGACAAAACTCCGAGTATCGTACCTATCATAAAACCCTTACGTTGTCCGATTTTTCGGATAACGAATGAGGCAGGTATCATCATCGTTGCCGTACCTACCGAAATCATGGCGATAGGCAGTGTAGAAAGACTTTCTTCGGGAGCGAGTTTCAGCCCGACCATTCCCGATAAGGTCATCACGAGTATTGTTCCTGTCTGGAATAATGCCTGTGAAGTAAAAAGTAAGAGGACATTACTCCATTTTGTTTTTGTTGACATAAAAATAAAGAGGTACAAAAAGAGCCATATTTTAAGCGGAAAATACGGCTCTTTTGAATTGAATTAACAACTTAAATCTTGTGCTTGTTAAGCTACAGTGTAAATTCTTACATCAGGATTATCTTTCAGATAAGGCTTCAATGCAGTTACTACATCGTTGTTGAACAACTCGCTCGAAAGGTAATTTTGTGCATCTTCTGCACGCTCGAAACCGTGCAAAACCTGTACGTCCTCATCTCTGATTAAGAGCTCTTTTGAGATTGCCCCTTTGATGTTTTCCAAAAACGGCGCTTTGTATTGGTTGTAAACTCCCGCAGCGTTTGCTCTGTCTGCGTTGTCAATCTTTAATGTGATCTCTAAATACGACTTTGCCATAACATTATTTTTTTGTTTATACGACAAAGGTCTTATGTAATCGATTACCCGACAATGTACAAATGCGAAAAGAAATGGTACTTTTAGGAAACGGATTTTTTGAACTCGGACGGAGAAACGCCCGTATACTTCTTAAAATACTTTACAAAATAAGACGCATCGTCAAAGCCCAAGCGGTAGCCCACCTGATTGATATTGAGATTGGAGTACAATAACAAACGTTGTGCTTCCAAGATGATACGTTCCTGTATCATTTGAGACGGCGTCTTGTTGAGTTGCTGTTGTGTGAGGTCTGACAGGCTCCGTGACGATATATGCAGTAATCGGGCATATTCGGCTACGCTGTAACCTTTTTTATAGTTTTCGTCTATCAGTGTTGCGAACTTAACAAGTTGCATTCTTTTTTCGTCCATTATTGGAAAAGACGGGTCGGCAGATTTTTCAAACTCGTTTTTCCTACGTTGTATTTGGATAAGGAATGATTGGAGATAGTTTTTTAAAATCAGCTCTTTACCAAAACTACTCTCGTTTGCCAATTCCTGTTTCATTTGCGAAACGTATTTGTCCAAAATATCGTCTATGCCCGTACCGATACAGCAAGAGGGTTGCTGATACGGATTGTTAAACAGATTGTGATTTAGAAAAAACTCCATCTGGCTTTGGTCTTGCACCAAAAAAAGCTCGTTGAAATGAATGAGTACACCCCCGTAGTCCGTGTTTTCGTCAAAATAATGCACTTGATTGGGAGCAACGAAAAAAATCGCATTGTCAAAAACGTCGTACTCTTTAAAATCAACCGAATGTTTCCCCATACCTTTCTTGAACCATATAACCTGATAAAAACTGTGGATATGGGGTTTGATAGCCTGACACTGATTTGTTTTCAGATATTCGTGCAAATCGTGCAGGGCAAACTGTGGCTTATCAGGCTCGTGCCTGTTCAGATGATATTCGTTAATTATATTTGTTTTCTCTTTAGCCATATTTATCCGTTATGGGAAACATTCCCAATCAGCTAATTTACAAAATTAGTATCATTGGATGATAGCTGTCATAAGCCTATATCGTGTTGTTTGCTGATAATTACCACAAATTTTCCGATTTGTCCACTAAAAGCAAAACAGCAAAAAGGGAAATTCGCAGGTTAAAAAATCAATATTGCTTCATCAGATGAGGGAAAACGAACGTATCATTATTATAGGTGGTGGATTGACGGGGCTTACATTGGCTTACCTGTTGTCGAAAAAGAATATCAATGCTACCGTATTGGAAGCCTCATCACGATTGGGTGGTAGAATACAAACGACAAAAGGAGCTTTGCTGACGCCGTTGGAATTGGGTGCAACGTGGTTCTCGGATATCCACCCGAATTTGCTGGCTTTGATTGATGAGTTGGGGTTGCAGAAGTTTCTGCAATTTTCACAAGGTACATCGTTGTTCCAAACGGACTTGAACGAACCTCCGCAAAGGTTTGTTGTTCCCGAAAATCAAATGTCCTCCTACCGTTTGGCAGGTGGAACGCAAATACTGACCGATACATTGGCAAAAAAGTTACCCAAGGAAACAATTTTACTGAACTCAAAGGTTACTGCAATAAAGGAAACGGAAAACGGAGCTGTACTCGAAACCGATACGGATAAGATATTAGAAGCAGATAAAGTAATCGTGTGCGTACCGCCACAATTAGTATCAACGAGCGTAATGTTTTCGCCAAGGCTACCCGACGCTCTCCATCATCTTTTACCGACCGTACAAACGTGGATGGCAGGTTCTATCAAGTTTACTTTGGAATACGATAGTCCGTTTTGGCGAAATGAGGGCTATTCCGGAATACTGTTCAGTCACGTAGGAATTGTCGCAGAAATGCACGACCACACTAATTTTGAAGAAAACAAATTTGGTTTTACGGGCTTCCTGGATGGTGCTGGGGCATCTTACTCTTTTGAAGACAGAAGGAGATTTGTATTGCAACATTTAGCGAATTTATTGGGTGTTCAGGCATTAAATCCTACCGCTTATTTTGACAAAGTCTGGACGGACGAATTTGTATTGGGAGATAACCCTGTTATCCCACATCCTCACTATAATAACGGACACCCGTTGCTACAACAAAGTTATATGAATGGCAAATTGTTCTTTGGCGTAACCGAGACAGCTACCCAACACGGTGGGTATATGGAGGGTGCGGTTATAGCGGCTCAATCCGTTGCTGATAAAATAAGGTAGTTTTTCCTTTTTTGTTGTTCCCTATATATGATAAATTATGCTACAAAAAGCGGCATAAAGGTAAATGTACAGGAAAGAACCTCAATCCCAAAAACCTACCGTTATTAAAAAACAGAGTTAATTATTATCTTTGTGTAAAGATATTCTTGAAGCGTTTTGCTTTGAGTCCGGCACTGAAACTTAGGAACTTTCAAAACAGCAGGACAACAAGTGTAAAACGCTCATGCTACGGCGTGGGCGCACTTATTGTTGTTGGGTTTCCTAAGACCTCAGTGCTGTAAGTTGTTGCCTACGCTTTTTTTATAGCGGCGACATAATGGTCTAAAATCAACTCTTTTAATATGGAAGCCGTAATTTATTTTCCCAATTTTGAATATCCCGCTTCGGAAGTTTCCATGTATATATGTATTCTTAAAGACTTCACCCTAATGTTGAAAAATGGGGATATTGTAAAGTTTACTCCTGATAACGAAGACACTTTTAAAGCATGGTTGGATGATAACGGGATAAAGAATATTAGAAACGAAAGTGATTGGGTGGTGAAATAAAACATCCTCTCACCACCTATATATTAGCGTCTCCGTCTTCTCGGTTTTGTCGTTGTCCATATGAAAATCGTCCAGACACCAAAAGCCACCGCGTAGCCCGGCCACGGGTTTTGCATACTCAAAGCGGCGAAATATCCGAATGTTGCAATGATACAGGTTATGAAAAATAAAATTATAGTCCTCATAGTATTTCAGATTTACGTTTTTAAATCAAAAAGAATTACATGGGATTGAGCCCCATGTAATTCGGTTACGTTTATTAGGCAGCGATGCAGTCTGTCTCGTTTTTAGCTTGTATTTTCTTCAAGACCTTAACTTCGACTTTTCTAAGCTGTGCAATGACTTTCCGCTGTACATCATCTACAATTTTCCAATCTTTGGCAATGTAAATATCTGTTGTGCGATTACCCTCGTCAACATGATTGAGTGCAAGAGCCACGTCGTCTTTGCTCATACGACAATCATTCCTTGCCGTGTTCGCAAATGTGTGTCTCGCCCAATACAACGTAAGTTCGGGTATGCCTGTTAATTTGCGTAATTGCTCCATGCCTTTACATAATGCCCAATTAAGGGCATTGGCACTTGAATAGCGTTCGCGCAATTTCCCTAAATATTTTTCCAATAAAGGCTTGGCCTCATCGACAATCTTAATACTGATAAAGGCATTGTCCTTACGCTTGCCCTGTGTCTTGGAACGGTTATAGTCTAAACGTCCGTTTCTAACGTCACGTTCTGTTATTTGATACAGGTCTACGGCATTTATGCCACAAAGGTAGAACGAAAGCATATAAAGTTCCTTTGCCAATTCCGCACGACTTTCGGGGGTGGTTATACAATCCCGAATAGTCAACACTTGTTCAAGTGTATTGTTCCTTTTCTTGGTGAGGGGTGGGGAACCAACCTTGTATTTCTTGAATGGATAATGCTTGATGCGGTAGATGCCGAGGTCCTCATTATTATAGTGATCCCTTGCGGCATTAAACAAGGTACGCAGATCACGCATCTGATTGTGCAAACCGCTATCGGATAATCCTTTTTCTTTCGTGGTAACTTCATTTCCCAATTGGTTGATCCGTGTCATTGTCCTTTCCGACCGCATATAACGTTCATATGCCATCAGCATATTGGAGTTAATCTCCTTGATGGAAACGGAAGTCCGGTTGAAATAATCGACCAGACTGTTACGGATTTTTCGGTGGTTGTTTGCGGTTCCGATTCGATCCTCTTTTCTTAGATGTTCTATATGCTGATCGCAAAACTTGATAAAATCGACATCTTCATCTTTGTCTCGCAGGTAATCGCGTAGAGATTCAGCGGTAAAATAATCCAGTCGGTCGTCGAGTTCGCTGATCATCTTTCGATAATCCCTTAGCTGCTTCTCGATCTTTTCAGCGATAAACGGATCTTTGACTTTAAAGTCTTTGGTTAATTGTTTCCTGACAACGAAATGAGTCGTGTCAAGATACTTTCTCAATCTTTTGTGTTGTACACAAATTTTCACATTGTAGGTGCCATCGGCTTTTTTGTGATGCTCGAACACCTTTGCACTAACGGTTGCCATAGTTCTTTCGAAATTGGCACGTAAAAGCTGTAACACATTTGTAACACTTTTACGTGAAGTTCAACAAAAATCTATGCAAGTCTCGCCGTTTCGGGGTATCCGATGCGACGTAGGACAGATGTCCCTAAAGTGCCCTAAGAAACGAAAAAAGCCGTTTTCCATGAGGGAAAACGACTTTTTCGATTTGTGCGCCCACCTGGGCTCGAACCAGGGACCAAAAGATTATGAGTCTCCTACTCTAACCAACTGAGCTATAGGCGCTTACGTTAATTTTCCTGTCGTTAAACAGGGGGTTTATTGTAAGTTTTTGAGTTTTTACAAACTCGGTAATTCTGCTGTCAAAAGGAACCTCGTTCCAACTATGCATTCCTCATTTTAAGCACCTTAGCCTCTTAGATTATGAGTCTTCTACTCTAACCAACTGAGCTATTGGAGCGGCAATCATTGCTGATTTGCGAGTGCAATTTTACATATTTGTAAGCACATTTTAAAATTAATTATGCAAAATATTCAAAATATTATCTTCGATTACGGGAATGTCATTTTTATGCTAGACTTTGAGAGAGCTCAAAAGGCTTTTACCGACTTGGGGGTCAATCATGTAGAGCATATATTCGCTCACTCTGGTCAAACGACGCTTTTTGATGATTTTGATATCGGAAAAATAACGGCAAAAGAGTTTAGAGACGGTATCAGAGAACTTACCGGGCGGGCCGATCTCACAGATAAACAAATTGATATAGCTTGGAATGCCCTCTTAATCGGAGTCCCTCAAGGGAGGCACGAGTTATTACATAAAATGAGAGAAAAATACAATACCTTTTTATTAAGTAATAACAACGAGATCCATTATAATTTCATCATGGATTATCTGAAAAAAGAATATGGTTTAGACGATTATAGTCGTTATTTCGTCAAAGATTACTACTCTCACTTATTAGGTATGCGAAAGCCGAATAAAGAAATATTCGAATTTGTGCTTCAAAATCATGGTTTAAGGCCAGAAGAAACACTTTTTATTGATGACAGTCCACAGCACCTCGAAACGGCTGCAAAAATCGGTATTCACACGGAGTTGTTAACAGCTCCTGATACCTTAGAAATGCTATTGTCAAGAAAAGGAATCTTTCAATAGACGGCATGTGGTAGAGTACGTTATTTCAACGTACTCTACCACATTTATTTATTTACGCCTCTTCTTTTCAATGGCAATTAGGCTTAATTCTCTGCTTGTTTGCCCTGCAACTGAAGTATTCTCCTGTGCCCTTCTAAATAAATAGGGCATAACAGATTTGACAGGGCCATACGGCATGTACTTAGCGACGTTATAGCCGGCCTCAGACAAGTTAAAGCTTAGGTTATCGCTCATACCAAGTAATTGTGCAAAATATATACGTTTATCATTTCTTACAATTCCTCTTTGCTCCATTTCCTTAACGAGAAGATAACAGCTTGCTTCGTTATGGGTACCGGCCATTAAGCCGATGTTGTCGATATGGTCTAGACAAAATTGAAGTCCTAGGTTGTAATCTCTGTCGGACGCGGCTTTATCTGCCTGAATGGGTGATGGATAATTCAATTTTTCAGCTCTTTCCCGCTCAATTTCCATATAGGCTCCTCTAACAAGTTTTGCTCCTATATAGAAACCATCTGTTTGAGCTAAATATAAGTCTGCTTTAAGGGTGGCGAGTATATCATGCCTATACAGTTGATAGGTGTTGTATACGATAGCTTTCTGTCTATTGTATTTCTGCATCATCTCTCTAGCTAAATCATCTATGGTGTGCTGAATCCAAGAGTGTTCGGCGTCTATTAAAACTGCTACATTGGCATGATAAGCTGCATTACAAATTTTATCTACACGATTCTTTATTCTGAAGAACTCTTCCTCTTCCTTTGGCTGAAGCTTTTCTCCGGCATCTAATTTAGCCAATAAATCAAAACGCCCTAAACCGGTGATTTTAAAAACAGAAAAAGGAATGTTTTGATCTTTCTTTGACCTTTCAATAGTTTGCAATATTTCAGAGAATACGTTATCAAACACTTCTTCTGTTTCTTCACCTTCAACCGAATAATCCAAAATAGTTCCTACGTGTTGATTGGCCAATTGCTGGATAGTTCTTTCACAATCGTTGATCGTTTCTCCTCCGCAAAAATGTTCGAAAATTGTTTTTCGAATAATGCCCTGGATAGGTAAACCTAAATTAAGAGCAAAATTGGTGACTGGCGGGCCGACCTTAGTTAAAAAATTGCTGGAAATAATCTTAAAGAGCCAATATGCGCGATTTAATGCCGCATTACTTTTGCTGCGGAAAGCGACCTCTGTATTGTCAAATGTGAGCTTTTCTCCTACGGGAGCTTTAGGCTCTTCAGATGTTGAAATCATGGAACAAACTTAGACAAAAAAGCAAATTTTTTATAGCAGAATAGAGAAATAAAATCTATTTAAAATATCATTTTAATTGCCATACATGTAAGAATTTTATGTAGGTTTGACTCATGATTACTTTTAAACTTGACACGGAGTACATTCATTTGATACAATTGTTAAAAGTCGTTAACATAGTGGAAAATGGCGGAGAAGCTCAGGCCGTTGTAAGTGAGGGTTTGGTTTATTGTAATGGTGAAGTTGAACATAGAAAACGTTATAAAGTCAGGAAGGGAGACGTTGTTGAGTTTTTGCACTATAAAATTTCAATAATATAGTTATTAGTTAAGTTCATACCAAATGTGAACCGTTAAATTTAATGCCAATAGCTCGTGCCACGATTTATGACCATAAAAAGGTTCGATTAAAAAGCTAATTAAGAAATGATAAAAAAAATTAAAAGTAACACGTATTCTGTATATTTTGATGCAAATTTAAATGTGTTAGATGAATTTTTGAAAAACAGCAATTACTCTAAATTTTTTGTGTTGACAGATAAGAATACAGGTGAACACTGCTTGCCTCTGTTGAAAGATATTTTAAAGAGCTTGGTCAATTATGACCTGATCGAAATCGATCCCGGAGAAGAAAATAAAACGATCGACTTTTGCATTGGTATTTGGAAGATGTTAATAGATTTTGGAGCCGATAGAAAAAGTCTGATGATTAATTTAGGAGGGGGGGTTATTACAGATATCGGAGGCTTCGCCGCTTCAACATTTAAACGAGGGATAGATTTTATACAAATCCCCACCACTTTACTGTCTCAGGTGGATGCTTCTGTTGGGGGTAAAACGGGTATTGATATGGACGGTGTAAAAAATATTATAGGTACTTTTACACAACCAAAAGCGGTATTCATCAACGGTAGTTTTTTATCGAGTCTTGATCAGAGACAGATTATTTCAGGTTTCGCCGAAATGATTAAGCATGGATTAATTTATGATAATGGTTACTACAACACGCTAAAGGGGATCCACCCAAAAGATATTCAGGAGGATCTTATCTACCAATCTGTTGAGATAAAAAATAAAGTAGTCACTAAGGATCCCACAGAGCAGGGGCTACGGAAAATATTGAATTTCGGCCATACTATAGGGCATGCGATAGAGAGTTACTCTTTGGCAAATGATTCCTTTCCGTTGTTGCATGGGGAAGCCATTGCGGTAGGCATGATCTGTGAGGCTTACTTGTCGCATAGAGTGGGAGACTTATCTGTAGATGAACTAAATGAAATTGTGCCGTATATTCAACGTATATTTCCAACATACCGCTTTGGCGAGGGCATCTATGATGATTTATTTGCCTATATGCTAAATGATAAGAAAAATGTAGATGGCAGGATAGGCTTTGCTTTACTGAAACAAATCGGCGGCTGTGCGTTTGATAGCTACGTAGAAAAAGAACATATTTTTGAAAGTTTAGACTATTATCGTTCTTGCGTGGAGTAAAATTGAAAATAAAAAAGTAATATTACTAATCATATAAAACGATAGACCTATGGAATTGAAACGTTATGTAACAACCTTCCTCCTGATCTGTATAACAGGTATTTGTTTTTCTTTTTGCAAATCTGAAAAGAAAATAGATCATCCGGAGAACAGGCCGGCCGTGCTAGTGTTTTCCAAGACAAATGGTTTTCGCCATGATTCTATTGAAAAGGGAACGGCAACTATTGAAGCTTTAGGAAGGGATAATGGTTTTGAGGTGGTACATACCGAAGATAGCACTCTTTTTACTAGCGATTATCTTGATAAATTTAAAGCTGTAATTTTTTTAAGTACCACGGGAGATATCCTAAATGATGCGCAACAGCAGGCTTTTGAAAACTATATACAACAGGGGGGAGGTTTTGTGGGTGTGCATGCGGCGGCGGATACTGAATATGGTTGGCCTTGGTATAATAAATTGGTAGGGGCATGGTTTTTAAGTCACCCTAAACAGCAAAATGCAACGATTGATGTGCTGGATAAAAACCATCCATCTACAAAACATTTACCTGATCAATGGACTAGGTGGGATGAGTGGTATAATTATAAGGACATTAATCAGGAAACAACGGTGCTCATGAAATTGGACGAAAACAGTTATGAAGGAGGGGAAAACAAAGGCAACCACCCCATTGCATGGTACCACGCCTACGATGGAGGTAGAGCATTCTATACGGGACTGGGGCATACAAAGGAGAGCTATGATGAAGTGGATTTTCAGAAGCACCTTTTGGGCGGAATAAAATATGCGATGGGGGAGTAGAGTAAGTAGTTGAATAGTTAAGTAGGGAGTTAGAACTCGACAACTCAACTATTCAACAAAACAATGTTATATCAAATATTCAAATAAGGTTTGATCTGTATTGACTTCTTTTACATCAAAGCGATGTAAGCGCATGCGTTGTAAGAGAGCATCGTAATCTTCCGCATTTTGTAGCTCAATGCCTACTAATGCGGGACCTCTCTCGCGCTCAGTTTTCTTAATGAATTCAAATCGCGTAATATCGTCTTGCGGTCCTAAAACCTCATTGACGAAAAGTTTCAATGCGCCAGGCCGTTGCGGAAAGCGCACGATAAAATAATGTTTTAATCCTTCATGGAGTAGCGATAATTCTTTGATTTCTGCCATTCGGTCGATATCATTATTCCCTCCACTCACGATACAGACTACTTTTTTACCCTTGATTTCCTCCCGGCAGAAATCCAGTGAGGTAACAGATAGTGCTCCGGCAGGTTCCACTACAATAGCATCTTCATTATACAGTTTTAAGATAGTGGTACAAACTTTCCCTTCTGGAATAAGGATTACTTTTTCCAATATATCCTTGCAGAGTGTAAAGGTCAATTCTCCGATCCGTTTAACGGCGGCACCATCAACGAAACGATTTATTTCATTTAGGGTGACTGGCTTATCGGCTTTTAAAGCTTCTGTCATGGAAGGGGCGCCCGCCGGTTCTACACCGATGATTTTGATAGCGGGATTAATACTTTTTAAATAATTTCCTACCCCGGCAGCAATACCTCCGCCGCCTATTGGGATAATGGCCACATCGATATCCGGTTGATCCTCTAATATTTCAACACCCACCGTTCCCTGACCTTCTATAATACGATAATCATCAAATGGAGGGATGAATGTCATGTTATTCTCCACCGTATAGGAGAGGGATTTGTGTAGGCAATCGTCAAAAGTGTCTCCCGTAAGAATAATTTCTATTTTTCCATTACCAAACATTTCCGTTTGTGTAACTTTTTGTTTTGGCGTAATTTCGGGCATAAAAACAACCCCTTTAACACCTAGCTTACTGCATGAATAGGCGAAGCCTTGTGCATGATTTCCAGCGCTGGCACATACTACACCGCGTTCCAGTTGTTCTTTAGAAAGCGAGCCAACCATATTGTAAGCACCTCTTAATTTGTACGATCGTACCAGCTGCAGATCCTCCCGTTTTAGATAGATTTCGCATTCATATTTTTCGGAAAGTCTCGGATGGTAGGTTAAAGGAGTGCGATTAACGACATGCTTTAAACGCATAGAAGCACTTTGATAATTCAATTCAGGATCCATTCTAAATGATATTCTTTCGTACGAAGATAGCGTTTTCATGGCTATCTTCGTGCTTAAGTTTTATATATTAGCAGCTAACCAGTCGCCTACTTCACTGGTTTTATAAGCTTTGCTGGTTTTGCCCGAAAGGTCTTCCGTAACAATACCTTCAGCTAATGATCTGTTAACAACTGTTCGAATGGCTTCTGCCTCCTCTTTTAGTCCAAAAGCATCTTCAAACATCATCGCGGCCGATAATACGGTAGCGAGCGGGTTCGCCACGTTTTTCCCGGCGGCTTGAGGGTAAGAGCCGTGGATTGGTTCGAATAACGATGTATGGATACCAATGGACGCAGAAGGCATTAGTCCCATAGATCCCGAAATAACTGAAGCTTCATCAGTTAAAATATCTCCAAAGAGGTTTTCAGTGATAATAACGTCGTACGAACTTGGCCACTGAACCAGACGCATAGCTACGGCGTCTACAAATTCATAGCTTACTTCTACTTCTGGAAAATCGTTTTCCATTCCTTGTACAGTCTCTCTCCATAAACGGGAGCTTTCTAGTACATTAGCTTTATCTACACAGCAGAGTTTTTTTCTACGTGTCATAGCCATTTCAAACCCTAATTTAGCAAGCCGTCTAATTTCTTCTCTGGTATAAGTACAGGTGTCAAAAGCGGTGTCGCCGTTATCCTTACGACCTCTTTCGCCAAAATAGATACCGCCAGTTAACTCCCGTAAGATAACGAGATCTGTGCCTTCAATTCGTGCTCTTTTTAAAGGGGAGTTATCTATTAAAGAAGGGAACGTGAAGGTCGGACGAACATTGGCAAATAATCCCAACTTTTGACGCATTTTAAGAAGGCCCTGTTCTGGTCGAATGGTTGCTTTTGGGTCATTATCAAAACGAGGGTGTCCGATGGCTCCAAATAATACAGCATCTGCCGCCATACATATTTTATGCGTCTCATCTGGATAAGGCTCACCTACTGCATCAATTGCAGAAGCGCCTGTTAAAGCGGATGTCCAGTTAATTTGGTGATTAAATTTTGCTGCTATTGCATTTACTACCTTTACTGCCTGATCTATCACTTCAGGTCCAATTCCATCCCCAGCTAAAAGAGCGATATTTAAATTCATGGTATCTTATAATTTTTGTTTAATTAAATAATATTTAACATTTTCTGCGTGGCCTTAATAGCACAAACCGTTTGATCGGAATCCAGCCCACGTGTAGAAAACGTGTGGTTTCCGGTTTCCCAGGTAATCACCGTTTCACACAATGCGTCCGAGCTGCTTCCCGGAGCGATACGTACGGTATAATCAATTAATTTTGGCAAATGCAGGTTTTTTTTGTGATATACTTTAGTCAACGCTTTCATAAAAGCATCGAACTGGCCATCGCCCTGGGCATGTTCCTCTATTACCTTTCCATCTAGGTATACGGCGATAGTTGCAGACGGGCGCAAGCCTTTAGAATGCGTTAAAACATATGACTCTATACGTACTTTTTCTTCGTACAGACTGCTGTCAAGTACATCAGAAATAATATAAGGAAGGTCTTCTTTTGTTACCGTTTCTTTCCTGTCTCCCAGCTCAATAACACGCTGAGTGACTTTTTTTAAATCTTCATTGTTTAATTTTAAACCCAGCTCCTGAAGATTCTTTTCAATATTTGCTTTTCCTGATGTTTTCCCTAGCGCATATTTGCGTTTCCTGCCAAAACGTTCAGGTAGCAGATCATTGAAATAAAGGTTGTTTTTGTTGTCTCCATCGGCATGTATGCCTGCTGTCTGTGTGAATACATTTTCTCCAACAATAGGTTTGTTGGCAGGAATCCGGACACCTGAGAAAGTTTCAACTAGCTTACTCACCTTGTAAATAGCTGATTCTTTAACAGCTATTTTTGTTTCGGGTAAAAAATCATTAATGGCAGCTACGGCACTTGCCATCGGGGCATTTCCAGCTCGTTCACCCATACCATTTACGGTAAGGTGTAAACCGTTTACACCTGCCTTAACGGCTTCCAGCACATTCGCGGTTCCTAAATCATAGTCGTTATGTGCGTGAAAGTCAAAGTGTTGTTCTGGGTACTTCGTTTTTAACTGAGAAACATATTGAAAAGTTTCGACTGGAGTTAAAACACCGAGTGTATCGGGGAGTAAGATTCGCTTAATTGGTAACTCAGATAAGAATGCCAAGTATTGCCAAACATATGCGGGAGAGTTTTTCATACCGTTGCTCCAATCTTCTAAGTATACATTGGTTTCAATACCTTCCTTTTTTGCAGAAGCTACAATTGTTGCTATTTCTTCAAAATGCCTCTCTGGAGCTTTCTTGAGTTGATGAGTAAGGTGATTTAATGAACCTTTTGTTAAGAGGTTTTGTACCTTTATACCTGCTTTTAACATCCAGTCAATAGACATACCGTTGTCAACGAAGGTTAATACTTCGATAGCGTCGATATGTCCATTATGTTTTGCCCAGCTTGCAATGGATCTTACAGCTTCAAACTCTCCTTCGGACACGCGTGCCGAAGCAATTTCAACACGATCCACAAGCAATTCCTCTAGTAGTAATTGCGAGATGGTTAGTTTTTCTGAAATAGAAAAAGACACCCCCGATGTTTGTTCGCCATCACGGAGAGTAGTGTCCATGATTTCTATTTTCCTTTTCATCCGTATATAAATATAATTATTTGAGCGTGTTGTCTGTTAAACTGCGACATATATTATTACTATAATCACATGCTCTTCCTCTTGTTGACATCAACTGCACTGATGACAACCCAATAACAAACATAAGGTGATCAAAATTACATCATGAAAGAATGATGTAATTTTGATAAGAAATAGTTATTTTTAGATATGTTGTTTGTTACCCTATTTGGTTAAGCTTAGAACGGCAGTTCTGACGCAAACTGTTGAATTTCGTCTTTTATATTTTGAAGATAGTCGATATCATCGAAACCATTAGAAAGGTTCGCCTTCTTGTAAGTGCTGATATCGAAATTTTCCTGCTCACCTGTTGATAAAAGACTGATCGTTTGTGCCGGAAGATTTACTTCCAATTCCGTATCGGGATCTGTAAAAATAGCGCTAAAAATCTTTTCCAAAAACTCGGGGCTAACTTGCACCGGCAATACGCCAATATTTAAGCAATTATTTTTAAAGATATCGGCGAAGAAGCTTGACACCACACAGCGGAAGCCATAATCGTAAACAGCCCAGGCGGCATGTTCACGTGATGAGCCAGAGCCAAAATTTTTACCTCCAACAAGTACCTTGCCCGTATAAAGCGGATCGTTCAACACAAAATCAGCTTTCGGGGTATTGTCTGCATTGTACCTCCAGTCGCGAAACAAATTGTCTCCAAAACCTTTACGTTCTGTTGCTTTTAAAAAACGGGCAGGTATAATTTGATCGGTATCCACATTCTCAATCGGAAGAGGTACCGCAGTGCTTTTTAATATTGTGAATTTATCGTAAGCCATATCTTTATATTAAAGTTCTCGGATCAGTAATTACTCCAGTAACAGCAGCGGCGGCGGCAACAAGTGGACTCGCCAGCATGGTTCTAGCACCAGGACCCTGCCGACCTTCAAAGTTTCTATTGGACGTGCTTACAGCGTACTTGCCTGCTGGTACCTTATCATCATTCATTGCTAGGCAGGCAGAGCAGCCAGGTTGACGTAACGTGAACCCTGCTTCGGTTAAGATATCCAGTATTCCTTCTTTTTTGATTTGGTCTTCCACAATATGAGAGCCAGGAACGAGCCATACAGTCACAGCCTCAGCCTTTTTCTTTCCTTTAATTAAGGAGGCAAAAGCTCTGAAGTCTTCAATTCGGCCATTTGTACAACTGCCAACGAAAACATAGTCAACTTTCTTACCGATCATCGATTCGCCTTCATGGAAACCCATATAACCCAAAGATTTTTCATAGGTAGCTACCCCGCCTTCCACTTCTGAAGCGTCTGGAATATGATGAGAGATGCCTATACCCATCCCCGGATTTGTTCCATATGTGATCATAGGTTCGATGCGGCTGCCATCAAAGGTGAACTCTTTGTCGAAAACCGCGTTGTTATCTGTTTTCAGCGTCTGCCAGTAAGCCATCGCTTTATCCCAGGCTTCCCCTTTTGGCGTAAATTCACGATCTTTGATGTAGTCAAAGGTGGTCTCATCCGGCGCAATCATACCACCGCGTGCGCCCATCTCGATACTGAGGTTGCACACCGTCATACGGCCTTCCATACTCATCTTTTCGAAAACTTCACCCGCATATTCCACGAAATAACCCGTCGCGCCCGAGGTTGTCAGTTGAGAGATGATAAACAATGCTACATCTTTCGGTGTAACACCTTTACTGAGTGATCCCGTTACGTTAATACGCATTTTTTTTGGCTTCGGTTGCATGATACATTGCGAAGCAAGTACCATTTCTACTTCAGAAGTTCCTATACCAAAAGCAATAGCTCCAAAAGCACCATGTGTGGAGGTATGAGAGTCTCCACAAACAATCGTTGCTCCGGGTTGGGTAATCCCATTTTCCGGTCCGATTACATGTACAATACCATTTTTCTGGTGGCCAAGTCCCCAATGTCTAATGCCGTAGGCACTCGCATTTTCTTCCAAAGCCCTTAGCTGATTTGCCGAGAGTGGATCCGAAACGGGTAAGTGTTGATCGATTGTTGGCGTATTGTGGTCAGCGGTAGCGAACGTGCGCTCCGGATACAATACAGTGATGCCTCTATTCTTTAATCCTAAAAAAGCTACCGGACTCGTAACTTCGTGGATTAAATGACGGTCGATAAATAACACGTCGGGACCGCCCTCAATCTTCCGTACTACATGCGAGTCCCACACTTTATCAAATAACGTCTTGCTCATTTTTATTTAGTTAGATAATTTATTGTTTCTTGTTGTTTAGTGTATCTCAAATTTTTTCCATTGACGAGTAATAAGTTGAGATATATCCTTTACACGAATTTGTTCAATGCATCCAGATAAGCGTTGGCAGAGGCCCTCACAATATCCGTGCTGAATCCGTATCCCATATAGGATTGATCGCCATGGATGACGCGCATGTCTACCTTACTCACATCATCACTTCCGCCGTGAATGGAGTGAATATTGAATTCTTTGATTTCGTTATGGCTCCCAATGATACTTTCGATCGCTTTGATAGTAGCACTTACCGGACCATTACCGCTTGCGGTTGCTTCCTGTTCCGTTCCTTTGTAGTTTAGTTTAACGATAGCCTGCGGGTCGCTCTGGTCGCCCGTTACTACCTGCAGTGAACTGATGGTAACACCGTTCTTGAAGTTCGTCTCCGCGTCGTCTCCCATCAGCCTCAACAGATCATCATCTTTGATTTCCTTTTTCTCATCGGCTAATGAAAGAAAGCGTTGGTATGTTTGATCAAGGTCGACCCTATCAATAGAATAGCCCAAGCGTTCCAGATGATGCTTCAGTGCATGTCTTCCGCTACGAGCTGTTAGAATAATTTCTGATTGATCTATCCCAACATCTTCCGGGTTGATGATTTCGTAATTTTCACGGTGTTTAAGTACCCCATCCTGATGGATACCTGAACTGTGTGCAAAAGCATTGCGGCCAACGATAGCTTTGTTAGCTTGCACGGGCATACGCATCATGCGGCTTACCATTGTGCTTAGCGGATACAGTTGTTTGGTGTTGATATTTGTTGGGAACTGAAGTGTTTGGTAGTGTGTTTTCAGAGCCATCACCACTTCTTCCAGAGACGTGTTCCCGGCGCGCTCTCCGATACCGTTGATGGTACACTCTACTTGACGGGCGCCGTTTTGGATCCCTGCAAGACTATTGGCGGTAGCGAGACCTAAGTCATTGTGACAATGAACGGAGATAATCGCCTGATCGATATTCTTAACATTTTCTTTTAAGAAGCGAATTTTAGCACCATATTGTTCAGGGAGGCAATAGCCATTGGTGTCTGGAATATTGACTACTGTGGCGCCTGCAGCAATGACCGCTTCGACCATTTGCGCTAAGTATTCATTGTCTGCCCTTCCGGCATCTTCAGCGTAGAATTCAATATCCTCCACAAATTGTTTAGCATATCTTACCGCGTCCGCAGCACGTTCCAAAATAGCTTCACGGGTACTATTGAACTTATATTTGATATGCATATCAGAAGAACCAATACCCGTATGTATACGCGGACGCGCCGCAAATTTTAAAGCCTCTGCTGCACAATCTATATCCCCTTTGTTTGCACGGGTAAGCGCGCAAATAATGGGTTCGCGTACAACTTTTGAAAGTTCAACCACGCTTTGAAAATCTCCGGGACTCGATATCGGGAAACCGGCTTCGATGACGTCTACACCCAAAGATTGCAAGGCTTCACCAATGATAATCTTTTCGGGCGTTGTTAGCTGTGAGCCTGGGACCTGTTCACCGTCACGAAGAGTAGTGTCGAATATGTATAAGTGATTAGGATTGTGTAACATATTGGGTCTTTTTTATTTCTATTATATCTTATTGAGATAGCTTTTCACAGATAGTTAATATATTTTCGTTTCTCTTAACTAAACAGGCTCTGCTATCTTTTGTATTGTTTTTACTTCACCTTTCTCTAGTACAATTTTATTTTCCAAGCAGCTAGGTAACTGCGTTTCGTAGTGGCCTACATAAATCAACGTTTTTCCATAACCGATGAGTTCGTCTACCACCGCATTGAAATGTTTGGTCTGTGCACGGTCCAGTCCCTGGCAAGGCTCGTCCAAAATCAATAACGATGGGTTTTTAATAATGGTTCTAGCCAATAATACGAGACGTTGCTTGCCTAATGGCAGGGAGGTTAACAGTCTGTCTTTATAGCTTGTTAGCTCGAAGAAATCCATTAACTGATTGACCTTCTGCTGGCCGTGATAGCTTAGCTGACGGAATAAGCCAATACTGTCGTAAAGACCTGAAGCAATTGCTTGCCATACCTTAGCTGTTTTATCAAAATACCAATGCAATTCGGGCGAGATAATACCCAAGCGTTGTTTGATATCCCAGATACTTTCTCCAGTTCCCCGCTTATTGCCAAAAAGAAAGATATGATTGGCATAGGCTTGTGGGTGATCTCCATTGATGAGGCTTAACAAAGTCGATTTTCCTGATCCGTTATGCCCTTGAAGTAGCCATTTTTCACCTGCGCGCACTGTCCAATTGATATTCTTCAATATTTCTTTGTCTCCATAACGGACATGGATGTTTTCCATGTGCACGAAAACAGCGGTATCTTCCTTTACTTCTTCCCGAAGGAAATAGGGTAAAGGTTTTTGCCTACGGGCGACGTCTTTAGACAGGTTTTGAATAGAAGATAACCTTTTTAATTGTCCATGTTCGATTTCCGCAAATCGATTGATACAGTCAGGTAGATTTCCTTCATTTGTGATGAGCAACAGATGCACCCCCTTAATGGCCAGCTCTTCCAGAAACTGGTTCAGTTTTTCGCGCGAAGCTTTATCTAATCCGGTATAAGGTTCGTCAATAATTAATAACTGAGGCTTTAACCACAAAGCTTTTATTAACTGCAGTTTTTTATGCTCGCCACTAGACAACTCGATCAGCTGTGTATTCTTAAAATTGATAAAATCAAACAGACTTAGGTACTTTTCGACCTCCTCAAATGGCAGGTTTTCCTCTTTGGAATAATGCATCAATTCACCATACACGGTTAAGGTATCGTTTCGTTGTTGTTTATTATAGCGCTGCTGATAATAAAAGTTACGATCACCTTCCAGATTGGTAAACTGATACCAGTTCGATACATATAACACACGTGCCGGAAGAGATGACGATTTATCGAAAAAGAACTCGATATCACCGTTTGTTTTGTTGAGTCCAGCTAGTGCCTTACCCAACGAGCTTTTTCCAGAACCACTCTTACCGCCGACAAGCCAATGTTCTCCACGAAAGATCTGCCAGTCGAGCTGATCCAATATGATTTCCTGCTCATATTGTAGACTTAAATGGGTTATATGGACGAGGGGGCTAGTCATTTTTTTATACAATCATTTTTTATTTGCAGCATATCATTCAGACCAGTTAGAACATTTAGTCCTATTACTGGTCTGAATACTTTTTTATACCGTTTTGATGGCTTTCATAGCAGTCATCGCTTTACGCAATACCGCACCTACCGTTTCAACCGGATGCGTACGGATGGCTTCATTTATACCAATCAGCTCTTGGTTATCAACTGCCAGGTCTTTTCCTTCATTAAAGTTTTTGCCGATAATGTCGGTATCCACTGTAGTCATGAAGTCTGCCAATAGTGGCTTACAGGCATGATCAAATAAATAGCAACCGTATTCAGCCGTATCGGAAATGACCCTGTTCATCTCAAATAGTTTTTTTCGGGCAATGGTATTTGCAATAAGTGGCGTTTCATGTAAAGACTCATAATAAGCCGACTCAGGTTTAATACCTGCTTCTACCATGGTTTCGAAGGCAAGTTCCACCCCAGCCTTAATATAAGCCACCATAAATACGGCATGGTCAAAGTATTCCTGTTCGCCAATCTTTATATCGCCAGCAGGTGTTTTCTCAAAGGCCGTTTCGCCGGTGGCAGCGCGCCAAGCCAATAGATTCTTGTCGCCATTCGCCCAATCCTCCATCATGGTGCGGCTAAATTCGCCACTCATAATGTCGTCTTGATGTTTTTGAAACAAAGGACGCATAATAGTTTTCAGTTCTTCCGATACTTCGAAAGCCTTTATTTTCGCTACATTGCTCAAACGGTCCATCATGGCTGTGATCCCTCCTTGTTTGAGTGCTTCTGTGATGACCTCAACGCCATATTGAACTAGTTTGGAAGCATATCCAGGGTCAACACCCTTTTCAACCATTTTGTCAAAAGAAAGGATAGATCCCGTTTGTAGCAGTCCACATAAGATGGTTTGCTCACCCATTAAGTCAGATTTAACCTCTGCAACAAAAGAAGAACGCAGTACCCCTGCTTTATGGCCGCCAGTACCCACGCAATAAGCTTTCGCTTCGGCTAAACCCTTTCCTTGTGGATCATTTTCGGGGTGAACTGCTATGAGGGTAGGCACGCCGAACCCGCGTAAATATTCCGCTCGTACTTCTGATCCAGGGCATTTAGGGGCAATCATGATCACGGTAATATCTTTGCGGATCTGTTTTCCTTCTTCTACGATATTGAAACCGTGAGAGTAAGATAGTGTTGCACCTTCTTTCATTAAAGGCATGACTGCATCAATAACGGAGGAGTGTTGTTTATCGGGCGTTAAATTGCTCACGAGATCAGCTGTAGGAATGAGTTCTTCATAAGTGCCCACCGTAAAATGGTTGTCGGTTGCATTTTTCCATGAATCCCTTTTCTGTTCGATTGCCTCTTTCCGCAGGGCGTATGAAACATCCAAACCGCTATCTCTTAAATTGAGTCCTTGATTTAAGCCCTGAGCACCGCAACCCACGATGACGATTTTTTTACCTTTCAATGCGCTCACTCCATCCGTAAATTCACTAATATTCATAAATTCAGCAACGCTTAATTGGTTCAATTGCTCTCTGAGTGGTAGGGTGTTAAAATAATTTGCCATTGTTTTATCTAATAATTGACGATTTACTGTTTTTAGTTTTTATTTATTATCGTTTAGCTTTGAACCTTTGGAATTTGGCTATTGGCGTTCCGCTTTTCTCCTTCAATTGCCCTTTTTATTGCTGTAGCAAAGCCAAGATGCAGGGCATCGTGGTTTGGAAAATAATTGATTGCATCTTCAATACACAATAGTTCAAGTCCATAATGTAATTTGGTGGGATTAAAGTTACAGAAAATATATCTTTTTAAATCTCCTACCAATTCTTCAATCAAGGTATAGGCCGCTCCTTTCAAAAAAGCTATTTCGTCCTCATGGATAAACTTTTCTGGTCTGGTGCCTCGTTGATACCGTAACATGTACTTATTATCCATTTTTAGAGGTAGGCCTGTCAGCGTATAGCAAAGTTTTTGCTGACTTACTAAGATATGTCCAAAATTCCAGGCGATATTATTGTTAAATCCTGGAGGGACGATATTCAGCTCAGCGATCGTCATCTCGTCCATCAATCGGATGAAATTTTTTCGGGTTTGAATTGCTATGTCTATACTTGTTATGACCATTATGAACTACATTACATGGTAAAAATTTTATCCTGCTTATCGAGGTATTCATTTTCTACAACCTCCTCAATAGGTTCAGCCTGTTCAAATTCTTTTAATTTTTTATGGAAGCCTTCGCTATCTTTTATGATGGCAATACGTGCACTTCTAACAAATTCGATAAGGTTATATTCCGCTAAAGCTTCAGTTAATTTATCAATCTCTTCTCGATGCCCAGCAGTTTCAAATACAGTATAATCATTGCGTATTACTACTGCGTGAGCACCGTATTCGCGTAAAAGCCTTTCAATTGGAGCTTTTTCGGCAACAATATTTGTAGGAACTTTATATAAGGCTTGTTCCTGCCAAATAACCTCATCGTTAGTATTATAATAGGCTTTCAGCACCTCTACTTGTTTTTCGATCTGCCTGCAGAGTTTTCTTACCACCTCTTCAGATTCTGTTATAACAATGGTGAATCGGTGTATGCCATGTGCTTCAGAAGGGGAAGTATTAAGGCTTTCGATGTTTATTTTACGACGAGAAAAAATGATAGCTATTCTGCTGATCATACCGATAGTATTTTCTGCGTATAATGTGATAGTATATTCTTGCTTTTCCATTTTTTACACTTCTTGTTACTTCAATCGTATTTCACTTACACTGCTTCCTTGTGGTACCATAGGAAAAACATTGTTTTCTCTACCCACCATTACCTCTAATAGATAAGAGCCATCGTGAGCCAACATCTCCATTAATGCTTCCCTGAGATTCGATCTGTCCTCGATACGGTTTCCTGGGATATGATATCCTTGGGCCACCGTAGTGTAATCCGGACTGGTGATATTGACAAAAGAATAACGTTTATCATGAAAGAGTTGCTGCCATTGACGCACCATGCCTAGAAATTGATTGTTCAAAATGAGAATCTTTACTTTCGCACCAAATTGCATGATCGTTCCCAATTCTTGTATGGTCATCTGTATGCCGCCATCGCCGATAATTGCCACAACGGTACGTTCAGGGGCACCGTACCAAGCGCCAATGGCTGCCGGAAGGCCAAAGCCCATGGTGCCTAGACCACCCGAAGTAACATTGCTTTTGCTTTGCTTAAAGCGGGCATATCGGCAAGCTACCATTTGATGTTGACCTACATCGGTTACGATAACAGCGTCATCTTGGGTAAGTTCATTTAGTATGTTGATTACTTCGCCCATTGTCATCTCGCCTTCACTAGGTTGTAACTCTGTTGTGATGACCGTATTGATTTCTTCTTGTTCTAACATGCGGAATTTCTGTAGCCATTCTTCATGTTGGGTCTCCGCTACCAGTTCGGTGAGCAAGGGTAGTGTTTCCTTGCAATTACCCCATACCGGAACAGTCGTCTTAACATTTTTATCGATCTCAGCGGGATCAATGTCTAAGTGTATAATTTTAGCTTGTTTTGCATATTTATCCAATCGACCCGTTACCCGGTCGTCAAAACGCATACCTATGGCGATTAGCACATCGCATTCATTGGTTAAGACATTCGGAGCATAGTTTCCATGCATGCCGAGCATTCCTACATTGAGTGGATGATCGGTAGGTAAGGCGCTCAAACCCATAATGGTCCAGGCGGCGGGAATGCCTGTTTTTTCGATGAAGGTTTTAAACTCCTCTTCCGCTTTACCCAGGATAACACCTTGTCCAAATAATACAAACGGCTTTTTGGCTTGATTAATAAGCTTGGCCGCTTCTTCTATATATGATTTTCTAATGATGGGAGCTGGGCGGTAACTTCTGATATGATGGCATAAAGTATAACCTTCATAGTCAAATAGCTGTAACTGCGCATTTTTTGTGATATCGATCAAAACCGGGCCTGGGCGTCCTGTGCTGGCGATATAAAATGCCTTTGCTAGCGCAGCAGGTATTTCCGACGCATCGGTCACTTGATAGTTCCACTTCGTTACCGGTGTGGTAATATTGATTACATCCGTTTCCTGAAAGGCATCCGTACCCAAGAGGTGTGCAAAAACCTGGCCGGTAACACATACAATAGGGTTGCTATCGATCATCGCGTCTGCAAGACCAGTAACTAAATTGGTTGCGCCCGGACCGCTGGTAGCAAATACCACGCCTGTCTTTCCCGAAGTGCGGGCATAACCTTGGGCGGCGTGTATTCCTCCCTGTTCATGGCGTACTAAAATATGCTTAAGTCGGTCATTGTAGTCGTACAATGCATCATAAATCGGCATGATTGCACCACCCGGATAGCCGAATATAGTATCCACTCCTTCAGCAATAAGAGCTTCCAATACCGCTTGGGAACCGGATAATTGTGTTTTTTTTGCCTTTTCCTCCAGTTTGTTGTGAGGAGTGTCTTTGGTTATTTCGAGCGTATTCATATTATTAGTATTTAGCTATAAGCCTTATTTTCTCCATTTTATAGTCAGCTAGTGAAAATATATTATATATAACCGAAATTTATTCATCAGTTACACAGCCTCCAGCGGCGTCCGATACGGTTTTGGCATATTTATACAAAACTCCCTTCGTTACTTTCAATGCTGGTTGTATCCAACGTGCGCGGCGCTGAGAAATGACTTGTTCATCCACCTGCAGATTGAGTGTGTTATTTACCGCATCGATTTCGATGATATCGTCGTCTTCTACCAGGCCGATGAGTCCACCTGAGTAAGCTTCTGGCGTGATATGTCCGACAACGAAGCCGTGTGTCCCTCCAGAAAAACGGCCGTCGGTAATGAGGGCAATTGATTTGCCGAGCCCTGCACCGATGATTAAGGAAGTTGGTTTCAACATTTCTGGCATTCCAGGAGCGCCCTTAGGTCCTTCATTTTTAATAACAACCACATCTCCGGGCTTAATCCTACCCGATGCAACTCCGGCAACTAAATCATGTTCGCCATCAAAAACACGAGCAGGACCAGTGAACTTTTCCCCCTCTTTGCCCGAGATCTTGGCAACAGAACCTTTTTCTGCGAGATTGCCGTAAAGAATCTGCAAGTGACCCGTTGCTTTGATTGGGTTCTCCAATTTCTGAACAATAGGTTGGTTATAGTCAACGATTGATTTGACGTCAGCAAGATTCTCGGCAAGTGTTTTTCCCGTAACAGTCAAGCAGTCGCCATGTAATAAGCCTTCATCTAGTAAGTATCGTAATACTGCAGGGGTTCCGCCATATTGGTGTAAATCCTGCATCAGGAATTTTCCGGATGGTTTAAAGTCTGCTAAAACAGGGGTTACGTCCGACATACGTTGAAAGTCGTCCTGTGTAATATTTACGCCAACTGATTTACCGATCGCGATAAAGTGTAAAACAGCATTGGTACTCCCTCCAAGGATGATGATGGTACGCAATGCATTTTCGAACGCTTTACGGGTCATGATATCAGAAGGTTTGATATCTTTCTCCAATAGGATCTTGATATATTTGCCAGCTTCTAAACATTCTGCTTTTTTATCTTCTGAAACAGCGGGGTTAGATGAGGAGTAAGGCAAGCTCATTCCCATCGCTTCAATTGCAGAAGCCATGGTATTGGCTGTATACATCCCCCCACAAGCTCCTGCGCCAGGGCAAGTATGCTTGATGATACCTTCGTAGTCTTCATCCGATAGGTTGCCACATATCCGCTGTCCTAATGCTTCAAAAGCCGAGACGATATTCAGGTCTTGCCCTTTATAATGTCCCGGTGCTATCGTACCGCCATAAACCATAATAGCCGGGCGGTTTAACCTCCCCATGGCCATGATGGCACCTGGCATGTTTTTGTCGCAACCCGGAATCGCAATCAATCCGTCGTAATATTGTCCACCGCAAATCGTTTCAATACTGTCTGCAATGACGTCGCGTGATACCAGGGAAAAACGCATGCCGTCCGTACCGTTGCTCATCCCGTCGCTCACCCCAATCGTTCCGAATGTAAGGCCCACTAAATCATTTTCCCATACGCCTTTTTTGACAACTTGAGCCAAGTCATTTAGGTGCATGTTACAGGTGTTTCCATCGTAACCCATACTGGCTATACCTACCTGTGCTTTGTCCATGTCAGCGTCTGTCAAACCGATACCGTATAGCATCGCTTTTGCGGCAGGCTGCGTTTCATCTTGCGTAAAGATCTTACTGTATTTGTTTAGTTCAGTTTTTTGTTTAGTTAGCATATGTTGCTTAAAATATATTTACTCTTCTATTGTAATAAGATGATTTCCTTGTTCAATAATAAGACTGCTTAGGTAAAGCGCATTTCTCCCTCATTTATTTGTTTTCCCAAGTTAAGGGCTTCTATTTACAAAGGCAATAGCTGAATACGATTTCTTAAATTTGGTATATTATTCTATGTGTTGTGTGTTTTGTAGAATTTTATTTCATGATTTTTGCTTGTTTTGTTATATTAATAGCTGTAAAATAGACTAAAACCTAATTCGGTATACGGTATAAAAATATGCATGCATAGTATTTTTATACAATTTTCTTCCTGAAATGTGCTGCTTCCTGAAAAAAGTGAAAAAAATAAAAGCCCGGTAATCATCATTGATTACCGGGCTTTTATTTTTTGTTTGGTATCTTACTCTTCTTCAAGAACACCTTCAGCAAGCACGGTAATTTTATTGTCGAGTACTTCGACTACCCCGCCTTTGATAATAATGACCTCTATATTTTTATTGTCACGGATAATAACTTTCCCGTCCTCCAAGGTAGAAATAATTGGTGCATGATCTTTTAGTATTTCAAAAGATCCAGCACTTCCTGGGACGGTTACCGATGTGGCTTTTCCGCTGAATACTGACTGATCTGGTGTAATAATATTAAGTTCCATAGCTTTCGAAAGTTATAGTGTAATATGCTAAACCAGATATTACACCATACTTTTTATTTAGGCATTAGCCTCTTCTAATAGTTTTTTACCTTTTTCAATTGCATCTTCAATGCTTCCAACAAGGTTAAACGCTGCTTCTGGATATTCATCTACCTCGCCATCCATAATCATATTAAAACCTTTGATGGTATCCTTAATGTCTACTAATACGCCTTTAAGTCCTGTGAATTGTTCTGCAACATGGAAGGGTTGCGATAAAAAGCGTTGAACCCTACGAGCACGTGAAACAACTAATTTATCCTCTTCAGAAAGCTCATCCATACCTAAGATGGCTATAATGTCTTGTAATTCCTTGTAGCGTTGTAGAATTTCTTTCACACGTTGTGCTGTATTGTAATGTTCACTACCAAGGATTACCGGATTAAGAATGCGAGAGGTAGAATCTAAGGGGTCCACGGCAGGATATATTCCCAGCTCGGCAATTTTGCGCGATAATACAGTTGTTGCGTCTAAGTGAGCAAAAGTGGTTGCAGGAGCAGGGTCCGTCAAGTCATCCGCAGGTACGTATACCGCTTGCACAGATGTAATAGATCCACGTTTTGTAGAGGTAATCCTTTCCTGCATTAAACCCATTTCCGTTGCTAATGTTGGTTGGTATCCCACAGCAGAAGGCATACGGCCCAATAACGCAGAAACTTCAGAACCAGCTTGCGTAAAACGGAAAATGTTATCAATGAAGAAAAGTATATCTTTACCGGCGCCTTCACCATCTCCATCACGGAAATATTCCGCTATGGTTAAGCCTGATAAAGCTACTCTTGCCCGTGCCCCTGGAGGCTCGTTCATTTGGCCAAAAACGAAAGTGGCTTTGGAGTCTTTCAATGCTTCAGTATCTACCTGTTCCAAGCTCCACTCGCCTTTTTCCATGCTATGTAAAAACTCGTCTCCATATTTAATGATGCCCGATTCAAGCATCTCACGGAGTAAATCGTTGCCTTCGCGAGTACGTTCTCCCACGCCAGCAAAAACAGATAAACCAGAGTAAGCCTTTGCTATATTATTAATAAGCTCCTGAATGAGTACCGTTTTACCAACACCCGCACCGCCGAACAAACCAATTTTACCACCTTTAGCATACGGTTCTAATAAATCGATAACTTTAATACCTGTGAAAAGTACTTCCGTTTCGGTGGATAAATCTTCAAATTTCGGTGGCAAACTGTGGATAGGACGACCGTTCGATTTATCGAGCTCTTTAATACCATCAATGGCATCTCCAACTACGTTAAATACACGGCCCTTAATGTCATCGCCTATAGGCATTTTTATAGGAGCTCCAGTATCTTTTACAGGCATACCACGAACTAAACCGTCGGTTGAATCCATAGCGATGGTACGTACGCGTTCTTCTCCTAAATGTTGTTGAACCTCTAAAACAATACGCTGCCCGTTTGCTTTTTCGATTTCCAATGCGTCGAAAATTTTCGGTAACTTGGCGTCGCCTACAAAGCTGACGTCTACTACTGGCCCGATTATTTGCGCTATTTTTCCGGTGTTGGACATATAAGAAACTATGTTTTTTTAAATAATGTACAGATTTATTGCCATTTAAGGGCTTTATTTCGGACTGCAAAAATACGCTTTATAGTGGAATATCAAATACTTAAATGAAAAGATTTTTTATATATATGATCAATTCACACCAAAACCGCCCGGACTAAAGACGAAAAGTTTATGTTGTTTGGGCCTTATTGCGATTATAGATATGTTTTGGCACGTTAATAGTTAATATTTTATTTTAACAATAAATTTGGATGGGAAGTGCATAGTTGCTCATTTAGGAAAAGCTAACAAAAATTAGGTGTTAATCGTAGTGGGGTTTCTAGCAGAACTGTAATGGGATAAAGAGTGTTAATTTAATATACGTATGAAGAAAGTTTTGATAACCGGTAGCAATGGTTTGCTTGGTCAGAAAATTACAGATGCTGCATTAGCGGATGCAAATATAGCATATATCGCGACCTCTAGAGGAGCTAACAGACACCCGGTGAAGAAGGGATATATTTACATAGACCTAGATATCACAGATTTTGAGCAAACGGAAAACATTGTTAAAGAATGTTCACCTGATGTGATTATCAACACAGCAGCTATGGCTAACGTAGATGCATGCGAACGTGACCCCGTAGCTAGCCAAAAGGTGAATGTGGAAGCAGTTGCTAATTTGATTGCACTCTCTGAGCGCTTTAATATCCATTTAATACACCTTTCAACAGACTTTGTATTCGATGGAGATGAAGGACCGTATATGGAAGATGATGAGCCAAATCCAATTAATGTTTATGGCAAACATAAACTGGCTGCTGAAAAATTAATAAAAGACTCATCCTGTATATGGTCAATCGTTCGCACAATTTTAGTATATGGAGTAGTAAATGATCTAAGTAGAACCAATATCGTCCTTTGGTCAAAAAATGCTTTGGAAAATGGTCAAACGATTAAGGTAGTGAATGATCAATGGCGCATGCCAACACTGGCTGAAGACTTGGCCAAGGCTTGTTTAACGATGGCGATGAAAAAAGCAGAAGGCATATATCATATATCGGGTAAAGATCTATTTAGTATTTGCGAATTGGTAGATGCCGTGGTGGAGCATTGGCACTTGGAATCGTCTTATATTTGTAAAGAGAGATCTTCTGAACTCAAACAGAACGCTTTGCGCCCTAAAAGAACTGGTTTTATCTTAGATAAAGCTTATGATAAGCTAGATTATGTCCCCCATAGTTTTGGAGAAGGGTTAAAGCTTATCGAGGAACAGTTAAAGAAAATAGGCAAGCAGTCGTCCTTATAACTTGAAGCTTTGTAAATAGATGGATAGATACACGTAAAGCCTAAATCCTTTGAGATTATGGTTGTAATATAATGATGGCATTTTGACCTCAAGATATCGATAAAACGCCAACCTGAGATTTATTTCAATTTCTTGGGAAAAAAATGGTATCTTTAGCCGTTAACCTTGTTGACTTATTATTAAAAGATTTACACAATGACTTTAGCGAGAAGACGCCTGATACCAATATTTAAATGGAACAATGCTGAATTAAATATATCGCCATTTGGTGCCCAAAAGGATATGGAGATGATTGTTTCTTTCGGCCTTATGGGGTTGTTGATTCGAAAATGCGTTCTTCAGTGCGACGTATTCCGCACTCCAAGTTGCTAAAATAACGGTTGCAACCTACTAATCTACTTACTATTAATCATTTTTAATTATTTAATCCCCTATAACCATGGATCCTTCTTTATCACCTATATTAATTATTGTTGGTGCGATAGTAGCGCTGTTTTTGTTACTATACATTCTGCCAGTCAATTTATGGTTTACTGCTCAGCTTTCTGGCGTGAAAGTGAATCTTTTAAACCTCGTATTGATGCGTTTACGTCGAGTATCTCCTTCTTTGGTGACAAATGCGATGATTATTTCAACAAAAGCCGGTTTGAATATTACTTCTAATGAAATTGAAACGCATTATTTAGCAGGAGGAAATGTGAATAGCGTAATAAAAGCATTGATTTCGGCAGATAAAGCTAATATTCCTTTGGATTTTAAATTGGCAACAGCCATTGATCTCGCTGGCAGAGATGTATTTGATGCCGTCCAGATATCTGTGAACCCTCGTGTGATTAATACGCCGCCAGTTGCGGCAGTGGCTAAAGATGGTATACAGTTAATTGCAAAGGCGCGTGTTACGGTACGGGCAAATATCAATCAATTGGTTGGAGGCGCGGGTGAGGAAACGATACTCGCGCGCGTGGGAGAAGGTATAGTAACCACCATAGGGTCCGCTGACAATCATAAGGAAGTGCTTGAAAATCCCGATAAAATCTCAAAAACAGTATTGGAAAAAGGATTGGATAGCGGTACTGCCTTTGAAATCCTTTCAATAGACATCGCAGACATTGATATTGGTGAGAACATCGGTGCTAAATTGCAGACCGATCAGGCAGAGGCTGATTTAAAAGTAGCCAACGCTAGAGCCGAAGAACGACGGGCAATGGCTGTAGCCACTGAACAGGAAATGAAGGCTAAAGCCCAGGAAGCGAGAGCAAAGGTCATTGAAGCAGAATCTCAAATACCTTTAGCCATGGCCGAAGCGTTTCGCAGTGGTAACTTGGGTATTATGGACTACTATAAAATGCAAAATATTCAGGCGGATACCGATATGCGTGAGTCTATTGCAAAACCTGGTACAGAAAACAAAGGGAAAAATAAATAACTATAGGGCTAGCGCACCTAGTTTTGATTTTAGTCTTTTTAGTAAGAAAGAGAGATGTTGTAATCCCACCATCAACCCGAGCACGGGAATTAATGTTTGGAAAGAAAAGTACAATTAATCACATGAATCTATTTTGTATTTGAGTTCGTGATTGATAAGCATTTTGTCTAAGTTTGCCCACGTATGACTATTGTTACTAAACCTATAACAGATCAAGATGTGTTGTATGAAGACAATCATTTGATAGCGATAAATAAACGTGCGGGAGATATTGTTCAGGTTGATGAAACAGGAGACGAATCTCTAGATGAAAAAGTAAAAGACTACCTAACTAAAAAGTACAATAAACCGAATGGTGCCTTCCTAGGAGTTGTGCACCGTCTAGACCGACCAGTAAGCGGTGTAATTTTATTCGCCAAAACCAGTAAGGCTCTAGATCGTATAAATAAAATGTTTCAAAGCAGAGATATACACAAGACCTATTGGGCAGTGGTACGTAATAGACCCATTCAAGATGAAGGGGTACTGATTCATTGGCTTGTGAAAAACGCACGTAAAAACGTCACTAAAGCCTACCGCAATGAGGTGAAAGGAAGTTTGCGAGCAGAATTAAGTTATCGATTAATTGGTGAATTGAATGGTTATTACTTGTTGGAAGTATATCCGGTGACAGGTAGACCACATCAGATACGTGTCCAGCTATCTACTCTCGGATGTCCAATAGTTGGCGATAATAAATACGGCTATCCCAGGGGAAGTATGAAAAGAAGTATTTGCTTACATGCGAGGAAGTTAAGCTTCGAACACCCAGTGAAGAAAGATCCTGTTAATCTCTTTGCGCCCTTACCAAAGGATGGTTTTTGGGAAAGGTTTGAGGGTTTTTAATCGAATCGTGTATCAAATAATCACTAATATCTTGTTTTCAAAAAATTAGCTGCCGGTAGTAGAGGTGTTGGTTGCGCTCAATAAGTCTAATGGCTGTTTTAACTTAATTCATCAAATTACATTAAAATGTTCTACGAAATTTGACAGTCTTACTTTTTAATTTTTATTTTGTCATTATGGAAAGGATTTGGATCTATCAAGCAGACAGAGAGTTTACAGAAATAGAGGAACAGATAGTGCTAGACAAACTGGAGGAATTTACTATGCAATGGAAGGCTCATGGGCAACCATTAGCTGCTTCCGCTGATATTAGATACCATCGTTTTATCGTTATTGCCGTCGATCAATCATACGCTTTGCCTTCTGGATGTTCCATTGACAAATCGGTTAGGTTATTAAAAGAGCTGGAAGACGAATTGAATATCGACTTCTTCGACCGAATGCAGATAGCCTATCGTGATGGAGATCAAATTGTAGTAGCTCCGCGTGTCGCATTCGAAAAATTGATAGCAGAAGGGCTTATTAACGCAGATACCGTTGTTTTTAATAATTTGGTTGCCAATAAGGAGGAACTAAATACCCAATGGGAAGTACCATTTAAAAATAGTTGGCATGCTAAAATATTTCAACTGGCCAAATGATAACAGCTTGTCAGTTTGGAATATCGCTTTGCTCCATATAACGCAAAATTGTGTTGGCTTTTCTATTAATGAACGTTGAGGGTTTCGTGGCCGACCATTTTTTGGGATTTGGTAAAATCGCTATGAGGAGAGCTGCTTGTCTTTTCGTTAACGCAGTCGCAGGTTTGCTAAAATAACTTAACGTGGCAGCGTTCGCGCCGTATATACCATCGCCCATTTCTATTATATTTAGATATACCTCTAAAATTCTTTTTTTGCCCCAAAGCAGTTCTATTAAAATAGTAAAATAAGATTCAAACCCTTTTCTTATCCAAGATCTCCCTGGCCAAAGAAATACATTTTTTGCCGTTTGTTGACTGATCGTACTGCCGCCCCGGATAAGGTCATCCGTCTGGTTTTTTTTATAGGCCTCCCGAATAGCTTTTATATCAAAGCCAGCATGAATCATAAAATTTGCATCTTCGCCTGTGATAGCAGCTCTTTTTAGGTTTTCTGAAAGATCTTCGTAATGTACCCATTGTTTTTCTAGCTTCCAGTCTTGCCCTTCCAACTTTCGTTCAATCCCTCTTTGAAGCATTAACCAGGTAATTGGAGGATTTATATATCGTAATATAAATACCCAACTGATAGTGATTATGATAAAATAAAAACAGATATGAGCAAATGTTTTCCCTAGCTTCTTTTGCCAAAAAAAAAGGATTAGCCTATCCCTGCCAGTATTTTTTTTGTGTGAAGTGTGGAATCTTTGATTTTTATTCCGTTGATTTTTAGGCGCTCGCTTTTTCGTCATAAATAAGCAAGTAGGCGTTTTTAGTGAATGCTTAATTAGTTTGCAAACCTAAGATAAAACTTTGTTTTTACGAAATGATAAGCGATAATCTGATTGTACAAATTGATCATGGTAATTTTATAGAAAAAGAAGAAAAGAATGGTCAGTGATGGTCGTGATATTATTTTCATATTTGTCAACATTTAGGGGTCAGAGGCTTAACCAATTTATTAAAACACGTATTAATGAACCATCTTCCAGTTGTAGATTTAATGATAATAGGAATATACCTGATTGCCATGATAGTGGTAGGTTTTTGGTTTTCCCATAAAAATAAAACCGCTGACCAATTTACTAAGGCTGGCGGACTTATTCCCGGATGGGCTATAGGTCTGTCCATATATGCCACCTTTTTAAGTAGTAATACTTTTTTGGGTGTGCCAGGAAAGGCTTTTGGAAGTAATTGGAACTCCTTTGTGTTTAGCCTTTCCATGCCGTTAGCAGCTTGGGTTGCAGTAAAATATTTTGTTCCCTTTTACAGAAGTACTGGAAAAATATCTGCTTATACGCATTTAGAGCATCGTTTTGGACCATGGGCAAGAACCTATGCTGTTTTGTGTTTCCTGTTAACCCAATTAGCGCGTATGGGATCAATTTTTTTTGGAATAGCTTTGAGTTTGCAAGCATTGACGGGCTATACTATGGAAGTTATTATGTTGATTACCGGGGGCTGTATTATTTTGTATACGGTGATGGGGGGGATCGAAGCAGTAATCTGGACAGAGGTAGTACAGGGTGTAGTAAAAACCTTAGGGGCTTTGCTGATCATCTACCTGGTAGTGTCTAATATGCCAGGAGGCATATCGAAAATTATTGAAATTGGAAAAGCCGACCACAAATTCAGTTTAGGAAGCTTCGAACCGGCGTTTACGCAATCGACCTTTTGGGTAGTACTGCTCTACGGTTTTTTTATCAATTTAAATAATTTTGGTATGGATCAAAACTATGTGCAACGATACCATACGGCGGTGTCTCCTAAAGACGCCGCAAGGTCGGTTTGGTTATGCGTATGGATCTATCTGCCAGCATCTTTTTTATTTTTTATTATAGGAAGTTGTCTATATGCTTTTTATCAAATGAACCCCACTTTAATAGAATCAGTGAAAATACAGACCGCGGCAGAGCAATTGGGGGCAGCAGGAACGACGGCGGAAATAAGCCAGTTAGCTGCTGCTCTAAAACCCGAAGATTACGGAGATAAGGTTATGCCTCATTTTATGGTTACTCAAATCCCAACCGGATTGATTGGTCTTATTGTATCGGCCATTCTCGCGGCTGCTATGAGTACCATCAGTTCAGGTATGAACGCGTCTGCTACGGTTTTCTCGGTAGATATCTACCAGCGTTATATTCGGCAGTTTCAAAATGATAAACAAATGCTTCGTCTACTTCATGTTGCAACAACCGTATTCGGTATGCTCGGTATTATCGTAGGGATATTGATGATCGGTGTAAAAAGTATTCTTGATGTTTGGTGGCAATTGTCGGGTATATTTGCAGGTGGTATGCTAGGCTTGTTCCTACTGGGTATGTTGAGCAAGAAGGCTAAAAATACAGATGGGATGATTGCTACCCTAGTGGGGATATCGGTTATCCTCTGGATGAGTTTTTCTTACCTGATACCAGATAGCTATAGCTACTTAAAAAGCACGCTGCATGCCAATATGATTATTGTCGTTGGCACCTTAAGTATTTACCTGGTGGGCGTTATAATTAGTTTTTTACGGAAAAAGTAACCTAAGGCTAATATCCTATAATTTGCGGCAAATATATTATAAGAAACATCACCTTGTAAAGAATAACTTTGTAATAGTTATAACCTACAGAAATCACATGCAAGAGAAACCAAAAGGATTTGTACCTGTAATGCTTACGCCATTTACCGAAGTGGGTTTGGTGGATCTCCGGGCGTTGACTTCATTAACGGAGTTTTATATTAATGCAGGAGCCACTGGTTTGTTTGCCAACTGTCAATCCAGTGAAATGTTCGAGTTAACCGAATCAGAAAGTTTGAAGGTCATAGCGCATGTATTGAAAGTTGCAAACGGTAAAGTGCCTGTCGTTGCTGCATGCTCCATTGCGGGTAATGTGGCGATGCAAGCAGATTTTGTAAAACGGGCACATGCTTTAGGCGTACAAGCGGTGATCATTATTACCGGTTTGCTGGGAGGAGAAGAAGACTCGGATGAATATTTAAATAGTCGGATTTACCAACTCTTTGAGCTAACAGAAGATATACCCTTAGGATTTTACGAGTGCCCCGAACCTTATAAGCGTTTATTAAAAGCTCATCAATTGGGGAGGTTCGTGTCTACTGGAAGGGTAATTTACCATAAGGATACTTGTTTAGATATAGAACAAGTGCAAGCAAAAATTGCAGCAACCGCAAAGTATAGCCTTTTTGGTTTATATGATGCTTATATGGGACATGCAGTGGCATCGCTAAGATCTGGAGCAGCAGGGTTGTCGTGTATTCAAGGGAACTATTTCCCGGAACTAATTGTCTGGCTATGTCAACATTTTGACCAGCACCACTTTACTAGTGAAGTCAACCTGGTTCAGCAATTTCTTATAGAAAATATGGAAGTAATGCATGCAGCGTATCCAATAGTATCCAAATATTTTTTGCAGAAAAGAGGACTATCTATTTCGCTTTTTAGTAGAAGAGAAATCGAACCTTTTAATAACAAAGCAAAGTTGTCAATTGATAAACTTTACACTGATTATACTCGGTTAGCCAATTACTTAGAATTACCAAAAGCAATTCAATCACACAAAAATATATCTTAATCGTGTCGTAAAAATACATGAGAAAATTAATAGTTAAAGGAATGCAACGGAGATTGGAAAAAAAAGTACTCTTGTCATTATGTTTTTTATTGAACATTTGGTTTGCGTGCAGCTCACAGGAAAAGCCTTTTATACTTCAAGGGGATGTATTGAAAGAGCAGGTTGCCTATTTCAACTCCATCGACGATGAGTCTGTTGTAAACTTCGTTCCTAATGCAAATGCATATGATTGGCTTATTGATAATGTACCTTTATTTGAGTGCCCTGACTCAACTATACAACGCATTTACTACTATCGTTGGTGGAGTTTTAGAAAGCACTTGAAAGAAACACCTCATGGTTTTATTTTTACAGAGTTTATTGAACCGGTAAGTCACGCTGGTAAATATAATGCTATTAGCTGCGCTTTAGGGCATCATATTTACGAAGGACGCTGGCTTCATAATCCCGAGTATATTAACCAATATATTGATTTTTGGTTGTTAAATGAGTCTACTTTCGATTCTTCTAAGTTTCATGCATTTAGCAGTTGGTTAAGTGATGCGGTTCATAATCTTTATTTGGTGAACTATGATCGTGTATCTATCGCTAAGTGGTTACCCTTGTTGGATGAGGATTATGAACGTTGGGAAGAAGAGCGGCAGTTACCTGGAGGGATGTTTTGGCAGTACGATGTACGAGACGGTATGGAAGAATCTGTGAGTGGTGGTCGGAAGATCCAGAATAGACGTCCTACAATTAATAGCTATATGTACGGAAATGCAAGAGCGTTGGGAAAAATAGCATCACTATTAGGAAATGAAACACTAAAACAAAAATATCAACTAAAGGCCAATCAATTAAAGCAATTGGTTTTGGATAGTTTGTGGGATGACACGAGTAAATTTTTTAGAACCCAACATCCAAATGGTAAGCTCGCCCCTAGGGAGGCTATCGGTTTCATTCCCTGGTACTTTAATCTACCTCCTGATGATGCCAACTATCAGAATGCTTGGTTGCAACTGCAGGATACGGCGGGTTTCAAAGCACCATGGGGTTTAACTACCGCTGAGCGTCGAGAGCCCACTTTCCGCACCCGTGGTTCCGGGCATGGATGTGAATGGGATGGTGCTATATGGCCTTTTGCTACTACACAAACATTAAAAGCACTCGCAAATTTTCTAACAACCTATCAACAAAATAAAAAAATAAACCCAAAGGCATTCTATGACGAGATACTTCAATATGCGGTTTCCCATCAGAAAAATGGCCAACCTTATTTAGGAGAATATCAAGATGAAAGAACAGGATATTGGCTAAAAGGGGATAATCCCAGAAGTAGTTTCTATAACCATTCGGGATTCTGTGATTTGATAATTAATGATTTGATCGGATTAAAACCGGTTGATGAAAATAGTATCCTACTAAAGCCTCTAGTCCCTCCAGATCAATGGGAATGGTTTTGCCTCGACAACGTGTTGTATAATGGTCGGATTTTAACTATTGTATGGGATAAAACGGGCAAAAGATATGGTAAGGGTGAGGGATTAACAATATTTTCCAACGGAAAGAAAGTGAGCGCTTCCAAAAAACTGGAAAATTTAAAAGCGAACTTAAATTAGTTTTATTGGTATATACAAAGATGAAATTTTTAGCGGCATTTATCAGCTATATGTTATTCGGTATGTCTACATCTGGACAAACACAAGCTTACTATAACGTGCTGGATTATGGAGCCAAAAATGACAGTACTGCATTAGCTACAGAAGCTATCGTAAAGGCCATAGACCATGCCTCTCAAGCAGGTGGGGGGACAGTTTTTTTTCCAGCAGGAAAGTACCTAACAGGTCCTATTCATTTAAAAAGCAATATTACCCTGTTGATAGATGCCGGTGCAGAGATCAGTTTTAGCGACAATTTTGATCACTACCTACCGATGGTACCCAGCAGGTGGGAAGGTACTATGGTATATAATTTCTCTCCACTGATTTATGCTTATGAGGCGGAGAATATTACCATAAAGGGAGGTGGTGTACTCAATGGAAATGGCAAGAAGTGGTGGGCTTATTCTGAGGTACAGGTAAAAAAGTCGCCCGAATCCCATTGGCAAAAAGAATTTCATCGACTAAATACAGAAATCCTCCATCCGGATCTTCCTGGTTGGGTGGAACTCGGTTTCTTAAGACCCCCATTTATACAAACGATGTATTGCAAAAATGTGCGTATTGAAGATGTTACGATTAAAAACTCACCATTTTGGACAGTTAACCCTGAGTTCAGTGACAACGTAACGGTAAATGGGATAACGATCAATAATCCACCTTCACCTAATACTGATGGTATTAATCCAGAGTCGTGCAGTAATGTACATATCTCGAATTGCCACATCAGTGTAGGCGACGATTGTATTACCATCAAATCTGGTAAAGATCGTTCAGGCAGAAAAGAGGCACGAGCAGCCGAAAACTATACGATAACCAACTGTACAATGTTATCCGGCCATGGAGGTGTGGTGATTGGCAGTGAAATGTCGGGCGACGTCAGGAAGATTACAATAAGCAATTGTGTATTTGATGGTACGGATCGAGGTATTCGCATAAAAACAGCCCGAGGGCGAGGTGGTGTTGTAGAAGATATAATGGTCAGCAATATGGTGATGAAGAATATCAAACAACAGGCGATTGTGCTCGACATGCAATATGCTAAGACTAAGTCAGAACCAGTTTCTGAGCGGACACCCATTTTTCGAAATATACATTTAAGTGGTATTACAGCGCATGGAGAACAAGCAGGTTATTTGAATGGTTTGGAAGAAATGCCGATCGAAAGCATCACTTTTGACAATATCATCATGGAAACCAAAACTGGCTTTCTGATCAAAAATGCCAAAAATATTAACTTTAGCAATGTGTTGATAAATGCGCAGAAAGGGGCTGCTATCCAAGCGTCAGAAGTGTCGGCTTTGCAAGTAAATGGTTTACGTAGCTCAAAGGAGTATAAAGATGCCGCAGCAATAATGTTGAACAATGTGGCAGATGCTTTTATCACTAATAGTTTCATCCAGTCGCCAATAGCTACCTTTTTGCAGATAACCGGAAGAAATAGTACGGGGATAGTTCTGAGAAATAATGTTTTAAATAAGGTGAAAAAGCCTGTATCAAAGCATGGGGATGTGAAAGAAAAAATCATCGTCAATTAATGTCTATGTTATTGAAAAAATACCAAAAGCTCTATTTTTTAATCTTGATAATTTCATTTACGAGTACAGCTTTATGTGGGCAGGATCTTCGTTTGTGGTATACTGAACCAGCTGCCGAATGGACGGAAGCGCTTCCCATCGGGAACGGAAAATTAGGAGCAATGGTATTTGGAGGTATTGAACAAGATAGAATTCAGTTCAATGAAGAATCATTGTGGACAGGAACGCCTAGAGATTATAACAAAAAGGGCGCTCATCAATACTTGCAGAAAATTAGGTCACTGCTTTTTGAAGGTAAACAAGCAGCAGCCGAGAAATTGGCTGGTGAGCATTTTATGGGAACAAAATCTATTGCTGATGAGCGAAAGCCATGGTTCGATGGTATACGGCGTATTGTTGATAAAAAGCGGAACCCCTCCTTAAAGGACTTTAACGATAAGGAGTGGAAGTTACTGACCTTGCCTTTAAAAGATGGATGGGAAAAGGAGGGCTTAGAAGGACTGGATGGAGCAGTGTGGTTCAGGACAGATTTTGAATTACCAACGAGTTGGCGAGGACGGGACCTGGTGGTAGACTTAGGTAAGATACGCGATCAGGATTTTACCTACGTTAACGGCCAATTAATTGGGACTACCCAAGACATGAATCAGGGGAGGTTATATGTGATCCCAAAAGAATTGGTTGAAAAGCAAAATCAACTGGCAATACAAGTGCTGAATTACGAGGATAAGGGTGGCCCAGTAGGGTATAAAGATCCCAAAAGGAGACTACGTATTTATCCAAAAGATGGAGATGAAACGAACTATGTATCATTAAACAAAATGTGGAAATACTGGGTCCAGGATGATCATGCACCGAGGGTGGGGAAATATCAAGAAGCCTATCAACCTTTTGGAGACCTTTTACTAGATTTTAATCATTCTCTACCTGTAGAGGATTATAAAAGAACACTTGATTTAACAGACGCAATTTGCGAAACAAGCTATAGCAGTGGGCGGGTTCAATATAAACGAACTTATTTTGTCAGTGCTATTGATCAAAGTTTGGCTGTTCATCTAACCGCCAGCGTTAAAGAAAGGATAAATTTTCGTGCCACATTAAGTACACCTCATAAGACCTATCAATTAAAAAAAGTGAATGATAGTACTATCAGCTTATCCCTGCAAGTGAAGCATGGTGCCCTAGAGGGAGTAAGTTTATTGAAGGTTCGCCACAACGGTGGCAGTATAATTGTAGATAATAACCAGATCAGTGTAGTTGGAGCGGATACAGCTACCATATTCCTAACCGCAGCGACAAATTTTATAAACCATCAGGATATTTCTGCTAAACCTCATGATATTTCCCGAGATCGAATCAATCAGTTAGCTAATAAAACATATGAACATATTCGCGAGGTACACGTACAAGACTATCAAGGTTACTTCAATCGATTTTCTTTGAACTTTGGTACAACAAAAGCATTCCACTTACCAACTGATAAGCGGATAGAACAATTTGCTACAGTAAATGACCCCAACTTAGTAGCATTATTTGCCCAGTATGCACGTTATCTATTGATTACCAGTTCAAGAGAAGGCGGACAACCTCCAAATTTACAAGGAATCTGGAATGATTTACTTACACCCCCCTGGGGTAGTAAATATACTACAAATATCAATGCTGAGATGAATTATTGGCCTGCGGAGCTTATGAATCTGTCAGATCTGCATAAACCTTTGTTTGATTTGGTACAAGACCTGAGCGAAACGGGTAAGAAAACGGCAAAGGAATATTATGATGCACCTGGTTGGGTGTTACATCACAATACCGATTTGTGGAGAGGAACCGCGCCCATCAATAACGCCAACCACGGTATTTGGGTAACAGGTGGGGCATGGCTATGTCAACACTTGTGGGAGCATTATTGCTATACACAAGACAAACACTTTTTGCAGAATAAGGCCTATCCAATTATGAAAGATGCAGCAGTATTCTTCGATTATTTTTTGGTAGAAGATCCCAATACGGGCTTGCTCATTAGTACACCTTCGAATTCACCTGAGCATGGGGGCTTGGTGGCCGGACCAACCATGGATCATCAGATTATCCGTCAGCTATTTAAAAACGTTATAGAAGCATCAAAAATTTTAGACGTAGATACAGCCTTTGCTAGCAAAATTGCCAGCAAAAGTAAAAAGATAGCACCGAATACAATTGGTAAGCACGGACAGCTGCAGGAATGGTTAAGTGATATCGACGATCCTAACAACACCCATCGACATGTGTCGCACCTTTGGGCAGTATATCCAGGAAGTGAAATCAATTGGAAACAAACGCCCGAATTAATGGAAGCGGCGAAACAATCATTACTCTTTCGTGGTGACGAAGGAACAGGGTGGAGCTTAGCTTGGAAAATCAACCTCTGGACGCGTTTTTTGGATGCTGAACATGCTGATCGGTTGCTCAACATGCTGATTAGTCCGGCGGTACGCGGTGGTGGCGTTTATCCGAATCTCTTTGATGCGCATCCTCCGTTTCAGATAGACGGTAATTTTGGTGGAGCATCTGGTATAGGAGAAATGCTGTTACAAAGTCATTTGGAAGGTATAGACTTATTGCCGGCCTTGCCCTCCAGTCTGCACGATGGCGAAGTAAAAGGAATCTGTGCAAGAGGAGGATTTGAATTGAGTTTTTCTTGGAAATCAGGCAGTCTAGAAGAGCTTGAAGTGGTCTCCAAAGCAGGAGGCTTGTGCCGTATCCGTTATAAGGGTAAGGAGTTTAGTTTTCAGACTGTAAAAGATGGGAAGTACAAATTGGATGGTCAATTGAAGCTTTTAACAGCTTCTTAAGCAAGAAGAAATTAAAATAAATATTGTTGGTTACAATAGTTGGTGGAGACCATCGGAGGTTTGGAGTTTTCTGAACCTACCGATGTGTCTTTTTATTGGCTTGCGGTTTTTTTAATGATAAAATAGCGGTAGTGAATGTATATCACAATGAAGTACCATCGTCTGCCTGTTTTTATATATACCCGCCTTATGCACGCAAGAAGGGGCAAATAAAAGTTTTTATTAGCTCAAGATTGACAGCGTGTTACTCACGAAGACACTATCCAAAGCCGTTTAGAAAAGGTACGTGAATTTATTTTTAAGTGAATACTGCCACCCCATGATCAATGACGGGAAATAAGAGCTAACCTTGCTTCTGAATAATGCTAAAGGCTTAATTTACTTGAGTTTAGATGTTTAATGATTATTCTTGATAAGATACTATAATAAAAAGCTAAAAACCTGCATATTTGAAGTCGCCGTTTTTTTGAATTTTGTAGTAGAACTAACCATAGCACGTGTGTACACATGGCTAATTAACTTATTTTTCTAACCCTTTGACATAACCTAATGCGTAAAAACGAAGTATTAATTTATCTATACCGACTTACGAGGCGAATACCATTATTCGTATTTATTATCATACTCGTAATACTATGCTCAGACATAAGGGCATTTGCTTTCGTAAATTTGCCAAATGGGCCGTACACAGTAGTAATAAATCAGGCATCTATAAAAGGTTCCGTTAGGGATCGAAATGGAGATCCCATTGCCGGTGCTACGATAAAAATCAAAAATGAGCAGAATTCGGTAACTACCGACGATCAAGGAAAATTTCAACTTCAGGTGCCTTCTACTGGTAGTGTATTAATGGTAAGCTACGTTGGTTTTGCAACTCAGGAAGTTGCGATAAACGGAAGGGATGAAGTAGCTATCATATTGGAAGAAAATGCTTCTGAACTCGATGAAGTCGTCGTTATCGGCTATGGTACAACGAAAAAGAGAGATTTGACAGGATCAGTGGCCTCTATCAAATCGGAAGAGATCGTTTTAACACCTACGCATAATCCATTGGAAGCAATGCAGGGTAGGGTTCCCGGTCTTGACATCACCCGTTCCAGTGGACAGGCTGGTGCTGGTGTAGATATTGTTCTCAGAGGGAACAGATCAATTACCGCCAGTAACGAACCGTTATATATTATCGATGGTTTTCAAGGCGGCAGTATCGACGACCTCAATCCCAATGATATCGAGTCGATTGATGTTTTAAAGGATGCGTCTGCCACGGCGATTTATGGTTCTCAAGGAGCAAATGGTGTCATTATAGTCACGACCAAAAAAGGTATGGCTGGAAAGGCGAAAGTCTCCCTCAACAGTTACTATGGGATCAATGGACTGACACCTTATCCCGACGTCCGTTTATTTGATGACTATGTGCAGTTAAGACGGGAAGCATGGCGATATAATGGGCAATGGACCTCTCCAGCCGATGACCCGAATATTTTCGCAAATGAAGGTGAATGGGAAGCCATTCAGAACGGAAATTGGATTAATTGGCCTGATCTGCTGCTGCAAAATGGTAGTATGCAAAATCATACGATCTCTGTTCGCGGCGGTTCCGAGAAAACCAAAGTTTTCTTTTCAGGAGGCTTTTTCCAGGAAGATGGGATTTTGCGCAACGATAACATGAAAAGGTTTAACGGGCGTTTTAACGTTGAACATGATTTAAATCGTTGGGCAAAAGTGGGAATGCTTGGACAGTTAACTTACTCAAATATTAATAGAAGAACAAGTAATTTACTGGCGAACGCCGTAACGGCGAGTCCTTTCGGACGAGCATTCGATGACAACGGTGATATCGTCGTGTACCCAAATCCAGCCAATCCGTCGTTTCCCAGTGTATTGACTGATGAACGAGGCTCACATATCGCGACAGACAATACGCTTAGATCAAATATTATTCTCAATACCTTTTTGGAACTGAAACCCGTTGAAGGCTTGACCATTCGGTCTAATTTTGGTACGAATTTTACCAACGACAGAAGGGGGCAATTCGATCACGAAACCTCTTGGCGACAAAGAAATACCAATTTTACGGAGGCATCGATGTCTAAAGGTTCTAACAAGTTTTTTAATTTTGATAATATCGTTAGTTATGCAAAAACATTTGGAGAACACGATGTAACCGTTACCGGAATCACCAATTATATTCAAAACGAATATGAATTTCTATCTGCAACCGGGCGTAATCAGCCGCTGTCTTCTCAATTATTCTATAATTTATCCGCAACTGATCAAGATAGCCGGTTGATTACGTCAAATTACACAAAGTATAACATGATGTCTTATGCAGGAAGAATCAATTATACATTTAAAAATAAATACATTTTTACAATAACCAACAGGTTTGATGGCGCCTCCAGATTGGCTCCAGGGAATAAGTGGAATATGTTTCCCTCGGTAGCAGGAGCTTGGGTAGTTAGTGACGAAAGGTTCATGGATAAGATTTCGTTGATCAATTTCATGAAATTAAGGGCATCCTATGGTGTAGCTGGAAATTCTGCCGTTGATCCCTACGGGACACAGAATTTGGTATACGCCAACAATAGGTTGGCATTTGGAGAAGTGCCAGCGGCGACCTATCTGTTCGAACCGCGTATTGGCAATCAATTGCTTGGCTGGGAAAATTCCGCAACAACTAACTTTGGTTTGGATCTTGAACTTCTCAATCAACGCCTGACTGCCACTATTGATTATTATAATACGGTAACCACAGACCTCATTCTTGAGCGTACGTTACCTCAATTGACTGGTGTAGCGAGTGTATACCAAAATATAGGAAGCACGAACAATAAAGGCTTGGAAATAAAACTAAATTCCCAGAATATACAAGCTAGTAATTTTTCTTGGAATACCGCGCTGACTTATACTAGGAATAGAGAACGGATTACAGGTCTGATCGATGACGTTGACATTATAGATGGTTTAGATAATTCGTTGCTGTTAGGACGCCCTGTCAATTCGTTTTATGGATTTAAAAAATTAGGAATTTGGCAATCAGATGAAGCTGAAGAAGCCGCAAGTTATACCTATGGCGGCGCTAATTTTACACCTGGCGACGTGAAGATCTTAGATGTTGATGGAAACAGTATAATAGATAATAACGATCGGATGTATTTGGGGAGTAACGTTCCTAAAGGCATCATCGGTCTCCAAAATAATTTTAGGTATAAAGCGTTCGATCTGGGTCTCTTTATCATAGGGAGGTGGGGCCAAACGATCGATGCTGAGATTTTGGCAAGATATATGGCAGATGGAGAACGAAACGGACCTGCCGCATTTAATTATTGGACACCCGAAAATCCTACAAATGATTTCCCGCGGCCGCGGCGGAACAACCTTTCCGCATATCCTATCGAGAATGGAGTGCTAACAATTGTCGACGGATCTTTCCTTAAGATTAAAAATATCTCTTTAGGGTACAATATGCCTTCCAGAATTGCGCAAAAGATTTTTGCGGATAAGATCAGAATTTACGCAACAGGTTCTAACCTTTTCGTTTTTTCCAAAAGTCACTTGCTGAGAGATTATGATCCGGAAAGGGGCGGGGCAGAGGCTGATCCCTTGAACAGGCAAATCGTCTTTGGTGTAAATATCGATTTTTAGTCGATTGAAAAGTATTAAATAATGAAACCATCATGATTTTCAAAATCACAAAGTGGAAATGATTAAACCGAGCTGGCGAGCTTTTGAACACCAAATAGATAAGTACTTGTGAAAAATCATGATGGCGTCGTCGCCTTTGAAAATAAATTTATACAGATGAAAAAAGTACAATATTTTTACCTATCGGCAATTTCTTTGTGTTTCTTAACTTCCTCTTGTAATTTGGATGAAGTTAATCCTTCAGGGTCTACGGCAGATGCAATTTGGACAAGCCCTGAAGGTTTTATTACAGCGGTAAACGGTGCTTATGTGTTCCAAAGATCGTCACTCTACCAGAAAGAAGATGGAATATTTGCATTTGAAACCGGAACGGATTTGTGGTTACCCGATGCAAATTCAGATAGAAGTGCCCAAATAACTAAATATGCTAGCCTTACCCCGGGTAATACTGGTCAACTTCGCACAATCTGGCGCGAAGCGTATAAAGGAATAAACCAATGTAATGCAGGTATCAACCGCATTGAAGAAGCGGGCTTTACCAACGAGTCGGAAAAAAATGCGCGATTGGGCGAATTACGATTTTTGCGGGCGTTTTATAATTGGCATATCGTCGAGACATGGGGGGGAGTAGACCTTCGAACAGAGGAGGTGGATGGGCCCGAGTTGACTGCAATAAGAAGTCCTGTAAATGAATTTTATGACTTGATTTTTGAGGATTTGCTTTTTGCTGCCGAACATTTACCGAATAGTCATGGGGCCGAATACAGTCGAGCAACAAAAAAATCAGCACTCGGTTTGTTGGCCAGAGCTTACCTGTCTAGGGCCTACTATCCTGATGGTGGTCAGGAATTTTTTCAACGGGCGCAAGAAGTAGCAACAGCGGTTATCGAACGCCAAAACGAATTTCAGGTTTCCCTATGGAGCAGTCCCCATGAAATTTTCGATCCCGCAAATAACCGGCAGAATAAGGAGGCATTGTATGTTATCAGTAACTCAACGAATAATGCACTGAATTTGGATGATAATGCCAATCGCACACATTCGTTTTTTCATATGAATTACAGTGCTAAGATTGGTTTGGAAATGAGTATGGAATATGGCCATGATGGCACGCGTAGGGTTATGCCGACGAGGGCGCTATTAGATATGTTCGACAACAATTACGATGCTCGATACAATGCCTTCTTTAGAGAAATTTGGATTTGTAATCAAGCTTACACATGGACGCGGGAAGACGCAGTAGCCAACGGAAAGGATCCCAGTATCATTGGTTATACCATGCGGCCAGGAATAGATACTGCGCTCTATGTAACCAAAGACGATGTGCCAAATAAACACATGCTACCTTATACCGTGGTGGATCGAGATAGTGTGTATAATGTCGGCAACGGACGTGTCAACCCCGGTGCAGGAGTCAATTATCCGGTGCTTCAAAAATTTATGGACCCTACTAGGTCGAGCGTCAATTCGCAGGCAGGAGTATTGGACTTAATAGTAATCCGTCTCGCTGAAATGTATATGATTGCGGCAGAGGCTGCATTTCAGTTGGGCGACCTAGCCGTTGCAGTAGATAATATAAATGTGATCCGTACGCGAGCCGCCAACAGTGAGACCAATAGTTTGGCGGAAATGCAAGTCAGTGCTGCAGATATAACCTTAGACTTTATTCTGGACGAAAGAGCACGGGAGTTTTGTGGTGAATATCAACGATGGTTTGATTTAAAGAGAACTAGAACGCTTGGCGATAGAATTACGAGATTGAATCCTGATATCCTCAATTTTCAAGAACATCATTATTTGCGGCCAGTACCTCAGCAAGATATAGATGTATTATTAAATGGGGATGAGTTCGGTCAAAACCCAGGCTATTGAACGATATGGCTGATTTTTGTTGATCATCGTTATTTAGGGTCTTGGGTGATAGATCTTCACGGGGAGTAAAAGGTAATATATCATTTTTATTAAAAGAGAAAATGAACGAGGCAAGATATTTCAATCTTCCGGAAAGAACACGGCCATTGATAAGCGAAAATTTAACATGTAAATTATATGAACCGTGAAAAGCAGCAGACGCTATTGAAAGTTTTTGCAATCCTGATTTTTGCGTTTTTCTGTAACGGAAAATCGTCAGCTCAGCATACGGCCCTCAGTGGAATTCCGAAAGGTGAGCGTGGAGAAACGAATGCTAAAACCTTAAAAATAGTCGATGAGCACATAGGTCCTGTTGTCGGAACAGATCATCCCGACGTTTTGGAAAGTAACAATAAGTCGGGTTTTGAAACCGGGCAGATTGTAAAAGTAAATGATGTTTACCATATGTTCGTCAATGAGATGTTTGAACGTCCGCACCGAGATCTCCGAATATCTTATTGGACTAGTACGGATGCCGCTAATTGGGAACGACATTCAACAGTAGTGAAAAGCGTTCCTGGAAGAACCCATACAAATCCTCGTGCCGAAGTTTGGGTTACAGGCGTAGTGTTTAATGAAGAAGAAAATGCCTGGAATATTTTTTACGTAGCTTATAGAGCTGGCGACTCAACGAGAGGCGAAATCACAGGTAACGATTACGAAGGTAACATTTGGAGAGCCAGATCGATAGTGCTTGGTAGAGAGGGCGTTGCTGGACCATATGCTGACATGAACATTGTCATGAAACCCGATGAAAATACTCAGCATTGGGAAGGCGAGCAGGCGGTTGCATGCTTTAACCCCTATAAAGTGGGTAATATGTGGTATTCTCCTTATGACGGACACAATCATGTTCCCAGAGGAGAGTGGCCTACAGGTCTTGCTTTTGCATCAAAACTGAGCGGGCCATGGAAAAGGATGCCGGAAGGGTTTAATCCACTTTCGTTGGCGGAAGTATTCACAGAAAATGAAATAGTGACACAAATGAAAGATGGGCGCTACTTGATGATATACGATTCATTTGGCGATCATGAAATTGGTTACAGTCTCTCTTTAGATGGCCTTCATTGGAGTAAAGAAACAAGAGTTAAAGTACAATCACAGAAGAACCGATGGGCAATGCCGGGAGACCATCACACTAGGACACCGCTATGTGCTATTGAAGAAGATGACGGGACATTTACCGTTGTATATACAGCTATGATGAAACTTGAAGACAAAAATTTTTATGCAATTGGAAAGTGTTCGTTGGCTTGGCAGGAATAAGCATGATGAAAAATTGTGAAGAGCATTAGCACATTGATCGCATTTGAAATTTAGGGAGAAAATTAAGAGATCGGATTATGAATATAATGAAGGTGTTTTATCCTATATAGCTATATAGGAGATGGAACTAATTTATCAGATTCCTTATACTTGTGAGTTGTAATTAATTACTGATCTCTCATTCTTTGTTAGATTTCCATCTCTATACGATCCTGAAATCAAATGAAAAAGTCACACTACTCGAAGAAGTATACTGAGCCGGAAAAGATGAGCTTAACATGAACTTGATGTCCGTAAAATTAAGATAGGAGACTCAACAGTCTTTACCGGTAACGTCTAAATTGATAACTATATGCTAATATCCTACAGTAATAAGATAATAATTGCTAAAAATTTAGCTTGCTGATCTTCCATATTTGTGTTAACTAACCACTAATCGAAATAGCCAATATTAGATTATAGACCGATACATATTTTTCGTTTTTATATAGTGGTTTAGACACGTTTATCCATATAAAGTGTTGCTATGACATTATTTAAATTGCTTGAAATGAATATGTTTGGAAAATTTTTATTGATAATATCGGTACTGCTTGTAACCGTGTTCTTTTTTCGGGAAATGAACTTGGCGTCGGCAGCTACTCTGGGAAACGATGACGATGAATATACAAGGGCCATTACAGCGCGTTCAGAAAAAATCGTTAACAAACTTAGCTTGGATGAACCTAAACATTCAAAAGTATTAAAAATTATCATAAAACAATATCGGGATTTGAATGATATTGATGCCGATTACTCCGATAAAAGAGCAGCGATTGGGCAAAACGCCGATAACAATCAGCGAGAATATTTAATGGACCAACTTGATGTCGTTTCTGAAAAGAAAAGGGAAAAAATACACCATAGGTATTTGAGAAAGCTAAATCGCCACTTAACAGAAAGTCAGGTAGAAAAGGTGAAAGATGAAATGACTTATAACGTACTTCCCATTACATACAAAAATTACCTGGATATGTTACCGAAACTAACAGCAGAGCAACAACGGCAAATACTCGATTATTTAACTGAAGCCCGGGAAAAAGCTATGGACGCCGGTTCTGCTAAAGAAAAGCACGCCTGGTTTGGTAAGTATAAAGGTAAAATCAACAATTATCTATCTGCTGAAGGTGTCGAAACTAAAAAAGCGCGAGAGGAATGGGAAAAGAAGTTGAAGGAAAGGTAAGCGAGAGAAAAGGACATATCGAAGATAAATGGCAGTAACCGTTAATATAGAAAAATCCACTTTTACCTGACGTTATTATACATTTTTTAACTAACCTTTATGAACATTTCATTATTAAAAATCAACATTTTTGCCAGAGACAGGCTCTATATCCTATTATTGGCAATATGCTTTATGTTACTGGCACCTGACGTACGGGCAATATCAGGCATTTCGTCTAAAAAACGGGTAAATATACAGGGAACAATAAAGAATGAAAAAGGTGAGCCACTACCTGGTGTAAGTGTAACCATCAAAGGCACGCAAACTGCCACGACAACGGACGAGAAAGGCGTTTTTCGAATCAATTTGCCGACGGGAAACGAAACATTGGTTTTTACTTATGTGGGCTATGTGAAACGTGAAATAGCTGTCGGAGGGGAACGCAATCTTGATATCGTACTACAGGAAGATAATAGCAGTTTGGACGAAGTAGTTGTTGTCGGTTATGGCACCCAGCGTAAAAGTCACCTCACCGCGGCCGTTGAGACTATAAATATGAAAGATATAGAGGATCTTCCTGTCAGTAATGTTGCTGCCGGATTAGCGGGACGCGTTTTGGGGCTGAATGTTAGTGGTGGTACCTCACGCCCAGGAGTGCCCGCAACGTTGCAGCTGAGAAACCCTTCAACACTTGCTAAAGACGGAGGGACAACACAGCCTTTATATGTGATAGACGGTATTATTCAAGTGGATGCTCAAGGTCAACCGGATAATAGCTTATTTAATAGCTTAACGCAAGCCGAAATTGAAAGTATAAGTTTCCTGAAAGATGCCGCTGCAGCTATATATGGTTCCCGGGCGGCTAACGGTGTTGTGCTTATTACCACGAAGCGGGGAGAAACGGGAGCTCCCCGTGTAAATTACAGTGGGACATACGGTATTAACGACGAAATGTACCGTCCGAAGATGTTGAGCGCTTATGATTTTGGACAGTACGTAAATATTATGAACGGCCCCTATGGTGCTAATTTAAATCCCGGAGAAAATAATTTTTTCAGCGAAGACGAGCTGGAACATTTTAAAACAATTAATCACGATTGGCTGGAACCGGCATGGTCTTCTTCTTATACTACACAGCACTCCGTTAATGCTTCTGGAGGAAGTGAGCGCGCAACCTACTTTGTTAACATAACCTATTTTGAACAGGATGGAAACTTAGCTACATTATCCTATGACCGTTGGAATTTCAGGGCGGGAACGGATGTACAGGTATCCGATAATTTTAAAGTGGGCCTACAGGTTTCGGGAAATTATGCGGATAATACGAAGACGTGGAATAAGGTGACCAACGAAGTCGATAATCATGATTACCAGACATTGATAAATACACCACGGTATATTCCTATGTATGTAGATGGTTACCCGGTTAGAGTGCCCGGTGGCAGCAATGATCTCTCCCGGTACCATTTTTACGAAATTGAGCGTCTTAATAACCTGTCAAAGGGTGTTACCAAAGGAATGACTGTAAATCTTAACGCTGAATACAAGATACCATTCGTTGAGGGACTATCAGCCCGCGTGAATTACGGAAGAAACATGAGCAGTGGGATGACACGGAGAATTGGAACGCGTTACACCTTGTATACTTTTGATCGATTGGGACAGAATAGGCATATTTATGATGGGGCTACAGTAAATGGCGAGATAAATGTCAATAACGACAATGCAATATCCTACATTAATGAAAATGCGCAATCCTACCAGTTGAATTTTACGGCAAATTACGCACGTAAATTTGGCGAACATGACATCAGCGGCTTGTTCAGCGTAGAAAAGGCAGAATCTGAATCTCAAAGACAAAGTGTATCGCGTGAAAACCCGCTTTTAACCACCACAGGATCGTTCCGAGAGGCCTTCGGTGAGTTTGATGGGGATACACGAGATTATGAAGCCGGATCACTTTCGTATATAGGAAGATTGAATTACAGTTATGCAGACAAATATTTGGCAGAAGTTTTGATTCGGAGTGACGCGTCTACCAAGTTTGCACCAGAGAATTATTGGGGGCTATTTTATTCGCTCTCTGCAGGTTGGGTGATTTCCGAAGAAGATTTTTTTAACGCAAGTGGAATCAATTTCTTAAAATTTCGTTACTCATTTGGTAAAATGGGAAGAGATGATACCCAGCCCTGGCGATGGCGTCAACGTTACACCTATGATGTAGGAAATGGAGCCGTATTTGGGGGTAACGAGAACTCATCGGTGGGAATGAAGATGGAAGCTTCACCCAATAGGGACGCCACTTGGAGCGACGAATATAAAAACAACATCGGTGTTGATATGCGGTTTCTAGATAATCGTTTATCGGCAAATATTGATGGTTTCTATAACAGAGGATTGAATCTTTTGGATAATCGTACAGGCAATGTTCCAATCTCAGTGGGTGGATCCGTAGCAGCTGAAAATTTTGGAGAGGTTGATATGTTTGGAATTGAATTGGGAGCCGGTTGGAACGATCATATCGGTCAAGATTTTACTTATGGTGTAGATTTACGATTTAGTTGGTCTGATAATAAAGTAAGGGTCGGGAATTTTAACGAACAGGACTTAGCCTTTCCGTGGATCGCACAACCTGGACATTCCAATGATAATGGGGTGTGGGGCTACGATTATCTTGGCATGTTCCATACACAAGAGGAGGTTGACGCATATGTGAGCCAGTATAATATCACGCAGGTCTTTGGGGTTAATGCTGAAAATTTACGCCCGGGAATGCTTTATTACCGCGATGTAAGAGGACCTCTTCAGCCTGATGGAACATTTGCCGCGCCGGATGGCATAATCGACGACTTCGACCAGGTGAAATTAGCTAACCGGCAATCCAACCTTTATAATTTGGGCATGACTTTGAGGGCATCATATAAATCACTCAGTGTGTCCTGTGTCATTAGTGGATCTTTTGGCGGATGGGCCGAATTCGATGGCAACTCCCGTTCTAAAATTAATAATGACATCAGTACGATATATGAGAGCCGTCCAGTTTTCTGGAATGATATTTATGACCCAATTTTAAATCCTACGGGATATTACCCAAACCCACATTGGAACCAAATCAGCCTAAATCCGACGTCTGAATTCTGGCGGGTAAGCTCCTTCAGATTACAAATGCAGAATTTTAATATCAATTATAATCTACCAGCGAAGATCACCGAGGCGATAAAAGTTAGTAACGCCAGAGTTTACTTTACCTGCATAAATCCGATGTATTTTTATAATCCATTTAATTTTAAGGCTCCTAGTACAGCGTATGATGCATATCCTGATTTGCGTACCTACTCTTTTGGACTTAACCTTACATTTTAGACCTACTTGACTTATTCATTATGAAAAAGCATTTCAACATAAAATTATTGGCCCTTTGTGTAGTAGCTGTTGCAGCGTCTTGCAAGGATGAGTTTTTGCAGGAAAAGAGAGATTTTACAGGCGTAAATGAACAGGTTTATGAAGATCCAAACTTAGCTCAAGCCTATGTAGACTACATTTACGGCATGTTCTTGCCTAAGGACGGAAACGGTCAATCGTTATATTGGGAATTGGCCGTAGACGGTAATAAATTCAGTCAAAATACTGAAGAATTAGCTGGGCAGAATGAATTTAATCAGCCTTGGGCACAGATTTCTTTCGTCCAAAATCACGCTTTGCAGTATTTCGGCACTAGAATGGCAGGAGGTATCAATAATAATACTTGGACCCGTCTTAAACAAATTAACCTCTTTTTGGACGAAATCGATGAACATGGTTTAACGCCCGACGTGACCGCACCACTTAAAGGGCAGCTTTATTTTTGGCGAGCTTGGCAATATTTTGATCTTGTCCGTCTATATGGAGGAGTGCCTATAGTATTAACACCACAAAATCCGATCGTTGAGAATACCGAAGAAAATTCCGTACCACGAAGCCCTACTTCCGTCTGTATCGATCAGATCTGTGCCGATTTAGATACAGCAATGAGCATGTTGCCTGGCCGTTGGGATGGCACAGGTTGGGGCCGGATAACCAGTGGTGCAGCTGCGGCGCTAAAGGGAAAAGTGTTACTAACCTGGGCTAGTCCGCAATTTAACCGGAATGACGACGCAGCGCGGTGGGAACGAGCCTACGTAGCAAATAGTGAGGCCAAAGATCTATTGGAGGCCAATGGTTTTGGACTATATAAAAAGGGTAATCTCGCGAACGGAGAAGCTTGGGGTAATATGTGGTTTGAAGAGATTGACAATCCGGAAGCGGTCATGGTATATGGTTTTAACAATATAACTGCTGACAATATCAAAAAGAATAATTTTTGGGAGCGTAACATTCGCCCTAGAGAACTGAATGGGGAGGGGTCGGTATCACCTACCAAACAAATGGTTGAAGCTTTTCCAATGAGAGATGGGAAAATGCCAGGCCAATCCAGTTATCCTTATGATGTTCAAAAGTTCTATAAAAATCGCGATCCACGCTTTTATAAAACCTTTGTTTATAATGGAGCTACATGGCCATATAGGGAGAACCCAAATTACATACAATGGTCTTACAGATGGTATAATGGTGCCGATTTCGATGAAACACCTGACGCTAATACAGAAACACTCGGGCCGAATGCTAGCGGGATATATTTGTGTAAGGCCTCTGATCCGAACGCGTCGAATACACAAGCGAGTGGCCGTTTTGAAGAGAGTGGCACGGATGTGATGAAAATCCGTTTTGCTGAAGTCATATTGAATTTAGCAGAAAGCGCTATCGGTACCGGCAGGTTAGCGGAAGGAATAGACGGTATCAGGGCTATCCGAGAACGTGCCGGTGTGGAAAATCTTGATGGGAACTATGGCATGACAGCTACTGGGCGAGACGAATTATTTGCGGCTATCTTAAATGAACGGCGAGTAGAGTTTGCGTATGAAGGACATCGTTATTGGGATCTAAGGCGTTGGATGCTGTTTGATGGCAATAGTCCTACGTCCGCCCGTTTGGGGTTACAAGATCAGGCATTAAATGGTACTCGGAGGACAGGGTACTTTTTTGTAGTGAAGAACGACGATGGTACACGGTATAGGGGTAACGATGACCCAATGCGGTCTGGGCAGGATGGCAGCATCGTGATTGATCGTGAGCCCACAGACTTCCCCCCAGGTATTGAAAATCAGGAAGAATATTTAGACTATCTATACGATAATTATTTTGAAATAGTTGAAAAAGATGATTTAGATCCGATAAACACTACGCCGGCGTGGACTTACCAATGGTTTGATGAATACTATTTCTTTGGGCTTCATCAAAATATTTTAAATACATCTCCATATCTGGAACAAACACAGGGATGGAATGGCCTTAACGGTATGGGTACTTTTGATCCCTTGCAATAAATAACAATCAATAAAGATTTTAACCTTTTATTCAATTAAATTATGAAAACACAAAGAATAATGAACGCGTTAGTGGTACTCAGTTTTGTTGTATTAAGTAGTTTCAGGCACAGTTACGTGCAGGACGTGGAGATTGATATTATTTTGCCGCACTCCGGTAATTTTAATGAATGGATAATTACCTTTACAGACGGCACCAATACCTATACATTCGAAACAGATGACGACACGTTTGATTCCGGTATTTTGGGTACGATCCCTCTAGGTATTTATACGGTGAATTTTAATAGCCCATACTTTAGCTATGAGAATTTTGATATCCTTGTTTATGATGGCGGAGAAATCGTGAGTCGTGGTACAACGTATTCTACCGATCTTACCTTATATAACGTGGTTATCGGCGATGAACCAAATATCCAAATAGACGCTGGATATTGATAAGCATTTTAATAGATTCACATCAATAACGAGAGCACTTTTCAATTACAGCAGTTTGGATTCTAAAGCCTTTAAATCTTTTAGACCTTTAGTTAAAACATCATTTAAGTAGTTAAAAATAATAAACTTACGTATGATAATATCCTATATAATAGCGTTAAAATCATATAAAATTTAAACAAAAATATGGGCTATATTTGAGCTATATTATTAACCAAGGCTCAAAACTATACGATATTGTAGTTTTTTGTTATGAAGCCTTAAGATGCTAACTGATTTTTATGAAGCGATTGTTTTTGATAGTTCCCCTTTGGGTCGGAATAGTAACATCCACTTATGCCCAATATCCAAAAATTACGGAAGATGTGAAGCAGACCAGTGATTCACTTCTGAATAAGGCGAAAGAATCATCCGATCATGCCTGGGAGAAAGCTTGGCCAATTGTACAGCAAGAAGCTCAAAATGGAAGACCATATGTGCCATGGGCGAGCAGACCGGATGATTTACCGCAGGCTGATCTGTTAGCTTTCCCTGGGGCAGAAGGAGGCGGTGCCTATACCCCTGGAGGTCGTGGAGGAAAGGTGTTGGTCGTAACAAGCTTGGAAGATAGCGGACCAGGTACCTTGCGTTGGGCATGTGAACAGGGTGGGGCTCGAACAATTGTTTTTAATGTTGCAGGAATCATACGCTTGAAAAGTCCTTTAATTATTCGCGCCCCCTATATCACAATTGCTGGCCAGTCGGCACCTGGAGACGGTGTTTGTGTGGCAGGAGAGACCGTTTGGATAGATACGCATGATGTCATCATTCGGTATATGCGTTTTCGACGGGGAGAAACCTGGGTAGGGCGCAGAGATGATGCTATTGGAGGAAATCCAATAGGGAATATTATTATTGACCACGTATCTGCAAGTTGGGGTTTGGATGAAAATATGTCTATTTATAGACATATGTATGATGATGGAACCGATAGCCCCGACAAAAAATATGGAACCGTAAATATTACCATACAAAATTCAATCTTTTCCGAAGCGCTTGATACCTGGAACCACTCTTTTGGCAGCACATTGGGAGGGGAGAATTGCTCATTTATCCGAAATCTTTGGGCAAATAACGCCGGACGAAATCCGTCTGTAGGATGGAATGGCGTATTTAATTTTGCGAACAATATCATTTTTAACTGGGTACACAGAAATGTTGATGGAGGAGATTATCAAGCTAAATTCAACATTATTAATAATTACTACAAACCGGGTCCTGCAACACCGATGGATTCTAGACTAGCTTTTCGTATCTTGAAGCCAGAGGCTGGTAGAAGTAAGCTTGCAGAGAAAACCTATGGAAGGGCTTACGTGGAGGGGAATATTGTAGAAGGCAACGAAAAGGTAACAACTGATAATTGGGATGGTGGCGTGCAGATAGAATCACTGCCAAATGCAGCAGAATATACGGAATATATCCGCGCAAGACAACCCTTTGCAAAACCTGAATTTAGTGTATTAGATGCAGGGGAGGCCTATGAGTATGTGCTGAATAACGTAGGTGCCCAATTGCCTAAACAAGATGCTGTAGATGCTCGGATTGTTCGTACAGTACGCACAGGTAAACCGGAGTATCCCGAAAATGTACAACTTCCAACGGAAGAGTTTGAACATCGGCGGTTACCGAAAGACTCTTATAAAAGTGGTATTATAACTACGGTCGATCAAGTGGGCGGTTACCCAGACTATAAAGGTGTACCTTATAACGACTCGGATGGAGATGGTATACCAGACGAATGGGAAAAAAACAGTGGTTTAAATGCAAACGATCCAGCTGATGCATCAAAATATGCAGATAATGGATATACAAATATTGAAAATTATTTAAATAGTTTAGTGAAGGAGGAAACCGTTGCTCCAGTAATAGCAAAGAAATAACGTCCAGTAATGCGTTAGATTGGTTAGTATGGTTTATAGTGGTTTTAGTAGTTGGTGTGTGTTATCCCTTGCCTTTGCCTGGTGCTTAGGTGAGGGTAACATGCTTTATGCCCAGGAAAAACAATCTCCGTTGGTTTATGAAAACGATACTCTTCGTTATACTCCCGATAGCTTAGGTAACCGAATTCCTGATTTTTCCTACAGCGGTTATCGAGCCGGTGAAGAGGCTATCCCTGATGTTGATGCGCGCGCAGTGATTAAGCAAACCAGTGGCGATGCTACGGAAATAATCCAATCGGCAATTGATTATTTGAGCGCCTTACCAATGGATGGTAACGGCTATCGAGGAACTGTACTGCTTGAATCGGGAACTTTTGAGGTAAATGGTACTTTGCGCATTCGTAATTCAGGAATTGTGATTCGGGGTAGCGGCACAGGTGAAGATGGCACCTTGTTAATAGGTGCAGGAAAAGATCGACAGACATTGGTACAGATACTAGGTGGCGAAGAGCGTATAAAAGGTTACACGACACAGGTTTCAAGTCCATATGTACCGGTTAACGCACAATATGTGGAAGTGAATAATACGCAAGGTTTTCAAGTAGGGGATGCCATTACCATTCATCGATCATCCAACCAACAATGGATTGAAAAATTGGGAACGGGGCACTTTGGTGGAGGCATTACCGCATTAGGTTGGAAGCCCGGCCAAAGGGATATTTACTGGGATCGAACAATAACCAATATTGAAGACAATAGGGTTTACTTGGATGCCCCGATTACAACAGCTTTGGACAAAAGCTATGGAGAAACAACGGTAACCTCGTACAGCAAGGTGGGGCGTATTCATGATATAGGGGTTGAAAACCTTACACTGCAATCCAGTTATGATATAGACAACCCCAAAGATGAGGACCATCGGTGGATGGCCATTACTTTGGAAAATGTGCAAGATGCTTGGGTTCGCCAGGTAAATTTTAAACATTTTGCCGGTTCCGCGGTATATGTAACAGAAAGCGCCAGACGTATTACCGTAGAAGATTGTAAATCATTAGATCCCATTTCCGAAATTGGGGGACAAAGACGGCACACATTCTTTACCAATGGGCAGCAAATACTATTTCAGCGTTTATATGCAGAGCACGGGTATCATGACTTCGCCGTAGGGTTTATGGCTGCTGGACCAAATGTTTTTGTACAATGTCATGCTTACCAGCCCTTCAGCTATAGTGGAGCGATTGATAGCTGGTCGTCGGGCAACCTGTTCGACGGCGTGGAGATAGATGGGCAAGCCCTACGTTTTGCTAATTTAGAACAAGATGGAAGTGGTGCGGGATGGGCCGCAGCAAATAGCGTTTTTTGGCAGTGCGCTGCTGCACGTGTTGAATGTTATCAACCGCCAACAGCAGAGAACTGGGCTTTCGGTACTTGGGCACATTTTGTGGGAGACGGCTATTGGGAGCATTCTAATGAGCATATTAAACCGCAAAGCTTGTATTATGCACAGTTAAGGCAGCGTTTGGGCAATGCTGCCACTGAAAAAAGGACAAACTTGATGCCTGTTGAAACAGAAGCCTCTAGTAGTCCGTCTGTGGAAGTCGCCAAAAAATTAACACAATTAGCCGGTGAGCGGCAGCTTACCTTAAGCGAATTTATTGACCAAGCGAGTCAGCGAACACCTATTTCCCTGGAAGCGAATGATGTAAAGGTGATTGCTGCAATTGTTCCGAAATCCAACACATTGGATACGTCGGCTGTTCATTTGGAAAATGGCTGGCTTGTTGGAAAAAGGGGCGTATTGATAGGGAAAAGACAAGATGTGCAATGGTGGAACGGTAGTTCACGTAGATATGGGCTGGAGAAGGCGCGTCCTCATGTCACGCGATTTGTACCAGGACAAACTGGCCATGGTTTAACGGATGATTTGCCAGCCGTGATAGACACTTTAAAGAGGCATCACGTGGTTGCTTTCGAGCATAATTACGGACTTTGGTATGATAGGAGAAGGGATGATCACGAGCGTATACGTCGTATGGATGGCGATGTGTGGCCTCCTTTTTACGAGTTGCCCTATGCGCGGAGCGGGAAAGGACAAGCTTGGGATGGTTTAAGTCAGTATGATTTAACAAAATATAACCAATGGTATTGGTCAAGACTAAAAAGCTTTGCTGATCTAGCGGAAGCGCAGGACATCCTTTTCGTACATCAAAATTACTTTCAACACAATATCCTTGAAGCCGGAGCGCATTATGCTGACTTCCCCTGGCGGACGGCCAATAATATAAACCACACCGGGTTTCCCGAACCACCACCCTATGCCGGTGATAAACGGATTTTTATGGACGCACAGTTTTATGATGTTTCTAATAAAGATCGCGTACCGATACATCGGGCTTATATAAGAAAGTGTTTAGATAATTTCAAGGAAAATAAGGGAGTACTTCAGCTAACCGGTGCCGAATACACGGGCCCCTTGCACTTTGTTCAGTTTTGGCTGGATGTAATTGATGAGTGGGAAAGCGAAAATAAACAACGAGCACTGATCGGATTAAGCACCACAAAAGATGTACAGGATGAGGTGTTGAATGATACGAAACGGAACCATATTATAGATGTAATAGATATTCGTTACTGGTATGAACAGGCGGATGGGACTACCTATGAACCAAAGGGAGGGCAACATTTAGCACCGCGGCAACAAGCGCGATTATTTAAGCCGAAAAAGACTTCGTTCGAAAAAGTATACCAAGCCGTTTCGACTTACCGTGAACGTTATCCAGATAAAGCGGTTATTTATTCGGCGAATGGCGCTGAAAGTAATGGCTGGGCTATATTTATGGGGGGTGGGTCATTGGCGAGCATTCCACCTGCGTTGCCCCGTGCCTTTTTGACTGCAGCTGCACAGATGAAACCACAAACAAGTGAAAAAGATGGGTTTTATGTTCTTCGTGGTGAAGAGGGTGAGCAAATTGTATATACAAGAGGGATGCACGAAATTGAATTTGACCTATCTCAGGCAAAGGGAAGATATGATGTTAGCTATATTGACCCCGTCACGGGGGAAATTATTGATGGGCAACAAGTAGAAGCCGGCAAGAAGCACACCGTAAAATTGAAAGACACTAATCAAAGCATCGTATGGTTACACCATACCTAATATTTAATGTAAATTATGATAAAAGTTAATACCTGTGCTATCCTATTTGCCTTTCTATGCATGTTCGCTTGTAGCGATAAACAGCAAAAGGATGTACCCTTTCAACGGTTGAAGGTTTCGGATAATGAACGTTTTATAATGACTGAAGATGGTAAACCCTTCTTTTGGTTAGGTGATACAGGCTGGTTACTATTCAGTAAGTTGACGAAAAAAGAAATTGATCAATACTTTGAGGATCGACAAAAGAAAGGTTATAATGTGATTCAGGTAATGCTTTTGCACACGTTAACGGCCAAAAATGCTTACGGTAGCTCTGCCCTAGAAGAAGGAGATATTTCCAAACCCTTGCTGGGAGATACAACACAACAGGATAGCACGCAATGCACTTATTGGCAATTGGTGGATTATGCTGTTAAAAAAGCAGCCGAAAAAGATATTTATCTAGCCTTAGTGCCCATTTGGGGCACTAACGTAAAAGAAGGTGGGGTTACCACCGAGCAGGCTAAGGCCTACGCTAGTTTCCTTGCCAATCGCTACACATCTGCTCCAAATATTATCTGGTTAAATGGAGGTGATCTAAAAGGAAGTGACTCCATTCAAGTTTGGAAAACGATAGGAAATACCTTAAACCAACTTGATTCCAATCACCTTATCACCTTTCATCCAAGAGGGCGTACTACGTCTTCCGAATGGTTTCATAAAGAACCTTGGTTAGATTTCAATATGTTCCAGTCGGGACATAGACGCTATGATCAAGATACTTCCGCGAATGAAACCAATCATTATGGTGAAGATAATTGGCGCTTCGTGCAAGGTGATTATCAATTGAAACCTACGAAACCGACCATTGATGGTGAACCGTCTTATGAAGGAATTCCGCAAGGATTACACGACCCGAAGGAACCTCGGTGGACGGATAAAGATGTACGCCGATATGCGTACTGGTCGGTGTTTTCCGGTGCTTTCGGCTTTACTTATGGTGATAATTCTGTGATGCAGTTCCTGAACGAAAGCGATAACGATTCAACGGCGGCCTATGGAGCTACGGAATTATGGCAACAAGCGATAGATCACCCGGGTGCTCGACAAATGCAATACCTAAAAGAGTTGATGCTCTCGAAGTCTTTTTTTGATCGTATACCAGATCAGTCGCTCCTTGTAGATAATGGCAAAGGGTATGATTATAAAGCGGCTACTCGGGGTAAGGATTACGCGTTAATCTATACCTACAATGGGGGAACTATTAAAGTTAATATAAATAAATTATCGGCTAATAAATTGAAGGTTTCTTGGTTCGATCCCCGTAATGGCGAATATACACCGATGGGTGAAGTATCCAACGAAGGCATTCAAGCTTTTGAAGCACCTGGAGGCGAGCAGGAAGGGAATGATTGGGTTTTGGTGCTTGAAACGATTTAGTTCTAATGATGGATTAGAAACACTGAATTATAAATGTTTTAAAGAAAAGAGTTTTCAATTTGTATTTGAAATGATTAGGAATTATAAAAAGCTTGCTCCACTCATCACACATCATTTATCATTAAAACACGTGATATCGGTAATGCTTGCAGGGATTTTATCTTCCTGCTCTAAAGATATATACCTATTTACATCTTTCCACGAGCCTGCGGATGAGGGATTACGGTTATTATATAGTAAAGATGCTTATCATTGGAATGATTTAAATTATGTATTTCTAAAGCCAACAGTCGGTACAGAGAAAGTGATGCGCGATCCATCTATCGTTCGTGGTCCAGATGGCTTGTTCCGTTTAGTATGGACTTGTAGCTGGAAGGGGGATAAAGGTTTTGGTTATGCAGAATCGAAAGATCTGATAAACTGGTCTGGGCAACGTTTTATCCCGGTGATGGAGCATGAACCAACAACCGTTAATGTTTGGGCACCAGAACTATTTTATGATGATGAAACAAAAGAATATATCATCATCTGGGCGTCAACCATTCCCCATCGATTTGAGAAGGGAGAAGAGGAAGAAGAGAATAACCACCGAATGTATTATACGACAACCAAAGACTTTAAATCGTTCAGTAAAGCGACTTTATTTCTCGATCCAGGTTTTAGTGTAATTGATGCCGTTATTGTCAAAAGAAAGCCAAAAGATTATGTGCTTGTGCTAAAAGATAATACTCGTCCGAATCGTAACCTAAAAGTAGCTTTCGCGGAGAAAGCCGAGGGTTCATATCATGGTATTTCTGAATCATTTTCCGAAATGAAAACAGAAGGACCGACGGTCGTGAAAGCAGGAAAGAAATATTTAATTTACTTTGATTCGTATGGCGACGAAAAATATAAAGTTATAGCTACAGAAGATTTTAAACAGTTTAAGGCGATTGATGATGAAGTTAGTATTCCGAAAGGGCATAAGCATGGCACCATTTTCAAAGCGAGTAAAAAGGTTCTGGAAAGATTGAAGAAGGAAACAGAACAAACGCGGTAATATATGGATGGATAGTTAGGAAAATATAAATGGTCGGAGGAAGAACCGTTAAAGCTGCAAATTTTATTAGCAAAACTCAGTTTTCAGGGGCGCTCATGAGATCGCTCCAATAGTTGTTGGTTACTTTCATTATTGGATAAAAGAAGAACAAACAAATGTCACTCAAACTAAAAACAACGATAGTACTTTTCAGTATAACCTGCATGTTGCAGCAAGTTACGGTAGCACAAGATACTGTAAAATATACGGGTACCACTTTATCCAGTGTGGATTATCATCACGGACAACTACGTCCCGTAGTAGGGGTACATAATATACAGGTGTTTCGGGCTAATCGAGAGCAGGCTAAATTAGCGGGTGGACACAATTGGACCTATAATCACCAGCCGATGTTAGCCTACTGGAAGGATACTTTCTTTTTGGAGTACCTGAGTAATCCAATTGGCGAGCATATTCCTCCAGGCCAGACCTTGTTACAAACATCTAAAGATGGCTACGAATGGTCTGATCCAGTAATTGTGTTTCCACCGTATAAAGTACCTGATGGTTGGAAAAAAACCGGACAGGATAAAGTAGCTAAGAACTTGGACGCCGTAATGCATCAACGGATGGGGTTTTATATCTCCAAAAGCAATCGCTTATTAATACTGGGTTATTATGGCATAGCGATGGATGCTAAAGATGATCCAAATGATGGAAATGGCATTGGACGCGTCGTGCGTGAAGTAAAGGGTAATGGAGAATTTGGTCCGATTTATTTCATTCGGTACAACGCCTCGTGGGATAAAAAGCAGTCGACTTATCCATTTTATACCGACAGCAACGAGAAAGGTTTTGTAGATGCGTGCGAAGAGGTGCTGGCCCAGCCCCTGATGATGCAACAATGGGTGGAAGAGGCAGACAGAGACGATCCTTTAATCCCACTTAAGCGAAGTATCAAGGCGTTCAGTTATTATCATCTGCCTGATGGTAGGGTGGTCGGCTTATGGAAGCATGCACTTACTTCCATCAGTAATGACGGTGGTAAATCATGGGCCTATGATGCGCTTCGGGCCCCGGGCTTTGTAAATAGCAATGCTAAAATATGGGGACAAAAAACTGTCGATGGTCGTTATGCTACCGTATATAATCCATCCGAATTCCGGTGGCCGCTAGCGATATCGACAAGTGATGATGGCTTGGAATATAAAGATCTTTTATTGGTAAATGGAGAAATAACGTCTATGCGTTATGGAGGAAATTATAAATCGTATGGGCCACAATATGTGCGCGGTATACTGGAGGGAAATGGAAAGCCACCTGGGAACAATATGTGGGTAACCTACAGTATGAATAAGGAAGATATGTGGGTAGCCAAAATACCGGTTCCTATCGTAGCTGCCGTCGATGGCAGTGTGCAAGAGGTTTTTTCGAAAATGCCCATAGGAAAGGAGTTGAATAACTGGAATCTCTATAGCCCATTATGGGCAACTACCAAAATAGAAGCCGCTCCTAATGGTGAAAAAGCACTGACCTTACGTGACAAAGATCCATACGATTATGCCAAAGCTGAGCGAGTGGTTCCTGAAAGTAAAAACCTCCAAGTGGAGTTTTCGGTAATACCGGCACAGGTGGATCACGGTATACTTCAAGTGGAATTTTTAGATGATAAAGGCTCGGCAGCAGCGAGAATCATAATAGATGCCGACAGTTTGATTAAAACCAAGGCGGGTTACAGAAATGCAGGTTTAACGCAGTATGAAACTAATGAATGCTATGATTTTAAGCTTGTGCTTGATGTGAACACCCGTTCCTACACAATCGCTGTAAACGGTCAGCAGAAAGGTGCTAAATTATTTTTTGCTCCAATTGCAAAGATCAATAGAGTTACCTTCAGAACAGGAGAGGTGCGGCGCTTTCCGGATGCTGATACACCAACCGATCAGGATTATGATTTGGAAGGAAGCGGGATACCTGCCAAAGAAGCAGTTTATTATATCACACAATTTAAAGCTAAAAAGTTATTCTAAAATAGAACTCCTATAAATGCTTACCAGGTGAAATCAATAAGTAATACAATAACGAAGGAAATAATAGTACCTACCCTAAACGTGCTTGTTTGTTTAGCATTGCTTTTTTTTGCAAACTTAGCTTCCGCACAAGAAACAACACGTCTATATTTATCCGGCACAGGAAACGATAACCAGGTAGATTGGCAATTCTATTGCACAGAGGGGCGTAATTCCGGCAAATGGACCACGATCCCGGTTCCCTCCAATTGGGAGTTAGCGGGTTTTGGAACCTATAATTATGGCTTTGATAAAAGCGAGAAGTTGGGCAAAGAAAAGGGGCAATATAAACATACTTTTCAGGTGCCATCATCTTGGGAAGGAAAACATATAAATATCGTTTTTGAAGGCGTGATGACCGATGCTGAAGTAAGGGTGAATGGTCAATTGGCAGGTCCGGTACATCAGGGGGCTTTCTACGCTTTTAGATATAATATTTCGAAACTGTTACATTTTGGTAAGGAGAATATACTAGAAGTTAATGTGTCTAAACATTCAGAAAATGAGTCGGTTAACGATGCCGAGCGAAAAGCTGACTTTTGGATTTTTGGCGGTATTTTTCGGCCTGTTTGGCTAGAAGTATTGCCTAAAACGCATATAGAGAGGGTCTCGTTAGATGCCAGGGCAAATGGTGATTTTCGCGCAAACTTACAGCTGAACACCTCGGCCGATGAGGTGAAAGGCCAGATCTATTCATTGGAGGGCAAACCTATTGGAACGCCATTTTTACAAAAAATCACCTCGGAACAAAATGAGATCTTTTTGCATACGCAAATTAGTCAACCTGCTCTGTGGTCGTCAGAATTTCCTAATTTATATGAAGTAGTGTTTGAATTATATACAGGGAATGAATTGGTTCATCGGGAAAAAAAGCGTTTCGGGTTTAGAACAGTGGAGGTGCGTGAAAGAGATGGTATTTATGTCAATGGTGTGAAAATGAAATTTAAAGGAGTAAACCGCCACGCTTTTTGGCCGTCTTCGGGACGTACTACGAGTAAACAAATCAGCATTGCCGACGTGAAACTTATGAAAGAGATGAATATGAATGCTGTTCGTATGTCTCATTATCCACCGGATGGTCATTTCTTGGATATATGCGACTCTTTAGGGCTTTTCGTGATGGATGAACTCGCAGGATGGCATGGACATTATGATACACCTATTGGTACTAAATTGTTGAAGGAAATGATGGCTCATGATGAAAATCATCCATCCATCGTGATTTGGGCAAATGGCAATGAAGGGGGGCATAATCTTGATTTGGATAGTATTTTTTTAGCAGAAGACATACAAGAGCGGCCAGTGGTTCATCCATGGCAACTCTTTGGAGGGATTGAGACACAACATTACCGTGAATACAACTACGGCATCGGAAACTACAACAATGGTCGGGAAATTGTTATGCCTACCGAATTTCTTCATGGCATGTATGACGGTGGTCATGGGGCTGGTTTGGAAGATTATTGGACGCATATGTGGCATGATCCACGGTCTGCGGGGGGATTCTTATGGGATTTTGCTGATCAGGGTGTGGTGCGTACGGATAGAAAGGACTCGATCGATACTGACGGCAATCATGGAGCGGATGGTATCGTAGGACCCTATAGGGAAAAGGAGGCTAGTTTTTTTGCTATTAAAGAAATATGGAGCCCTGTGTTCATCGAGAAAAGGGCAATAACACCGAGTTTCGATGGTACCTTTGAGATGGAAAACAGATACGCTTTTACCAATCTGAATCAGTGCGCCTTTACTTGGAAGATAAAAAGGTGGAACGAACAGGCGGAGCCGATCGACTCTTTAATGGGGGAAGCGCCTGCACCAGACATTAAACCCTTACAAAAGGGTAATTTAAAGCTTAAACTTCCAACTAATTGGCAAAATTTTGACGTGTTATATGTGACGGCGACCGATCCTCATAAAAATGAACTATTTACTTGGAGTTACCCTATTAGTCAGCCAAAAGACCTTATTAGGCAATTAGTGGATACAATAGGTAATAATGCCGTGGAAGTAGAAGAACGCGATTCGTTATATATTGTTCAGGCTGGCGAAATCATTCTCCATATTAATAACCGCACTGGCGTTTTACATAAAGTAAGTAATAAGGAGGGAGATATTCCTTTTAATAGTGGTCCGGTATTACAACAGGGAGAAAACAATTTTAGGGGTTTTACTCATCGTAAAGAAGGAGATCAGTTGATGATTACTTCCACATTTGACGAAAAATTGAGCTATAACACACTTGAGTGGACGGTCTACCCCTCGGGCTGGGTGAAGCTGTTTGTTCGTTATTTTCCCGGAGATTACTTTACAGATTTTGTTGGACTTAATTTTTTGCTGCCTGAAGACCAAATACTGGGGGTAAAATATATGGGAATCGGACCCTACCGGGTTTGGAAAAACAGAATGAGGGGACAGGCCTTTGGCGTTTGGAGTAAAGCCTATAATGATAGTGAAACGGGAGAAGCTCCTTGGCTTTATCCTGAATTTAAGGGATATCACGCGCAGATGTATTGGAGCGAGCTGGAATTAAAAAATCAATCCTTCAGAGTGGTAACACCTGATGAAGACACATTCTTACGCTTGTATACACCGGCATATAAGGAAGATCCATGGAAAAACTATGATTTAATATTCCCTTCCGGAGATATTTCGTTTATGCAGGGCATAACAGGAATTGGTACCAAAACACAGAAAAGGGAAAACACCGGGCCGATGGGGAAAAAGAATATTTTTTATGATTACGAAAAGGATCCCAGTAGGGCAAAAGAACTAACCTTGTATTTTGATTTTAGTTCTAAATAAGCGCATATGTATAAAGCACTTACACATATATTCTTCATTGTATGGCTTTCATTACCGGCAACCTTGGTGTTTGCGGGTCAGGTTGGTATCACGCATCTACGCTGCGAGTTGCTTAACAACCCCCAGGGGATCGATGTACAGCAACCAAGGCTAAGTTGGGAACTGGTTGGTAATCAGAGAGGACTTAAGCAGGTCGCTTATCAGATTCAGGTGGCGTCGTCCCCCGAACGTTTGAAGCAAAATCAAATCGATTATTGGGATTCAGGGAGAATAACAACCGACAGTAGCGTACATATATCTTATGGAGGAAAAATACTTCGTAGTCGCGATCGCTGCTATTGGCGGGTCAAGGTATGGAGTAGTGATGGCCAAACAGCATGGAGTGATGTGGCGTATTGGAGTGTCGGTTTGTTAAACTATAATGACTGGAAAGGTCGATGGATTGGTCTTGACCGTGCTTTTGAATGGGATCGGGAAGATCAATTCTCGCGGCTGTCGGCCAGATATTTCCGAAAAGAGTTTGAAGCAAAAAAAAACATTAAACAGGCAACGGCCTATATCATTGGGCTAGGACTTTATGAATTTTATGTGAATGGGATGAAGATTGGTCAGCAGGTGCTGGCCCCGGCTCCAACGGATTATACGAGGGACGTGAAGTATAATACTTTTGATGTAACGAATGCCTTGCTATCGGGAAAGAACGCGTTGGGTGTAATTTTAGGTAATGGAAGGTATTATGCCATGAGACAGGCTTATAAACCATATAAAATCAAAACTTTTGGTTATCCTAAATTGCGATTTAATTTAGAGGTGGAGTATACAGACGGAACGAGTGATTATATCAGCAGCGATGATTCCTGGATGCTTACTGCAGATGGCCCTATTCGCACCAACAATGAGTATGATGGCGAAGAATATGACGCCCAGAAAGAATTGATGGGATGGAACGAGGTGGGATATAATGATGAAGCTTGGTTAAAAGCTGAGTTTGTGCAGGCACCGGGAGGGATGCCGCGTGCCCAGATGAGTGAGTTTATGCAAGTGATGGATACCTTGAAACCTCAGCATATCCATCAGCAAAGTCCGGGGGTATATGTCTTGGATATGGGGCAGAATATGACTGGATGGATAAAAATCCATGTGAAAGGGCAGGCCGGAACACAGGTGAAAATGCGTTTTGCCGAATCGCTCCAACCCGATGGAAGTCTCTTTGTTGCGAATCTAAGGGATGCTAAAGTGACGGATAGCTATACTTTAAAGGGAAATGGCCACGAAAACTGGGAACCTCGGTTTGTATACCATGGATTTCGTTATGTAGAAATAACAGGCTATCCAGGTCAACCTTCCTTAGCTGATTTTGAAGGCATGGTTGTATATGATGCGCTTGAAACTACAGGAAAGTTCAAAAGTAGTGACGCTACACTTAACCGGCTTTATCAAAACGCCTTTTGGGGTATTGCCGGGAACTATAAGGGGATGCCGTTAGATTGTCCGCAGCGAAATGAACGGCAACCTTGGCTGGGCGATCGTACTACAGGCGCATATGGTGAAAGTTTTATGTTTGACAATGCTAAACTATATGCGAAGTGGTTGGATGATATTCAGGCAGCACAGATGAGTGATGGCAGTATTCCAGATGTTGCCCCGGCTTATTGGCATTACTATAGCGATAATGTAACCTGGCCGGGTACTTACCTTACGGTGGCCGACATGTTGTACAGGCAGTATGCAGATAAACGAGTGATCGAAAAGCACTACCCTTCCATGAAAAAATGGATGTTTTATATGCGTGATAATTATACGGAAGAGGGACTGATTACAAAAGATAAGTATGGTGATTGGTGTGTGCCGCCTGAATCAGCAGAACTGATTCACTCCCGCGATCCAACAAGACAAACCGATGGAGTATTATTGGCATCGTCGACATACTTGCATCTGCTGCAGCTTATGCAAAAGTTTGCTCAACTGTTAGGGGCTGAAAAGGATGAAGCAACTTTCCGGGCGATGGCTGAAAAAATGAAAATAGCTTTCAATCAAAAATTCTTCGATACTCAAATAAAACAATATAGTAACAATACCGTAACAGCTAACTTATTGCCCTTGGTCTATGATATCGTACCTGCAGAGGATAAGAAGGCTGTTTTTCAGCAGCTTGTACAAAAAATGGATGATAATCAAAGGCATATCAGTACCGGCGTGATCGGTACGCAGTGGATCATGCGTGGCTTGAGCAATTTCGGGAGACCTGATCTTGCGTTTCAACTGGCTACAAATACGACCTATCCAAGCTGGGGGTATATGGCTGCAAATGGAGCAACTACTATTTGGGAATTATGGAATGGCAATACAGCTAATCCAAATATGAATTCACAAAACCATGTAATGTTATTGGGTGACTTGCTGATATGGTATTTTGAGCACGTTGGTGGAATAAGGGCCTTGCAGCCGGGGTTTAAAACCATCGAAATGCAGCCTAATTTTGAGATACCCATGCTTTGGGCGGAAGCTTCTTATAAGTCGTTACACGGAAAGATAAGCAGTAGTTGGAAGAAAGATGGGCAGGGGATTATTTGGAAGGTTACCATCCCTCCGAATACAAAAGCCCACCTATATTTTCCAACGAATAAGGAGGAACATGTCATGGAAAATAAAAAACCGGCAGCAAATGCAGAAGGGGTAAAGTATATAAAAACGACCGATGGAAAGATCATCTTTGAAGTCGTAGCAGGAACCTACTCATTTACCATGGAATGAATAATAATAAGATATGAGACTCGGCAAAATTTACTTTTTGGTTATAGCGCTATCTGGTCTGTTCACACACACCTTGCATGCGCAAAACCAGATTTGGCGTGAAGGAATAATAGTAGACGAATTTTTGTACGAGCAGGCTACATTTCCATCGTGCCATTCGGCAACCATTGTTGAAACACCTACAGGTTTAGTGGCAGCCTTTTTTGGGGGAACGAAAGAACGGCATCCTGACGTGGAGATCTATGTATGTAGACAGGTGAACGGAAAATGGACGGCACCCGTTTCAGCTGCCCATGGAATACAACCGAATGGCGATCGTTTGCCTACCTGGAACCCTGTTCTCTACCAAATACCTGACGGTGACCTATTGCTATTCTATAAAATAGGTCCGAAACCTGCTGAGTGGTGGGGAATGCTTAGGCGTTCGAGCGACGGGGGGCGTACATGGTCGGAAGCAGCAAGTTTACCACGTGGATATATCGGGCCGGTAAAGAATAAGCCTGTTTTATTGGATAACGGTACACTATTAAGTCCGAGTAGTACGGAAGGCAATGGTTGGAAGCTTCATTTCGAAGCTACAACCGATTTTGGTAAAAATTGGTATAAGATAGGACCGCTGAAAACCAAAGATAGTATAGATGCTATTCAACCCAGTATCCTTAACCATGGAAAAGGTAAGTTGCAATTGTTGGCCCGTAGTAGAAATAGAGCTTTGGTGCAAGCTTGGTCAGCAGATAACGGCGAAACATGGTCGGCCATTGAGCCAACAGATCTGCCAAACAATAATTCGGGTACGGATGCCGTGACATTAAAAGACGGGCGTCAGGTACTGGTCTATAACCATGTTTTACCTCCGGGAGACTTGGCGAAAGGGCCACGAACACCTCTTAATGTATCGGTTTCAAGGGATGGGAAAAACTGGTACGCAGCCGTAATTTTGGAAGACTCGCCCATAAGTCAGTATTCCTATCCAGCAGTGATTCAAACACAAGATGGGCTGCTGCATTTCATTTACACGTGGCGAAGGGAGAAAATAAAACATGTGGTAGTGGATCCGACCAAGCTGAAACTTCGAAAAATAAAAAGGGGTAAATGGCCTACTTTGAAAGGCTATACCGCACCAACGGCAACCAACTATAAAAAGGAGGAAGATTAATCAAGGAACGATGAATGTAATACGAATATTAATAGCACTATCGGCAATTGTAGGAAATATATCATTACTGTTTGCGCAGCGTAGTGATAATCAGTACAAAATGCCTTTACTAACGGTTCTGAAGCAGATCGAGAACAAGTATGACGTTCAAATCAAATACGATGAGAAGCAAGTTCAAGATCGTTGGTTGAACTATGCGCTTTGGCGTTTCAGGCCGAGTATAGAAGAAACCCTCCAACAGGTGTTGTCGCCCTTAGATTTAAGGGCGTTTCAAGAAGAAGAAGGCATTTATCGGTTGAGGGAATACGAATATTACCGTTGGCCGGTAAAAGAAGGTTGGGAAAAATTAGATCAAATAGCAGCACAATATGACGATAAGGTGAGTTGGGAATTAAGAAAAGACTCTTTGCGAACCGAGCTTTGGAAAGCTTTAGCACTATATCCGTTACCTTCTGCACCTGCTTCTAGACCTATCGTGACACCGATTAGAAAAATGAATGGCTATACCGTACAAAATGTAGCGATCGAACTATTGCCGGGAGTATATGTAAATGGTTCACTCTATAGACCGGAAAAGTTCAAGGGGAAAATTCCAATTGTATTGAGTCCTGATGGGCATTGGCAAGGGCATCGTTTTAGAAAAGATGCCCAGGTGCGCTGTGCGATGACCGCTCGTATGGGCGCCATAGCCTTTAGTTATGATTTATTTGGTTGGGGGGAGTCTGGCTTGCAGTTTAAGTACGAAGATCATCGGAAAAGTCTTGCGCAAACTATTCAGGTTTTAGGTGCAGTGCGTATTTTAGATTACTTGCTCGCGTTAAAAGAAGCAGACACTACCCGTGTGGGGATTTGCGGTGGATCTGGCGGTGGTAGTCATAGTGTACTGATGACAGCCCTAGATTCACGTATTAAGTTGAGTATCCCCGTGGTATCACTTTCTTCCTATTTTTATGGAGGCTGTCCTTGTGAAAGCGGCATGCCAATTCATCTATGTGCCGGCGGTACTAATAATGTCGAACTGGCAGCAATGGCTGCGCCTAATCCACAGTTAGTAATCTCAGATGGCAGTGACTGGACCGCCCATATGCCGGAGCATGATTTTCCATATTTGCAGCAGATCTATAGCTATTACGGGAAACAGGGTTCGATAGAAAACGTGCATTTACCGCAAGAAGGACATGATTTTGGTTTTTCCAAACGTAAACCTGTGTATGATTTCTTGTGTAAACATTTTAGTTTAGATGAGCAATTGGTAAAAGACGCACAAGGTAATTACGATGAAAGCAAATGTGTGATAGAAGAAGAATCAGCACTTTATGTTTTTGGTGAAAATGGTGAGCAGTTACCTGAAAATGTCTTAAGAGGATATAACAATTTGGAAAAATTGTTTCAATAGGAGTTTTAAATATCAAGGAATGAACAGAAGAAAATTTATTTCAAAGACCGCTTATTTGGGAGTAGGGACTGCGATAACACCTATTCTTGCATGGGGGCGTAAGACTCCAAAGTATAAAATTGCATTAATAGATTTAATGCTCTTGAAGCGTCAAAAAGTAAGTGCCTTGGATCTTACTGAAGAACTTGGTGCAGATGGGGTTGAAGTCGATATGGGGGGCTTGGGCAATCGGGAAACCTTTGATAGTAAACTGGCACACGGATCTGTACGTAAGGCGTATCTTGAAAAAGCAAAAACGTTGAATATAGAACTCTGCTCGTTAGCAATGACAGGTTTTTATGCGCAGTCATTGGCTACCCGGCCAACTTATAAAAGAATGGTGCAGGATTGTATTGATACCATGGTAGCCATGAAAATAAAAATCGCCTTTTTACCATTAGGCGTACAAGGTGATTTGATACAATACCCTGAACTAAGACCGCAATTGGTGAAGCGTTTGAAGGTTATTGGTGAAATGGCTAAGAAAGCTGAAGTGACAATCGGTCTTGAGACGGCATTGGATGCTACGGAAGAAAAGGAGTTTCTAAAGGAGGTTGGTTCAGCGCATATCAAAAGTTATTTCAATTTCTCCAATGCCCTCAAAAATGGTCGCGATTTATGTCAAGAGCTGCGTATCCTGGGTAAGGAACATATTTGTCAGATACATTGTACAGACGATGATGGTGTTTTGTTGAAATATAATACACGACTAGATATGCAAAAAGTAAAAGAAACTCTCGATGCGTTGGGATGGAGTGGATGGCTCGTGATCGAGCGCTCGCGCGATGCCAAAAATCCGGGTGACGTGAAGGGGAACTTTGGGAATAATACGCGTTATATGAAAAAGATCTTCCAAGCATGATAGACCTATCCACGTTATTTGTTCGGTGTTTTTTTTGTATGCTCATGATGATTAATGCCTGTCAAAGTAAGCGGGTAGAAGAGATGGAATGGTTGGCGGATATACCCACGGCAAATGATGTCGGAGCAAGTGCGTTACCAGATACCATCGCACCGATATCCGCACCTTTTTCCACTGTTACATTTCACAAACCAGATTTTCCTGACCGTTCTGTGCGGATTACAGATAAAGGGGCGACGGAAGAGCAGGTAGTCACTGGTATTATCCAGTCACTTATTAATGAGGTCGCTGAACAGGGCGGCGGTCGGGTGGTTATTCCCAAAGGAAAATGGAAAACGGGACGGATTAATTTGAAAAGTAATGTGAACCTACATGTTGAGTCGGGAGCTGAACTTCACTTCAGTGGCGAAATAGCGGATTATCTACCGGCTGTATTTACGCGTAACGAAGGAGTTGAACTCATGTCACTGGGTGCCTGTATCTACGCTAACGGCCAAAAAAATATAGCGATTACGGGTGAAGGAAAATTGCTCGGTCCGGCAGAAGGTTCGTTACGTAGGCAGATCATGACACATGACGTCATTGAAAATGTAGTTCCTTTGGATAAACCCGTTGGGCAGCGGGTTTATGAAGGGGCAGACGAAGGCTTTATTTTTCCTCCCATGCTCATCTCACCGATCAACTGCGAAGCGGTATATATAGAAGGGGTAAGTTTAGCGCGAACGGCCTTTTGGAATATCGTGCCGATTTATTGCGACAACGTAATTATTCGCGGGGTAACGATCCATTCCGTTGGAATTCCGAGAGGAGATGGTATCGACGTGGAATCGTCCAAAAATGTGTTAATAGAATATTGTACATTAATTACCGGCGACGATTGTCTGGCTATGAAAGCAGGTCGGGGGACGGATGGTTTGCGGGTGAACAGACCTACAGAAAATGTGGTGGTGCGTTATTGCCTAGCAGAGAAAGGACATGGCGGCATAACCATAGGTAGTGAAACTGCCGGAGTGATAAAAAATCTGTATGTGCATGATTGTGTGTTTAACAACGAAGGAAATGGGATCCGTTTTAAAACAAGAAGACCCCGTGGAGGTGGCGGAGAGAAATTATACTACGAGCGTATTCGCATGCGCTTGGAGCAGACCGCTTTACGCTGGGATATGTTGGGTAGTGCAGTTCATGTGGGAGCGGCTGCAGACCGCACCATACCGATTGAAGCAGGCGATCTAACACCTTATTTTAGAGATATTTATATAAAAGATATCGTGGTTGAACAAGCGTCGCAATTTGTACGTGTCGACGGTATACCGGAAGCTCCGTTAAGCCATGTGGAAATACAAAGAGCCCGTGTAAATAGTGATCAGTTATTTCGGGTTGCTGATGCGGAGAATGTTTGTGTTGAAAATGCCTGGCTGAAAAGTCCAGATACTGCTATACATCTCTTAAATGCCCAAGATATTCGCATTCGAAAAGTGAAATTTGAAATTCCAACTAATCAGATTGCCATTGATGCACCAAAGCAAGATCAAGCAATTTCTTTGAAGGATATTAGCTACGTCCCATATTAGCTCAGACGCATTTACCGGCAGTAAACGGTTTGTTGAATTTTTTTATAGCTCTTTTATGCCTGATGACTTAGGCGAAAAGGCACAGCCTGGGTAAAACCTAACTATGAAAAGGCTAAAGCAAGTATAAAGAAATCAAGCAAAGATACCTTCAAAGATAATATCCTATAATATCAGGTTAAATTGCTATAAAGAACCACCTGCTATCTCACTTATATTTGTAATTGATACTAACCTATATAAGGTACAACCGGCACTAAAACTATTTGAAACGTCTGTTGATTAACCTTTATAAACTGGATATATGAGTCGGATGATCACGGTGCTTATTATAGTATGTTGTTGTAAAATCGCATTTTCAGATACCTTAGCGGTTACTAACTTACGTGTGGATTACAAACGATATCCCAAAGGCTTGGTTACCTACCCTAAATTCAGCTGGGAACTACAATCAGGAGAAAGGAATACGCATCAGCGTGCTTACCGTATTTTGGTTGCTGATCATATAGATTCCTTGGCGATCGATAAGGGCAATATCTGGGATTCTGGAAAAGTTGCATCGAATGCATCTAATCAGGTGCTCTATGAAGGGAGGACGCTACTGCCTACAAAAAGCTATCATTGGAAGGTGAAAGTTTGGGACAATCATGAAAAAGTTTCGGCATGGTCGGAATCGACTCATTGGCAAATGGGACTTTTCAATAAAACGGATTGGAAAAGTGCACAATGGATAACCTACAACGAATTGGCCAGCGATCGTATAGACCCCTTACCAAAAAGTGATAAAAAAGATTCGATTCAAGATAACAATATATTACCGCTATTCCGTCGGTCTTTTCAGGTGCAAAAGCGAATTGCACGGGCAACGCTGTTCATAAGTGGTTTAGGGCATTTTGAGTTACATCTCAACGGACAAAAAATAGGTGATCATTTTTTGGACGCCGGGTGGACAAAATATGATAGCGAAGTTTTATACGAGACCTTTGACGTCAGTAAATATTTACGGCTCGGAGAAAATGCGATCGGTGTGTTATTGGGTAATGGCTTTTATTATATACCACCTGTGAAAGGAAGATACAGAAAGCAAAAGGTCGCTTTTGGCTATCCTAAGATGATTGCGCGCTTACATATTGTCTATACCGATGGAAGCAGCGATGATATGGTAAGTGACGAACAATGGAAAACAGATAAAAGCCCCATTACCTTTTCGAGCATCTATGGCGGTGAAGATTACGATGCCCGTTTGGAACAACCCGGGTGGGATAGCACAGGTTTTGACGATAAACATTGGCAACAGGCTATTGTTACGAATGGCGTAGAAAACTTGAAGCCGCAAACGGCTGAACCAGTAAAAGTTTTTGAACAATTTGATCCAAAAAAAACGATGCGGTCGCCAAAAGGTGATTGGATAGTTGATCTCGGGCAAAATGCATCGGGAGTTGTATCACTCACGGTTAAGGGTAACGCTGGAGATACCGTGCGTATATATCCCGGCGAACTGCTGCAAGATGGAGCGGTTACCCAAAAAGCTACTGGAGGCCCATTCTATTTTGAATACGTACTTAAAGGAGGGGAAGAAGAAAATTGGCAACCTCGCTTTAGTTATTATGGATTCCGATACCTTGAACTAAGGGGGGCAGTACCTAAAGGAGTCGAAAACCCATCGAAGCAAGCCGAAATCATCGCCTTACGAGGACTTCATATTCGAAATGCGGCAGAGGAAGCTGGAATTTTCCATTCATCTAATGACTTATTCAATCGTACACATCGTCTTATCGATTGGGCGATAAAAAGCAATATGGTAAGCGTGTTTACTGACTGTCCACATAGGGAGAAGCTGGGTTGGTTAGAGCAAACGCACCTTATGGGAGCATCTGCCCGCTATCGTTACGATATTGCTACCCTGCTGCGGAAGACGGTAAATGATATGATGTTATCTCAGCTGCCGAATGGGTTGGTACCTGAGATAGCTCCTGAATTTGTGGAATTTACCTGGGGTGGAGAGATGTTTCGTGATTCACCCGAATGGGGAAGCGCCAGTATTATCTTACCCTGGTACCTATATAAGTGGTATGGAAATAAGGAAGTGTTGGAAACGGCTTATCCCATGATGAAGAAATATATGGGTTACTTAGCCGGTAAATCCGAAAACCATTTGTTGAAGCAAGGGTTAGGCGATTGGTACGACCTTGGCCCAGAGCCTCCGGGTGTTTCCCAGTTAACCCCTATGGGAGTTACGGGTTCAGCTATTTATTATTACAATCTGCAAATCTTAATAGAAATAGCTGAAATGCTAGACCATGAGACAGACCGAGCACGTTTTATATCATTAGCAAAGAAGGTCAAGGAAGCGTTTAATAAAGCTTTCTTTAATCCGTCAAATAAACAATATGCTACCGGAAGCCAAACAGCAAACGCGATGGCAGTATATATGGGATTGGTAGAACCTGAGCATAAAGAAGCTGTGGTGCACAATCTTATTCAGGATATACGTCAACGGGGTAACAGTTTAACGGCGGGTGATATAGGTTATCGTTATGTATTACGTGTACTGGAGGAGGAAGGACGCTCAGATGTCATCTACGATATGAATAGCAGAAGTGATGTGCCTGGTTATGGTTATCAACTAGCAAAAGGAGCAACTGCTTTAACGGAGTCCTGGCAGGCCTCAGAGCGTGTATCTAATAATCATTTCATGCTCGGACACTTAATGGAGTGGTTGTATAGTGGTTTGGCGGGTATCAAGCAACAGGAAGAAGGAATCGCCTTCAACAAAATTAAAATTCAACCGGAAGTGGTGGGAGATATAAGTGCTGTGAAAGCTGTTTATCACTCGATATATGGCGATATACGTTCATCGTGGGAGAAAAAGGGTGACCAGTTTGAACTAAAAGTACGTATCCCAACTAATACCGAAGCAAAAATCTATTTGCCGATAGCAGACAACTATATCATTTATGAAGGGAATCGGCATTTAGAACAGGTAGGCATTCCAATAATTGGTGACGAAAAAAGGAGAAAGATCTTAGCGGTAGGATCAGGAGATTATCATTTCGTGGTGAAAGAGGGAGCGAGCAACCCAGAGTAAATAAATTTTACCGAGTGAACTAAAAATAAAAAGAACAATAGCATCGGGGGAATATCATTCATATGAAGAAAAAAACGGCTTTAAAATTTGGGAGCATACACACGCGTCGGAGGCGTAAACAGTTCATATATCTAAGTATCAGTGTTTTTTTACATGTGCTGACCGCCTGTGCACAGCAAAAAGACCGCCTCACAAATCATGAAATGCAAGCCATTTATAACGAGGTGAAAACGCCTCATAAATATGGCTTGGTGATGGTTCCTCCGGATAATTCAAAAAAAATGGATTGTCCCACCGTATTTCGTAAGGATAGCTTATGGTATATGACCTATCTCGTTTTTGATGGAAGAGGTTATGAAACATGGTTAGCTTCGAGCAGAAACCTGTTAGCATGGCAAGATCTAGGTAAACTGCTTTCTTTTTCAGACGAAGGTCTTTGGGACGATCACCAAAAAGCTGGTTATAATGCCTTACAGGATATTACTTGGGAAGGTGATTACGAACTTCATCCTTACGATGGAAAATATTGGATGTCTTACTTCGGTGGAGATGGTCGTGGATACGAAGCGGGCAACCTTTCCATTGGTATGGCTTATACAGATAAAGACCCTTCCCAAGCTCATGAATGGGAGCGGATAGGGGAGCCTGTCTTAACTTCACAGGATCCAAATGTTCGTTGGTGGGAAAACCGAAAACTTTTTAAAAGTACGGTCATGCGAGACGGAAAAGGTCTCACCGGACACAATTTTGTCATGTATTATAATGCCAATGGAGATTCTGCACAGCATAACATCAAAACACGTTGGTTTGAGCGGATCGGAATGGCGGTTTCGGACGATATGGTCCATTGGAAACGTTATTTGGACGAACCTGTCGTACATCATCCTGTTGGTATTACCGGCGATGCCATTATTCAGCAGATCGGTGATACCTATGTCATGTTTTACTTTGGCGCATTTTGGCAAGATCGCGAAGGGGCATTTAACCGGTTTGCCGCATCAAAGGATTTGGTCAAATGGACAGATTGGGAGGGAGAAAGCCTTATTGAACCGTCAGAATCTTACGATGAGCAGTATGCGCATAAGTCGTTTGTACTGAAACATGAGGGTGTGGTGTATCACTTTTATTGTGCAGTAAATAAACATGATCAAAGAGGAATAGCCGTAGCTACCTCAAAAGATTTAGGCAATAGCAAAAAAACATTTATAGCACCAGATCCAGTAACAGAAGAGAAATAATGAGTAAACGGTATAAACAGCGGCTTCATCTGATGATGTTAGGACTAATGATCCTCATATTAATCTTCCCATCCTTGCTTTATGGTCAGGAGCAACCGATGGGGCGCATTAACTTCAATAATGATTGGAGATTCTTTCAGGGAGATAGGCCTGACGCGAAGACTTCTGCTTTCGATGATAAGGAATGGCGACTTTTAAATCTGCCGCATGATTGGAGTATTGAAGGTGACTTTAGTGATACACATCCGGCTACCAATCAAGGGGGTGCATTGCCCGGAGGGATAGCTTGGTATCGTAAAAGCTTTGCGATGCCTATAACTGAACAAGGGAAAGAAGTGTATATTGATTTTGATGGCATCTATCGAAATAGCGAAGTTTGGATTAATGGACATTACCTAGGTAAAAGGCCCAGCGGTTATACTTCTTTTAGGCATGATCTCACTCCCTATATTAAATTTGGGGACGCACAAAATGTAATCGCTGTACGAGTGGATAATAGCAAACAGCCTAATTCACGTTGGTACACAGGCTCTGGAATTTATAGGAACGTCTGGTTACTTTCCAAAAATAAAATAGCGATAGATCACTGGGGAGCCTTTGTGACAACGCCAGAGGTAAGTGATGAGCAAGCAAAGGTACAGCAAATTACCACGTATCGTAACTTAACGGGGGAAACAAGAGAGGTAACCTTGCAAATTACTCTATATGATCAACAAGGTAAAGAGGTAGTGTCTAGAAAGTCTCAGCAGATATTGACAGATAGTTTAACGGAAACTGTCAGTGAACTGGAAATTCGTAACCCTCAATTGTGGTCGGTAAGCAACCCTTACTTGTATCAAATAAAAACACAGCTCCTAGATGGAAATGAGGTGTTAGATGAGCACATCGTTCCACTGGGCATTCGTCATTTCTCATTTGATGCTAAAAAAGGATTTTACCTGAATGGCAGTGCTGTGAAAATTCTGGGAGTTTGTATGCATCATGACTTGGGCGCTTTGGGAGCAACGGTTAATAAAAGGGCAATGAATCGGCAACTTGAAATACTCAGGGAGATGGGTGCAAATGCCATCCGGATTTCTCATAATCCTCCGGCTCCTGAGTTCTTGGATTTGTGTGATGAAATGGGTTTTCTGGTGATGGATGAGGCCTTTGATATGTGGCGGAAGAAAAAGAATAAGTTTGATTATGCCCTTGATTTTGATGAATGGCATCGACAAGATTTAGAAGATTTAATAAGGCGTGATCGTAATCACCCTTCAATAATCATGTGGAGCATTGGCAACGAGATCCGCGAACAGTTTGATAGTACGGGTATCGCTTTAACGAAAGCGCTGGTAGATATTGTAAAGACGGTCGACAAGTCCCGACCGGTTACAGCCGCCTTAACGGAAACCGATCCGGAAAAGAATTTTATTGCACAGGCTGGAGCGTTGGATATTTTAGGTTTTAATTACAAGTACGAACAATACGATAGTTTACCCATAAACTTTCCGAACCAAATTTTAATAGCCTCGGAAACGACATCTGCCTTGGCATCTAGAGGGCACTATGATCTAGGGCAGGATAGTTTGCGTTTTTGGCCACCAAACCCAAAAGAAAAATTCGTCAAGAACGGTAACCCTGATCATACGGTTTCTGCATACGATCATGTAGCTGCATACTGGGGAACCAGCCATGAACAGGCTTGGCGGGCAGTAAAAGAGCGCGATTTTTTAGCTGGGTTATTCGTTTGGACGGGATTTGATTACTTGGGCGAACCCGTGCCATATGATTATCCCGCTCGCAGCTCTTACTACGGTATCGTCGATTTGGCTGGTTTTCCGAAAGACGTTTACTATTTGTATCAAAGTGAATGGACAAGTAAACCGGTGTTACATGTTTTTCCTCATTGGAATTGGAAAGTAGGAGAAATTGTCGACGTGTGGGCTTATTACAACATGGCAGATGAGGTTGAATTGTTTTTGAATGGTCAATCGCTAGGCACGCAAAAGAAGGAAGGAAATGCTATGCATGTTTCCTGGAAGGTGCCCTTCGAGCCGGGTATCATAAAGGCAGTTTCGAGGCGACAGGGAAATGACGTGTTAACCAAGGAGGTAGCGACTGCCACTAAACCAAAAAAACTTCGACTGGAAGTGGATAGAACAACATTACAGGCCACACAGGAAGACTTGGCCTTTATAAGCGTTTTTATAGAGGATGCAAACGGAAACCTTGTTCCTAAAGCAGCGAATGAGTTGAGTTTTGACGTAAAGGGTGTAGGTTTTCTGGCAGGGCTTGATAACGGTTTTCAGGCGAGTTTAACAACATTAAAGGGAGATAAAAAGGAAGCCTACAATGGCAGATGCCTGGCGATTATTCAAACAAAAGGTGAAAAAGGAGAAATTAAGGTAACTGTGCGTGCAGAAGGGATCATGTCAGAGGAAGTTGTTGTCCAGGTAAAATAATACGAATCTTGAGCGATGGATCATAGCTGGCCAAGGAGGGAAATATTAAGAGAAGATAGTTTCGATAACGAGAGAAGTAAGAATTATGATTAAGAAATATTCATAATAATAAAACGAGAATTGAGATCAAATAAAATAAAAAGAGAGTATGATGAGCAATAGTACTTTTTTTGATTATGTACGTGTTGATAGCTATTCATCAACACCTAAATATCTACAGTTAGCTCACGCCATATTGGGAGCTGTGAGAGAAGGAAAATTTCAGAAAAACAACCTATTGCCCTCTTTAAATGAGCTCACTAGTCATTTGGAGATTTCTAGAGAAACTGCAGACAGAGGGTACAAATACCTTAGATACCTAGGTATATTGAAAGCTGTACCTGGTAAAGGGCACTTCATCTCAACCACGGAGTTGAAAGCTCCGTTACGTATCTGTTTATTAGTGAATAAAATTAGTGAGGGTAAAAGTTTATTTTACGATACACTGGTAACGGCTTTGGGAAAAGATATTCCGATTGATTTTTATGTCTATAACAACGACTTCTATTTGTTTAAACAGTTGCTGCATAAAAGACAGGATTATACACATTACATTATTTTACCACATTTCTTAGATAACGCCGAAGCTGCAGAAGCATTAATCGATAAGCTACCGAAAGATAAGCTGCTCGTGTTGGATAAAAAACTGCCGGGTATTAAAGGGCATTATACCTGTATTTATGAGGATTTTGAAAATGATATCTACCGAGCGCTCGATCAGGCAAAGCACTGCTTGAGCAAGTACCATACCTTAAAATTAGTTTTTTCATCAAAAAGTTATTTACCCTCTGCGATCAAGAAAGGTTTTCATAAGTTTTGTCAGCAATATGCTTTCGAGCGGGAGATCTTGCATGAAGTTAACACCGCAGTCCTAACAAAAGGTGAAGCGTATATCTGTGTAAACGATGATGATTTGGTAAACCTATTGGATAAAATGGCTCTTGGCAATTTAAAGATAGGTGAAGATATTGGTATCATATCTTATAATGATACACCGTTAAAAAAATATATCGCAGGAGGCATCACTACCATCAGCACAGATCATCAGCAGATGGGATTACTGGCAGCGAAGGCTATCAAAGAAAATCCAATACAGCAAATAGCTTTGGATTTCTGTCTGCAATTGCGCAACTCGTTATAAATCAAACTAGCTAAGAATGAGATCTTTTATTATAGCTGTTCTCTTAATGTCCATGGGCACCATTCATTTGAAAGGAGCTGAACTTTGGGTATCTCCCCAAGGTGCCGACACTTATCCGGGAACAAAAAGCCAACCCGTGGCAACGCTCGATGCCGCCTTAAGGAAAGTGAGGGAGTGGCGAAGACTAAATGATGAAAGGGTGGCAAAAGGGGTGAATATCTATATGCAGGGAGGAAGATATAGGCTTAAGCAACCGATATTTATTCGCCCGGAAGATTCGGGAACGGCGACAAGCCCAACGATCATTTCTGCGGCTCCGGATGAACAGCCTATCATAAGCGGAGGGATACCGCTAAAGAAAAATTGGCAAAAAGTAACGGATGATAATGCACGTTTGGCTGCTGTTGCTCGGGGGAAGGTGTGGGTAATCGATGCTCCCAAGATGGGAGATGAAGTAGTAGATTTTAGGCAATTATGGGTAAATGATATCAAAGCTGTAAGAGCTAAAAGTACTTTAGGAGACAGTATGGACAGGATTTTGTCCTGGAACCATAAAGACGAAACCTGTTGGATTCCGAAAAGTACTAACTTCCAATGGCAGTCAGGAATGGAGTTTTTTATACACCAGTGGTGGGCAGTAGCTACCTTACGTATAAAAGAAGCGAATGTAGTAGCCGATAGCGTGCAGTTGTCTTTTTTACAGCCGGAAAGCAAGCTACAGTCCGAACACCCCTGGCCTGCTCCATGGCTTTCAAAAGAAACGGGTAACTCTGCTTTTTATCTGACCAATTCCATACATTTTTTAGATGAACCGGGAGAGTGGTATCTGGATAAACAGCGCGCAAAGTTATACTATTGGCCAAGGGATGGGGAAAATTTATCTACTGCCGAAGTTCTGGTACCTTATTTAGAAACGCTGCTTCGCGTGGCAGGGACCATCGATCAACCGGTGCAACATATACATTTTAAAGGAATCACTTGGCAGCATAGTACTTGGCTTCGTCCGTCAAAACGCGGACATGTTGCTTTGCAGGCGGGGATGTACTTTCTGGATGCTTACAAACTCGAAGTACCGGGTACTTCCGACAAAAAAGGACTGGAAAACCAAGCATGGATAGGACGACCCGATGCTGCAGCTACCCTGTCTTACACACAGCATACTTCTTTTGAAGACTGTAAATTCGAGCACTTGGCTTCCACTGGTTTGGACTACCACCGGGGTGTGCAACATAATAGTATTAAAGGTAATCTATTTAGAGATATCGGTGGCTCGGCAATTTTACTCGGAGTATTTTCAGACGAAGCTTTCGAAACGCATCTTCCCTATAATCCTACCGATGTAAGGGAGCTGACTTCCGATAATAGGATAGAAAACAATTTAATAACTAATGTTACCAATGAGGATTGGGGCTGTGTGGGAATCGGTGCTGGATATGTGCGTAATACAATTATCCAGCATAATGAAATTAGTGAAGTTTCCTATACTGGTATTAGTCTTGGGTGGGGATGGACACCCACGGTAAGCGCAATGGCTAATAACAAAGTTTCGGCTAATAAAATTCACCATTATGCCAAGCATATGAATGATGTGGCAGGTATTTATACCCTATCAGCACAACCCGGATCTGTCATTGAAGAAAATTATATCGATAGCATCTATACCGCGCCCTATGCACATCTACCTGAACATTGGTTTTACCTATATACAGACGAAGGATCAGCGTATTTTACCGTAAAAAACAACTGGTGTCCACAAGAGAAGTTTTTACAGAATGCCAACGGCCCGGGGAACACCTGGAAGCATAACGGACCAATGGTGTCGGAGAGCGTTAAACAACAGGCAGGTTTACAAGAAGCCTATAAGTATCTGTTAAGTAGGTGATAATAAAGAATTATAAGGTTAGTGATTAATAAATAGGATCGTATTTTTTAGATATTTTAAAGAAAAAGGTAATGATTATTTCATCGTACAAAACACATAAATATTTTTGTAGACTACTCCCTTTTTTGGTAGCGCTATTGCTGGTAAACACTGTTGCTGCGCAGTATCCCCAAATCCCAGATACGCTTCAAGCGAAAACAGATGCTTTATTGCAGCGAGAAGACGAACGCCTTCAAAAACAATGGGAAGAATCCAATGCTGCGATCGTTCGTCAGGAGGCACAAAACGGGCGCCCTTATATTCCTTGGGCTTCGTATCCGCTCGATTTGATAAAAGCAGATATTCCAGCCTTTCCTGGAGCTGAAGGCGGTGGTGCATTTACGCCAGGTGGTAGAGGAGGAAGGATCTTTGTGGTTAATAGTTTGGATGACAAAGGCCCAGGTACGTTTAGAGAAGCATGTGAAGCTGCGGGAGCCAGAATGATCGTTTTTAATGTCGCAGGCATTATTCATTTGGAAACACCAATTGAAATAAGAGCTCCTTATGTGACTATTGTTGGCCAAACCGCTCCTGGAGATGGCGTTTGTATCGCCGGACAATCGGTTTCTATAGAAACGCACGATGTAATTATCCGACATATGCGTTTCCGTAGAGGGAATACTGATGTAACCCTCCGTGATGACGCCCTTGGCGGTGATGCTATGGGAAATGTGATCATTGACCACTGTTCAGCCAGTTGGGGTTTAGATGAAAATATGTCAATTTATAGAAATATGTATACCGACGGTCAGGGAGAACGACTGAAGTTGCCTACGGTAAACATAACCATTCAAAACAGCATTTTTTCAGAAGCCTTAGATACCTATAACCATGCTTTCGGCAGTACCTTGGGCGGGTTAAACAGTACCTTTATGCGAAACCTTTGGGCACATAATATCAGTAGAAATTCATCGGTGGGCATGTATGGTGATTTTTCTTTCGTAAATAATGTGATCTTCAACTGGTGGAACCGCACGGTCGATGGGGGCGACCATCGCTCGCTATTTAACATCATCAATAATTACTATAAGCCGGGTCCAATCACCCCAACCGATCATCCCACCGGGTATAGAATTTTAAAGCCTGAGGCAGATCGTTCTCAACATGATTCACTTGTTTTTGGTCGCGCCTACGTGCAAGGTAATATCGTAGAAGGTCATGAAAAAGTAAGTGCCGATAATTGGGATGGCGGTGTGCAGATTGGGAATGGGGGCGATGCCGGTATATATCGTGATTTAATAAAGGTCGATCGTCCATTTCCGATGTCTAGATTGGCTATTATGGAAGCCGATGACGCATTTACATTTGTTTTGGAAAATGCTGGTGCAACGTTGCCAAAAAGGGATGCAGTAGATAGTCGGATTGTTCAGGAGGTCGCAACGGGTAAATTGGATCGTCTACCAAATCGGGAAATAGAAGATTCCCCTTTTGTAAAAAGAAGGCTTCCAAAAGATTCCTATAAGCAGGGGATTATCGTAGACGTTAGTCAGGTGGGAGGATATCCAACCTATGGCGGTACGCCCTATAAAGATTCGGATAACGATGGAATGCCAGACGAATGGGAAATGCAATATGGTCTAGATCCCTTTGATCCATCAGATGCCAATGGCGACGTTAACGGTGACGGCTATACCAATATCGAAAAATTTATTCACGGCATAAACCCTAACGAAAAAGTGGATTGGACAGATCCCGCCAATAACCATGATACCTTAAATGCAAATGCTTTATGATAACAACATGCAACAGGAAGTTTGTTTTTAACAAAATCGGGTTTGTGCCTGTCGCTCCACGTCTGGATCCGGGTGCGCTCCGCTGCCGTCCCCAAGGCCGTGTCTGCAACAGGCACAAACCCTGTTGGTACTTCGACGGGTTTTTGGATGCGTATAAGCAAGCTTGTGGCATGAGCATAGCGAGCGTTACTTTGCGTGGCATATCCAAAATGCTTAAAAGCGAAATCTCTATAACATGCATCCGCAAAAAATGCCATTGGTTTTCTGCCTGTTTAACCCTGCTGTTGATTCAGCTGGTGCAGTTATCTTTTGCTGTGCAGGGAGATAACCAAAAACATGCGCTAACGATACTTATTTCTGAAAAAGCTTCACCACGTATACAATATGGTGTGGAAAAGCTTACTGAAGCTTTTCGAGCTTCGGGATATCAAATCAGGCTTACTACAGATGACGTGACTCTTGCGCAAGCATCCCAATTATTAATTATCGGTAAAATCGCAGATCCGATAGGTAGTGGGATATTCGATACAATTAACTTGTCGGCAAAAGAAGCCTTTCAGATTCATTGGGATACCGCACAGGGAAAAAGCTTTATAGCAGGTGCTGACGATAATGGTGTGCTATATGGTTGTCTGGAATTGGCAGAGCGCCTTGATAAGGAAGGGCAACTGCCAATGCAGTTGCAAAAAAAAGATCATCCGGAAATGCTGTTGCGCGGTACAGCGATTGGTATTCAAAAAACACACTACCTACCGGGACGAACGGTATATGAATACCCCTATACACCGGAAGAGTTTCCTTGGTTATATGATAAAGAACAGTGGATAAGATACTTGGATATGTTGGTGGAGAACCGCTATAATTCCCTGTATTTGTGGAATGGGCATCCGTTCGCCTCACTGGTACGCTTAGCCGATTATCCCTATGCGGTGGAGGTCGATGAGGAAACGTTTAAAAAAAATGAAGAAATCTTTCAGTTCATCACGAAGGAGGCCGATAAACGGGGCATCTGGGTGATACAGATGTTTTATAATATTATTGTATCAAAGCCTTTTGCAGAAAAACATGATTTAAAAACGCAGGATCGCAACAGGCCTATTCTCCCCCTAATAGCCGATTATACGCGCAAGTCCATCGCTGCCTTCGTTGAGAAATATCCAAATGTAGGATTGTTGGTAACACTTGGCGAGGCGATGGAAGGAGTCGGACAGGACGATATCGACTGGTTTACCAAGACCATTATCCCGGGGGTGCAGGAAGGACTGAAGCGCATTGGCGAAGAAACAGAACCCCCCATTGTTTTGCGCGCACATGATACTGATGCTCCCGCCGTTATGAAGGCATCGCTGCCCTTATATAAAAATTTATATACCATGGCAAAATACAATGGCGAGGCGTTGACAACCTACACGCCTCGCGGGAAGTGGGCGGAACTTCACCAAACTTTGAGTAAAGCGGCGCCTGTACATATACAGAATGTGCATATTTTAGCAAATCTCGAACCTTTTCGCTATGCATCACCTGATTTTATTCAAAAAAGCGTACAGGCCATGCATAACATTCATTATGCAAACGGTTTGCACGTCTATCCGCAGGCCTCTTACTGGGACTGGCCCTATGCAGCAGATCGCCTAAAAGACACAACGGCGCGACTGTTACAAATTGATCGCGATTGGATGTGGTATAAAGCTTGGGCGAGATATGCATGGAATGCGGGTAACGATAGGAATATGGAAGAAGCTTACTGGAGTGATATCTTGGCAGGGGTATTCGGAACGGATAACACTGCTGGGAGAGCATTGTTGGAAAGTTATGAAGAACTGGGCGAAATAGCACCAAAGCTATTAAGGCGTTATGGCATTACCGACGGTAACCGACAAACACTAAGCCTAGGGATGTTTATGCCACAGTTAATTAATCCGTTTCGCTTTAGTCTATTTACCTTACTTTATGAGTCTGAAGCACCTGAAGGAGAAATGCTAATTGACTATGCAAAGAAGGAATGGAACGGTGAACCACATATTGGAGAAACCCCAGTCCAGGTTGCAGATGAAGTGGTGGCTCACGGTAAAAATGCTGTACTTGCCATAGAAAAAGTTGCTTCACAGGTTACACAAGAAAAAGAAGAATTCAATAGGATAAAAAATGATGTGTATTGCTACGATGCTTTGGCAAACTTTTACGCCGAAAAAGTGCGGGCGGCCTTGCTGGTTTTGCGCTATAAATATTCGAGTGAAGTAGGGGATTTAGACAAAGCACTACCGCACTTGGAAAATAGTATATGGTATTTTAAAAAGCTGACAACACTCACGGACGACAGCTATTTGTATGCAAATAGCATGCAGACCACGCAAAGAAAAATTCCAATTCGAGGAATAGATGGTAATTACAAAAAATGGGATGAGCTGCTGCCATTATATGAGCAAGAGCTATCACACTTCAAGAGGCAGATCGATTCACTCAAACATCATCCGGAAGGAACAGGTACCGTTGAGCCGTTAGAGCCCGTTGCCGTAAAGCTGATAGCAGGTAGCAAAGGCTTTTACGCCTTGAGTAAAGACGCAAAGCCATTTGGAAGTGAACATAAATTGGTAGAAGTAGCAACTAGCTTGGCAAAGCTGAAAGGTATCCGGATGGACGCTGACCGACAGCGAAATTTAGGAAGCCAAATTACTTTTGATGTTGATCAACCTGCTCAATTACTTGTGGGTTTCTTTAAGGAAAAGGATGCTGCTTTTGGAAGTGAAAAGGAAAGTGAAAACTTTGCCCCGGCCCCGGAGCTGGAACGCGATGCTAGCGCAAATGATTATGGACAATCGGATGTGCTTATTGCAAATGCATTGCTTTTGGAGGGATATCCGCCGGTATATATACATGCTTATCGTTTCCCTCCCGGAAAGCATACGCTAACAATTCCTAAAGGAGAATGCCTGCTTTTAGGTTTTACAGACGCGAAAGAATTTAAAAGTTATGATGCGGAAGTTGGGATCGCAGTCGATGAACGGAATATTGATTGGTTGTTTGAATAGGAAATTTATGATTAACCTACTGAGAGTTTACATTTTTTTTATGATGTCAATGGTTTTTTCGTGTAATGCTGGAGCGAATTACCATAACGCTCACTCCCCGTACTTGGTACAGGTTGTTGCTACAGTGGCTGCTGACGAAATGATCCATCGCTTTTATGAGCTCGCCAAAGAAAGTGGAATTGAAAAACCTTTACTTTATCAATGGGAAAATCACCATATACTGTACGGCACAAAAGCCGAATCGGAGCGATTCTATAAAAATTGTTTAGAGGCCTATCCGTTGTATGATGTGCAGTTGTTAGAAGCGCCGTTTTACACTTTTGATCGAAAACGCTGCCAGGATAAAGAATCTATTGCAGTCAAAGAATATGATCATGTGCTTTTATCTGCCAATCTGGTGAAAGATAGTACCCTCCAGCAAGAATACCTAGATTATCATACACAACAATTCGAGCAATGGCCAGAAGTTTCACAAGGGTTTTGTAAGGCAATGTTTCAGCAGGTGCTTTTATATAGAGCTGGTAGACAATTATTCTTGGTCATCAGTATTCCTAAGGGAGCCGACTTTGAAAGCTTGGATAAGAAAACGGTGGAAAATAATTCCAGAGGGGAGGAATGGAATAAGCTCATGGCAAAATATCAAGAAGGGCTTCCGGGAACGAGCGAAGGTGAAGTTTGGGTGTTTTTTAATTTAAATAAATAATACGATCAGAATAAACCTAATATCAGGTGTGATTTTATGTCATGCATCTCGTATTCGGTCATCTAAAAAGCAAAAACGGAAATGTTAAAATTAGGAATACTGGGATTAGGAGAAGGTAGAAGTACAATATCTGCTGCGTTGAATAGTTCAAAGATTGAATTGATAAAAATATGTGATCGTAATGAAGCTGTTTGTAAGCAACGTGCGGAAGAGTTTGATTTTCATCTCTATGTAACTAATTATCAGGACTTGCTTGATGATCCTGAAATTGATGCCATTGCTATCTATACACCAGATAAGCTGCATGCCGAACATGTGAAATCAGCACTGAAGCATGGTAAGCATGTGATCTGTACCAAGCCTTTTATAGATAATCTCGCACATGCGCAAGAATTGTTGGCCTTAAGCGTGTCTAGTGGTAAAAGGGTTTTCGTAGGACAAAGTTCGCGGTTTTTTGAGCCTATGAAAAGGCAGCGAGCCGATTTTGAGAATGGGCTGATTGGTGAGCTGATTACCATTGAGGGGTATTATCATGCCGATCACCGCTGGTTTTTAGAGAAACCGTGGTCCCTGGAAAGCAGCTTTAAATGGCTCTATGGAGGGCTAAGCCACCCTGTGGATTTTGTGCGCTGGTATTTGCCCGATATCGATGAAGTTATGGGTTACGGTATGTTGAGCGCCAATGGGCTAAAAGGTGGTTTAAAGCATGAGGATACCATGCATTTCATTTTTAAAGCACGAGATGGCCGGATAGCGCGAGTAAGTGGTGCGTATACTGGCCCGATCCAACCTGTATTGCGCGATAGCGAAATGAGCTGTATCCTAAGAGGCACTGAGGGATGCAGTCAGGCCGATTACATGGATTTGCGTTACGCGATCACAACAAATAACGGTGACGAACAGATCCTCACCTGGGAACATAAACTTAAACATTATTTTCGCTTTGAAGGAAAAAGCCATCATGCCGGTGAATACCAAAATTACCTGGAGTATTTTGCTGATTGCCTCGCGGCAGAAACTGTCGCATACCCTGATATGATCGAAGGGATAGGTACAGTAGCACTGCTGCAGGCAATGGATCGCTCAATAAAAAAAGGGAGGCCGGTGAAGTTAAACGAAATTTGGAGTGAATACGGTTTGGACGAATTAAATATCCGATAAATTTTTATATGAGTAATATTGCAGAGCGGCTTACCCTGCTCGACTATGGAATTATTGGTGCCTACTTAATTTTGCTGATGATTATTGGGCTTAGCTCAAGTCTTTTTAATCGAAATAAAGTAGACAAACCGCTCTTTTTGGCACATAACTCCTTGGGATGGGCAAGTATCGGCTTCAATATGTGGGCCACTAACGTAGGACCATCGATGTTATTGGCTTTTGCGAGCATAGGTTACACAACCGGTATTGTAGCAGTTAATTTCGATTGGTATGCCTTCGTTTTTTTACTTCTTTTGGCCCTCGTTTTCGCACCACGTTATCTAGGTGCTCGGGTTAGTACATTGCCTGAATTTATGGGAAGGCGGTATGGCGATACCACTCGTAATATATTGGCGTGGTACTCATTGGTTAAAATGTTGATTTCCTGGCTTACTTTAGGACTTTTTGCCGGAGGCTTTTTAATTAGGCAAGTTTTAGGTATTCCTATGTGGCAATCAGTCACCGTATTAGTTTTTTTTGCTGCATTTTTTACTTATATGGGAGGACTTAAAACTATCGCCCGAATCAATATTTTTCAGATGCTCTTACTAATAATAGTATCCTGCTTGTTGAGTATACTTGGTATAGCTAAGGCGGGTGGATTAGCTTCAGTATACCATGCTGTGCCTGCCGATTATTGGAATCTGATACACTCGGCAAGAGATCCACATTACCCATGGTACGCGATCTTGTTGGGATATCCTGTTGCCGCTATCGCTTTCTTCTGTACCGATCAGGCCATGGTGCAGTCTGTACTAGGTGCCAGAAGCCTTGAACAGGGTCAACTTGGGGTTAACTTTATAGCATGGTTAAAAATCCTATCCTTACCGCTATTTATCTTAACCGGAATTCTGTGCTATGTTCTGTATCCTGAACTGGAAGACCCCTCCGAGGCTTATATGACCATGGTAACTCATCTCTTTCCCACTGGGCTAAACGGTTTGGTAATTGTAGTCTTGATCGCCGTGCTTGTGGGCACCATTGGTTCGTCACTTAATTCCCTGAGTACAGTGTTTACAGTCGATATTTATGTAAAGAAGATAAATCCGCAAGCAAGCAACAGGCAAATGGTAAAGGTGGGCAGGTATACGATTCTAGCGGGTTGTATATTTGCCGTATTGGCAGCTTTAGCGATTGATGAGATAAAAGGCCTGAACCTATTCGACGTGTTTCAATCGGTATTGGGTTTTATTGCACCTCCTTTATCTGTAGTTTTCCTACTAACGGTGTTCTGGAAACGAACCAGCAGAGCTGCGGTTAATTTTGTACTGTCCCTGGGATCTGTATTAAGTTTAGGTATTGGTGTATTATATCTATGGGTGTTCACGCCCGATAAATTTCCTATTTGGCCACACTACCTGATGCTGTCCTTCTGCATTTTTGTGTTGTTGATGCTTTTTGCGGTAATTATTTCACTCTTCACGGGGAAAAGAGAACAATTGCCTAATATCCCCTATATCGCTGTTCAACCTACTAATCGCGTTAGGTGGGTTTGGTCACTGTTGATTATGGTCATGTTTGTATTATACATATTTTTTAACGGACATTGATTTTATGTTAATATCCTATATAAGATAGTTAATATCTTACAGCTTTAAAGAAAGCTTTGCTTCTATTTTTGAGTCACTTTATCTGTTTATAGGAACCATTATGAACTTTTGTCGATCTATAAGAAACTATTTGCCCGTTGCGCTACTATTTCTAACACATCTTTTTTCAACAGCAGTTGTCGCACAAGGCAGAGCTACTTGGGTTTGGTATCCTGGTGATTTTGAAATCTGGCTAAGTAACCAAATGCAGAATAAACGTACGGAGAGAGGAACCTTTTTTCCTCCGTTTTGGCGGATGGACAACCCCTATACACTCCTAGACTTCCATAAAGTTGTTGAAATAGAAGAGGCTGAAGACGTAGACATTTATGCCGAAGGACAATATCATGTAAAATTAGATGGCAAAATGATAGAAGGCTATCCGAAAACCATCCACGTGCCTGCAGGGAAACATAAAATTAATTTAAAAGTTTATGCGCAAGACAAGGTGCCTGCTATCTATTTACAGGGGAAAAAGATCGTTTCGGATAGTTCGTGGTTGGTTACCGATGAAGATAAGGAATGGATTGATGAAACAGGTAAGGCCTCCGATCAGTCAGGTACTACTTGGGTGCAGGCCGGTTCATGGAATTTTGATAGTCCAGCAGATAGACCTTCTAAATTCCGCTTGGCTACCCGTTCGCAGTGGGCGCTTTCAGAAAAGACAAAAAGCCCGGGTATCTTAGTGGATTTTGGTAAAGAAACCTTCGGCTTCATAAAGCTCCATGGCTTACAGGGGGCAGGAAAAGTTTCGCTTTACTATGGTGAGTCAGAAGAAGAGGCGCTGGCCATAGAAACTTGCGAAACATTGGACCGTCTACAGATAGACCTTACACTTAGACAGGATTCTACATTAACTACATCTAAAGCGTTTCGATACGTTTATGTGGTGCCTGATAAACCCGTAAAGGTGGATTCCATATCGATGTTGTACGAATATCTTCCTTTAGAAGTTCGGGGAAGCTTTCGTTGCTCAGACGATGAACTTAACCGTATCTGGGAGGTGTCTAAGTATACTATGGAACTAACGAGTCGGGAGTTTTTTATTGACGGCATTAAGCGTGATCGCTGGATCTGGTCGGGCGACGCTTACCAAAGCTATCTTATGAATTACTATCTATTCTTCGACTCACCTTCAGTAAGGCGTACCACCTTGGCTCTGCGGGGTAAAGAGCCCGTAAGTAGTCATATTAACACGATCATGGACTATACGTTTTATTGGTTTCTAGGTATTTATGATTACTATTTGTACACGGGCGATCAACAATTTATCAAACAGTTTTACCCCAGAATGCAAAGCCTGATGGAGTTTTGTTTGCAAAGAAAAAACGAAGATGGCTTCATGGAGGGGTTGGCTGGCGATTGGGTGTTTGTAGATTGGGCAGAAGGTCTAAGTAAAGCGGGAGAACTAAGTTTCGAGCAATTACTGTTCTGTAGAAGTCTGGAAACAATGGCATTATGTGCAAATCTCGTTGGCGACGGGAAGTCCGCCGAATATTATAAACAAGAAGCCGATCAATTGAAACAAAAAATATTTACCAACTACTGGAATGAACAAAGGCAAGCCTTCGTTCATAGCCGGATAAATGGCAAAGCTACCGATCATGTAACTCGTTATACCAATATGTTTGCCATTTTCTTTGACTATTTAAATACCCCACAACAACAAGAGGTAAAGAAAGGTGTACTGCTAAATCAGGACGTCCCTAAAATTACTACACCCTATATGCGATTTTATGAGCTGGAAGCACTATGTGCACTTAAAGAGCAGCAGTACGTATTAAAGGAAATAAAAAATTATTGGGGCGGAATGCTAGCTTTGGGCGCTACCTCTTTTTGGGAAGAATATGATCCGCAGAAAGAAGGTGAAGAACATTATGCGATGTATGGTCGGCCATTTGGCAAAAGCTTATGCCATGCGTGGGGCGCAAGTCCTATTTATCTTTTGGGAAAATATTTTCTAGGTGTAAGGCCTACTTCTCCTGGTTATGAGACCTACCTTGTGGAACCTGAGCTCGGTGGTTTGAAATGGATGGAGGGTAAGGTGCCAACACCTGACGGGAGCATCGAAGTTTATTGCAGTAAGCAAGAAATCCGTGTACAGGCAGATGAGGGGCGGGGGATTTTAAGAGTCAAAAGTAAAACGAAGCCCACCGGTTTAGATGTGGAAGCTGTTGAAAAAGCAAAGGGCGTATATGAGATAACATTATCAGCAGACCGTACATACACGATAAAATACGACGCTGTTGATTAAGCAAATCCAATCTTCTTTAAGATCTCATGGACAGCGTGTTCAATCTCTCTCAAAATTCTTTTGTTGTCAACATTGATATCAATGTTGAATTTGGTGAGTTTAGAAACCGTTAAGCAGGCAACAATGCCGGTGTTCGGGTGTATAATGGGAACAGCGATATCTGTCACTCCCTCAGCAAGGTCGCTTTGCATAATATAATGACCCCGCTGGGAAATATCATGCAACAAAACGTTTAATTCTTCCCGTCTAGCTTTATCAAAGGTTTGATAAGATTGACTATTACTAAGAAGATTGTCTTTAACTTCGTTAGTCGAATAAGCTAGTAAAACCCTACCAGAAGCTGTTAAAATCAGCGGGAAAAGACTGCCCTCCTCAATTGATAATGCTATAGGCGCCGGACTTTTCACATGTGTGATAACCATTAATTTACTGCGATATATAATACTGAGGTGGCAGGCCTCTTTTATACTGTCTGCCAGCCCTTCCATAGCATTTAGAGCGGCCCTCCGCAGCTCATCTACAATAGAATGATGATGAGATAAATAATATAATTTTAATGATAAGCGGTATTTACCAGAAACCTCCTCGCGCAAGATGTATCCGGTGTGCTCTAGGCTTATGAGCATACGATAGATTTCGTTTTGGCTTCTCCCAATACCTGCAGCAATTTCTGTTTGTGATTGAGGAATCGACTGTGATGATAAATACTCTAAAATAGCTAAACCTTTCTCTAAAGCCGGCGCTTGGTATTTATTGTCTCTAGACTGCATATTCTTGGGAATGATTGCCAAAATTAAGGTAAAGAAGTGGATATGCAAAAATGAAACAGATAAAATTTACTAAAATACTTTTATATATGAAAATAATATTTATATTTGAATATTAAACCAATTATAAAGTTAATCTTTCATTCGATCCTCTAGCCGTATAAAGGAGAATTTTTTGTCAATTAATAAGTGTTGGATAGACAGATATTGTTTTGGCACATTAACCTAATAAATAAAAAACTAACCTAATGTCAAATTATGAATACAAATCCAATGAATTTACGCCAAGTATTTGTGGGGCACAAGTATACTTGGATACTACTATTGCTGCTGGGTAATTTGCTATTGTTCGATAGAGCTTTTGCGCAAAATGAACGAGCGATTACTGGAAAAGTAACTGCCATTTCTGGAGAAAGTTTAGCGAGCGTAAGTGTGCGGGTAAAAAGTACGAATACGGTTACGTCTACAGATACAGACGGTAACTTTAAGCTGCTTGTTCCCATGGTGGGAGGGATTTTGGAATTTAGTTCTGTTGGTTTTCTTACACGAGAAATTACAATTGGAGACCAAACCGTTTTAACAGTTACCTTACAGGAAGATATCAGCGCACTGGATGAGGTGGTGGTAGTGGGCTACGGAACACAGAAAAAGGCAAACCTCACGGGTTCTGTGGGAGCGGTATCGGGAGAAATCTTAACACAGCGGCCTGCGCCGAATGCGGCAAATTTGCTGCAAGGGCGTGTTACAGGGGTTCAGGTGACGCAACCTTCGGGCGAGCCAGGGAGGGATAATCCCAACTTTTTAATTAGGGGTAGGAGTACTTTTGGTGGAAGTACGGCACCGTTAGTGCTTATAGATGGTGTTACAGGTTCGTTCAATAATCTTTCTCCCAATGATATAGAAAATGTAACGGTATTAAAAGACGCGGCATCGGCGGCAATCTACGGTGCCAGAGCAGCAAACGGAGTGGTTCTGGTTACTACTAAGAAAGGCAGAAGTGGTAAAGCAGTTTTTAATTATCATGCCAATGTGGCACGGCATTCCCCAACCGCACTGCCGGATTTAATTACCAACTCTGCGGAATATATGGAGCTGTATAACCAAGCGGCGGCAAGATCGGGAGTAGCATTTCGTTACCCGGAAGGAGAGATAGAGAAATACAGAAATGCAACTGATCGTAATCAATATCCAAATTTTGATAACGTCGACTACTATATCAACCCGGCCACGGTAACCAATCATAATCTATCAGTATCAGGAGGGGGAGAACGGAATACTTTTAATGCCTCGCTAAGTTATCTCGATCAACGGGCAATGATCAAGGGATACAATTTTAAACGCTATAACGGCTTGCTGAACTATACCAATGAATTAAGTAAAGCAATCACGGTGGGGACTATAATGAATATGACCTATAAAGACCGACAGGAACCACCCTTTACGGGAGAGAATATGGCGCTTGCCATTTATGCTGCAGGACCACTTTACGGTCCTTTTTTGCCTGATGGTAGCGGAAGAATTGTTTCTCGGGCCTATCAGCAGGAAGGAAGGAACCGTAACCCTCAGGAGTACTATGCTATGGGAGAGCAAAATACCAAAGAATATAATTTAAATGCACAGGCATTTATTGATATAAGACTCTTTAAAGGGTTTACCTGGACATCTAAAGTGGCAATTAATTATATTGATGAGTATTATAAAATGTATCAGAAGGATTATGACGCTTTTCTTTTTCAGAAAGATCCTTCGACAGATACCTATATAAGAGACACCTTTGGACCCGATATCCTAGGGGTAACCGACCAATATTCGAAAGTATTGAATCCTACGGTGTATTCGACGCTGACTTATGATGCACAAATTGAAGATCATACCTTCAGGGTCTTAGCGGGATATGAACAGATTTTCTATAAAAATCAGAACTTAAGGGGGAGAAGGATCAATACTGTTGCTCCCGTCTTAACGGATCTCACAGGTTACATGCCCGATGGGGAGTCGCTCTATTTTACACATCCCCGTTTACCCTCATTGGCAGGGCCATCCGAATGGGCCATGCAATCTTTCTTTGGTCGCCTGAATTACGATTACAAAGGGATTTATCTGCTGGAAGCAAACTTACGATACGATGGTACCTCAAAAGTATCGCCCGCCTATCGCTGGGGGCTATTCCCGTCAGTTTCGGCAGGATGGTTACTATCGAAAGAAAATTTTCTTGAGAACCAGTCCAATTGGTTGAGTGAGCTAAAGTTCAGGGGGTCTTATGGAACTTTAGGAAATCAGGATGTTGGAACGTATTTGTATCAGGATAATCTGGTAATCGGCAGTATTTACTATCCTTTTGGGAATGCAGATTTACAACAAGGTGCGGTGAACGATGTTTTCCGCGATCAGCGTATACGCTGGGAATCATCTAGGGTACTCGATTTTGGCTTCGACCTAAACGTAAAAAACGGTCTGTTAGGCATTACATTTGACTGGTTCAGACGTTCGGCATTTAATATTTTGGCGGCTCCTTCCGTTCCGGCGAGCTTAGGAGTTCCTTCACAGACCATCAATAATGGTAAGATGCGTAGTCAGGGAATAGAACTCGAACTAACTCATCAGCATCGTATCGGTGAAGTATCTTATGGAGCTAACTTCCAGATCTCTACTGCTAGAAACAAAGTGATTGATATCCAGATTCCTTTTAGAGGTTCTACCATCCAAGAAATTGGTCTTCCTTACAATGAGCATTTCCTTTACGAATGGGATGGCATTTTTCAGGAAGAAGATATCGGAAATCCGGCAGTGCCAAGACATGAACTGAATCCGAATCCGCGGGCGGGTGATTTAAAGATGAAAGATAAAAATGGTGATGGCGTGGTGAACGCTGATGACCGGATTGTAGTAAAAGGTGCTTATCCCGATTATATCTATTCATTTGGCTTTAATGTGGGATATAAAGGTTTTAGTTTACATGCATTTTTTCAGGGAGTGGAAGGTCTTAAGGCCAGAGTAAATAATTGGGGTGTCGATCCATTTATGCAAGGAACTGCTCCTACCTCGAAATGGAGGGATGCCTGGACGCCGGAGAATAGGAGTAATACCTTGCCGGCTATTTATATAGCAGGGTATTCTGGCGTTGCAAACTATGGTTCTTCTACTTATTATTTGCAAGATGCCTCTTACCTACGATTAAAGAATGTGATGTTATCCTACAACTTCCCTGAGCACGTCGTTTCTAAACTAAAGATGCAAGGGCTGGGATTATACTTTTCGGCAGATAATCTCTTTACAATCACCGATTACGAAGGCGGAGACCCGGAAAGAACAAGTGTCAGCGGGAATTTCGCGCAGTATCCACAAGCACGCATATTTAGTTTGGGAATGAATGTAAAATTTTAAATCGTTTAATTATGCTACGCAATAAACAATTAGTTACCTTATCAATAGTTGCAATAGTATCGCTATTGATGGCTTGCAAAAAGGATTTCTTGGATAGAAATCCGTTGAATAGCGTTTCCAGTCAGATATTTTGGACTTCAGAAGAGGATGTAAATACCGCTCTAACAGGTGTTTATTCTCGTTTACAACAAAATTTTTTGGGTTATGAACGGGTATATCTCGATGGGCTTTCTGATAATGCTTTTTTGGATCCAGGCGAAAACAATCAGCCTAACATGCAAAATATGACTATAGGGGGTATATCTCCGGGACTAACAGGGGCGATGGTTAACATGTACACTACACCTTACCGAGCCATCGCTTCATGTAATTATTTTTTGGATAATGTAGATAAAGCACCTATCAATGAACAGCAACTCAATAACTATCAAGGGGAAGTGAGGTTTATAAGAGCTCTGGCGTATTTTGACCTGGCGCAAACTTTTGGAGGAGTAGTGATTTATACACATTTCCCTGAAACGTTAGACGAGGCGAAGATCGCAAAAAGCTCGAGGGAAGAAGTTTATGCATTGATTGAAGAAGATCTTCAATTTGCAATCGCCCATTTGCCGGATGAAAAATACAGTGGACATGCTGTGCGGGGGAGCGCACAGGCTTTGATGGGGAGAGTTTTGATTACCCAACAGAAGTGGGCAGAGGCTATTCCATATTTGGAAGATCTTATCAATGGAGGAATCTATTCATTGGCAGATAATTACGCCGCTTTGTTTACAACAGCCGGTCAGGCAAATGCTAACATCAATCGGGAGATTATTTTTTCTACTCAATATTTAGCCCCGGCGAATACGCATCGGGTGAGACCTGGCGCGGCAGGTATGGATATTGAGCTGGGTTGGTTCTCGCTCATGCAGCCCTATAAAGATTTAGTAGATGATTATGAAATGACCGATGGAAACAGAGCGGACGAATCGCCTTTATTTGACCCGGAAAACCCCTATGCCAATCGAGACCCTCGCTTAGATCTTACCGTGAAACTCCCCGGAGAGATATGGCGTAACTCCTCGGGTGAAGCCTGGACGGGTAGTTATGAGTCTTACACCGGGTTTTTAACAGAAAAATATGTCGATCTTTCCCGCGCTCCTTTCTCCTCCAATACTGCCACAGCTTCTGATCAGGATTACATTCACCTCCGCTTTGCTGATGTCCTACTGATGTACGCTGAAGCACGAAATGAAATCAGCGGGCCGGATGCTAGCGTATATGATGCGTTGGACCGTGTGAGGGAGCGTGAAGGAATTGATATGCCATCAGTTAATCGCACACGTTATCAGAATCAGGAGAATCTACGGGATTATATTCGTCATGAACGACGTGTTGAACTGGCCTTAGAGGGACAACGTTATAACGATTTGAAAAGGTGGAATATTGCACACCTAAAGTTACCCACTTTGAGAACTCCAGCGGACCGATCTTTGGTGTTTGAACCTCACCACTATCTATTGCCATTTTCGCTTGCCGAACTAGATAATAACCCCTATTTAGTGCAAAATGAAGGATACTGATGACTGGGTAAGAGGAATGATAATATGCTATAATAGATGGTCAACTTGATATAAAAAAACGAGGTTATGGAAAACTAATTTTGAACCTTAACCATGGGGAAGGCGTCAAGTAACACTTCTTATAAACGATTAAAACAAAAATGTATTAGTGGTATTCAACTGGAATAAAATAAGAAAGGGAGCAGTAATGCTTTTAGCATGTTCATGGGGAAATATTCATGGGCAAACAGTGGATGGACTACCAGCTACTATACCGCCGGAGCCAAGTATTTATGCAGCTGAGCCTTGGGAGGATCCGTTAATTACCAGTATTAACCGGGAACCTGCCCGGGCGACTGCCTATTCTTTTGCTAGTATAGAGGACGCTATACAAGGTAGTAGGGAAATTTCTGGAAGGATGTTGTCTTTAAATGGTGAATGGGATTTTTTCTTTGCGTCCAAACCTGCAGATGCCCCTAAAGATTTCTATAAGGGGAAAGTAACGGGATGGGATAAGTTGACGGTGCCGTCCAACTGGGAAATGAAAGGATATGATATTCCGATATATAAAAGCGCAGTGTACCCCTTTAGACCGGTAGACCCTCCACGCATACCCGAAGATTATAATGCTGTAGGATCCTATCAGCGTTCGTTCACCATTCCGAACGATTGGCAAAATATGAATGTTACCCTACATTTCGGGGGTGTGAGTTCGGCTTTTAAGGTTTGGGTAAATGGAAAATTTCTGGGCTATGGGGAAGATAGTTGTCTGCCCTCCGAGTTTAATGTGACGCCATACTTACAAGATGGAGAAAACATAGTGTCTGTACAGGTTATCCGATGGAGTGATGGTTCTTATCTGGAAGATCAGGATCACTGGCGTATGAGCGGTATTCAAAGAGAGGTGATGCTTCTGGCTGAGCCTAAGGTACGTATTGCCGATTTTCACTGGCAGGCCAATTTAGACCAAATGTATGAGAACGCAATCTTCAGCGTGCGCCCACGTATTGAGAACTTTACCGGCGATTCTATAAATGGATATACTGTGGAGGCCCAATTATATGATGAGCAGCGAAAACCTGTTTTTTCCAAAGCCTTGCAACGATCTGCAAATGATATAGTTAACGAAGTGTACCCCCGTTTAGACAATGTGAAATTCGGTTTATTGGAGGCACACGTTAAGCACCCGAAAAAATGGAGTGATGAAGCCCCCAACCTGTATACCCTTGTCCTTTCCATTAGAGACGATAAGGGGAAGCTGTTGGAAGCTAAAAGCTGTAAAGTCGGCTTTAGAACTGTTACTTTTGATAAAACGAGCGGTAAGCTGCTGATTAATGGGAAAATTACTTATCTGTACGGAGTAAATAGGCATGATCACCATCCGGAAAAAGGGAAAGCGCTTTCTCGGGATGACATAAAAAGGGATGTGCAGCTCATTAAACAATTTAACTTTAATGCCATTCGTACCAGTCACTACCCCAATGATCCCTACCTCTATGAACTCTGTGATGAATATGGAATTTTTGTGATGGATGAAGCGAACTATGAGACGCATGGATTAGGAGGGAAACTCAGTAATGACCCGCAGTGGACTCATGCCTTTATGGAACGTACCAACCGAATGGTCTTACGAGATAAAAATCATCCATCTGTTATTATTTGGAGCTTGGGTAATGAGGCGGGACGAGGGCCAAATAATGCGGCAATGGCGGCGTGGATACACGATTTTGATATCACCCGTCCAGTGCATTACGAACCTGCTATGGGTAGCCCTAGAGACAGCGGATACATTGATCCATCTGACTCACGTTATCCGAAATCAAATGATCATGCTCATCGCATTGGTAACCCGGTCGACCAATATTATGTAGATATCATTAGTCGTTTCTACCCAGGGATATTTACGCCCGATTTGTTGCTCGACCAGAAAAATGGCGACAATAGGCCAATCCTTTTTGTGGAATATGCTCATGCTATGGGGAATTCAACCGGAAATATGAAGGAATTTTGGGACGTCTTTAGAAGTCGCCCTCGCTTAATAGGTGGCTTCATCTGGGAGTTTAAGGACCATGGAATCACAAGGACGGATAGTTTGGGTAGACCGTACTTTGCCTATGGAGGTGATTTTGGAGAAGAAAGGCACGATGGGAATTTCTGTATCGATGGCATAGTGGCAACAGATGGTCGTCCAAAATCGGCTATGTACGAATGTAAACGGGTTTACCAGCCTATAGAAACGGAACTGGTGGACGCTAAGCATGGCTTGATAAGCGTGCGTAATCGACATGCGGTACTTGATTTAAACGCCTATGTTATGGAAATGGAACTTTTAGAAAATGGTAAATCAATACTGCTTAAAAGGTTGCCCACTTTAAGTTTGCACGCTTCAGGTGATACCGTTCTTTCTTTACGGCAATATCTACCAGCTTTAAAAAATGGGAATGAGTATTTACTCGATCTGCGGTTTCGTTTAGCTGATGATAAACCCTGGGCAGATAAAAATTTTGAAATTGCGGCTAACCAACTAACGTTAACAGGATTGGCGGAACCCGCACAACAAGCGCAATCGCTTGCTAAGGTGGTAGTTGTTAGTACAGCAAAAAGTTATGTTTTGAAAGCGAAAAATACCGAAGCAGCCTTCAGTAAAAGCGACGGAGCGTTAATCTCCTATAAATATAACGGTAAAGAGCAACTTGCACATCCTTTTCTTCCACATTTTACCCGACCTGAAACAGATAATGACCGCAAGGGCTGGAAGCCAAGTAAAAAATTGAAATCTTGGTATGATGCGGTTCCGCGGCTGACCAAGTTGCAGATAGATAGCACTGTTAAAGGGCAAACGAAGATCATAAGTAGCTATGCTGTGATACCAGGCAGTGCAACAGTTTCGGTAACTTATGTACTCAACGGCGAAGGTATATTAAAGATTATCAATGATCTAGAGGCTTATCCAGAGTTGCCGAACATACCTAAAATTGGTATGCAGGGAGGAATAAAAAGAACCTACGACCATATAGTATGGTATGGTAGGGGGCCACAAGAAAATTATGTGGATAAAAGATTAGGAATAGATGTTGGAATTTATCGGTTGCCATTAATGGATTTTATTGAACCTTATGTATATCCACAGGAAAATGCCAATCGAACCGATATACGATGGATGGGGTTTGTAGATGAAAAACGAGAAGGGTTACTCGTGGTGGCTGATAGCTTGTTGAGCATGAGTGCATGGCCATATACAGAAACAGAGATTTTACATAGTAAATACGATCATGAACTTAATGAGGCAGGTTACATAACGGTAAATATAGACTTAGTACAGATGGGGGTGGGAGGGAACGATACCTGGTCTGACGTATCACAACCTTTGCCACACTACCAAGTGCCCGCAAAGCGATATCAATATGCCTTTTATTTGTTACCCATGCCAGAAGAAAAAGACTTGGAGAGAAAAGTAAGTGAAATTAGATTTTAAGTATATCAAGCATATATGAATAGTGAACGAATTGTGTTAAAAGGAATTACATGGAACCACAGCAGAGGGTTTGTGCCAATGGTGGCCACTGCGCAACGTTTCGGCGAAGAGAACCCGGAAGTGGAGATTAAATGGGAAAAGCGCTCATTGCAAGCATTTGCAGACTTCTCGGTTGAGGACTTGGCCGAATCATATGATTTATTGGTAATTGATCATCCGTGGGCAGGTTTTGCGGCGAAAACTAAAAGCGTGCTGCCCTTAGATGCCTATTTAGCGTCTTCATTCTTGAAAGATCAACAGAACAATAGTGTAGGACAGTCGTATAATAGTTACCATTTTGATAATCATCAATGGGCACTGGCTATTGATGCTGCCACACCCGTAGCATCAAGTAGACCTGATCTTCTGAAAAGAAATCGGCTAGAATTACCTAAAACCTTTCATGATTTATTGTTACTGGCAGATGAAGGAGTTGTAGGTTTTCCCATGATCGCGATCGATACCTTGATGAATTTTTATATGTTCTGTTGTTCACTGGGTGAAGCGCCCTGTCAAACTGATCAATTTGTGGTGAGTGACCATGTCGGCAGGCAGGCCCTACTATATTTCAAGCAACTAGCTGATAAAATAGATAAGCGTTTTCACAATTATAACCCTATAAGGGTATATGAAGAAATGGTTAATGAGGACCACGTAGCTTATTGTCCTTTTGCTTATGGATATGCTAATTATGCACGTTATGGTTATGCTGCGCGTGAGCTGCAGTTTCATGATCTGGTGAGCTTAAATGGACAACATATGCAAAGTACCCTAGGAGGAACTGGGGTAGCTATCTCGGCCAACTGTCGGCACATCGAGCACGCACTTCGCTATATCTGTTATGTGGCTTCCCCGTTCTGTCAAACTGGATTATATTTTGATAGTGGTGGGCAACCTGGACATTTAGATGCATGGAAGTCGGTATATACCAACGAACAAACGGGTAATTATTTTTATCGTACACTGCCTGCTCTGGAACGTGCGTTCTTACGACCGCGTTATCATGGACATTTGTTTTTTCAAGATTATGCAGGTGATATCATAAGGAGCTATTTAATAGAGAACGGAGATGAGGGGGTATTGCTAAGTAAATTGAATGAATTGTATCAGGAATCAAAAGCACTCGTATAACATGAAACCTTTGGAAGGCATATTGGTATTGGAGTTTGCCCAATTTATGGCTGGGCCGCTAGCGGGACTTAAACTGGCAGACCTTGGTGCGCGGGTCATTAAGATTGAGCGACCGGAAAAAGGTGAAGGGGGAAGGCAGATCGCTATTAAAAATCTGTTCATTGAAGACGATAGCTTGGTGTTCCATACCATTAATAGGAATAAAGAGTCATATGCAGCCGACTTAAAGAAACCTGAAGATCTAGCTAAAGTGAAACGACTTATTGCACGTGCAGATGTGATAACACATAATTTCAGACCAGGTGTGATGGAAAAAATCGGACTTAGTTACCCGGACGTATGTAGAATAAACCCAAGCATTGTATATGGTGCCGTCAGTGGTTATGGTAGTTATGGGCCCTGGGCTAATAAACCCGGGCAGGACTTATTGGTTCAGGCCTTATCAGGTTTGACATGGCTCTCTGGTACTAAGCACGATGGGCCTGTTCCTTTTGGCTTGGCCGTTGCTGACATGTTTTGTGGTGCTCATCTTGTTCAGGGAATATTAGCCGGAATATTGAAACGCAATAAGACAAAAAGAAGTGTATTGGTGGAAATAAGCTTGTTAGAATCGATTTTGGATATGCAGTTTGAATTGCTAACAACATACTTAAATGATGGAAGAAAGCCTCCCCAACGGAGTGCGGTAAAGGGGGGAGGGCATCCTTATCTGAGTGCTCCATACGGTATATACAAAACCAGTGACGGGTACTTAGCATTAGCAATGGGAGACCTACTGGCCATAGGAACATGTATTGGCAGTGATCTTTCAGCTTATACCGATAAAGCAACATGGTTCGAGAAGCGGGATGAAATAACTGAGATGTTGAACGGGCATTTCAAACATCAGCAAACAGCATATTGGTGCAATCAATTGGAAAAAAAAGGAATTTGGTGTGCCATGGTTTATAATTATCACCAGGCACTTCAACACAAGGCTTTTCAGGTATTGGGTATGCTACAGGAGGTAACCTTGGCAAATGGAAAGGCACTCATTACTACGCGAAATCCGATACAGATTGACAGCGTGAGCTTATACGCTAATAGGGGCGCCCCGAAAGTGGGGGCAAACACCTTTAGCATTGACCATGAATTTAATATCATATAAGGTATGAAACCTCTAGCGGATTATTTAGTACTCGATTTCAGCCAATTCCTTTCCGGACCTTCGGCTGGCCTGCGCTTGGCTGATTTAGGAGCGCGAGTGATAAAAGTTGAAAAACCGGTATCAGGAGATATCTGTAGGCAATTATACACTTCAGATGTCGTGATGAACGGAGACTCTTCGGTTTTTCACGCGATTAATCGTAATAAAGAAGGTTTTGCTGCCGACCTAAAACAGCCAACAGACGTTTCCCTGGTAAAAAAAATGATCACCAACGCCGATGTGCTTATCCATAATTTTCGTCCTGGTGTAATGGAACGCTTAGGTTTTAGCTATGCGGAAGTTTCCAAAATAAATCCATCAATTATTTACGGAGAGATCTCGGGCTACGGTTCGGATGGTCCCTGGCGAGATAGACCGGGACAGGACTTATTGCTACAATCACTTACTGGACTAACTTGGTTAAGCGGAAATGCCGATGATGGACCTGTACCTATGGGGCTTTCTATTGTGGATATGTTGGCTGGAGCCAATTTGGTACAAGGCATATTGGCCTGTTTGATTAATAGGGGCATTAGACAAAAGGGCGCACAGGTACAGGTAAGTATGTTGGCGTCTGCATATGATTTTCAAATGGAAACCATTACTACTTATTACCATGATGGAGGAGCTTTACCCGCCCGTACCAAAACCAACAATGCACATGCTTATCTTGGCGCACCCTATGGTACTTACAAAACAAAAAATGGCTATATCGCACTGGCCATGGGAAGTATTCCGCAATTGGGAGAATTGCTCAAATGTCAACCGCTAACAGCCTATACAGCTGTTGCCGATGCTTTTGACAAGAGAGATGAAATCAAGGAAATATTGAGCAAACAGCTGAGGAACGAAAGTACAGAACACTGGCTGGCAATTTTGGAATCTGCGGATGTATGGTGTGCCGATGTGATGACTTGGGACCGTTTATTGGCCCATGAAGGTTTTCAGGCACTGGACATGTTACAAGAAGTCAGTATGCAAGATGGTTATCGTTATCAGACAACGCGATGTCCGATCCGTATTGATGGCGAAAAACTTCTTTCGGGTATCGGCTCACCTATTATTGGACAGGATAATGAAAAAATACTAAAAGAACTTGAAAACAGCGTCTGATGGAAATTGATTATAAACCGATTCTACCTAAAAAAACCTTGCCTATTGTTATTATAGGTGCTGGAGGGATCGTTGGCGATGCCCATTTGCCTGCATATAGAAAAGCGGGATTCGAAGTGGTTGGAATTACTAACCGCAGTCGGGCAAAAGCTGAGAAATTGGCCGATCAATTTGGTATACCAAGGGTATATGATAATATTACTGAAGCCGTAAAGGATAGCCCCGCAGATACCATATACGATGTAACCATTATGCCCCCGCAGTTTGTACCTACCCTAAAGCAACTGCCCGATAAAAGTGCAGTGCTCATGCAGAAGCCCATGGGCGATTGTTTTTCACAGAGCAGGGAGATCTTGCAGGTATGCCGGGAAAAACAGCTAGATGCCGCCATCAATTGCCAATTACGTGTTGCCCCCTTTGTAAGTGCCGCAAGGTGCCTGATCGATAGCGGATCTATTGGCGAAGTATATGACATGGAAGTGAAGGTAACCGTACAGACACCGTGGGAGCTATTTCCTTTAGTAAAAATACACCCTCGACTCGAAATTCAATACCATAGTATTCATTACGTCGACTTAATTCGCTCTTTCTTCGGAGCCCCCAAAAGTGTCATGGCTAAGACCTTGAAGCATCCAACCAAAAACCTCTCGTCTTCCAGGTCTACCATTATAATGGACTATGGCGATACCTTGCGTGCGGTAATCAATACCAATCACGATCATGATTTTGGACCGACACAGCAGGAAAGCTATATCAAGTGGGAAGGAACTAATGGTGCTATCAAAGTAAAAATGGGCCTGTTAATGGATTACCCTCACGGAGTGCCAGATGCCTTTGATTATTGCTTACTTGATGAAGATGGACCTCCACAATGGCAACAGCTGCCAATTGAGGGATCGTGGTTTCCCGATGCTTTTATAGGTAGTATGTCGGCACTTATGCGTTACAAAAGTGGAGAATCGACGGTTTTAGGTGCTCGTGTGGAAGATGTGATGAGAACCATGGCAGTGGTTGAAGCGGCATACCAATGTAGTGACGGGGGAGGTACCCTGATTGAAAATAATTTTTAAGATGACTAATCGATGAACCTATGTATTTTAAATCCATTTTTTTTGAAGACTATCGGTTAAATACGAAGCGAACAACCCTTGGACGGACACTCACGGAAACCGATTTTGTAGTACATGCCGGTCATACAGGCGACTTTTTCCCACACCACTTAGATGCCGAATGGTGCAAAACCCAGTCCTTCGGCCAGCGGATTGCGCATGGTACGATGGTATTCAGTATTGGTATCGGATTAACTGCTTCAGAAATCAATCCCGAGGCCTTTTCTAAGGGGTACGATCGCTTACGCTTTGTTAAGCCGGTATTTATCGGAGACACTATTCATTCAGAAGTAACTATAAGCAAAAAAGATACTGCGAAGAATCCTGCCTATGGTACGATTACCGAGCATGTAGAGGTGATCAATCAGAGAGGCGAAGTGGTATTGGTAGCGGATCATATATTGTTGGCAAAAAGAAAAGAATAATAGCAAATACAGGTGTAATGGAAACAATAATAGAACCGGTAAGCCACGTAGATCCGAGGGAAGCAACGTCTAAGAATCCGTATCTGCTGCCATTTATATTGGTAACGAGCTTGTTTTTTCTATGGGGAATGGCGCATAACCTGGATTCGATTCTTATTCCACATTTAAAAAAAGCCTGCAACCTGAGTAATATGCAGTCGGCATTGGTAGATACTGCAGTGTTTTTTGCTTATTTTATTATGGCTTTGCCTGCTGGAATATTATTAAAACGATTAGGTTATAAACAATGTATGGTATTGGGATTGCTCATATTTGCTACTGGGGCATATCTGTTTGTGCCGGCAGCGGACTGGTTAAGTTATCCACTGTTTTTGTTTGCACTTTTTGTAATTGGTTGTGGGCTAACTATTCTGGAAACTACTGCAAATCCCTATGCTGCAATGCTAGGGACACCATCCAACGCTACCGGCCGCCTGAATCTGGCGGCATCATTTAATGGTTTGGCAGCGATGGTTGCTCCGATTATTGGAGCAAATTTCATTTTGTCGGGCAAAGAATATACCACCGAGGCACTCGCTGCGATGTCAAATGTAGATCGTACAGGCTATTTTATGGAAGAGGCCTCTTCTGTGAAAATACCCTATATTATTTTGGGCTCTACGCTACTCCTCTTTGCGATAGTATTTTGTTTTGTCCGTTTTCCCGAAATGAAGGTGCCGACGGCACAAACTGCGAAAGGAGGTTTTTTTTCTGTGCTGAGGCATAGACATCTGTTTTTGGCAGTAGTGTCGCAGTTTTTTTATGTAGGGGCACAGGTCTGTGTAACAAGTTTTTTTATACGTATGGCTCAGCAGGGAGCTGGTGTAGATGAAAAAACAGCTGGGTACTATTTAGGGGTTTATGGCTTTTTATTTATGCTGGGAAGGTTTGTCGGAACGCTCTTAATGCGCTTTATAAAAGCTGGGCATCTGCTGATGACATACGCCATTATTGCAATGGGACTATGTACTATTGCCGTGCTGGGCCAAGGAATATATGTTGTATATGCTCTCGGCCTGATTGGCTTTTTCATGTCGATCATGTTTCCTACCATCTTTGCACTAGGCATTGTTGGACTGGGAGAAGATACCAAAACAGCTTCATCTTGGTTAATTATGGCTATTGTAGGAGGTGCTGTTCTCCCTTATGTTATGGGTGGGTTAATAGACTATTATCAGGATAACACCCAATTAGGATACATTGTACCTCTTTGTTGCTTCGGAGTTATCTTCCATTACGGCTGGAGCGGGTATAAACTAAAAGGTGATCGGTTATTAAAGCAATAAGCGCAAACAGGTCGGATAAATCTGTAAAACATGATAAACAATAAAAAGAAAATGATCTTGGTACTGCGGTTAGTGATGGGTGTTTTTTTTGTGGTGCCCTTTATTTCTTTGGGACAGCAAAAGGATCTGCCCTCGAATATGGAATTTACACAAGCTCATGGCTATGACGAGTCTAATCCATGGATGTTTTGGTATTGGATGCATGCCAGCTTTTCTAGAGAAGCAATTACAGCTGATCTACACGCGATGAAGGAGGTAGGTATTGCGGGAGCTTATCTCGCACCAATTAAAGGTAAAACAGACCCTCCTTTATTTGAACCTGCTATTGAAACCATGAGCGCCGAATGGTGGGAGATTTTACGTTATACGATGGAAGAAGCTGATCGTTTGGGTATAAAAATAGCCTTACTGCCGAATGATGGCTTCGCCACTGCTGGAGGTCCGTGGATAAGCCCAGAGCTTTCTATGCAGAAGGTGGTATGGACTGATACGACGATCGCAGGGGAGCAACGGGTAGCTTTTCGGTTGCCAATGCCCGAAGCGTATGAAGATTATTACGAAGATATTGCGGTCTATGCTTTTCCAAGCAAATACAATCGTCGGGTACGGGAAGTCCCTCACGTGACGACCAATACCGGTGCCGACGCACAGTTTTTAGCAGTCGCAGACAATCAAAAAAACTTTAGCAGTGGAGAACCCTGTTGGATACAGTATAGTTATCGAGAAGAAGTCTTTTGTAGAGCGATAAAGATTGATATACAAGGTTTTAACTATCAAGCGGGTCGTTTGATTGTTCAGGTAAGCAACGATGGGGAAACCTTTCGGGAAGTTACCCGTTTGGTCCCTCCCAGGGCGGGTTGGCTGGATTGGGATGTGGGAGTAACGCACGCTATTGAACCCATACAAGCTAAATATTTTCGTTTTGTCTACGATCCGATAGGGAGCGAGCCGGGTGGCGAAGATTTAGACGCGGCGAAGTGGAAACCCAGCTTAAAATTGTCAGGTATAACCCTCTTATCTTCGCCTCGCATCCACCAATTTGAAGGCAAATCAGGAATGGTATGGCGGATCAGTGAACCGACTGGTAATATAACCCAGATCACAGAAGAGAAAGGAATTGCACAGCAAGACTTAATTGATCTGCGCCCATATATGCAGGCCGATGGAGAGCTGGCTTGGGATGCACCGGCAGGTGAATGGACTGTTTTGCGGATGGGACATACGTCCACCGGTCATAAAAATGAGACGGCAGGGGCGGGAAAAGGGTTAGAATGTGATAAGTTTAACCCGGAGGCAGTAAGGTTGCAGTTCAATGGCTGGTTTAATAAGGCTGTAGAGATTGCTGGCCCTGAATTGGCTGCCCGCGTGTTGAAAATTTTTCACGTTGATAGCTGGGAATGCGGAAGCCAGAATTGGTCGCCTGTATTTAAAGAAGAGTTTAAGAAAAAAAGGGGATACGACCCCGTACATTACTTACCCGCGATGGCTGGATATCCTGTTGAGAGTATGGATACTTCTGAACGCTTTCTATACGATGTAAGGAAAACCATCGCAGAACTAATAAACGATCAGTTTTTTGATACACTGGCTGATTTAGTCCGTGAAAAAGGTGCAGTTTTTACAGCTGAAACAACGGCGCCCGTGATGGTTACAGATGGTATGGAGCATTTTAAGAAGGTTGACATTCCCATGGGTGAATTTTGGCTGCGGAGTCCCTCACATGATAAACTTAACGACATTTTGGATGCGACATCTGCGGCACATGTGTATGGGAAGTCTGTGGTACAGGCCGAGGCCTTCACGCAGATACGTATGCAATGGGACGAGCATCCCGGCAACTTGAAGACCTTACAAGATCGTAACTACGCTTTAGGTATTAATAAACTGGTTTATCATGTTTATGTACATAATCCCTGGATGGATAGAAAGCCTGGGATGACGCTCGATGGCATAGGACTCTATTTCCAACGTGATCAAACTTGGTGGAGGCAAGGGAAAGCATGGGTCGACTACGCAGCCAGGAGCCAGTGCTTATTGCAAGAAGGTGTACCTGTTGCTGATATTGCGGTATTTACTGGAGAAGAGTTGCCAAGAAGAGCTGTTTTGCCTGATCGGTTGGTGGAAACCTTGCCAGGAGTGTTTGGTGAGGAAAGGCTTGAACAAGAGCAGATACGTTTAGCTAATGAAGCCTTGCCTATGCAGAAAATTGCAGGAGTAACAACAAGTGCACATATGGTACAGCCAGAGCATTGGGTTAACCCATTGAATGGGTATGCGTACGATTCTTTTAACCCCGATGTACTCTTAAATTTAGCTGAGGTAAGGGACGGACAAATAGTGTTGCCCGGAGGAGCTGCATACAAAATATTGGTTTTTCCTGCTAAGCACGCCATGCAACCCAATTATCAGGCGATGAGTTTAGCTGTGCTTCAAAAGCTGTGGAACTTGGTGTACAAGGGGGCAACGGTTGTAATAGCTGATAAACCGAAAACCACACTGGGTTTGCAGGCGAATCTTAAGGAAGAAAAAGAATTAAGACAATTGGCACAGCAATTATGGGAAGGGCCATTTGAAGAGGTCATTATAGATGGCCAACTATTAAGTGTAAAAAAAATAGGAAAAGGACGCCTTGTGAAAGCTCCTTATCTACTCCATACCTTTGATCAATTAGGGGTGCCGCAAGACGTGATTTTTACAAAAAAGGATGGAACATCAGCATATAATCTGGGCTACAATCACCGTAAAGCGGGAGCAAAGGAAATTTACTTTTTAACTAATCAATTGGCGGAAGAAAGGGAAGTAATGGTATCCTTAAGGGTGGCGGGAAAAGTACCGGTATTCTTTGACGCAGTAAACAATGAAAAGAAACCAGTCAAACAATGGAAATTTAACAAAGGGCGTACCGAGATTCCGGTTCGATTGGCGGCTAATGCTTCGCTATTCATTTTGTTGGAAGAGCCTACAGATACGGAAACACACCATGAGGGCTTAAACTGGGAAATATTTAAAGAGCATAGCGCTATTGACGGCCCGTGGCAAGTGCAGTTTGATCCGGATTTTGGAGGACCTGATAAGCCTGTAATTTTTGAAAAGCTGCTCGACTGGAGTAAGCATGAAAATCCAGCTGTCCGTTACTATTCAGGTTCTGCTACTTACAGTAAAACCTTTCAGTGGGACGGCAAAGCGTCTAATGTGTGGCTGAAATTGGAAGAATTAGCCAATATTGCAACCGTTAAAATCAACGGGAAAAATTGTGGAACACTTTGGACCGCCCCCTATAGCGTGAATGTAACGACAGCGTTGAAAGAAGGTGATAATGAGATAGAAATCATCGTGAGTAATACATGGGCAAATCGAATAATAGGTGATCAGTCTGTGTCCGAAGACAAACGTATTACCCATACTACAGCACCGTACCGTCTTGGTGATCAACCCTTGTTAAAAGCCGGACTAATAGGTCGGGTAATATTTTTGATAGAAGATATGAACAATTAAATTATGAATAGATGAGAAGATTCTTGATAGGGATATGGCTGCTGTTAAGCTTAGTTTTGGCAGTGAAGGCGCAGAAAAGGCCATTAGTGAATACCTCAAACAGCCCTTTTGCTAAATTAAAGCCTCTTGATATGCATGCTGTGCAGTGGACTTCTGGTTTTTGGGCCGAGCGCTTTGAAATGGGCAAAAAAAAGATGGTGCCGCAATTGTGGAAGGTTTATAATGATGCCGAAATTAGTCATGCGTATAAAAATTTTGAGATAGCTGCAGGACTCGACACGGGAAGTCATCAGGGACCGTCTTTTCATGATGGCGACTATTACAAAATGTTAGAAGCTGTGGCAAGTTTGTATGCAACTACGAAAAATCCACAATTGGATACCATGATGGATCAGGTTATCGAAACAATAGCCCGCTCTCAGCGGGAAGATGGGTATATCTATACCTTATCTATGATTGAACAGCGTAAGACGGGCAAAAGAAATCAGTTCGAAGATCGTTTGAGTTTTGAAGCATATAACATCGGTCATTTGATGACAGCTGCCTGCATACATTATCGGGCTACCGGCAAGCGCAACCTCTTGGAGGTGGCAGTAAAAGCGACTGATTATCTCTATAAGTTTTATAAAACAGCGTCTCCGACTTTGGCACGTAATGCCATTTGTCCATCACACTATATGGGAGTGGTAGAGATGTACCGTACCCTGGGCGACGAGCGTTATATAGATCTGGCTAAACACCTTATTGATATTAAAGGAGCTATAAATGATGGAACAGATGATAATCAAGACCGGATTCCTTTTCGCGAACAAGAAAAAGTGATGGGCCATGCGGTGAGAGCCAATTATTTATACGCTGGTGTTGCGGATGTTTATGCCGAGACGGGCGATTCAACCTTGCTGGATCAGCTGTGTAAAATGTGGGAGGATGTAACTTCTCATAAAATGTACATCACCGGGGGGTGTGGATCTTTATATGATGGTGTTTCGCCAGATGGTACTTCATACAACCCGGCAGAAGTACAAAAGATACATCAGGCTTATGGTAGAGACTACCAGTTGCCCAATTTTACTGCTCATAACGAAACTTGTGCGAATATTGGCAATATGTTATGGAACTGGAGGATGTTACAACTTACCGGTGACGCAAAATACATGGATGTGTTCGAGCTGGCGCTCTACAACAGCGTGCTATCGGGTATTAGTTTAGACGGAAAGCGATTTTTATATACCAATCCATTGGCTTATTCCGATAGCCTTCCTTTTGAGCAGCGTTGGTCAAAAGACCGGGTAGAATACATATCGCTGTCAAACTGTTGTCCACCTAATACGGTACGTACGTTAACCCAAATACATAATTATGCATATAATATTTCAGAAGAAGGCTTATGGGTGAACTTATACAGTGGGAATGAGCTGCACACAAATTTGCTAGATGGTTCCAAGGTCATGTTACGTCAACAGACCGAATACCCGTGGAATGGAGAGGTAGAATTGTTTTTGGAAGAAGTTCCCGATCATGCTTTTTCGTTTTTTCTGAGGATTCCCGGATGGACAGAAACGGCATCTGTGAAAATTAATGGAGAAGTGCTGGATCGCGATGTGTCACCGGGAAGTTATTTGGAAATTAATCGACTTTGGAAAGAGGGCGATAGGATAAGTTTGGTATTGCCAATGGAGGCTGTATTGATGCAGGCGAACCCTTTGGTAGAGGAAAATCGTAACCAGGTAGCAGTGAAAAGAGGACCCTTAGTATACTGTTTGGAATCGGTAGATTTACCCGAAGGTGATAGTATTTTCGACGTAGTGATACCCGCAGCTGCCCGGTTTTCGCCGCAAATGGAAATGGTTGAAAATAGCAAACTCCTTTATCTACGAGGTGAAGCCCAATTGATAGATAAACAAAAGAATTGGGATGGGAAATTATATAGGAAGCTAGCGGGAGATGAATCCCGGCAGCTGTTAATAAATCTTGTCCCATATTTTGCCTGGGGTAACAGAGGACATACAGACATGACCGTGTGGATGCCGGTGAGGTGAGTTGTGATTGTATGAATGACGAGAATCAAGGTATAGGTAAGATCATTTATGTTATCAATGGGACTAACATTCATAAACGATAGATGCGACCTTCAAAGTTTTCGCTTACGCTGAGTTCTTTTTGTTAGCGTTTTCTTTTGAGAGACCTGCGGAGCAAGCTCGAATGCCAAAAAAGTTTTCGCTGTATGAGAAGAAGAAAAATTAAATAAAATTTACTAAATGAAGCAAAGACATTTTATAGTATTGCTTTTATTTTTTTGGAAGCTTTCGGCTGCCCAAGATATAGATTTAAGTCCCTATGACGTCGTATGGGAAAGTGCGAGTAGAAATGCGAGTGAATCAATGCCTTGTGGAGGCGGTGACATCGGTTTGAACGTATGGGTGGAAAACGGAGATCTGTTGTTTTATGTAGCCCGTAGCGGTACTTTTGATGAAAATAATACCTTATTGAAATTAGGTAGGGTACGTTTGCGTTTATTCCCCAATCCATTGGAAGGGGAAATATTCCAACAAGTATTAAAACTGGAGGAAGGGTATGTAAGTATTTCCGGGAAAAATAAATACGGCGAAGTGAAAGTAAAAGTCTGGGTGGATGTTTTTAGTCCAGTCATACATGTGGAAGCTGTTGCCGATAGTCCTGTCCATGCAATGGCAACCTATGAAAATTGGCGTTACCGAGACCGCATAACCAAAGGGAAGGAAAATAATGCAAATACTTATAAATGGGCACCACCTGGAGAAGTGCGCACTAGGAAAGATAAGGTTGAGTTTAATCGAAATGCTGTTCTTTTCTACCATCGGAACAGCGACAGTACAGTATTTGATGTTACGGTCCAACAGCAAGGCTTGGAGCACGTCAAGGCTGATTTGACCAATCCCCTCGGAGAGTTAACCTTTGGTGGATGGATGGAAGGGAGGGGGATGGAGCCCGCAGGGATAATTGATGGAAAATACATGGATACCGATTTTAAGGGTTGGCAATTAAAAAGCACAAAAGCTTCCAGGAAACACGAAGTAAGATTGTATTTACATACCGATCAAGCAAGTCCTATTCAATTGTGGAAACAGGATTTATTGACCTTGGCGGAAACACAAAGGCCAGCATACGAAAAAGCATGGGAACGCACGAGAAATTGGTGGAGATCCTTTTGGAGTAGAAGCTTTATTATAGTTAAACCGCAAAATAGGGATGAAAGCGATGTAGAATGGCAAATGGGAAGGAATTATCAACTCTTTCGATATATGTTAGCTTGTAATGCTTATGGAACATATCCTACCAAATTTAACGGGGGGTTGTTTACCTATGATCCGTCTTATGTTGATAGTAGTCTGCGTTATACACCTGATTTCAGGAATTGGGGAGGGGGTACGCATACCGCTCAGAATCAACGCTTGGTCTATTGGCCATTGTTACGAAGTGGAGACTTTGATCTCATGAAGCCTGCATTCGACTTCTACAACAGGTTGTTGAATAATGCGGAATTGCGCAGTAAGGTGTATTGGGGGCATGGAGGAGCGAGTTTTACCGAACAGCTGGAGAATTTCGGTTTGCCAAATCCAGCAGAATATGGATGGAAAAGACCTGAAGACTATGATCAGGGAATGGAATATAATGCCTGGCTGGAATATCAATGGGATACGGTACTGGAGTTTTGTATGATGGTTTTAGAGACGTATCACTATCAGGGAGAGAGTATTAAGGAATATCTACCTTTAATTGAAAGTTGCCTTCTTTTTTTTGATGAACACTATCAATACCTAGCTCGGCGGCGAGGCGTAAGAGCTTTAGATAACGAAGGACATCTGATAATATATCCAGGCTCGGCAGCAGAAACCTATAAAATGGCTTACAATGCCAACTCGACGATTGCAGCACTAAAAACCGTATTAGAAGGTGTGTTGAAGCTCCCTTCTTCTGATCTTAATTCGCAAAAGCGGGAATATTTCAGGGCTATGTTGAAGAAAGTCCCTCCGTTGAATACGCGTACAGTAACTGGTTATGCGATGTTGGCACCTGCAAAACTCTGGGAGCGCGTCAACAATACCGAAGTACCACAGTTATATCCTGTTTTTCCTTGGGGTGTTTATGGCCTGGGAAGGCCAGGCTTAGATACGGCGGTCAACACCTATAAATATGACCCGGATGCAGTGAAGTTTAGAAGCCATATCGGTTGGAAACAGGACAATATTTTTGCAGCACGTTTAGGCTTGACGGCAGAGGCTGTCAGACTGAATAGGTTAAAACTAAAAAATTCAGGACGACGGTTTCCTGCATTTTGGGGGCCGGGTTTTGATTGGACACCTGACCATAATTGGGGAGGAGCGGGTATGATTGGTTTACAGGAGATGTTGTTGCAAACCGATGGAGAAAAAATTTATGTACTACCTGCTTGGCCAATGAATCGTGAAGTGGAGTTTAAACTACATGCTCCACAACATACTACAGTTTATGGTCGGGTAAAAGAGGGACGTTTAGTTCAACTGGAAGTACTACCGGCCTCTAGAGCAAAAGATGTAGTAATCGTAAAACAATAGCAGGGGATAATTAGGTCGAAACAAAAAAGGCCTCTCCTGAAAGGAAAGACCTTTTTACTATTTTCTTAAAAAGAGTGCTTATTCAGCAATGACTTCAAAAGGAACCTGTACCTTAACTTCTTTGTGTAAGTTTAAGTTGGCCGTATATTCGCCAAGCTCTTTAGGCTCTACATCAAAGGTGATGCGACGACGATCTACTTCAAAACCTTCTTTTTTCAGGGCATCGGCAACTTGAATAGTATTCACCGAACCGAAGATTTTACCACTCTCACCAGCTTTGGCTCCGATAGTCAATTTTACAGATTCTAACTTAGCAGCAAGCTCCGTAGCATCTTTTTTGATTTTCTCTTGTTTAAACTGCGCTTGTTTGATGTTTTCTGCAAGCACTTTCTTGGCAGAAGGGGTAGCTAGAATAGCTAAGCCTTGTGGAATAAGATAGTTACGACCATAACCATTTTTTACGGTTACGATATCGTCTTTCTCGCCAAGTTTCTTAATATCTTGTTTTAAAATGATTTCCATGTCGTTCTTACCTCCAGATTATTTTAATGAATCAGTTACATAAGGTAATAAACCAATATGGCGTGCACGTTTCACAGCCTGAGCTACTTTACGTTGGAATTTCAAAGAAGTTCCTGTTAAGCGGCGAGGTAAAATCTTACCTTGATCATTAACAAATTTCAATAAGAAGTTTGCGTCTTTGTAATCAATATATTTGATTCCGTTCTTTTTGAAACGGCAATATTTTTTACGGTTATCTTCTACCTTAGGGGCAGTAACGTATTGAATTTGATCTCTTGCCATTATTTTGCCGCCTCCTCTGCTTTAGTTTCTGTTTTTTTGTTGAAAGCACCGCTGCGTTTCTTTTCATTATAAGCAAGGGCATGCTTGTCTAAAGAAATAGTTAAGAACCGCATAATACGCTCATCACGTTTGTATTGAAGTTCCAGTTTATTGATCAATTCACCTGGAGCCTTAAATTCTGTTAGGTGATAGAACCCTGTTGTTTTTTTCTCAATAGGGTACGCTAATTTTTTCAAACCCCAATTATCCTCATGGATAATCTCGGCTCCGTTTTCAGTAAGGATGTTTTTGAATTTGGCAATAACCTCTTTCGCTACATCTTCTGACAACAACGGGGTAAGAACTACTACGGTTTCGTATTGTTGCATTTTGTTAAAAAATTTGTTAATTCACTAAATTCCGCCAAAGCGGGATGCAAAGATAGGTCTTTGTTTTTGGAAATACAAGTGCTTACCGTTTTATGCCTGAGTAAGTTGAAATTACCAACAGCGAAGCATTGGCTAATTTCTGCCAAAATGCGTACCTTCGTGGCGATGGATAATTTTATTGTTTCTGCACGAAAATATCGTCCTTCAACCTTCGAAACGGTCGTTGGGCAGCAGCACATCACTGGAACGCTTAAAAATGCAATTAAGAACAACCAATTGGCTCAGGCCTTTTTGTTCTGCGGACCTCGTGGTGTTGGCAAAACTACTTGTGCGCGTATTTTAGCAAAAACAATTAACTGTCAGCAACTAACCACGGAAGTGGAGGCTTGCGGAGTGTGTGACTCATGTAGATCGTTTCAGCAGGGTAATTCTTTTAGTATCCATGAATTGGATGCCGCTTCGAATAATTCAGTAGATGATATCAGAAGTTTGATTGAACAGGTGAGGATACCACCTCAAACAGGTAAATATAAGATTTACATCATCGATGAGGTACACATGTTATCCACGCAAGCATTCAATGCTTTTCTGAAGACATTGGAAGAACCACCTACCTACGCGATCTTCATTCTGGCTACTACAGAAAAACACAAGATATTGCCGACAATATTATCGCGCTGTCAGATTTTTGATTTTAATAGAATCAAGATAGAGCATATTGCCCAGCACCTGGCTAATATCGCGGCCAAAGAAGGTGTTGCTTACGATAGCGATGGTCTGCATCTGATTGCACAGAAGGCAGACGGTGGTTTACGGGATGCCTTATCGATGTTTGATCAGATTGTTAGTTTCTCTAACAAGAATGTTAACTACCAGGCGGTAATAGATAATCTCAATATTCTGGATTACGATTACTATTTTAAACTTACAGACGCCATCCTTGAAGAAAATGCCGCCAGCGCACTGGTAATTTTTGATGAAATCTTATTAAATGGTTTTGACGGTAATCATTTCATTAATGGTTTGGCATCACATTTTAGAAATCTATTGGTGGGTAAAGATGCCAGTACGTTGAAGTTGTTGGAAGTAAGTGAAAATATTAGGGCACGTTATTTGGAACAATCACAACAGACCACAGTTGGGCTGTTATTATCTGCATTGAATATCGCCAATCAATGCGAAATTAACTATCGCACGAGTAAAAACCAACGTTTGCAGGTGGAGCTTGCCCTCTTAAAGATGTGTCATATCAAGACAGCTGTTCAGTTTAGTAGTGCTACGAATGATAATTTAAACCGGCAGGAACCGGAAAAAAAAAAGCCTGATGCGGCAGTAACCGAAACGCCTTCAGTTTCTAAGCAAGAACCACTAAATCCTAGCCCGCAAAAAGAATATCCAGGGGACGTTGAAAAAGTGGAAAACGAACGAGAGACACCCCAACCTACCAAAGTGAAAATACCTAGTTTTAAGGATATTAAACTTTCTTCTTCAATTCCTAACCTAAACGATGTGTTTAAGGATAAAAAAGAGGATGATCCTAATGCGGAACCCGAATATATAATGGGGGCCGAAAGACAAAGTTTTGACTATGAGAATTTTATGAAGGTTTGGCATGCTTATGCAGATCAAGCCAAGGCAACAAATAAGATCACTTTATTTACGTTGATGACTGCAAATGCTCCCAAATTACGGGATGATCATAAAATAGAAGTTATTGTTGAAAATGCGATACAAGAAAATTTGCTGACGATATCAAAAATAGAGATTTTAAATGACCTTAGGGTGAAACTTAAGAATTTTGCTATTGACCTGATTCCCGTACAGGTGGAGTCGAATGTGGTTCGCAAACCTTATACCAATCAGGAAAAATACCAAGCAATGCTCGCCAAAAATCCGCTCGTTGAAAAGCTACGACAAGATTTTAATCTGGGATTCGACTAATATATATTCGCAAGTACTTCAACGTTGACGTTGCAATTAACTAAACTAAGGCTCTCTTTTTGGGTATCCCTCTTCATCTAGATCGTCTCTGAGATCTTCCGGTGTTTTGGAAATCTCTTTATCTGCCTTTTTTAGTTTTGTTATTCTACCTTTGTCGATATGCATTCCTAAACTATCTATGTCGGTTTCCAACGACTTGTTTTTATCGTATTCATCCCCTACATAGAGATTTGCTTCATCCCAGTCGGAATTATCATCCTTTCCCTGGGGAGCAACGGTGTCATATGGGTCGTCATGTTGATATTCAGCTTCTTCATTGGGGTATGTTTTGGGATCGTTTTCAATATCGTACTCAAAACTGTCGGTGTTTTTGTTATACTTAAGGTTATGGATGTACCCCCTATCGGCCTGATCATTTGGGATATCCTGATTTTTTCTATTATTAGGTTTATCATTGTTCATAACAATCAATTTTTGATATATCCAAGCTATTTCATCCTATTATAAAGAACAGCAAAAGGAAGAATAGGTTTGACTACAAAACATTTGATTACCGAAATAGTATCTTTGTGGATGCCTAAATGTAATGCTTACACAAGCGTCATTTTAATAGTAACAATGCTACTGTGTTCCGTATGGAAGGTACGAGGGCAGCAGCCAGTTGTTTTAACAGATAGCGTCGAGCAACATATGTTTACCTTTGGAGAACTTCGATCTCTTAAAGATGAACGAGGAATGCTTAGTTTTAAGGATGTTTTACAGCCTGAAATGGCTGCGCGTTTTCAGCTAAATGATAGGAGCACTCCACAGAACGAGGATATTCACGCATACTATTGGTACAAAATAACGATCGACCACCATATTAGCCCAGAAAAATTATTTGTTTTAGAGTTTTTTGATCAGACAATAGACGAGATCGAAGCTTATTTACCCAATAATGCCGGAGGTTTTGATACATTGGTCTTAGGCGATAATTATGCTTTTTCCAAAAGGCCGTTTTTACATAAAAACTTTGTAATACCACTTTATCAGGACTTAAAAGGACAACAGGATTATTACTTCAGAATTCAATCCCGACAGCTGGTTGACGCCATTATCGTAGTACGTTCAATAGATTTTTTTGTTGAGTATGCGCTGGGGGAGTATTTCAGTTTTGGTATATTTTATGGAATGATTCTGGTGTTTTCATTCTATAACCTGATCATGTTCTTCGCGGTGAAGCAGCGGGCATATCTTTACTATGTCTGTTATATGTTATGTGTTGCACTTTTTGAAATGTGCACCGATGGCATCGCCTATCACTATTTATGGCCTAACTGGTCAGCATGGAATCAATATGCTTTTGGCGTGGTACTTTGTTTAATGAGTGTGTCGGCGTTACTCTTTACGCAGCGTCTACTGTTATTGCAACGTAAAGCACCAAAGTTAAACACCATTATTTCAGTAATTATTGGACTCCGTATCTTATACTTGCTGTACGCATTGTTATGGCATAGAAGTTTATTGAATTATAAATTCATGGAGGCAATCCCGTTGTTAATGGCGTTTGGCTCGGGAATTTATATCTGGTGGAGAGGGTATAGACCTGCACGTTATTTTGTCATTGGTTATGGATTTTTATTCATTGGCTATAGCATAAAATTGATGATTATGTTAGGGTTCACCTGGCTGAATTTTGGGATCGTTTCTTATTACTGCATGAGTTTTTGTTTTATACTCGAAATGACTTTCCTTTCTTTAGCTGTGGGAGACCGGGTGCGCGTCATGAAAAATAGTAGAGATAAAGCGCAGCAATTGACCATTAAACAGATGCAGATCAATCAGGAACTTAAAGACAGTATAAATAAGGATTTAGAACAAAAAGTGAAAGAGCGAACCAGCGAGTTGGTGGAAAAATCGCATATTATTTCAGAGCAAAACCTCGCGCTGTCAGCAGCTAATAGGCTTCTTGAAGAACAAAAGAATGAAATAACTCGGATGAATGCGTTGTTAAATAAAGACAACGCATTGTTGAAGGTAAATGTAGAAGAAGTTACACGTGCCAGAGCATTGTCTAAGGGATTGGATTTTGAAGAATTCAGTAAAGCTTATCCCGATCAGGAAAGTTGCTTACGATTTTTAGCAGGTCTCAAATGGAAGAATGGATACTGCTGTAGAAAATGTGCTGCTACGGCGTTCTACATCGGACACTTACCACATAGTAGGCGCTGTGCCCATTGTGGTTATGAAGAATCTGCTACTGCCCACACTGTTTTGCAACATGTACGTATCCCCATTAATAAATCTTTTTATTTGATTTATCTCCTGTATTCCACCAAAGGTAGAATATCCTCCCACAAATTGGCCGAAGTTTTAGGTATTAGGCAAAGCACTTGCTGGGCTTATAGTAAAAAAATAAAACAACAGATGGAGCAAAAGAAAATGACTTTTCGAAATGCTTCGGAAACACAGGGGTGGAGCGAATTGCTCGTTTGACCTGGAGGTATCGCAATTTTCTTTTCTGGGTTTTGTAAAAAATGCTATGGTAAAGAAGCGTATCATGGTGTCTGTTTTACACACTTTGCTTCTGAATACATAAATACCTGATAAACAACTAAAGAATACCTTTCATTATTTCGGTGTTAAAGCGTATCAATATGTATATAAACATCTAATTGTCAGTATTTTATGTATAATAATGTTTGTTTTTAACTAGCTTTCTTCTCTATATTTGCTGCCGGTATGCTATTGGTTGGAATACCGGGCTAACAACATTTATATTCATTAAACCAATTTTATTAAACTATGTGGAGGAAATATTTACTACTGATTTCCCTTGTTTTCGTTACCGCTATTGCTTATAGCCAGCAGTCAGCTATAAGAGGCATCGTGAAAGATGATGCCGGGGAAGTCCTGCCAGGCGTATCCGTCCGAGTGAAAGGCTCAAGCACAGGTGTTACGACGGATGGAGATGGGCAGTTTAATTTGCAGGTTGCTCCCGATGCGATTTTGGTTTTTACTTATGTAGGTTACGTAAGTAGAGAGGAAGCGGTCACGGGGAGGAACGATTTTGAAATAGTGCTAGAATCACTTGATCAGGAATTAGATGAGGTGGTCGTAGTTGGTTATGGCACGCAGCGAAGGGGGGATATCACCGGTGCGGTGGGATTAGTAACCGAGGAAGCGTTTGAGTCACGACCGAATACCCAATTCGGTAGTATTATACAGGGGAAGGCCGCTGGAGTACAAGTATCTTCACCAGGAGGAAAGCCCAATGCTGGATTGAATATTCGTATCCGTGGTACGAGTTCCATTACCTCTAGCAGTGACCCATTGTACGTGGTGGACGGCGTGCCTATTGCCGATACCCGTTCCATCAACCCGGCAGATATTGAGAGTATGTCAATCCTGAAAGATGCATCTTCTGCTGCCATCTATGGTGCACAGGGGGCCAATGGTGTGGTGTTGATTACTACCAAGAAAGGAAAGGAAGGTAAGCCTAGGGTTGAATTAAATGCTTATGGCGGTTTTTCATCTGTTTGGCGTCGATTAGATGTCCTGAATGCCGATCAGTATCGTCAACTCATGACCGAGTTAGGTAGAAATACAGACTGGGATCAATACACAGCCAATACCAATTGGCAGGATGAGGTATTTCAAAATGGTGCGTCACAGAACTATCAGTTAGCTGTCTCAGGAAAGAGCAACAAAACCACTTATTATATTTCGGGTGGATGGATGAAACAGAAAGGAGCCGTTCGCAGTTCCGAGACAGATCGTTACAATTTCAAAGTAAATCTTGAGCAAGAGGTGAACAACTGGTTAACTTTAGGGACTAATGTTGGCTATACCCGATACCATGATGTAGACGTTGCGGATAACCAAGCGGTTAATCAAGGCGGAGTAATTATGGGGATACTATCAACGCCACAAAATATCGGCATCTATAATGCTAACGGTACATTTACAAGCAATCCTTTTCAAGATTGGGAGAACCCACTGGCCTTTACAGATGGCTCAGATCGGGGATACCGCAATCAACGGGTTATTGGTAATGCTTATGCAGAAGTTACTTTCCTCCCCGGATTGAAATTCAGGAGCAACTTCGGTATCGATGCAGGTAACGGGGTGTACGATTATTTTCTGGACCCCATACGTACCAGTTACGGAAGGGCTAGAAATGGTATCGGTCGCTATAACACAGACCAGATGAGTTACTGGATTGCAGATAATACCCTCTCTTATAACAAACAAGTGGATAAACACAATTTTGGGGCTTTGGTTGGAATGGTGGCGCAAAAAACACAGTGGGAAAACAGTGAGATCGAGCGCACTAATTTCTCTGGCACATCAATCGTTACACCAAATGGTGGCTCCATTATCCAGGTTGCGAATGTGGCGAAAAGGGAAAAGGCCAATGCATCCATTATCGGAAGGATAAATTATGATTTTGAAGGAAAGTATTTATTAACGGCGAATTTTAGGGCAGATAACAGTTCCAACTTCGGACCTTCCAACAAGTGGGGCTATTTTCCTTCATTTTCTGCCGGGTGGCGCTTATCGCAGGAGCGTTTTCTGCAGCATGTTTCTTGGCTGGATGACTTAAAACTGCGTGCCGGGTGGGGAGTTGTAGGAAATGATAACGTAGGAGAATACGCTTATTGGGGAAGGGTGGCCAGTGATGCTAATTACCCTATCGGAGGAGAGATCTTACCGGGAACGCGTCCTTCTACTTTACAGAATGATGATTTAAAATGGGAAGAAACGCAGCAAACGAATATCGGTATTGATGTAAGTGTTTTCAATGCAAGACTTAATTTCAGTGTAGATGCCTATCTGAAAAAGACAAATGACTTATTGTTAAATGTTCCTGTTCCGCGCTCCACAGGCTTTGATGTGGCACTGCAGAATGCCGGTGCATTAGAAAATAAAGGATTGGAGTTTCAGGTAAATTCCAGAAACTTTGTCAACGACTTTAAATGGGAAACAGATTTTAATATTTCCTTTAATCGCAATAAGGTAACCGAATTGGGCGGAATCAATATTTTTGGAGCCAATATATCCGGCAGAGACGAAGTGAGCTATACAACGATCGGCCAACCGATAGGCATGTTTTATGGTTATGTTTTTAACGGTGTTGATCCGCAAACGGGTGATGCCCTATATTTGACAAACGATGGTACTTCGAGCAGTTCACCTTCTGCGTCCGACCGCCGGATCATTGGTAACCCAAACCCGAATTTCATTTATGGCTTGACCAATACTTTTTCCTATAAGAATATCGGCTTAAGTATCTTTTTACAGGGAAGCCAAGGGAATGATATTTACAATGGTACTCGCGTAGAGGCCGAGGGTATGATCGATGCCAAGAATCAGACGGCGGCTGTTTTGGATAGGTGGACAAGTATTGGGCAAGAAACACAGATTCCACGGGCAGTGGCCGATAACATCGCGAATTCAAGAAATTCCACGCGCTTTGTAGAAAACGGTTCTTACCTCCGCGTAAAGTCGGCTACCCTGAGTTATAACTTGCCTGAACAGTTTTTAAATAAGATTAAGATAAGTAATGTACGTTTGTATGTCACTGGAGAAAACCTTTTCACGATAACCGATTATAAAGGTTTTGATCCAGAGGTAAACGCATTTACCAATGTGAACGACGCTACGCAAAGTAAGAACACTTTTATAGGTATCGATTATGGTACCTATCCACAGACCCGAAACATCATTTTTGGACTTAATGTTTCATTTTAAGGATTTGATTTATGAAAGCTAAATATATTGCCCTATTCGTGACAGTAACGGGGATCACTTCTGGGTTAACATCATGTAATAAGTTTACCGATTTAAATCCCATTTCGGAAGCTACCTCTGGAAATGCATATACCAGCCTTCAAGAAGCAGAAGCTGCATTAACAGGAGCGTACGATGCACTACAGCAAGAATATTATATTTGGGATAATGTGATTTTTAGTGATGTTATGGCCGATAATTATTATGCAGGAGGAGATGATCCGGAGATCTTTGCGGTAGACAGGTTACAGTTGGTTCCTACCAATGGCCGACTATTCAACAATTGGAGCCAGCTTTACGTAGGTGTTCTTCGTGCCAATACGATATTACAAGAAGTGCCTGTTATCGATGATCCGAGCTTAGACGAGGGAGGCAGACGCGAGCAGATTTTGGGCGAAGCACTCTTTTTGCGCGCTAATCATTATTACAATCTGGTGAAAATGTTTGGGGGCGTTCCCCTGGTGCTGGAACCAGCAGCGTCTACCGCACCGGATGCCATACAACTTCCCAGGAATACGGAAGCTGAGGTATATCAACAGATCCTAGCAGATCTTGAACAGGCCGTTTCGTATTTGCCTGATCGCTTATCCGAAGAAAACAGCGTCAACAAGGCTAGAGCTACTAAAGGGGCCGCAAACGCACTCTTGGCAAAAGTATATGCACAAAAGGCAGATAGGGACTACGGTAAAGTACTCGAACATTGTGATGCGGTGATTAATAGTCCTGCCAATTATCGCTTATTAGCTAATTTCGCTGAACTGTTCGATGGGGCGCATTACAACAATGCAGAGTCTATTTTAGAAATACAGTTTGTTGGCGCTAACGAAGGGAATTGGGGGCCGCAGATGCTTCTTCCACCATCCATAAGTGGCGATACCTGGCGCAAGTTCATTACGCCATCTACCGATCTGGTTGCCGCATTTGATCGTGCGTCGGACGAAACAAGAAAGTCGAGCAGTATACTCTTTGAAAATGTAGGCTGGTTGGATGAATACTGGGGAAATGCTTCGGGTTCGTCTGTCCCCTTCGCTTATAAATGGAAGAGTGCCAGCGGCTGGGCGAGCACTAATAGGCAATATATGCTGAGGTTAGCAGATATCATGTTGTTAAAAGCAGAAGCGCTCAATGAATTGGGTAGAGTTCCGGAAGCGCTGGAAGCGCTGAATCAGGTGCGTCAGCGTGTTGGATTAGCAGCGTCGACGGCGAGTGATCAAACAACGCTAAAATTGGCTATTCTCGAGGAACGGCGCTTAGAACTATGTCAGGAGGGGCAACGTTGGGACGACCTGAAACGAGCGGGATTAGCTATAGAGGTGATGAACGATCTACAGGAAATAGATTTACGTACGGGTAATGCGGTAGATTATAATATGACCGAAGAGAAGTTGTTGCTGCCTATTCCGCAGCAGGAAATCAATAGAAATCAACAACTGGATCAAAACCCGGGATACTAACTTTACCATTTTATTGGCGGGAAGTAAAGGTTTCCCGCCTTGTGTTTACTTTTAACCCTACAAACAAATGCGATTTAATTTTTTCTTATTGATGCTGTTTGCCTTATTGAATATGGCTGCGTGCAATAACCCTTCATCAGAATCTCCGGAAGAAGATAGTAAAGGTGTCGTTCCGTATTTAACAACTGGTGATCAAAAAGCGTTATTGGCTAGACAGCCTGCGTTAGCATTCGTTGAAAAGTCGAATGATTTACCCACGATTACTATAGACGATAACAAAGTTTATCAGGATATCGATGGTTTCGGTTTTACACTTACGGGAGGAAGTGCTGATTTAATTCAGGCATTGCCTGAAGACCAGCGTTCTGTACTTTTACGTGAGTTATTTGGAAGGGAAGAAAATAGCATAGGTATCAATTATCTGCGTGTAAGTATCGGTGCATCCGATCTCAGCGCATCTACTTTTTCATACAATGATTTACCGGCAGGACAGAAAGACCCAACCTTAAAACACTTTTCTATAGAAAAAGAGCGGGAGACGCTTATCCCGGTTCTAAAAGAGATTGTAAAAATCAATCCGAAGATTAAAATTTTGGGATCTCCTTGGAGTGCCCCCACATGGATGAAAACCAATAACAATACGATTGGTGGAAAGTTAAGACCCGAATATTATGGGGTGTACGCAGATTATTTTGTGAAATATGTGCAAGCGATGGCCGATGAGGGTATCTCAATAGACGCCGTTACCATCCAGAATGAGCCTTTGCACCCAGGAAATAATCCTAGCATGTTGATGGAAGCTGTTGAGCAAGCCGACTTTATTAAAAGCGCTTTAGGGCCAGCTTTTAAAGAGGCCGGTATTACAACAAAAATCATTCTTTATGATCATAATGCCGATCGCCCAGATTATCCAATCAGCATTTTAAATGACGAGGAAGCAGCGAAATATATAGATGGGTCAGCTTTCCATTTATATGGTGGTCGTATTGAGGCGCTATCAGAGGTACACAAAGCACATCCGGAGAAGCAGCTGTACTTTACTGAACAGTGGGTAGGAGGGCCTGGTGATTTCTCGAAAGAACTCCAATGGCATGTGTCTAACTTAATAATAGGGGCTACCAGAAATTGGTCTAGAAATGTACTTGAATGGAATTTAGCAGCAACATCTGATTATAAACCCCATACGGATGGTGGATGTACCAGCTGTTTAGGCGCATTAAGCATTGATGGTGAAAAGATACAGCGTAACGTCGCTTACTATATCGTTGGGCACGCATCGAAATTTGTACCAGATGGGTCCAAAAGAATCGGATCTAATGTTATCGACGGGCTGGCTAATGTGGCCTTTATCACACCTGAAAATAAAAAGGTTTTGGTTATAGTAAATGATGACGATAAAAACAGATCTTTTAATATTGAGTATCACAATAAATATGTAGAGACAAGTTTGGCAAGTGGTGCCGTTATGACCTATATATGGGATTAGCATTTAAATGTAAAAGACCATTTGTTTTTCATTCTTCTTTTGAGTTAATTTACGCAAAATTAGGATTTAGCGAAATTAGCGATACGATATCGTATCCTTCCTAAGATACCCGGGCGGGAGGCCCTTGGAATAGCATAGATTAATTAAAAAACTTAAGAATGAAATTGAACAGATTTACTTTTTTTTTAATGTTAGCGGCGTCAGCATTGTTTTTCAGTTGTAAAAGCAAAAAAATGATCGTAAATGATGGTGCCGAGGTGGTTACTTCCGGCGTTGATGAGCATATTGATGGAGGAACTGTTTCACAGACCGATCAAGGAGTTGTACTCACCTTCGAGTCTGATGTGCTTTTTGCCACGAACTCTTCTTACCTATCTGAAAAGGCTAAAGTTACCATGAAAAATATGGTTGCTTACATCAATAAAAACTATCCTAATGCCAATATCCAGATTAATGGACACACCGATTCGACTGGTGAAGAAGATTATAATCAATGGTTGTCGGAAAAAAGAGCCTCTTCTGTGAAAACTTATGCTGTTAGTATAGGTCTGAGTGAAAATCGTGTTACTACCAAGGGTTATGGAAAAAGCAAGCCGGTTGCCACGAACAGTACTGCTGAAGGCCGCCAGCAAAATAGAAGGGTAGAAGTGATCATATTAAAATAACTTAGTCGTTTATGCTCAGCGTCAGCTATAAGAACTATAGTTGATTGCTGGGCATAATGGCTTGTTATCTGCTATAGTCCATTCGCTCTTGCAGTGATTTCCGCAATGTCCAATACCTGAACTTCTTCTTCTTTATTATAGTTTTTTACGCCATCCCGTAACATGGTCATGCAAAAAGGACAGGCAGCTGCAATCACCTCTGGTTCCGTTTTCAGTGCTTCGTCAATCCGTTCAATATTAATGTCTTTTTTTCCCGGTTCAGGCTCCTTAAACATTTGTGCTCCTCCTGCCCCGCAGCATAAACCATTGCTCCGGCATCTCTTCATTTCCACAAGTTGTGCATCGAGCGCTTCCAAAGTTTTTCTAGGAGCTTCATATACATTGTTGGATCTACCAAGGTAGCAAGGGTCGTGATAAGTAATTCTTTTTCCTTTAAAAGATTCTCCTCCACTGGCTTTTAATTTTCCCTCATCAATTAGTTGCTGAAGTAGTTGGCTATGGTGGATAACTTCGTATTGTCCACCTAAAAGCGGATACTCATTTTTGATCGTATTGAAGCAATGTGGGCAGGCGGTTACTATCTTTTTTACCTCATAGCCATTGAGCAATTCTATATTCATCATAGCTTGCATCTGAAACAGGAATTCATTTCCTGCCCGTTTGGCTGGGTCACCCGTACAACCTTCCTCTGTGCCCAAAATAGCGAATTTTAATCCTACGTGTGATAAAATTTTGCAGATATCCCGGGTAATCCGTTGTGCACGTTCGTCAAAACTGCCAGCACACCCTACCCAAAACAGTATTTCCGGAATTTCTCCCTTAGCAAGCATTTCAGCCATGGTGGGTACTTGTATTATCTTTTCGTCGCTCATATTGTAGTCTATTTTTGCTTTATGGCTATTAGGAAATTAGCTGTCAGCCTGCTAATTCCATAGATTAATGTAAACGTATTTTGTTCTATTGAACTAATTGACTTCCCTCCAGTTCGCTCTATCAGCTTGTGCATACTTCCACGGTGCTCCGTTATTTTCGATATTGCCGAACATAGCGTTGATGCTTGAGGGCGCTTGTGATTCTTCCATAATTGCGTATTGTCTTAAATTTACAATAATTTCAAGTGGATTAATATTTACCGGACAGGCTTCTACACATGCATTGCAGGTCGTGCATGCCCATATTTCTTCTCTGCTGATGTAGTCGTCGAGTAGCGCTTTTCCATCATCACTGAAATTGCCATTATGATCGATGTTCTTACCTATTTCTGCTGTGCGATCTCGCGTATCCATCATGATTTTTCTTGGCGATAGTAATTTGCCTGTAATATTTGCCGGACACACTGATGTGCAGCGACCACATTCCGTACAGGTATAGGCATCGAGTAGATTTTTCCAGGTTAGATCTTGAATATCTTTTACGCCGAATCGTACGGGTTGATCAGTGCTCGGCGGTGTGTAGGAGGGGTCTAACATAGCTTTTACTTCATGTTGAACGGACTCCATATTACTGAATTGTCCTTTGGGATGGAGATTGGAAAAATAGGTGTTGGGAAAGGCAAAAATGATATGCAGATGTTTTGAATAGGGTAGATAGTTTAAAAAAGCAAGCACTCCTACAATATGAAACCACCAACAGCATCTTTCTATAATGTGCAGTGCATCTAAGTCAGCAGGCAGTAAGTTTACTAACCACTGGCTAATAGGAAACGAACCAATAACTGTTTCCTGATTTAGGGATTGCATTTTGAAGTCGGCCGCATTCATGGATAAAAAGGCGATCATCAACAGGATTTCAGCTATCAGAATCAAATTTGCATCTGTTCTTGGCCATTTGGTCATTTCCACGCCAAAGAAACGTTTGACATGAATAATATTTCTTCTGATGAGAAAAATGGCGCAGCCCACAAGTACCCCTAAGGCTAACCATTCGAAACAGGCAATAAGGAAATTATAAAGTATTCCCAATCCAGCAAACACACGATGAGTACCGGCAAGACCATCGATCACGATCTCTAGCATTTCTATGTTAATAATAACAAAGCCTAGATAAACAAACAGGTGTAATACAAATGCTACAGGGCGTTTAGTCATTTTACTTTGACCAAAAGCAACACGCAACATAGTCTTAAGGCGCTCTTTAGGACGGTCACTGCGTTTTAACGGGCGTCCAAGTTTTATGTTTCTGACAATTTTCCGTATGTTATACGTAAATAAAGCGATTGCTAGTATAAAGATTACCGCGAATATCAACTGGCTAATCATAGTGAACAAAAGGTTTTTTTTACGAATTTAGTTAAATGTGTTTATTATGCTTGCATAATAATAAAAATTTAGAAGCAATTTAAATTGGGCGTGTTTTTACCGGGAATACAAACCAACTCAAGAAATGCTATTCTTGAAACGTATGGAGATTGCGCATTGTTTTTTGGTGTAAAAAAGTGGAGAGTTATTTAAGGTAGATCTCGAACAAAAATTTTCTAGCTGTTAATCAGGTTTATGCGTTTAAAGAGCAAAAAAAATTGATATTTTTTTGATTAAAACTTTGGTGTATTCAAAAAAGACACTACATTTGCATTCCCAAAACAAACAAAAAAGCTTTTTAACAAGCTCGTTTGCAGGAGGTACCATAGCTCAGTTGGTAGAGCAAAGGACTGAAAATCCTTGTGTCACTGGTTCGAATCCAGTTGGTACCACATAAAGCCTTTCTAATTAACGTTAGAAGGGTTTTTTTATGCACTTTTGTGTAAAAAACAACCAAAGCCCCAAAATCCGAAAAAACAGTTCTAGCGAGGTTCTACAGATTTTTTGTTGAATCCGGCGCATGGAGTGGCACAGTGGGACCAGGAGACATACCATGTTGCCGGATCCTTCTTCGCTCAGTCATATTATTTACGGGTGGGACAGATATGCCATCTGAAGCCCTGTGCGGTAAGCGGCCCTGCTAAGGCCGGGTAAGGAAAGCTGGGTGCGGAAAGGTACCGCAAGCCTGCGAGGAGAGCTTTCCGCATTCGGCTTCCGCGCCATGCGGTCCGGCAGCGATTGGATAGTGTGTTTGCACAGCCGGACGGCAAAGGGAGATACCTATAATGGGCGGGCAATCACAAAAGAGTCTGCGCCAGGGGGAAACTCACCAGGCATGCGACCGGACACCGGCCTGGCGCGATTAGGCCTGAAGGCGTAAGAGGGAGAATGCCGCCCGGGTGCTCCGATGAGTTGAATTACTTCCGTCAATCCTGTTTATGGCAACACCTTGTTAGTGGCATGTGACTTTTGTCGGCCGTGTTTAATTCATTCCTTCCCTGTTATATCTACCTTTATATTCCAAAGGCGATATTCCCGTTATTTTCCTAAAAACTTTCCGAAATGCCTTTACGTCTGAATAACCCGCTTCGTACATTACTTCATTAACCGTTTTGCGGCTGGTTTCAAATGATTTTTTTGCCATTTCAATCTTTACCCGCTGAGCATATTCAAGCGGTGTATTTCCTGTAGCCTTGATAAATCTCCTGTCGAAATTTCTCCTGCCTGTGGCAAATTTTGAACACAGATCTTCAATCGAAAGTTTTTCATCAAGGTTGCTTTCAATATAAGCCTGTGCCTCTTTCACCATTTCATCGCCGTGCAGCTTCTGTCCCTTGAATATGATAAACGGCGACTGGCTTTGTCTGTCCATTTCTATCTGAAATTCTTTGGAACAAAAAATGGCCGTTTGCCTATCAAAATATTTCTCAATAAGGTAAATGAGGAGATTGAGAAAAGAATAGGCGCCACCATTTGTATAAATGCCATTTTCATCTGTAATCAATTTGTCCGTTTGCAGGTTTACTTCCGGAAACATTGTTCTGAAAGTATCCGCATCAGACCAATGTGTAGAGCAGGCTCTTCCGTTCAGCAAGCCGGAGGAGGCCAATAAAAATGCACCAGTGCACATAGTAGCTATTTCAGCTCCATTTTTATATTGCTTTTTCGCCCAGTCCATCATCAGTTTATTTTGTTTGATCGCCTTTTGAAAATTATGGATCAAGGCCGGAATAACGATGAGGTTCGTCTGATCAATAGCAGCAATATGGGTATGTGGTTGCACAGCGAACAGGCGACCATACAGATCCACTTTGGGGGAAACACCCACCAGTTGAATTTTAAATAAGTCCCTTCCGTCATTTTCCTTCCAATAAGCGTTGGCCCGGGTAAATATTTGATAAGCACCTACTATGGTGCTGAGATTAACTTCTCCATCAGGAACCAGAATGGTAATATGTTTCATCGTTTTTTTCACAGATATAGAATTTATGTTTGTCCAAATCAGCCCCTTTAAAAGTCTATTTAGCACCCCATAAAAGTAATATTTAGACCTGATATTTGCTTTATAAAATTTACAGCTATGCCAGATATTCGTCACAGATTAAAAATTGAAGCTTCCGCCGAAAAAATATACAATGCAATCACTACTGAAAAGGGATTGTCGGGATGGTGGACTGAAAACACAACTGCAAAGCCGGAATTGAACACTATTGCCCGTTTTGCTTTTGACAATAAATACTTCAAAGAAATGAAAATTACGGAGCTGACGCCTTTGAAGCGGGTTACATGGCTTTGTCTGGAGGGTTATGCATCCTGGATAGGCACTACCATTTCTTTTGAGATCGAACCGGGTGATAATGGATGCGTGTTATCTTTTCAGCATAATGGCTGGAAGGCGTATTCAGAAGGGTTTGCTGTTTGCACATACGACTGGGCCATGTTTCTCAGAAGCCTGAGATTGCTTTGTGAAACCGGAAAGGGATTGCCCTGGCCACACAATAATGAATTGGCAAATACTGACCGGGGCAATCAAACAAAAATAAACTGACATGAGAAAATTGATCGCTGCAATGAAAATGTCTCTTGATAATAAGATCGCGGGACCCAACGGTGACCCGGATTGGATAGCAGCCTGGTCTGAAGACTACGGCCTGACACCGCAGATAGATGCCTGCCTGCTTGGCGGAACAATGTACAACGAAAGCGGCTACGAGGAGTATTGGACCGCCATACAACAAAATGAACCGGGTAACCGCCTCTCCATGACCGGCAGGGTGCCGACGCCCGGTGAAATTGAATGGGCCCGCTTTGCCGCAAAGACACCGCATTATGTGCTGTCGACTACGCTTGATTCCGCTCTATGGCCTAATACGAACTTTATACGTAGCTTGGATGAAGTTGCTGCCCTGAAGCATCAGCCCGGCAAGGATATTTATCTTATTGGGGGTGCCCAGACGGTAGCAAACTTAATTGAAGCGGGACTGGTGGATGAGATCCGCCTATTGGTGTATCCGCTCATTGCAGGCGAAGGGAAAGCGCTTTTTGCAAAGATGGAACACCTTAACGAGCTGAAACTACTGAAGGTTGAACAACTTAAAGATGGACGTGCAAGTTTGACCTATAGGATACTGCCCAAAGGAGTTAACTGATTGCTGTGCACTTTAAGCCCAATCCCTGTTTTGCTGAATTGAATGATGCAGAAGGACTAAAATTCATCTGTCCAAATCGACCTTCTAAACATTCTCCTTACAGGTGACAATTGGTCTGTTTCTTTATGAAATAATTTTGATAACGCTAAAAAAAGTAAAATTACGTAAGCTAAAATTTCACAACCACCATATATATAGATCAAACTCCGGAAGAAGTATTTCATATTGTCAATAATGTTCGCGGATGGTGGTCTAACAATATCGAAGGTGGGCCTGATGCTGCATTGGTTGGAAAATGGAAACTGCCCAAAAAATAGTTCTAGCCGTACCTCAATCGTTATGGGCCAGTTAGCCAAGAGCTGCTGTTGACGTCTTGCACAAAGTCTTATAAATACCCGTTAGTGGACAGTTCATCGTGGGCTTTACAAGTGTCGGGTTGTGCGGTCGCCAAACATTGCCTGTAACGGTTCGGGGCTTTGCGAGGGCGGGGGAATCGAAGCACAAATCTTCAATTTTGCACGAAAGTTCAATAGAAATACAACTGTTGAACTTTGCAGTTTCGCCCCACTATTGCAAAACCTTTAGTTGTAGCCACATTTCGTCCGTTTAATTTTTGACCGTCTATTTTTCGGCAAGTTTCTTTGCTTGACCTACCCAATTCGGTGCATTGTCAATAGTCTGTCTAAGGAACAAGTTAAACTGTGCGGAATGATGTTGAATATGTCTCATATTATACAACAAAATTTCAAGTAAAGAATAGTTTTTGCGTTCGTTAATCCAACGGTCGTTCATTCTGTTTGGTGTTAGTTCGCTAATAAGCCGATTTGCTTTCAGCCGGCAATGTTCCAAGTAGATAAGAACCTCTGGCTTTGTGTAAGTTCTTTCCGGTTTTTTACCTGTAGGGTCAAATTCTGAAAAAGTAAAAGGTTTCGGTGGCTCAAATTTATGAGGTTCTGTCGATAAGTAATAGTCTGTCCAAAAAATGCAATGGAAAGATAGATACCAAAAGTCTAATTCTGTTTCCCAATGTTCGTCAGGACACATATTGATTGCATTTTCGAGCATATCGAGGCTTGCTCCAAATTGTGTCCAAATTGCGTCTGTTATCGATGTTGAATTCTCCATATTTTTTCTCAATTTGTCGTTATGTTAGTCGGTAAGTGGTTACAGCTAACGGTCAAGTATAAGCGTAGTGCGGGACTTCGGAGCTATTCACTTTACGCCTACCGCAAAGTTTCTTAGGAGCAAAAGTGCTCAATTTTAGCGTACAGCATGCATTACGCTTATACAATGTTGGGCTCAGGTTTTTTTATTCGTTTCTGTTTTTAAATCTGCTATTGTTTTTAGATTTATTTTGTTTGAAACGTCAGGCTGGTGGAAAGGAAGGCGAGGGTGGTGTCGCCAAAGTGAGCAGGTTGCCGTCAGGGTCACGAACTTGTGCCAGTGTCGAATAATCACCCTGAATGTCGTCCCCGATTACGATGCCAAGGCCCTGTAGTCTATTGCGTTCGGCAACGACATCTTCAACGTAAAGGAACATCACGCCTTTGCCTGCAATCTCTTTGTCGGTGGAAAGAGCCAATCCACTTTGGTCAAATAGCTCCCATTGAACTAACGTGTCCATCGGACGGTTATCCGGCCCACGGCCAAGTAGCTTAGTATACCAATCTTCGGCCATTGCAAGGTCTGTAGTGAGTAATGAAGTGTAGATTCTCTGAAGTTTCATAATATCAAATTTTTAGAGGTTTATTTAACAATTTGTTATTAATGTATCAAAAATAGTCCTTTTTCTGACAAACATTCTATTAGGTCAACTTGCGCCCAACTCGTAAATATGCGCATAACCTTTTAGGAAACAAGTATAGCAATATTCTTTGGTTTGTCTGTACAACTGTCTGTTTTTTAATCCGTTACTTAGGAGCCTATCCCATCTGTTCCATTGCGCATTCTGTATAACTTTTCTGGGTATGCTATGATGGTAATACAAAATGCGCAATGTGGGGAAGCAACGATTCTCAGGCCTTTTGCCTGGTCTGCTACATAAATCCATCACAGATGCAAAAACAGGGTTCGAGATCCTTGCCCATCTGTTCCGTGCGGGTTTATTTAAAATTCCTCCCCTTGTAAAATACTGTCTTGTCCTGAAATAGCTTTGACAGATTATTAAATATTAAAGTGTGATGGAAATCACACTTTTTTTGTGCGTTAGCTCCTCGCAGGGAAAAGGGGCACACAGTAAATTTGCTTTATAAATTATTCATTGACAACTAAATATTTATAAAGATGAAAAAGTTCTTATTTGCAACATCGGCACAACCTCCTGCAAATCAGGATCCGAGTATTTCCAAAGAAACCAAAGCATTTCTTAAGGTACTGAACAGCGGTGGTGGTGACCCCCTTGAAACTATGTCTCCAAAAGATGCACGTTTAGTGTTGGTGGGAGCTCAGAACTCGGTAAATTATGATTACTCCGATATTGAAGAATCAGAAAGAACAATCACCCAGGACGGGATTACGGTAAAAATCCATGTTGTAAAAGCCAAAGAGGCAAAAAAAGATGTTCCTGTATTTATGTTCTTCCACGGAGGTGGATGGGTATTAGGTGACTATCCAACCCACAAAAGACTCGTACGTGACCTCGTAGTTAATAGCGGAGCAGTTGCTGTATTCCCGGATTACACACCGTCACCCGAAGCCCGATTTCCGGTGGCAATTAATGAAGCCTATGCCGCTACAAAATGGGTTTCGCTTCACGGCCGTGAACTAGGAGTGGACAGTTCAAGATTGGCCGTTGCCGGGAATAGCGTAGGAGGTAATATGGCCGCTGTTGTTTCATTGATGGCAAAAGATAGAAAAGGGCCGAAAATCAGTTTCCAGTTATTATTATGGCCGGTGACAGATGCGGATTTCACAAGGGAATCCTATACAAAATATGCCCAAGAGCGGTTCTTAACAACACCTTTGATGAAATGGATGTGGGATAATTATGCACCGAATCTTGCAGAACGCAAGGGCAAATATGCTTCCCCTGCCAGAGCTTCGTTGGAAGAATTAAAAGGTCTGCCCTCTGCATTGGTACAATTAGCCGAAAACGACATTTTATATGATGAAGGTCTGGCTTATGCTAGGAAATTAGATGAAGCGGGTGTACCGGTAACCGTTACAGAGTACAAAGGATTTATCCACGACTACGGGATGCTCAATCCATTGAGCCATATACCAGCAGTTCAGATTTCTGTAAAACAAGCCGCAGTTGCATTGAAAGATGCTTTACACAGGTAATTAATGATACATGGAATTTTAGAGATCTCATCGCGATTCGGCTGAGATCTTTTTATGTTTTTGCACCTTCTGGTAATTACACTGTGATAGATTCAGAATTTTTATAAAAGAATACCTGTTACGCGGTTTGAATGAGTTATGGTTTATGGCAGTTGATGAAAATAGAACAGATACTTTCGATTCGCTGAGCAATATCCTTTGTAGGCTTATCGAACAGAATAATAACTAAACATCTTTAAAATTCAGGACTGAGTTTAGCTAGCCCTTCTCTTTTTCCATTCCTCTTATAATGCGTTCCCGATGATTTAATCCCCAATCCGCAATGGTTTGCGTTAAATTTTTTAAAGAGGTGCCGTATTCGGTTATCTTATATTCTACAGCAACAGGCGATGTGGCCAATACATTTCGTTCAATCAATCCATTCACTTCCAACTCTTTCAGTTCTCTGCTCAACATCTTTCCTGATATTCCTAGTACCTCCTTCAATAGTTCGGAATAACGCATAGGATGAAAGCATAAGCAAGCGATAATGGATACTTTCCATTTTCCACTTAATATTTCCATTGTGTCGTTAATAGCCAATATGGTTTGACTACATTCTTTTGATACTATATTCCCTTGTTTCATACTTGTCCTTTAGTTACCCAAATGTCACTATTACTTTTTGTTACTTAGTGACAAATTTAAGCAAAATGCATTTATTTTTGTGCCGTAAAGAATAAATTATAACAATAATGGAATTAATCAATCATTTAAAGTGGCGCTACGCCACCAAAAAGTATACGGAAGAAAAAGTCAGTGAAGATAAAATCAATCAAATTGTAGAAGCCATTAATCTTACCGCCTCTTCATGCGGGATACAGCCCTATCGTGTTTTTGTGATTTCCGATCCTGAATTAAGAGCTAAGTTGGGAGAAGGTTCTTTCAATGGACAGATTGCAAATTCTTCTCATTTATTGGTATTTGCCGCATTCAATAATATCTCTACGGCGTATATTGAAAAATACATACAGATGGGCGAAAAACAACGAAATTTACCTGAGGGAGCCATGGATGATTTAAAAAATGCATTGGTTAGCTATTTCGGTCCCAATAGTACCGAGGCAAATGCAACGTGGTCTAACAAACAAGCGTACATTGGATTGGGAACAGCTTTGATTGCTGCTGCGGAATTAAAGATAGACACAACACCTATGGAAGGATTCGATCCAGAGCGATTTGACGGCTTATTAGGGCTTTCAGAGAAGGGTTTGCACACCACCGTTATTCTTTCGTTGGGGTATCGCGATACGGAAAATGATTATCTGGCCAATACGGCAAAAGTGAGATTGCCAATTGATGAGTTTTCAACTTTTATAAAATAAGCCCACGGGATTCAATTTTCATAATATGGAATGAAAATCAAGTAGTGTATAAAGCACTGCTTTGTCCATAAACAAAAAATCTTTCCAAAAGCTGGAAAGATTTTTTGTTAAAATACTTTTTAAGACAATATGATGAGTAGGAATGTGTGTTTCTACACAGACATTAAAGCTTCTGCGATGGGTGTTTCTCCATCGTGCATGGTAATTACTTTTCTAAAAGTGGATGAAATATCTAGCACTGCAGCTAGCGTCTTCACAACATTCTCAATGGAATTACCTCCGGGATATTCCACATTCACTTTTATCTTTCCTGAGCCTCCTGTCTCTTCAAGGCTTCCGGGTTGTAAAATTGTGAAATCCAAATTAGTATTACGAATTAACCAGTTATCTGCATAGTGTTTTGCAATGTTATAATCAGTTAAATCTTTTAAAAAACTTTCGTTCCATCTACTGGGTTGCAGCGCAAATACAGAGCTTAACATGATATAGCGTTTTATTCCTGACAATTCAGCAGCCTGCATCGTCTTCACAGCTCCATGCAAGTCCGTTTGTAACAAATTTCTACCACGTGAACCAGCGGTAAAATAAATTACCTCAATCTCATGGGTTCGGAACACATCTGCCATCTCTTGCGCACTCCAATCCAGGTTAAATTCCAACGGAGATACGTTTGCATTCGTCCATACTGGGTTGCTATCACCGTGACGTGAAGCCGCAAATACAATGTGCTTTGAGTCCTGCAAAACTTCTACTAGTTTTGAGCCCACTCTCCCTTTAGCTCCAATAATTAATATATTACTCATGTCATTTTAGTTTTAAATCGTTATAATTCTATCAATGAAGCAAGTATTACTTCCCGTTTTTCAAGTAAAGGAACAATCTTTCGTACGACGACTTCCTGAAAGTGGGATGCATTGCGATGAAAGTCAAGTGCCTCTTTATCGACATATTCTTCAAACAGCATTAGTGTATGCTGGTTTTCATTCCCCAGAAAAATCTGATATTTAAGATTGCCCGCTTCTGCTGAACTTTTTGCGACAGCTTCTTTTAATAAAGACAACACATTTTCAATTGTCCTTCCCTGACCTGCCATTTGGCAAAAGCTGTTATGGTTTTTGATTCCATGATTTCTTCTATTTTGTTTAACCCGGCAATGTTTCTGCAGTTTTTAAGAATATTGCCGGGTATGATTAATTGCTATTTACTAAGAATACTTACTACTTTTTCTCCGACACCTTTTGCAGATGCAGGATTTTGGCCGGTAACAATTTTCCCATCCTGAATACTGTGTGCAGACCATGCTGTTGCGGGGTGGAAAATAGCTCCCTGCCCGGTAAGTGCGGTTTGTAAATCAAAAGGAACATCAGCTCTTGCATATTGGTCTTCTTCCTCAGTTGTGAATGAGGTGATATTTTTACCGTTAAGCAAATAGGTTCCGTCTGATAATTTTACATTTAAAAACGAAACAGGGCCATGACAAACAGCACTTATTACTGCTCCTCGATCGTATGCTTCTGCAATTACCTTTTTCAATAATGGGTTTTCAGGCATATCTACCATAGGAGCTAATCCACCGGGGATGAAAAGAGCATCATATACGCTTGTATCTACATCGCTGAGTTTTGTTGCTTTCTGCATTTCCTCCCAACCATCTCCTGTCAAAAACGTTAAATTATCCGGGTCATCTGCCAGATTAAGGGCATCAAGATAAGGGGTGTCACCAGACAAAGATGCAAAATCAATCTTAAACCCCGCTTTATCAAATTCAGCGTAAGGATGTGCTACTTCAGGTAAAAATGTACCTGTTCTTCTATTGTTCGGACCAATACTATCTGCATTGGATACGATGATTAAAATTCTTTTACTCATGATTTTAAAATTTAAAAAGTGATTACTATTCGTTGCTTTTGATAAGTCAAAGGTAGGACCACCATACCCTTGTTACAAAGGAGCGAGCGCACAAAAAAAGTGTGATGGAAATCACACTTTAATATTCAATAATCTGTAAAAGCTATTTGGAGTGCATCCTGCTTAGGGTCTCCCGGCTGACACCAAGATATTCAGCAATCAGCTTCTTTGGTAAGCGCTGCAATAAATCGGGATACATTTTTGAAAAGGCCTCATATCGTTCTATCGGAGTACTGGACAACAGAAGTTTAACTCTTTCCTGTAATGCTACATATCCATTGGTCAGTTTAACACGGTAAAAATGTTCCATTTTGTGAAATTCCGAAGCTAGTTTTTCCCTTGTTGCATAGGTAGAATACAAAACTTCTCCGGCTTCAATACATTCTATGAAAATTGTACCTGTCTTATGTTTAAAAAAAGCCTGATAATCAGACATCCACCAGTTTTCCTGAGCAAATTGGATAATGTATTCCTTTCCTTGCTCATCCAAAAAGAAAACCTTGTACAACCCGGATAAGACTAAAAACTCATACCGCACCTCATCACCTTCGTGAACCAGATACTGGTTCTTTCTTACTCGTTTCAGAGCAAAAAATTCCTTGAGGTAATTAAACTCCTCATCGCTTAAAGGCGAAATCTGTTCAATATGTCTTCGCAGTCTATCCAAATTGTTCTTAGGTAATCTAAAATGTAAAACAGTTATAAGGTAGCTAAATTACGAAAAATACTACAATCAAATGTAGATTTCGCCTTTCATATAGAGTACGGCGTTACCCGCCAATTCCATCCTGTTACCCAACAAACGGCAATGAAGTTCCCCGGTCCGTTTGGAAATCTGTAAAGCCTTTAATTCCGTTTTGTTCAATCGGTCTGCCCAATAGGGTTGGAATTGCAACTAAAAATAGGAGACTTTTTTATGCTGCCATTTTTTCTTTTTCCAATAGCATTTCTTCGATCTGTCTGGGTGTCTTATAACCCAGAGCAGAATGTGTTCTTTTGGTGTTATAAAATCCTTCAATGTATCCAAAGATCTCCAATTTAGCTGACTGCTGATCCATGAATTTTCTATGATAGACCATTTCAGCCTTTAATGTCTTGAAAAAGCTCTCAGCAACTGAATTGTCCCAGCAATTCGCTTTTCTGCTCATGCTTTGAAGTATCCTGTTTTCTACAATTACCTCCCTGAATTCATCGCAGGCATATTGGATCCCTCTATCCGAATGGAAGATCAGTCCATCTTTGACACGCCGGTTTTTAATAGCCATCCTGATGGCTTCTACAGAAGTGTTTTTAGCGGTCATATCAGTACTCAAAGACCATCCGATGACTTTTCTGTCCGCCAGATCAATGACTGTTGTTAGATAAAGCCACCCTTTGTCAGTATGGATATAGGTAATGTCGCCAACCCATTTCTGTGACAGGGCATCCGCTGAAAAATCTCTTTGGAGGAGATTTTCAGCTATCCCATAGCTATGGCTCGAATCTGTGGTCACCCTATATTTTTTTTGACCTTACTTCGTATCCCATGTTTCTTCATCAACCTTGCAACATAGCTTCTTGATACCATTTCACCTTTTTTATGCAGCTCTGCAGTTATCCTTGGACTACCATAGATATACTTACTGTCACTGTGTACCTGCTGTATTTTATCCAGAAGTGCTTTACTTCGCTGTTCACTAGGGGACTCCGGAGAAATCAGCCAACGATAAAAACAACTGCTACTAACGTTCAATACTTCGCACATCTTCTCTACGGAATATACCTCTCGGTTCGCCTTTATGAACCGGTATATGGACCGTCTCCCCTGGAGAAGATGGCTATGGCCTTTTTTAATATATCACGCTCTAATTCTGTTTCTCTTAATTTTTTACGCAAAATTCTCAACTCCTGTTCCTCTGGGCTAATTTTAGGATTGTCAGGTAAAACTTTATTCCCATTATAACGTGGGTTTCTACGCCACTTACTGAGCAAACTGGGGTCTATGTCTAATTCCTTAGCTACATCGGCTACAGACCCCTTAACAACGCTCAAATCGACCGCCATGGTCTTAAACGAATCATCAAATTTTCTATGCATTTCTACAAATTTAAAATTACTATCTAAATCTGTCTCGCTTTAAAGGTAGCAACTCCAGGTATAAGGGTAGTATGCGCCGAACCGCAAACAGGGTCTTCATTCACGCCGACTGCCGGGCCAAAAAAACGGGAAACAAAATCGTGGGTATTGCCCTTTGCCGTTACGATAAATCCCCTGGCATCCATTCCTCCCATCAATGGCAGATTAGGCTTTATGGTTGCGATGTCTTCCTGCCTGTCGAATACCAGCATGTAATCGGTCTTGCCTTTGAAAGCCGCAATCGGTTTTTTATCTGTTGCCGCAATCAGTTCATCGGTCAATTCGATTTCCGTAAATTGGTCTGTCGGGAAATTGAGCACAAATTTTTTCTGCTTTACGGTCACGGATAAATTACCGCTTCGTAGGGAATAAAAATTGATGTTATCCTTTCCATAATTTTCGTAGTGATGCATGACGAACGCCGAAGCAAGTGTAGCGTGCCCGCAAAGATCAACTTCCACAGTAGGGGTAAACCAACGGATTTCTACATTGTTTTCGCCGATGACATAAAATCCTGTTTCAGAAAGATTGTTTTCGGCTGCGATTTTCAACAAGATATCATCGGGCAACCATTTTGCTAGGGGACAGATTGCTGCGGGGTTTCCTTTGAATACTTCATTGGTGAAGGTGTCTACGTGATAAATTGTCAAATTCATTTCTTTACTTTTTTATGCAAACTTACAGACTTTGTATTTTTGGATACAGGTACAGATTTGTCTTTTTTATAGGACACAGATCATAACGAATTTTTGACGATACGCCCCAACCGTTTGAGATCATTTTCAAGCTTGTCGTTCCATTCCAACGCAAAACTCAACCGCATACAATTGTGATACCTTTCCTGAAGCGTAAACATTCTGCCGGGTGCAAAACTGATGTTTTTCCGAATGGCGGTATCATAAAGCTTTGCCGTATCAATCCGTTCATCCAATTCGAGCCAAAGTACAAAGCCGCCCTGTGGTTGCGATATTTTGGTGTTGTCGGGAAAGTATTCTTCGATAGCCCTTTGGAAATGCAAACAGTTGGCATAAAGTCGGTTCCTGAAATTGCGTAGGTGATGTTCATACCGTCCATGCTCCATAAAGTCTGCTATCACCTCCTCATAGAGTATTGGTGCGGAAATGGTCTGTAGTAGCTTATGCCGCATTATTTTATCCTTGAATCTGCCGGGTGCTACCCAACCCACCCTATAACCGGGAGCCAATGTCTTGGAAACTGAACTGCACCACATAACTATACCTGCCTTATCGAATATTTTGCAGGGTTTTGGTCTTTCCGTTCCGAAGAACAGGTTACCGTACAAGTCGTCTTCTATCAATGGTATGTCGTATTCGGCCAGCATGTTGACCAGCTCTTTTTTATGGTTATCAGGCATAAGGCTACCAAGTGGATTGCTGAAATTGGTGGTAAAGCAACAGACCGTGATTTTATGGAGTACTTTCTTTAACGCGGCAAGGTCAACCCCTGTGAGCGGATGTGAAGGTATTTCGATAACATGAAGCCCAAGTGATTTGGCAATCTGTATCGTTCCAAAAAAAACGGGTGTCTCTACCGCCATTGTGTCTCCAGGCTTGCTCACCGCGAGCAGACAATGGAACAGTGCATTCATCGTACCCGACGTGGTTATCAAATCATTTTCGGTAAGCCCGCCTCCATACACCATACTCCATTTAGAAACCATCCTCCTCAGATAGGCGCTGCCCTGTACGGGATGATAGCTTGTGCCACTATTATTCAGCTCTCGAATCTTTTTGAAGATTCCTTTATTGAGTTTGGCCGTTGGAAGCATACTAGCGGAAGGTGTGCCAAGTGAAAACCTAGTAATTCCCTCGCTAGTCATGGAAGAAACCACCTTATCGATCAGGTCATCAGGTGGTTTTTCATCGGGTGAGGATAGCAGCTTGCCCACCGATGGCAGTGGAAATCTTCGGGGCGATGTATTGCTGACAAAATACCCTTCACGTAAACGGGGTTCGATCAGTGACTTACTCTCTAGTTTCAGGAAAGCTTGTTTGGCCGTGTTCATGCTTACGTTATAAATTTTTTGAACGGTACGGATAGATGGTAATTTATCGCCAAATTTTAGCGTTTCATTGGCGATTTGTTCTTCGATAATGTTTGCAATTTTTAGGTACAACCGTTCTTTTTTCACGCAATGCAATTTTGTGTACACCGTAAATGTACAAAATATAAACCTGTATTGAAGGCCGATACATACGTTGCCAGAGTTTATACCTATCCGATTTTGAAGATCAGGATATTACAACATAGTATGAGGTCGATTCAAAATCGTTTCTTTACCTGGTTGTCGGTCCAGTCAAAGGCCGCAGTAACTAAGTCACTTTATCGGTTGACTAAAGCCCGTAAGTCGACCATGTACAGGAAGGGTCGTTCGTTCAGCGCATCCGCTTTTTTAGAAGTTGCTAGGGTACTTTTACTCGTATCCTTATATGCTCCTATCCAATTCGATCGAGGGAAAACCAAGATAACAACGGTTAATTACTGCCAGCGATGGTAGGGAAGAAAAGGTTGGTAAAAGATTGTTATTATTCTGTCTTTGAAACCGTTTGCTTAAAACGTTGTTGAGTAAGTTATGTGAGTCCATTTGCATAATCTGAACTAAAATCATAACAATGACGGACTTTTCTGACATTTATTGCCACTATATAGCACTTCTTAATGGAAAAGATTTGACCAATCTGCACCGATTCGTAGCCGAAGAAATCTTTTACAACGACGAGAAAATAGGTTTGCAAAATTATCAAAAGTTGCTTGAGCAAGATTTTGAAGACATTCCCGACCTGTATTACACTATCGATATCCTTGTTAGTTCATCTTCCTATGTGGCAAGCAGATTGACGTACGATTGTACACCGAAAGATGAATTCCTAGGACTGCCTATAAACGGCCGGAAAGTTCGTTTCAGTGAAAATGTTTTTTATCACTTCGAGAATTCGAAAATCAAAAAAGTGTTTTCAGTGATCGATAAATCCGCTATTGAAAAACAAATAAAAAATGAATAATAGATATCTCCTTTGATTTTCTGGGCGATTCGGTGTTTTCAAATGTGATTGTTCTGCAAAAGAGAGGAGTGCTTTCTAAGCGAGCCCCACATAAGATGGGCTTTAATTAATGTAAGAAGATCTGTATCTTTATTGCTAATGAATGTCCATTTCCTTTTTAAGTGTTCATCGTAAAAATAGTTGTTTACGTGTATAATATCAGCTTTTTATTAAGCTCCTGTGGAGATAAGATATCGATTGTTGAATTGATGCGAGCCCTTGTCTCGTACTAAAGCCGTGAAAAATGAAAAAAGTCGACAATCCAGAAGTAAAATCACTTTTTGACCTGTACAAACATTTGGGCTTATCGACTGATCTGATACATCCCTTGGTAGGTTTCTCCATACTCAATCTGAAAGATATCGACTTCGAATTTCCCTATCATTCACCCTCATTCCGGCCAGATTATTTTTCATTTCTTTTTGTTAAAGACGGAAATGGTCACTATAAGATCGATGAACATTTTTTTCAGACGACCCCTCAAACCATATATTTTACCAATCCGAGTAATTACCGAACTTTTGGATGGACAAAAATTGAGGAGGTTTATTTGATTACTTTTGATGAAGCATTCCTGAAAGAATACGTCAGCAAATCCATTTTTGAACAGTTCCCTTTTCTTTTGACCGAAACTGTTCAACCTAAAATCGTAACGGAAGAATTTTACCTATCGGTAGAGCATATCTACCTGCAAATTCACCGGGAATACATGAACCATGCTTTGGAAAAATACTATATCATTGGCCACCTGCTTGCTGTTTTACTGTATAAAATTAAGGAATATTTTTGGCTGGATTACAATCCGATTTATGAGGGAAACCGAAGCTCGCAGATTGTAAAATCGTTCAAGCAATTGTTAGAGAAACATTACCGTGATTTGAGTTCGGGCAAGGTTGAAACTGTTTTCAGGGTTCAAGATTATGCTGATGCACAAAATTTGCACCCTAACTATCTAAGTAGTGTAATTAAATCAAAAACAGGAAAACCAATCACTACGTGGATTACTGATAAAACCATTGCGACCGCCAAAGCTATCCTACAGAACTCCAATTTACCTATTAAGGAAATAACCTACAAACTTGGCTTTGCCGAAATCGCCCATTTCAGCAATTACTTCAAAAAACACACATCCTTATCGCCTGCCCATTATAGAAAAGAGAACAACAACCCGTTAAAATAACCGTTTCTATTCCCCTTCTTTAAAATTTGCAACAGATGCTTTAATCTTTGCAAACAGCTGCATTCGATCTATTCCCACTTTTGTTCTATATCAAAACATAAAAAAAAATGGAAACAAAAAACAAAATCGCAGTAGTAACCGGCGGGAGCCGGGGACTCGGTAGGAACGCGTCATTAGCACTTGCTAAAAAAGGTATCGATGTAGTGCTGACCTATCATTCCAATAAACAGGATGCAGAAAACGTGGTGTCAGAAATCCGGGCATCAGGCCGAAAAGCCGAAGCGTACCAATTGGACACCAGAAATGTTCAATCGTTCGATCATTTCCTACAGCAAGTGACAGAACATCTGCAAACGTACACGGGCAGTCCAAATTTCGACTACCTAATCAACAACGCAGGAACTGGGGTTCACGCAGCCTTTGCAGAAACCACCGAAGCACAGGTGGACGACATGATCAACACGCATTACAAAGGCGTATTCTTCCTCACGCAAAAGGCTTTGGCTTATCTGAACGATGGCGGTGCAATCGTAAATATTTCGACAGGTTTGGCAAGATTTAGCATGCCGGGCTTTGCTGCCTATGCTTCTATGAAAGGAGCTATCGAAACGCTTACGCTTTACCAGGCAAAAGAGTTGGGGGCAAGAGGTATTCGGGTCAACGCTGTAGCGCCCGGTGCTATTGCAACGGATTTTGGAGGAGGCGCCACAAGGGATGTCCCGGAAGTCAACTCTTTTATAAAATCCGTTACGGCACTGGGCCGTGTAGGCCAGCCCGATGATATCGGTAGTGTTGTTGCATTCTTATGCACAGATGAAGCTCGGTGGATTACAGGCCAACGCATTGAAATATCGGGAGGGATGAACCTCTAATCAGTCAATTTAAAAACCACTGGTTCTCCGTTTGCTAAACTAAAGCCCTTTATTGACATTGTTCCGGGTTGGCTGTTACCGTTAGCCAATGAAACGGGGAATCAGTTTAAAATGAAAAAAATGAACTCACTTAAGAACAAAGTGGCCCTGATTACGGGCTCGGCAAGAGGCTTGGGGAAAGCCATTGCAGAACGTTATGCCGCACTGGGGGCTGACATTGTAATCAATTATTCCAGAGATAAGGCCTCAGCAGATGAGGTCGTTTCGAACATTAAGGCAATGGGTGTCAAAGTAATGGCTGTGCAGGCAGACGTCAGCAAAGTGGCAGACATCGAAAAACTGTTCAATGAAGCCGAAAATGCTTTCGGAAAAATTGATATCGTGGTGGCCAATGCGGGTATTGAACTGGTGAATTTACCCGTAACAGACTTCACGGAAAAACAATATGACCGTTTATTCTCCATCAATACGAAAGGTTCTTATTTCACGATGCAGGAAGCGGCACGCCATGTTTCGGACAACGGAAGGATTATTTACATTGCATCCTCAACAACTTCGTTCCCGATCCCGGGAATGGCTTTGTATGGCGGTAGCAAAACAACGCCACGCTATTTGGTGGACGTCTTGTCAAAAGAAATCGGGCATAAAGGTATAACCGTAAATTCGATTATCCCCTATGCAGTGGACCACTCTGGTATCTTCACCGATCCCGACGCTTACCCTGAACTGAGAGCGCAGATCATCGATCTGTGTCCCATGAAACGTATGGCGGAAGTAGAGGACGTTGCTAATATCGCAGAGTTTTTTGCCAGCGATTTATCCTCATTTGTCAACGGACAACATCTATTGGTAAATGGAGGGTCTACCTGTTAACATTAAACAGAAATTATCCAAGATAAAGACGGTAGGATACCTTGTTTCAACATTACTCGCAGTTTGTTTGCTTGCGGGTAATGTTTAAAAACACTTTCTAATACCAGATATGCACAGATCAATTATCCCGGCGGATTTTTACCGGTAAAACAGTTGATAAAATTCAATCTGACAACAAAAAAATGACCGTTATGATAAATGAAATGAAAAATCTTTTAAAACTTGAAGAAGTGGGGCAGTTTTTGCTTTCGATAATCTTATTTAACCAATTGCATTATGCCTGGTGGGTTTTTCCTGCCTATTTGTTATTGCCAGATCTATCCATGATAGGTTACTTGATCAATACTAAGGTCGGTGCCCGGTTCTATAATTTTTTCCATCATAAACTGGTGGGAATAGCTATTTTTATTCTGGGATTTAGCCTCACGAACGAGATACTCATTTTAGCAGGTTTAATTCTATTCGGCCATTCATCAATGGATAGAATGTTTGGATATGGTCTTAAGCTGAATGACAATTTCAGACACACTCATTTAGGGTGGATTGGAAAAAGGAATACTTGACGGGTGCTCTTTTGTATGTACGTGTCTGTGGGACGGAGCCATTCTTTCACTAGTATTCCAATATATATATTTTTTTAGCATCAAAGTCCCAAACGGTTTTGTACAATGATAAAAATCGGTAACCGAATGTCATTAAATCAGGCTCCGGTATTTCCAGTTCTTTTCTGATGACTTTTATATTTTCGGCCTCTTCCTGCTCTATCCCTTTTAAATCAATTTTCAACTGCTCTCCGATAAGTACGTTCTTAACGGTCAATATGGTATCCCCAGCACCATCAACCCCTGACTGCGTGATAAGCCTCTCTGACGATAAAACTTTTTGAGTATTATCTGAGACTTGCAGCAGTCCGTTCTGACCAGTGTCAAATGCGCCCAAAATTTCGGTATTTCCGATCTTAAACTTGATCAAGGGATGATTGGGTAATCTTCGGGTATCGAAATCAATAATGGACAACACTTTTTCATTGGTCAGAAAATCTTTGTTTAGCTCACGTTGGGGGGTATTTTTGTAAAACGTTACCTTTTTATGGATATAGTCTAATTTGAACGTATATCCCTCAAAGAATTTATAGCCAATATATCCTATGAAATCCGGAGTTATATTCTCCACGAAATTGTAATTGGCACTGTGAATTTTTTCAAGGTTTTTGTATACGAGGCCATTATTGAAGGTGATTTTCTTGACCGTATCAATTGTACTTGCTTTATACGTCTGTCCACTGCCAACTACGCCACTACCTGTTACTTTTTTTTCCGGGAAAGACAATACATTGTCATTCAGTGCAATAGAGTTACTGCTGCCGGTATCAAACATAAATTTGCCCGTTACGCCATTTACCGTACCCGATATGAACGGGTAGGCATTAACCAGTTTGATAGGGAAAACAACAGTATCGCCATGTAAAACCGGCAATGATTCAAAGGTTTGTGCATTGGTCTGCGGAATGTTGATAACCAAAAACATTCCCAACAAAATCGGGCCAAATATAAATTGGGCAAAAGTCTGAAATTTCATCTGTTTATTTTTTCGTTATGGCCGATGAACGCTCGATGGAAATAATCATTGCCCTGTGTGCCAATATTATTTTTATCTCGGTTTCATACGCGAATTTAAAAATAAAGTAATAGATTTTCGAAGTTTAATCGCAGAAACTGGGAGAAGAGCCTTTCAAAAAAATTGAACGAACCTGGGCTACAACACTATAATATTTACATGGCGATATCCTATTACAAAAATTGGTCTCTACTTCTATCGATCCGAGATAAGGCTTTTTGCCATACATTTATGTCAAATGCCGCTGTCAAATTATGTCATTTGACTTCGTTTTAGATCACTTTTCGTCGCAATTTTGCTTCATCAGAGATGTTTAATTATTTAAAAATGTAAAGAGATGAAGACAAATCACACTACAGCAGGCGGGCTCCACTACGAGGAGGCCATCACATTGGCAAAGCTGATCCGCGACAAAGAAATCTCCTCCACAGAGGCGGTTCAGGCACATCTGGATCGTATCGCCACAGTCAATCCGCAGATCAATGCAATGGTTACCATCGTAGGAGAAAAAGCATTGGACGCAGCTAAAAAAGCAGATGCTGCCCTTGCCAATGGTGAAATGGTCGGCCCTTTGCACGGTGTCCCGTTCACCGTCAAAGACTCTATAGACACGGCAGACGTGCTTACACAAAGAGGCTCGCCCATATTCAAAGGGAGGATACCGAATGCAGATGCCACCGCTGTTGCCCGTATGAAACAAGCCGGCGCTATTTTATTAGGTAAGACCAATCTTCCGGAATTTTCCTATTGGATTGAAAGTGAGAACCTGCTTACCGGTCGCTCCAAAAACCCTTGGGATCTTACCCGGACGCCGGGTGGATCCAGCGGTGGTGAGTCGGCTGCCATAGCTGCCGGACTATCGCCGATAGGCTTGGGCACAGACTTGGCTATTTCCGTGCGAGGCCCTGCCGCACAGACCGGCATCGTATCGCTGAAAGCTACCCACGGAAGAGTGCCGATGACCGGTATCTGGCCTCGTGCACCACGCCGTTTCTGGCACGTAGGGCCTATGGCGCGTAGCATTCAAGATCTGGAACTGTCTTTTGGTATCTTGGCAGGTGCCGATGGAAAAGACGGATTTAGCAGTGCGCTGGGAGATGTACAAACTAAGCAGCCAAAAGATATTAAAACGTTGAAAATAGGTTGGTTGGTAGCACCGGGTTTTGGGCCTGTCGATGCGCAAGTGGCACAGACGGTTGAAGACGCTGCCAATGCCTTAGCAGCTCTAGGGGCAAGCGTGGAAGCCGTCCACATCCCCGCCTTGGAACAAGATTTTGCACTGGAGGTATTTAACAAGCTACATATTATGGAGATGAAGCCTGCGTTTCGAGAGGCTGTGAAGGGCAGGCCGGAAAACGAGATCTACAAGATGGCGCACACCATGCTTTCGATACCGGAGACTTCTTACCAAGCATATATCGATGCTGAACAAGCTGCTGAGCGCCTCAAAGATGGCTTTGCAGCTTATTTTCAACAATATGATGCGCTGATAACACCGGTATTACCTATTCCCGCACATAAACACGGAGTGGAAACCTTTGTGATCGATGGGCAGACGGTAGATGCTACTTATCTGCAAGGAGCTACTGTACCGCTCAACGTTACGGGACTGCCTGGCATTGCGATGCGCTTTGGTACCAGTGCAGAGGGCTTGCCAATCAACGTGCAGATTGTAGGGAAATGGTTAGATGAGTACACCATCTTACAAGTCGCAGCGGCATTGGAAAGTGTGAGTCCTGTGCGCAGTTGGCATCCGGAGATTTAAAAGGTGAAATATAAAAGGCTAGGGGATCTTTCCTAGCCTTTCTTGCTCGGCTTGACAAGTTCCTTGCGCACGCGGCTAAGTGTTTCTCGGGAGATTCCGAGGTAAGATGCCACCATATGCAAGGGAACTTTATCGAAAACCAAAGGGTATTTTTTTTGAAAGTCGAGGTATTTTTCTTCCGGCGTTTGGCTGATAAGTGTGTATACCCGCTCTTGTGTTGCCTCAAAAGCACGTAACACCAATTGCTCGTAAAATCTCTTGAAGGCAGGTATTTCTTCTTGTAACTGCATCCAGTCTTTTTTACTCCATGCGATGATCTTGGTAGCCGCCAAGGCTTCTATATTATACTGTGACGGCCGATCTGCATTAAAGCTTTCTAGATCGGTCATCCACCAGTTTTCGATCCCGAAGCGTACAGTATGGTCTGCGCCTTTCCCATCGTACCGAAACAAGCGGCAGCAACCTTCGGAGATAAATACCATCTTTCTCCAAACCTCACCATCGTGGAGTATAGATTGCCATTTACGTAGTGTCTTGGTCGTCGCCGCACTTATAATAGCTGACAACTCCTTGTCAGATACGGGAATGTTCTCTTTTAAATAATTTATAAATACATCAAATAGTTTGCTACTTTCTTCCATCTATGATTAAATATTATAGTTTATTCTCTGGCAAGTTCTTTACGAGTGCGGCTAAGACTTTCGATCATAATCCCCATGTAGGATGCCAAATGATAATTTTTGATATGCTGCTCTATATCGGGATAGTTTTTTATAAATTGCAGATATCGCTCTTTGGTGGACATTGCGAGATAGGATAATATCCTTCTTTGAAAATTAGAGAAAAACCGCTCTATTTTAATCCTGAAATTCTGTTCTACTTGGATAAAGTTCCAATTGATCAAGTACAAATCCGTAAGTAAAAAACTAAGATGTTTACCGGCTTTCGGTCTCCACTCAAGACTTTCCAGACTATTTAATCAATCGTCCACAGGTAAACCGTGTCGTTGCCGACTTTTACCGTTTTTTCCGCTTCCCAATCGCCCATATCGAAATCATGCGATACGATGCGGCTGCCGGGTTTCAGCTCCTTTAGCAACTTCGACCGCAGTTTCATGTTTACCGACGGTAGAAGATACATGGTTACAACATCCGCCTTACTGAAGTCAAATTCGAACAGATTACCTTCAACAAATTTCACTTTATCTGTCACTCCCGCTTTTTCTGCGTTTTCATTAGCTTCCCTGATACGTTGGGGATTGAGGTCCACTCCGACACCCGTGACGCCGAATTTCTTGGCGGCAGTGACAATGATCCTTCCGTCGCCACAGCCCAAATCATAGACGACATCATCGGGCTTAATATTCGCAAGCTCCAGCATTTTTTCCACTGTCTGCTGATTGGTAGGGACGTAGGGAACATCCAATTGAGGCTCTTGGGCATATGCAACTGTGCAAGCTCCAACAAATAAAGCAACTAACAAATTTTTAACTGTTTTCATTGTGTTCATTTTTGAGTGTTATACAAAGCATTAGTTAATTTTAAAAATTTGTTTACGTGCATATTGCCAGGTATAAATCCAAGAACATATGACGACGTAAGTATATCTTATGTATTGCTATCAACAATAAATATATCTTAATCATTCCGAAAGCAAGGCCACTCGAAAAGCAATAATTTCCCAACGATTATCAGGTGTTATTCGACTTCAGAATTAACAAAAAATAAGCAGCCGGTTATCCCGATATAAATCCTCCAAAGCCACCACCTGATATAACTCAACAAAAAGCAGCCCGAAATAGTTTCGCAAAAGATTAAGATGGAGTTGCTATATTTCACTGGAGACTCTTGTTTTACAAAAAACAAAAAATATTGCTATCCTTGCGTTTAAGAAAGCATCCGTGTAATCGATCTTCCATTGTTGGTTTTTCGAATCCAATGAATCCTTTATTGGTTGTGCCTTGTGTATTAATTGTTTACAGGGCGTCTATTCGGATCCTGGAAATAACAATAAATTTTCAGCTTACGCCCGTGGCTCAAAATAGCCTAGGTAACAGCTTTTGGAATATTGGGTTCCCTTTTTATTGTGCGCATAGAGATAGGCGTAGAAACCATGCTGTTTAAATGGAGGGGGTATTTTTACTTCGATATGTCCATCTTTTCTATAGCAGGTCTGATCGTTCCGGGCGCCAAATCCCATTTCTGGGTTGATGAGCACTAAAGCCAACTCATCGCCATCTTTTGCCATCGGATGTGTGAGATTCCCGTAGAAAACTTCCAATTGTTCGGTGGAACGGGCAACATCATCGATAGGCGGTAGAGGTAGGGTACCCATACTGATCATCACCTTTTCCGGTACAATATGCTGATCGGGATAGTCACCGGTAATGGCATCCTGTATCACCTTCCGCAGGGCCTGGCCGAAGGCCTTGGTTTTTTTACCATCCCCATAGTTTTTCCAGGTGTCATTGATAATAGGGCGTAGCGGATTAAGAAAAGCCATCGCTAAACGCATTTTCTGCTGGGTCGCCAATCGTCCGTAGGGCGCTTTTTTGGATTTCTTTTTGTTTCTGTCGTAGAAAAACTCCATTTGTATATGTAAATTAATCCTTGGTTGTCGGGAGATAAACCGTAGATGATACCCTTTTCCGTTGGTTATCACTGAAGAAAAGCCAGATATGTGCCGATTGGAACTCTTCTTGGGAGACATCGGGTATTTGTGCCTCACCATGATGGCGTCTCACCAAATTTTCGGGACTCTTAAAAAAATTAGCATTAGCGAAATAGCAGAGCATATGGGCCTCATCGTCTAATGCACCGCTAATGCCGTAAGTTTTCGGATCCCAAGAGACTCGAATACTATTTTCTACCCATTCCGCATTTTCTGCCCCTGCACTGAATAATGATCCGTGGCTCAGTCGGAGAGCAGCGTAGTTGAGCGCTGGCTCTCCTGTCTCATCCTGGATAAAGGCATGTTCGTAATTGTATTGGAAAGCAATATTACGGGCGGTGGCTTTGCTTAGAAAAGCCTGAAAACCGATTTTTAGCACAGGAGTGATGAACGATAAAAAACTGTTCAATAGTTGGAACTTCTGCTGTTGAAATTGTTGTTCTACACTTGGTTTCCCCTTGTTTTTGTATGAACGGGGCAACCCTTTGATGTAATCGATCTTTTTCCATCCGCTGCCGATAACACTTCCTGTCTTCCCCCGGAAAGGACCGTTTGCTCCTTTGTTAAGAATTCCCATAATTTAAGTTTGGTTTTTTTATTTCCTGTCGATTCCCCTCACCTGCAATTATAGGTAAAATAAGCCTATTTTATAGATAAAAACAAAAATAAAGTAATAAAAAAAGTATAAAGAAGGTATAATAAAAGTCAAATTTATCGTTTTTTAACCGTTTATTCACCGTAAATTGACCGTAAAATATACGGTCAATTTACGGTGAATAAACGATAAATTTATGGTCAATATGAGAATGTTTATAGGTTCATTATAAAATCTTATTACTTTTATTCTAGTATTCTTATTGAAAATTATGATAGCTCTTCTTCAACTTTTGTTTTGAAGGAAAATAGTATATAGCCGTAGTTGGAAATGGAAGCGAAAGGGACAGGCCGCAAAATCGCAGCTGTTAACCAAAGAAACTTGCCATGTGCATGATGGCCTGTTTTTTGGGAATTGACATGAAAATAGCTTCCAAATGAACAGATCAATACGAAGAACTAAACTATATTTGGCTTTTTTTGTTAAAATCTGGGGAACCCGTCTTTTTTATAACGCATAGCTGGTTTAAATGACCGGTGAAGGGAGGAAAATAGGAAAAATATGATGAAACGTAAGCATTTTATAGCGACAGCTGGTACGACGTTTGCTGCGTTTATACTTAACCAGCATTTTTCTGTTATGGCGAAAGTACAACCAAAAATGTTTCATTTTGAAGATGATGGAAGTATTCCCAACAACGATCTTCCCCTATTGCTTTATGGAAGTGCTTTCGCAATGCGCGGAAATAAGGGAGCTGACTGGCTGGAGGAAAAATTTATGTCAAATGATTGGGGCAACGCCTGGCGATGGGGTGTTTATCCCTTTCACCATTATCATAGTAACACACATGAAGTTTTGGGTGTGTTTAGTGGAAATGCGTTGTTGCATCTCGGCGGCGAGCGCGGCGAAAAAGTACAGACAAATGCCGGTGACCTCCTTATAATACCGGCTGGAGTAGGTCACAAATGTTTAGCCCATAGTGATGATTTTGCTGTAGTGGGGGCCTACCCCAAAGGATTAAGCCCCGACCTCAATAAAGGTGAGGAAGATGAACGGCCACAAGCCGATAAGAATATTGAGGCTGTGCAGTTACCCGCTACAGACCCATTGTTCGGGAAGGATCAAGGCCTGAGGGAAATTTGGATAAAAGTCAATAAAGTTTTGTGATTCGGTAAGTTATACTTTTTCCTTTCTCCACCTGAGCATATGTAACGTGTAACCAAAATCAAGTTCTTTGTAGATTTCAAATCCAAATTTACGATACCAAGGTAGGTTCGTTAAGGTAGACGTCTCTAAGTGTACGTCTAAATGTGTTGCTTTAGCTTCCTGTAGCACTTGGTTCAATAGATCGGATCCAACGCCCTGTCCCTGCATGTGAGGTTTCACGCCAATAAACCATAGATACAGGAAGTCTTGCACAGGATAGTTGGCTTTAATCAATGCCTCTCTTTTTATCGCTTTACCTAACTTGAATATACCAATAGTGTTTATCAAAAGTCCGATATCCATGCGTATTGATTTTAGGAGGTTCTTTTTTCTGTGCGGATAGGTAATCAATGCGCAGGCGTCTTTACGGTCAGACAATAAAACCTTTCCAAAATGGAAACATAAATCAAAGGAGTAACTCATAAGATATCTTAGCCTTTTATTTAGCTGCTCATCTTGCTTAACAATATAATGAACGCTTTTATTGTTTCGAAATGATTGTAAGAGAATATCGATTACTATTTCTTTATCTTCTTCTTGAGCTAAATACATGTTGGATTTGTTATTGACTACGTTGCCGTTTTTTTTGGTGAGTATATTACCTTAACTCAATCCACACTGGAGCATGGTCACTGGTCTTCTCCCACCCACGAACGGCGCGATCTACTCCGGCAGCTGATAGACGGCCTTCAAGCGTCGGACTTAGCAGAAAATGATCGATGCGTAAGCCTGCGTTGCGTTCATAGGCCTTGCGGAAATAGTCCCAGTAAGTATAGATCACTTCGTCAGGATAAAGTTTACGGATAGCATCAGTCCAGCCCTGTGCAAGGAGTTTTTGAAAAGCCCCACGTGTTTCGGGACGAAAAAGGGCATCTTTTACCCAACGCTCGGGTTTGTAAACGTCAAGTTCGGTAGGCATAACATTAAAATCACCGGTAAGTAAAACAGGTTGACCGGAGTCCAACAAGGTAAGGGCATGAGCGTGGAGCCGATCAAACCATGCCAATTTATAATCAAATTTAGGACCGGGGGCGGGATTGCCGTTTGGAAGGTATAGGCACCCCACAATAATACCATTTATTTCGGCTTCGATATAACGGCTATGACTGTCTTCCGGATCTCCGGGGAGTATTCGCCCCCTCTCGGTAATGGTTAGATTTCGGGCAAGGATAGCTACACCGTTCCAGCTTTTCTGACCATGCCAAATGACTTGGTAACCTGCTTCGAGAATAGCTTGTTCAGGAAACTTTTCCTGTGGGGCTTTAAGCTCCTGCAGACACGCGACATCTGGTTTTGTTTCTTCGAGCCAGCGTAATAATACGGGGAGCCGACTATTGATTCCGTTTACATTGTAGGTAGCAATCCTCATGATGGTTGTTGTATAGATGATGGCACTAAGTTAAAGAGCTGCTATGGTTTCTCAAAATAAAAGAACTGAATAGTAGGCTTGAGTTTTTGTAAATTAGTTTAATTTTGATTGCATGTCACATTCGGATTTTGAACAATACAGACCTTTGTTATTAACCTATGCGTATAATATCCTAGGCTCATATATCGATGCCGAGGATGTTGTACAAGATGTTTTTTTGCGCTTTCTGGGAAAGGATGTTTCAGCAATAGAAAATCGAAAATCATATTGGATACGTTCCGTAATCAATGGTGCGATAAATTTGAAAAAGAAACAATTGAATAGTCGAATGACGTATCCGGGTGAATGGCTGCCCGAACCTGTGGATACGTTAAATACGCAACAACCATTAGTGAAAGAAGAAACCTTATCGTATGCACTCCTCGTTTTACTTGAGCGGCTTAATCCAGTACAACGAGCAGTATTTATTTTAAAGGAAGCCTACGGTTATGCACATAAGGAGATTGCTGATCTACTTCAAATTAGTGTGGACGCTTCTAAGCAGGTGTTAACGCGAAGTAAAAAGATCCTTCAATTACCGGCTAAGCAGAAGAATAAGGTACAGAAAGATTGGTTGGAAAGCTATTTGGAAATGATGAAAACAGGTGATATTGAAGCATTGGAACATTTATTGGTGACTGAAGCCAAAGTAGTTTCAGATGGAGGAGGAAAGGTTTTGGCAGCGCTGAGACCAAGTATTGGTCGTCGTGCAGCATTCAATTTGATGAGAGGATTGCTTGCTAAGTACTGGAAGGGGCTTTCCCATAAGCTGGCAGAAGTTAACCACCAGCCCGCTATACTGTTCTATGAAGGAAATAGGTTGGCAAGCTGTCAGATTATAGATATAGAAGACGACGGTATCAGCAATATTTACATTGTTCGTAATCCTGATAAATTAAAAACTTTAAAGCATTTATCCCATTTTCAGGATTAGCATTTCAAAAAAAATGTTTTTTTATGTCACCTTTGGGAAGGTAGGGATGTCTTGTAGAGAAATGTTTTATAAAAATGGAAAGAATAAGTCAAAAAGAGATGCCAAATGGACTTTACCAAGCAATGCGCGGTGTTCAGTCTTACATCGAGCGTTCGGGTTTAGACCCTTTACTGGTTAAATTGGTTTTTATGCGTGTTTCGCAGCTTAATGGTTGTGCTTATTGCTTGGACATGCATTCAAAGGATGCTACGGCAGCAGGAGAGACGCTACAGCGTTTAGTTTCCCTGCCTGCCTGGCGCGAAACGAACTACTATTCGGGCGCTGAAAGAGCAGCCCTGGCATTCGCTGAACGATTAACTGATGTTCAGGATGATCGCAATCCCGATGATATTCACGACGAACTGTTGAATTTTTTCTCGAAAGAAGAAATAGCCAATCTTACTTTGGCCGTGGCACAAATAAATTCTTGGAATCGTTTGGTGAAATCGTTCGGAACTATTGCCGGAAGTTATAAAATCAGTGGGAACCACCCTGATTAACTCTTCAGTGCCGTTAATTGCTTATCGCAGATGCCGGAGCATAAACCTTCGGCATCTGCGATTGTCTTGTTATAATCATTCTTTAGCTCACCGCTAATATATTAGATAAATTCTTGACAATTTAAAATTCTGTATTTATTGTTATATTTGTTTTTTTATTTTAATTTAATATGATAAATCAGAATTAATAATTGTGTTGTGTCTTGCTAAAGTAAGTAAGTGTTTTTATCAGTTTTCTTATAAATTAGATAGAATTACTAATTCGCTGGTGTCTTCTGCGGTGGTATCTGTTGGTTTGGCGGTGATGTTTAACTTCAAATTAGGCTTGCTTGGGGCTATACTTATTGTTGCCGCTCAAAGTATTGCTGGGGTAAATGCGCATAATACGCCAATCAAGCGTATAACCATTGCGTTCAAAGTATCATTAATTTTTCTCTTGGTAGTGTTAATGGCTGACCTGTGCAGGAATAATCTATGGTATACTTCCCTGGCAATGCTCCTGCTAGCCTTTCTTTTCAGTTTTTTAAAACAGTATTTTCCTATTAATTGGCCGGATATGGTTATTCCGGCTGCAGCCTTGTTTTTGATGAGTTATATATATACGGGTGAAGGTGGGATTATACGATATACTGCTTTAGGGTGTGGACTTGGGATATTGACAGAGCTTTTGGTGGTCATCGGGTTAATGCTATTGGGAAAGCGTTATACCCCTATGAAACCTTTGGATGCTTCGCAACGATCGCCGACCTATTATTTTTTAAGATTAAAACGGGAGAATTTTAGGTATGCAGTTGAATTAGCCACTCTTTTGATTATCAGTGGATATATGATGCATTTGACTCCTTTTCCACATAGTTATTGGGCGCCACTTACTATTATTATGGTGGTACAAGTAGGAAACCAAGGAGCAGTCAAACGTATCGGTCAACGTCTATTGGGCACATTGATTGGATGTGTGATAGGTGCATTGGTGCTTTTGTTAACCGGAGATATCATTCTTTTATTAGTAACTATCGTTGTACTTGTTTACTTCTGGCAGTATTATATTAGACAAAATTACATGATGGGCTCCATATTTGTTACCGCTTTTGTGTTGGTGCTTCTGGGTCTAGAGATAAATGATCCTCTTTTTTTAGCGATGGAAAGGCTTTCCTTTTCTGCTCTTGGCGGACTAATGGCGTTAACGAGTGCTGCTATTGTCACGGGAAAATGAGCCATCGTTTATTACCGTACGGATTGTCCTTTAGATTTTTGAAAGCAAGGTATTAATCGCCACTAAAACCTTAGTACTTGATGGTGTGATATCATCCGTTATCAGCATGTTTTACCGAAATTAAGTTTGCAGAATAAGGGTAAAAGAAAAATTGATATATTAGCGATCAATAAAATTGATTATGCAATTGGATATGGCTACTCGTTTTATCTTATCCAAATTAAAAGACGAGCTTTCTCCTTCCTTAACCTATCATAGCGTCACGCATACCGAGGACGTATATGATGCTGCCAGATACATTGCGTTAAAAGAACGTGTAGCGACAGCAGATTGTACTATCTTATTAAGTGCAGTGTTGTTTCATGATACCGGTTTTTTAGTGCAACCTAAAGATCACGAGTTGTTATCTTGTGCGATAGCAAGAGAAAAGCTGCCTTTATTTGAGTATAATACAAAAGAAATTGAGCAGGTCTGTGAACTGATTATGGCCACTAGACTTCCACAAACACCTGAAAATCTTTTGGAAAAAATTATTTGTGATGCGGATTTAGATTACCTGGGAAGAGATGATTTCTTTATAATCAGTCACAAATTGTATCTCGAAATGATCAATTTGGGAACAGTAAAATCGCTCAGAGAGTATAACGATCTCCAGATTCATTTTTTGGAAACGCACCGATATTTTACAGATACAGCGATCAAATTGAGAGCGCAAAAAAAGGAAGAACACTTAAAACGATTAAAACAAAATAATAAAAGCAACAAGAATATATGAATAAAAAAATGAAAGCGACCATTCAGGATATCGTATGTGTATTGACGGGAATTTTATTTTGTGGTTTTGCTTTAAAGGGTTTTTTGGTGCCTAATCAGTTTTTTGACGGCGGTGTAACCGGTATTTCGTTATTAATACATGAGATTTATCACGTCAATATCGCTTATGTTATTGTTATTGCGAACCTTCCGTTCATCATTATGGGTGCTTTCCAGATCAGTGCTAAATTCGCGTGGAAAACGCTGATTTGTGTGATTTTATTAGGCTTCTGTCTTTTGTACATACCCTATCCGGTGATTACTTCCGACAAACTATTGGTTTCTATATTTGGAGGGGTGTTTATGGGGATTGGCGTTGGTCTTTCAATGAGAGGTGGTTGTGCCTTGGATGGTATTGAAGTTTTGGCGCTTTATACGATAAAAAGGGTTGGGTTTACCATAACAGAAATAATATTGGGGATTAATATTCTTATATTTTTGATAGCTGCTATTCATTTAGGGCTTCCTACTGCACTTTACTCTATGTTGACCTACTATACGGCTTCCAGAACGATCAATTTTGTGATAGAGGGATTAGAAGAATACACAGCAGTTAATATTATCTCGGCAAAGAGCGAAACTATCAAAGAACGCTTAGTAAAAGACATGGGCAAGGGGATTACCGTTTATAAAGGAGAACGCGGTTTTCTTAAAGACAGTTTTGATATAAGTTATCCGGTAGATGTGGTATTTACGGTAGTTACCCGTCTGGAGGTGAGAAGACTGAAGAATCTGATACACCAGATCGATCCGCAGGCCTTTGTGTATACCAATAGTATAAAAGAGGCTGCCGGCGGGGTGCTAAAGAGAAGGAAACGTGAGCATTAAGGGCTCAGCGTTTAGGAGGTAACTTCATATATTGCTACTGGTTTTTGTTTGTTTTTTAGGGATACAGTTCCTAAAGCATTGAATCCAAAAGACTCTTTTGCTTGGTTATAAATATGTTCTGCGACAATAATCTGTCCTGGTGTTGCTGTTGATTGTAAGCGCTGGGCAAGGTTGACCGCATCGCCTATAACGGTATAATCGAGCCGTTTCAATGAAGCGGAGCCGATGTTTCCTGAAATCATTTCTCCTGAATTAATACCAATAGATACCTGTGGTTTATAAGTATCTTCTCCTGACTGGAAAATTGGGACGGCTGCAATCTGCTCTTTTACTGCTAAGGCTGCATCTATAGCCCTGTCAAGGTGGTAGTCTCCCTTAAAAATGGCCATTACTGCATCTCCCATAAATTTGTCTACATGCCCGTTATAGTTGATGATTTCTTTAACAATAAGGTCAAAAAGGTTGTTTATTAGTTTTACTACATCGTCTGCGGCTACATTTTCCGTGATGGAAGTGAACCCACAAATATCGATAAAGGCTACTGTGGCCTCAACCGTTTCATTAACCATTAAACTTTTTTCAAACTCCTGGTGAGTCATGAAATTGAGCACATGCTCGTCTACATACATTTTCAGAATATTGTTTTCTTTGATAGCCTGCAATGTTCGCTTGACTTGCGAAACATGTTGTAGTGTTTTTTCAATGGTTAAATCCAGATCGCTGAAATTAACCGGCTTAAATACGAAGTCAAAAGCACCGCGATTCATCGCCGTGCGGATATTATCCATATCGCCATAAGCAGACACCATTACTGCCTTTATTACTGGGTTGGCTTCGGGGAGTTTGGTGAGTAGCGTAAGCCCATCCATGCCTGGCATATTGATGTCACTTAAAATGATGTCAATGTCGTTGTTTTTTAACATCTCCAACGCTTCGTTTCCGTCTTTGGCAAAAAGAAACACATATACCTGTTCCCTGATTTTTTTTCTAAACTTTTGTTTGATCAATAATTCCAAATCAGCTTCATCATCAACCACAAGTATTTTAGCCATGTTCATTTAAATTTTTTAGTTTGTCTTTCAGAAGATTAAAATCTAATGGTTTTGTTAGGAAATCATCAGCCCCTAAATGAATTGACTGTTGATGATTCTCATCGTCGCCATAAGCGGTGATCATCATGACGTATGGTGGTGTACCTTCATAGGTATGCCTAATATGTCTGAGTAAATCTAGTCCACTCATTCCCGGCATATTGATGTCTGATAAGATGAGCACCACTTCGGATGCTTTTTTCGCAAGATAAGCCAGGGCTTCCTCTCCTGAGGATGCAAAATCGAGGCTTAGGTCTCCTTTCTTCGTTTCCTTTCTAAAGCGTTGCCTAAACAACGGTTGTACGTCAATTTCATCGTCAACTACCAATATTTTCATGCCTATATAATTTTAAATAAACTTGCTCCTTTTAGAAAGTTAACCTATGTTGGTATTGTAAGGATAAAGCTAGCGTATGCTCCTTCTTTTGTGTCTATTTTTAGATCGCCGGAATGTCCTTTCTTGATAATATCATAACTGATAGATAACCCGAGCCCTGTACCTTGACCTGCAGGTTTAGTTGTGAAAAACGGTTGATAAATTTTATCTAAAACCCGTTGCGGAATTCCTGACCCATTATCTGTTATAATGATCTCTATACCTTTCTGGTTACCTGTAAGTTCCGTGTTTTTTGTGGTGACTTCAACTTTTGGGGCATAAGTGCCCGTTTGTACCTTGCTTTTTTCATTCACGGCATAAAAAGCGTTGTTAAATAGGTTGAGAAGTACTCTCCCGATATCTTGGGCTACCACATGTACCTTATAAAGGTTAGGTTCAAAATGTGTTTCTATAGTAGCGTTGAAGGATTTGTCTTTTGCGCGCAGCCCATGATAGCTCAGTCGTAAGTATTCTTCGGCCAATGCGTTAATATCTGTAACTTCTTTCTGGCCTGTGCTGCTACGGGAATGTTGCAGCATACCTTTCACAATACTGTCCGCACGTTTGCCATGAACGACGATCTTTTCAAGGTTCTGGGAAAGGTCTGATACAATTTCTTCCACCTCCTCTTTTGCTTCCTCTGGTAATTCGAGAAGAGGCCCTTCTTTCATTTCATTCAGCAGTTCAATGCTTACTTCGGAAAAATTGTTTACAAAGTTAAGTGGGTTTTGTATCTCATGAGCTATGCCCGCTGTTAACTCTCCCAATGACGCCATTTTTTCGGCGTGTATAAGCTGATCTTGTGTGCTCTTAAGTTCATTTAAAGCTTGTTGAAGCTCATTTTTCTGTTGCAATAACTCATTCGTTCTTTGCGCAACTTTGGCTTCGAGATCTACCTTCAATTTGGTGATCATGCGTGTGCGTTCCTCTTCGATCTCCCGTCTATATCGCTCGTTTTCCAAGGCCTTATGTTGCTTACGGTTGATGAACCACATGGCTATGAACCATATAACGCCAAAAAGAATTGCACTTTCAAAAGCATCGTCATTAGCTGCGTAAAATGTAGGTGTAACCCATTTGACGATATCGGCAATGAAGGATGCGGCCGCAACTGGAATAATGGAAAACATCATCGGCCGACCAATTTGTAACTTGGGGATGAGATACACTGCTAGCAGTAAGCCTAGAAGGAAGCAATGTGTTAGTAAGCCAACGAAGATAGACTTGAAAATAACGGAAAAGCCGATGAATGCTATTGAGAAGAAGATACCAGCTTTGAAATAGCTCACCCATTGATCATCAGGACCAGATAATATTGTTCTTTTCTGCAAATGCCTTATCAGTATTAGTGCAAATATGGATGCTAACATATTTTTAGAGGTTTAGGTAAACCGAGTTTCGTATTTTGATTAAATTCACTGGCCTATTCCCGTCAAAGCTATCATTTTTGGCGCAATATAAAAAATCTAGTGATGAGTTGTTCGTGTGCAAAAAAAGATAATTTGGTATTAGATTTGCTATATTTTCTACAAAAAAAGAATTATATGATGAAGAAATTATTAACGCTTTCGCTGGTATCCCTATTATGTTGGAGTTGTAATAATAGCGGGACAAGTAATTCGACTGAAACGAATACGGGTATTGCTGATACAACAACTGATGAATATATCCCTATTGACGCTACTTCTGACGCGGCGGATATGCATAATGCCCAAAATTCGCTGGACGTGGTTGGTGTTTATAAGGGAGTTCTGCCTTGCGCTGACTGTGAGGGGATCGAAACGGAAGTTGAATTGAAAGATGATGATACCTACGTTAAAAAGACAAAATATTTAGGTAAAGGTGATGGAGATGTACAAGAAGAAAAAGGCAGTTTCTCTTGGGAGGATGGAAGTAATATTGTTTTAAATGGAGCGTCGGATGGTCCGAATAAATATTTTGTAGGTGAAAACACGTTAACTACGTTAGATTTGGATGGAGAAAAAGTGACCGGAGAACTGGCGGAAAATTATGTGCTTAAGAAATAATATCCAAAATATTTGTAGCAAAGGAAAGGCCCTTGGACATATTCCAAGGGCCTTTCCTTTGCTATTGTATCACTTAACGTTTTTCGAGTATTTCGTTCAAAGTAATACTTGGACGCATGGCCTTATTTGCCAAGGAATCATCAGGAAAATAGTAGCCTCCTATATCCACTTTGGAGCCCTGGGCAGCGTTTAACTCATCAATGATTTTTTGCTCATTTGTGGCTAATTGCTGCGCAATAGACGCGAATTGCGTTTTAAGATCAGTATCCTTGTCTTGGGCAGCTAAACGCTCCGCCCAGTACAGGGCCAGATAAAAATGACTTCCACGGTTATCCAATTCGTTTACTTTTCGGGATGGAGATTTTTGATTTTCGAGCAATTGACCTGTTGCTTGATCTAAGGTTTCTGCTAGAACCAAAGCTTTTGGATTGTCGTAATTAGTACCTAAATGCTCTAAAGAAACGGCTAAGGCTAAAAACTCTCCCAAAGAATCCCAACGTAGATGGCCTTCTTCTACAAACTGTTCCACATGTTTGGGAGCAGAGCCACCGGCACCCGTTTCGAATAACCCTCCTCCGTTCATGAGTGGTACAATAGATAACATTTTTGCGCTTGTACCTAGCTCGAGGATCGGAAATAAGTCGGTTAAATAATCACGTAAAACATTTCCTGTTACCGAAATAGTATCTTCGCCTTCTTTAATACGTTTAAGTGTTAGCTTAGTAGCTTCTACTGGTGATAATATTTGAATATCTAATCCTTCGGTATCATGTTCAGGAAGATAAGCTTTCACTTTCTTGATCAATTCTGCATCATGTGGACGATCTTGGTCGAGCCAAAAGATGGCAGGCGTTTCCGATGCACGGGCACGAGTTACCGCAAGCTTTACCCAGTCGCGTACTGGAGCGTCTTTCACCTGACACATTCTCCAGATATCGCCTGCTTCTACGTCATGCGTAAACAATACTTTTCCAGTAGCATCGCTCACCTCTACGGTTCCTTCCGCTGTGATTTCAAAGGTTTTATCGTGTGAGCCGTATTCTTCCGCTTTTTGGGCCATCAAACCCACGTTAGGGACTGTTCCCATGGTTGAAGGATCGAAAGCGCCGTTTTTCTTACAGAATTCAATAGTAGCTTCATATACTCCTGCATAACTGCTGTCTGGTATAACTGCTTTTGTATCCTGAGATTTTCCATCGGCGTTCCACATTTGTCCAGAATTTCTAATCATGGCTGGCATAGAGGCATCTACGATAATATCGCTTGGAACGTGAAGATTGGTAATGCCTCTGTCAGAATTTACCATAGCAATGGAAGGACCATTTTTAAGCGCCTCCTTGATGGTGGCCTCGATGGCGTCTTTTTTATCGGCAGGCAATTTTTCAATTGCACTGAGCACATCTCCGAGGCCACTATTTGGGTTAGCACCAACTGATTTTAAGTCGGCACCATATTTTTCAAATACTTCTTTGAAAAAGGCCTTTACGGCATATCCAAAAATGATCGGATCAGATACCTTCATCATTGTGGCCTTCATATGCAAAGAAAATAATACGCCTTTTGCTTTGGCATCTGCAATTTGTTCATCCAGAAACGTTAGCAAAGCTTTCTTGCTCATTACCGTTGCATCGATAACCTCGCCGGCAAGTAGGTGTGTTTTTTCTTTCAGCACGGTTTTGTTGCCAGCCTTATCGGTAAAAGTGACCTTTACATCAGTTTCCTCGGGAATGGTCACGGATTGTTCATTGTGGCGGAAATCACCGTTTTCCATAGTTGAAACGTGTGATGCCGAATCTGCTGACCAGGCGCCCATACTATGCGGATGTTTTTTAGCGTAGTTTTTTACTGCTTTAGGGGCACGACGATCGGAGTTTCCTTCCCGTAATACTGGATTTACTGCACTTCCTTTTACCTTGTCGTATTTAGTTTTGATTTGCTTCTCCTCGTCATTTTTTGGCTCATCTGGATAATTAGGCAATTTATAACCTTTTGCCTGCAGTTCTTTAATAGCGGCCTTCAGTTGTGGGATAGAAGCACTGATATTTGGAAGTTTAATAATATTAGCCTCTGACTGTTTAGCTAATTCTCCGAGTTCCGTTAAAGCATCTGAAACTTGTTGTGATTCGGTCAGGCTTTCAGGGAAAAGGGCTAAAATCCTACCTGCTAATGAGATATCTTTGGTCTCAACGGCAATATTAGACGATGCAGTGAATGCTTTTACAATAGGTAACAGAGAATAAGTGGCTAACGCTGGCGCTTCATCTGTTTTAGTATAGATGATTTTAGTTGTATTTGACATAATATATTAATTTTTACTCTTTTGAAAATTTTTGAAAAAATAACATCTATACCTTATAACTAAAGGCATGGATTGCAGTGGCACAAACTTATATAAATTGCTTTTATTATGCAATTTAAATGATGTGGATATAAGGTATTGTCTGTTGACTTATTTTTGCGCAACCGATTGATTAAAGCAAGAATTTTTAAACTTGTTTTATTTGCTGTAGTTTGCCTCTCATTAAGGTTTTAACGTTTTATCAAGTATGAAGAATCGGATTTTTATATTATTCATTGTTGCTTTTATGGCAAGTGTTCCTCATTTGGAAGCGCAACAGAAAGAAGTCCCGTCGAATGCGGTTACCGTACCGATAGGAGGGAATACCTGGCAGGTTGGTGATCATACAACAAGTTTGAATAAAAAAGATGTTGTTGGCAAAGAGGGGATAAAGGAATGGAAAGAGGTGGAGCAGCAGTTTAAAACATTTGTGCGGTTTGGAGCTACCGGAACACTTGATGTTTGGCTGAAGGCAACGAGTGAGCGTGCGGGATCACTGGTTGCGATGATAGGAAGTGAAAGAAAACTGGTGGAATTAGCTCATGTGAAAGATGATTATATGTATTTAGGTGAATGGAATATCAATGATACCGGATATGTAGCGATTCATTTACAGGGGAAGGGGCCAATTAATTTGTCAAACCTAGCCGAATTTAAATTAGCGGGAACAGCGGTTACCGATGCCGTCAGGTTTGTCAAAAATGATGAGGGAAACTTCTTTTACTGGGGTAGAAGAGGGCCTTCTACGCATTTAAATTACCAGACACCTGAAGATAAAGACATTCGTTATTATTACAATGAAGTAACCGTGCCGGAAGGGAATGACGTGATAGGGTCATATTATATGGCGAATGGTTTTAGTGGAGGGTACTTTGGGATACAGGTGAACTCACCTGATGAAAGGCGTGTCCTATTTTCGGTATGGAGCCCGTTTGAGACGGATAATCCGGAGGAGATCCCTGAAGACCAACAGATTAAACTGTTAAAGAAAGGTGAGGAAGTATACACCGGAGAATTTGGTAATGAGGGGTCGGGTGGACAGAGTTTTTTGCGTTATAATTGGAAAGCAGGCGAGACCTACGGTTTTTTGCTTAAAGGGGAGCCTGTGGAGAACAATTACACAAATTATACCGCTTGGTTTTTTACGCCAGAGCTAGGGGAGTGGCAATTGATTGCAAGTTTTAGTCGGCCTCAGACGCAGACTTGGTTAAAAGGATTTCATTCTTTTCTGGAGAATTTTTCTCCGAAACAGGGGGTATATGAAAGAAGGGTTTATTTTGGTAACCAGTGGGTGGTTGATAAGGAGGGGAATTGGTATGAGGTAATGAAAGCCCGGTTTTCTGCGGATAATACGGCTCGTGCCGGCTTCCGCTTGGACTATAGTGGAGGCAGTGAAAAGAACCGCTTTTACTTGCATAACTTCGGTTTTTTTAGTGACTATACACCTATTGGACAAAGTTTTGATCGGTCTTCTACCGTTGATAAACAACCGGTTGTTGACTTTGATAAACTACCCTAACTGGCAGGTGTTAAACAAATTTCATCTAAGAAAAAATAAAAAAAGGCATTAACGAGATCATTAATGCCAGAACCATCAGGTCTTGATGGCTATGCAGGTAGTACAAAAGCTATTTACCTTTTTACGGGAAAAAAGTAAATAGCTTTTGTACTAATATCCGGGATTCTGATCGAGCTGCTGGTTCAAAATGATTTGGTTCCCTGGTATAGGATAGAGAAAGAAATTTGGATCAGCAATGGACATCATGTCTGTTAATGCTAATTCTGTTCGACAGAAGTCGAACCAAGATTCACCTTCAAACATCATTTCCAGTTCCTTTTCTTTTTGCACGGCTACGATAAAGTCATCTAAACTTCCATAGGAAGAAGCGGGAGGTGTTTCGATGCCGGCACGGTCGCGTACTTCCTTTAACGAATTATAAGCAGCGTCACTGACAGTACCGTCGATACGGGCTTGTGCTTCGGCATGTATCAGGTACAGTTCGGCTAGACGTATAACCGGAAGGTTCTGCGTTGCCGGTTCTCCTTGAGGGTATTTTCCGATATAATAGCGATTTCTGGTGCCGGAATAAACGGTAAAATCCCGTCTCTGATCATCATCTTCATACATATCATAAATCGAAACGCTTTTTGCGTAAAACAGGTTGCTGGCATTATCGTTGGACTGTAAGGCAAGAGGGTTGGTTACCTGTTCGTCAAACTGTAGTTCAAAGATAGATTCTTCGGTGTTTTCATTTGCCCATATCGTGCTGAATGTACCTTGTAGAGAGAAAACTCCAGAAGCAATTACTTCCTGTGCTGTACTGGCCGCCTGTGCGTAGTCTCCTGTGATATTCGCATGATAGAGTTGTACTTTGGCTAACAAAGCCTTTGCTGCCAGTCCTGTGGCCCGTCCTTTGGTAGTGGCATTATCGCCATAGGAGTCTGGTATACCGGAAGCCTCTTCCAGGTCAGTTACGATTTGTGCGTAAACTTCGGGTATAGGTGTTCGGGGTATTAGTAGTTCGCTATCTTCTTCTGTTGGTGTTAAGGGAAAGGGGATGGCACCAAAAGCACGTACCATGAAGAAGTAATTAAGTGCCCGAACAAATTTTGCTTCTCCAATAAATTGCTGCCTTTTTTCATCGGAAATGGCATTTTCTTCCATTTCGGGTACGCTTGCAATAATATTGTTTGCTGCGTTAATCGTTGTATAGACCTGCTGCCAAATATTTTGAATCCAAGGGTTATCCACGCGTACGGCATTTTGGTCGAAATTTACGTATTCGGGAAATGAGCTGGCGTGACTAACATGTCTGGCGGAGAATTCGGGTACGATAATCACCGATTGTCCAAAGGAAAATGAATTCTGCATGCTGCGGTACATGCCGGTGACTGCCGCCTCAGCACTGTTCTCAGAAGTAAAATATTCGTCAGGATTCACTTGGACAATTGGTTCTCGGTCTAAGAAATCGTTGCAAGCGGATAAACTTAGTGCAAGCGTGCTTAGTATGGCTATTTTTCTGATCTGCTTTTTCATTGGAATAAGTTATTTTTAAAAGGCAATGAAGCTTGCATGAGCGGTATATTTACATGTTTTTTTGAGCTGTAGCTCATGCAGGTTTCATCTTTTATTATCATCAGGCTAAAACATTAAATTAACACCGGCGGTAAAGATCCTTGGCTGTGGATAACTACCATAGTCGTAACCATAGATCAAACCTTCATTACCCGCTCCCACGTGTTGTGAGCTGACTTCCGGATCATAACCACGGTATTTGGTGAAGACAAAAGCATTTTGCACAGTGGCATACACTCTTAAGCTATTGATATTTAATCTTTCAGAAAACTCACTGGGGAAGGTATAGCCTAGCGTAATGTTACGCAGTCGAAAGAAAGACCCGTCTTCCACAAAGCGATCAGAAATCGCAGTATGATTTAGATCATTTGGAGTTGGCCTGGGAATATCCGTTATGTCGCCCGGGTTCCGCCATCTTCTGGTTAGATCTTCTGATTGGTTAGCACTAATGTTGCTCCCTCCCAAAACGGTAGATAGGTTATAGTTAAATATATCGTTTCCATAAGAAAACTGTCCCATGATACTCAGGTCGAAATTTTTATACTGGAAAGTGTTGGTTATACCACCGAAGAAGTCGGGATTAGGGTCGCCAATGATCTGTCGATCATTAGGGTTAGTAGGCGCTGTTGGATTACCATTTTGATCTTCGAAGTCGATGAGGCCTGTCTCCGGATTGACACCGATCATTTTCCATCCAAAGAATACGCCTAATGGTTCTCCTGGAACCGCCATATTCAATTCGCCCACGCCACCTAACATACGGTCTAAATTATTCGCTAGGCTTCGAACAGTGTTTCGGTTAAATGTCATATTGAGTGTTGTGTTCCACTTGAATTCACCTACCAAATTTTGTGTGGTCAATTCGAATTCAAAACCTTTGTTCTGTATTTCTCCGGCATTGGTAAAACGGGTTTGAAAACCCGAGCTGAATGGAATAGGGATCCCGAGCAGGAGGTCCGACGTGTTTTTGACGTAATAGTCTGCCAATAGGGAGATCCGGTTGTTGAATAGGCCTAAATCCAAACCTATATCTAATTGTTTGGTTGTTTCCCATTTGAGATTACGGTCACCCAAAACATTTGGAACAAAACCCGGAAGTCCCATGTAATTATTGCCTCCGGTATATAGTGAATAACTCGCATAGTTTCCGATATTTTGATTCCCGGTAATCCCCCAACTTGCCCTGAGCTTTAAATTACTTATTGCTGAAATATCCTGGAAGAATTCTTCATCAGACGCGCGCCAGGCAGCCGCAAAAGATGGGAAATATCCCCAACGGTTGTTGGCACCAAAACGCGAAGAACCATCCGCTCTGAAGTTTGCTGTCAATAAATATCTGCCTTTGTATCCATAGTCTACTCGTGCAAAACCCGATGCAATGGCCCATTCTTCGGGATACGCATCTGCTCCGCTGATTATTCCTCCCGCATTTATGTGTTCGATATCATTGGATGGAAAATTAGATCGGTTGGCATGCACGAATTCAAAACGGGATTCCTGAACCGATACCCCTAACAACGCGTTGAGGTTATGATCGCCAAAAGCTTTATCAAAATTTAAGGTTGTCTCATTTATCCAGAGTTGATCCCGTGAATTTCTTCGGGCGCCAATTCCACGTTGCGCTTCAAAGGCACGAATACCTGTCGGCGGCATAAACATTGTTTCATCAATGAAGCTCATATCCGTCCCAAAATTTGTTTTCAGTGCAAGCTCAGGGATGATGCGGTATTCTGCCGATAGTGTAGCCAAAATTCGGTTGGTCTGTGCATTGTTAACAGGTAGTTGTAGCATGGCTATGGGGTTTTCTCTAGCAGTACTTACCTCGTCCAGCCCGTAACTTCCATCAGCATTAAAAACAGGTATATTTGGCGGCGCCACAATACCAAATTTGGTAGGACCATTGCTGGAATTTTCTTCTTGGACACGGTCGTTAATAGCCCGTGTTAAGTTGACATTGGCGGTGAAACGTAATTTTTCGCTGTGTTGATGATCTAAATTCAATCGCGCACTTATTCGACTGAAATCAGAATTTAGCAATACACCTGCTTGTCTCATATAACCAATCGAAGTAAAATATTGTGTTTTTTCTGATCCACCACTAGCCGATAACTCATAGTTACGTGTAGGAGCACTTCGAAACATGGCTCCCTGCCAGTCGGTATTGATCCCCGGATTGGCCAGAATAGGATCCGGAACTGGCGTAGGATTTCCATCTCCGTCTAGATTGAACCGATAAAAATCACGCATGTAATCATGATATTGTTCGGTATTCATCATGTTATATCGCCGGTTATTCGGAACCTCAGAGAACCCTTCATACATATTGAAATTAAAAGTACTTGTTCCTGGCTGTCCTTTTTTTGTCGTTATCAGCACTACACCATTGGCAGCCCGTGCACCATATATCGCTGATGAAGCCGCGTCTTTTAGCACCTCTACGGATTGTACGTCCGATGGATTGATGGAAGAAAGGATATTGATTCCTTGGGTTCCACCTCCAAAATTGAAGTCGCTGCCTCCCGTAAAGTTCGTGGTGCTATTCACGGGGATACCATCAACTACGTAAAGTGGATCTGAGCTGGCATTGATTGAAGTGGTACCTCTCACCCTGATATTGAGCCCACCTCCAGGGGAACCAGATCTCTGCGTTACCTGTACCCCTCCAGCTCTTCCCTGTATGGCCTGCGTAACACTTGGAAGAACTTCATTCTCAATCTGATCAGCACCGATACTTGACACAGAGCTGGTCAATTTAGATCGATCCATCGTTCCGTAACCGATGGCTACCACCTCGACCTCTTCCAATGCCTGGGCTTCCTCCTGCAGTGTAACATTGATGGCGTTTCGGTTATCAATGAATTCCTCGGTAGGGTTGTAGCCTAACGAGCTAAATCTCAATATGGAGTTGCCGGGAGCGCTTATACTAAAATTGCCATTTTCATCTGTTGTAACACCCCCTTCTTTACCTTTAACGGTGACGCTCACACCCGGTACTGGGCCATTGTCGTCTCGCACCGTCCCTGTTATTTCTCCTTGCGCAGAAGAGGCGGTATCGGCCTGATTATCGGCTACTGCCAGCGAATCTTGTGTTTGAGTAGGTTGGGAAATGGAGTCCGTCATTTGAACATTATCGCTGGTATCTGTCGAAGCGGTAGCGGCTTCCCGGGTTTGGATGGAAGCTAGCGAGGCAAGATCAATATTAATTTCAGCACGACTGTTAATGGGCTCTTCTTTGACATCGTAGCCGTCGCGGACAAAAGTCAATATGCCAATCGCGCCAGCATTTATACGGTATTTTCCATCCTGATCAGTTAATGCACTGTCTGTATCATTGTATTTAACCAATACATTTGCCAGCGGAGCATTTGTAGAGTCATCCGTTACCACTCCTTGAACTTCAAGTGTGTCAGCTGTTGGAGCAGGGGGAGGTTCTGTTTGGTTAGGGATAGTATCTTGTAAATGGAAGATTCTGGAGGTGTGTGCCACAGATGCTTCCACTCTTTTTGGATTGGTGGCTAATAGTAGTGTTGTCATCAATAGGCAAAGGAAGAACATTGGATGTTGGATACGACTTCTTTTCATGTTAATCTGTTTTGCTATGTTGTTTTCATTTTCGAATAAATTAGTTTCACTAGACTGTTGAGATAAAATGGCGACGAATTATTTATTTTCCATCTTATCTTTTTCCTTGGTTGTTTTACCTTTCTTATAATCGTTACTGGTGGTAACAAGAGATTTGTCGAGAAGGTTTGTGGGTTTTTTGTAACTATTTGCTTGATATACAAGGGGTTGCTTACGTGTTTTTCAGCAGAAAGGGGATAAGGTGCTACAAACTGTGGGGTTTTTTCTACAAAGACAAACAACATAAGGCTATCCGATGGGCGGACAGCCTTAACTTAACCAATTATAAACCTAAATTATGAGAAGGGGCTTTATGTAGAGCCGAGTTAGAACCGGCCGTAAATTTCTATAACAAAGGTAAGTGCTATTATTTTCTATTGAGTAAATATTATATTAAACTTCTGTTAAATAAGAGTCAATTAAACCTCTAAGATATACATACTGGTTTTGCGTAAGACATATTAATTGTTTTTGGATGGTTGCGACATGAAAACAGCAATGCTATTTAACTTGGAAGTAACAACTTCTGCACCTGGGCTCATAACTTTCTTTTTCGCCAACGTGGATTTTCTCATTTTGTGCTGCTGTTCTAAAGGAATAGTTTGCAGGAGCTCCACAACATACACAGACCGCATGTACCTTAGTTACGTGTTCAGCAATAGCCATTAAGTCGGGCATTGGTCCAAATGGTTTGCCTTGAAAATCCATATCTAGACCTGCTACCACTACGCGAATGCCTTTATTTGCTAGCGTATTACATACTTCAGATAGATGGTTATCAAAAAATTGAGCCTCATCAATACCTACCACTTGGGTTTGGGAGCCTAACAGAAGGATGGCAGAAGACGTTTCAACCGATGTTGATGGGATGCTGTTTCTGTCATGCGAAACAACTTCGGCCGTGGCATAACGATTATCTACTTGTGGCTTGAAAATCTCTACTTGTAGTTTTGCTATCTGGGCGCGTTTTAATCTCCTGATCAGTTCTTCTGTTTTTCCAGAAAACATAGAACCGCAGATCACTTCAATACTTCCTTGTGGATTGGATTTGTTTATAAAGCTATGCTCACTAAATAGCATCATATATCGTTAAAGTTTTGTTTTAGTATAAAAATGAGACCAAATGGTCACGCAACGGATGTTGAATTTATCAAGTTCTAGGTTTGTTGATATGATTAAAACGGCTACTAATATCAGCATTAAAACTTAAAGTCTATATTATTTTTATTACTTTATTCGGCAGATAGTAGGCAAAGACTCATCGCTTGGAACTTTGCTTCATCGGTGCTGCTAAAGTAGAATTACTCGTTTGCGAATGCAAAGCATTTTATTAAAAACTATTCTCCGGAATCTATCGTTGCATATCAAAGCAATTTTGTATAAGTTTGAATGGGGTTAAGCTCCATGTTTTAAGCTAAACATACGTTAGAAAATTATGGTAACAAAGCAGAATATTTTTGAAAAGGTAGGATCACTGTTAAAGGAATTAACGGAGCAGTACGAATTTTTGGAAAATAATCCACAGGAACAAGAAGGGGTGCATTTAGAACTTTTAGAAGCAAATATGACCTACTTGATGGGACATATTACCATTCTTAAAAAGTTAACTTTTATAGGTGATAGGGCAGAAGAAGTACAAGGAGATGTGTCTGCCGATACAGCTGACAAATTTGATTTAGGTGCTCAAATAGTGGCAGATTCTCCTTCAGATGACGTCGGGTACGAAGATGAACCGGATGAGGATGAGCACGCTGCTGAACCTGCATCTACAGAAGAGGAGGCGAAACCGATATTAAAGGATGAAACAGAAGAATCGGCCTTAAATTATGTAGATCAACAGCAAGTGGAGGAAACCTATTTCACACCGGCAACGGCGAGCACTGAGGAGAAAGCAGAAGAATTCAAATTAGAAGATAAGCGGGACAAAAAGGAAGAAGAAACGAGACAAGAAGCAAAAGAGGAAGAAAAAACATCAGATTTTAATGATGAAAAAGAATTCAAGCCTGCTGAACCTGTAGTAAGTGAACAGGAAGAGCCCTCAGTTGAAAGTTCGGACAAAAGTGTAAAAGAAGAACAGGAAAGTGATCATCCTGTTACCGAAACAAAAGCTGAGCGTGAGGAAATTGAAGATGAGGGAAAACAGAAAGTGGAAACAAAAAGTGATCAAGTGGTTGAGGAAGAGCGATCTGTGAAGATTTCGACGAATGATAGTTCTGAAGAAAGCCAAAACAAAGTCGAAGAAGAACCTGAATCTGCACCAGACGAGACACCTAAGCGGCCAATGACTTTGAATGAACTTTTCTCTGCTCAACGGAAGCAAGAGCAGAAGAAGCCGGAAATATCTGCTACAGCGGCAAGAAGTGCCTTTAATGCTCCCCAGCAAGGTATAAAGCGGAATGCAACAGATCTTAAGTCGGCGGTGAGTTTAAACGACAAACTTTTATTTATTAAAGATTTATTTAACGGTTATAGTTTGGCTTATACAGAGGCTATCGAACTGTTGGGTAGATATGATAATTTTGAGGATGCAGATGCATTTTTGAAAAGCAACTATGCTGAAAAAAACAATTGGGCGAGTAAGCAGGCTACTGTAGATAAACTATATATTATTCTGCGCCAGCGCTTTAATAAATGATTGAACGAAACGGTTGCCGTTAGCTAATTAACGGTAACCGTTTACTTGCTATTTCTTTATACTACCCCTTTTCTATTGGAGTCAAACTTCAGCAGAATAAAAAGAAGCATCGTAAAACTTAATAATGATGAGCCGCCGTAGCTCAAAAAGGGCAATGGGATCCCAATTACCGGAACAATACCTATTGTCATTCCGATATTAATAAAAAAATGGAAGAAAAAAATAGATGCTACGCCATAGCCATATACCCGTGCAAAGGAAGACCTCTGGCGTTCGGCCATTTGTATAATACGTAGCAGTAGCCCAAGGTACAATAGCACAATGATCACCGAACCAATAAAGCCCCATTCTTCTCCTACGGTACAAAAAATGAAATCCGTACTTTGTTCGGGCACGAAATTGTATTTAGTTTGTGTACCTTGGAGGTAACCTTTACCAAAAAGTTGGCCGGACCCTATCGCAATTTTTGATTGATTGAGGTTATAGCCCTGTCCTCTGGGGTCGTCAACCTTTCCGAGTATCACATCGATACGGTTTCTTTGATGTGATTGTAAGATATGTTCATAAGCGAAGTCTACTGAGAGCACAAATAAAGTGGATGCCACAAATAGAATGACTGCTGAAGGGATGGCTTTCCTGCTCCTTTTAAATAGATAAGCACCAAGTGCACATAATGACGCCAATATGCCGATAATATACCACTGTGAAAAAAGAAGTGTCAGAATAAAAAGAACAATGCAAACAAAAGCGAAAGCTAGCAACTGTCCGGATACGTAACCTTCTCTGTAGAATACAAGTACCAAAGCGAAGAAAGTAAGTGCCGAGCCGGTATCTGGTTGAAGCATGATGAGTATGATCGGTACTAGAAGAATAATAGTTCCTACCAGAAGTGTTCCTGTATTGGGTGTTTTATTACTATGTGAACTTAGGTATCTCGCGAGCAATAAACAGGAACCAAGTTTTGCAAACTCAGAGGGCTGTAGCCTGAAGGTTCCGATAGGTATCCATGCCTGGTTACCACCAACATTTCTTCCGACAATTAAAACGGCTACCAGTAGAATCAGTGTAATGGCATACAGTAAGGGTGAGACGTAATTGTAAAACTTGCCGTCAATGATCATAATCGCACAAGCCACCAAAACACACACAATGATATATAGAAATTGTTTACCATAATTGGTACTTAAGCTTACGAGACTGGAGTGCATGGGGTCAAAAACTGCCGCATGGATATTGAACCATCCGATGATGCAGAGCGCTAACCAAATAAAAACAGTTAACCAATCAATAGAGCCACCATATATTTTGCGTGTTTGATTCATTCGTTTGTAATTTCTCTCTTATCGTTCTTTGCTTTGAAATTTCCTTTCCTTATGTCTAATATAGGTAACCCTGTTCTCCGCAGCAGACGGAAATGGAGCAGAGGTGCCTACCACTTGTTCAGTTTCTTCTTTAGGGGGTTCAGGTTCTATCAGGTTGCTTTCTTTCAATACACGTTCTTGTGTTGCTTTTGACATGCTGATGGTGTCTTTTAAGTATTTTTCCACCATCATGCTAGCTATAGGAGCAGCATAGGTGGCACCATATCCAACATTTTCAACAAATACTGCGATCGCTATTTTCGGATTCACCCGTGGGGCAAAAGCAAAGAATACCGAATGGTGTTTTCCGTGCGGATTTTGTGCGGTACCGGTTTTTCCACACATTTCAATATCTGGTATGCGAATATTAGTGTTGTATTTGACTACCCTACTCATACCCTCTACAACAGGCTCAAAATATTTTTCATCAATATCAACAGAAATCTTTTCTGTAAATTCTTTTTTTACTACTTTTTCTTCTCCTATAGATTTTATAAGATGTGGACGGTAATAATAACCACGATTAGCTACAATTGCCATGATATTGGCCATTTGAAGTGTAGTGATTTCTACTTCTCCCTGCCCAATGGAGTTGGAGATATTGTAGCCAGAACCCCACTTTTCGTTACCGTAACGTTTGGAGTAGTAATCGGCCGTTGGGAGAAGACCTTTTTTTTCGTTAGGTAGATCTACGCCGAGTTCCTGAGCAATACCAAATTTCATAATAGCTTCGCGCCATAACGTATAAGCACTGGATGCCCTCATCTTCCGTTGATCTAACATGCGCGCATAGATATGTCCAAAATAAGTGTTGCAAGAGCCTTGAATAGCAGCAGGGAGATCTATTGTTCCATGAACATGAGTACAGCGCATAAAGCCTCTTCCTCCTCCATAACTATATCCTCCGGGACAATGATAACGTGTCTGTTGTTCGATCATGCCGGCTTGCTGACTAACTAATGCGCTGACTACTTTGAAAACGGAGCCTGGGGGATACTGCGCTTGTATTGGCCGAATAAACATGGGTTTATTCGGGTCGTTCAATAATTTCATATAGTTGTTTCCGCGTTCCCTTCCTACCATCATGTTTGGATCGTAGCTTGGGGTGCTCGAAAAAGCTAAAATTTCACCAGTTGATGGCTCGATGGCTACCACAGAGCCTCGTTTATTTTTCATTAGTTTTTCTGCGAGTTTCTGTAACTCTAAGTCAAGAGATGATACTAATCCTTCCCCAGCTACGGCCAGGGTGTCATATTTACCATCCATAAAATGCCCTTTAGGGCGATTGAAGGCGTCAACCATCAGGTTCTGGACTCCTCGTTGACCCCTTAACAGGTCTTCGTAGGCGCGTTCCACACCACTTACTCCAATATAATCTCCCGGTCGGTAAAAGTTATTCGAGCGTTCAATGTCTTTTGGTGTTACTTCATTAATATATCCTAAAAATTGAGCTGCTACTGAATCCGGATAACTTCGAACAGTTCTGTTTTGTACATAGAAACCGCGAAATTGATAGAGTTTTTCCTGTAGGCGGGCATAGATTTGTGCAGAGAGCTGCTTTTCGAATACGGAGGCTCTATAAGGTGAGAAATTTACCGCTTTTTGGAAACGTTTATCGAAACCCTCTTTGTCAACGCCGATCAGCTCGCAAAGTGCTAACGTGTCAAAGCTTTTTACTTCTCTCGGTGTAACCATGAGGTCGTATACTGGCTCGTTTTGCACTAATATTTTACCTGTTCTATCTAAAATCACACCTCTGGCCGGGTAAATTACAACTTTCCTCAATACGTTGTTATTCGCCGAAAGTAAATATGAATCATCGATAATCTGTAGGTAAAAAAGTCGTAATGCCAAAAGCAAAGCCGCGGTTATAAATATCCCCTGAATAACATATTTTCTTTCAAAAAAGCTGTTCATATATCTAAAATGCGTGTATTTATCGGCGCATAGCTGAAAATAGCCATATGTATTCCAGTTAACGCCTACTTTTACGGTAAAAAAGTAAAGAAAAAAGTAAAATTAAAAGTATCGTAAATATACAACTTAAAATTACACTAAGGAATGTATAGTGGAAGTTACTAAATGTAAATGCTTCTAAAAAGAGCAGGACCAAATGATGTGAAAAGACCATCACGGTAGAGTAAATCAGAAACCATCTAAATGACATCTCACCCATACTGGGTGTGGCAAACAGTTCATGATTATCTAGTTGAACAGTGATGTTGATAAAGGCCGTTCGAATGGCTGCAAGTGTTATGCACGCGGCAGCGTTGACGCCCAGCGTATCATAAAAAGCATCAACGGTTAAACCGGTAAAAAAAGAAATAATAAATAAAAGCCATTTTGGTATTCCCAGTGGCAGCATTAACAAGAATAATACGTAAGGGTAAGGGGTAGCTAGGTTGTAATACCCCATATTTTTGAAAAGGAATACCTGTGCAATTATAAGAACGATAAATCGTACAACATTTAATAGTAATATCCTACTCATTGATTAACGTATCTCCTTCCAGCTTTTGCTTTTCATCTGCAAATTTATCTTCTATTATATAAACATATTGAAGCGTATTGAAATCATTGTTTAATTGCACTTCAATATCTAAAAAGCTATCGCCACTTTTGCCCGATTTAATAACTTTTCCAATAGAAACACCCGGGGGGAACAAAGAGAAACCTGAGGTTACCACTTCTTCGCCAGGCTTAACTTTTACGTGGTTTGGAATATCCCGTAATACAGCTTTGTTCGCTTCGTAGTTTTCGGTGCCCCATACCAAAGATCCAAATGCATTGCTACCAACTAAACTAGCACTTATTCTACTATCGGCATGTAACAATGATTGAATGGTAGCGAAATGAGGAGAAACATTTAAGACGATGCCTACTATTCCATGGGAAGAGATCACACCCATGCCTTTTTTTACACCTTGCTCACTTCCTCTATTGATGGTAATATAGTTGTTTTTCTGGTGAACACTGTTGCTGATGATGCGGGCCACAATGTAGGTGTACTGTGTTTGTCCTAAAGTATCGAGTACCGAATCCTGTTCAACTAGCGTATTATATTTAGAAGTTTTTAGTTGACTCCTTAAAAAGGCGTTTTCTTCCGATAGGTATCTGTTGGTTTCTTTTAAGTTTAAGTACTGTGTGAAATTATCAATTCTTTGATAAATACTACCAATAAAAGCGTTGGAGGAATTTATAGTGCTGGCGCGCTGAAAGCTGTTATTCCTTATCACCAATATGAATGATATACCAAAAAAGAGGATAAACAAAAAGAAGTTATTGTACTTACTTATGAATATCCATAGGTTTCGCATATGCTTTTAAAATTTGCTGCTCCCTAAAAAATATCGTAGGGAGCCGCCGCTTATTTACTGCATCAAAAATTTATACCCACCAATGTTCTTGAGTGCAATGCCGGTTCCCCTTACAACTGCCCTCAGCGGATCTTCTGCTACGTGTACGGGCAGCTTGGTTTTGGCCTGGACACGCTTGTCCAATCCGCGTAAGAGTGCACCTCCCCCTGTTAAATATATACCTGTCTGATAGATGTCGGCCGATAATTCTGGAGGTGTAATTTCTAAAGCTTTTAAAATGGCTTCTTCAATCTTAGAAATAGATTTGTCTAAGCAGTGGGCTATTTCCGTATACGAAACCGTAATTTGTTTAGGAACACCAGTCATGAGGTCACGTCCCTGCACCGCGAAATCAGCAGGGGGATCTTGCAATTCAGGTAAAGCTGCGCCAACTTCAATTTTTATTTTTTCCGCCGTACGATCACCAATCATAATATTGTGTTGACGTCTAATATATTGGACAATGTCTGCATCAAAGTTATCTCCTGCAACACGTATGGATTGATCACACACAATTCCGGATAACGCGATTACCGCAATTTCCGTAGTACCCCCACCGATGTCGATGATCATATTTCCCATAGGTTCTTCTACATCAATGCCTATTCCAACGGCAGCTGCCATTGGCTCGTGTATAAGATATACTTCCTTTGCTCCCGCAATTTCTGCTGAATCGCGAACCGCTCTTTTTTCAACTTCCGTAATACCAGAGGGAATGCAGATAACCATGCGTAGTGATGGGAAGAACCACCCTTTACCATTGTTGACCATTTTTATCATACCCCGAATCATATACTCTGCCGCATTGAAATCGGCTATCACACCATCCTTTAGGGGTCTAACGGTTTTTATGTTGTCATGGGTTTTTCCTTCCATTTGCATGGCTTGTCTGCCAATGGCAATAACTTTATTTGTCGTACGATCGAACGCCACGATGCTTGGCTCGTCTACCACAACCTTATCGTTATGTATGATCAGCGTATTTGCCGTACCTAAATCTATCGCAACTTCTTGAGTAAACCAGTTAAATAACCCCATTCGGAATGTTTTTAATATTTTCTTATAATAGTTCGCAAAATTAAGACAAAAATATCACAATATGAATCTGATATATACAAAGACAGGAAAAAAAACAATTTTTATTGGTGTTATCTTCATCCTATAAATATATTCTTTGTAAGAAAAATGTTTATTTGAGATTCATATGCTTGCCCGTTATCGTTCATCAGTGTTAAAAATATTTTTTTCTTGAGGTATTTTATATTTATATTCACTCCCGAAATCTAAACCTTTTTTATGCTTAGGATTATTTTGCTATTTTCCTGTTTTCTTGCTATTGCAGATCAATTGCGAGCGCAGGATTTTTCTTTCGGCATTTTGACTAATGAAGATTTGACTACCGAAAAGTATTCGCTAGACAGTATTTCGGATGCTGTTGTGTTACGGGAATATGGACGTACTGCGTTTCAGTTTGATGATAGCAAGGGCGAAATAACGTTGGTTTTTACTCATCACAAGCGAGTGAAAATATTTAACAAAGAGGGAGTTGACCATGCTAATATTGTTATCCCATTGTATAAAGATGGCAATAGGAAAGAATATATTGAAGATATCAAGGCCGTAACTATTAATCTGAAAGGGAAAACAAAAGAAACGTTGTTGGATAGTAAAAAGATATATACTGAAAATTATAGCAAATATCTTGATTTAACGAAGTTTACTATGCCCGATATTCAAGACGGGAGCATCATAGAGTTTAGTTATCGCTTGGTCTCGCCTCGCTTATACAATTTTAAAACTTGGGAGTTTCAGGATAGGATCCCCAAATTGTATAGTGAGTACGAAGCCATTATACCTGCAACGTACAATTATAATGTGGTGTTAAGGGGAACGCTCAAACTCTCCGAACAAAAATCTTCTTTATTGAGAGAGGGGTTTAGGCTTCCAGGATGGCCAATAGATTGCTCCAGGATGATTTATATTATGAAAAACGTGCCGGCATTTATTGAGGAGGATCATATGACGGCGGCATCTAATTTCAAATCGGCAGTGTATTTTGAATTGGCAGATGTGTATCTGCGTAGCGGTTCAAGACATAGTTATACAAAAGAATGGAAAAATGTAGATAAAGAATTGCTTCTAGCTAAGGAGTTGGGTGGGCAGATGAAACAAAGGGACGAATTCAAAAGGCTTTTGCCCGATTTATTAAAACAAACCCATGATGAATTAAGTAAAGCAAAAGCAGTGTATCATTTTGTTAACAGGCATGCTCAATTTATGAATACCGTGCATAGTGCAGATTTAAGTAAGGTGGTTTTTTCATTGAAAGAAGAGCCATAAAAAAAGCGAGCATGCGCTCGCTTTTTTTATAATGAATCAGCTCCTGTTTTGATCAATGCTTGAAATGTCTGATTCCGGTAGTAACCATGGCTATACCTTTTTTGTTCGCCATATCAATGGATTCTTTATCTTTAATGGAACCGCCAGGTTGTAGGACAGCCATAATACCTGCATCAGCAGCAATTTCTACACAATCTGGAAAAGGGAAGAAAGCATCAGAGGCCATCGCCGCTCCGTGTAAATCAAACCCAAATGATTTAGCCTTTTCGATAGCTTGTTTTAATGCGTCAACACGAGAGGTTTGGCCTACACCACTTGCTAATAATTGATTGTTTTTCGCGAAGACAATCGTGTTCGATTTTGTGTGTTTTACAACTTTATTTGCAAAGAACATATTTGCATAATCTTCTTCAGACGGTATCCTGTCTGTTACGGTCGACATAAGTTCCTTATGCTCAATAACCGAATCTTTATCCTGTTCAATGATACCATTTAATAAGGTCTTGAACTGAGTTTTCGGCAATTTGACATGATTTCTCTGCAATAATATGCGGTTCTTTTTGCCCATGAGTATTCGAAGGGCCTCTTCATTAAAAGCTGGGGCAATTAACACTTCAAAAAATAACTTATTAATTTCTTCAGCGGTCTCTTTATCTATTGTTCCGTTACAGATTAATACCCCTCCGAATGCTGAAACAGGATCGCATGCGAGCGCATCTTTCCATGCATCTAAAAGATTGTCCCTGCTGGCTATCCCGCAGGCATTTGTGTGTTTTAATATAGCAAAAGTGGGCTCTTCAAACTCATCAATAAGTGCGACTGCAGCATCGATATCTACTAAATTGTTATACGAAAGATCTTTTCCGTTAAGCTTGTGGAACATGGCATCCAGATCGCCGTAGAAGGTTCCTTTTTGATGCGGATTCTCTCCGTATCGGAGAGCTTTGGTAGTTTGTTCACTATATTTGAAAACCTCTAGTGGTTCTTCTTTGTTAAAATAGTTAAAAATAGCGGTGTCATAATGAGAAGAAACATTGAAGGCTTTTTTGGCAAAAGATTTTCTTTGTGCTAACGAGGTATACCCCTCGTTTTCTTTTAGTATATGTTCTAGTTCGCTATAGTCATTTCTTGAAGCGATGATAACCACATCTTTATAGTTTTTTGCCGCAGCACGTATCAGCGAAATGCCGCCAATATCAATTTTCTCAATAATATCTTCTTCAGAGGCACCCGAAGTCACTGTCTCTTCGAAAGGATATAGATCAACAATAACTAAATCAATTTCAGGAATGCCGTATGTATTGGTTGCTTCTCTATCTTCTGTTAATTCTCTTCGACTCAAAATCCCGCCAAAAATTTTTGGATGTAATGTTTTTACTCTTCCGCCCAATATAGAGGGGTAACCGGTGAGTTCTTCTACAGGGGTAACATTAATGTTCAGATCACGGATGAACTTTTCTGTCCCTCCAGTAGAATAAAGTTGTACACCATAGTTATCCAACAACCTAATAAGGGGTTCCAAATTATCTTTGTAGTATACAGAAACTAGCGCGTTTTTGATTTTAACAGGATGACTCATTGATTATAAATTAAAAGCGCAAAGGTAATATTTTTTTAACGATTATCAACCAGTATCGAAGGTGAGCGAAATACTAGACGTATTTATATTTGTCGTTATTTGTTCAACGCTTGTATGATGTCTTGTAGTTTTTTTTCACCGTCCCAATAATCTTTTAGTTTTTTATCTGGACCATAAACAAAGGTTGCAGGATATTGGGTGGGTTTGAATTTTCCGATAAACTCATAATTCTTATCGTGAAGCAGTGTCACATTTTTCTTTCCTCTCAGTTCTCCACCGTACATGGCCATGAAAGCATTTATAAGATTTTTCTCCTGCATGGCCACGAGATAGAGATTGATATTTTTAATACGATCATAGTTCTTTCCTAAACCAAGTACCTCTTGTTGGCAATGACTGCATCCCGGATCAAAAAATAAGATAGCTATATTGTTGTTGTCATTGGATTTGACGCTGTTTTTGGTAAAAGGAACATCCTTTTCTACGGTATAGAAGGTGAATTCGGGCATTTCTTTTGGTACCTTATTGGTTTGTGCAAAACTGCAGGCTGTCATTCCTGTAATAATCACGAAAAGTATGTACGCGGTATAGTATATTTTGTTAACCATAAAATATTTTTAAGATGAATTTTAAATGCAAAAATAGACTTTATCTGAGTTAAATTAACAAGCTTCGAGCCAATTTTACGTTTTGATGTTTATCATTTGAACAATAAATTATACATTAATGTTAACTTTGTGGCCAGCTATAGTATATTTATAATCTGCTAATGATGTTATTGCCAGCGATGTTATTATGTGCCAAATATAAGCGTAACGAGTACATATAGACATTGTCACTTTATTTATTACAACAACTCTAATGAAAAAACGTATTGCCATTTTTGCTTCGGGATCTGGGTCAAACGCCCAAAAAATTATGGAACATTTCAAATATAGCCAAGATGCGGAAGTGTCTTTGATTTTGACTAACAATCCCGACGCTTATGTTTTACAACGAGCAGATAATTTCGAAGTTCCTTCACACGTTTTTGATCGACATGATTTTTATGAAACAGATGAGGTTATAAATCTGCTGAAACGTATGGAGATAGATCTGATTGTATTGGCGGGGTTCCTGTGGTTGGTGCCGGCTACGTTATTGGAAGCGTATCCAAATAAAATCATTAACATTCATCCAGCATTATTGCCTGCTTATGGGGGGAAAGGCATGTATGGTGATCGGGTTCACAAAGCTGTTCTTGCTAATAAAGAAAGTGAATCTGGTATAACTATTCATTTTGTGAATGAATGTTTTGACGAAGGAGAGATAATCTATCAGGCAAGGTTTAAGATAGAGGAAGGGGATAACCTGGAGATGATTAAATTTAAAGGCCAGCAATTAGAGCATCAGCATTTTCCCAAAATAGTAGAAGCATTATTAAAACGAATAAATAGCAATTAAGCGCGTTTACGGAATTATTTTCATTAATTTCTTGATAATTAAGAGACCAATGTCATCAACAGATTGTGCAGCGTTCGCAAGCACAATTATTGCCACTTTTTTTTCAGGGGAAAAGGCTATGAAACTGCTACTACCGAAGGTGCTTCCATTATGCCAAAAGATTTCCTGAAAGTTGTCTATCGTGATATGCCAAGCTAGGCCCAGATCTAAAGTCTCCGAAGCTAACCAAAAAGGTTTTTGTGTTAAAAGGATCGCCTTACCTATCGCATTGTTCGGAGGGTTTATATTTGCTTCGGCATATTTGAGCAGGTCAGGTGCCGTTGATTTTAAGGAGCCTGCCCCACTAAATGCCAGAAAATGCCAATGAGGAGTTAGCTGACCATCTTTGTTATATGTGGGGATGAAATGTTCCTGATTTTTGCTTTCTGGGAACTCTGTAGTGTTAGGTAAGTCTAACGGTTTACATATGATGTCTCGGACCATTTCATTATACGATGTTCTATTTTTATAAGCTAAAAGCTCTCCAATTATGCCATACCCAAGGTTACTGTACGTATAGACGGAATCCGCTTTATTTTTAAGTGTATAATTTTTCAAGAAAGAAAAAAGATCTCTGCGGTTATAGTCTTTGTAGGGGTCGAGTTCGTCGACAGGGTGAAAGTTGTTTGGCATTTTAGGTAAACCTGAAGTATGCGTCGCCAGGTTTCGGAAGGTAACGTCTTTAAGCGTTTCATTTGTGACTATGGAGTCGGGTAGAAAATTCAGTATCGGATCATCTAAGCTTACGGATTCCTTTAGCACCGCATTGGCCAGTAAAGTAGCGGTGAATGTTTTGCTGATAGAACCGATCTCAAACAATGTTTCGTGATCTGGAAGTTGTTTGTTGCCCTGGGTTGTTTCTCCGTAATAATAATAGCCGGTTTTTCCCTTATTGATAATGCCAATCGCTAGTCCGCTTGTATTTGGAAGGGTGATGTATTTTAACGCCAATGAATCCACCAAGTCATCAATAGAACGTTCTGTGATGGTTTCGGGAATCGCTTTTGTAAGTGTATTCAATGAATCAGTAGTAGGAGGGAGATCCGTGCTATCAACTGTTTGGGCCGATATTACTGCTTCATTTTTTTCGTATGGTTGAAACAAAAGGGTTTCGATAAAATTATTGGAATCAGTACCTAATATTAACTTTAAGCTATCGTCTTTGAAATTTAACCTATAATGATCAAGACCATTTTCCCGTTTCAGAAATACTGAAGAATCGATTGTACCTAAGGTATAAAGTTGTTTTTGCAATAGGGAATCAAAAACTTGCTTACTGGTAATACCTTTGGCTTGGCCTGACCACTGATTATATATAGAGTCTGTTTGTTTTGCATTGAAATAGCGTTTAAAATTTTCAATTGTTTTTTCGCTTTTTTCCTCTTGGGCAAAACAAGTCAATCGTAAGCAGGTAAAACAGGTAAGTAACGCTAATATGATATATTTCATGCAATCTATTCGTTTAAACCAAGATGATAACGGTAAAACCACACGTAATCAGTAAATATCGATGCTTATTTGTTGTGGTGTTCTGCCTATTATGGGTTTAATTTAGAAAAATAAAATTAAATAATGCCATGTCACCTCATAAACCTAGCGCCTGTTTCAGTCGGGCATAACCAGATTTACTCACATTTACTCGCATGTTGTTCGTTAGAATAGCGACATGACTGTCCTTTTCATAGGGTTCGAGCCGGGTAATGCTATCGATCTTTACAATAAAAGATCGGTGAATTCTAACAAAAATGTTAGGATCTAGCTCTTTTTCAAAGAATGCCATCGTTTTATTCTTAAGAAAAACACCATCGTCCGTGTGCAGCTTCACATAGTCGTCATCTGCTTCTAAACAAAAAATAGTTTCTATTGGAAGTACTTTAATTTTGCTTCCGGTTTTAACTACTACACGCTCTAACGCTTGTTGACTCGGCGGGAGATTATCCAATAACTTTTTCGTTTGTTCTTTATCTACCTGTGAAAGGTTTCGTTGGCTTAGGAATTTTGAAATGGCTTGGTCAAAGCGGGATTTACTGATAGGTTTAAGTAGATAATCGACAGCGTGTTTTTCGAAAGCTTTAATGGCATATTCATCGAAAGCAGTAGTAAAAATAACAGAAGGTTGCTCGTCTAATAGTTCGAGCATTTCAAAACCATTGATTTTTGGCATCTGAATATCTAAAAAAACAATATCGGGGCGATGCTGCATAATTGCTTTAGCCCCTTCGAATCCATCATTGCATTCTTCTACAATAGTAATTTCTTTATAATTAGCTAAATACTCGCTAATGATACTTCTTGCTAGGGGTTCATCATCAATCAAAATAGCTTTAATCATGTTTGTGGTATTTTAATATTGCTTGTAAAGATATGTGCTGTATGCTGAGTTTGCAACAAATCTGTCCTTCCAAACAATAAAAATAGTCTACGTTGTACTCCTCTTAAACCAAAACCTGTTCCTTTATGTGGTCGGTTACTCTCCTTGTCGAACGGGTTTTGAATAGCTATAAATAAACCGTTGTCTTCCTTTTTGGCTCTAATAGTAATCTGTACATTGCCGGTAGTGTCATAGAGACCGTACTTAATGGCATTTTCTACCAGTGGCTGCAAAATCATGGCTGGTAGTAGACAATGTTCGCAATCTTCAGGATAGTCTATAGTTGTTTCTAAACGATGACCAAAACGTACTTTCTCAATTTCCAGATAAAGTTTGAGATGCTCAATTTCATCTTTTAAAGGAATTAATTGTTGATCGTCCTTTCGAAGAGTTCCTCTTAAAAAGTCGGAAAGTTGGAAGGTCATATTTCGAGCTTCATCAGGTTTCCTGCCAATAAGAGCTATAATAGAGTTTAAACTATTAAATAGAAAGTGCGGTTGCAGTTGCTGTCGGAGATTATACAGTTCAGCTTCCCGTGCCAACTTCTCTGCATCCGTCTTGCGTTGTTCATTTTCTTTTTGATCGTGGAGTGTATTCCATAATACTTGCATGATTGCGACCCAGGCAATGATCAGGCTATTAGTACAGAAGCGTATCGGAAGTGATAAATCAAGAAAAGCAAGGTAAGATTTATCGTTAGCGATATATTGCATAACATAACGGTTTACCGTCAAGCTGATGGCCGCAAGAGATAATCCCCAGATAATGATGTAAAAATAACGCTCTTTACGAGGTTGATAATAATTTAAATTGTTGGCAATAATATAACATGCTGCTGTAATGGTTGTTGCGCTGATAAGACTATCAATGAGTGCGGGTTCGAGATTAAAACCGAACCACAGAAGTAGTCCTATTTGTATCATGAGGCTTCCGGCCCAAACAGCAACACAGCTTACGACAATAAGCTTTTGTTTTGAAGTTATCATGGGAGATGACGCCATTTTTTGCCTAAATACTTTTAACGGTAATGCCTCCAAAGATGGAAGTTCCTCTTATGATCAGATTTTTATGATTATCGACAGCGATATTGTTTACAAAACGTTTATCTTCTACTCCTCCAAATATTGCAGTCATTTCTGGATTTACTTTCCAATGAGCGGGTACGATAATAGTAGTTCCTCCAAAAATCTGAACAACCTCTAATATGACGGGTTGTTGAATATCTGCTTGCATGAGGTTGATATCCGCTCCACCCATAATATTGACTACATCACCACCTTTAAAGTTCTTTGAATAAATGTTTTTTTTGACTTGCCCGAAAACAGAAACAGAATCGATGAAGTCCTCTGGATATTTGTTCGAATAGTGTGTGCGCTTCTCATGAAAACCGTTAGACGTTGTTTCCTCTTCCGTTGGTTCATTAGCCAATGTTGGATCGTCTACTCTTTTATCCCAGTCCATTTCGTTACCATAGTTATGGTCGGTACCGTAGTTTGTATAGTCGTCTTTATCTTCGTTCAGTGGATCTCTCGGCGGATCGTTTGGGCTAAAATAGTTGTTGCGTTTGTTCCTGCCGGCAATTAACCAGCAACCGAGAATGATGATAAACATAGGCCAAAAAAATCGTCCCAAGCTAATGTCGGCTACTCGCTCAGTTAGAAAGAAACAGCCGATAAATATCAGAACAAAAGAAGCAGGCTTTTTAAAATTGTTTTTAGCACCAATAATTAGACCTATTACAATAAGCCACATAGGCCATGAGAACAACCAGTTGGGGAAATGAAACATAAAACCTAATGTTTTAGTCAACATCGAAAACCCAATGATAATAATAATCAGTCCTACCCAGATTCTGCCAGAGTTAGACTTACGTTGCGGACCTTTATAATCGTTCATATCTCTTTCTCTTTTAATTTCTGTAAAAGTAATAGAATCAAATGTTTTATCACTATAGTATTAGGTTGATACATATACTTTCTCGGTAAACGGCATTATTTTGCCGGCGAAATTAATAAACCCTATACTATTTTGACAGGTTGTATACATGGCTTGGTTTTTGCTCACTGCATAATTTGTTAAGATACACGTTATGAACAAAACATACTTTACTTTTTTTTTATTTATTAATTGTTTCCTTTTCCAAGCTAGGGGAGAGACCTACCCAGAAGTGCTTTTTGATAATAGCGTGATGCCCAAAAGCTATTTTTATTCGCAATCAACTTTTAGCGGCGATAGTTGGATTAATAGTATGAATGGGCATCTTCCAGTTTCAGATACTGTTTTTTTTACACCGGGGAATGCTTTGCTGCTGAATTATGTGTCAGGGACCGAAGGGCTATGGCAGGCAGAAATTAACTATAGAGGCGAATCAGGCTATTCATTTAATAAAAACGATATCCTTATCTTTAAAATTTTTGCAAGTGCAGACACTGAAGTAAATGAATTGCCAGGTATTCAGCTTAAGCAAGGAGAAAATCGATCGCAATTGATTAGTCTGCAGAAATACATTACTAATTATCAAGATAATACTTGGTTGTCTATCATGATTCCAGTAAAGGATATCGATAATCTGGACGAAAATGCTTCTATAACTAGCATCTTGTTTGAGCAAGAGAACAATGATGGTAAAGAGCATCATGTATTTATTGATCAAATTGAATTTTTACCTGCCAAAACACCTGAGATGAGACTCACAGGTAAAGCAATGCTCACTGCTGTTACCGCTTATGAAAGGCATGTAGATATTACATGGCAGCTACCATTGACTCCCAGTATTCGTTATATTAAAATATATCGATCAGAAGATAATGAAAATTTCACTCCAATTGCGATTAGACCAATCTATTTTGATAAGTATACTGATTTTGTTCCGAGAACAGATGTAAGCTATTATTATAAAATTGCCTGGGTAGACTATAAATATAGGGAATCTCCTTTTTCGGAAATAAAGAAAGCGGATACGAAACTTGCCTCTGACGATGAATTGTTGGAAGCTGTAGAGCGTGCGCACATTGCTTATTTTACAGCTGAGACGGAGTTCAACAGTGGAATGCATAAAGTAAATCCGTTAGTTAGCGATGCGCAAGTGTCGGTTAAAGGAACTGGTTTAGGCATTTTGACACAGATTATTGGTGCTGAAAGGCAGTTTGTTCCTCGACAGGTAGTGCTTGATCGACTAATAAAAATAGTTGATTTTCTGGGAAATGCTACTAAATATCATGGCGCTTTCCCGGAGCTATTAGATGGAAGAACTGGATCTCCCATTTCTGGTGATTCGTGTCAGATAGCTGCCGATTTAGAGTCGACCGCTTATTTAATGCAGGGGTTGCTGGTTTCACGGAATTATTTTGATCAAGATGAAGGCCTGGAGCAGGAATTAAGAGAGAAGGTTACGGCTTTATGGGAAGATGTTGATTGGAGAGTATTTAAAAAGGATGAAGAAAGTGTTCATTTGTACGACCAATGGTCGCCAGCATGTTTTTTTGATCATGCAAAACCTTTGGGAGGGTATAACGGCAGCTTTATAGCCTATCTTTTAGCAATAGCTTCCCCAAGTAGCAGTATGTCTACGGATATTTATTTTGACGGGTATAAGCAGCCGCTGGAGTACGTCGGTCCAGCTGTCGGACGATTTTCTTCATCGCCAATGGACACTATAGTTACCGATCAAGAGACGAAGCAAAGTCAGATTTTTAGAAAAGACACCTTTGGTGACGACAGTACTTATTACGGTATGAGCTTAAATGCAGGAAAACTATCCTCTTCACTGATTGATTTACAGCAACCTTTTTTAGCGTTCGACCCGCGGGGTAAAGTAGATAGCGGAGTTGATTATGAACGTAATCAAACAAATTTGGCCAATATTTTTTATCGTGCCGCCCTAGACAAAAGCGAGAAATTTGTTAGTCTCACAGATGTATTGTGGCCACAGACTACTAATGATTCTTTAATGTCTGCTAAGTTTAGCCCTTCGTCGGCAATTGCAACTTACCCCTTTACACCAACTATTGCCTTGGATGCCTTGAAGAACTATTATCGCAACCTCGGAGCATTCCTTTGGACTGAATATGGTTTTAGGGATGAATTTGATTTTAAGAATAATTGGGTTTCTGAAGATTTTAACGCTGTTAACCAGGCGGTCGTGCCGGTGATGCTCGAAAATGGGCGTACGGGGCTTATTTGGGATCTGTTTATGAAGGATCCGGATATAAGTAATGCAGCAACGAAATTGTTTGGAGATACTGAGGACTAGGCTGTCCATCTACCTAACCCCATGTTTTACTATTTTACAATCTGGTGTAAAATGCAATCTGGGCGATATGTGTAGATAAATTTGCTTGTGGAGATCGCCTTAAGATAAATTGATTCATATACCCTATTTCGAGATCGTACTTTGGTGAAAACCTATATCCAATTGATGCGTATGCTCTATTCTGGTCAAAAAAGCTTCCGTTAAGTGCTCCTTTATTCTGGACGTTGAAAAAAAGCTCGTTCTGTAAAGAGCAAAACATGCCATTGGTAAAACGCTCGTTTATAGGTGTTACAAGAGGAATGATCCCTCGAATAAAGTACCTTATCCGTTGGGAAAAAATAGTTTCGTCTGGTCTTTTTAAAAAACGTTGCTCAAATCTGAAACGGTGTTGTAAAAAAATATTGAAGATCTTGTCGTTGATTAGGTATTGTTCCCAGATGCGATGTTCTGTCAATCGTCGCTGTCCAGTATTTAGCTCATTTGTAACCAATGTTGTGGCATATCCTACGGATGCGGTTTGATGGTTTGCTATATAGTAATTGACGCCCGGCCTAATTAAAAGTAATGAATTGCTGTTCCAGTTTCTACCTCCCCGAAACTGAATGTCATTATTCATTCCCCATCGATTGTTGAATTTGACATTGTTGAACCATCCGGTCCAGTTTCCAAATTGGTTTTCTTGAGCATGACAATTGACAAAATTTAAGAATAATGTAGTAATACATAAAAAAAAATAGCGGTAAAATGTTAGGTTTGAAGACATCGTTACTTTTTGGTAATTACGTTAATGTTCTGACTGTTGTTTTAGGGGTGTTAAGATAAATAAAACTTGGCAGCTTGATGACTATAATATAACCTTTTTTAATATGAGTACTGTAAATAAGCATAAAATTTCAAAGCGAAGATTAAAAGCGATTTTTGGAGGATCTATTGGAAATCTGGTGGAGTGGTATGACTGGTATGCCTATTCTGCTTTTGCGCTATATTTTTCTGCTGCTTTTTTCCCCGAGAACAACTCTACTGCCCAACTACTTAATACCGCAGCAATATTCGCGGTAGGTTTTTTAATGCGACCGTTAGGCGGCTACGTTTTCGGAACAATTGCCGATAAATATGGGCGTAAAAAATCGATGACTTTGTCTGTTTTACTCATGTCGTTTGGCTCTTTACTTATTGCCTTTACGCCCACCTATCATCAGATTGGCCTGTTTGCGCCTGCAGTTTTACTTATTGCCCGATTATTACAAGGGCTTAGTGTAGGCGGAGAATATGGTGTTTCTGCTACCTATTTAACAGAAATGGCTACTCCGGACAGAAGAGGGTTTTACTCCAGTTTTCAGTATGTTACACTCATCGGGGGGCAACTGATTGCTTTGGGGGTTCAGCTGTTATTACAGCGCGTTTTGCTGAGTGACGCGGAAATATTGGCCTGGGGTTGGCGCATACCTTTTGTTATAGGGGCAGTGTTAGCAGTAGTTGCATTGTATTTACGTCGGCATCTCGATGAAACCAGAGCTTTCCAGTTGCAACAAAAGCAGGTAAATAACAGTGAGTCTTCTATAAAGCTGTTGTTAGAACATCCTAAAGCTGTCTTAACAGTTGTGGGGCTAACCTTGGGGGGGACGCTTGCTTTTTACACTTATTCGACTTATATGCAAAAATTTCTCGTCAACACTGTTCATTTATCAAGAGAAGAATCGACACTGATTTCTTTTTTGTCCTTGTTTATTTTTGCTTGTCTGCAGCCGGTTTTTGGATTACTATCCGATAGAATCGGAAGAAAACCACTATTGCTCGGTTTTGGCATACTAGGTGTTTTATGTACGGTGCCGTTACTTACGTTATTGCAGGAAACACAAGACGTATGGCAAGCTTTTTGGTTGTTGTTAACGGCTTTGATGATAGTGAGTGGTTATACCAGTATCAATGCTGTTGTGAAGGCAGAGCTCTTCCCTGCGCAAGTTCGTGCCTTAGGAGTAGGTCTGCCATATGCATTAACCGTGGCTATTTTTGGAGGATCTGCGGAATATGTGGCATTATGGTTTAAACATATAGGTCATGAATCATACTATTATTGGTATATAACAGCCTGCATTTTCTGTTCGCTACTCGTATACACGTTCATGAAGGATACTAAGGCGACCTCAAAGTTAAATGACGACCCGCACGGTTAAATAATAATATGATTATTGGTGTTGAAGGTTTTTGGTACGGAAGATGCGGGATTAATGGAAATTTTTAATCGTTGAGCATGATAAAAGTTGTTTACGCAGTGGGACTAATGATCTCCCTATTTATTCCTACTTCTTGTACAAGAAATACCCAATGTGATTTACTTACCTATACTTATCTTTTCCCTGAGCATATATTAGACGAGTTTGACTACATGAAGATTTATTTACATGAAGAAGACTTCACTATTGGTGAGAATGGTGTTTTAGGCGAGAATAATAATGGTTTCGTGAGTTTTGAGTTAACGGGTGATAATCAAGATTTGCCGTTTATCGATATACGGCGTACCGACGGAACTAATAGCTGGTCAAATCAAGCAGAAATAGTTAAGTTAGGACAGTCGGCTGTTAACTATGCCAGTTGTTTGACAGAAATAAATTATAGCGATCAAGAAGCATTGAACAAAGTTGTCAATTCGTCTCCTACTTATATGCACCTTGTATTAAACGATGCAGAGCAGGATGGAGGTAGTAAAACTTGGGAAATAGGCGAAGTATACGATGAAAATAGAAATAACGTTTCTGATAGGCCCGAATGGATTTGCATAAGAAACTTGCTCTTTACTTTTTTCAAGGGAGGTAAAGGGGCGGTCATTAAGATAGCTATTAAGGAAGGGGATACACCCTGTGGTGTGTTTAAGGAGCTATTTGGTGAGAGAATGGAGGCTTTTGCCACTTATTCGTTAGAAGGAGGTGCGCAGGACGAATTAAGGATTACCGCTCCGGCCGTTTCTGATGCACTAAAAGCTCAGCTAACTTTTAATGTAATGAGCACTGGATATGATGAGATAGAAATAAATCTCACTAATGGGGATAATCAATTAGGGTATGCACTGTTAACACCGGTTAGTGATGAAGAGTAAAGGAAAAATAGCTTTTTTTGTAAAGGTTAATGTATTGGTGTTATATGCGTTGTTCGGTTTTAAACACGTTTCCGGACAATCCTTGCAAGACTATGAAATACAGTTAAGAGACTTAGAGCGTTTTGGTAACAGTTATTTTGCAGCATACACTAATCTCTTTTCGTCGAATTTTGGTTTTTCGTTGAATCAGGGATGGCCGGGTGGGAGTATTCCTAAGAAATCAGGACATATTTCACTAAGCGTGGTGGGTAATACAGCGGTTATTCCTATAAATGATAATAATCGTTTTATCGCAACCAATCAGCTTTACCAAACTCCTGGCGTAAGCACATCGCTGTTAACACCCAGTTTGTTTACGGATGCTGACGGTGGAAATATCGGTTTTTATTTGTTAGATCCTAGTACGAACAACCGTTTAGTTAATCCGATAAATGGCGACTATTTAAGGGCTAATTTTAATATGATGGATGGGTTGGGTACAAATGTTGGTGTTACTCCCTTTCTGATGCCTCAATTAAGCGTTAGTTTGGGGAAGAGTACCGAAATTCTATTAAGAGCCCTTCCTTTATCGTTAGTCTCCGATAACGGGCGCATTGGGGTTTCCGCTTGGGGTGGAGCTGTGCGGCATGAGTTGTCACAATGGTTTGCGGCAAATGATGATCCTGCTTTCTCCGTTAATATTTTATTTTCTTATATGAAGAATAGAGTAGATTTTACACCGAATGGCGAGCGGTTTCTTACCTTTAATAATGAGTATTTTAATACCGAGGGAACGAAAGTGGTATTATCTCATGAAACACATACCAAGCAGGCCTTAATGTTTTTCAACTATAAACTTCCAAAACTGATTCAAATTTATGCGCATGGAGGAGTTATTGATCAGCGCAGTAATTTAGGCAGTGATGGCATCTTTAGGTTAAATATAAAAAATGAATTTATTAGTGATGTAGTGGATGACGGGCATATCGAGTTTTCTAATCTATTTTCCTCTAAGCTTACCAATACCGTACCTGCCGGAGGTGTAGGCCTTCTGCTTGGAAGAGGCTTTCTTCAGACTGAGGCACAATATACCTATGCCAATACACATATTGCTTCCTTAGCCTTACGCATTAATCTTTTTAAAGGCGATTAATCTTATTCCTTTATGATATTTGGAGGATTACGAATTACTGGAGTTATATTTTTTTATATTGAATAATATTACGTACCTTTGTTGTCCCAAAAAGAAAAAAAGAAAGGGGGTATATAAAAGAATATGATTATCGTAAATGTAAAAGATGGTGAGTCGTTAGATAAAGCCTTGAAACGTTTTAAGAAGAAATTTGAGAAAACAGGAGTGTTAAGAGAGCTTCGTTCGCGCCAGGCTTACGAGAAAAAATCTGTTGCCCGCCGTACTCAAATTAAAAAAGCTATCTACAAGCAATCGTTGAACCAGGATACGGTCTAGTTTATAGATATTTATTATACAAAAAAGCCATTCGCACACAATTGCGAATGGCTTTTTTTTACAGCTTCAGAAAATAAAATCATTGAGAATTAATAGAAATTATCAGATCTGTGGTGATTTAGACTTCTTGCCATCCTATGCGATCTTCTTGTGGCCAATGCTTGGTTTCGTCATCGGCTAAGTCCAGAAGTTCAAAGAAAGTGTCCATCTGATAGATAAAGGTTCGTATTTCGCCTTCATAGGATGGCATTCCGGTCTGAAAAATATATTCTAAATATCCCATATAGACCCTTCTATAATTTCTGGCCAAAAATTTAGGATGAAATGTTTCAAAATAAGTAAGAAGTTTTTTTTCTAATCTTTCCGTGAGCATGATGGGGCTGTATAAAAAGGTGTTTTCCTGCTCTTCGAGATGTACCCAGTAGGTGTTGAGATATTCGATAAGATCTTTTGTAAAGTTATCGTCTTCCAAAGAAAGGAGGGGGACGGCCGTATTTGGTCCGGTTTCCATATCGGGTGCTTGCTCATTAACAATGGGCGTGTGTTCTATATCAGTATTCGACACTGTTTCCGTTGTTTCTTTTTTGGAGTGCGTCAATTCAGCAATCAGAAAAATAGCTTCCGCCATTTTTTCTAAGTATTCCGTAAGGGGGATGAGTTCGCGACTGAACTGGGTGGATCCATAAGCTATGCTCTCATCGATATATGCGTATGATAAAATATCATCTAAAATTTCTCTCCATTCACTCATATCGGCATATACGAAAAAGACCCTTAAAAATAATCGGATATCGTTTATTTCTTCATTTTCGAGCTTTCGGTAATATCTTGCAGCGCTGTTTATTCTTGTCTCCAAATCAATGCCGTCTCTTTTCCATTTTGTTGTCTGATAAAGAGGGTGGTTTTCATCGATAGCGAATTCTGGTGATGCTTGATGATGGAGTACCCATAATGCTTCAATTGCCTCGATAATTTTTCTATGATTATAGACGTATTCGTCGGAATTTAAGTGGAACTTACCATTATTGTCGGTTTTTCTTGTGCCTGCTGCAGCAACAAGTGTAGTGATGTCTTGACGAAACAGTTCGATGGCTGTTTCTGTAAAGCAAAACTGCTGGATAAATAGCAGAGGGTTTTGAATAGCATTTCCTTGTAAATAACGAAAATGCGTTGTCTGGATTTCTTGATTAAGGTTTTCCATAATTTTGAGTAAAAAAATGAACAATGTGCGTTTTTGAATGCTCTAGGTTATTTGTATCTTGCCTATCACATGATACGAACAAATATAGTATCATTTTATATAAATAAAAATATTATTTGATAATAATTGATATGATTGATAAATTGGATAGAGCGAAGCTCGGTTCATTGTTTAAAGAGCTGCGTTTGCTTAAAAATATGACGTTAGAGCAATTTTATGGAGATATTACAACGCATGTCAATAATTTATCTGCCATTGAAAATGGTGGGAGGGTAATAGGGAAGAGGTTGGCAAAAGATATTATAAATTATCATAATATAAGTTTTAAATGGTTGTCGGAAAAGGAAGGCAAGCCTTTTTTATCCAATGTTCCTTATCAAATATATAAACAGGAGAGAAATATTACCCGACTGAGGCAAGAACCTTCGGAGGGAGAAGTGCCTTATTATCATCTTCAGTTATCGGAAATGGTGTTTGACGGGCCGGAAGCATTCCAGGAAGCGCCGGAGTTTTATGTTAATTTTCGTCCGTTTAATGATTGCACAGCTTATTTACCTATCTATGGTGATAGTATGTATCCGAAGTTTGCAAGCGGAGAAATTATAGCCATTAAGGAAGTAATAAATCAGGAGGTAATCCTGTGGGGAGAAGCCTACCTTGTTGTAACTAATAAATTAGCTAATAATATGGTAACTTTAAAACTCCTTTATGAACATGAAGAGTCAGACAAGCTGATTCTAAGGGCTTCAAATCCAAACTTTAAAGGAGATACAGTGATAGACAAACGAGCCATTTCGAAATTATTTATTGTAAAGGGTAAGATTACGAGAAATCAATTGTAACTTGGGGTGCCTGTTTCAGCAGCGTAATTGATTAGATGATCATGCGATTTTTAATGATAAATAGACGCAAAGATGTATTTGGATAAGTTCATTTCTTTTTTAACGTTCGAGAAGCGTTATTCTGCTCATACTGTGAAAGCTTATGAGAAAGATATATCCATGTATTTAGAATTCTGGAAGATGGAAGGGATTGGCTTTGACGAATTGACACACAAAGATGTGCGGTTTTATCTTTCAGGACTTATGGAGAATAAGTTAGGAGCCTCTTCTGTTAATAGAATATTATCTTCTTTACGGACATACTACAAATTTTTACAGCGGGAGGGGCTTCATGAAGAGAATCCAATGCTGCTGTTGAAGGCGGTGAAAACCCCAAAAAAATTACCGGTAGTTGTTGAAGAGGGAAAGATGGACGTGTTGTTGGCAGATGATGTTTTTTTTGCGAAAAATTTTGAAGGGATAAGAGACCGTTTAATTATAGAATTGCTTTTTGGAACAGGCATGCGTCTTTCTGAATTAGTGCACCTAAAGGAAGAAGACGTGGATCTTTATCAGCGTACCATCCGTATTTTAGGTAAGCGGAATAAGGAGCGTATCGTGCCATTGTTGGAAGGTTTAGAAAAACTGATCAGCGCGTATTTATTATCAAAAAAAAATGAGAAATTTGATAACAATTGTTTAACTTTAGTCGTTACTAAAAAAGGTAAGCCAGTCTATCCAGGACTTGTTTATCGGGTAGTAACGAATTATCTGTCGCTGATAACTTCACAGCAAAAAAAGAGCCCTCACGTGTTAAGGCACAGCTTTGCTACTGCTTTATTAAACCGGGGTGCTGATTTGAATGCTATAAAGGAGCTGTTGGGCCACGCGAATTTGGTAGCCACACAGGTGTATACACACAATTCAGTTGAACGATTAAAATCTATTTACAAACAAGCTCATCCCAAAGCTTAAAAAAGGAGGAAATTATGAACATTACCACGCAATCAATTCAATTTAAAGCTGACAAGAAATTGATAGACTTTATTCAACGTCGTGTGGACAAATTGGACCAGTTTTTTGACCAGATAATAGCTGGAGAATGTTATCTGAAACTGGAAAATGTTGAAGATGAAGCTAATAAAATAACGGAGTTTAAGCTTAACATACCTGGAAATCAGCTTTTCGCTAAAGGTCGGGCAAAAAGTTTTGAAGAAGCTACAGATTTAGCGATAGAGTCATTGCGTAGGCAGGTAAATAAACATAAGACGAAAACGCGAACGAAGGTAAGCCATCATAAAGAAGTACTAGTGGAAGCTCAACAAGAAGCTTTTGGTTAGCTAGAGCATACAGGAAAGGCCCCTCAAGGAAGCTATTTTCTTGAGGGGCTTTTCTTTTGAAGGGAATCTCATTTGGTGAACTGAGACAGGAGCTTTTAACAAAAAAATAGTAGACTGATAAACAAGGTATTTGCGCTTTATAAGCTTTTTTTGCAACAATTATTTTCACTTTTTTTTTGAATTAATACTTTCTTGTCTATCTTTGCAGTCCCAAAGGGAACACAGGGGATGCGAGGGAGTAGGAAATGGTGTTCTAGTAGGGTAGAGCGTTCTTTATATAAGTGTAAATTTGCCTCCTTAGCTCAGCTGGTAGAGCAACTGACTTGTAATCAGTAGGTCGCTGGTTCGATCCCGGCAGGGGGCTCAATGTTGGGGGGATTCCAGAGCGGTCAAATGGGACGGACTGTAAATCCGTTGCTTCGGCTTCGAAGGTTCGAATCCTTCTCCCCCCACCACTTTTAAAATAAGTTTCACAAGTGAACTTATGGCGGTTTTATACCTGCGTGAACGTAGGTAGTGTAGGAAATCAAAATAACAAGCGGAAGTAGCTCAATTGGTAGAGCGATAGCCTTCCAAGCTATAGGTTGCGGGTTCGAGACCCGTCTTCCGCTCTTGAAATTAAAGAGTTAAAACCGTTATCGGCTTTAGCTTTTTGTTGTTCAAACAAGCCGATGTAGCTCAGCGGTAGAGCACTTCCTTGGTAAGGAAGAGGTCATGGGTTCAAGTCCCATCATTGGCTCGTAAGTGTAAATAATAAAAACCAAAAAAATAAAAATTAACTTACTAATTCACATACAAAATGGCAAAAGAGAAATTTGACCGCAGTAAACCACACTTAAATATTGGTACAATCGGTCACGTTGACCACGGTAAAACCACTACAACTGCTGCTATCACTAAAGTATTGGCTGATGCAGGTTTATCAGAAGCTCGCTCATTTGATTCGATTGACTCAGCTCCTGAAGAAAAAGAACGTGGTATCACTATCAATACAGCACACGTTGAATACTCAACTGCAAACCGTCACTATGCTCACGTTGACTGTCCAGGTCACGCTGACTATGTGAAAAACATGGTTACTGGTGCTGCGCAGATGGACGGAGCTATTATCGTGGTAGCTGCAACAGACGGACCAATGCCTCAAACACGCGAGCACATTTTGTTGGCTCGCCAGGTAGGTGTTCCCGCACTTGTAGTTTTTATGAATAAAACAGACTTAGTTGATGATCCTGAATTGTTAGACTTAGTTGAAATGGAAGTTCGTGAATTATTATCATTCTACGAATATCCAGGTGATGATATTCCTGTAATCAAAGGATCTGCACTTGGCGCATTGAATGGAGAGCAACAGTGGGTGGATAAAATTATGGAGTTGATGGATGCTGTAGATAATCACATCCCTATTCCTCCACGTTTGACTGATTTGCCTTTCTTGATGCCTATCGAAGACGTGTTCTCAATTACCGGTCGTGGTACAGTTGCTACAGGTCGTATTGAGCGTGGTGTGATCAATAGTGGTGATCCTGTTGAGATCTTAGGAATGGGTGCAGAGAACTTGAAATCTACCGTAACTGGAGTTGAGATGTTCCGCAAGATCTTAGATTATGGAGAAGCCGGGGATAACGTAGGTTTGTTATTACGTGGTATTGAGAAAACGGATATCCGTCGTGGTATGGTAATCTGTAAACCAGGTAGCGTAACTCCTCACACAGAATTTAAAGCTGAAGTTTACGTTTTATCGAAAGCTGAAGGTGGTCGTCATACGCCGTTTTTCAACAAATATCGCCCACAGTTCTATTTCCGTACCACTGATGTAACTGGAGAAATCACGTTACAGGAAGGTGTAGAAATGGTTATGCCTGGTGATAACGTTACTATTAATGTGAAGTTGATTAACGCGATTGCTATGGAAAAAGGTCTACGTTTCGCTATCCGTGAGGGTGGTAGAACCGTAGGTGCTGGTCAGGTTACTGAAATTGTAGCTTAATCCACGCATAGATATAACTAATTAGCTGACTGGTTATTGGCCAGTTAGCTAATTGTCTTACGGGCATAGTTCAATGGTAGAATAGAGGTCTCCAAAACCTTTGATCAGGGTTCGAATCCTTGTGCCCGTGCAAAATAATAACCGGTAGGCCGTTGGCTATAAACGTCGACAGTAGGCCGCAGAAGTCGAAGAAATATATCTCATAACTCACAATGGCAAACGTACTTGATTTTATAAAAGACTCTTATCACGAGATGACTCAGAAAGTTTCTTGGCCGACTTGGCCGGAGCTACAGAACTCTGCTGTGATTGTACTTATTGCATCGATTATCATTGCGCTCATTGTGTTGGCAATGGATCAATCATCAAGTGCGATATTGAAACTCATTTACGGTACAGCAGCCTAAAAATCAAGGAGGATTATAGAATGGCAGATCAGCAATTGAAATGGTACGTTGTACGCGCCGTTAGCGGTAAAGAAAAAAAAGTTAAACAATATATTGAAGCGGAAATCAATCGCTTAGGTATTAATCATTTGGTTCCACAGGTATTGATTCCGATGGAAAAATATTTCCAAATGCGTGAAGGGAAAAAGATAGCGAAAGAGCGAAATTATTACCCTGGTTATGTGCTACTTGAGGCTGCGCTTGACGGTGAGCTAGAGCACATTATCAAAAATATAAATAGCGTAATTGGCTTTTTAGGTGATAAGGCCGGAAATGCAATTCCTTTGCGTCAGACCGAAGTTAATAGAATACTTGGTACAGTTGATGAGATGAGCGAACAAGGAGAGATGATGAATGTACCGTATTATGTTGGAGAGGCAGTGAAGGTTACCGATGGACCTTTTAATGGTTTCTCTGGCGAGATTGAGGAAGTTAACGAGGAGAAAAAGAAACTGAAGGTGATGGTAAAGGTCTTTGGACGGAAAACACCATTGGAGCTGAATTACATGCAGGTGGAGAAAGAGTAGTGCAGTTTTTATAGATCTTTTTTAACATAGCAATAAGATAATACAACAAAATTCAGATTATTACAGTTTTTCTTGTAATCTTCTGAATTTTGTTGTATTTTTGCGCACTCTTTCAAAGAGTGTTGCATCTTGTAAATGCAAACAATAAATGTTACGTTATATTGCTTCCAACTTACTAACAAACATTTAGTAATTAAATTAAAATCGAAAAATGGCAAAAGAAGTCAGTGCGTTAGTGAAATTACAGGTGAAAGGTGGCGCAGCTAACCCATCGCCTCCCGTAGGACCGGCATTAGGTGCAAAAGGGGTGAACATCATGGAATTTTGCAAGCAGTTCAATGCACGTACCCAAGACAAGCCAGGTAAAGTATTACCCGTTGTTATTACGGTGTATGCAGATAAGTCTTTCGATTTTATCATTAAGACCCCTCCGGTTGCTGTTCAATTAATTGAGGTTTCTGGATTAAAAGGTGGGTCTGGCGAGCCTAACCGTAAAAAGGTTGGTAAAGTTACCTGGGAACAGGTTGAAAATATCGCTAAGGATAAAATGACCGACTTGAATGCATTTACCATTGAATCGGCCATGAAAATGGTTGCTGGGACAGCGCGTAGTATGGGTATCACTGTAAGTGGTGATGCACCCTGGAACAATTAATTAACAGAAATCAGTTTAAGAAAGTGGCTAGATTAACAAAAAATCAAAAGGCGGCACTATCCAAAATTGAAGCTGGTAAAGCATATTCTTTACAAGAGGCGTCAGCCTTAGTGAAGGAGATTACCAACGCTAAGTTTGACGCGTCCGTAGACGTCGATGTCCGTTTGGGCGTTGATCCGCGGAAAGCAAATCAAATGGTTCGTGGTATTGCTACTTTGCCTCATGGAACCGGTAAGACCGTGCGTGTTTTAGTTTTATGTACTCCAGATAAGGAGGAAGAAGCTAAAGCAGCTGGTGCGGATTACGTAGGTTTAGATGAGTATATCAGTAAAATAGAAGGTGGGTGGACCGATGTTGATATCATTATTACCATGCCTAGTGTGATGGCAAAGGTAGGTCGGCTTGGTCGTATTTTGGGACCTCGCAACCTTATGCCGAATCCAAAGTCAGGAACAGTAACTCAAGATGTTGGGAAAGCTGTTACTGATGTCAAAGGCGGTAAAATTGATTTCAAGGTTGACAAAACCGGTATCATTCACGCTTCAGTTGGTAAAGTGTCGTTCGAAGCAGATAAAATTTATGAGAATGCTTTAGAAGTAATACAAACTATTTCTAAACTTAAGCCTTCTGCAGCGAAAGGAACATATTTTAAGAGTATCCATATCTCTTCAACAATGAGTCCGGGTATTCAGGTAGAAACTAAATCAGTAGCGGGGATTTAATCATGAGAAAAGAAGAAAAACAAGAAATTGTTCAAGCTTTAACTGATCAGATCAAATCTTATGGTAATTTTTACATTACTGATACTGCTGATTTGACTGTGGCAAAAGTCAACAATATTCGCCGTAAGTGCTTTGAGAAAGGTATTAAGATCCAAGTGGCTAAGAATACGTTGATAGTTAAGGCTTTGGAAGCGGCAGGTGTTGATTCTGATGAATTGAAAGGAGCTTTGAAAGGAGCTTCCACTATATTGTTCTCGGAGGCAGGTAACGCACCTGCAAAATTGATCAAAGAACTTCGTAAGGAAGGGGATAAACCCGTTCTTAAAGGAGCTTATATCGATGCTGCGGTGTTTGTTGGAGACGAACAATTGGATACACTGGTTGCACTCAAATCGAGAGAAGAGCTTATTGGTGAGATTATCGGATTGCTTCAATCACCTGCTAAAAACGTGGTATCTGCCCTTCAATCAGGAGGTGGTACACTTGCAGGTTTAGTTAAAACTTTACAAGAAAGAGGTTAACGGATTCCCTTTGAAAACCGTTATAACAATTAATTCATTACAAAAAGTAAATTCAAAAATTTAAAATAAAATGGCAGATTTAAAAGCGTTTGCTGAGCAGTTGGTAAACTTAACAGTAAAAGAAGTTAACGAGTTAGCTCAAATCTTAAAAGATGAGTATGGTATTGAGCCAGCTGCTGCAGCTGTAGCTGTTGCTGGTCCTGCTGCGGGTGGTGCTGATGCTCCTGCAGCTGAAGAGAAGACATCTTTTGATGTGGTCTTGAAAGAAGCTGGTGGCCAAAAATTAGCTGTTGTTAAATTAGTAAAAGATTTAACAGGTTTAGGCCTTAAAGAAGCTAAAGAATTAGTTGATGGTGCGCCTAAAGAAGTAAAAACAGGTGTTGCTAAAGACGAAGCTGAAGCTTTGAAAAAACAACTTGAAGAAGCAGGAGCTGTAGTTGAGATCAAGTAATCTTCATCTAGAGAAGTCCTAAATGGTTCTAGACTCCGGTATTTCTACCGGGGTCTATTGCCGTTTTTATATAATCCTTATGCTTGTCTGACAGTACAAGGTCTTTAATGAAAGACAAAAACATGTCTCGCGAAGTTTAATATAAACTAAAATCTAATTCCCTTGGCAAACAAAGATATTCGTAACGAAAGAGTAAACTTTGCAACCAGCAAAAGAGTCATCGACTATCCCGATTTTCTGGATGTGCAATTGCAATCTTTCAGGGAGTTTTTCCAGTTGGAAACAACTTCTGACAACCGCCACCAGGAAGGGCTGTTCAAAGTTTTTTCTGAAAACTTCCCTATTTCTGATTCAAGAAACATATTTGTGCTTGAATTTTTGGATTATTTTATCGATCCGCCACGTTATGATATTCAGGAATGTATCGAACGGGGCTTAACTTATAGCGTTCCGCTAAAAGCTAAGTTGCGTTTATCATGTAATGATGAAGAACACGAGGATTTCGAAACTATCGTACAGGACGTATATTTAGGGACAATCCCTTATATGACGCCTAAGGGTACTTTCGTAATCAATGGCGCAGAGCGGGTTATTGTATCACAACTCCACCGTTCGCCCGGTGTATTCTTTGGCCAAAGCCGCCATACCAATGGCACTAAATTATACTCTGCGAGGGTTATTCCTTTCAAAGGGTCGTGGATCGAGTTTGCAACAGACGTGAACAACGTGATGTACGCCTACATCGACCGTAAAAAGAAATTTCCGGTAACCACTCTTCTACGTGCTATTGGTTACGACTCTGATAAGGATATTCTGGAGTTGTTCGAGTTGGCCGATGAGGTAAAGGTTAGTAAATCCGGCCTTAAAAAATTAGTAGGACGTAAGCTAGCGGCCAGAGTTCTCAAGAGGTGGGTAGAAGATTTTGTGGATGAAGATACTGGAGAGGTTGTATCGATCGATCGAAATGAAATCATCTTGGAGCGTGAAACGGTCTTAGAAGACGATCATATTGATATGATCATAGATGCCGGTGTGAAGTCTATCATCCTAACGAAAGAAGATGGAGCGAATAATGCCGACTATTCTATTATATACAATACTTTACAAAAAGACACTTCCAATTCTGAGAAGGAGGCGGTAGAACATATTTACCGTCAGTTACGGAATGCCGAACCACCTGACGAGGAAACAGCACGTGGTATCATTGACCGTTTATTCTTCTCAGATAAAAGATATGATTTGGGAGATGTGGGACGATACCGCATCAACCGTAAATTAAAACTGGACACGCCCGATGAAATTAAGGTGTTGACGAAGCAGGACATCATTGCTATTGTTAAATATCTTATTAATTTGATCAATTCGAAGGCAGAGGTGGACGACATCGACCATTTGTCTAATCGTAGGGTGCGTACGGTAGGGGAGCAATTATATGCTCAATTTGGAGTAGGTTTATCTCGTATGGCACGTACTATACGTGAACGTATGAATATACGTGACAATGAGGTGTTTACTCCAACTGATTTAATTAATGCCCGTACTTTATCGTCTGTGATCAATTCTTTCTTCGGAACGAACCAGCTATCGCAGTTCATGGATCAAACCAATCCATTGGCGGAAATAACACATAAACGTCGTCTTTCCGCTTTAGGACCAGGTGGTCTTTCGCGCGAGCGTGCGGGTTTTGAAGTGCGTGACGTTCACTATACGCACTACGGCCGTTTGTGTACCATCGAGACTCCAGAAGGACCAAACATTGGTTTGATTTCGTCTCTTTGCGTGCATGCAAAGATCAATAATTTAGGTTTCATTGAAACACCGTATCGTAAAGTAGATGAGGGTAGGGTAGTTGTTGAAGAGCCTGTTGTTTATCTTTCTGCTGAAGATGAAGATGGTAAAACCATTGCTCAGGCGAATGCAGAGTACGACGAAAAGGGTAACTTCATTACGCCGAAAGTGAAAGCCCGTTTTGAGGGAGATTTCCCAATTATCGAACCTGAAAGGTTAGATTTGATGGATGTCGCTCCAAATCAGATTACTTCGATCGCGGCGTCGCTGATTCCTTTCTTGGAACATGATGATGCAAACCGTGCTTTGATGGGATCAAACATGCAGCGCCAAGCTGTTCCGTTATTGCGCCCTCAGGCGCCAATTGTTGGTACAGGTTTGGAAGGACGCGTGGCGAGCGACTCGCGGACCTTAATAAATGCTGAAGGCAATGGTGTGGTTGAATATGTAGATGCCAATGAAATAAAAATTCGTTATGATAGAAATGAAGATCAGAAACTCGTTTCTTTTGACGATGATATCAAAACATATCGTTTAATTAAGTTTAAAAAGACAAATCAGAGTACCTGTATTAACTTGAAGCCGATTGTCCGCAAAGGACAGCGGGTAGTAGAGGGGCAGGTATTATGTGAAGGTTATGCAACTGAAAATGGCGAATTAGCTTTAGGGCGTAACTTAAAAGTAGCTTTCATGCCTTGGCAAGGATATAACTTTGAGGATGCGATTGTAATATCTGAGCGTGTTGTGAGTCAAGATATTTTTACTTCGCTGCATATCGAAGAATTTGAATTGGAAGTTCGTGATACCAAACGTGGAGAAGAAGAGTTAACATCTGATATCCCAAATGTATCTGAAGAAGCTACAAAGGATTTAGATGATAACGGAATTATTCGTGTGGGAGCAGAGGTGAGGGAGGGAGATATCCTTATCGGTAAGATTACACCTAAGGGAGAGTCTGACCCATCTCCGGAAGAGAAACTTCTACGGGCGATATTCGGAGACAAAGCGGGCGATGTAAAGGACGCATCTTTAAAAACCCCACCTTCTATTAGAGGTGTTGTTATCGATACGAAGTTGTTCTCAAGGGCTAAGAAAACAGAGAAGAAAGAAGAGAAAGCGGCCATTGAAAAGCTTGATCTCAACCATGAAAGGGCGGTACGCCAGTTGCGTGAGCGACTTATCGATAAGTTATTTGCTGTTGTTAATGGAAAAACTTCTCAAGGAGTATATAATGTATACAAAGAGTTATTAATTCCTAAAGGGGCCAAGTTCACACAAAAGATGTTGACTGAGCTGGATTTTGCCAATATCAATCCTACAAAGTGGACAACCGATGATGATAAGAACGAATTGGTAAAACAGGCTTTACACTTCTATAATATTAAATTGAATGAAGAGCTTGGAGCTTACCGCCGTGATAAGTTTGCTATAACCGTTGGAGATGAATTGCCCTCCGGCATCGTACAGATGGCAAAAGTTTATGTGGCTAAAAAGCGTAAACTTAAGGTAGGTGATAAGATGGCCGGCCGACATGGTAACAAAGGTATTGTTGCTCGTATTGTGCGTGATGAGGATATGCCATTCCTGGAAGATGGAACACCTGTAGATATCGTACTAAATCCATTGGGGGTACCGTCGCGTATGAACCTTGGACAGATTTATGAGACGGTATTGGGTTGGGCAGGTCAGAAACTGGGCATGAAGTTCGCTACTCCGATATTTGACGGTGCAACAACAGAAGAAGTGGAAGGATGGGTAGCTAAAGCTGAGCTTCCTGCTTCTGGAAGAACCTATTTATATAACGGGTTGACCGGTGAACGTTTTGACCAAGCTACAACGGTGGGTGTGATTTATATGTTGAAATTGGGTCACATGGTTGACGATAAGATGCACGCACGTTCTATTGGGCCGTACTCACTTATTACGCAACAGCCCTTGGGAGGTAAGGCCCAGTTTGGTGGTCAGCGTTTCGGTGAGATGGAGGTATGGGCACTTGAGGCATTCGGAGCTTCCAATATCCTACAGGAAATACTTACTGTTAAGTCAGACGACGTTATCGGTAGGGCCAAAACGTACGAAGCAATCGTCAAAGGTGATAATTTGCCGACACCATCTGTGCCGGAATCATTCAACGTATTGGTACATGAGCTTCGTGGCTTAGGTTTAGATATCACATTAGATTAATGTTTAAAGTTATGGGTTATGAGTTTGGGTTGTATGTCGACTCTTTTCTTATAACCCTCAACTCATAACTAATAAGAGCTATTATGTCTTATAAGAAAGATAATAAAATCAAAAGTAATTTCACCTCGATAACTATCAGTTTATCGTCTCCAGAAGCTATTTTGGAGCGCTCAAGCGGAGAGGTGTTAAAACCAGAAACTATCAATTACCGTACCTATAAGCCGGAACGTGATGGTTTGTTCTGTGAACGTATTTTCGGTCCTGTAAAAGATTATGAGTGCCACTGTGGGAAATATAAGCGTATCCGTTATAAAGGGATTGTTTGTGACCGTTGTGGTGTTGAAGTTACCGAGAAAAAAGTGCGTCGTGAGCGTATGGGTCATATCAATTTGGTAGTGCCCGTTGCACATATATGGTATTTTCGTTCATTGCCTAATAAGATAGGCTACTTGTTGGGGCTTCCAACCAAGAAGCTGGATATGATTATTTATTATGAACGATATGTAGTCATCCAGCCTGGAATAAAAGAAGAAGATGGTATCCAATATATGGATTTTCTTACGGAAGAGGAGTATCTCGACCTTTTGGATACCTTGCCTAAAGAAAATCAGTATTTAGATGATAAAGACCCGCAGAAGTTCATTGCTAAGATGGGAGCGGAAGCGTTGGAAGAATTATTACACCGTATCGATTTAGATCAACTTTCGTATGATCTACGTCATCAAGCTGCTAATGAGACTTCCCAGCAACGTAAAAATGAAGCGTTAAAGCGCCTTCAGGTTGTAGAGGCTTTTCGTGGTTCCCGCGATCGTATAGAAAACCGGCCGGAGTGGATGATTGTAAAGATTGTTCCGGTGATTCCTCCTGAATTGCGCCCATTGGTGCCTTTGGAAGGTGGCCGTTTTGCAACATCGGATCTGAACGATCTTTACCGTCGTGTAATTATACGCAACAACCGTTTAAAGCGTTTAATTGAAATCAAGGCACCTGAAGTTATTTTGCGTAATGAAAAACGTATGCTTCAAGAGGCTGTTGATTCGCTGTTTGATAACTCACGTAAGGTGAATGCAGTTAAAACAGAGGGTAACAGAGCTTTGAAATCTTTATCGGATATATTGAAAGGTAAGCAAGGACGTTTCCGCCAAAATTTACTGGGTAAACGTGTGGATTATTCTGCTCGTTCCGTAATTGTTGTGGGACCAAACCTTAAGCTACATGAGTGTGGTTTGCCCAAGGATATGGCAGCCGAACTTTATAAGCCATTTATCATTCGTAAGATGATTGAGCGTGGCGTAGTAAAAACCGTTAAGTCTGCTAAAAAAATAGTCGATCGCAAAGATCCTATTGTTTGGGATATCTTGGAGAATGTACTTAAAGGACACCCTGTATTACTGAACCGTGCTCCTACACTCCACCGTTTAGGTATCCAATCGTTCCAACCAAAACTAGTTGAAGGTAAGGCGATCCAGCTTCACCCGTTAGTGTGTACAGCGTTCAATGCCGACTTTGATGGTGACCAGATGGCAGTGCATTTGCCTCTAGGTAACGCGGCAATCCTGGAAGCCCAAATTTTAATGTTGGCAGCCCATAATATCTTAAACCCTGCAAATGGTACACCTATTACTGTGCCTTCTCAAGACATGGTGTTGGGGCTTTACTATATTACTAAAGGTCGTAGAACAGACGATAGCCGTGTAGTGAAGGGGCAGGATATGACTTTTTACTCTCCGGAGGAGGTAATTATTGCCTACAATGAAAAACAAATTGATCTGCATGCTTTTATTCAGGTAAAAACCAATGTAAAGGATAAGGAAGGCAATATCGTTAATAAAGTTATCGATACGACTGTGGGACGGGTGCTTTTCAACCAAATGGTTCCAGAGGAAGTTGGTTATATTAATGAACTCTTAACAAAAAAATCACTAAGGGATATTATCGGAGATGTTGTGAAATCGACGGGTATGGCAAGAGCAGCTCAATTCTTAGATGATATTAAAGAGCTGGGATTCCAAATGGCCTTCCGTGGCGGTCTGTCATTCAACCTTCAGGATTTGAACATTCCGGATGCCAAAGCTGGATTGATTGAACAAGCAACTAGAGAAGTGGAAGAAGTTATGAATAACTATAACATGGGATTCATAACCAATAACGAGCGCTATAATCAGATTATCGATATTTGGACCCGTATCAATAACCGTTTAACGGCCAATGTAATGGATATCCTATCTAATGATAATCAAGGCTTTAACTCGGTTTATATGATGCTAGATTCCGGTGCGCGTGGTTCGAAAGAACAAATCCGCCAGCTCTGCGGTATGCGGGGACTGATGGCCAAGCCTCAGAAGTCTGGATCTTCCGGTGGTGAGATTATTGAAAATCCGATCCTTTCCAACTTCAAAGAAGGGCTTTCGGTTTTGGAGTACTTCATCTCTACACACGGTGCGCGTAAAGGTTTGGCCGATACGGCATTGAAGACTGCGGATGCTGGTTACCTAACCCGTCGTTTACATGATGTGGCTCAGGATATGATTGTAACCGAAGAGGACTGTGGTACGCTGAGAGGTATCTTTACTACCGCATTAAAAGATAATGAGGATATCGTGGAACCTCTTTACGATCGCATTTTAGGGCGGACTTCCTTACACGATGTGTATGATAATGTAACCAACGAGTTATTAGTAGGAGCAGACCAAGATATTACCGAAGAAATAGCCGAAAAGATTGAACAATCTGCTGTTGAAGGTATAGAAATCAGGTCAGTTTTAACCTGCGAGAGTAAACGAGGTGTTTGTGCTCTTTGTTATGGACGTAATCTTGCGTCAGGTAAGCGCGTACAGATGGGAGAGGCCGTTGGTGTTATCGCGGCTCAGTCCATTGGTGAACCAGGTACTCAGCTAACACTTCGTACCTTCCACGTGGGGGGTACTGCATCTAACATTGCTGCTGAATCGCAAGTTATCGCTAAATTCGATGGTATCATTGAATTTGAGAACATGCGTTCGGTAGAGCGGGAAACGGAAGAAGGCAAGCTACATATTGTGCTGGGCCGCTCCGGTGAGTTCCGTATTTTAGATCCAGAATCTAAAAAAGTGTTAATGACTAATAATATTCCTTACGGTTCGTTCCTGTACGTTGCAGACGGAGATAAAGTGAGCAAGGGTGATCGTATCTGTTCGTGGGATCCATATAATGCGGTAATCATTTCGGAATTTGCTGGTAAGGTAGAATTTGAGTCGATTATCGAAGGCGTAACTTATCGTGAAGAGTCTGACGAGCAGACAGGTCACCGTGAGAAAGTAATTATCGACACGAGAGATAAAACAAAAAATCCTGCTATTAAAATTTTAGATACCGCGGGCGATGTAATACGAACCTATAACTTACCGGTTGGTGCTCACATTTCTGTGGATGATAATGGTAAAGCAAAGGTAGGGGAGATTATAGCTAAAATTCCTCGTTCAGCAGGAAAAACCCGAGATATTACTGGTGGTTTGCCTCGCGTAACTGAATTATTTGAGGCACGTAATCCTTCTAACCCGGCAGTGGTAACTGAAATAGACGGTGTAGTGACTTTAGGTGGAGTTAAGCGTGGTAATCGGGAAATCCAAATCGAATCGCGTGATGGACAGGTGAAAAAATATTTAGTACCTCTTTCTAAGCACATCCTTGTACAGGATAATGACTTTGTAAAGGCTGGTATGCCTCTATCTGACGGATCAATTTCTCCTGCAGATATTTTAGCGATTAAGGGGCCTGCCGCTGTACAGGAATACCTGGTGAACGGTATTCAAGAAGTTTATCGTCTACAAGGTGTGAAGATCAATGATAAACACTTTGAAACGATTGTACACCAGATGATGCAGAAGGTAATGATTGAAGACCCGGGCGATACACGTTTCCTTGAAAAGGATGCTGTAAATAAATGGGACTTCATCGAGGAGAATGACTCGATGTACGATAAGAAAGTGGTTACTGACGCAGGTGATTCGAACGTTTTGAAGGCTGGGCAAATCGTGTCTTTACGCAAGTTGCGTGAAGAAAACTCAAGCCTAAAACGTCGCGATCTTAAATTGGTACAGGTGCGTGATGCAATAGCTGCCACCTCTAGTCCGATGTTGCAGGGTATCACCCGAGCATCTTTGGGTACCAAATCATTTATTTCTGCAGCTTCTTTCCAGGAGACGACTAAAGTCTTGAACGAAGCAGCTATCAGCGGTAAGCGCGATGATTTATTAGGTCTCAAAGAAAACGTAATCGTAGGGCACTTAATACCTTCCGGTACTGGTTTGCGTAACTATGATCGAATTATTGTTGGTTCTAAAGAAGAGTACGATCAATTATTAGCTTCTAAGGAAGAAGTATAGTTGAACTGTCTGTCAAGTAAAACAAGTTAATATAAGGCTCCGGAGAATCATTCTTCGGAGCTTTTTTCTTAGGGCCTATTTAATATTGTAAAATTTTTTATAGCTCATTTTTGAGCGAGCCGAGACAAATTACCTTCGGTGAGCTCACTCCGTTCGGTTTTGCAGAGATAGCAAGAAGCCTATCTCGAAAAATTTAACGATGGTATAACCAAAAAGAAATATAAAAAAATTATTAGATGAATTTTAAATAGGCTCTTATAGGTATTCGTTATATTTACATTTTTATAGAGATTATTTAACATAAGCAATAGAAGGTACATTAATAATATTTGTTTTTTATGGAAGAGCAGCAAAATAATCAATTGAATATTGAATTGACGGAGGACATAGCGGAGGGGGTGTACGCTAATTTAGCTATCATTACCCATTCTCATACTGAATTTGTAGTTGATTTTATCAGGGTTATGCCCGGCGTTCCCAAGGCCAAGGTGAAGTCAAGAATCGTTTTGACGCCCGAACATGCTAAGCGTTTGATGAAAGCATTTCAGGATAATATTGCCAAATATGAGGCAATGAATGGTAAAATCGATACACATGAAGAACCTCCGTTTCCTATGAATTTTGGAGGGCCAACGGCGCAGGCTTAATTAAGTTATGACTTTTAGCACTTCTTGCTGTGAGCGATTCTCGGTGTAACATGTTAATTAATAGGCAAAGAATAGTAGGTTCTTATGCCCAACTCTGATGGTTATAATAGATGAAACGTTTAGATTTTAGAGGTAGATGGGTACTGGTTACAGGTGCTTCTTCGGGGTTGGGCGAAGAAATTGCAAGGCAGTTGGCCAGTATTCACGGGGCTAATCTAATATTGTTAGCGCGTAGAAAGGAGCGCTTGGAATCTCTGAAAAAGGCATTGGAATATGAAGCTAAAGTAGAGGTTGAAGTAGTCGTGGCAGATTTATCGGTAACCGGTGACGTCGAACGAATCACAGATGAAATATTGAAAAAGAAAACGGTGTATGCTGTAGTACTAAATGCTGGAATAACTTATTTGGGAAACCACATGGAACTTTCGCGGGAAAAATTTAATCAAATGGTTCAGATTAATATTGTAAGTACCACATATATGATTAATGTTTTAGTGCGTTATTTTGAAAAGCAACAAGCTGAGGGGGGGGTGATGGTAGTGTCAAGTATGGCGGCACTTTTCCCAACCCCTTATCAGGCAGTTTACGCTGGAACAAAAGGGTTTCTGCTGAATTTTGTATCTGCTCTTTCGAAGGAGCTGACCAATAGCAGGTTTTCTTTTACTGTTTTTATGCCGGGAGGTATTGCGACGGAAATGACCGCAGGAGACCAGTTCAACGGGCTTAGATCTTATTTAATGCCAGTACAACAGGTGGCAAGAGAGGGATTGAGCGCATTTAAAAGGAGGAAATCAACTTATATACCTGGTTTTTTTAATAGGTTAAGCAGCAGGTTATCATTTTTGCTACGAAAAGACTTTATTATTAAGCAAACAGGTAGCGCTTATCGTAAATCTTTGGAAAAATTGACAAAGTAGCAAGACAAAAGCTCCAACCTATTCAAAGGCTTGGCCTTGGCCGTTAGTGAAGTGTTACTTAACAGTTTTGGATGATGCTGATATTTTAATCCGCAATCTTGCTATTTTCCTATTATTTAAACCAATCCATCACCGTTTCCTTCGAAGGCATGGTAATATCTAGCTTCATTTTTTTTCGCATCCCTCCCAGATCATTAAAAACCTTGTTGGGATTAGCCGCCTTGAGACTTTCAATTGTGTTCAACCCCATTTTTTGTAATACAGGAACCCAGGCAGCTGGAACGCCCTCAGCTTCATAATCGGCTATAGAAGCCGTTTTAATTACTTTTTCAGGCCTCATTTGAGGGAAAAATAATACATCCTGTATGCTAGCTTGATTGGTCATCAGCATCGCCAGACGGTCGATTCCAATTCCAATACCAGCGGTAGGGGGCATGCCGTACTCCAAGGCTCTCAGGAAATCGTAGTCTATAAACATGGCCTCATCATCTCCACGTTCCATGAGTTTTAGTTGATCCTCAAAACGATTTAACTGATCGATTGGGTCGTTGAGTTCTGAATAAGCGTTAGCGAGCTCTTTGCCGTTAATCATAAGCTCAAAGCGTTCCACTAAACCTTCTGTGTCTCGGTGTTTTTTTGTTAACGGACTCATTTCAACCGGATAATCGATGATGAACGTCGGTTGTATATAATGATGTTCGCATTTTTCACCAAATATTTCATCAATGAGTTTCCCCTTGCCCATACTTTCATCCACAGGTATGTCGAGTTGTTCACACACATCTCGTAAACCAGCCTCATCCAAGGAACTTACGTCGAAATCTGTATGCTCTTTAATGGCATCGTAAATACTTATCCTCTTATAAGGTGCAGCGAAGTTTATCTCTTTATCGCCAACTTTTAGGATGGTTTTTCCATTAGTAGCAACAGCAATCTTTTCAAAAAGCTGCTCTGTAGTATCCATCATCCAAAGGTAATCTTTGTATGCCACGTAAAATTCCAACACCGTGAACTCGGGGTTGTGGGTTCTGTCCATTCCCTCATTACGGAAATTACGACTGAACTCGTATACCCAGTCGTACCCGCCAACAATTAAGCGTTTAAGATACAGTTCGTTAGCGATGCGCAGATACAAAGGAATATCAAGTGCATTGTGATGGGTAATGAAAGGTTTTGCCGCAGCTCCTCCAGGTATACTTTGCAATACCGGAGTGTCAACTTCAAGTGCGCCACGTTCATCTAAGAAGTTTCTTATAGCCGACTTTATTTTTGTTATTTTGACAAATGTTTCACGTATCTGGGGATTGACTACCAAATCAACATAACGTTGTCTGTAACGAAATTCAGGATCCGTTACAGCGTCAAATACTTTTCCTCCAGCTTCTTTAACGATGGGAAGAGGTCGAAGTGATTTTGATAGTACTTTTATTTCGGTGGCATGTATAGAGATGGTTCCGGTTTGAGTGGTAAACACATGCCCTTTGATTCCCAGGAAATCACCGATATCTAATAGCTTCTTGAAAACAGTATTATACAAGGTCTTGTCTTCTGTTGGGCATAGCTCGTCTCTATTAAGATAGATTTGTATACGTCCGGTAGCATCTTGCAACTCAATGAACGAGGCACTGCCCATAATGCGTCTGCTCATCATCCGGCCGGCTATACTGATGGTTTTATAATTCAGCTTATCGCGTTCATAATTTTCGAGTATATCATGTGCATTCGCATTGACTTCAAAAGCGTCTGCTGGATAAGGATCGATTCCTAGTTTAACCAGTTGTGTCAGCGCTTCCCTTCGTAAAATCTCTTGTTCTGATAATATATTGTTGCTCATTTATTTTATTCTGTAAAATGTTCCTTTTCTTACCGTTGGAAACACAAATCGTTAGATTCTCGCAAACTTAGGTAAAAAAGTAAAAAGTAAAAATTAAAATTACAAAGCAGCGACTTGCTGGAATACTATTTTTAAAGTTTTCATTCGAAATAATTTACGCCTAAAGGTCTCATGGAACCAGGCATGGTTGTAAAAGCTTTTTTTCATCCTTCTTTTAATTTAGGCCAATCATGTGGGGTTCCGCTATAAAAAAGTCTTTTGTGGCGGAGGACGGCAAGCGGTGGTTTCAGTTGCTTTCAAGCTAGCTTTGGCTGTATATGCAAACCAATAAAATTATATCAAAAGCAAATTTGGCTAGGCTCGATGTAGCATTTGCATTAACATTTACGTTATTGGAGAATAATGATGAATAATATTTACTTAAAGAACTTTTGCTACAGCTGGTCATTATTTTGAAATGGTATGCCGATTTATAAAGCTGTTCTTTAATAGCCAGGAGATGTTAGCATAAATTTAGGACTTATATGTAAATTTGTGGAATTTATGCTTGGTTTGTGGTTGGATTAGAAAGGATAAATAGCTTTCGATATTAGTTTTAATAGCTGTAGTGAAGTATCGCTTTGGATATTTAAATAGAAGTAAAAATGTAACACTAGAGGGTGCATTGGATAGCTGTGTCCAAAAAGATGACGAACGTGGTAAAGAATTTATCTATAAGAAATACTATGGTTATGTGATAGCGGTGGTTATGCGATATGTGAAAAATGAATATGACGCCGAAGAACTAGTGAATGAAACGTTCATAAAGGCATTTAAGAACCTCTCTAAGTTTAATAAGATAGGTGAAGGAGAGGTGCTTGAAAAATCTTTTCGCGGTTGGTTAGCTAGAATCGCAGCTAATCTTTCAATTGATTTATTGCGTTCGCAGAAAAGTATGGTCGCATTGGAAGATGTGGGCGAGCATGACGTAAAGCCAGTAATGATCAATGCAACGGATAAGCTTTATGCTGAAGATATACTAAAGCTGCTTGAAGGTTTGCCTGAAATACAGCGCTTAATATTTAATCTGTATGAAGTGGAGGGATATGCTCATGAGGAAATAGGGAAACTATTAAACATACCTGATAGTACCTCTAGAACATACCTTACCCGGGCGAAGCAAAAACTGAGAAAACTATATACTGAACAATTTGCGGTAGGAAGATAGCAGTTAAGAAAAAAATTAGTGGTGTTAATTAAACATGAAAGATAAAGAAAATAGGGAACTGATAACGCGCATGGCAGAGGCCTTGCGGGAACACTCAGCACCTTATCGGGAAGGGGCATGGGAGCGCTTTGCAAAAAAAGGCAAAGGGGCTAATAGGTTGATGCCTCTTTGGTATTTAAGTGGTGCAGCTGCTATTTTATTGTTGGGAGTTACGTTCTTCTTGTATAATAAGAGCGGGGTTGATGAGGTGTTAAGGGAACTACCTCATCAAGTTGTATCAAAAACTCCTTTGGAAGAAAATACCCAGACCGATGAAGAAAAACCTGATTACGACACGCAAAATCTTGCTGTAAGCGAAAGCAATAAAAATAAAATAGTAAAGTCGAGTCGGGAGGAGGAAAGAGCAACTTTAAAGACTAAAGCAAATCCTTTGGGAGAAGTATCGTTAATTTCTGTAATTAATGAAAATGATGTTATAGAAAAGCGTGAAAACCATATTGGAGACCAGTCGTTATTCGCACTGCAAGTGCCCAATGTTCGAGAGAGGCAAGCAAGCAGTATCTCTGAGACTACTGGGAAAGTGCAGGAGAAGCCGAATGCAAATGATATGGTTGAAAATGAAGACCCATTAATTAAAATGTTGAGTGAAGGAGAAGCCTACAGTAGACCAGAACTAAAAATGGTCAATGAAGAGGAATCGTCTGTATTGGCGAAGCGTTGGGGTGTAGGCGTTGTCTTTGCCCCATCATTGACTGAAGAGCGTGTTAATATGGGAGGAGGGGTAACCGTGGCATATCGTCTTTCCAATAAAATTTCTATTGGCTCAGGTGTTTCTATTGTAGATTTAGGTTTTCAGCAGGGGGGCTCTCAGACATTGCCACCAGCATCGTCGCCGTCGGCAGTATCTTCGGATAATTCACAGGTTTTTTTTACCGCAAGAAATGCGGAGACACGTGAACTTACATCAATTAATACAAATGTTTTGGCGTTAGACGTACCGATTGATTTAAAATATCATATTAATAATCGGTTTTATGCCAGCGCAGGGGTGTCCCTTTTCGCCATCCTGAATGAGAACCGTGTGAATAACTATAATGTAACCCGGGTTGCAACAAACCGAACAATGGAGAACATGGAAAGTTTGGCGGTGGCTCAACCAGAATTTGAAGTGATGAGCATCAGTGAACAATCAACCGAAACACCTTTACAGGGTAATAGTTATTCTGGATTCCTTAATTTTTCTGTTGGTCATCAGCTGCCTCTTTCTAAGAAGGTTGGATTATCCGTTGAACCATTTTATAAACTACCTGTGGGAACGCTGTCTCGTCAGAACATTAATTTCAGATACGGTGGTTTACGGGTTATTACTAGTTTTTAGAAGCTTGTCTAAAGGAACGTCAATGATCATATGAAAGCATAGAGGGAGTTTGGTATGAAAGTTTACTATATTATCCCATCCAGAAGTAAAATACAGGCTATGGCACTTTGGCCGGTTGTCCTCGCTAATAAATCAATAAAAAATAAACAACTATCCGATCGGATTCTTTTGCATGAAAAAATACATCATAGGCAGCAGATTGAAATGTTGGTATTACCTTTTTATATATGGTATGTAATGGAATGGTTGTTTAAATGGGCAATCTATAAAAAAAGACATCAAGCATATAAAGCCCTGTCATTTGAACGTGAAGCTTATTCAAATGATAGTCAGCCAAACTATTTAGAAACTCGTAAAACCTGGAATTTTATTAGATTTTTATGTAAAAAATAATGAAGGGTTTTTAGTTAGCACCCTCCATTATTTAATGTTGTTATATATTAATATAAAGTAAATTCCACCCGACGATTTGCTTGTCGGCCTTCTGCAGTTGAATTTGTTGCTATTGGTTGTGTTGGTCCATAGCCTGTTGCCTCTATGCGGGAAGGATTAGCTCCTTTACTTACCAGATAGGCTTTCACCGCTTCGGCACGTTCTTTTGATAAGCGCATATTGAGTTGCATAGAGCCCGTATTGTCTGTATGCCCGGCTAGTTTAAGACTAAAATTCTTCTCTATTAATAAATTAGCTACTTTGTCCAGGCTAGGATAAGAACTTGGGCGAATGGTCGCTTTACTCAAATCAAATTCTAAGTTCTTAATCGCTTCATCAACCACACGTCTATCTTCTTCTGTTACGGTGATTTGTTGCACGACCTGCTTCGCTTCAGGTAACGGACAGCCTGACCCATCGACTTTTGTATTTGCAGGCGTTCCGGGACATTTATCAAATTTATTGGCCACACCATCGGCATCGTCGTCGGCTAAATCAGTTGCCAGTTGTGCTTTCAATGCCTCATGCTCTTCCCTTTCGATTTGCAGTGCAGCAGCTAACTCATCGTAATTCGCCTGATACTCCTTTTGCATATCTGCAACGGGGTTACGATTAGCTAAAAAAGGCTTATTGCCATTCCCTAAAGCAAATTCGATTCCTATTCTTGTATATGAAAACATGTCTCGGCGTCTCCTGGTAACACCATCTAGTTCTCCTGTATTTACAAGGTTTAATTGATAACCTAGGTCTAAATTAATATCGGGTGTTACCCCAAATTTCAGCCCAAGGCCAGCGGGTATAAAGGCGGTGGTTGTCGACTCCAATTCACTGACAACTCCGTTTATTTCCGTTGTTGGTTGGTATCCCATAATACCCCCACCAATTGTGAAGTAAGGTTTGATGATTCCTTCTCTATGTCGCCAATTGATATTCGCTAATGTAATATTGGCACTCAGTGAAGCAGACCAAGGTAAAGATGTAGAAAAATTATTGTCGTTTGTTTTCATACCGCCACTTAGTTTTCCCCCAAAATATTCAGCTTGGACACCTAAGCTCGGAAGAATTTGATTTCTCACGTAAAAATTATATCCCAGCTGGTGTTCCACGGCCTTGAAATCCCGGAGAAAGCCCATTCCATTCCATTGGTTGACTACCCCTAACCCAACTCCAATTGACCAGGTACGGTACTCGGTTGTAGGCGCAAACGGTTTCACCTCATTGATTTCTGTAGATTGTGCCATGACCGACGATGTTGTTATTAATGTCAGGATGGCAGTATAACCAGCTTTTTTTAGTTTAAAGTTCATTTTTGTGGAATTAAATTTTGATTCAAGTTTAAAGTGCGTTATGAAATTTTGTTTTTTTAGACAAAGAATACGCCAATGATTTTGCTTTTATTATTAACCTGTTGTTTTATAGCTGGTTAAAATATTTTTAGTGTATGGTGGTGAACTTAAAAAAGGACATTTTTGCTAGCAACAATGTCCTTTTTTTATGAGAAGCCGATCGATAAGGAAGTTTAACGAAGTCGTTCAGCAGATTTAATAAGTTTATTATCTTTTCTGATACCCTTAATAGCTAACAAAAGAAAGATAATATAGAGTGGCACCAAAAGTGCCCCAATCCCTATGTTGCTTAGGGTTATTGCTCTACCAACTGCGTGGACTGCGTTACTGGCAGTAATAAACAGCCAGAAGGAGAATAGTATGGTTAGTATGATGGTAAACATAATTAAATTCACCTGCTTTTTTCTGTTTTTATAGTTGAAGATGGTTACCAATGGTAAGATCCCCAATACAATTGTTGCAATTGTTTGTAGTATAAAAGAGAAAGAGGTGTTGAGCTGATTTTGGCCTCCGGTACTGTCTAACACCCCATTTATCTTCAACGCCATAGCAATGCCATTAACGTCAAAAAACTGAACGTAAGGGAATAAGAAAAGACTTAGGATAGTAATACTGGCAATAAACAGCCAAATAGTTTGTATACGCTGTATCATCGGATTTTTAATTGTTTATTGCAAAGATAGGATATCAGACATAAGACACAAATACTTAGATTTAATAATGGTTATCGTTAGTTTGAAGTAATTGCACATGAAATCGATTTTATCTAAGTTTGCAAATAGTGAACTTACAATCGAAAAGATACTTTATTGAATTAGCTTTCAACGGTGAAGCTTACCATGGGTGGCAGATTCAACATAACGCCAATACTGTTCAGGAAATGCTCAACATCGCGTTGAGTAAGTTATTAAGGGGGGCTGTTGAAACGGTTGGCTGTGGGAGGACCGATACCGGCGTACATGCCAAGCAGTTGTATGCTCATTTTGACGATAACCACGGAATGATTGCCGATAACGAAGACCGTATATTGACAGGAATGAACGCATTGTTACCGCGCGACATCGCAGTGAAGCGACTATTTGCAGTGGATCAAAGTGCACATGCCCGATTTGATGCGGTAAAGCGTTCATATGAATACCATGTACATTTTAATAAAGACCCATTTTTATATGGTCGGTCTTGGCAGATAAGAGATAAACCTAATGTGGAGGCCATGAATGAAGCAGCACAGCTTATGATGGCGTACAAGGACTTTAGTTGTTTCAGTAAATCACATACACAGGTATTCACCAACAACTGCGTAATCACGCATGCGGCGTGGCAGTGGTTAAATACCGATCAGCTGGTTTTTTACATATCTGCTGATCGGTTTTTGCGTAATATGGTACGGGCGATTGTAGGAACGCTAATGGAAATAGGGTCTGGTAAACAACCTGTAGGTTATATACGTAACGTTATTGAAAGTAAAAATAGAAGTAAGGCAGGTGTTTCTGTACCTGCATGTGGCCTTTATCTGACGGAAGTATTGTATCCATGGGATTTGACATAGATAAGAGACGGCGTACCATAAAAGAGGTACGGCAATAGGAGAAGCTGATAGCTTGAGCATTATGAGTGAAACGAAAGTAACGGGTAAGACCTACGATCTGCAATTGTTACGTAGATTAGGAAGCTACTTAAGGCCTTATAAGGGCTATTTTTTTTGGTCTGTACTGTTGACGATAGTTATAGCAGCTATTTCACCGCTGATGCCGATGTTAGTGGAGTACACTTTAGATCATTATATTCTCAAAAACGATTTTGATGGACTGACATTAATGGCAGCATTGATGTTGGGAATATTGTTTTTTCAAACTGTTGTTAGGTATTATCACACCTTATTAACAAATACTTTAGGTCAGTCCGTTATAAGGGATCTAAGGGTGGCTACCTTTAATCATATTACCAGTTTGCGCCTAAAATATTTCGATAAGACGCCTATTGGAAGGTTGATAACAAGAACTGTCTCAGATTTAGAAACCATTGCCGATATTTTTTCTGAAGGATTGATTCAGATTATCGGTGATATCTTGCAGCTTGTAGTTATTATTTCCGTAATGTTTTACACCGATTGGCAGTTGACCCTCATCGTGTTGGTGCCTATGCCTTTCATGATTATTGCCACTTATTTCTTTAAGGAGGCAATGAAATCAGCTTTTCAGGATGTTCGATATTGGGTGTCAAACCTAAATACATTTCTTCAAGAGCATATCTCTGGGGTTAGCCTTATCCAATATTTCGCTCGGGAAAAACAGGAAATGAATAAATTCAAGGCGATTAACGCACAGCATCGAAATGCACACATACGTTCTAATTGGTATTTTTCTATTTTCTTTCCACTTATAGAGATCATTATGGCGATTGCGTTAGGGCTGTTGGTATGGTATGGCTCGAAATCTATTTTAGCAGAGCGTATCTCTCCGGGGGTAGTGGTCGCTTTCATCATGTATATTAATATGATATTCAGGCCTATTAGAGAACTCGTGGACAAATTTAACACGTTGCAGATGGGGATGGTAGGTGCCGAACGTATATTTAGTGTACTAGATACTGATGAACAGACACCAAATAACGGTAAGTATCGGCCAGAAAAAATAAAAGGTGAAATTATATTCGATCGGGTATGGTTTGCCTATGATGAAGAGAAATGGGTATTAAAAGATGTAAGCTTTACCGTAAAGCCTGGGGAAACATTGGCGTTGGTTGGAGCAACGGGTGCGGGAAAATCGTCTACTATAAATATCTTAAGTAGGTTTTATGAAATCAACCGAGGGACGATTCAGTTAGATGGTGTTGATATTCGTGAATATGATATTAATTATTTAAGACAGACAATAGCCACAGTATTGCAGGATGTATTCCTTTTTTCCAATTCTATAATGAGTAATATCACGTTGGACGATTCAGCGATTACACGTGAAGAAGTTATTAAAGCTGCGAAAAAAGTTGGGGCTGATACGTTTATAGCGCATCTACCTGGAGGGTATGATTACGAAGTGAAAGAGCGGGGAGCTACTTTGTCTGCCGGGCAGGCACAACTTATTTCGTTTATCCGTGCCTTGGTACACGATCCGAGGATCTTGGTATTGGATGAAGCTACCTCTTCTGTTGACACAGAAACCGAGTTATTAATCCAGCAGGCGATCGATACATTGATGACTGATAGAACTTCTATTGTTATAGCACATCGTCTATCCACCATCCAGAAGGCGGATAAAATTATAGTGCTAGATCAGGGCGAAATCAAAGAGATCGGCAATCATCAGGAATTGTTGCATTTAAATGGCTATTATAAACGTTTATATGATTTGCAATTCCATTCTACCGGAATTTGATGAGCTATCCTTATTCAGATGATAGCTATTTTAAATCTCTTTCCCTTGTTTTCAAATGATTTTAGTAAGTTTGCGCTACAAAAAATAGACCAATGAGTGTACTTGTAAATAAAGATTCAAAAGTTATTGTTCAGGGCTTTACTGGAAATGAGGGCTCTTTCCATGCTTCGCAGATGATAGAGTATGGCACAAATGTAGTAGGTGGTGTTACTCCGGGTAAGGGAGGGCAGTCTCATCTGGATCGGCCGGTTTTCAATACCGTTCAGGACGCTGTAGATGCCACAGGCGCTAATGTATCCATTATTTTTGTGCCCCCTGCTTTTGCAGCAGATGCTATAATGGAAGCAGCGAGTGCTGGAGTTGAAGTTATTGTTTGTATTACAGAAGGTATTCCTACCAAAGATATGATCTTGGTAAAGGACTATTTGAAAGATAAAAAATCTAGATTAATTGGACCTAATTGCCCTGGCATCATTACTGCGGATGAGGCTAAAATCGGTATCATGCCCGGCTTCATTTTTAAAAAGGGTAATGTAGGCGTTGTTTCGAAGTCAGGAACATTAACTTACGAAGCAGTTGACCAAACAGTTAAGGCTGGTCTAGGTATAACAACGGCGATTGGTATTGGTGGCGATCCTATTATCGGTACAACTACAAAAGAAGCTGTTGAGTTATTAATGAATGATCCCGAAACTGAAGGCATCATTATGATTGGCGAGATTGGGGGAGGTATGGAAGCAGAAGCCGCTCGTTGGATCAAAGAGCATGGAACAAAGCCTGTAGTAGGGTTTATTGCTGGACAGACGGCGCCTCCAGGTCGTAGAATGGGACATGCCGGTGCTATTGTTGGGGGAGCAGACGATACAGCCGCAGCAAAAATGAAAATTATGCGAGAATGTGGAATTCGTGTAGTAGAATCACCTGCGGAGATAGGTGCAGCCATAGCAGAAGAGCTTGCAAATGTAAAAGCTTAGTCACCTTTATGACGATCCAGTGCCGGCGGTTAAATTACCGTTGGTTGACATATAAAAGAAAAAGCCCGTAAGAATTTGCGGGCTTTTTTCGTATATTGCTTCGAGGAGAATTAAACCATGGGTTTATACAATAAATGGGGGATATTGTTAGTTTGTTTGAACATTACGCTTCATTCATGTGCGCAGACATCCAAAGATAAGACCGCAATATCCACTTCATCAAAACATCATCAGATTATGAATACGCAGGATAAAATAGACACTACGGTAAAGAGTGAAGGAAATTACAATAAGCTAACTGCCGACGAGGCTTGGGTAATAGAAAGAAAAGGTACTGAACGGCCCTTTACTGGGGATTTATTGGATAACAAAGCCAAAGGAGTGTACCTATGTAAAAAATGTAATGCTCCTTTATACCGCTCGGACGACAAATTTGAATCGCACTGTGGTTGGCCAAGTTTTGATGACGAGATTAAAGATGCCGTTCGGCGTATTCAGGATCCTGATGGTATGCGCACAGAAATTGTGTGTGCCAATTGTGGAGGGCATTTAGGGCATGTTTTTATCGGTGAAGGATTTACTTCAAAAGATACGAGACATTGCGTTAATTCTGTTTCTATGAAGTTTGTGCCCTTGGAACAAGACGAGTAAAGCGGACTCAACATCATAATCAACGGGGAGACAATTGGCTTGGCATTGTTAAGCTTAGCTTGATATGCTGTATGTTATGTAGGTACTCGCATTTTACAGTGACTTATTAACAAAATTGGAGAGCATGGTATAATAACCGGTTAGGACAAAAACAAGTTGTAATAAAACGTTTTAGTTTCTGTGTTATGAAAATATTCTTTTAAATTTAGCGTTTTTAAGAACCGATCTAATAATTTAATAGATGCTAAAGATGAACAAACCTATTGCTCGTTTATGTTTTGCAGCATTACTCACCATACCAGCTATGGTAAGTGCGCAAGAAAAGAAGTTAACAGACTATGTAGACCCTTTTATAGGTACAGGAGGACACGGTCATACTTTCCCCGGAGCGGTGGTGCCTTTTGGAATGGTACAACTGAGTCCAGATAATGGTAGGAGCGATTGGGATTGGTGTAGCGGTTATCATTATAGCGACAATCATATTGCTGGTTTTAGTCATACCCATCTGAGTGGGACGGGTATAGGCGACTGGCTCGATATTTCAGTGATGCCCTTGCTGTACCCATTGCGAGATGAAGCTGAAGATATTAAGGCAACTTTTAGCCATGATAACGAATCTGCTTATCCGGGATATTATACGGTACAATTAGATAATCAGATAAAAGCAGAATTGACGACCACCGAGCGTGTGGGGTATCATCGGTATTCTTTTCCTAATCAGAGTACGCCTGTTATCCGATTTGATTTGGCCTTTCACCAGAACTGGGATAGTCCGACAGAAACCTATATCGAAGTGTTGGACGACTCTACATTGGTAGGCTACCGCTATTCGACGGGTTGGGCGAAGGTGCAACGTGTGTATTTTGCTGCCCGTACTTCCAAACCATTTAAAGATGCCATTCTATCGGGCCATGGTGTTCAATCGGCACAGATCAAGGCGGCAAAGACGGAAGAAAAGGGAACAGGTATTTCCGCACAGCTTGTTTTTGATGATCCGCAAAAGCAGATTGATATGAAAGTTGCGTTGTCGATGACTGATTACGAAAAAGCATTAGATGCGTTGAAAGAAATTGATGATTGGGACTTTGAACGCGTTAAGAATGAAGCTTCCGCAAAATGGGAACAGGAGTTACAGAAAGTGCAGGTATCGTCTGGCGATGAACAGTTAAAGCGGGTGTTTTATTCGGCTTTGTACCATACCAGTATCGCACCGGCATTGTTTTCGGATGCTGACGGCGGCTATAAAAATGCGCAGGGAGATGTGCTAAAAATGGCTGATGGTGGTCAGCGATATACCTTGTATTCATTGTGGGACACTTTCAGGGCGTTAAATCCGTTGTTTACCATCACACAACCCGAAAAATATACAGGTATGTTAAATAGCATGTTGGCCTTCTACGATGAAAACGGCTTGTTGCCAGTATGGGATTTAAGTACTTGGGAAACCAATACGATGACAGGTTATCATGCGATACCGGTAATAGCAGATGCTGTTTTGAAAGATTGGCCTGGTGTAGATGCCGAAAGAGCCTATGAGGCTATGTTAGCTTCCGCTTATCAGGAAGGTAGAGGAGTGCCGCACTATATCAAACATGGATATATGCCACAAGACAAGATGGGACATAGTGCGAGTGTGACCTTAGAATATGGTTACGACGATTGGTGTATCGCACAAGTAGCCAAGAAATTGGGTAAAACCGATGATTACGAAAAATTTAGTAAGCGAGCACAGGCCTATCAGCATATCTTTGATAAAGAAACCGGCTTTATGCGTGCGAAGAACAGTGATGGTGCTTTTGCTACGCCTTTCGACCCCTATCTTTCAGAGCATGATGAGATGAAAGCACAGTACGTAGAAGGAAATGCGTGGCAACACTCTTTCTTCGTGCCACATGATGTGAGAGGTTTAGCGAAGCTGTACGGAGGCCACGCGAAATTAAGTCAAAAGCTTGATTCATTATTTGCGATAAGTTCAGCGCTTACCGGAGAAAACACATCTCCTGATGTAAGTGGGTTGATAGGCCAATACGCACATGGCAATGAACCTAGTCATCATATCGCTTATATGTACAGTTTTTTGGGCGAACCTTGGAAGACACAGGAAAAAGTACGTCTCATAGTAGATTCTATGTACCATGATCAACCAGATGGTTATTCCGGCAATGAAGACTGCGGGCAGATGAGTGCTTGGGCCGTTTGGAGTATTGCGGGTTTATATCCTGCTAACCCTGCTAGTGGTGAATATATCATCGGCAGTCCTGCCGCAGACGAAGTAATATTTAGGCCAGGTGGAGGCAAAGAATTGAGATTTAGAGCAACCAATAATAGCAAAGAGAACATTTATATACAGGAAGTAAAATTTAATGGAAAAAAATACGATAAAGTATATTTTACACATGATGATATAATAAATGGTGGTGATATCGAGTTTATAATGGGTAACAGGCCCAATAAGAAATGGGGAAAGAAAAAAGCGGCTTGGCCTCAATCGGTAATTGATAGTGAATAATGATTTTTTTACATAAAATAATTAAGCAGGTACTAATAATTAGTGCCTGCTTATTTTTGTTGGCCTCATGTGCGCCGAAACTACGGGAACATGGTGGTGCTTCTTTCTATGCAGACAAGTTTAAGGGCAGGCGAACAGCGAATGGCGAAAAATTCAGGCAATACAAAATGACAGCCGCTCATAAGACTTTACCATTTGGAACGAAGGTAAGAGTAAAAAATCTCACAAATGGTCGTTCGGTACGCGTGAGAATAAATGATAGAGGGCCCTTTGTTTCAGGTAGGATCATCGATTTATCGAAAAAGGCTGCTCGAAGATTAGGTATGGTGCAAGCCGGCGTTGCAAAAGTAGAGATTAGTTATAGAAAAAAAAGAAAACGTTGAGTGATTACTTCAAACACTCAACGCTTGTAAATCATTGCTCCGGATGTCAAACTATCTTCCTAAAAATATTTTAACTCCTAGGGAGACACCGAGGCCTCCAAAAGTAAGTCGGTTCGAAACTTCATCAGCTGGTTGGTTTGGATCAAACTCCCCACTAGCTACAATATTGTGTTCATTTACGTTAATATGATCGTGATAGTTTATTCTTTTGGAAGACTCAGAAGCCGCCTCAATTGATAGGTTTCCTTCTCCCAGTGGAAAAGGTGCGCCGGTTTGTGGGTGGTTGTTTCCTCTGTCAATAATAGTGTATGTCCCGCTAACCGATTGCATATCCCTTCTATTACTTGCCACTGTAACATTTCTATATTCCAATTCAACATTGATTGCTACCATTTTGCTGAGCCAGAAATCTGCTCCCAGTGCAGATTGAAAACCTACGGTTGGGTTAGATTTTGTTCGGTCTACGCGCTCTACATCTGCCAGTAACATCACTGGGTTCACGGGGTTATGATCTGTCATGCCCGCGGCGGCATAAGCTTGTTCTGCCTGTTGTATAACCTGGTTTCGTAAAGCGTTGGGAAATAGGCCCTGTGAAATTGCCACATTACCCGTATTGTCTGTTATTTTTGTTATGTTTTCTGAATAACCACCTAAAGGAATAATGATCCCAACCTTAGCATAAGGTTTGAACACTTCGCTTTTTGTTGGAATAAAGAAAGCCAATGCTGGGGCAATATCATAAGCTCTCGCTTGTCCTGTAGCTTCTAACGATAATGCCGTCGCGTTCGTTCCTGTGAAAGTGGCTTGCTGTCTTGACATATCCTGAACATCACTTTTATAATAATTAAGTGCAAGCTCTACTCCCAAAATATCATTGAACCGATACCCGCCCGTTAGACCAAGACGATAACCCGCTCCAAAAGATCCCTTCATAATATCTTCGCTTTGTGTTGATTGTTGTCCGGTTACGGGATTAATCGAAAATACTCTATCTCTTGATGGTAAGCCTCCAATTGATGGGTATTCAACGGGTGTTACTGAAAAGAAATAACTTGCATAGGGTTTGATATAAAAACCTTTGTTGTTTTCTTGAGCTCTTACAAGGGAAGGGCTAATGGAGGCTAAAACAAAAGCCATAATAATCGTCTTCTTCATAGTGCAAAGTTTAAAATAGGTAGTTTAAAAATAAGACTGCCTAAATATGTTGCCAGGCATAATCTTTTATGTGTTTTCGATTCAAAAATTGGTTATCTGTATTTAATTACTATGCTTGCATAGTAATACAAGCGAATGTATAAAAGGTTTGCGTGAAATGCAAGTTTTTGTAAAATTTACTGGTTGAGAGGAAATACGTTTCTTGCTTACAAGATTATGCCAGATTCAGCATTTTTTGGGGAAGCGTATGGTTTTTCATACACTTCCTCCAAAAAATTTTAAGTTTATAACGAGTTAGCTAGTTTCTTATTGTTCGTTTCCAAATGTAATTTTTTTATTTCAATGCTGCAAAAAAAAATAATAAAAAAATGGCTTAAATTAATAAATATTTGCCTCGATAAAGCTCATAATGTCTGTTTCGTGCTGAGGATCAAACCAATAGGTCTTATGGTCTTTTTTAAACCAGGTTATCTGCCGTTTTGCAAATTGCCGGGTATGTTGTTTAATTTTTTCGGTTGCTACTTCCAAACCATATTTTCCCTGGAGGTAATCAAACAATTCATTATACCCAACGGTGAGAAGTGGTGGTAAGGGGTGTTGCGGCGAAAGAGCCGTTACTTCTTCCAGTAAACCCTCTTCCATCATTTGGTCAACGCGTCTATTAATGCGTTGATATAGCTGTTCGCGATCAGTGTTTAATCCAATCTTGAGTATTTCAAATGGGCGAACATTAGTTTTCCGTTGATGAAAAGAAGAAAATGGTTTTCCTGTACTTTCATATACTTCCAAAGCACGGATTACGCGTTGTGGGTTATTGATGTCAACCGATTTGTAGTAGAGTGGATCTTTTTTCTTCAGTTCTTCTTGTAGGTGTCCGAGGCCTTTTTCCTGATGTAGCTTATTCAGTTTTTCGCGTATCCCGGGTAAAGGTTTTGGCAACTCGTCAAGACCTTCACAAATAGCTTTTATAAAAAGGCCACTACCACCTACTAAAACCAATTGATCTTTTTCCTGAAATAGTTCCTCAATTTTTGCTAAGGCTTCTTTTTCGAAATCGCCAGCACTATAGTCATCATGTATACTTAGTGAATTAATAAAGAAATGAGGAGCCGCTGCAAGTTCTTCACTGCTGGGCTTAGCAGTGCCAATATTCATTTCACGATAAAACTGCCTGGAATCTGCAGAAATAATAGCCGTTTTAAACTTTTGTGCTATTTTAATGGATAAGGCGGTTTTTCCTATCGCTGTTGGACCTACTATGGTAATGAGTGTTTTGATAATCGTTAAGTCAAAGTAGTTAAGTAGTAGAGCAGTTAAGCGTAAAGTAGCCTTGCACTGAGAAATAAGCTACCGCTATACTATATACTGCTTATTAACAATTTATCTCTCATCTGCCATTGAGTGCCGTTATTTATGGATGAAAAGTTAATAATCGTCTTCATAATTTTCATTGTCGGAAAAACCTGTTGAAAACTCATCTTTATCGTCTTCACCGCCCTGTGTTTCCTCGTCGTCCATTAGATCTAGATCCAATTCCTCTGCATCGTCAATTCCGTATTCGGTTTCATTTAAAAAATCGTAATCGTCCTTTTCTGCTTTTTTGTCACCATTCTCTTCTGTGGGAATGGCTGCAGCACCAAAAGGCTTAGGTGCTGCGCCGACGGTTTTAAAAGTCAGTGGATACTTTTTTCCACTCTCTTCCTTTAGTATTTTTATCAATTGAACGTGGAAGTCGTAAGGCCTCTCAAAGTTATAGGTATAATAGAATTTCTGGTGAGGATCATCAATGAATTTATTAAGCTTTGAGTTTTCCATTAGTGCTATCCCCCTTTCTTGTTTACGGGCATTTGGTAGATAAGCAATCTCTTCGCCCTTCATCCATTGATCGTTACTAATAAAAAAAGACGAAGGTAAGTCAGGATTATAACCGGTAGATTGTTGAATTGCATGGTGTAGATCCAAAAATGTATGCGTAGACAAGACATCAATTTCGCGAATGATATCATCGTAATCTTCAAAAGTTACCCTGAACCTGTAAATAGCCATAGTGGAGTTTTCCTATTTTTTTCTGTTTAAACCGCTAATATCACTAAAAAACTAAAAAACTAAAAACTAAAAAGGTAAAAAGCTCGCCTTACATGTGGAAGATAAACCGTTTGCGTATGTCAAAGGGTAAATAAAGATAGTATAAATACAATTATCCCAACCGCTTAGGGTGAGCTATTAGTCCCAATGCCTCTCCCTTTTTTTTCATGAAGACGAGTGCTTCCTCCCGGTTGTTTTTGATGTCACCTTCCAAGATAGCTTCGCGTATGGCTTTTTTTATGATACCAACTTCACGGCCGGGCTTAATGTCAAAAGCTTTCATGATGTCTTCGCCAGAAACCGGTGGCTGCCAGTTGCGAATCTGGTCGCGTTCTTCTACATCTCTTAGTTTTTGTTTGACGAGTTCAAAGTTGTTGCGGTATTTTTTCTTTTTATACTCATTTTTAGTGGTAACGTCGGCATGGCAGAGTTTCATAAGGCTTTCAATGTCATCTCCTGCTTCATATAAAAGACGGCGTACGGCGGAGTCAGTTACAATATCCTGTGCCAATACGATAGGTCTAAGATGCAATAGTACCAGCTTCTGTACAAATTTCATCTTCTCATTGAGCGGCAGCTTCAGTTCAGCAAATATCTTGGGTACCATTCTCGCGCCTCTGTCTTCGTGGCCATGGAAAGTCCATCCCTGTTTTTTATCGAAACGTTTAGTTGCCGGTTTCGCGATATCGTGTAAAATCGCTGCCCACCTTAACCATAGGTCGTCGCTCAGCTCGGCAATATTATCCAGCACTTCAAGCGTATGGTAAAAATTGTCTTTATGTCCTTTACCGTTAACAATTTCTACGCCATATAGTTGCGTCATTAAAGGAAAGATGTATGGTAGGAGACCGGTATCAAAGAGGTAATTAAATCCAATGCTAGGTTTTTTGGAAAGAATAATTTTATTGAGTTCGTCGGTAATACGCTCTTTGGATATTATTTTGATCCTCTCCCTTTGGGATTTTATTGCTTTAAAAGTTTCGGTGCTTATTTTAAATTGCAGCTGGGCAGCAAAGCGTATGGCCCGCATCATACGCAGGGGGTCATCAGAAAAGGTCTCTTCCGGATTTAGTGGTGTACGGATGGTACGTATCTGTATATCTTGCATACCATTAAACGGATCAAGCAGCTCGCCGTAATCCGCTTTATTAAGACTAAAAGCCATGGCATTAACCGTGAAGTCCCGGCGCTTTTGATCATCCTCTAGGGTGCCGTTTTCTACGATAGGTTTGCGGGAATCTCTGCGATATGATTCTTTGCGGGCACCTACAAATTCAATTTCGATATGTTCATGGCGGAGCATCGCTGTGCCAAAATTTTTAAACACCGAAAGTTTTACACCTAGGTATTCACTTACGTGTTGAGCAAAGTCAATGCCGCTACCGATGACCAGTATATCAATATCACCCTTAAAAGATCTATTCATCATTCGATCACGGACAAAACCGCCTATAACGTATATCTCCGTGTGATGTTGGTGGGCAATTTTGCTTAAAAGCTCAAAAATCGGAAGTTCCAGGTGTTCTTTCATGTATCCGGCAAACTTAGATAAATTGCTTTTTATATGCAATATATGCAACGGCTTATAAAAGGCAAGTTATTCGCGGCACCTTTGCTTTCTTCACGGCTCATGATTTTTGCAATTATCGATCGCTCACAAAGTGTATGAATGGATAGCCCATGCAGCTTCATTGCCATTAAAGACCAATTTACTTGAATGAAAAACACAAAAATAGCTCTTACACTGGAGAAGAAGGTGTATGTGTTGAGGTTGGTGCTATAGGTTAAACTATTTCCGAATAAACGTAAATGCGCCACTGGGATCAAGTTTCAGAATAGTCGATGCTTGTTTCGGTCCGATATTTTCCTGTTCATACTGTACCACATAGTCGACCCCATTTTTGATCTGTTGGCTGATCTCCTGAAAGTTTTTCGGTGGCGGATCACCGCTGATATTGGCTGACGTGGAAACAATGGGTTTGCGAAAGCGTTGTAGCAGCTGCTCACAGAAGCGGTGTTTCACGATCCGGATACCGACACTCCCATCGTTTGCCAGGAGGTTAGGAGCTAAGTTCTTAGCATTTGAATAGACGATCGTAAGCGGTTTGTCAGTGCATTCAATTAATTGATAAGCGACCTCAGGGATGTCATTTACGTAACTTTGAAGTTTATAGTCGCTTTCAAGCAAAACAATCAAGCTTTTGTCTTTTTGACGAGCTTTCAGCTGGTAAATCTTCTCCACAGCTTCTGGGTTAGTAGCATCGCATCCTATACCCCAAATAGTATCTGTAGGATAAAGTATGATGCCTCCTGACCTCAGTATTTGGAGTGCTTTTAATAGATCTTCATTCATAATAAAACGCTTTTGTAAAGATTCATCAATTGTGAGGCTAGTCTATCTGGGTTAAATTTTTCAGCAAATAGCACCCCACTATCGATTTGTTTCTGGCGGCTTTCCGGATCCGCTAGAACATTTTGAATGGCATTGGCAAGTTCAGCTGAATTATCCGGATTAACGTATATACTGTTTGGTCCGCCGGACTCTTCTAGACAAGAGCCGGTTGCTGCAATAACAGGAACTTTACTATGGAGTGCCTCAATAATAGGGATGCCGAAGCCTTCAAAACGTGATGGATAGATGAAAATGGCAGCCATTTGGTATATCGCAGGTAAGTCTTCAAACGGCACATTGTGCAAAAAGATTACTCGTTCTTGTAGTTGATGTTTGCTGATTTCTGCTTTTACTTCGGCCAGGTACGGTGTAGGTTTGCCTACTACCACCAGTTTCAAGGTGGAAGTAGTTTTCTTCAACGCATTTACGGTAAGCAAGAGATTTTTGCGATTTTCGATGGTGCCCACTTGTAAAAGGTATGAAGAGGGCAGTTGAAATTTGTAAGCAGTTGCTGTTTTTTTTGCCTGCGAAACCTCTTTCTTGAAATCCGGGTGGCAATCCTGATAAATAACCACTATTTTATGAGCAGGTATGTCTAAGAAATTAACAATATCTAGTTTCGTCTGTTCGCTGATAGCAACAATTTTATCAGCCTTTTTGCAGGCTTTTTTTACTTTATATAGATATATTTTTCGATCGATGCGATTAAAATACTGTGGGTAGCGAATAAAAATCAGGTCGTGCACCGTTAGTACCCATTTTGTTGTGCCGACTTTTTTACCCAAAGGGAGTTCATGACTTAGGCCATGGAAAATATCTAGCTGATATTTATTGGAAGCAAGCGCGTTTAAGACAAAACTTCTCCAGTACGAGCTTAATTTTTTGTAAAAGCCAATAGGTTGTATTTCCGTTAGGTGCAAACCCTCTGGATGATACCATGCAGAGGGTTTGGGGTTAAATAAATAATAGTGGTTTTCCGGAAAACAGCGCCATATATTTTCGATGAGTGACCGGCTATAATTGCCCAAACCCGTTTTGTTGTGAAAGGCACGTTTAGCATCATATCCTATCTTCATCTTTCATGCATTACTTTTGCGTAATTATTATAATTATACGGCTACATTATGATCTCTTAAGGCATCGTTTAACGATGTTTTCTTATCTGTAGATTCTTTACGTTGACCAATAATCAACGCGCAAGGAACCTGGTATTCACCTGCAGGGAACTTTTTGCTATAAGATCCGGGGATTACCACAGACCTTGCCGGAACAACCCCTTTGTATTCTTTCGGGATATCACCAGTAACATCAATGATCTTTGTCGATGCGGTAAGTACAACGTTTGCTCCCAGCACAACATCTTCTTCCAAGTGTACACCCTCTACTACTATCGCTCGCGAGCCTAAGAAACAATTGTTTTCAATAATTACCGGCGCGGCCTGTACTGGTTCTAGGACACCACCAATGCCAACTCCTCCACTTAAGTGTACATTCTTTCCAATCTGCGCACAAGAGCCAACAGTTGCCCAGGTATCAACCATTGTTCCTTCATCCACGTAAGCACCGATATTTACATAAGAGGGCATCATGATAACCCCTTTGGCCAAGTAAGCACCATAACGCGCAAGACCGTGTGGAACCACGCGGACGCCCTGCTCTTTGTAGTTGGTTTTTAATTTCATTTTATCATGAAATACAAAAGGCCCAACGGTGATTTCCGTCATATTGCGGATAGGGAAATACAGAATTACCGCCTTTTTTATCCAGTCGTTGATGTGCCAGCGACCAGCAACTTTTTCAGCTACTCTTAAGATACCTTGATCAAGTTGTAAGATCGTAGTCTCGATAGCTTCTCTATATTCTTTAAATTCTACTAAATGCCTCTCCTCCCAGGCCTCTTCAATCAGTTTTTTTAATTCTGCAGTCATGTCAAAACAATAATAATGAACAACAAAGAAAGTAAAATTTATTGAAATAGGTGCTAGTTATTGGTCATCAGCTATTGATAAATTAAGTAAAGCTTTTGCTTAAAAAGATTGTTTTTAATATATTAACGAATTAATGGAAGCAATAAGCGATAGATGAATGCTTTTTGTGTATACACGCATTTTAGCTAAGTTTGTAAAATGGCTAAAGAAATAGAGAAGCTCCGTATAGATAAATATCTGTGGGCCATTAGGGTCTTCAAAACGCGTAGTTTGGCAACTGAGGCATGTAAAGCAGGCAGGGTAAAATTAAATGGTCAGAATATAAAGCCTTCCTATATTGTAAAAATTGGCGAAACATACCAAATACAGAAAGGCATAGAGAAGAAGGTAATAAAAGTAGTGGCTTTATTAGAGCGACGAGTAGATGCAAAAGCCGCGGTAACTTTCTATGACGACTTAACACCAGTTGAGGAAACTTACAGGTATAAGTCAGTTTTTCACGCACCAGTATTAAGAAGAGATAGGGGGACCGGTAGGCCAACAAAGCGTGATAGAAGAGAGATTGATGATCTAAAAGACGAGTGGTTTTCTGAGGAAGATTAATTGGCATTTATTTGTGAAACAAATCAATTTATAAAAAAAAACAGGTATAAATATGTACGGTTATGTATAAATAATCCAATAAATAGTACAGAAAAACGTTCAATTAAATGAAAAATGTAGCGTTTTGAAGAATGGTATCGTTTTTGTAATAAAGAAACGATTTGTTTTGATAAGACGCAGTAATTTTATGAGTAGCTTAAATTTGAGTCCGACATCCACCTTGATAATATCCACATATAATTGGCCAGAAGCGTTAAGTCTGTCTTTAAAAAGCGTGCTAGATCAAAAAATTTTACCAACAGAGGTCATAATTGCAGATGATGGATCTACTACCGAAACTAAACGTGTTGTCGATTTCTTTCGAAACAAATTTCCCATTCCCTTAAAACATGTTTGGCATCAAGATAAGGGATTCCGGTTGGCCGAAATTCGGAATAAGGCTATTAATATTGCGAGCGGCGAATACATTATTCAGATTGATGGTGATATTATTTTACATCCGCATTTTGTGAGTGACCATTTACGTTTTGCTAAACCGCGTTCTTTCGTTCGGGCAAGCCGAATTTATATCGACGAAGAACAGTCAAAACACATGTTAAATAGGGGGAACAGCAAAATAAACGCTTGGAGTAGGGGAGTGAAGAATTTTTTTAGTGCAATCCGGATGCCTTTTTTGTGGCGATTTTTCGAGAATAACTATAAAAATAAGGGGGAAGAGCTTTATGAAATTCATGGATGTAATATGGCCTTTTGGCGTAAGGATGCATTTGCGGTAAACGGTTATAATCAGGAGTTTTATGGATGGGGACCAGAAGACAAGGAATTTGTAGCTAGGTTACTGAATAAAGGTTTGCAGAAGCGATTTTTGAAGATGGGGGCGATAGCTTTTCATATTTACCATAGAGAAAGCTCAAGGAAGTTTTTGGCCGTTAACGAGAAAGCATTTAAAGAAACAAAAGAGAAAAAGTATATTTGGTGCAAAAAAGGGATTACTGCCACATCTGCGTTGGAGCGGTTGGAAGAATCGCTGGTACTGGAGAATGCATAGAAATATAAAAGCTGCGTTACTTATTTCTACCTATAATTGGCCTGGGGCGTTGACTAAGGTCTTGAGTTCTGTACGCTGTCAGCAGATTTTACCAAGTGAAGTGTTAATAGCTGACGATGGTTCAGATGAAAAAACTGCTAAACTAGTACGCGCCTTTCAAAAAGAGTTTCCTGTTCCATTGAGGCACTTTTGGCATCCAGATGGCGGCTTTAGAAAAACCATCATCATGAACCAGGCCATTGCTGCTACTTCCTGCGACTATATTATCCAGATCGATGGCGATATTACCTTACACGAACGTTTTATTGAAGACCATCTTTCTATCGCCGAAGATGGCTATTATATCAAAGGAAGCCGGGTGTTACTTTCTGAAAAAAAGTCGAAGGCCTTTTTAGCGGCTGAACACTTAACGCCAATAAAGCCTTATTCTATAGGTATTACCAATAGAATCAATGCGTTAAGATCACTTTTTTTGGCTGACTTCTTTACAAAAAGAAGGAAGCGATCGCATGATTTAAGGGGGTGCAATTGTGCTTTTTGGAAAAAGGATTTTGTAGCCGTTAACGGTTATAATAATGACCTAGTCGGATGGGGACATGAAGATATTGAGCTTGCAGCCCGATTCATTAATTTAGGGTTATTACAAAAAAGTGTAAAGTTACAGGCTGTCTGTTATCACTTACATCATACTTTTAATGAGCGTAATAATGAAAGAGGGAATTATGGCAAATATAAAGAAGTTGTGGATAGCGGTGTTGTGAGATGCCAAAATGGACTTAATAACGATGCCTTATAGTCGCCTCTCTATCCTTTTACGAGGGAAATAGCTAGTAGCGTAAATAGTATCAGTAATAATGATTTAATAATTTTCCACCGATTTAACCTGAACCAAGAAGGATTTTCTTTTCTAAAACTCATGTCTATTCGTTTTGCAAACCCTCTAATATTCCCTCGCATCAAGTTGCTGACTAAATAACCGAGCTCATACATGTTTTTTACCCAGAAAAGATGCCAAGTAATGCTAAATGAGTTTTTTCCGGTTGTTTTTGCCACTTTGATTAAATTCGTGATGAATTCACTCAAAAGTGTGATCAGGATGAGTAGGAAAATAATATCAGCTGTTTTGGCGATTGCAGCAAATGGTAAAGCCAAAATTAGCAGCAAAAGTGTCTCCGAGGTATTGGTAAAGTCGTAATAAGTATATTTCTTTATTACAGGTAAAGTCGAAATTTCTGATGCTCCGATACCGTAGCGAAACATTCGCTTAGTTTGTATATTACCTTCATTCCACCAGGGGTGCGTGACTAGTGCTTCTGGACAAGCAACATATGTTTCTTTATTTTTTAAGGCATTTCTTAATAAGAATTCGATGTCTTCGCCTCCTTTTTTTAGTTCTTCATTAAATAGAGGCATCGTCAGTCTCTCTCTGTTGAGCACGATGTTTGCCGTTGGCGCCCAAAGCAGTTTGTTGTGGTATTTGGCACTCTCAAAATGGCCAATCGAGCCATTGATTTTTAAGGCTTTCGTTATGTTGTTAAATGGCTCGGGGAAATTGGTCACACCCATAAAGCCGATAGCATGTGGGTAGCTTTCGATGGCACGGGCATAGGCAAGCAGTAAACGATCGGCAGGAATAATATCATCGTCCAATAACAGTATCCATCGGCTTTTTCCTACCAATATCCCTTTGTTTCTTGTTGCAGAAAACCCTAAGTTTACATCGTTTTTTATTAAATGGGCTTTGCCTTGTTTCGACAGGTCAGTTATTTTTTGAGGAATTGTAGCATTTGGATTGTCGGCCACGATATAGATATGTACATCATATCCTGCAGGTTTTTCAAGATTGATGATATTAGCTAGGATATTTTCATCTAATCTAAATGAAGGAATGACGATGTCGATGGAACGATGCGTATACATAGTGGACAAATATACGAGTCTGATAAGAGTTTTTCTCAATATTGGAATTGCTATAATATATTAACTAGTAATGGAACAGTGTGTTTATGGAAGGAATGATTGAAGCTTTAGACTTGAATCAGAAAGACTATGTGGAGTCTTACCGCTTAAGTATTGTAATAGTTACTTATAATGCCGAAACCGATATTACGCCGTGTTTGCAGAGTATTGTAGATCATGGAGGAGGCAATCTGCAATTAATAATAGTTGACGGTGGGAGTACGGACGAGACTGTCAATAAAGTTGAGGCTTTTGGGAAATATATAGATGTATTGATAAGTGAGCCTGATCAAGGCATTTACGACGCGATGAATAAATCTATTAAGTTTTTAAAAGGAAATTGGGTGTTGTTTTTGGGAGCAGATGATCGGCTTCTCCCAACGTTTGCTTCGTTTGTAGAGCAGCTTGTTGATAAAAAGAGTATATACTATGGTAATTGTGTGAGCGATAGTGAAGTATTGGGGGGTGCTTTTACCAATTATAAGTTGGCAAAACGCAATCCATGTCATCAAGCCATAATTTATCCTTCAAGTGTTTTTAGTAAGTATACCTATGATCTGAAATATAAGGTTTTTGCGGATTATTTATTAAATATGCAATGTTGGGGAGATAAAACCTTTCGAAAGGAATATCTGCCTGTTGATATCTCTTATTACAATATGGATGGTTATTCTTCTTATACTGCTGACGAGGCTTTTAGACGGGATAAACCATTCTTGGTAAGAAAATATCTTGGCTTTTTGACATATTTGAGGTATCGTTTAAAGAAATTTAAAGAAAAAAAGAAAGTTGACTCTAAGTTTTTTTGAGGTTGTAAATACGGGTCTTTAAAGGAAATATGATGAAAATAGGAGAAGACCATATAACGGTTGTCGTAATTATTCCTATATATAAAAGTAAATTAACTCGTTATGAGCAAATTGCCTTAGCACAGTGCTTTAAAGTGCTAACGAGCTATGATATCTGCTTTATTCAGCCCGATAAGCTGAAGAATACTATCATAAAAGGCGTGTCTGAAAAACCTGTAGCTACAGTATACTTTGATGACAGGTACTTCGAAAATATTTGGGGTTACAATAGGTTGATGTTATCGGACTTTTTTTATAAGAAATTTAGCAGATACGATTATATGCTTGTTTATCAGCTAGATGCTTTTGTTTTTAGTGATCAACTTCGTTACTGGTGCTCCCAAGGTTACGACTATATCGGAGCGCCTTGGATACCTTATAAAAGCACGTTTTTTACTAAATTATTCTATCAGCTTCGATCTTTTTTTTATGTACGGTATGATATAAAAAGGAAAAACGGGCTTCCTGCCATAAAAAAGATAATGGACTATCGGGTAGGTAATGGCGGTTTTTCTATGAGGAAGATAAGCTCCTTTTTAACTTGTTTGGAGCGTTTTAAAGATAAAGCTAGCTTATATAGGAATAACTATGATATGGCCTATCATGAAGATATTTTTTGGAGTATAGAAGTAAATCGTAAGCAAATAAACATCAAAACACCGCCATATAAAAAGAGTGCTTATTTTGCATTTGAAACACGTCCCGAGAAGGCTTTAGAAATCACAAGGGGCAAGTTACCTTTTGGATGTCATGCTTGGGATAATAATATCGGATTTTGGAAGGAGCATTTCAAGCGCTATGGTTATTCCATTTGACAATATATTCAACCAAGCAAGTATTGCTGCACCAAAAAAAAAGAAACTGATAGCGTGCTTTATATCAACAGCTATTCTTTGTGTTCTCGTGGCCATATAAGGTCTTTGTGTAATTTAAGAAATAGCGGCCAGCCCACTATCTTATAAAGTTGGGAATGCCATAATACCGATAACCGTTCTTTCAGCGGAAAGTCTAATTGAGATAATTTGAATAAGAAGTAGCGCATGGCCTTTTTCTCACAAATGCGGATTTCTTTTTTGTTGAGGTTGGCCTTGTTTAGCGGCAGGAGGTGTTGCCATTTTTTTTGTAGCTTAATGGTCTCTTTTATCCATTCGCTACCATAATTTCCCTCAGAAAAATGATTTATCAATACATCAAATGTTACAGCTACATCGTAATGTTGACCTATAGAGAGTGAAATGTCCACGTCATAGCAATGAAATCCTTTGAGAAGTTGGTCATCAAAAGGATACTGTAACACTATACTTTTTTTCGTACATAAGTAAACACCATCTAGTACAGCCACATTTGTCAGTTTAACTTTTTTTTTATTGACATATGTGTGCCTGGTTTCTTTGTCGGAAAATTTATAATGTTGTACAACGTTATTATGATGTATGCTTTCTAAACCACCATAACAAAACCAGCCCGATGGCGACATGGACTTATAACTTGCTCCTGCAAATCCTAATAGGCCGATTTCAGGATGGTCTTTAAAAATATCGGTAATAATACCCCCCCAGTCGTCGGTCATGAACTCAATATCTTCATGTACATAACATATAATTTCGTACTTCGCTTGTTTTGCTGCTTGGTTGTAGCGTTCGCAAATACCCTTTTTGTTTTGTGTGTTGTCAATTACCAACAGTTCATAAGGTACTGTGCCTATGGTTTGCTGGATGTTCTCCGTGAGGGAATTCAAATAGGATTTATTAATGGAAACAATGACAATAGAAAGCATACGACGAATATAATAAAAGCCTTCGAAGTGTCGTCTATTTCCTTTAAAGTTGTTTGTTCTTTTTGGATCTTCAATAAATTTTGGAAATATAATTTTCAGGAAGTAGAGAATATCTTTTTTAGCTTATAAAGCATTATATTGGGATGATTTTAGGATTATGCAGAAGATAATGGAAAACTCTCCACTTGTTTCAATTGCGTTATGTACATTTAATGGAGCTGATTTTTTAAAGGAGCAATTGGAAAGTATTGTTTGCCAGTCGTATAAAAATATTGAATTAATAATAGTTGATGATTGTTCTACTGATGGCACCGTTCAAATTATACAGGATTTTATTAAAGATAGTAATGTAAAAAGCTCTTTTTACCGGAATGAGGTCAATGTAGGTTATGTAAAAAATTTTGAAAAGGCAATTAAGCTTTGTAACGGAGCGTATATTGCTTTATCAGATCAAGACGATATATGGTCATTAGATAAGATCGATAAACTTGTGAGTGGGATTGGTGATAACCTACTCATTTATCATGACTCCGCGTTTATGGACAAACATGGTAAGCCCCTCTCTGTGAGAATGTCTGACGTATTTAATATGTATGAAGGTGATGATCCTATTCCTTTCCTGTTATTCAATTGCATCAGCGGGCACAGTTGTTTGTTCGCCAGCAGTATAGTTGAGAAATTACTTCCGTTTTCAGACCAACATTTCCATGACTGGTGGATTGCATATGTTTGTATTAATTTGGGAACCATTAAATATATAGATGAATGTTTAGTTAGGTATAGGAGACATGAGGAGAGTGTGGTATCGAAGGAAACGGATATGGAACGACATGATACCAAAGCAAGAAAATATTTACAAAAGATCCAGAATAAGCAAGAAACAGCATTACTCCAATATCTTTGGCTAAAGAAGTGTTACGAATTTGCATATAATAAGTACCCGAAGTTCGTTAGTGTACTTTATTTTAGGTTTAAGTCAAGGTTAAAATACTGGTTTACACCAATAACTTTTGCAATACTTTTTCTTTTTAACAAAAGATTACTTTTTATTAGGAAAGCTCATAATGCATTTGGAGAAATAAGTCATGGGCGCTATTTAAGGAAGAATTATCTGTTCGGAGTAAATGGTGTGAAAATATGGTATAATATTAAGTCAACATTAAGATCAAAAAAAAGTATTTAAGATAAGGTCGTGAAAATTTTTTAGTTGATGGTTTGCCGCATATACAAAATTATTTGTTTGACCAATTTTCTTTGTTTTTGTCGACATAAGGCGTTTTATCGAGAGAGCGAGATCTTCTGCATTCCACGAATTAATTACCATGCCTTTATCTTCATCAACAAATTCCTTTACTCCACCTGAGTTAAAAGATAATATGGGCAACCCTAAATAAGCAGCTTCTAACATCACCAATGAAAAAGAATCTTGTCTCGATGGCATTAACAAAGCATCTCCAATGGAAAGATAGTTATAATAATCATCCGTTAAGGCGTCCAAAAACAAAACCTTTCTTGGCCATTTTTTTTCTAGAACAGTTTGAACATAATAAGTCAATCCATTGTCGTACAATTTTCCAAGCCAAATAATCTTTAACTTTTCATTTTCTAAGTATTCTAAGATCTCTGGGATATAGTCAAGCCCTTTTTCATATACAACACTGCCAGAAATTATCCATACAAACTCATCAGAAGATATCTTTAAGTATTTTCTTATTTCAGTTCTTTTAGATAAATCTAATTTTTTGTCTATGAAATCGGTATCAATGAAACTATATTGTAATAGCACATTCTTATGACCTAGTTCCTTTATTTTTCCGCACACTATTTTTGAGCAACCGATACATATAGTTGAGTAATCAATAATATCCTTCAAATGATCTTTTGTAACAGATCGATAAGCTAGGGGAAGTTCGTGAAAATGTGTTACTGAAGTCACGCCCATTTTTTTTGCTAGTCTTAAGAAAAAAGGAGAAACTTCGATTGTATTGAGATACCAAATATCGGCTTTAATGTGTTTTTGTATTTTTTTTAATTGATATTCTAAGGGATCTATTTTGATTTTTTTTAGAGCACTTTTGAGGTATTTCTCTTTTTTGTTTTTTTTTTCGTTATATGGTAAAAAATAGGGGATGTCTGCAGGCAGCTCACTTAATAATTCACCATCTCGCAAACTATAAAGATATGGCTTTACTATTTCTCTATTAAGCCCTTTAAGTAAATTTAGTAATAATATTTCTGATCCGGTTCTTCCAAAAAAAGGCGTTATAAATAATATTTTTTTTGGAGAATTTAGTTTTGTCATCTGCTGTGTTTTTGATGCGAAGGAATACAAATATACTAAGAAGATTAAAATATGAAATCTAATTTCTGCATGAAGGAATAATATGTGTTTTTTATTGGTGTAAGCTCAGCATGTTTCTGTCACAAGAAGTTGTAGGCTTACCAAATTTAGGACAGCATAAAATTCAGAAAAAAATAATTAATTAACCCGATTCAGCGAAGAATTTTAATTCTTTGCTGAATCGGGGTTTAAATTCCCTCGGTGATTTATTGCCCAATGAACTATGGGGATGGTTATTGTTGTAGTCCTCAGTCCATTCCCATACCTTTTCTCTCATCTGGTATATATCGTTGAAATAATAGGCGTCCAGTATATCCTCTCTGAAAAAACGGTTGAAACGCTCCACATATCCGTTCTGCATTGGTTTTCCGGGCTGCGTATATCTGATCTCTATGTGATGCCGCTGGCACCAGTTTATGAAAAGCTTCGAAAGAAATTCCGGCCCGTTATCGCACCTGATATATTTCGGTGTACCGATCTCATCCCTTAAGTTCTCCAGAGTTTCAATAACTGTACGTGCCGGAAAAGACAATCCAATATCGGAAGCCAGTGCCTCCCGGTTGCAGTCATCGATCACGTTGAATACCCGTATCCTTCTGCCATCGGTAAGCGAATCGCTCATGAAATCCATGCTCCAGCATTCATTTAGTTCCAGGGGAACCTCCAATGGGCATTTCTCCCTTCCGGGCAGGCGCTTTTTATGTTTTCTCCTCAATTTCAGTTTCATCTGGCGGTATACGCGCAGAACCCGTTTCCTGTTCCATTTCAAGCCCTCACGGCGGATCCTGTAATAATATTCATCGAAACCCCGGGTGGGGTATGCGACCGCAAGCTGGGAAAGTTTTCCGATCAACTCACTATCATCCCGCTTACTGCTGTAGTACCACATGGATCTGGTAAGTCCCGCAACTGCGCACGCACGCTTTATCCCGATTTTATATGAATTCATCAGATACATGGCGCACTGCCGTTTGCCGGAGGGCTTTAGAACTTTTTTGACAACAGGTCTTTCAGCATTTTATTGTCCAGACTCACATCCGCATACATCTGCTTTAAACGCTGGTTTTCCTGTTCAAGTTCCTTCAGGCGTTTCAGTTCCCCGCTCTCCATGCCTCCGTATTTTTTTCGCCAGTAATAAAACGTGCTCTTGTCTATGCCCAGTTCCCGGGATATATCCCCGACACTGCGGCCTCCTTCGTTCTCCTTTAATGCCTTGACGATCTGGCTCTCGCTGAATGTGTGTTTTCTCATGATAACAGTTAAGTTCTAAAATAACATTTTTTGGATAAATAACTGTCCTATTTCCGGGGAAGGCTACAAAGTAACCTATTCGTGTAAAATATTTTGTTATTATTGGCAATTTATATTATTTCGCCTCTTAAGTACAAGACCTAATGCCTAAACTAACAATTTCTCATGGTTAACGGAATTTAAGTCACCTAAAAGTACTTGTTTTTACAAATGATAAATAAACTAAAAATGGTAGTTGCTTTTATAGTATTAGCACTATCTGTGTCTTCTTGTAAACAAGAGGATCTGGCCAACAATGAGGGTAAGGAAGCCTTATTGACTCAGGAAATGCGTGATTTTATTTCTATTACAGCGGGAGTGAAAGGGGCAGATGTTCAGTTTAACCCGAAAACAAATCATGTTTTTGTGCCTAATACGCCTATTTCGGATCATATTGATTCGGTACAAAAACATTTGGATTTTGTCAAAGAAAATAACCCCGATTTTTTTACTCAATTCCAACCCAAATAATATGAAGCATAACTTTTTACTTAGCGTTGCTTTTTTGCTTATTTCCACCATATCCAATGCAGTTCCAAAAGTAACGGGATGGGCTCCGGATGCCGCATATATGACCAATGGGAACTTGGATTTAGCCAAAGGTGGAACACCTAGAATTTCATATACCTTCACTCGTGAACAAGTAAATGGTGTTTACGAGGACGTTGATATGCAATTGGTCTTTTACATTCAGAGAAACGGTCAGAACTATGAATCTGCTCCGGTCTACATAACCAATTCCAATTTTCTTGGTGATACTTGGACAGGAAATGATAGGAGATTTATTGCTCTTGGTACTAGTCAGGCCGGAGGGGTATTGCGCGCAAAATACCGAGTAAGGTCACAAGGGTCGCCATCGTACGGCCCTTATATGGAAATAAGCAAAAGTCTAAATGTTATTAATGGAGCAATCAACCCCCCTGGTAATCCTCCTGTAGCAAATTCAGCATCTATTTATCGATATTATTATGGTGCTTCAAACTCAGCTAATCATTTTTACACGGTTTCTAATATAACTCCTGGTGGTTATACTTTTGAGTTCATAGAATTTTATGCTTTAACAACACAGGTCTCCGGAACTGTTCCGATCTACCGATACTTTGATTCTCAAAATATCGATCATTTTTATACTACTGTGTCAAATAATTCCACCTTTCCTAATTATGCTTTTGAAAAGATAGAATTTTATGCATATGCAACACAGCAGCCTGGAACTGTTCCGGTTTACAGATATTTTAGCCCAAGTCTGAAAAACCATTTTTATACTACCCATTATAGTCCAGGTGGGTATAACGGTGGGTATTATTATGAAAGAATTGAGTTTTATGCTTATCAGGGGGAACGAAGGTAGAAAAGCTTTTAACTACTAAGGTGTTTTTTCACCTAGTAAGGTGTATTTCTTATCGTCAAACCAGTCGTTCGAAATTATTATTTCGAACGACTGGTTTTTTGTTGTGGCTTCTGATGGTATCCACGTGTAAATAACAAATCAACGACTCCAATCCCCTCCTTCTTCCAAGAATCTTCCTATTTTAGCTGTTTAAAATAAATACTATGAAATTAGCCGATGCGCAAATTATCCAATTACCGAAAATTGAAGATGAAAGAGGTAACCTCTCTTTTTTACAACAGGGAAATCAAATTCCCTTTGCGATAAAAAGAGTATATTGGATTTACGATGTGCCCGGTGGTGAATATAGGGGTGCCCATGCTTATAAGCATAATAAAGAATTTATTGTAGCGCTTTCCGGAAGTTTTGACGTTGTATTGGATGATGGGGTGGATAAAAAGGTGTTTTCCCTGAACCGTTCCTATTATGGATTATACGTACCGAGTGGTTTATGGCGTTATATGGATAATTTTTCGACTAACTCATTGGCATTTATAGCATCTTCAACCGTATTTGATACAGCGGATTACATAAGAGATTATGATGCATTTTTAACATATAAGAAAGGAACATAATTATGTTTAGCAGCTCGGTTTATAACTGTAATGTAATAGATCTTCCAAAGATACACAACCGATCGGGTAATATTACGCCCATACATGGCGAACTGGATATCCCTTTTGATATAAAACGGGTGTATTACCTGTATGATATTCCGGGTGGAGAAAGCAGGGGAGGGCATGCCCATTATCGATTATATCAGCTATTGGTAGCTGCCAGTGGTAGCTTTGATGTTATTTTGGATGACGGCCGTATGCGGAAGACAGTTAGTTTAAACCGACCGAATGTAGGTTTATTGATTACACCGGGTATCTGGCGAGACTTGGTGAATTTTTCGTCGGGCGCCGTTTTGTTGGTATTGGCCTCGGAATTATATAATGCAGATGACTACATCCGTGATTATGAGACTTTTCTATCTTTAATAGCTAAACAAAATTATTCAGGGTAATATATGAGTTATTTTAAACATCCCTTGGCCGATGTGCAGGCCGTCAATATTGGTAAGGATACTAAAATATGGCAGTTCGCGATTGTTCTGCCTAATGCGGTGATTGGAGAAAATTGTAATATCTGTAGTCATTGCTTTATTGAAAATGAGGTAAGCATTGGAAATAATGTAACTATAAAATCAGGAGTACAGTTATGGGATGGCGTGACGGTAGAAGATGATGTTTTTATTGGCCCGAATGTAACTTTCACAAATGATTTAGTGCCAAGATCTAAGGTGTATCCAGGCGCATTCAAGAATACAAAATTAAAAAGGGGGGCCTCTATAGGAGCAAATACGACATTAGTAGCTGGAATTTTCGTTGGAGCATACGCTTTTATAGGTGCGGGAAGCGTGGTGACAAAGGATATTCCAAATTACACCGTTTGGTATGGAAATCCAGCTGTACATAAAGGATACATTACAAAAGATGCGATATTACTTGATCTTCAGCTAATAGATAAAGAAACAGGGAAACATTACCAATTAATAGAGGGAGTACCTATAGCAATATGATTAAATTTTTAGATCTATATGAAATTAATCAGCGGCATAAGCAAGAGCTGATCAATGCCTTTGAAAGGGTAATTGATTCCGGATGGTTCATACAGGGCAGGGAAGTGGACGCATTTGAAGCGGAATTTGCACATTATTGCGGAGTTCAGCATTGTATAGGGGTAGCCAATGGATTAGATGCACTGTCTTTAATTATAAGGGCGTACAAAGAACTGGGTATATTAACCGATGGGGATGAGATTATAGTGCCTGCAAATACGTTTATTGCGAGTATATTGGCTATATCCACTAATAATTTAATACCCGTTTTGGTAGAGCCGGATATTCATACCTATTTAATTAATGCCGATGTTATCCAGGCGCACATTACTTCCCGAACCAAAGCGATCATGCCTGTACATTTATATGGGCAGTTATGCGATATGGAGAAAATAGATCGCTTAGCTAAGCAATACGGACTAAAGGTGATTGAAGATGCTGCGCAGGCGCATGGAGCGGTTCTGTCTGAACAGCGAGCAGGTAAGCTTGGTGATGCCGCTGGGTTTAGTTTCTATCCAGGTAAAAATCTCGGAGCTTTGGGAGATGGTGGGGCCGTGACAACCAACGATGCGCAGCTGGCTGAAATAGTGCGTACGCTGGCAAACTATGGATCCAGCGAAAAGTACCATACTCAGTACAAAGGTGTTAATAGTCGATTGGATGAAATTCAATCGGCGCTTTTACGGGTAAAGCTTCAGCAACTGGAAGCCGATACCGCTAAACGGCGAGCAGTGGCTAAGCGCTACTTGATGGAAATAAACAATCCCAAGGTTATTTTACCTGAAAATAAAGCAACAGAAAGCCACGTTTGGCATCTTTTTGTCATTCGTACAGCGAATAGGGACGCGCTGCAAGAATACCTGCAGCAAGCGGGTGTGCAGACGCAAATACATTATCCTATACCCCCCCATAAGCAGGAGGCGTATCCGGAATGGCATCATTTACACTTTCCTGTAACCGAAAAGATCCACCGGGAAGTGCTTAGCCTGCCAATGAGCCCAGTGCTCAGGCAAGAAGAAATTGATCAGCTAATATCACTATTGAACGCTTATTGATGACTACAAATAATCCCTTAGTATCCGTTATTATTCCTTGTTATAACCATGAAAAATACATTGCGCAATGTATCCAGAGTGTAGTGAGCCAAACCTATACAAATATGGAGATCTTTGTGCTGGATGATGGTTCCAAAGATAGCTCCTTTACTATTATTAACGCTTTAGCGGATAAATATGGTTTTTTTGCTGAAAGTCACGAGAATATTGGATTATCTGCCACTTTGAATAAAGGGATCAGACAATATGCCAAGGGTAAATATGTCTGTATCGTCGCCTCTGATGATTATTGGGAAGAAACAAAGGTGGAAAAACAGGTGGCTTTTTATGAGCAATATCCGGATTTTGGTTTTATTTTTAGCCGGGCACATTTAGTAGATGACGCAGGTATTGTCACCGGCGAACTCCATGGTGAGCTAATTCAGACTTGCGATTTTGAACATCTTATCAAAGGAAATTTGGTGCCGGCGCTAACGGTCATGGTTAAAAAAGAAGTTTTTGATCATGTGGGATATTTTGACGAAAAGTGTTATATTGAGGATTGGGATATGTGGCTGCGCATAGCTGATCAATATCCATTTGCGTATATCAACGAGCGGCTTGCCTTTTATCGGATGCATGGTAGCAATGCTACTCATAACCGATCGAAAATGTTGGATGCCGAAAGGTATATTTTAGCCAAGTGGGAAGAGTTGTACCCTCCAGCTAAACCGATGCGGGAACAACATTTGCTATTGGAAATTGCCGATAATTGCATCACGAATAAAAAACGCGCTGCACAGCTGATCTTTCCTAATATGCACTTATTCTTTAAATACAAGTCTTTTCGTAAATCGTTCAGACGATTATTCCTGAAATTCCGCAAAAGAAAATAGGCTGGTTAATAAATTTTCTCCAAAACTTCGAGTAATTGCCGTTGGGTCAGTTGCACGGGATTGTTATTTAAGCGCTCGGTATTGACACTTTTTGCCAACATAGGTAAATCGTCGAAAGCGATATCAAAGTCTCGCAGTCTCCGCTTGAGGCCAACGTGGTCTAAGAGTACCTCAAGATATTGCGCTACGTCTTCGGGTTCATCTTTACCAAACAGTTTACACAGCTGTTTGACTCTTTTAGGATATTCACGGTAAGAGAGCTTATCACTTAATGCTTCAAGTGCTGTAAAAGTGTTGAGCCGTAAGAGCTCAGGGAGAGTCAGCATCACCGCATGTCCGTGCGGGATACCATGGTTTTGGGTGAAACCGTAAGAAAGGGCATGCGGCGCAGTAGTTTTGGTAATGTTAATGGCCTTACCTGCGAGGTAGGAGGCAAGCATCATTTTGTCGCGAGCCTGTTTACTTGGCCTATGTATCACGTCTTCAAAATGCTGCAGAATTTCGATTATGCTTTCTGCAGCATAATCTATACTTTCTTCAGTTGCTCCCACGGCCCAGTATGACTCAATAGCTTGCGCAAGTGCATCCGCCCCGGTGACGGCTGTTAGATAGGACGGCATGGAATCGCTCAAGGCTGGGTCAAGAATAACGTGATCTGGCACAAGAAATGGTGATGCCACTGAATATTTGTCTTTTCCAATATAGGAAACGGCAAAATGGGTAGCTTCACTACCACTACCGGCAGTTGTGGGAATCAGTATGAGTTTAATCTTACTCTCTTTGATGGGAGACATCCCTTTGATAATTTCTTCGATCTGCTGTGTATGATTAGGTAAAATGCGTATGAGTTTCGCAGTGTCCAGTACGCTCCCGCCGCCGATGCCTATGATAAGATCTGGTTTTAATTCAGCAACTATTTTTGTACCTTTCTGGAGGTCGTCCAGGGAAGGGTTGACGCTGAAATCGTCATATCGCCAAACAACATGTTTATCTAGGAGTGATTCAAAATGGCATCTTAAAGGTTGTTCATTATAAGAAGCCCTTCCGGTAACGAGCAGCACATTACTTGTCGGATATCTTTCGAGGATACGACTTAAACTATTTAACTCATCACGTCCGAAATCCACACTACCTGTTCTCATGATTGCAACAATTGCATTAACTTTTGCTTATTCTCCAACGGCGTAGAAGTGGGGCGCCCCAGGTCTTTACGTGCCCCTTTGTTTACCTTTATCTCAGTAAAAGTTGGCCCAACTTCCTTGTCCAATGAGCGGATGTGCGCTTCAATATCCGTTGCTATACTCATGCTGTAGCTTTCTCTGTAACCACAGCCTAAGGCAATGGCCTTGAAGTCTACCTCGAAACCTGCAGTTGGCTGGCCACCTACCGAATCGTGTGCTCCATTATTTAACACAATATGATGTAAATTGTTGGCGTTACTTAAGCCCGCGATGGCTAAACTTCCCATATGCATCAATACGGCGCCATCTCCATCGAGGCAATAGACAGGTTTGTTACTATGCAGGGCAATGCCTACAGCGATCTGATTGGCGTGCCCCATGGAGCCTACGGTAAGAAAATCAGTTGCTCCGCTCTGCTGTTGTTTTTTTCTGATTTCAAATACCTCCCGAGAAGTTTTTCCTGTAGTGGAAACCACAATCGCTTCTGCTGGTATTTGTTGCAAGATCACTTCCAAGGCCTGTTCCCGGTTATATGGGAAGTTTGTTTTAACGTCGTGCTGTAGTTTATAAGGAGCAAAGGTATTTGCACTCACTACCAAGGCCACTGGTCTATTTTCTCGTTTGGCAATTGATACCAAGTCTTGCAGGGTATGATCAATCGTTTGTGCATCGCTATGATCAATCACCCTATAAGGTATTTCCATAGCATCTAGCAATGCATTTTGCACCCTGCCCTGTTTGATATGTTGAGGCTCATCTTTCTTGCCAGGTTCACCACGCCACCCGATCATCATTAGCATAGGGATGCTATAAACCTCCTGATCTGCCAGCGAAAGAAGGGGGTTGATCGTATTTCCCAGTCCGGAATTTTGTAAGTAAACCATCGGAACCGCCCCGGTGGCCAGATGATAGCCAGCAGCAAGTCCCACAGCTGCCCCCTCGTTGGCGGCGATGATATGTTGACTGCTATCGGCATGATCAGCTATATAGGCTCCGATATCTTTCAACAGCGAATCGGGTACCCCGGTATAAAAACGAATCCCCAAGTCGTTGAGCTTGATTAGAAATGATTCACAGTTTATCATAATTATTTGGTTCCCGGAATAAGTTCTAAAATTTCCTTGATAGGCATACATTTGTCGTTCGCTTCATAAGAGCGGCCATGTGTTAAAATAGATTTAGCTACATCCAGCATAGCGGGATAGGCTGCTCTCAACATATGGTTGGCATATATGATAATATTCACCCCCATCTGTTTGAATTCTTCTTCGGTTATGTGGTTAAAAGTCGAAGGTACCACCACGATTGGCGTGTTCTTGTCTGTTTTCCGGAATTTCTCACAGAAATCGCGAATATCATCTCCCGTTTTTTCTTTACTATGGATCATCACGCCGTCAGCACCGGCATCGATATAAGCAAAGGCCCTTTCCAAAGCATGTTCTACCGTTTTTCCTAGAATAAGGCTTTCCAAGCGGGCAATGATCATAAAATCATCTGTTACCTGTGCTTGTTTTCCAACTTTTATTTTAGCCGAAAAATCTTCAATACTATCTTGTTTTTGGGGGACAGACGTACCAAAGAGCGAATTTTTTTTGAGCCCTATTTTATCTTCTATAATTACCGCCGACACGCCATGGCGTTCTAAAGTTCTTACGGTAAAAGCGAAATGTTCAATCTTACCTCCTGTATCACCGTCAAAAATAATAGGTTTGGTAGTACATTCCAACGCATCATTTAAATTGAGCATGCGGGTGGTGATGTCTACGGCTTCAATATCGGGTTTACCCTTGGATGTAGAGTCTGTCAGGCTGCTCGACCACATACCGTCAAACTCTTGCAGCGTACCATTGATCTCTACTTTTGTATTTTCAATGATCAGACCTGTTAAACCATTATGTGATTCCAAGATGCGCACAATAGGTTTTGCTGCTATCAGTCGACGTAAACGTTTAAGTCTTACATTGGGCGTGGTGCCAATTGATTTGATACGTTTATTGAGCTGTGTAGACGAGATGCCGTGGGTATACGGAATATCGATCACTTTGCCTCCCCACTGGACAATGGTATCGATCACACGTTGCCGTGTACGTTTCTGTATGCCTTCTTTCCAGTCATCACCATGCACCACAAAATCGGGTTTTTCTATTAACAAATTAGGTACATAGTCGAGCGTTTTCTGAGGAATTACTCTTTCGACTCCTTTGATATTTTCTACAATGATTTTTCGTTGTTCGAAATCGAGGTAAGGTAAACGCTTGTAACTTGCGATCGCCTTATCTGTCAGCACACCAACGGTCACTTCACCAAGCTTGGCTGCTTCCTGTATAATATTTAAATGTCCGGGATGTATAATGTCTGCACTCATCCCTACATACACTTTCTTTTTCATTTTTTTCTTTTTTAGATAAAGCGATAAAGTTCTTTTATAATATTTTCGGAAGCTGTCTGCTGATTTGGCGGGAGCAGATAGGCTTCATAGAATTTCTTTCGTTCAGGTCTGGAGTCGTCTTGGCCGGCAAATACCGTGTTTTGTATGAATGTTAAGATATCTTCTTTATTTTCAGCATGTTGATGGACGGCGAAGGCCATCTTACCGAACGTGTTAAAACGATCAGTAACCTGTTTATCCCGTAGGGTATATAAAATAGGCTTATCAAGATACAGATATTCTACCATAAAAGAAGCACTGTCATGAATCAGTGCGTCAGATGTTAAAAATAGATCAACATAATCAGCTTCGAAGAGCTGTGTATTATCAAGAGTATCCCACCGTTCGTAGTAGGCATCCGTTTTGGCTTTACCCCACATTTTATCATCACTCAATTTGGGTCTTAATATGGGATGGGGCTTAAAAGCAAATTGCAATTGATCTTGATACTTCTTGGCCAGTTCCAGAAAAAAGTCGGCATACAATAAAAACGACGAATAACTCAAGAAACTTTTATCATCATCAATTGTGTGGTGTGGTGCCCAAATGATTCGTTTTATCCTTCGATCCTTTATTTTCCAGGGATCATTGGACGGGTCTTTGGGTTTTAAAAATACATCTGTTCCCGCATATCCAGTAACCGTCACATTGTTCCCTTTATTAGCCGCATATTTTTCTGCAAACTTTTTATGGATAGATGTTTCGTAAAAAGCTTTCCATATTTTGTTATGAAACAGTTGGTTGTACTGCATTTCATGAAGATGGGTGATATGAAATGAGTATTGTACATAGCAAGAAAGTACATCAGGAAAATGATGAATATAGTATTCGGGTCGTGTTAATTCATGCGGATTAGTATAAAAAATAATATCAGGGTTAATTGCTTGCCTGATGTCCATCCACTCTCCTGTTTCTTCGTTCAAGCTTTTTACAACCCGATAACCTTTTGAAACAAACATATGATAAGCGAGGTTCATATCCTCATGTAATTGTTTTTCTCCAAAAACGACATAAGGGATCACCACTATTATCGGATCAAACCGTTCATCAGCCTTCATCAATTGATATACGTGATCTAGTTTCCATACAGGGGCGTGTACAGCGAAAAAGGCAACAATTATTTTCTCTTGACGCTTCAACTTTTCTGTTAAGCGTTTATGGAGCAATTCTTGATCTTTTATCAATAATTGCAACTGCTTCTGACCTGCTCCTTGTTGGACGGCGACTGTGCGTCGTTTGATTTTTTTTATTAACCTTTTTAGTAATATATTTTTTATACTGACTATCAATGTTTGATGGCTGAATTTATACAGTTTTATCTAGGTGATTCATCTTCCAAAGGAAAACGGTATAACTAATAACGGAATAAACTTTTAAAATGCGTCACCCAAAAAGTAACAGTATAGTTACGTTTTGTTAATAAACAGTTAAAATGGCCATCAGTTTCTTTTTACAAAAACCACTTTTTTGTAACATAGAAGAAAAAAATATAAAGAATTGAATAATAACCTACAATATTATACATGTACATGCAGTAAACATATTTCATTCATGTTTCAAGAATAGGAGACCGTATACAGCCGAGATTACTGTTTTTTTTGAATTGCTTAAACATCTCCTCGATTTCGCCGTCACCAAACTGTTTGATGCACGGCTTGCTGAACAATCCATCCGGATAAATTTTTATCGCTTTTATAGATTCCCGTAGACGCTGAACATTAGAAAAAATTAATTTTTTATTATCAAAATGTTAAGCCAAATTTGCAATTGATTTTTTATAGAAAAAATGTACCCCTTATCACGCGCTAACCAAGCAATGGGTATTACTTGGAAGCAGGCCATGCAAAGTTGGGCTTTTAGAAGTTGGCTTATCATTGGACATATTTTGCTGATTACCATCTTTTTGGTATTACCTTATTTTTTTGATCATATCGAGTTGCGTGATGGTGTATTCTTAAACGATCCTTTATTACAGGTACTGCCTGCAAAGGATTTGTCTACACCTATCTTTATTTGTATATGGAGTACTACCGCTTTGTTAATCTATCGGTGTTTTTTTAACCCAGTTATCATGATAACGGCTATGTATGGGTTTATACTCGTGCTATTTACCCGGATGCTCACGATTTCGCTTGTGCCCTTGGATGCACCTGAAGGTTTGATCCCGTTGATAGATCCTATAAGCAATTTGGCTTACGGGAATGCGCAATTTATCACCAAAGACCTTTTCTTTTCAGGACATACTTCGGCAATGTTTTTAATGTCTCTCTGTTTGCTCAAAAGGCAGGACAAAATGTGGGCTTTTATTGCGGCAGTGTTGGTAGGGTCAATGGTGCTTATACAACATGTTCATTACACCATAGATGTGGTTGCAGCGCCGGTATTCACTTATGGGTGCTACTGGCTTGGCGTTCAGATTTCGTTAAGCGGATGGTATAAAGGTCAGATGACAACCTTGATCCGTCAGCGGGTAAGATAACGTATTGACCTTGTTTTAATTTAAAGAGACGACTGATAAGCGATAATTTCTTTGCCTATGGCATTGATTTCGTCATCTGCTTCGAAGCGAGGTAGTTCAGTTTCTGGATCTAGCTTTAGCCAGCTGCTTTCTGTATCTTTCATGATTTTAATATACTCTACCCCATCTTTAAAAATGGTATAGGTATTGTCTTCTTCTGGGAAGACTGCATAATCCACATCGTTAAAGGTAACGTCAAAAGGTTCTTTTGTTTGCATAAGCTGTGTGTTAAAATGTGGTAAATATAAGAAAATTGCACGAAGTGGAATGATGACTGAATCGTCTGTTGGTTACCAATTTGGTATAAAACTTTTATCAGTTAAACCTGTTACCTTGAAAATAGTCTTTATTATAAGACAGTTTGATGCTGTTTCACCAATAGTTAATATATTACAAGATGAACAGATTATTCATTATGCTTTTAGTAATAGCTGGGGTGTTTATGGCCTGCGCAGCAAAGAAAAATATAATTAACGGTACCGATGAACTCTCAGGTACCTGGCAACTTGACTATGTTAGTGGGCCGCGTATAACCTTCGAGGGCCTGTATCCTAACAAGAAACCTTTTCTCAAAATAGAAGTAGATAGTAACCGCGTTAGTGGGAACACCAGCTGCAATAATTTCTTTGGTAAACTGGACCGTGACGGACAAAATATTAGTTTTAAAGAGGGTTTAGGAATGACCAAAATGGCTTGCCCGGGGGAGGGAGAGTCTGTGTTTCTACGAACCTTAGAGAAAATTGATAGGTATGATATAACGGATGACGGGAATACGCTTAATCTTATTATGGGAGATATTGCATTGATGCGTTTTAAACGACAGGAGTGATCGGTGATGATTTTGATTCTTTTTATGAAATCGCTATATTAGAAATTTGGGTTCAATTCACATTAAATAACACATATTTTTATGGGAAAAGGAGATAAAAAAACGAAAAGAGGAAAAATTGTAAAGGGATCTTTCGGTAAACCACGTCCTCATAACATAAAAAAGAAGAAGGCTTTATCGCAAAACAAGTCGACCACAAAGGCAGAGGTAACAAAAAAGGAGTGATGCTAGCATCACTCCTTTTTTGTTTTTACGTTAGCTAAGCTTCTTTTGAGCTTTATTTCTTTTCCTTCTTATATGCTGCATTTAAGCCATCTACCACCTCTTTAGTTACCTCGAGGGTGGTGTCTGCAAATAGTACTCCCGGGTTACCCCTTGAATAGGTCAGTACGTATTTATACCCTTTCTCTGTTGCATAACCTTTTAAGTGATCAGATACTTTATTATAAAGTTTTTCCTGTTCTTGGGCCTCATCATTAGCAAAAGATTGATTGGCATTTTGGTTGAACTTCCCAAGCTCTTCCTGTTTACGTGCTAAACGCTCTTCGGTACTTTGGCGCTGCTCAGCACTCATGGTAGCCGCATTTTTTTGATAATCTGCAACTTCCCGTTGAAAAGCATTACCTTTTGCCTGAAGTTCACTTTGTGTTTTTTTAGCTTTAGCTTCCAATGCAGTTTGCATATCTTTAAAGTACTCATAGTTGGCCAATAAAGAATCAGAGTTCACATACACAATTTTATCTCCATCTGTACTAGCGGCAGCCGTACTGTCGTTACTAGTTTTAGTAGCGGTAGTGTTTTGGGCGTTATTACATGATACGGCAACTGTGGCTAACGCCAAGCCGAAAGCAATTTTTGCCAAAGAAGCGAATGGTTTGTTCATTTTATGCTATTTAATTCCTAAACAATAAAACGCAAACCTAATATAAAAATCATAGACAATATAATTTTTTTTCAAATGGCTGTTTTGTGATGAACGGTATGCCTGAAATGTCAGTAAAAATTCGTATTTTTGTATTTTGGAACTAAATTATACATGAGCGAAGAAAACAAGAACAAATCCAATTACTCTGCAGATAATATACAGGTACTAGAGGGGTTAGAAGCTGTAAGAAAAAGACCTTCGATGTATATCGGAGATGTTGGAGTTAAGGGGTTGCACCACCTGGTGTATGAAGTAGTTGATAACTCCATTGATGAAGCGCTAGCAGGTTACTGTACAGACATCCACGTAACTATTCATAAAGATAATTCCATTTCAGTAGAAGATAACGGTCGTGGAATTCCGACCGGTATCAACAAAAAGGAAAATAAATCTGCCTTGGAAATGGTGATGACGATGCTGCATGCCGGAGGTAAATTTGACAAAGATACCTATAAGGTTTCTGGAGGTTTACACGGCGTTGGGGTATCCTGTGTGAATGCGCTTTCTACCTTACTTATAGCAGAAGTACATCGAGAAGGGAAAATTTTCAAGCAGGAGTACGAGCAGGGTAAACCAATGTACGATGTAAAGATTATCGGTGAGACCGACCGGACAGGGACAAAGGTAACTTTCCATCCCGATACCAGCATCTTCACCATGACAACGGTTTACAGTTATGATATCTTAGCAGGTAGGCTCCGTGAGCTCGGTTATCTGAATAAAGGGATCCGATTAACGTTGAGGGATGAGCGTGAAGAACAAGCGGATGGTTCGCTCCGTCATGACGAGTTTTACTCGGAAGGTGGTTTGAGTGAATTTGTAAAATTCTTGGACGGCAATCGTCAAGCCTTGATTCCAGACCCAATACATGTAGAAGGAGTGAAGCAGGGTATTCCTGTAGAACTTGCTTTGCAGTACAACGATACATATTCTGAAAATGTGCATTCTTATGTCAATAACATCAATACTATTGAAGGAGGAACGCACGTGGCCGGTTTCCGCCGAGGACTTACACGGACTTTAAAGGCTTATGCCGATAAATCTGGCTTGCTTAAAAATTTAAAGGTAGATATTACTGGTGATGATTTTAGAGAGGGATTAACTGCTGTAATTTCCGTAAAAGTAGGAGAGCCTCAATTCGAGGGGCAAACAAAAACGAAATTAGGAAATAACGAGGTTATGGGGGCTGTTGACGTTGCGGTAGGCGAAATCTTAGGTATTTACCTGGAGGAGAATCCTCGTGAGGCGAAAGCTATCGTGCAAAAAGTTATTATTGCGGCTCAGGCAAGGGCAGCGGCACGGAAGGCCCGTGATATGGTGCAGCGCAAAACCGTGATGGGAGGAAGCGGTTTACCAGGTAAATTGGCAGATTGTGCAAACAATGACCCGGCAAGATGTGAAATATACCTTGTAGAGGGAGATTCTGCAGGTGGTACAGCCAAACAAGGGCGCAACCGTGAGTTTCAGGCAATCTTACCGCTAAGAGGTAAAATATTGAATGTTGAGAAGGCTATGGAACATAAGATCTATGAAAATGAAGAGATCAAGAATATGTTCACAGCACTTGGTGTAAGTATTGGTACACCCGAGGACGCCAAAGCACTTAACTTGGATAAATTGCGTTATCACCGGATTATTATTATGACGGATGCCGACGTTGACGGTTCGCATATTACTACACTTATCCTGACGTTCTACTTCCGTTATATGAAAGAACTGATTGAACGAGGATATGTATATATTGCCACACCTCCGCTTTATTTGGTAAAAAAAGGTAAAGAGCATGAATATGCGTGGGATGAAACCCAGCGCCTTGCTGCCATTCAGCGCTTAAAAGGCAGCGGTAAAGAAGATAGTGTTCATGTGCAGCGTTACAAAGGTTTGGGGGAGATGAATGCTGAACAACTTTGGGATACGACGATGAATCCGGATACACGTACCTTACGTCAGGTAAGTATCGAAAACGCTGCTGAATGTGATCGAGTATTTTCTATGCTAATGGGCGATGAAGTTGCCCCACGTAGAGAGTTTATCGAACGCAATGCAAAATACGCTAACATAGATGTATAACATAATTTATGTAGCATACTGATTTCCATTATGGAAAATATAAAATAAAAAACGGCCTCCAATGGGCCGTTTTTTATATATGAATTATTATGCTCGCAGCTTAAATTTTTTACTTTAAAAAATTCACCAAGCCGATCACAAGATCACTGTGCAAAGGTAACCCCGGGCTTTTGTAAGTTGCCAAATTTGCCTCTTTACCACTACCTACGGCCTTCAATACATGGTTCATACCTTTTATGAGTAACAATCTAGCATTAGGATTGGCTTCTTTCAGTAATTCTGCATTTATCGTGGGAACCTGCAAATCGGCAGTTCCGCCGATTAACAACACCGGCACGTTTAATTTACTTACTTCTTCCGTAGGTTCAACTTGAAATGACGAAATAATAAAGGCTTGTATCGATGGATCAAATAGACCATTTAATTCTTCGGGAACATTTTCAACAAACTCGCCCTTGACAAGTTTGGCTATAATGGGCTTTGCCTGTTTAGCTAAATTGGGATCGGGTAGCAATTGTGTCTCTAAAATTTCAGCTAGGTTTTCGCCAGGGCCGGCAATGGAAACAAAAGCATCGGGGTGTAGTTGTTGGGCGGCAACCATTCCGATATTGGAACCTTCACTATGTCCAATTATATAGAATTTTCCGAAATCCTTCCGTCCCTTTAAAAATTGACCAAGGGTAACAGCATCTTGCACGAAGTCATTAAAAACGACTTTATTGGCACTGGTTTCAAAATTTACACTTTCGCCTATCAAACGCTTATCGTATCTGAAAGTCGCAATGCCATTGTCAGCCAATGCTTCCGCTAACAATAAATAGCTGTTCGCCTGAAGGCCATATGCGTTATTGCCGTCCCTGTCGGTAGGCCCGCTCCCCGCAATTAGCAATGCTATAGGCATACCTGTCTGTGGGTTTTTAGGGGTCATTAAGTTGCCGCTGATTACCCCACCATCCACTTTTATCTTTATTTCTTCTTCTGGAAAATTGGCGGGGCTTTTTTTTACGTCTCCCCGTACTCTAGGACTTTGCTGCACAAAGAAACCTACAATTTCATGCTCGCTATTGAAGTGAAAGGTAAGAGGCACTACGTAATCCCTGAAGGTAGTGTGAATGGTAAGTGGCGACGCGTTTTGATCAATACTATCAGGGAGGCTAACACTTTCGTAAGGACCATATGCCTGATTCAGCTGTTGCCAGATCTTGCTGATGGATTCGGCGCTTACTTTTGCTTTAAACGCTGCAGCTGCCAGATCAAGTGCTTGTTCATAATCGGCCGCGGCAAGGTTGGAAATGAACGATTGCGCAGTTGCCGCATGGTTCGCGGTTTGTGCGTTTACTGCTGAGCCTCTGCCCATTGCAAGGAATAATATGATAAAAGTATATATACGGATCATAGCGTAATTTTTTTCGGTAAGATAAGAATAATATGGAAGATAAATACAGGGTCAAAAGCTATCAGGGGCTTTTTAGATGTACATAAGCAAGCTTGTGGCGCGAGCGTTACATTTGTGTGGCGTATCTAAAAAGCTTAAAAATCCCTGGCTAAGCTAATTGGATTCGCGCTGAACCGAATTGAGATAGCGACAGACCATATTTAATTGATGTTTTCCTTAATCAACTTAGAACGTAAACAAGTTAAATTGAAGCCCAATCAATTTAGGTTGAAGTTCATTCTTATTGGCATAGCCCTTAAGTCGGTTAACATGGGGTCAGATCTTATTGGAAATACCGTCATTTTAATTGACTTAGCCTTCAATCAAGTTAGTTTCAACCTCATCTTGATCAGTATCACGATGAAACCAGTTAAGGCGATCTTAAACCCAATTAAAAAGGAGGCCAACTTAATTGACTTAGACCTCAACCCGGTTATACTGAAGTTCAACTTGATCGGGTTAGACGCTATATTAATTAGTATAGCGTTGAAACTGGTTAAGGTGATCTTAAACCCGATTAAAAATAAGGTCAACTTAATTGACTTAGGATTGACTTTAATTAAGTTAGCGTCAAAGCAAATTAGCAATAAAACAATGCTGATCGGAAATATGTTGCTGCAAAATAAGCGAATTTTATAGTGCCCATATATGCCGTTTTATAAATTGCATATAAAAGGCTTTTTATCTAAGTTTGCAGCTCTTTATCTATTATACTGAATTTTACTATAATGAGCATAGCGAAGACCTATAATCCCAAAGAAGCTGAAGATAAATGGTACTCTTATTGGCTGGAAAAGAAATTTTTTCGGTCCGTTCCAGATGATCGGGAACCCTACACCATCGTCATGCCTCCGCCTAATGTTACCGGCGTGTTGCATATGGGACATATGCTTAATAATACGATACAGGACGTATTGATCCGCCGTGCCCGTATGCAAGGTAAAAATGCCTGTTGGGTGCCCGGTACCGATCATGCGTCAATTGCAACAGAGGCTAAAGTTGTAGCAATGCTCAAGGAGCGGGGGATGAGTAAAAAAGATCTTTCGCGTGAAGAATTTTTGACCTACGCTTGGGAGTGGAAAGAGAAATACGGTGGTATTATTCTAGAACAGTTAAAAAAACTGGGTGCTTCCTGCGATTGGGACCGCACACGCTTTACCATGGATCCTGATTTAAGTGATGCGGTGATCGATACCTTCATCCACCTCTATAAGAAGGGGTATATCTACCGTGGGATACGGATGGTAAACTGGGACCCGCAGGGAAAAACTGCCGTTTCCGATGAAGAAGTGATTCGTAAGGAGGTGAATCAAAAACTGTATTACGTGCAATACCAGGTAGTTCCCGAAACGATACCCGGCACTAGTAGTAAGACGCAAGAGGTTCCCCTAGATCAGATTCATCATGAATATATCACAATAGCAACTACCCGTCCGGAAACCATTATGGCGGATACGGCTGTTTGTATTAACCCCAGCGATGAGCGCTATCAATACCTCAAAGGTAAGAAAGTAATGGTGCCTTTAATCAATAGGGAAATTCCGATAATCGAAGATCAATATGTAGAGATGGATTTCGGCACCGGTTGCTTAAAGGTGACACCGGCGCACGACTTAAATGATTATGAACTGGGGCAAAAACATAAACTCGAAATCATTGATATTTTAAACGACGACGGAACGTTGAACGAAAAGGCTGAAATTTTAGTGGGAGAGGACCGTTTCATTGCCCGAAAGAAAGTGGTTAAATTATTGGAAGAAGCCGGGCAATTGGAAAAAGTGGAGGATTATAAGTCGCAGGTAGGTTTTTCAGAGCGTACCGATGCTGCCATTGAACCGAAGCTGTCCATGCAGTGGTTCTGTAAAATGGATGAGCTTTCCAAACCGGCTTTGGATTACGTGCTCAGTGGTGAGGTGAGGTTAATACCTGATAAATTTATTAATAGCTACCGCCATTGGATGGAAAATGTGAAAGATTGGAATATCTCCAGACAGCTCTGGTGGGGGCAACGTATTCCTGCTTGGTTTAATGAAAATCAAGAATGGGTGGTAGCCAAAACAACGGAAGAAGCTGTTGAAGAATTTGAAAAGGCCGGTTTGTCGATAAAGGGAATTTATCAAGAGGAGGATGTGCTGGATACTTGGTTTTCTTCAGGTTTGTGGCCTATATCTGTTTTCGATGGCTTTAAGAATCCAGATGGAGCAGATATCAACTATTATTACCCGACAAATGACTTAGTTACCGCGCCTGAAATTCTGTTTTTCTGGGTTGCCCGTATGATGATATCAGGGCATGAATTCAGAGGTGAAGCGCCTTTCAAGAACGTTTACCTAACAGGTATCGTTCGGGATAAACTGGGCCGAAAGATGTCTAAATCCTTAGGTAATTCGCCGGATCCGATTGCCTTAATGGAACAATATGGTACGGATGGCGTTAGAGTGGGCATGTTGCTATCGTCACCTGCGGGAAATGATTTGATGTTTGATGTTGCCTACTGTGAACAGGGCCGTAATTTTGCGAATAAAATATGGAATGCCTTCCGTCTTGTTAAGGGTTGGAAGGCGACAGATAAAGATGCGACTGAGGCAGAGTTAAAAGCAGTTGAATGGTTTGAGAGCCGGTTTAATCAAGCCATAGTTGATATCGATGAGCACTTCGCTGCTTATCGTCTTTCTGACGCACTAATGGCAGTTTATAAATTGATATGGGACGACTTTTGCTCGTGGTACCTCGAGCTGGTGAAGCCGGCTTATCAGCAGCCGATAGCCTCGGTTCTTTATGACCGTACTAAGCACTTTTTTGAGCAGCTTTTAGCTTTGGCGCATCCCTTTATGCCTTTTCTCACTGAGGAACTGTGGCATGATGAACTTTTTGGTAGTAGAGAAGCATTGGATTGCTGTATAGTAGCAAAATATCCTATCTCCAGCGAAGTAGATCATGCGCTCTTAAAAGATTTTGATATTATTAAACAAGTTATTTCGGAAATACGGAATATACGGAATACCAAACAAATATCGCCGAAAGACGCATTGCCTCTCGCCGTAAAAGTTAATACTTCAACGTTGTACAAACCTTATTTGGATAACGTGAAGAAATTGGCGAATATATCAGATGTAAGCTTCGTAAAGGAAAAACCATCGGGTGCTGTCTCTTTTATGGCGGGGAAAGATGAGTTTTTTATTACTATTACACAAAACATTGATGTAGAAGCAGAAAAGGCGCGTATTGCGAGCGAGATTCAATACTTACTGGGATTTTTGAAGGCTGTAAATGCCAAGCTTGCTAATGAAAGGTTTGTGCAAAATGCTAAGCCTGAAATTGTTCAGAATGAGCGAAATAAACAGGCGGATGCGGAAGCGAAAATTAAAATTTTGGAGGAAAGCTTAGCTGCACTGTAGACATGGCCCACTAAAAGGAAATGCAACTCACGTAATAAGTTTACCGGCTGGGAATAATAGATTAATATGTTCACTGGAAGTCTGTTTGCCGATACTTTGTACTCCGCACTATAATAGTTATATTCGTGGGTATTATTAATTATAAAACAAATTATTTGACATGAAAAAAATTTTAAGCTTAGCGCTGATTGGGTTTGTGTTGGCCTCTTGTGGGGGCTCTTCTGAAAATGCTGATAGTCAACAGCAAGAGCTAGACCCTAACCTGATTACCTGTGAAAGTATAGGCAAAGTTAGACTGAGTTATAGCCACGAAGATCTGGAAACTGAGTTTGGTGCAGATAATCTGGAAGACGGTACCGAAGAAATTGATGGCAAAGAGGTGAATATTACAAAAGTATTCCCCGGAACAGCAGAAGAAGTGGTTGTAGCTTGGACAGAAGATAGCGCTCCTTTCAGTAAAGCAGCTAAACTAAGCGTTTCTGATGAGATGGGGCCGTATCAATTGGAGGAAGGCATCCGCGTGGGGTCTACCATAAAAGAGTTGGTACAGGCAAATAATTTTTTACCGGTAACATTTACCAATTTCTATGCAAGGGAAGATGGATTTGCCTATATCCAAAGCTTTAATGATGGTGATCTTGCGCAAAAATATCCGTGTTTGGGAGGTGTATTGGATATTGACAGAACCGACAATTTAGAGACAAGCTTATTGGAAGAGTTTAAACTGGAAAACCCCGCAAAATCAAACCATAAAGCGATGAACTTTATATATGCAAACGTGGTTGAACTGAGCATTTCAGCTGAGTAACACCATTATAAAATGTTAAATAAAAGGCTTGTCTTTGTATTGGAAAAGACAAGCCTTTTATTTAACATGAATTAATTCCGTATATGAAGGGAGTTCTTTTAAAAAAATATAAGACTCTTTCTCAAAATCGATCTGACAATAGTAGTGTTGTAAACCGTTGCTTACTACAAGAAAGGGAACTTTATGAACCATATTATAACGAGCTATCTGATCAAATACCGCCTGTGTTATTTTAACTGAGGGAGCTTTTAACTCTGCTATAAGCATTCTTCTTCCACCATGGTCGAATACCACAATATCCGTTCTCTTTTGTAATGAATTAAGTTTGAGCCCGCCTTCGGATTGGATTAGTGTTTTAGGAAACGCTTTGTCTCTAATTAGATGCTGTATCCAATGTTGCCGTACCCATTCTTCTGGAGTTAACACCAGGTGTTTTTTTCTCAGTTCGTCGAAAATCAACAATTTGTCTTTTTCTCTAACGAGTTTAAAAGGGAAGTGTGGCAAATTAAGGGCTATGGGTGTTAGCATGGTACAAATTTACCAAGTATTTTGCGAACATTTGCAATTTAGTAAAAGCTCAGGGAATCGTTATATTTAGTTTGCGGGTATGTGATACGTAGGTAACTTATTTGGCGGAGGCTAAAATTTATTGTTATTTTGCAGGCTAAGTTGGCATGGCCGGAGATATCGCGTGTGGAATGGCCATGATAACTTATAAGTCAACGCGAGTAATGAATGTAGCAACTGTATTATCGGATATATCAAAGAGAAAGCTTAAACCAATCTACCTTTTGCATGGGGAGGAGTCGTATTATATAGATTTGGTCAGTCATTATTTAGAAGGCAAAGTATTGAGTGATGCTGAAAAAGGTTTTAACCAGACCGTTCTATATGGTAAGGACACCGATTGGATAACCATCGTAAATGCAGCGAAACGTTATCCTATGATGAGCGACTATCAATTAATCCTCGTAAAAGAAGCCCAACATCTCAAATGGGATAAAGCTGCCGAGCTCTTTGAATCCTATGCAAATAACCCTTTATCAACCACGGTGCTAGCTTTTGCGTATAAATATGGAAAATTTGATAAACGGAAGAAGATTTATAAAACTATCGAAAAGAACGGCTTGGTATTGGAGTCCGCTAAAATTTACGATAATAAGTTAGCTCCATGGATCGATGAGTATGTAAAAGAACGGGGTATGACCATCCATCCGCAGGCAACAGCAATGATCGGAGAGTATCTGGGCACAGAGCTCTCTAAAGTAGCCAATGAGCTTGATAAGTTGATGCTGAACGTTCCAAAAGATAGGGAAATTAATGTTAACGACGTTCAGCATAATATAGGTATAAGTAAAGACTTCAACGTATTCGAGCTGAACACGGCCCTTGGAAAACGAGATGTTTTCAAAGTAAATCAAATTATTGATTATTTTGCTGCCAATCCTAAGTCTAATCCGCTTCCTGTACTGATGGGTTCTTTGTACGCTTATTTCTCTAAATTGTTAAAATACCATTTCCTGCCCGATAAAAGTCAACAGGCAGCCGCCCGCGAGTTAGGCGTGCATCCATTCTTTTTGAAAGACTATGAAATGGCCGTGCGTAATTATTCACGAGGGAAATTATTTCATATTATTGGCTACTTGAAGGAGTATGATTTAAAGTCTAAAGGGGTAGACGCCATTAATCTGGAACCGGAAGACTTAATGAAAGAGTTGATGTTCAAAATATTGCATTAAGATATAATATATGAAGAGAGTTTTATTTTCGAGTTTTATCATTTTTCTCTTGGCCCCCGTGGCATTATATGGTCAAGGAAGAGGGGTTTATGTAGCTGTGGAAGCAGGAGGGATGTTAGGATTGAACAGACAAAGTTCATTAGCTAATGATCAGGCATTAAATGGATATAAGTTTCATTTGATGTTCGGACGTAATTTTAATGATCGTTTTTACTTTGGTTTAGGCCTTGGAAATGAGGTGTACCGTGCATCAGAATCAGCAGGCCCTTTTTCCTCACGTTTTGGTATATTACCTTTTTTGGCTGATTTCCGGGTACCTCTTCACCATAATTTTCTTTCAGGTACTTTGAGCGTGGTAGCGAATGCAGGTTATGCTCCTCGCATAGGGAATGATCTGTTTAGGGGGGCTTTGGCTCACGGTGGCATTAGTTATGGTTATCCGCTCTCTTTCAATGGTCCGGATTTATTTTTAACGCTGGGGTATGGTCTGCAGCAAATAGTTTTACCTTATCAATCTAATAACCTCCAACAACAAACGATTTCACTTACCTTGGGCCTCTTCATTAATTGACGTATAAATTTTTGCATTGAGCTGTTGCCTTCAAATGATGGAAAACCAATAAAACTAGCTTGAACACAAAAGCCAACACCTGTGAGAAAAATGCATTGATCTAAATTCGCCAATAAATTCTTGTAAAAATTTCAATAATGTAAGATATTTACGACATTTGGATCGGATATAAAAAACTTCTATAAACTTAATCGTCGTTGAGGATTAAACTTTAGGGAATACTATTTGCTATAAACTTAGTACTTATACGGTTATTTATTCGTAAATGTGCATGCAATGGCTGTGGTTTTTCGGCTATACAGTAGCAATACGCCTGCGCCATTGTTTAGTGGCAAAAAAGGTGAGTTATGGGATGTGTTTACAAAAGAATACGGACTTAGCGAAATGACGTTCTGAACACCGTTCAAAGTAAAAAAAGAGAAAAACAAGACAAAGCTCAGGTTTGTTGATAGGCAGACAAGCGTTATTGTCTTAAAAACCGCCGAAGGCAGCATGAACACCCTTGTAAATAGACAAAATGTGAATAAACAACTTTATGCTCATGAAAAAGGAAAGAAAGAGACCTCAAGGCGAGTTTAGGGATAAGGAGCGGACCAAATTAAAATTGCTCCATGCGGTCGGTGAAATTATACGGACGGAGGGATATCAGGGTTTAGGTGTAAATAAAATTGCCCATCAAGCGGGGGTAAATAAAAAGCTTATTTATCGTTATTTTGATGGAGTTGACAATCTTATTGAAAAATATGTCCGCGAAAAAGACTATTGGGTAAGCTTTGTAGACAACGCACAGATTGCTGAAACAAGTAGAGATGATTTTGGTCAGGTAGGTTTGCCTGAACTATTAAAAGAACAATTTGATTTTTTCCTATCAGCGGAAGAACTGCAAAATATTGTGTTGTGGGAAATCAGCGAGAACAGTAATTTAATGCGGGAAGTGGCCGAAGTCAGGGAACATTTAGGAAGTGAGCTCTTCAAAATTACCGATCCGCTATTTTCCGGTTCTGAAGTAGATTTACGTAGTATTGTTGCGTTACAGGTGGCTGGTATATATTATTTGGTATTACATGCCAAACATAACGGGAGTACTTTCTGCGAAATAGATATTAATACAGAAGAGGGAAAATCGCGCCTTAAGAAGGCTATTGAACAGATTAATGGCTGGGCTTTTGAAGAAGCTAAAAGAAAGAAGAAAAAGTAAAGGCCAGTTGGTGTATACCAACTGGCCTTTATAGTAGTCTTTTTATATATTTTAATTTTATTTAAGCATTCGCTCGCGCTGTTGTTTTATTTCTTCACTGTTGATGTATTCATCATAAGTCATCAGTTTATCGATGACACCATTAGGCGTTAGCTCAATAATTCTGTTAGCTACCGTTTGGGTTAATTCATGATCTCGCGAGGTAAACAATATAGGGCCTCTGAAATCTTTCATTCCATTGTTCAGAGCGGTGATCGATTCCAGGTCAAGGTGGTTTGTTGGTTCGTCAAACAATAGTAGGTTTGCTTTTTGCAACATCATGCGAGAAAACATACAGCGCATTTTCTCTCCTCCAGAAAGCACAGAACATTTTTTTAATACTTCTTCTCCGCTAAACAGCATTTTTCCTAAAAAACCTCTCACGAACTGGTCATCCTGATCAGTGTCGGAATACTCGCGCAGCCAATCAATGAGGTTCTCGTTTTTACCTTCGAAATAGGATGCATTGTCCATGGGAATATCAGCAATACTAATAGTTACTCCCCACTTGAACTCTCCTTTGAAATCTTTATCTCTTCCCGTTAGAACTTCATAGAACGCCGTCGTGGCTAGACTGTTCTCGGCGATCACTGCAATTTTATCCCCTTTATTCATCATGAAGTTCACTTGGTCAAAAAGAACCTCCCCATTTTCGATTTTGCCCAGGTTTTCCACTTGCAGAATCTGATCACCAGGCTCACGGTTCATGTCGTTAAACATGATGGCAGGATATTTACGGCTAGAAGGTTTAATCTCATCAAGATTGATCTTGTCCAAGGCTTTTTTACGGCTGGTGGCCTGCTTTGACTTAGAAGCATTGGCGCTGAAACGACGAATAAACTCTTGTAATTCTTTGACTTTGTCTTCCAGTTTTTTATTCTGATCTGATCTTTGTTTTAACGCTAGCTGACTGGATTCGTACCAGAATGAGTAGTTACCGGTATAAATAGTCATCTTACTGAAGTCAATATCTACGATATGTGTACATACAGCGTCTAGAAAGTGTCTATCGTGGGAAACAACCAGTACTAAACCCTGATAATCAGCCAAAAAGTTCTCTAACCACGCAATGGTGTCTATATCAAGGTCGTTCGTTGGTTCATCCAATACTAAAATATCTGGATCACCGAACAAAGCCTGTGCTAATAATACGCGTACTTTTTGATTACCATCCAGCTCTTTTACCAGTTTGTAATGTAAATTTTCTTTTATACCCAAGTTGCTCAGTAAAGTTGCAGCGTTGTTTTCTGCACTCCATCCATCCATCTCGGCGAAGAGATTTTCAAGTTCGCCAGCCCGTTCGCCATCAGCATCAGTAAAATCCTCTTTAGCATAAATGGCATCCTTTTCTTTCATGATGTCATACAGTTCTTTATGTCCCATCATGACGGTTTCAATTACCGAAAAATCATCAAATGCATAGTGGTTTTGGCTAAGTACTGCCATACGTTCACCAGGGGTGATACTAACCGATCCTGTAGTCGGATCTACGTCGCCCGTGACTATTTTAAGGAAAGTTGATTTCCCGGCGCCATTGGCACCAATTATACCATAACAATTGCCAGGTGTAAATTTTAAATTAACTTCGTCAAATAAAACGCGTTTACCGAAACGCAAAGAAAGATTGGAAACACTGATCATAGGGGGCAAAGATATAAAATAATTAGCCAATTGGCTAATGGACGCCAGTTTTAAGGTATACGAGGGTTGTAAGCGAATAAGTACATATGACAAAAGAAGAACTATTAGCTGAAATATCCAAAACGTTAAACAAAGTAAAAGCAGTAAACCTAGCTGAGATTGCGGTTTCAACTGATTTTTCTTTGCTACAGCTCTTGGATTTTTGTTATCATCGGGAGAAAACTATCGCTTTTCGTGCAGCATGGATACTGGAGTTTGTTGAACACCGATACCCGGAACGTTTCCTGCCAATTTTTAGTGATTTCATAAGCCGACTTTCCGAGCAACAATATGACAGTTGTCAAAGGCATTTCACTAAAATATTGATCGGTTTTACCCAGCCCAAAGCTAAGGAAATGCGGAAGTATGCATTTAATGATTTGACTGTTATGCGACAGGAAAAGGTAGTGGAAACCGTTTTTGAATGGCTGATAGCCCCGCGAACACCAATAGCTGTTAGAGTGAATTGTATGGAAATATTGAGCTATATGATTCCGTTTTTTCCGTGGATAAAAGAGGAGTTACTAGCGCAAATTCATTTTTATATGAAAGATGGAACTGCTGCCATGCAAAGTAGAGGTAAGCGGCTACTTCGTGAGATAAGTAACCGCCGATAGTATTTACTTTAGTAAACTAATATTATATAGATCCTTTCTTCGGTCTTTCATAGTTTTCACCGTTCCATATTCATGGAGTTCTTTCAAGGCGTATAAGTCTACATCGGTAAGTAGTACCATTTCTGTATTTGGCGTTGCTTCTGATTTAACGCCATTTGTTGGAAAAGCAAAATCAGATGGTGTAAATACTGCAGATTGCGCATATTGTATATCCATATTGTTCACCTTGGGTAAGTTTCCTACAGAGCCTGCGATAGCTACATAACACTCGTTTTCTATGGCACGAGCCTGTGCGCAATTACGTACCCTAGTATAACCATTCTGAGTATCGGTTAAGAAAGGTACAAATAAGATTTTCATTCCTTGATCTGCTAGGATGCGGCTGAGTTCCGGGAACTCAACGTCATAACAAATAAGAATACCGATTTTCCCGCAATCGGTATCAAAAACTTTTACCTGATCACCTCCATACATCCCATAATACTTCAGCTCATTTGGGGTTATATGCACTTTGTTATAAGCATCTACCTTACCACTTCTGTGGCAAAGGTAGGTGGTGTTATATAGCTTCTCATCGTCGTCTAAATAAGGCATAGAACCAGCGATAATATTTACATTGTAAGAGACCGCCAGTTCTTGAACTTTCTCTTTAATTTCCTTTGTATGCTGTGCCAGGACGTGCATAGCTTCCCGCTCTGGTAGATGGTTATATGGTTCCATCAACGGCGTATTAAAAAATTCGGGAAACAAAGCGAAATCAGCACCATACCCACTTACTACATCTACGAAAAATTCCACTTGATCATAAAAGGCGTCAATATTGCTGAACAAGCGCATCTGCCACTGAATTAACCCTAAGCGGATTGTTTTCTTGGTGGGAGAAATAGAGCTGGTTTTAGGCTCATAGTAGATGTTGTTCCACTCCAGCAGCGTAGCGTATTCTAAAGATTCCTTATCATCAGGGAGATAGTTCTTTAGAATTTTTTTAACGTGAAAGTCGTTAGATAGCTGAAAGGTGAGTGTGGGGTCGTAGATTTCCTTTTGTTTGACCTTCTCAATATATTGTTTAGGGCTTAATGAATCCGCATGTTCGTGGTATTTCGGAATACGTCCGCCAGCAACGATACTTTTTAGATTGAGTTGCTCGCACAGTTCTTTTCTAGCATCATAAAGTCGCCTACCCAATCGCAGTTCTCTAAAATCGGGGTGTACAAACATTTCAATGCCGTATAGTACATCCCCATCCGGATCGTGTGTTTTGAAGGTGTATTTTCCTGTAATTTCCTCGTAAGTATGCGTTCTATCGGTTTTTTTTGAATCGACAATAATAGATAAGGCGCAGGCTACTACGTGCTCGTCAACTTCTACGCATAATTGGCCTTCTGGAAATAGCGTGAGCAAATCTTTAATGCTGGTTTTTGTCCACACTCCGCCAGCGTTTCCAAGGTAAGCTTCTTTCATCGAAGTTTTTAGGTCGTTGTAGTCCGTTAAGCTTAAAGCTCTGATTTTTATATTCATATAATGCGTTGTGATTCCTCATTGTCCCGATAGCTATCAGGAGGAGGGTATTTATTTTTATCTGCGGATATTGCCCGAAAGGAGCTTGCAGCTATTTAAAATAACATATTTCCTTTAGGATAGTTTGTTTTTCCGAGGTGTTTATAAGCTAATTCAGTGCATTCGCGTCCTCGAGAGGTGCGCATGATATAACCTTCCTGAATAAGAAAGGGTTCATACACTTCTTCGATGGTGCCTTCGTCTTCACTTACCGCTGTAGCAATAGTCTTCAGTCCGACAGGTCCGCCTTTGAATTTATCGATAATTGTCATTAAGATGCGGTTGTCCATCTCGTCTAGACCATGTTCATCTACATTTAACGCGGTTAATGCATATTGTGCAATTTCCGTATCAATATTTCCGTTCCCTTTAATTTGTGCAAAGTCTCTGGTACGTCTTAACAACGCATTTGCAATACGTGGTGTACCTCGACTGCGACGGGCAATTTCATAGGCTCCTTCATCGCTAATTGGGGTACGTAAGATACTTGCCGAACGGAGTACGATGGTGGTAAGCAATTTTGCATCATAATATTGTAACCGTGCGTTGATGCCAAAACGTGCACGCAGGGGCGCTGTTAGCAATCCGGATCGGGTTGTGGCGCCAACTAAAGTAAAGGGGCTTAGCGATAATTGTACGGAGCGTGCATTAGGCCCCGTTTCTAGCATGATGTCGATCTTGAAGTCTTCCATGGCAGAATACAGGTATTCTTCCACCAATGGACTTAGGCGATGAATCTCATCGATAAATAGTATGTCGCCCTCCTCTAAGTTCGTTAACAAGCCTGCCAGATCACCCGGTTTATCTAATACAGGACCGGAAGTAATCTTAATTCCTACGCCCATTTCATTGGCTATGATATGTGATAACGTTGTTTTTCCCAGTCCTGGAGGGCCATGTAACAATACGTGATCCAACGCTTCTCCACGAAGTTTTGCTGCTTGCACAAATATCTGAAGATTTTCCAGGATTTTATGTTGACCTGTAAAATCTTCAAAAGCCTGCGGACGCAACACCTTTTCTACTTCTTGATCCACCTTACTCAAGTGGTCGGCATTTGGATTTAAGTTTTCGTTCATGTTAGAAATTATCGGTCACTGATTAACCGAATGGCCTGTAAAGGTACTAAATAACGGATAGATATAAAATATGCCAAATTATTGCCTGCAAAAGGCAAATTAACATATGATGAATGTTTGGTCGCTGGAAGTGTTTATGCTAATACTTCCGAAACCAGCTATTGATTTTCATTTGTATCACGCCGAAAAAGGCTTCCCGAAAAATTTTTGTACTCATTTTAGAGGTGCCTTCCGTGCGATCTGTGAAGATAATAGGAACTTCTACTACTTTAAAGCCATATTTGATCGCCGTGAACTTCATTTCTATCTGAAAGGCATAACCAACAAATTTAATTTTATTCAGCGGGATAGTTTCAAGTACCTTTCGCTTGTAGCATACAAAACCTGCTGTCGCATCTCTAATATCTGTTCGGGTAATCAGGCGTACGTAACCCGATGCAAAATAAGACATCAATACTCTCTTCATAGGCCAATTGACTACATTTACACCTTTTATATAGCGCGAACCTATGGATAAGTCGGCTCCATCGACACAGGCCTGCCTTAACCTGATCAAATCTTTCGGATTATGCGAGAAGTCGGCATCCATTTCAAAGATATACTCGTAATCTTTTGCTAAGCACCATTTAAATCCATGTATATATGCTGTGCCTAATCCTAATTTTCCGCGACGTTCTTCAATAAATAGTTGTCCGTTGAATTCTTTTTGTAGAGCTTTTACAATGCTCGCTGTGCCATCCGGAGACCCGTCGTCGATAATCAAAATATGGTATGAGAAAGAAAGAGAGAATACCTTGCGGATGATTTTCTCAATATTTTCCTTTTCGTTATAGGTAGGGATAATAACTATACTGTCTGACACAATCTAAAAGTAAATATCTACATTAAAATACGAAAGTAAATAATAATGTTTCGGGAAGCAAATGGTGAGCTCCGGATTATATGCTGTTGCTAATTAGAAAAGCCCCAGGCCAAAAAGTCTGGGGCTTAGGAGTTAACTAAATATGAGATGACAGGTTATCTAACACCATGCATCATTTTTTTCAGAATACCAGATATTAAGAACAAAATGATAGCAGCAGTTCCTGAAAGCGTTACAAAAACCATAAAAAACTCGTAAAGGTTGTGGATTGTGACACCAACGAAGGTTGGGTAGACAATATCGATTTTTTCTTGTGCGAGAATAGCTATCTGCTCGGTAGTGGGATTAATCGATCCGTCTAGAATGCCTTGTAAATCAATGCCTTTCGAGGTGGCAAACTCGAATTTATCGCCAGTAGGGGGAATCAGCGCACCTAATGTGCCGGCAAGTGCATATCCTGCAGCATTTCCAATAAACCAAACGCCCATTAAAAGGGAAGAGAAGCGTTTGGGTGCAAGTTTGGAAACCAACGATAAGCCGATAGGTGACAAACAAAGCTCCCCCAGGGTATGGAAGAGGTACATTACAAATAACCAATGTACGGCTAATTTACCAGTAGTACCTATTTTTGCTATTTGTACGGCGATAATATAATAACCAACGGCTAATAATAACAGCCCAATAGCTTGTTTCACAGGTGATATCGGCTCTAAGTTTTTACGTTGAAGTTTGAGCCATAACCAACTGAATGGAAGAGCAAAAACCACAATAAAAATAGAATTGGCGTTTTGTATAAAACTGGGAGGAAGCTGAAAACCGAGGAAGTTGAGGTCTGTTTGTTTATCTGCAACAAAGGTTAATGAAGATCCGGCCTGTTCGAAGGCCGACCAGAAAAAGATGACAAAGAAAGCTACGATATACATGACGATAATCCGATCACGTTCAATCTTGGTAATAGATTTATCGGTCAGAATCAAAAATGCTAAGCTCAATGCCGAAGCATAAATAAATGGGTAAACCCAACTCTTGATCGGGTTGGGATCGAGCGAAAGAAAATGAAATACCGTGTATAAAATACCCAAAAGTACGACAGAGGCAATGATAGAACCCTTGGTAAACTTTGCTTTTTCGGCCTCTTCGGTGGCTTTATCAACGATATTTTCTTCCGAAAACTCCGGTTTGGCGCCTACTGGTTTACCTTCAGGTGATACTACGTATTTGTTCTTTAGGAAGATAAAAAGCAATGTTCCTAAAAACATCGCCGTACCTGCAGCTAAAAAGCCCCATTTAAATGCTTCTACCACCCTTACTTCACCCACTTTAACATCACCCAAAAAAGGACACACAGACATTCCAAGGAAAGCGCCTACGTTTATACCCATATAAAAGATCGTAAATGCCGAATCTAACCTGCTGTCGCCTTTGTTATAAAGTTGGCCCACCATCGATGAAATGTTGGGTTTGAAAAAGCCGTTACCAACGATGATCACTGCCAGAGCTCCCCACATGGCAAAGGTGGCAATGTCAATGCTTGACGTATAAACGTGACCACTGAAAAAGAGCAAAAGTTGTCCTACCCCCATAGTCAGTCCTCCTAGGATAATACAGTTTCTATTACCTAAGTAGCGATCGGCAATGTATCCCCCCAGCATAGGAGTCAAGTAGCTTAACCCTAAAAATCCCCCATAAACAATAGAAGCATCTTTTTCCGAAAAAGCTAAAGCATTGATTAGAAATAGGGCCAATAGGGCACGCATTCCGTAGAAGTTGAAACGCTCCCACATTTCTGTCGTAAACAGCACATATAAACCTTTAGGATGCCCTTTTTGGTTTTGTGGTGGTTCTTGTGTTAGTGTGTGTGATTCACTCATTATTTATTCAATTTGGTATTTATTATTTCGTATCGTTCATCATGCATGTTTCCTGATAATTTCCCTTAACCATTTGAGCATGGAGAATATGATGAGAGATGCTAGCATACATGCCAAGAAATTTACCCAGAAGAAATTTGCTTTTTGTTCATAATTATCCCATAGTGAAGATAATACTCCCGAGAGCTTGTTGCCAATCGCTGTAGCCAGAAACCATCCGCCCATTAATAAAGAGGTGAGTCTCGCGGGAGCTACCTTTGACACCAGCGATAGACCGATGGGAGAAAGGAACAGTTCTCCTATGGTAACAACTGCGTAAGAGCTGATGAGCCACCAGGTAGATGATTTATCTTCGGTAATGTCGGTTGTGTAAATGGCGAAAGCCATTACAGCAGTAGATAAACCTGTAATCAGTAAGCCCCAAGCGATTTTGGCCGGTGTAGAAGGTTCTTTATCTCGTCGTCGCAAGAACGAGAAAAAAGAGATCACTAAGGGGGTAAAAAGTATAATAAAAAAGGGATTGATGGATTGAAAGATTTCTGTAGAGATGAGTTGTATGGGTTGGTCGTTTGGAGGCCAGTTCTCCTTGGGCAGATTTTGAAAGTAAGGGTGAGGAGAGAGAACGGTTTCCAGCTCCCCGGCCTCGTTTCTTATCGGTCTAAAATAACCATCGTAATTGGGGAAAATCTCTGGTGTAGTAGAAATTTCCTGTACCATACCAAAAGGTTTTAGGTAATCTGAAGCGGTAGGTGATATCTGCCGATCGGTATAAGTCTCCGCATAATTCGTAAGTGCAGAGGCATTCTGTTTAAAGACAGCCCAGAAAACAATAACCACGGCAAAAATTGATAATAATGCTGCAATGCGCGATTTATCTTCTTTTTTTGATTTGAGTAGCAAACTAACGTAGAACCCAATGACCGGTACACAAGCCACAATAAAAGCGTCGGTTGAGTCTGAACCGAAAATATTTCCCGGAATGAACCATCCCAAAACACCAAATAATAGCATCGGTATTAGCACTAGCCAAACTACCTTTTTTACCGGAGTATCTTCTGGGTTGGAGGGTTTGATAACGTCGGCAAACTTAATGTGTTTATTTCCGCCCATAAAAACCAATACGCCCAGCAACATGCCTATGCCAGCTGCCGCAAATGCATAGTCCCAACCATAAGCATTACGCATATAAGCTGCTACAAAATTACAGACGAAAGCACCTACATTGATGCTCATGTAAAAGATATTATAGCCGTCGTCTTTAAGAGGTTTGTTTTCTTTCGTGTTGTATAGATTTCCTAATAGAGTAGAAATGTTTGGCTTAAAAAAGCCATTACCTACAACGAGTAGTAAAATTGCTATCCAGAATACTTCCTTATTGGGAATTGCAAGACAGAAATAACCGGCGGAGAGTAATAGGCCACCAATGATGATCGATTTTCGATAACCTAATACTTTATCAGCTAGTAGGCCACCAATAAAAGGAGTAAGGTACACAAGGCCTAAGTACGTGCCCACAATATCAGAGGCTTCTTTATTATCATAACCAAAGCCTCCCTTAGGATCTTTCAGATATAGCAGTAAGATACCTAACATCAGGTAATAACCAAACCTTTCCCACATTTCAGTCAAAAATAAAATGGGTAATCCTTTAGGGTGTTTGGGTTTTGTTACTGACATTTGCTATTGTTGTAGCGGTTTAGTTTTACCTTCATATGACTAATCGCGCAAGATAGTTAGACAGTCGCATTATAACAAATTTTTAACTGTATATAAGTAAAAAAACAGAATATATACGATGAAAATACGACTGTCTGTTATTAAAAATTAAAGATTGTTGAGAACAAAATCGGTCATTTTTCCGTACAGGTGTAAACTGGTATTACCACCATAAATACCATGATTTTTATTGGGGTAGTATGCTTGGTCAAACGACTTATTTGCTTGTATAATAGCTTCAGAAAATAGCACACTGTTTTGGAAGTGTACATTATCATCACCTGTTCCATGGATCAACAGAAATTTGCCTTTTAATTGATCGGCGAAATTAATCGGCGAATTGTCGTCGTAACCTTCAGAATTCTCTTGAGGGGTACGTAGATAACGCTCGGTATAAATACTGTCGTAGTATCTCCATGTTGTAACCGGGGCAACTGCAATGGCCAACTTAAAGATATCTGCACCTTTGGTAATACATAAAGATGACATATATCCTCCGTAGCTCCAACCCCAAATACCTATTCGGTTTCCGTCTATATATGGCTGCTGGGCCAGCCATTTCGCTCCCTCGATTTGATCTTCTGTCTCCAATTTGCCAAGGTTGAGATAAGTGGATTTTTGAAATTCCTGTCCTCGAAAGCCTGTGCCCCGGTTATCTACGCAAGCAACAATATATCCTTTTTGGGCTAAAAAGTTAAACCATAAACTGCGGGAACCATTCCAGGAATCGGCAACATTTTGGCTCCCTGGGCCACCGTACACGTACATCAGTACGGGATATTGCTTTTGCGGATCAAAATCTAAAGGTTTGATCATATAACCATTTAATTCCACACCTGCAGAAGTGGTGAATTGAAAGAATTCGGAGCCCTTTACACCATAGCTGTCGGCTACTTGCTTTGCTTGGCTGTTGTCTTCCAGCATACGGACCAGTTTTCCATTTTTGCTATGTAATGTAATGTTGGCCGGGGTGTTGGTGCTTGAATGGTTTAGGATGTAGTAGCTGTAATCCGCACTGAAGGTAGCACTATTTGTTCCTGCTTCCTTGCTTAACCGAGTTTTATTTTTGCCATTTAGTTTAACGGCGTAAACATCACGTTGTAGGGGAGAACTTTCTGTAGATTGGTAATAAAGCGTGTTCGTACTTTCATTGATGCCGTAAAATTTGGTAATTTCCCAATCGCCCTTTGTAATCTGCCGAACCATATTACCCTTGTTATTATATAGATACAGGTGGTTGTAGCCGTCTAGTTCACTGGTAAGTATAAAATGCTCACCATCTTTCAGGAAAGTTAAATCATCGTTGATATTGATATAATATTTATTGTCTTCCGTCAAAATCACTTTTGAAGCACCTGTTTTAGTGTCGGCAAAGAGATATTCGAGTTTATTCTGATGACGGTTCATTCGAAATACGCAAAGTGTTTCCGGATCTTGTGTCCATTTTATTCTTGGAATGTACTGATCTTTTTCCTTACCCACATCTACCGTTAATGTGCTTTGTTGGTTTATATCATATAAGTGGATACTTACAACCGAATTTTTTTCTCCTGGTTTTGGGTATTTATATTGATACTCTGTAGGGTATAGCTTATCAAATACGGTCATGGAATACACTGGTACTTCCGACTCGTCAAATTTATAGTAAGCAATCGTTTTGCTATCCGGGCTCCAAAAGAAAGCGCGGGCAAAAGCAAATTCTTCTTCATATACCCAGTCTGTACCACCATTGATAATTTCGTTTTTCTTACCATCATGCGTAACCTGTACTTCTTCCTCAGTATGTAAATCTTTGATAAAAATATTATTCTCTCTTACAAAAGCAACTTTAGAGCCATCAGGAGAAAGTGTTGCAAATAGTTGCTTGCCGTTGGAGGATACTTCGGTGACCTTTTTCGATCGCAAATCGAACACATAATAATTAGCTTTAGAAGATCTGCGGTAAATACTCTCTTCCTCATCGGCTATGAGCACTTTGCTTTCGTCTTCATTAAAATGGGTGCTCATCGGCAATTTTCGTCCCTTAAAAAGTAAATCCTTTTCTGTAAAAATAGCCTCGGATACCTTGCCATCACTATAATTGTTTTTAGCGACATATTTTAACCCTGTTTCTGAATTTGTTTCAATAGATACATAGGTTTTCCCATCTTTTAATGATCGAAGACCACTTACAGTTTTGGTGTTGAATATGCCTTTTTGGAAAATATCTTCAAGGGTGATTTCTTTTTTTGTTTGTGCGAAAGATGTACTTCCCATCAACATTAAAATAATTAAAGACCTCTTCATTCGTATATTATTCGTTAATCATGTGTTTTTTGAAAACGCTTAGGCGCGTTTGGTTTCTGTGTGTTTGGCAATTGCGGGTTGATACAACATGGCGTCGAAATTAATAAAATTAGCAATAATTCTCTCTATTGTAATAGGTTTGTTGTTAATTTAATGTTGTTCTGTTGTCTATAATTGGCTCGGGTTTTTTTAAGGGGTGGGTTTCATTCGTGGCTTCATCCTTAGTTGAGGGGGCATTTCTTAAAGGAAGATCTTCTTTGGATTTCAGTCTATTGTGTTTTATTTCCCAAGCGTCGTAACTCATATCTGGTCCATAAAACTTAAAATCTCCTTCTAATTTCGGGTCGCTCGGTGCGAGATGATCCAGTACAATCCGCTGACTTTGCTTCTCGTGCTTCAGCAGCATGGTTACGGTACTGTTGAATGTATAGATTTTTCGTGTACTTTTTGTGTTGTTGGTATTGGCTATAAAAATATTTTTTCCAAATAAAACACCTTTCTCTGAAAGTTCTAATATTTCAATGACTTTTTGGGTAATCGTAGGGTTTGCTCCGCGCCATTAACGCTATCATCTCGTAATATTTTGCATACAATGATGGCAAACCTAAGAGAAGTAACAAGAGTAGTATCTGTTTAATTTCTTTCAGCATAACAGCCAAAAAAACTATAACATTTCCACCACTAGAGCACTAGCGCCACCACCACCGTTACATATTCCAGCAACGCCAATGTGTCCTTTGTTCTGCTGCAATACGGATAGCAATGTTACCACTATTCTTGCACCCGAGGCACCCAGTGGATGTCCCAATGAAACCGCACCGCCGTAAATGTTCACCCTTTCGGGGTTGAGACCAAGCGCTTTATTATTTGCAAGCGCAACCACGGAAAAGGCTTCATTTATTTCATAGTAGTCCACCTGATCTGCTGTTATTTTCGCATTTTCCAATGCTTTAGGAATAGCTTTAGCAGGTGCAGTGGTAAACCATTCGGGGTCTAGCTGAGCATCTGCATAACCTATTATACGGGCTAGCGGTTTTATACCAAGCTGATCTGTTTGCTGTTTACTCATGAGTACCAAAGCTGCCGCACCATCGTTCAGTGTGGAGGCGTTTGCTGCGGTAACTGTTCCATCCTTTTTGAAAACGGTTTTTAAGGAAGTTATTTTGTCAAAATTGACGGTATTGATCTCTTCGTCTTCGTCAACAATAGTTTTGTTGCCTTTGCGATCTGTAATTTCTATGGGAACAATCTCTTGCTTAAATTTTCCTGACTGTGAAGCGCTTTGCGCTCTTTGGTAGGATTGTATAGCATATGCATCTTGTTCCTCACGCGAGATATGGCAGGTTGAAGCACATAATTCTGCGGCCGATCCCATGTGGTAATCGTTGTATACATCCCATAGCCCGTCTTTTAGAAGCCCGTCTGTTGCTTGTTGATGTCCTAAACGGTAACCTGTTCTAGCTTTGTCCAAGTAATATGGAACATTGCTCATGCTTTCTGCGCCGCCCGCCACGATTACTTCCTGATTGCCTAGGGCAATGCTTTGTGCAGCAAGCATGATAGCTTTGGTTCCCGATGCGCACACTTTGTTGATGGTAGTAGCAGGAATATTGTTAAGGCCGGCATATTTTGCCACCTGTGTAGCGGGTGCCTGCCCCAAGTTTGCAGATAAAACATTTCCAAAATAAATTTCCTGAATATCGCTAGGAGCAACACCTGCTCTGTTTACGGCTTCTTGAGTTGCAATACCACCTAATTGGGTGGCTGTCAGGTTAGAGAGTTTACCGCCGAAACCTCCTATGGGTGTTCTAACAGCAGAAACAATGTATACTTCATTTAACATGGCACACAGAAATTGGTTATGTGCCCAATATAGCTAAAATCTTAGTTCTCTGATATTTTTTAGTCTTTTTTCTCTTCGTCTTTCTGGGAAGATTTTCTGTTGTTCTTTTTACGGGCACGCAATGCCTCATGTAACAAAAATTCTATTTGCCCATTGGTACTCCTGAACTCATCTGCTGCCCATGCTTCTATCTCCTTAAGCATTTCCGGATTGATACGTAAGGCAAATGCTTTTTTTTCTCCCATTAGCTTGTACTTTCTGTTAAATCAACCAAAGGAATAGCATATGTTTCCCTCAGTTTAGTTAAATAATTCTTCAGTTCATTTGGTTTCTGAGTGCCAAAAAGTATTCTTTTGCCGTTCTTCAACACCAGCTGAAGACCAACGTTTCCCTGTGTGCTATAGGCCATCCCCGCTTTTCCCCAGCTTATGCCCCATCCTTTATACTCCCAAAGGGGGTGGTACTTCCTTAAACGCGCTTCCTCAATATCTTTCCATTCAATTGTGTGACTCCTTACATGGAATGGCTTGAAGCGATACCGAATTGCAACACTGTTAACTTCCGTGTCCAGCCGGCAAAGATAGATCATGCCCAAAACGATAACTGTTAGCGAAGCATAGGGAATGATCGTCAGAAAGTTGCGGCCTTCGTAATAATTAAAAGCTATTACCAGACCAATGAAAAGGATTGCCACAGATAAGGTTCCTTGCCTTTTCATGGTTTGTGTTTCATAATAGTTCATCCCTTTAGTTATATAAGGTGCCTGCGTTTACTACTGGAGCTACGCTTTTTTCTCCGCATAACACTACAAGTAAATTGCTCACCATAGCAGCTTTACGCTCTTCATCCAATTGTACGATCTCTTTTTCCGAAAGCTTCTCCAAAGCCATTTCTACCATGCCTACCGCACCCTCAACAATCTTTTTCCTAGCAGCTACTACAGCGGTAGCCTGTTGCCTTTGAAGCATCGCACTGGCTATTTCAGGAGCATAAGCCAAATGGGTAATACGTGCTTCGATCACGTCAATTCCAGCACGCTCTAGACGTTCGTTTAGTTCTTTTTCCAGCATTTGGCTTACTTGTTCCGCACCGTCTTTCAGTGTGATACTGGATTCTTCATCTTCAAAGTCATCGTATGCAAATAAATTAGCGAGATGCCTAACAGCTGCTTCGCTTTGTACCTGTACATATTGCATGTAGTCGTCTACGGCGAAGAGTGCTTTGGCGGTATCTTTTACTACCCAAACCGTTACCGCCGCAATTTCTATCGGATTTCCCAGCTTATCATTTACTTTCATTTTATGTCCATTCAGATTGCGTGCTTTTAACGAAACCTTATGTTTGATGGCAAAAGGGTTTACCCAAAAGAAACCATCTTTTTTTACCGTGCCTATATATTCTCCAAACAGAATCAGCACTTTTGAATCATTAGGATTGACGATGGTCAGCCCTTTAATGATTAACAGCGTTACGATAATGCTAATGATGAGCAGCGTTTTGTTTGCTAAAACGCCGCCAATAATAGCGCCTGCCACTGCTAAAATAAGCAGAGAAATGGCTAAATAGCCTGAGAATGCCGTTGTTGATTTTTCCTGTTTCATAATCGGATTTTTATATGTTATAATGATATCACAATGATATCATTTTTTTATGAAAAATCCTATACCTGAAAATATATTTTATTTCTTCAAACATGTTATACGTCTAATGAATTTTTGTTTTTAAACAATAGACGGAAATAGGATTGTTTATACTATTAAGATGGTTTGAGTTAAAAAATAAATGTCTTTATCATATAGAAAATGGGGAGATAACGCTAAAAGCCGATAGGTGACGTTCAAAATACAAGATATTTTATTAGGTTTGAAATAAATTAAATTTAGTAGATCGTGTCGAACAGTCGAAAAAGCCAATCCATTTATACTGCTAATCCCCTTGTGTTCAAATACGGGATGATGCTGCTCAGTGTGATCATTATCTGTATTTTTCTGCCCAAACAACCAAGGTTCAGGTTTGAGTATGAAAAGGGAAAAATATGGATGCATGAAGATTTAATCGCCCCATATAACTTCGCTATTCTTAAAACCCCAGCCGAGATCAAAGCTGATCGGGAGCAGGTGTTGCGCGCAGTGTATCCTGTATATGATAATCATATAGCGATGCGAAATGAGGAGACAGAACGATTTCTGAATGAGTTAGAGAATAAATGGAAAGGAAGCGGCTTGGAAGATAAGGAGATGTCTGTATACAGTTTGATGGTTACACAAATTCTTTCGCACGTATATAATCGGGGTATTATAGCGTTGACCAAAAAATTTCAAATTGATGGAGAGCATTACACGTTCAATTTAGTTACAGAAAGTGTAACCGAAAGGAAAAATACGGCAGAGGTTTATACCAGGGAAACAGCTTTAGCTTATGCAAATACTATTATCGATGACAGAAAAGCGGTAACGGAGAAGGAGTGGCTAAAAAGTATAGTGGGAGACTATATACAGCCGAACTACATCTATAACGAACGGTTGACAGATAAACTGGAAGCTGATGCTCTGGCAAGTATTTCTACTACCAGAGGGATGGTACAGCGAGGTGAGCTGATCGTGGCTTCGGGCAGTATGGTTAATAATGAGGTGTTTCAGAAGGTGGAGTCTTTACGTGTAGCTTATGAAGAGGAAGCGCGTATCGGGGGTGATAGAAAGGTGGTGGTGGTTGGGCAATTTCTAATTGTCGGCCTGGTAGTTACCTTATTAATGGTTTTCCTTTATCTTTTTAGGATAGACGTATTTTCAAATAATAGATTGCTTTCGTTGATTCTCCTAGTGGTAACAGGTATGTTGGTAGTGCTTTCGTGGGCCCTTAAATTGCAGTTATCAAGTTTATATTATATTCCGTTCTGTATTGTGCCAATTATCATCCGTATTCTGTTTGATACCCGTATGGCGTTGAATATCCACTTGTTGATGGTGCTTGTTTCCGGTTTCTTTGTTCCCAATAGTTTTGAATTTGCATTTTTACAAGTTACTGCTGGCATGGTCAGTATTTACAGTATAAAAACCCTGATTAAGCGAGAGCAATTCCTGTTATCTTCACTCATTATTTTAATAACTTATTTTATTGCTTATCTGGGAATTATTTTAATTAGAGATGGTTCTATCGCTGATATTGGTTATACTTCATTCGTGCCTTTCGTGGTAAGTGTGCTGCTTACCTTATTGGCATACCCGTTAATTTATGCTTTTGAGCGGTTATTTGGTATAACCTCAGACGTAAGCTTAATGGAGTTAACCAATACAAACTCCTCATTGCTGAGAGAGCTGTCGTACAAGGCTCCCGGTACCTTTCAGCATTCATTACAGGTAGCAAATCTTGCAGAAGCGGCTATATATAAGATAGGAGGTAATGCGCTGTTGGTAAGAGCAGGAGCTCTTTATCATGATATTGGTAAGATGCAAAACCCGCAATATTTTATAGAAAATCAGACTAAAGGCTATAACCCGCATGATGGGTTGACATTTGAGCAGAGCGCGCAGATTATTATAGCGCATGTTAATAAGGGAATTGACCTCGCTCACAAACATCAATTGCCAGAATCTATTATTAATTTTATACGTACACACCACGGGACTACGAGAACTGACTTTTTTTATAATGCTTTCATCAAAGAATTTCCGGAAAAAATAGTAGATGAACAAGAGTTTCGATATCCTGGACCGATCCCTTTTTCTAAGGAAACTGCGGTGTTGATGATGGCAGATTCTGTGGAGGCTGCCTCAAGGAGTATTAAAGAGCCCGATGCAGAGAATATCAGCAACCTGGTCGATAAGATTATTGAGGGTAAGTTAGCGCAAGGGCAATTTAAAAATAGCAATATCACCATGCAGGAGATAGAAACTATTCGTGCTATATTTAAGCGAATGCTAATGAGTATATATCATGTACGAGTAGATTATGATGCAAAAAAAACTAAAGCAAGTAATTAATAAATGGATGAAAATATGTTTGGAAGTTTTTTATTGAGTTGTGTTCCAATTTGATAAGTTCGCAGTGAAAAAAATAGATGCAAATCATTTGTGTAAAAATTTGAAATAATAATTTTTTGTATTAGGTTTGCAGTCCCAAAAGGGAAGGTGAGGTGCCTGAGAGGCCGAAAGGAACAGTTTGCTAAACTGTCGTACTGGAAACGGTACCGCGGGTTCGAATCCCGCTCTCACCGCCAAAGCGAAATGAAGCCCCGCATTAGCGGGGTTTTTTATTTATATATGAAAGTTAAAGCTAGCTTTAACTTTCATATATAAATAAAAAACTATGAGTGAAACGAATAGCCTGATTATGCTTTGGAGTCTTCCCAATCAGGGATCACCGAGCAGAGCGAAGGTAATCCCGCTCTCACCGCTAAGAGGGTCTTCATCAAGAGGACCTTCTTTTTTTTCGTATATTAGTAATCCCTTTTCTTTCATTTTCAAATGGTTATGCGATAGGATACCGAGCATGGTCGGTATTCGATAAATGCCGCTTTCATAGTGCAGGTTGCTGTCGAACACCATATTTACAAATTCCCTTTTTTGAAGCGTATTGGACTTGGAATATACATGGCGCATATCGGTCAATAGGTTTAGGTTTTTTTCCAAGATGCTGAATGCTTGGCTCTGGTCATTGCTTAGCTTTTCGATAGCTCCTTTCAGGTTCAGGATACTATCGTTATACCAACGGTCATAGGTATCCCTGTCGATTTCGTTCTTTATCCATTTCTCCTCTACCGAGAACAGTTTTTCCTCAACTTCCTGTAATTGGGTTCTGTTTTCGATTACCTTTTTACGGTTGCTCTCCATTTCCACATCGAGCGAGCTTTTGGTAACTGTCCTAATCTTCCTTACCCTTGCACTCGGCAGGCTCATCAGTTCACAGGCTTCCAAAAATTGGTTATGGGCTTTGATGGCACTTATATTGTTGTGCTTGGAGAGCCTGCATTTGTAGTAATAGAAATACTTGCCCGATTTACCCCTTGAGGGTGCGCCCGACAAAGGGTTTCCTCAACTGGGGCGATCAACCTACTACTTTTATCAGAACGCGAAACAACTTTGCACCAAATGTCCATATCGTGTCTGGCAACAATCGTATGGTGAAAATTTCACTAAGCTCGATATAAGAATAGATCCTTATTGGAAACTATTATATTTAACGTTTTACAGGTTCTGGGCAAATCAAAATTGGTGAGGCTTTGCATTCGAATTTATCATGTCCCAACCAAAGACCCACCCAAACAAAAACACCAAAAATTACAGGTGACAGGATATTTAAGATTGGGTCGTCGTTGATTACGTGAGTAGCAACTGCACCTCCTAAATAGGCCGTAAGAAATAATGCTCCAACAAATGTTGTTTTAGGAATTGAATATAAAATGTTAGCAAAGAGTAAAACGAACCCCAAATAGGGTATTGAAGTTTTTGGATAGCCCATTTCAACGACACTGCTAACAGTCCTTTCCGATAGTAAAAGATAGTTGAGTGCTCCCCTTAAGAACAATACAAACAATATGCTTTTTATGATATAGGAAGTCCATAAAAGGCCTTTTGATATTCTTTTACTTTTATTCATTATGCTTTCATTTTGTTAAAATTGAATCGCTGAATAACGAAAATTGATCCGTGTAAATTCCTAAAAAGCACCCACGCAAATTTCTTGTAGTAACATTCTAATTTCTTTCCCATCAGAAAGGGAATCAACTATTTTTTGGGGTTCTTATTCTAAATTAAAATGAGTTAGCAGCAGTAAGAAACACTTATTACTCAATTAAATGATGCCCTATATTGCAAAGCTGTTTTATTGGTTTTCTTTTTAAATAGCTTACTGAATGATTGCGAATATTCAAAACCTAATTGGTATGCTATTTCGCTGACGCTAAAATTTGTGGTAGAAAGTAATTCTTTGGCCTTATCAATGACAAATCCATGGATATATGTTTGAGCATTTTGACCAGTCAGGTTTCGCAACATATCACTTAGATAATCGGGCGACATATGGAGTTCATTCGATATGTGCTGAACGGTCGGCAGTCCAGAGACTGCTGATTTATTATTTAGATAATCGGTCACTAATTGCTCAATTTTTGTCAGCAGATCATTGTTCTCGGTATTCCGTGTGAGAAATTGTCTGTTGTGAAAACGCTTCGCATAGTTAAGAAGTAGCTCTATATGTGAAACAATAAGATCCTGGCTGTATTGGTCGATGTTATTTTTTAATTCATTCTGCATTTGCCGAAAAAGGGATATCATTATTTCATCCTCTTTTTCCGAAAGATGTAAGGCCTCAGCCGTGGAATAAGAAAAAAAATTGTAGCTACCGATTACCTTACCCAATCTATAATGGCGAATCAGCTCGGGTTTAAAGACTAACATAAAACCGGATACAGGATCATCTGAGACATTTGTAACTGAAAATAGCTGTCCTGGTTTCGTGAAACCCATTATACCTTCATCAAAATCATAATTACGTTGCCCGTATTTAAACTTCCCGGAAGAACCTTTTTTACAGGCAACGCAATAGAAATCATAATAGAAGCTTTTCCAAATTTCGCTATCTCCAAATTTGAGCAATTCAAAATCGATAACACTTATCAATGGATGATCCGGTTTTTTCAAACCAAACAAACGATGCAGTTCAGAAATAGAATTAATCTTATATGGAGTAGCTTTTTTCATCCTTCGTTTTATTTAAAATCAGTGGAAAAAGATAACGCTTTCCATTTTTCCAATTCAATTGCTTCCTTTTTTCGCTGTTCAATGATGGATTGATAACTGTCCGTTCCTAAAAGCAAGTGTAATGGTGGTTCTGGAAGATTGCTGATGTAGTATAGAACTTCAGCTAATTTTGCAGGGTTACCCGGTTGCTTACCATCATAACTTCTGAAAAGTTCCACCTGTTGATCCAGGTTATAGTCATCGATTTTATTCTTTGCCACTGCCAGACTGCTATCGCTCATAAAACTTGTGCGGAATGTTCCGGGGGCAAGAACAGTAACATGTATACCAAAAGGAGCCACCTCCTGTGCAAGTGCTTCGGATAGTCCGATGACGGCAAACTTTGATGCACTATAGCTGCCATTAGCGGGGTAACTCATATAGCCCATCATTGAAGAGGTATTCATGATATGCCCAGACTTATTTTTGCGAAGATAAGGCAATATCTGCCTGATAACGTTAGTCATCCCAAATACATTCACATCCATTGTTTGACGGAACTCCGCATCACTCAGCTCTTCGATATTGCCCAGCAGGTTATAGCCCGCATTATTTAGCACTACATCGATTTGTCCAAATGTTTCAATACCCTTTTCGATAGCTAATATTACTTCAGTTTCACTGGTAATATCCACTTTCAACGGAAGAAAATTTTCTGACGCTTCGCCGACGCTTGCTATTTGCTCATCCAAATTTCTGGAGGTTGCAATTACTTTGCCACCATTTGCTAAAACAGTCTTTGCCACTTCAAGCCCCATTCCTTTGGATGCTCCTGTAATAAACCAAACTTTTTGTTTGCTCATAATATTTTTATTTTAATTACAATGCAAAATTCAAATAAAAAGTATTTTCGGATGTGTTCAAATCCGGGTTTGGTGTGTTCAGATACAAGTGGTATCGTTTTGTGGTTACACTCTCGCTCCCTTTGCTCGTTAATTTCCAAAATGGTCTTGTCGATTTCGGGAGTTTCCTTGTTTTTATCATTGTTTCCCATCGCTACACTCCTTTATGTAGATAAAAAATGAAAGCTGGCCATCAGCTTCATTTTTAAAGCTACCGTGAAAAGATACCCGACCTTTCAATGTTGCAGTCAGAGGTAGTATTTGGCGTTCAGAGGTAGCATTTGGCACTACGGCGTATGGCCAATGGTTCAGGGTACGTCCCCTACTTTGTATGGGCGTTTCATATTGTTTTTTTATTTTAAGCCTCCTCCTTCCGGGATGCCTGTGGCTTCCGTGTGTGTGGATGCGGGACACAACCAATCTCATAATTCGTAACTTGTGGCCCACGGGGTTTTACTATTCAGCATAAAAATCCATTATAAAGGTAGTATTCTCCATGTTTCTTATGTCGTATATGGCATACATTAGCTACTTGACAATATAGTGAAGAATAACCAATTTTTTCAAAAACTCATATGCTAAAAATGAAAAATAAATCTATTTATCAAATGCTGATTTTATCTGTCCTTGGAACGCTTTTATTTGCTTGTGGTGAAGTAGCAGAGAAATCTATGTATGTAGAATCGAAGGATGGTTCAAATAAAATTACATTGTCTTTAAATGAGAATGGAGAGCTATACTATAATGTAACCCGCAGAGATGAAATAATCATTTCAGATTCTCCTCTTGGCCTAAATTGTGACGATCAGGATTTTACATCCGGGTTATCGGTAGCTGAAATTTCGCCCATTGAAGAAAGAAGGGAAAAGTACGAATTAAAGGTAGGTAATTATAAAAAAATAGATCATGTTTTTGAAAGTAAGCGTATAACTTTTAAAAATAGCCAGGGAGCATTAATGATACTTGATTTAATTGCCGGAGAAGAAGGGGTTGCTTTTCGCTATCGATTTTCAGATAAGGACAAAAAAATACGGCAGGTAAAAGATGAAATCACAGGATTCCATATTGAAAAAGGTGCAAAAGGCTGGATGCAACCGTATAATGAAGCTGGTGACTATACGCCGGGTTATGAAGACTTTTACCTTAATGTAAATTCGGGAGACCCGATTGGTAATCCGCGCAATCCTTCTATTGGCTGGTGTATGCCTGCGCTTTTTAATGTAAATGACAGCAAAAACTGGATTCTCATTGCTGAGTCAGGAACCGATGGTTCTTTTCCGGGTTGCCATTTACAACCAGATTCGGAGGGAGGAACCTATAAAGTTGCGTTTGCTAAAGAAGACGAGAGATATACGCTTCCTTTAGATGAAAAAGAACATGTTTATCCGGAATCAAATCTTCCCTGGATTATGCCCTGGAGGGTTATTATCATTGGTGAACAGGCCGGAGACATATTGCTGTCAACCTTAATCACGGATTTGGCTCCTGAATCTAAAATTGAAGATGCTTCATGGATTGAACCGGGGAAAGCCTCATGGTCATGGTGGTCGCATCCCGATGATCATTCACCTGAAATTTATAATGAATTTACAGATCTTGCTGCCTCATTCGGCTTTAAGTATACACTTTTTGATGCTGGTTGGGAAAAAGCGAACAAAGAAGGAGGGATTATTGATTATGCTATCTCAAAAGGGATTAAACCAATGGTTTGGGGTTATTCATCAGCGTATTTTGATTCAGAAGAAAGAAAAAAAAGATTCAAAGAACTGGCCGATATGGGCATTAAAGGCGTTAAAATAGATTTTTGGTGCTCAGACAGGCAGGAGGTAATGGCGGCTTTACAATCGGTTTTTGAAGATGCTGCTAAAGAAGGTTTAATGGTAAACCTTCATGGTACTACGGTGCCGAGAGGATGGCACAGAACCTGGCCGAATTTTGTCACAGCTGAAGCTATATTGGGAACTGAAAGTTATTTTTATGAACCAGCATTTCCTGAGAAAGCTGCAGAACAGAATACAGTGTTACCTTTTACAAGGAATGTAGCAGGTCCTGCCGATTATACACCGTTTGCACTAACCTTTAGAAAATATCCCCGTTTAAACACAGCGGTTCATGAGCTTGCCACTGCCATGACCTATACCTCTGGAATTATTCATTTTGCTGATTCAAAAGAGGTATTTGATTCGCTTCCTGTAGAGGTTACAAATTTATTAAAAGATATGCCCGCCACTTGGGATAAAACCGAAAGTGTTATGGCTGAACCGGGTAAGTTATTAGTCCTCTCCCGCAAAAAAGACGCTCTTTCTTATATTGTGGGTATAAACGGCACTAATGAAGAACTACCTATTAAACTGGATCTTGCTAAATACGGAAAGGGGTTTTCTAAATTTAGAATAATTACGGAAGGAGAAGAACCATTGATGGAATTTAAAGTACAAACGTATCCAATAGCTGCTGATTGGTCCTATATTTTAGCCCCAAAAGGAGGGTTTATCATTCAGTTTGTTAATGAATAAATTGATGGAGCTATACATTTGGCCCTGGATGCCAAAGTTTAAAAGTTTATCAAAAACTAATATAGCTGAATGCTGTTAAATTTCGGATGTTTTTTGTTTCATCGTAAGTAATATCTCAGACTTGCCCAGAGGCATTATTGAAAAGAAATTCAATTTAACAAGATCTGCTTACTTTAAAAAGAAAGTTAAATTAAATAAAAAAAGACATCATACTCTATATCAAATAATAACAGGGAAAGCGATTATCCTGTTGTTATTTGTTATTGTGGTATTCAACGATGGAATTTGTCTCCGTGGATACCACCAACCAATGTTACTGGTCCCAAGATAAATTCTGTTTAGCTTCTGCAAGCAGCCCTTCGTCGGTCAGATCAAGACGAAGAGGAGTAACGGAAACCAGTTCATTTTCTACCGCCCAGCGGTCTGTTCCTTCTTCTGATGGTGCTAATGGCGTCACCGTAAACCAATAATGTTTTCTGTTCATAGGGTCTTTACCTGGTATTATAGTGCCGTCATATTTACGCACAGACTGTCTGGTCCAGCGAATACCTGTTGGCTGTTCAGGAAGGTTTACATTAAACAGCGAGCCTTTTGGCTGCTTCAAAAGCTGTTGAAGTGTTTGTTTAACAAAAGGTTCGAGGAGGTCGAAATCTGGTTCGTCATTACCTACGGGTGTGCTCAACGCAATGCCGGTAATGCCAAAGAGCGCTGCCTGCTTTGCAGCAGCCAGCGTGCCCGAATGCCACATGGAATTGCCAAGGTTGGGCCCCATATTGATGCCGGATAACACTACATCCGTATTACTATGCAAGTGCGTGCCCAATGCAACACAGTCGGCAGGTGTGCCATTTACCCGGTAGGCCGAAATGCTAGGAAACTCAATAGGTGACTTTTTATAGTTCAATGGTCGGGAATGGGTAACGGCATGCCCCATAGAAGATTGCTCCACATCTGGTGCCACAACGGTTACTTCACCAAAAGAAGAAGCTATTTTGGCGAGCGAGGCGATACCCGGACTATATATACCGTCGTCATTTGTCACTAAAATTCTCATGTGATTTTTTCTTATAGTCATTAAATGAGTATATGCTGTCAAATAGAAAACAATCATGCCTTTGACATACGCGTAAAAAAAATATCTATAATGCGAACCAATAAGGAGGATGTATGTTTTAAAAAAAAGAAATTAGATCAATGAAAAAAACCTTATTGGTTTATAACCCAAGTGCGGGAGAGAAAGGAACCTCCAGTGCAGAATTAATTGAGCAGATAACTGCAAATGGTTTCTCTTGCAAACATGTAAATGTAAAGGATAACTGGTTGAAAGAGGGATTGGATACAGACCTGATTGTTGCGGCAGGGGGAGACGGAACAATTAGGAAAGTTGTATCACGACTGCTAAGTCGAAAACAATTAGACAAACGTATTCCTCTTGCCATGCTGCCTTTGGGGACTGCCAATAATATTGGCCTAACTTTGGGTATTGACGGAAATATAGGGAAGTTGATAAAAAACTGGCGTAACGCTAAAAAACGAACGATCGATGTTGGTTTTGCAAAATATAAAAGCGGGGAAGGTTTTTTTTTGGAAGGAACCGGTTGCGGTGTTTTTCCTCAACTTATTAAAGAAATGGACCGTAAGAACCTTGAGTATGTAGAGTCGGCAACAGAAGAGCTTCAACTGGCGCTTACGGTATTATACGGTATTGTGCATGAATATAAAGCATGCGCTTGTAAGGTCACAGCTGACGATGAAGTGCGTGAAGGGAAATTCTTAATGGTGGAAGTGCTTAATATACAGTCTATAGGTCCGAATATCCGCGCTGCAGCGAGGGCGAATCCGGCAGATGGTAAATTTGATGTGGTTTTGGTGCCTGAAGATAAACGTGCTGCACTGGCGGCGTATGTATTAGGGCGTTTGAATAATAAAGAAATTCCTTTCCCCTGTGAACGATTAAAGGCCGCTAAGGTGCAATTGCAATGGGATGGGGCGCTGGCTCATATTGATGATGAATTGATTCGGTTGAAAAGTAGTAAGGTCAAACTCCATATAGAGGTCCGACCAAATGTGCTGGACGTGTTAATTTGATGTGGTGGAAGAATGTGTTATTAATTGTGTGCCTGTATTATTTTGCCTATGTTTACCTGCTTGTCAAATATGCTAGTAATTATATACCTATATGAAGTGGACTTATTACATCAGGCAGAAGCTAAAAGTTGCGTTTCTTTTATTCAGTATAATGGCGTGTACAATACTTATACGGATTTTAGAAGATAAAAGCGTGAAGAGTATTAGTAATTCACTTTTGACATTATATGACGACCGTTTAGTTCCAGCGTCTGATATATATTATATCGCTGAGCATCTATATGCCAAAAAATCATTGACGGTGAGTTTTGTGAATGATACCGATACTTCATTTGCTAAGCTAGCAGAATTGAAAGAGGAATTGGCTTATCACGACCTAGGAATAGATACGTTACTAAATAAATATGAAAAAACCTATTTGGTAGATCAAGAGCAGGAATATTTAAATAGTTTTAAAATGCTGTTGCGAAATTACGAAAATCTTGAAGCTAAATTAATAGGCGCACAGGATATGAGAACGCTAAATGAAGAACGTGCTAGCTATCATGTAAGAGGACGGAAGGCTTTGGACCAAACAATAGCCAAGTTATCGGAGCTGGAAAAGTTACAAACTCATGTTGGACGGGAAATTATGGCGGATGCGCAGTTTGTTGTCTCCGGAACACGCTTTTTTTCCACCTTGCAGGTGATACTCTCTATCGTTATTGGAGTAATGGTAGTCGTACTGGTGCTCGCGTCTAAAAGTGTAATCCAACGGAATAAAAACGAACCTTTTCATCTTAATTGACAGGGTTTCCTCCTTTAATCTTGTTTGATCAGTCAATGTACTTCCTGTCGTCATCACTTAGGTTTGATCGGTAAGGATCTGTAAGCTCGCCCGATTCATTAGCTTCGCTATCGGTTTGGAATCCTTCTTCAATAGATTGCTGTTTATCTGTTTTACGGCGCGGCCTGCCCAATAAAAAACCAACGATTACGCCGGATGCAAACATGGTACCTAGAATAGCCAGTTTAGGGATGTACCTGTCTCCAAAAATCCAGAAAATCACCTCATCAGTATTTTTCATTAATATAATAGTAACTAAAACCGTTAATATAATGATGGATATCGTTTTTGCACTCATATGATGAATATTTTAAAGCTAAGTTAATTATTTCTACTTATACTGTCAAAAAGGACTTCGCGTATGGAAAACATAAAAAGGGCGCGCTTGTTTGCTTTTAATAGCTATAACTTAGTCCGTATGTAAATATAAGCCTTTTTGTGTGTGGTTCATTAACATATATTGCCCTTACTCCCGCATCAAAATTTGGAAGGTAAAAGCGTAATAAATTTAGGTCCGCCCTAACTTCTAAACCCAAAGTACGTGGTGATAAATTGTTTTGTTGTACAAAGTTTTCGAAGTCGGCAAATAATCCTGTCTTGATGCGTTTAACAAACATCAAAGGGCTAATATCCCAATCAGGGTATATAAGAGGGAAGCGATAGTCCAGGAATAAAGTGTTGTTTACACGTGTGGTGGTGAGTTGATCATAACCACTTACCATGGGAATGTCATTCATCAAGCGATAATTGCCTGAACGCTCCTGAAAATTGAATCGGACCTGAAGAGAATGGTTGTTTACTAAGCCCGGAAAGTATAAGGTAGAGCGCATGGAGAAAATGCTGCCATCGGTCCGTCTGTCAAAAGTTAGATCACGGTATATGAAATTAAAATTCTGCCCCCATTTTGGTGCCAGATCGTGTAGGCTCCTTCTACTATTTCTATTAAAATAGAGTTGGGCTAATAATGGAAACCTTACCTCAGAGAAATTTGGTATATGGATATCAGTTAAACTGAGTTGATAGCGCTTTGTGAAACTGGTGCCCAATGATAGACCGGTGTTATAGATGGTATTTAGGCGGTTAAAAGTTAGCGGGATCGTTGTTCGAAGTTCTGTGTAGTGTTCACGCCAACGCAAAGGTATTAATTCATCCGGGCGATTCTGCATGCGGATATTGCTCAACTGTGCCTGATTTCGGTATTGTAGTGTGAAGGTTGGAAACCATCTTTTGTAGGTGGCTGAGATGAAGTAGTCTGAACGGCTGATGTTCTGGTCATAGTTAAAGCCCACTCGGGTTGAGAGTGTATTCAGCAAATTGTCAGATAATAATTGTAAACCAAGATCAAAATTTCTGACACTCGTGAAATCATCTCCAACGGGAGAGATGCTATGAAAATTAAATAGGTTTTTTACCTCCTTATAAGGGCTTGAGGCGAACGTTTTATGTTGAGTGGAGTCTGGTGCGGTTATAGGTTCTTCTTGAGCTAAGAGCGGCTTATAATAGCTGATAAAAAAATTACTGTCTTGTTCAAATGTTTTCTCTCGGAAATGAGTTGCGTTTTCCTTGCTGATCAAGTAACCATTAGGCTGGTAATTGTTAAAATAGAGTGTTTCTGAAAACTGGTCGTATGATGGATTGAACGCACCGTAGCTAACATTTGTAAGTTGCCTGATGTTTTTTGAGGGTTCTAAGCAATAAATATTATCAATACCATTATAGTGCGCTTTGAAGACAATGCCGAAAGGGGTATATATCGGACGTTCTATTTGTTGTTCCTGCCAATCGATTAATAGGTTCGTCTCCTCCGTGTATGAATTGATTTCTATTAAGCTGGTTCCATTGCTGCTGGTAGCAGTTGCTATGATGTTCTTTCCTTCTTTATCAAATGAAGGAGTTTGGATCATGATATGGCTTGGTATAGTTATCCGTTTTTTTTCTGCCCCAGTGTCACTGTCCAATAATATTAAGTTTACCTGGTTACTTAAATCTATTTCAACGGTTGCTATCGTTTTCCCGTCTGGGGAGACAGTAGGTGAGAAGAGCCGTGTTTTAAAAGAGAGCTGCCTGTAACTTTTAGTGGCTAAGTTATAACTATTGATTACGTGGAAAGACCGTTTATGATAACGTTTATCATATCGCATTTCATCCCAAATAATTTTACCTCCACCATAGCTGAAATGCGGGTGGGTTTGTATTCCCGTTTTGATAACTTCTTTGACGGTATTTTCTTTAGAGAGTATGACTATCTTAGGTACACTATGGTAGCTCCTTTGCAGTGCTATGATTTCTCCTGAGGGTAGTGCTTGAGGAAGGAGGTAATCAACTATTTCCTGTGGCTTAGTATGTGGAAAATATTCGTAGGTTATTGGACTGGTTTTTTGAAGTTGTTCGCGCCATAGACTGTCGAGCTCCTGCACGGTTTTTCTGTGCCAGGACTTGGTATTATATCCTGTAGCGTGGACTAGCGCTCTGCTGAAGTTGTACGGACGAAGAGGTTTTTTTACCATATCTTTCATGAGTTGATTTATGAAGTCTTCTCCATAATCTCGCCGCATCTTCGTAGTCATGAAATAGCCTAATTCGTAATAGCCTGGAGTGATGCTTTTAAGTGAGCCTAAAAAGTCTTTTTGATAACTATATTTTAGATTACTTAGTGTGTTTGTTCTGAATGGTAATTCCCAAGAAGGAAGGCGTCCTCTACCCGATGGTGTCAGAACAGTTTCGATGGCTACCGCATCGCCTTCATAGAACCACGGAGGTAGTGTAACGCCAAAAATTGCTAGACCTAATTGCTCGAGAAGGGGAGGTTTAAAATGGCCGCTTAACCCATCAAATTGTACCACATGTCTCAGTTCATGGATGGCTAGGCTGTTCAGCCAATCTTGGTAGTCCATTTGTTGGGGTGGGGTAGTGGCGAACTCAGATCTCCTAGGTGCGAGCTGCACGAAGCCATTGGAAACAACGTCTCTGTTTTGAAGGATGATGGATATTTTTCTTGGTTTTATACCAATTGATTTGCTTACCCTTTTTATGGAGTTTTCTAAAATATTTGTGAGTGTTTGAGCCCCATCTTCAAATTCGGTAGCATAAATGATTTGAAAATGCTCGGTTTTTATTTGGCGCCATTTTACACTCGGAGGGTTTTGATTGTCGTCGAAAATCTGCGCTAAGCAAGCTAGTGTACTGATAGTTAATAAATAACATATTAAATATTTGATTATTATATACTTATGTATTTTTAAGTTAGTCATTAATATTTGTTGCTAAAAATAATAGTATTTCGCAGTTTTGAGTGATTGTTTTTATATGAAATTTTAATTACGGTAATTATGTTAAATTACTGATTTTAAAATTTATATATTTTGTGTTAATATTGATTTTATATGTTTTTTATCTATAAAATAATGATTTATTTACCGGTGATTTTAAAGATTATGCGCATTGTTATAAATGTATGTATTTTTTTGTAATAACTACACGAACAATCGTGAAAAGAAATGCTTTTTTTTGTTGTGAAGGTTTTTCACTTCTGAAGATATCACATGTTTGTGATGTTGTTATATGTGACAGAATTTTAAGTTAGCCCAGCTTAATCCTTAAAAAGTACAATTTTTATTTGCATGCAGTTCTTCTTTATTTTTTGAGATATAGCCGTCATGATTATCGCTTCCATTATATCTCGTCATATTGAATTGGCGAAATAACAACAAGATTATTTGTTGCTTGACTCGCGCATTGGCTAAATAAACTAGTTGTTCTTCTCGCTGGCTAAAAATAAAATCTTTATGCGGCGCGGGCGTATTGATTTTGTTATTATGACGATATCCGGTACTTCAAGAGTTGAACCATATGTGTGTTAGCTTGTGTCTGATCGATTTTACTTATTTTGTCTTTTGGGTTATATGGCTTAGTGTGGTTTTTTGTTTTTAATTTTCCGTGTTTTTAAACTTTCGATAGTGATCGGATACGTGGTTTTATTTTAAGTTTTTTTTAAATTTTTTTGGCAGATAATATAGAGGGCCGGTAATTTTTTAAAGCGATTTTCGTTGGTTGGTTTTCTGGTAGATGAAGCTTCTAATGTTCTGTTGGCGAAATGGAGATTTCTATAAATACAACACTTTCGGATCATCTTCGATTTTTTGGTTTTAGTCCGTAGGTAATGACAAAAGATGTTTGACGTTTGAAATCACCTTTACGGAAGATGGCGCAGCGTTAAGTTTTCTTTGTAGATTAAGTGGAATCTTTTATAGCTTAATGAAGTAATTTGATTATTTATCGAGATTTTTTTCTTCCTTTATTTTTCTATATTGTACACTAAGGGACCTCTTTTTGATTCGAAAGCAATACTTTTTGTCTTTCCAATTTTAGGCTTTTTCTTGCTAATAAATACATCCTTTTATAGAAGATAGATGATCTGAATTCGATATTTCGCCTTTTTAGCTTGCTGAAGCTTTTGTTTTTGGGTTAACGAGTGTTGTTGTTCGTTAGGTTGAAAATCTTGTCTCACGTGGGCTGTATTTGTGTTGTTTTTAATAAAGTCCTTTGCACGTATGCAAGTTTTACCAAGCAATTACAGTTTGTTTTGCTCAATATTGTACCTTAGTTGGCTTTAAAATATTGTTGTTTGCAAGCCGCTATTGATTTATGTTCAGATCCTTTATACTGGTTTTTATTTGTTTATTTTCATTCGAAGTTCATGCACAGTTTCACCCACGGCGGCTATCGATTTCGGATTCTTCATACACCTTTACTCGAGCCAAACGGCATTTGGTTGTTCAGATAGAACATGAAAACGGGGGGATTATGACGGGTAATGAGCGTGCGAAAGAGTCGCTAAGCGACGCATATTATAATGCCTTCAATTTGAAAATAGGATGGCAAACAAGAAGGGGTGGAGATTTCTATCATCAGTTGTATAATTATCCTATTTATGGTGTAGGCTTTTACAGTAGTACGTTTGGTTTGGCTCATGTTGGTAGTCCCTATGCTGTTTATGGATTTGTTTCTGTTCCTATAAAACCGAGAATAAATAGCCGTTGGAATTTTAGCTATAGAATTTCTTTGGGCCTCTCCGGGCGTTTTAATCCATATGACGAAGATGAAAATCCGTTTAATTTAATTATCGGTACAAGTAATAACGTTTTTATAGATTTAGGTGGACAGGTAAACTATCGGCTTACCAAACGTTTTCAGGTAGGAGCTGGACTTGCGTTCCATCATTTCTCCAACGGTGCGTTAAAGCTTCCTAATACAGGTATCAATTTATTGCCTTTTACTGCGGCTATAACCTATATTCCGAATGCCGAGCCTTTCGACTTTAGTAAGGAGTATATTGGCCCTAATCCGAAGCGTGATGAACTGCATATTAATTATGCTTTCGGTTTTAAACAATTGGAGCGTGATAATCCAAATAAATATTTTAAATCTACAGTTGGTGTTTTTTGGAGTAGATTTGTGGGTTATAAATGGCGTCTGGGATTAGGGGGCAATATTTTTTATTCGGCTTCCGGAAATGATGGGCTTGTAGCTGGTGAAGAAGCTGGTCGATTTGGATCGTTATTTTCGGGAGGACCGGCATTTTACGTGGATCATCTACTAACCTCAAGGTTGTATCTGAACGGCAATGCAGGTTATTATTTGCACAGGAATGAGTTTAACATAGAAAATAGACCCTTCTTTCTAAGAATTGGCGCAAGATATAATGTTTATAGAGATTTTTTTGCAGGTGTCTCCATAAAGGCGCATGCCGGTAAGGCCGATTTTATAGAATGGACGACAGGATATACTTTTAATTTAGATCGTAAAAAATAGGTAAGGTCCGAATAGATACCTTAAATGGTTGGAAGTTGTTTTTTTACCTTTTTATGCTCAAATTTTGTTTTGGCAATCGGGTATAGGAATACGGCTCCCAGAACGATAATGGCGCCACCGTAAAATCCTATACTCATTTGTTCTTCTCGTTTAAAAAACAGTAATGCGAGTAATATGCCGTATACAGGCTCCAGATTTGTGACAAGCGCAACACGAAAAGCGCTCAATTCTTTCATTACCGAAACTCCTGCAACATATGCAGCTGACGTACATACTGTGCCCAGTAATAAAAGATAAAATAAATCACTGCTATTAAGCTGCATATCATGACCAAAACCTCCAAAAATGAACATAAATATGGAGACCCATACCCAGGCACCGAACATTTCGTATAAGCTTATAGTGGTTGCTTTGGTGTGTTTGACCAATTTTCCATTGATGATCGTAAAGAGACTGCCACAAAGCGCGCATAGCAAACCTAAAATAATACCCATTACATACTGCGTTTCAAAAGTAAATATGAGGTATATTCCAAAAATGATCAATATGCCTACGGCTAATTCTAATAATTCTATTTTTTGCCTATTGAACAGGGGTTCTAGCAATGCAGTAAAGAGTGTTAAAGAAGACAGGCAGATTAATGTTACCGAAACATTTGCTACTTTTATTGATTGAAAAAATAATATCCAATGTAAACCTACAAGTCCGCCTGTAAATAGCAATTGTACAAATTGGGTTTTACTAACCTTAATTGATTTGCGCGTAAACTTAAAGTAAATGAAGAGTGAGCACGCGGCAATAAGTACTCTGTACCAAACGAGATGGATAGCAGATATGGAGATCAGCGCGCCTAGTATTCCCGTAAACCCCCATACTAAAACAGTTAGGTGTAGTAATAGGAGATTTCTATTGATAGCTAATTTCGTCATGAAGAGAACAACAAACTATTTGGGGGCTTTATATAGTAAATACAGACCTACACATAGAAAAATAAGACTGGGGATAAATGTGGCAATCAATGGAGGAAGTCCTCCTTTGAGCGAAAACATTGTGGCAAACTGAATGAAGAGAATATAGGTAAAACTTAAGGCGATACCTAGACCTAAACTTAACCCGATGCCACCACGAACTTTTTTTGATGACAGTGACACGCCCATTAGTGTAAGAATATAAGCAGAAAATGGATAGACAAATCGTTTGTATTTTTCAAGCTTTAAATCTACCATCCGCCCCGTTCCCCGGATTTCTTCTTTTGCAATATTTTCATTAAGCTCTTCAGTGGTCATGGCCATATATACATTATCGCGTATTTCAAAATCGCGTGGAGTCATATCCAAAGTGGTGTCTTTGCTGGTTCCTTTGGTCATCTGTTCATCCATACCGTTTACTGTCCTAACGGTGTAATTTTCGATTTTCCAGTTATTTTTCAAAGAATCCCAAGTGATCCTATCTGCAATCAGTTTTTCTTTTAGCTCTTGTCCTTCAAAGATCTCCAGAATGAAATTGTATCCAATCTTTCGATCGTTATCGAAGTTATCAATATATACAAAACTGTTCGGATCGATCTGCATATGCGTAGAACTCTTACTGTTATTGTCTAGCGGTTTAACATAGATATTTTCAAAACCTATTTTGAGTTTATTCGTGCGAGGGATGATATAAATGTTAAAAATAAAAGTAACTACACAAATAACAGAAGCTGCGATAAAATAAGGCCTTAAAAATCGTTTAAAACTCATGCCACCATTAAGTATAGGAACAATTTCCGTTTGGTCTGCCATTTTTGCGGTAAAAAATATCACCGCTATGAAATTAATTAAAGGACTTAAAAAGTTAAGATAAAAGGGTATAAAACCAGCGTAGTATTCAAAAATAATCTTGTCTAGCGGTGCATTTCTTTTTAAAAAATCGTCAAGCCGCTCAGAGATGTCAAAGATAACAGCAACCACTGTAAAAATAGCCATGGTAAACACAAAGGTGCCCAGGTATTTCTTAATGATATATTTATCAATGATAGTCATCTATAATCTTTGTCCTAACTGTTTTACCATCTTGTTTTTCCAATCGTAAAACGTTCCTTCCTTAATTTTAGTACGAGCTTCCTTCACTAGCCACAAATAGAAATGTAGGTTATGTAAAGTTGCAATCTGTGCGCCCAATAATTCTTTGGAATGGATCAGGTGGCGTAGATAAGCTTTTGTGTAAAACAGGTCTGTTTCAAGACTGCTGTCGGGGTCAATAGGCGAAAAGTCTGCTTCCCACTTTTTGTTTTTAATGTTGATGATGCCTTGACGGGTGAAAAGCATACCATTTCTTGCGTTCCGGGTAGGCATTACACAATCAAACATGTCGATTCCCAAAGCGATGTTTTCGAGTATATTAATAGGGGTTCCTACCCCCATTAAATAGCGTGGCCTGTCCTTAGGTAAAATATTGGTCACCACCTCAGTCATCGCATACATTTCTTCTGCCGGTTCACCAACAGATAATCCCCCTATGGCATTTCCGTCCCTTTCGAAAGAAGCAATGGTTTCCGCGGATTTTTCCCTCAGGTCTTTATATACAGAACCCTGCACGATTGGGAAAAGGCTTTGTTCATATCCGTACAGAGAGGCAGTACTGTCAAATCTGTCGCAGCAACGTTTTAACCAACGGTGCGTCATGTCGAGCGACGTCTTTGCGTACTTGTAATCGCAGGGATAAGGCGTGCATTCGTCAAAAGCCATGATGATGTCTGCTCCGATAATACGTTGGGTATCCATTACATTTTCCGGCGTAAATAAGTGTTTTGATCCGTCGATATGTGAGCGGAACGTCACACCCTCTTCTTTTATTTTCCTCACCTCCGTTAAGGAATATACCTGATAGCCGCCGCTGTCTGTCAATACCGGCATGTTCCAACCGTTAAATTTATGTAGCCCGCCAGCTTGTTTGATAATATCCAGGCCCGGCCTAAGATAAAGGTGATAGGTATTGCCTAGAATAATCTGCGCTTCAACTTGGTTTTTTAGTTCATGCTGATGCACACCTTTTACGGATCCAGCAGTGCCTACCGGCATAAAAATAGGTGTTTGTATAGTTCCGTGGGCTGTTTCAATTTCGCCGGCGCGGGCCTTTGACAATTTATCTGTAGATTGTAATGTGAATTTCATGTAATGTGCCGCCTCCGAGGGGGAAAATAACCTTCTTCTTTTAAGGTGCAAACTTAACTAAAATTGTTCAATATTATACGCTACCCGCTATTCGCCTGTAAAAGGTAATGGCTCATTTGAAATTGTATTGGTGACGCTAGTGCATGCAAAGCATGTTCACTAAGTTTTCATCGATTGTTTTATTTTTTTATTTTTTTCACTCGTGTTCATTTCAATTGTGTTCAAGCTGGCTTCGCCGGTATATACCTTTTATAAGTTGCATATAAAAAGCATTTTCTCTAAGTTTGTACCTGATTATTATATTACTTTTCAGCAAATATCTTTGGAACCGTATCTCAATCTTTCAAATATCTTACTTGCTCTATTCTTGGTTTTTCTACTGCATCAGATGTATTATTATTTGTTGGTATATAGAAGATTGCGTAATTATAATGTTCGGGGCCTATTATCAGATATAGACCTTCCGCCGCTTTCGGTTATTGTATGTGCACGTAATGAAGAAGCTAACCTAAGATTGTACCTGACGGAGGTGCTAGAACAGGACTACCCGTTGTATGAAGTCATAGTCGTAAACGACTGCTCTAGTGATGATTCCAATTGGATTCTTAAAGAATTTAAACAACGCTATAAACACTTGCGTGTCGTAGACATTTCCGAACACGCACGGTATAAACATGGTAAGAAATTTGCAGTTACATTGGGGGTAAAAGCTGCGCAACATGAACACTTGGTGTTTACAGATGCAGATTGTTATCCTGCTTCTAATCAATGGCTTCAATATATGGCCCAAGAGTTTGTAGGAAGTGTTGAAATCGTGCTTGGATATTCGCCATATCTATCGATGCGAGGTTTTTTGAATAAATATATACGTTTCGAAACTTACTATACCGCGCAGAATTATCTATCGTACGCGCTCAAGCGAAATGCTTATATGGGGGTCGGTAGAAATCTGGCCTATAAAAAATCATTGTTTTTTAAAGGAAAAGGTTTTGCTTCTCACATGCATATTCCTTCTGGTGATGACGATCTTTTTGTGAACCAAAATGCGACGAAAGAAAATGTAGCTATTTGTATTCATCCGGATGCTATGACGTGGAGTAAACCTAAAACTACTTATGCTGCTTATCAACGGCAAAAGCAGCGGCATTTTGGCGCGGGAAAAGCGTATCGATCCAAACATAAGAGAATGATTACTTTGCAGGTGCTGAGTGTCCTGTTTTTTTATGCACTTGCAGTACTTTTATTGGTTTTTCAGCCCACGTATTGGCCTATTGTGACGGGCATATACATCCTTAGACTCATCGCCCAGTTCTTGATTTGCATCCCAATTATGAAAAAAATGCAAGTAGGCAATTTAACTGGTTGGTTGCCTTTAATGGAAATCTATCACTTATTGTATGTGTCGTTCATGGGAGCAACAGCCCTTTTTAGGAAAAACGTGACATGGAAATAATAGCACTATCGCTTAACAAGTATACTAGGGGTAAAGTTGAGTTTGAATAAAGTTTAACAGTTAGATTATCGATATATAAGAAAATGGAAAACAATACCTCATCAATTATCTATAAATATTTTCCGAATCTGACCACGCAACAACAAACACAGGTCGATGCATTGGGTGCTTTATATGAAGAATGGAATGCACAGATCAATGTGGTCTCGCGTAAAGATATTGAGGGGTTATATGAACGACATATTTTACATTCCCTTGCCATTGCAAAATACCTTTCGTTTAAACCGGGAGCTAATATATTGGATGTAGGTACAGGGGGAGGTTTCCCAGGGATACCATTAGCGATTATGTTTCCAGAGACTAATTTTCATTTGGTTGATTCAATAGGAAAAAAAATTAAAGTAGTCACAGAGGTTGCCCGTTCCCTTGGACTTAAAAATGTACAAGCTAGCCATATTCGTGCAGAGCAGATAAAGAATAAGTATGATTTTGTTGTTTCCCGGGCAGTGACTAGGTTAGCCGAATTTTATCCGTGGGTTAAAGGTAAATTCAAGAAAGACGCTGTACATAGCATCCCGAACGGAATTTTGTATTTAAAAGGAGGAGACCTGACGGAAGAAATAGCCGATTCCAAACTAAAAACAGAACTTTTCCCTTTGGCCGACTGCTTTGAAGAAGCATTTTTTGAGACAAAATATATAGTTTATATTCCACAATAGGTATTCTTCTGAAACTTTTTTGATTTTAAAGCAAAAAATGTTATTTTACCCCTCAAGTTTAATTCCTAAACCTTACTGTTAACATGAGCCTTATTTATCAACTAGCACTCATACGTATCAAGGGTGTCGGTAATGCCTTAGCCAAACAACTTTTAAATTATTGTGGAAGTGCTGAAGAAGTTTTTCGTACCTCTAAACACCAATTATTGCAGATACCGGGGATAGGCGATTATCTGGCAAATGCCATCCTTCACGCGAACACCTTACATGAGGCTGAACAAGAACTCCTGTTTGTTGAAAAACATAAAATCCAGATACTTTTTTGGAACAGTTCGGATTACCCTGAAAAGCTTAAAGACTGTATTGATGCACCACTGATTCTTTATTTCAAAGGGAAAGCCAATCTTACCAACCAAAGAATTGTTAGCATTGTAGGAACCCGTAATGCGACTGACTATGGCCGTAGGGTGTGTCACTCATTTGTGGAAGCGTTAAAGGATTATGGCGTTTTGGTCGTTAGCGGTCTGGCCTATGGTATAGATAGCTGCGCACACAAAGCGTGTGTTGAACATAACATCCCTACCTTAGGTATATTGGGCCATGGGTTGGATCGTATTTACCCATCATCGAATCGCTCATTAGCCTTGGAAATGATAAAAAATGGTGGTCTGCTGACAGAATACCCTTCCAATACAAAACCCGACAGACAAAATTTCCCCTCTAGAAACCGCATTATTGCCGGGCTGGCGGATGTAACCGTTGTGGTGGAAGCAGCACTAAAAGGTGGAGCTCTTATTACTGCTGAGATTGCCAATACCTATAATAGAGACGTTTGTGCTTTCCCGGGAAGTATTTATAGTGAATATTCTAAAGGCTGTAATCACTTGATTAAAACCCATCGTGCAAATCTCATCAATTCTGCCAAAGATCTGGAATACTTAATGAATTGGGAACCTGTAGCCGATCGTGTTGTAGAGCAATCGCCGGCTGTTAATTTAGACGCTCTGGAGCAGCAGGTATACAATAAGGTGAAAAACAATAGTCAAATAGGGATAGACAACCTGCTTAATCAAACGGGTATTCCTCAAAGTAAGCTAGCTATTTCACTGTTGTCATTAGAGATGAAGGGATTAATCGTAGCTCTTCCAGGTAAAATTTATAGAACGCCTTAGGAAAGTTTATTTTGAATTAATTAAGGTCCAATAACGCCATCCTAATAGTGCTTTTTGTGTTTTGGTGAGCTTAGAGGGATCTTTATGCACCAGACTGGGAAGGATTTTCTTGTTCAGTCCCACCAGCATTCTAAAAAATTTCTTTTTTACTGCCATAAATGAAAAACAAGAGATTTATCTTTTTGTTTTCACTGAGGATCTCCGAGCACTTGTATCCTATTCTAGTATATACCAGAGTACATTATAAATGCTCAATAGCTTGTGTAGTATTGGTGTTTTTACCATAGATAGCCCTTAATTATAGCGTTATCGTTTTCCCTTTCTGCGGTATTTCAACCGAATATCCTTTACTTGTTAAAGCAACTTCAAGAGCTTGCATACTACCTAAATCACCGTGCACTAAAAACACCTTTTTTAATTCGTGTAAGGGCTGTTGGCCGACTAAGGTTACCAGATCTTGATGGTCGGCATGACCACTCAGACTATCCGTCTTTTTGATAGAAGCATAAACGGATAGTTCCCGGTTACGTATCTTCACTATGGGGTCTCCCCTTAATAGACGGTGTCCAAGTGTACCCTTTGCACAGTAGCCGATGAAAAGGATGGTACAGTAATAGTTCTGAATATTTTCATAGAGATGATCTTGTATACGACCACCTTCCAACATTCCAGCAGATGAAATGATGATACAGGGATCAAAATAATTAGATATATCCTTGCTTTCATCTAGGTTTTCTACATATTTAAGATTCTCAAAATCAAATTGGTCACCTTCTCTTGAATAAAAAGCCTGTGCTTCATTATTTAACAAATGATGAAACCGTCGGTAAATTTCAGTGGCATAGTTTGCTAACGGACTGTCTACAAAAATTTGGATAGGAGGGAGAAGCCCCTTGCTGAATATCCGGTTTAAACTGTATACCAGTGCTTGGGTACGACCAACACTAAATGCGGGTATAATTAATTTTCCAGGTGTTTTCAGACAAGTTTCGGTAATGGTGTCGATCAGCACATCGCTGAGATTATCATCGCTATGATCTCTTCCTCCATAGGTCGATTCGCAAATGATATAGTCAACCGGGGGAATTGGCTGCGGATCTTTTAATATAGGATAATCTTTTCTTCCCACATCACCTGTAAATGCAATTTTTTTTGTTTCCCCGTTTTCTTCTATAGTTAGAATTACAGCAGTAGCCCCTAAAAGGTGCCCTATCGGAATTAAAGTGAGTTCAATTTTTCCAGTTATTCTAAAAGGTTTGTCAAATGCAATAGGAACAAAACGCTCAACTGTATCCATGACATGTTTCTGTAAATAAAGTGGACGTTCATATTTAACAAAGCGCTTATTTCCTCTTCTAATTTTTCTTTTTTCCTTTTTGAGGAATATATTGACGGCATCTAACATTAATAGTTCACTCAAGGCTGCCGTTGGTGAGGAGCATAAGATTTGCCCCTGAAAACCCAGACGAATCAAAGTAGGGAGATTACCGCAATGGTCGATATGTGCATGGGTTAACACAACTACGTCGATAGTGGCGGGATCAAAGGGGAAATGCTCGTTTTCCGATACATCTGAGTTATATTCATAATCTAAGCCACAGTCTATTAGGATTTTGTAATGATCAGTTTCTAAGAGGTGCATGCTTCCAGTAACTTGCTGAGCAGCACCCCATATCGTTAAATTCATAAATAAGGTAAGTATGTTTTTTTTACATTAACCATCAACTTTTTCTTGTTGTAAATTACTGAGATATCGGTAAAGGCCGGCTTCATGTTGTATAAGTTCATAATGAGTGCCACATTCTACTACTTGGCCGTTCTCTATAACGATAATTTTCGATGCCTCTCGAATAGTCGATAGTCGATGAGCAATAATAATGGATGTTCGGTTTTTCATGAGCTCCTCTAATGCATGTTGCACGAGTCTTTCCGATTCTGAATCCAATGAAGAAGTAGCCTCATCCAAGATCAGAATAGCCGGATCTTTTAACAAAGCTCTGGCAATCGCGATACGTTGGCGTTGCCCTCCGGATAGTTTCACGCCTCTTTCTCCTACTAAGGTATGGTATCCCTCAGGAAATCCCATAATGAAATCATGGGCATTGGCTCTTTTGGCAGCAGCTATGATTTCCTCTTGAGTAGCGGTCAATTTTCCATAGGCTATATTCTCACCTATAGAACCGCCAAATAATAGTACATCCTGCGGAACAATAGCCACTTGGTTTCGAATATCAGTGAGTTTAAAAGAGTCGACATTTTTACCGTCAAATAGAATGTTTCCGTCTTGAGGTTTATAAAAACCCAGAATTAGCGACGCAAGAGTTGATTTTCCGGTTCCGCTAGGTCCTACGATGGCAATTTTCTCACCGGCCTTGGCCGAGAAAGAAACACCTTTTAAGACGTCGATTTCACTTCTTGAAGGATAGGCAAATTGTACTTGGTCAAAAACCAAATTTCCTGCAATTCTTTTGTTTATTTCGTTGTCTTCCTGACGGATCGATACATCTTCTTTTGTTTCTTCTAACAGTTCTATCACACGTTCAGTAGCACCTACAGCTTTCTGTACATTGGCATAGAGCTCTGGAAAGCTCCCCATAGAACCTGCCACAAACAAAGAAGATATGATGTAGGTTGTCAAATCTCCTACAGACAATTCACCAGTAGAGATCAGGGATGAACCATACCAGATAACGCTCACGATCGCGCCAAAAATGCAGAATAGGATGAATGATGCAAATAAGCCTCTGTATGTAGCACCTTTTAGTGCAAGGTTAACAACTGCTTTTAGTGAGTTCTGATAACGGTTAGCCTCATAAGCTTCATTCACAAATGCTTTGACATTACTGATCCCTTGTAGTGTTTCTTGCACAATGGTATTAGACTCGGCCAGTTTATCTTGTGCTTTTCTAGAGAGGTTTCTTATAAACTTTCCAAAAAAAACAGCAATAACAACAATAACGGGTAAGATGGACAGATTCAGTAGGGTTAACTTTGCAGACACGATAAATAAGAAGCTGACTCCACCTACCAATAATATGGCTTGTCTGATCATTTCAGCAAACGTCGTGGTCATCGTATCCTGAATCTGCGATAAGTCGGCAGAAAGACGGCTATTCAGTTCCCCAACCCTACGGTTGGCAAAGAAATCCATAGGTAGCGTAATCAAATTAAAGTAGGTATCCCTCCTTATATCGGCAAGTGTCCTTTCTGCAACCTCTACAAAGAAACGTATTCTAAAAAATGACACAAACGATTGGAAAAACAAGATGAAAAATGCGATAGTTCCTATTGTTTTGATATCTGCAGGAATAAAAGCCAGATTTTGCTGACCCTGTGCCGCATCTACCATACTGCCCATCAAGGCTGGAAAAGCCAATAGCGAAATACTAGATAAAAATAAGAAAAACAAACCGAGTAGAAATTTGCCTCGATAGGGTTTTAAGTATCTGAGGAACTTTCCGACATTGCTTAGAGAAGCTCTATTGATTTTGGTTTTTGGTAATTCATCGGTATTTCCATTTCCACTATTTAATCGAGCACGTGCCATTAATTGAATTTGTCTGTTTTAGTGTTAAAATAACATGCAAAATTAGCGAGATAAAAAAGGTTACCTATCACTTTAAAGTCAATTTTTTTGACCTTCTTATTAATAGGAAAATGACTATTAATAGAGCTGTAGTAGCGAAAAGTAAAAGATTAATGTATATATTACGCTGTTTTTTCAAGATATTGATTTCCCTATTCAGGGCATCTTGATTTTTTTGAAGTTTACTGATGGTATTTATATAACCGGTAATACGCTCACCCGATTCGGTTGCTTGGCTTGCTATTGTTTGTTTTTCGATATCTTTAAAATCGAGTAAAGCTTTAGTTTCTTTGAAAATGTAATTATCTGTAGTAACGATTTCCTCTAAAATATCGATAGATGCCTGCATGTCCTTTTTGGTTTTAAGGCCGAATATACCTGTCCTCGATTGTAGGCTGGCATCAAACTCCCCGAAACGCTGACTCCTTTTCTGCAGCAGGTTATTAACTCTTTCTCGTTGCTTTTCGTAGCCCGTACTGTCCTGTTTTGAATATGCCTGACACCAGCTCAGGCTAAAGTAGATGCTTAGAAGAGTTAAAAGGGCCGTCTGTTTCATCTTTGAATATAAAACCTTGGCGTGTCTCGGATTAAGATTACTAGTTGTTGCTTGCATAGTATCAACCTACTCTTTAAATTCTATTCTTATAATATCGCCTACCTGAAGTCCTAGCAGACCACTCGCGTTTCCTTTGTTTATGGCAATTTCAAGGTGATTGCTAATGCCAAACAAACAGAGCTTCTCGCCTTCAGGCACCTCGTTATAGTGCCAGCTTAAATGCTTGATCGACTCATTTCGTCTAAAATATAATTCGAAGTTTCGGTTTTGCTGAATCTGATTGAACAGCTCCTTGTTGATATTAGTGATTACATTCTGGAAAGAGTCAATGTAAATAACGCTGCCACGGATTGTGCTTCCATCGATGATTGGCTGAATGATGACCCGTTTTACTAAAGAGTCTACTACTTCTCCGATATCCTCCATCGTGCCACCTTTTGCTAAATGGGTGGCCGCTTTTGCAAAAATATCCGTTAACGGGAAATGTAAAAATTTTAAGTCCTGCATGATGTTCAATTCAACAGCTTTTTCAGGCGAATCCTCAAACAGTAAGGAAAAAATTCCATTATCTGCTCCAACAAAATAGTGTCCTTTATATTTTACAGCCAAATATCGCATGTTTTTATTAAAAACGGAATCTATACCGATCAGGTGTACAGTATCTTTTGGAAAATATCTATATGCATTCTTTAATACAAATGCAGCTTGCTGAATATTAAAAGGCGCTATATCGTGAGAAACATCAACTAGCCTAACAGTAGGATATAAACTGATGATACTCCCTTTTAACGCTGCCTGGTAGAAGTCTTTGTGTCCTAAATCTGTGGTTAACGTAATAATGCCCATATCTATTCACGGTCTCTTAATCGCTGTTCTCGCTGCTCGCTTTAATGTAGGTGTCTTTAAGTGCTACGCTCACTGGCTTAATGTTGCAAATACTTTTTTTTATGCTCCATTATTAGTAATCTTGCGTAGGGATTTAAAGGTGCAAACCTAACATGAATTTTTCATATTTGATTGTGATTATTTCCAAAAATATAAAAAATCCAGTTAGCTGTTAAGATACAGCAAAGAGAAGTATTGGATGGGGCACCTCCATTTGTATTTAAATTATTAAAAGCTAAATTTGAACGAATTACTGATAACATTAGAACATGTGGATCCTGCATTGTTGTGGGGCGCACAAAATGAGCACTTTGACCTGATAAGAAAGTATTTTCCGAAACTCAAACTCGTCGCCAGAGGTACAAAGTTAAAAGTGTTGGGTGATGAAGAAGAGAGTAACGTTTTCAAGAATAAATTTAAAGCAATTCTTGAACACCTGGAAAAGTACAACCATATTAACTATAATGATATAGAAACCATATTAGGAGCAACACCTGCAGTTATGACGGGGGAGAGTATAACCGAAAAGGCGGCAGCGCCTTTTGGCGGGGAGCCAATTGTTTATGGGCCAAATGGAATCGTTGTAAAGGCGCGCACCGCCAATCAGCGAAAAATGGTAGATAGTATTCTAAGGAACGATATTTTATTTGCCATTGGACCAGCAGGTACCGGGAAAACGTATACTGCAGTAGCACTTGCGGTGCGCGCATTGCGTAATAAAGAGGTAAAACGAATCATATTGACAAGACCTGCGGTGGAAGCAGGAGAGAATTTAGGGTTTCTGCCCGGGGATTTAAAAGAGAAGGTCGATCCTTATCTGAGACCGTTGTATGACGCTTTAGATGATATGATCCCGGCAGAAAAATTAAAGGTTTATTTAGAGAATCGAACGATTGAGGTCGCTCCTCTAGCCTTCATGCGTGGCCGAACACTTGATAACTGCTTTGTGATATTAGATGAGGCACAAAATACCACCGAAATGCAGTTGAAGATGTTTCTTACACGAATGGGGCCAACAGCTAAATTTATCGTTACAGGAGACGTAACACAGATTGACCTGCCCAAAAAGCAGCAGTCGGGCCTGCAAGGAGCGCTTAAACTGCTTGATAATATTGAGGGAATTGATATGATCTATTTAAGCGGCGTAGATGTAGTACGGCATAAGCTAGTAAAGCGTATATTGGAAGCTTACGGCGATATTTAAATCATCGCTGTTGCCGTTTTATAGAGGAGAGGTCGAAAAACTCACTTTTTTTACAAGCGTTGGTTTCAATTGCGTTCAAGCCGGCTTTGCCGATAGATGTAAACCAATCATATTGCATGTGAAAGTGAATTATTCAAGATGAATTTTTTGTTATTTGCGTTCGTGAATGCAGAGCATTTTATCTAAGTTTGAATTTTTATTTAGAAAATAGGTGAATACAATAAAAGAGACAAATTTTAACTTTCCAAAGCAAACAGCTTTCTATAAAGGTAAGGTGCGAGATGTATATACGATAGATCATAAATTTTTGGCTATGGTTGTTTCTGATCGTATTTCGGCTTTCGATGTGGTGCTACCTCGGGCAATACCTTACAAGGGGCAGGTTTTAAACCAAATTGCTGCCAAGTTTTTAAAAGCCACGGAAGACATTTTACCGAACTGGGTTATCAATGTGCCTGATCCAAGCGCAACAATCGGTAAAATTGCGCAACCTTTTAAAGTCGAGATGGTTATCAGGGGATACTTATCTGGGCATGCTTGGCGAGAATATGCAGCAGGTAAGAGGATGATATGTGGAGAATCTCTTCCTGAAGGTTTAAAGGAGAACGACAGGCTTCCGGAACCTATTATCACGCCAACAACAAAGGCCGCCGTAGGTCACGATGAGGATATCTCGAAAGCTGCTATCCTTTCGGAGGGAATTGTAAGCGAGAAAGATTATCTACAGTTGGAAGCTTACACGAGAGCACTTTTTAAAAGAGGAACGGAAATGGCCGCTGCACAAGGTCTGATCTTGGTTGACACGAAATATGAGTTCGGAAAGGTGGATGATGAAATTTACTTAATAGATGAAATTCATACTCCCGATTCTTCAAGGTATTTCTATCAGGAAGGTTATGAAGAATTACAGCAAAGGGGAAAACCTCAACGCCAGCTTTCAAAGGAATTTGTGCGCAAATGGTTAATTGAGCATGGTTTTCAAGGTAAAGAAGGCCAGCAGATCCCTGAAATGAATGATGATTTAGTAGCGCTCATTTCAGAGCGATATATAGAACTATATGAACATATTACGGGAGAGACATTTATTAGGCATAAAATAGAGCATGTTCAAGATAGGGTTGAAAAAAATATAAATACCGCGCTAGAGCAACTGTTATAATTAATAACAATAAAATATCGTAAAGGTATGGAATGTTGATGTCAGGACGTTAATGCAGCAACTTTCCATATCGCTGTTTAACAAAAAATAGAAAGTTATGAAATTTACCATTGATAAACATGAGCGTTATGTGATGATCACTCCTCATGAAGAGGTTTTGGATGGTGTTACTGCGCCCAAAATAAAATCAGAATTTGTTCTGTTAAATACCGATGGTCAGCGAAATATAGTATTGGATTTGTCGAATGCTAAAACTGCTGATACTTCCGGACTCAGATGTGCACTTACGGCTCACCGATTATGTCACGCCGCTGGAGGTATATTTGTTATGTGCGGTGCTAATGAGGAAATAGTAAAGCTGATCGAGTTATCTAACCTGAAAGATGTACTCATTGTAGTACCAACAGCAGCCGAGGCCGAAGACCTAATCTTTATGGAAGAATTAGAAAAGGAATTTAGAGGACCGGTGGCCACAGATGAAGAATGAGGTTTGAAGTAACGATTTTAGGTAGTAATTCTGCTACACCGTTATATGGAAGGAATCAAACCGCACAAGTGTTGAATTGCAATGATGTGTTGAGCTTGATAGATTGCGGAGAAGGGACACAATTACAATTGCAGCGGTTCAGTTTTAAAGCTAACCGAATAAAATATATTTTTATTTCCCATTTGCACGGAGACCATTACCTCGGTTTAGTAGGCCTAATATCGTCAATGCATCTAAATGGACGGAAAGAAGATTTGTATGTTTTTGGCCCTGCCGGACTGAAAGAAATTATTGATCTTCAACTTCGATATTCAGAAACTAGCTTACGTTATAAACTCATTTTTTACCCAACCAATCCTACGCTTTCCGAACAGATTCTGGAGGATAATAATTTGGAGGTGATAAGTTTCCCCCTAAGCCATCGTATCCCCTGCACTGGCTTCCTTTTTAAGGAAAGGCAACGCTTACCCCGTATAAATAAAGACGTTGTTGAGCCATTAGCTATTCCAAATGCGTATTACTCGCTCCTTAAAAAGGGTATAGACTATATTGATGCAACAGGTAAAGTGTATAAAGCCGATCAACTAACGATTCCTGCTGATGCACCCCGAAGTTATGCATTCTGTTCAGACACCATCTGTACGGATAGTTACTGGCAATATATTGCTGATGTAGATATGCTTTATCATGAGGCGACCTTCTTACAGGACATGGTGTTAAGAGCAACAGAAACTTTTCATACTACGGCGCTGCAAGCGGCTCAGACAGCACTTAATGTTGGTGCAAAGAAGTTAATAATAGGTCATTTCTCTGCCAGGTATAAAGATTTACTCCCAATGCTGCAAGAAAGTAAATCCGTATTCGATAACACCGAGTTGGCTATTGAAGGGAAAACATTTGAAATCCAATAGTCTTTTATTTCCTAATTCTTTACCGGTAATTCGCAGGATGAATGTTATCTAATTTAATTTTTCCTTCCAAATATAGAAAAGTGTACGTATCTGCCAGGATTTTGCTTAAGATCAATCATGAGGTTGTCTAGATTTTTTGAAGCATTATTGAGATTATTGTATAATTCTTCATCGTTTAATAACATACCCACAGAACCATTGCCGTTATTGATGTTATTTACTATCGACTGCAGATCGGCTACAGCAGCATTGGCACTGTCAATGGTTTGCTGAAAATTTGCTTTTGCTACCTGATCAGTGATACTTTCAAGGTTTCCCATAACATTATTGATCCGTTCGCCATTATTTTTGAAATTTGCCGATATAGCTTCTACATTGCTCAAAATATTAGAAAGCTTGGTGCGTTGTGTGCCAACAATAGCATCTACCTGAGTAGTTGTATGCTCCAAGGTGTTTAATGTATTGGCAATACTTGCAATACTCCTGTTGAAATTACGTTGGAAATCGGCATTAATCGTATTGTTTATAGATCCAAGTACAGAATCGAGAACAGCTACTACAGCTTCCGCTTTCTTCTGCACGGGCTCGACCTGTTCCAATATATTCCTTTGTATGTTTGCTTTTAACGTATCACCATCTTCGGCATAACGATCGCTGTCTCCCAACTCAAAAACAATGGCCTTTCCTCCAAGCAAATCTGTACTCGCTATTCGCGCGATGGTGTTAGCAGGAACCGCATAATCTTGTTTGATTTTGAATTGTGTAAGGATATCACCGTTGGGTTGTAGCTTCATTTTTGATACCCTTCCTATCTGATAACCATTAACCATCACAGGTTTTGATACACTCAGACCATCAACCCGATCATAGGTGGCATAAAAAGTGTTTTCATTGGTGAATACGTCATTTCCTTTAAGAAAACTATATCCAATAATAAGTACAGCAATGGCTACAGTAGCTAAAATGCCAACTTTTGTTTCATTAGAGATCCTCATTAGCGTTAAGTATTATCTGTAAATATATACCATGTGTACTTGTTTTACAAATATGGTATACAAATATTCTGTACTTGGAACAACGATTTAGTTGTTTTGTTTAATTCTCCACTTGCTTTTTATATGATTTAATTGCATTTAGCAGATTATTAACTACTTCTGTCTGTCCGTCGGTAGAATTAAGATAACGCTCCTCGTCTGGGTTGCTTATAAAGCCAACTTCGGTAAGCACTGCTGGCATTCCTGCCCTAGCTAAAACCGCCAAGCTGAGCTCTTTCACGCCGCGACTGCCTCTTCCAGATTTGACGTATTCGCCTTCTATTAACGAGGCAAATTTAATGCTCTGATCTCTATAGGCATTTTTCATTAGCGAAAAAATGATATAACTCTCGGGATCATTTGGGTCAAAACCCTCGTAATTTTCTTTATAATTTTCTTCCAGCAGGAGGGAGGCATTCTCTCGAATAGCAGCATCTTGTTCCGCTAGCCTACCAAAACCCGAAACAAAGGTTTCAGTACCGCGCGTAGTGGTGTTGGGTACACTTACGGTTTTGTATATGGGGATTCGTTTTCCTCCTTTTCGTCTATACCCACTTACAGTTCTTTTTTTTATGTTAGGCATCGAATTACAATGGATAGAAATAAACAGGTCTGCTTTTTTTTCATTGGCCACACCAATGCGTTCATATAAAGGTACGAAAACATCACTTGTGCGTGTATAGAACACCTGTACATCCTTTAATTCCTGTTGTACCGCTTTCCCTAATTTAAGTGCTAATTGTAAGGCTACATCTTTCTCCAAAGAAATTCTTCCTCTTGCACCTGCGTCATGGGCTCCATGTCCCGCATCTATGACGATGGTTTTGATTCGGTAGTCTTGGCTTTGTCGTTTATTAGGCTTATTGCTCATCGATGATGCCAACAAAGCATTCATTGACAGTAGAATAATGAGAATGGATAGGCTAATCTTTTGCATTAGTTTTCAACCTGTTTTTTATAGTTTTTAATAGCATTTACAATATTTTTGACTATTTCGGCTTGGCCAGCAGCCGAATTCATGTAGCGTTCTTCTTCCGGGTTGCTTATAAAACCCATTTCGGTAAGTATGGCAGGCATTCCGGCTCTCGCTAATACAGCTAGGCTTTGTTCTTTCACGCCTCGGTCAACTCTGTCAGACTTGATATATTCGTCTTGAATATAAGATGCTAATTTAATACTTAAATCGCGATATTGGTTCTTCATTAACGAAAAAATGATGTAACTCTCGGGATCCTTGGGATCAAAGCCATCGTAATTTTCCTCGTAGTTCTCTTCGAGTAACATGGATGCATTCTCTCGCACTGCCACATCCTGCTCGCCTAATCGATTATATCCAGAAACGAAGGTTTCGGCTCCTTTAACGGAGCTGTTTTGTGAGCGTACATTTCTATATACCGGAACCCTTTTGCCCTGTTTGTTTCTTACGTACCTTGCTACCACCCTTTTGCTGGTATTGGGCATAGAATTACAGTGGAGAGAGATAAATATATCTGCTTTGTTACGATTTGCAATCCCTATGCGTTCGTAGAGTTCCACAAAACTATCGTCTGTGCGGGTATAGACAACCTTCATACCGGGCAACTCTCTTTCAATAGCTTTGCCTAACTTTAATGCAATAGCTAGTGTCACGTCTTTTTCTTTTGAGAACGCTCCATGGGTAGTGCCGTCTCTTCCGCCGTGCCCGGCGTCAATAACAATAGTTTTGACTTTGTAGGGGTTTTTATACTTATTAGCCAAACTTTGCGTTGGTATGAGTAGTAAAGGGATTAAAAATAGATAAATAATTCGTTTCAACACTGACGTAATCATCCTTTCAATTGTTCTGTTTATTTATTAATGCTATAAAGTTAATCTTATTGTATATATATGTTAATAAATGTTATTTTAATAGAATTTTAATTTGACTTACATTGAGATAAGTAGCTAAAACACTATTACTATAAATTTTAAGCATGTTGTGTCGATGTAGCATCTCTTAATAAAAATCTGTTAAACGAAATGGTAGTAGCTATTGCAAGCTGCTAATCGTTTCGTTAATTTTGGGCGCCGTAAATTTATATACTGCAAAAATAATATTCGTTGTCAAATTTGAAGTCTGTTAGTGTTTTTTTTGGGTTGGTTTTATCCATTTATGGAATGTTGTTGCCAAAATCAGCTTCCGGACAACAGTTTATTGTGCAAGACAGCGTTGGTCAACCGATCAATATCGTACAAGATACGCTTCAGCAAGACTCCTTAATTACAGATTCCTTATTGGCTGATTCTTTAGATGGAGATTCCTTAAAACAGGACAGCGGTAATGCTGACGGAATATCTTCCATGGTTTTAAGTAATGCCGAGGATTCTACCATTACCGATCGCCGAAATAATCAGCTGCACTTATACGGAAATGCCAAGATTAAGTACGAAGATATGGAACTTACAGCTGATTATATTCGTATAGATAATAGTACACGTACCATGTTTGCCAGTGGGCTGATAGATCATAACGGTCGATATCGAGGACGACCGATATTTAAAACAGCAACAGACCCTCCGGTAACTGTCGATTCGCTATTATTTAATTTCGATAGTAAAAAAGGAAAAACCTATGGTGTGTTTACGGAGATGGATGGTGCCTCCATCCAAGCTCGGGAAATAAAAAAGAACGAATATAACGAGCAATTTATTCGACACGGCTTTTATAGTACATGTAATCTCCCTTTTCCGCATACACATTTCGGTATCCAGATGAGCCGTGTCATCTTAACAGAAAATCAAGTGGTTTCCAAAAGTGCATATATGGTTGTAGAAGAAGTGCCTTTGCGCTTTGTTATGATTCCCTTTGGATTTTTTCCAAAAACGAATAAGAGGCAGTCGGGCATATTGTTTCCAACTTTCGGAGAAGATTTTACGAGAGGTTTCTTTATGCGCGACGCCGGTTATTATATAGGGCTTAATGATTATTGGGATGCCGAGTTACGGGCAAATCTTTATTCCAAGGGATCTTGGGAAAGTAGTGCTAGGGTACGTTATAAAAAGAATTATAAGTATGATGGGGGCTTCAGTTTACGCTATGCTTATACCAAGAGCGGAGAGGAAAACACACCTGGTTTCTCTCGGGCACGAGACTTTAATATCACATGGAATCACTCGCAGAGACAAGAAGCTAATCCCGGAACAACTTTTAGTGCTCAGGTGAATGTAGGAACCGGCTCTTTTTACTCCAATACCGCTGCCAGTGGCTCTTATGATTACAATCAGCTTACACGTAACAATATGTCGTCAAGTATAGCCTACGGCAAAACATTTGCAGATGGTAAGGTGAATTTTACTTCAAGCTTGAGTCATCGACAGGATATTTCTACCGGGCAGATTAACTTGGAGCTTCCAACCTTCAATCTTAACGTCGCGACCTTTAACCCTTTTGATACTAAAGATAGGGTGGGCGATCAGAAGTGGTACCAGCGCATAACTATGGGGTATAGTATGCAAGGGAAAAATTCATTGAACTCTACCGAAAGTGAATTGTTTAGTAGTGAGACCCTGAAAAAACTACAAAATGGTATTCAGCATAATGTTCCGGTCAGTTTATCATTAAATGTATTGCAGTATTTTCAATTCAATACCAGCGTTAATTATACAGAAAGATGGTACTTTCAATCTATACGAAAACGTTTTGATAATGTGCCCAGAGGATTTGAGGAGGTAATTGATACTTTACAGGGATTTAATAGGGCTTACGATTATAGCTTTTCCAGTGGCTTTTCTACCAAAGTGTATGGGCAGAAAAATTTCAAGGGGAAATTAGCGGCCCTGCGACATGTCATTACCCCTTCCGTAAATTTCAATTATCGGCCTGATTTTTCGGAAAGCAGTTTTGGTTTCTATCGTGAACAACTTTATGCTGACGGAAGCCAGGTTTTAGATAATCAGGGCAGACCGGTTAAATATTCTATTTTCCAAAACGCTATTTACGGTACACCGGGCGCTGGCCGTTCCATGGGAATAGGTTTTTCAATTGATAATAACGTAGAGGCCAAAGTGAGGAGTGCAGACGATACCACCGGGACCGGTTTTAAGAAAGTGCAGATTTTACAAGGGCTTACCTTTAGTGGAAACTATAATTTTGTGGCAGACTCTTTTAAACTTTCCAATATTAGCTTTTCAGGCCGGACGGCTCTGTTCGACCAAAAATTGGGACTTAACTTTAATGGAACATTTGATCCGTACCGATTTGAACAGGTGAATGCCCCAGGTAGTGCTACACCCAGCTACAGGCGTGTTAACGAATATGCCATAAAGGGTGGACAGCTCGCTCGCTTAACAAATTTTGGTCTGTCAGCAGATTTCAGCTTTAATCCAGCGGCTGCCAAAAGTCGTAATGAGAATTTGAATGAGCTAGACCAGAACAAAACCAATATGACTCCTGAACAGCAACAGGAGTTGGCCCGTATCAGTTCAGATCCGAATGCCTTTGTGGATTTTAATATTCCATGGAATGTCGCAGCTTCTTTTGCTTTTCAGTATAGCAAACAATTTGCAGATACACGAATAACCAGCACAATCAATATCCATGGTGATTTTTCTATTACTCCAAAATGGAAGATACAATACAATACAGGTTATGATTTTCAATTAAAGAAAATGAGTTTGACGCAGTTTAATATTTATAGAGACCTGCATTGTTGGGATATGTCCTTTGGTTGGATACCATTTGGAACTTATAGAAGTTACACTTTCAATATTAGGGTAAAAGCGTCTATTTTACAAGATCTTAAGCTTACAAAACGTAACGACTATTATAATAGCTTTTAGGCAGGCATTGGTAATAAGATACAGAACATCAGCTTGCTGTTACTGCCTTTTTATTTATTTTTGAGCATCAGTTTTTCTGAAATAATGCGGTTGAATCGGGATACTTGTGCCTTAAAATTTTAATATTTACTTTGCTTCATGACTACAGAAATAATAACTATAGGGGATGAGATATTGATTGGACAGATCGTTGATACCAATTCTGCTTGGATTGCAAGACAGTTGAACGCTATTGGAATCGAGCTTGTACAGATATCTTCCGTAGCGGATCGTTCTACAGTTATTAAAGAAGCCTTGGATGCGGCGTCGGTCAGGGCCGATATTATTTTTTGTACAGGGGGGTTAGGTCCAACCAAAGATGATGTGACGAAACAAACCTTGGCCGAATATTTTAATACTACCTTATACAGGGATGAGCAGGTGCTGAAACATGTGGAAACTATTTTTAGCAAGTTTAATAGACCAATGCTGGATGTAAATAGAAAACAAGCTGACGTTTTGGCAAATGCTACGGTACTCCATAATGAAACAGGTACTGCGCCAGGGATGTGGATTGAAAAGGAAGGGAAGATTTACGTGATTATGCCGGGGGTTCCTAATGAAATGAAGTTTCTAATGAAAGAGGAGGTATTGCCAAGATTGAAGGTTCTTCCTGAAAGAAAAGCTATCGTACATGAAACACTACTTACGGCAGGTATTGGCGAATCTTTTTTGGCGGAGAAAATAAAATCTGTGGAAGACAACCTTCCAGAGCATATACACTTGGCTTACCTTCCAAAATATGGGCAGGTTAGATTGCGGTTATCAGCTATGGGAAAGCAGCTCGAAATATTGCAAGAAGAGGTTCATCAATATATGGGCAAGCTTGTAGAAAAAATACCCACGTTTGTTGTCGGGTATGGGGATGCTACTTTGGAGGAAACAGTCCTTCTTATTATGAAAGACAGGCGGCTGACATTGTCTACAGCCGAGAGTTGTACAGGTGGATATATTTCGCATGTACTCACAAGTTATGCGGGCAGTAGTACTGTTTTTATGGGAGGGGCCGTTACCTATAGTAATCAGTTAAAAGTTAGTATGTTAGGGGTTCGGGAAGAAACGTTGATAAAATATGGAGCAGTAAGTGAGGAAGTAGCAGTAGAAATGGTGAATGGAGCCAAGCAAAGGTATGCTACCGATTATAGTATCGCTGTTACCGGTATTGCTGGTCCTGAGGGTGGAACTTCAGAAAAACCCGTGGGCACCGTTTGGATTGCTGTGGCTGGTAGAGGTAAGGTGATTACACGGAAATTTAGTTTTGGTAATGTACGAATACCAAATATAGAACGTGCCGCAGCCAACGCGTTGATTATGTTACTCAATTTACTTAAGACAGAGCAAGGTATACAATGAAGTAAGCCGGTATAATATGTTGACGGGCCAGACGTAGAATGTTGTTGGTGTTTGTTGGTTGTAAGCAAATATTGTTCGGTTTTTTTTATTTTTTTAGATATTATTGTAACTTACATCGCTCTTAATCAACTTAGAAAAGATAAAGATAGTATGGCAAAATATAAATTACTTCTCCCCTCGATGGGGGAAAGTGTATCAGAAGCGACCATAGTTAATTGGGTTAAACAACCGGGAGACATGGTAGAAGTAGATGATACAATAGTGGAGATAGCAACAGATAAAGTGGATTCGGAAGTGCCATCACCTGTAGCGGGAAAACTTGTAGAGCAACGTTTTGACAAAGACGCGGTAGTTCAAGTTGGTGAGGTGCTTGCCGTTTTGGAGGTGGAAGCCCAAAATATGACGGAGGCAGATCTTACAGACGTTACTGCCGCTACCATTGAAAATGTCGACTTGCCGCTTGAGGATCATCAAATTCCGGGCGTAGATCGTTTGGAAGAACATAAATTTTCCTCAAACCACGAAGAAAACGATTCTTCTGAGGGCACAGGTAGATTCTATTCCCCACTTGTGAAAAGTATAGCGGCGGAGGAAGGTATTTCGGCAGATCAGCTGGAAACGATACAGGGAACTGGACTTGAAGGAAGGGTTACCAAACAAGATTTGATGGATTACCTTGCAGACAGGGGAGCGGGTAAAGAAATGAAACCAAAAGGGATTGTAGAGCGGGTTTCAGAACAACCGGTTACGGTGGTTTCCGGAAAAGATGAAATCATTGAAATGGATAGAATGCGGCGCCTGATAGCCGAACATATGGTTCATAGCGTACAAATTGCACCACATGTTTGCTCTTTTGTAGAAGCTGATGTTACCAACATCGTACGCTGGCGAAATAATATAAAAGATGATTTTCAGAAAAGAGAAAACGAAAAATTGACGTTTACTCCTATCTTTATAGAAGCCGTGGTAAAGGCCTTAAAAGATTTTCCGATGGTTAATGTATCGGTAAAAGGTACACAAATCATTAAGAAACACGATATCAACATCGGTATGGCAACAGCTTTACCTAACGGCAATCTCATTGTTCCGGTTATTAAAAATGCGAAACAGCTAAGCCTAATCGGCCTCACTAAGGCGGTGAATGACTTGGCAAATAGAGCACGTAAAAATCAATTAAAACCTGATGACACGCAGGGAGGGACGTTCACAGTAACTAATATAGGGTCTTTTGGTAACGTAATGGGTACGCCTATTATCAATCAACCTCAGGTAGCTATTCTGGCTGTAGGAACAATTACTAAGAAACCAGCTGTTATTGAAACACCTTCGGGCGATATGATTGGTATACGGCATATGATGTTCTTGTCTTTGTCATACGACCATCGTGTTGTAGACGGAGCCTTAGGGGGAATGTTTGTACGAAGAGTGGCAGATTATCTGGAAAATTGGGAAATAGACCGGGAAGTTTAACACGGTGCCCTTTCTATCTTCATCGATTAGATTTTATCTAAAGAAATTATCTCTCAAAGGCTGATGTGAGATCAATAAAAAGCTTTTATATACAATTTGCAAAAAAAAGGTATATAAAAGCTTTTTTATCTAAGTTTTTATCATGATCCCCTTTATTTCGATAAAAATTAATAGCTTTGGCGACTTGTTTGCGTGCGATGAGATATAATTGCTTGCATGTGCAAACTTGTATATACAATCAATTTTGTCTAAGTTTGTTGATATAGAAAGATAAAGAAGATGTTAAGTTCTGTATTGTTATTTTTAAATATAGGTGGGTCTGAGATGATGCTGATCCTCTTGGTGGCGTTGTTCTTATTTGGCGGTAGAAAACTACCTGAGTTAGCAAGAGGTTTAGGTAGAGGTCTGCGCGAATTTAAAGATGCTTCGGAGTCTATCAAACAGGATATCAACGATCAGATCAATAATTTTGGTAAAGATTTGGATGTATCAGAGCCCGTAAAAACACAGGAGGAAAAGAAAACACCTAAACCAGATCAGACAGCATCTACAGCAGATGATTATAGTGATGGCGGGCATAGGCAACCCGAATATTACGGAAGCCAGAGTAATTACTATAGCGACGGTTCTACTACGCAAGATTCAGAAAAAAAAGACCTTACTGAAGAAGATGCAAATACTGTGGAAACTGCACACTCAACAAATACTGATGGAACCGATACAGGCTCAGCGGAGGCAGATGCTCCGGAAAAATCATAATAACAACCCTTCTAAGGAGACGTTAACAATCCATTTCAATTTTCTTTGCAATTACGTGTTTCTTGCTTCTTTGAACAAAATAATCCAATTCCGTTCCCCATAAAACGTTTCCCTGGCCAGTTCTCCAGGTGGAGTAATCAGAGATATATTATTAGCTTATGTTAACACATGAACAACAGATAGCGCAGCAGTTATCGATCAGTGAAAGGCAAGTGCGTACTACCATTGCCTTGTTGGACGAAGGTGCAACCGTACCTTTTATTTCCCGTTATAGAAAAGAGCTTACCGGTAGCCTCGATGAGGTGGCAGTATCGGGGATCCGCGATAGGGTGGCCCAATTGCGAGAACTAGATAAAAGACGGGACGCAATTGTTAAATCACTAACTGAATTGGGCAAACTTAGTCCTGAGTTACAGCTTAAGCTCAACGAAGCAGAAACAATGGCTGTGTTAGAGGATATTTACCTGCCATTTAAGCCAAAACGGAAAACAAGAGCTTCAGTAGCTCGTGACAAAGGTCTGGAGCCGCTCGCTACGGTAATTATGCAGCAAAATTCTCTCGAACTGGAAGTGGAGGCAACTCGTTTTATCAGTGAGGAAAAGGGCGTGTCTTCTGTGGAGGAAGCGCTTGCCGGGGCGCGTGATATAGTAGCGGAACAGATCGCCGAACATGCAGATACAAGAGCTCAAATACGTAACCTTTTCTTGGAACAAGGTGTTTTTTCGTCACGTGTTGTTCCTGGAAAAGAGGAGGAGGCCATTAAGTATAAGGATTACTACGAGTGGTCTGAACCGTTGAAAACAGCTCCATCCCATCGTGTTCTCGCTATGAGACGTGGTGAGAAAGAACAGTTACTGTATTTAGATATAGATGTGCCCGAAGATGAGGCTATTGCTATTATAGATCGTCGTTTTGTAATAGCGAGTAATCAGACATCGGCTCAGGTAAGCTTAGCGATTCAGGATAGTTTTAAAAGACTATTGAAACCATCCATGGAAACCGAAGTACGTTTATTGACACGTAAACGTGCCGACGAAGAAGCTATCCGTGTTTTTGCAGAGAATGCCCGCCAACTCTTATTAGCAGCTCCATTAGGCAGTAAACGAATAATGGCAATAGATCCAGGATTTAGAACAGGCTGTAAATTAGTTTGTTTAGATGAGCAGGGTAAGTTATTGATAAATAATACAATATATCCTCATAATGGTGCTGCAAAGTCACAAGAGGCTGCTCATGAGTTGAAGCAATTATGTGATAAATATGCGATAGAAGCTATTGCTATTGGTAATGGTACTGCAGGTAGAGAGACAGAAGATTTTATAAGGAAGCTTCATTTGGGCGATCCTATAATAGTAATGGTCAATGAAAGCGGAGCTTCCATATATTCCGCTTCGGATGCCGCGCGCGAAGAGTTCCCTAACTATGATATCACTGTACGAGGAGCCGTGTCCATAGGTAGGCGCTTGATGGACCCTCTGGCCGAACTCGTTAAAATCGATCCTAAATCAATTGGAGTGGGGCAATACCAACATGATGTCGATCAGTCCAAATTGCAGGCATCACTTGCAGATACCGTGGTAAGTTGCGTGAATGCGGTAGGAGTTGAATTGAATACGGCGTCGAAACAGCTATTGGCTTATGTTTCAGGCTTAGGTCCAGCATTGGCACAGGGTATTGTTGAATACCGTAATCAGCATGGTGCCTTTAGGCGACGTTCAGATCTAAAAAAAGTACCACGTTTAGGTGAAAAGGCATTTGAACAGGCGGCCGGATTTTTGCGTATAAGAGGTGCGGAAAACCCATTAGATGCTAGTGCCGTGCACCCAGAGCGTTATGATGTAGTAGAGAAAATGGCAGCTGATTTAGGACAAAATGTAACCGATTTATTAAAAGATGAAAAACTTCGAAAGCGTATCCCTTTAGGCAAATATGTAAGCGAGGAGATCGGGCTACCCACTTTGAATGATATTATGAGTGAACTTGCAAAACCTGGACTTGACCCGCGTGAAAAGTTTGAAGCTTTCTCGTTTACAGAAGGTGTAAATAGCGTAAGTGACCTTAAGGTTGGGATGAAGTTACCGGGAATCGTAACGAATATTACTAACTTCGGAGCTTTTGTGGATATTGGTGTTCATCAAGACGGCTTGGTTCATTTAAGCCAACTGGCAAATCGTTTTATTAAGGACGCTAATGAAGTTGTAAAAGTACATCAGCCTGTTGAAGTGACAGTGGTAGAAGTTGACGTTGCCAGAAATCGAATTTCGCTAAGTATGAAAGCAGCAGAAAAGTCCGCTCCAACGAAAGATCGTCGTCGAAGTAACTTCAAAAATGATAAACGGCAGTCAGAAACAGATATGGCAGCAAAACTTGCCGCGCTTAAAAGTAAATTTTCTTAATATTAACGTATTATAATATAAAAAAACCATTACTTTAGTATTTAGCATGAATGCAAAGAGTAATGGTTTTTTAAAAAACTACAGTAATTTATTGCTGTTATTGGCAGGGATTTTTGTGGGAAGCCTTGTAGGCTTGTTTGCCCGAGACTGGGTAGCTCATCTTAAACCTATTGGTGACATCTTTCTCAACCTTCTATTTACGGCTGTAATTCCGCTTATATTTTTTGCAATAGCTTCGGCCGTGGCTAATATTGACCAATCGCAAAAGCTGGGCAAAATACTTTCTGTGATGTTGGCAGTGTTCGTATCGACAGTTATTATCGCAGCAATTGTCACCATCATCGCATTATGGGTTTTTCCATTGAACAACCAGATTGGTAGCAGAGAGGTGGCCGATTTTGTACTAGATGAAGGTGACGGTAAAGATTGGGGAGAAAGAGCCGTTGATTTTTTAACGGTGAGTGAGTTCAGTCAGTTGCTTTCACGCGAACATATGTTGGCTTTTATTATTTTCTCCTTCTTAGTGGGCATTGCATCTCTGCGTTCGGGTGCGGCAGGCGAGCCTTTTAGAAAATTTCTATATGCAGGCAATGAAGTAATGAAAATCCTTCTTATTTATATCATGAAGGCTGCACCTATTGGTTTAGGTGCTTATTTTGCATATCAGGTAGGCACTGTTGGCCCCCAGTTGTTCGGTATCTACGCGAAACCCTTAGGTATTTACTACTTATTAGGCCTTTTTTATTTCTTGGTCTTTTTTTCACTTTATGCCTTGCTGGCTCAGGGTAAAAGAGGCGTCAGATTGTTTTGGAAAAATAACATTTTGCCATCGATCACTGCTGTAAGTACCTGTAGCAGTATTGCGGTGATACCGCCTAATTTAGATGCTTGTAAGCGTATCGGCGTTCCAGAGTCGATAGCTAATGTCGTGGTCCCGCTGGGAGCTTCCTTACATAAAGATGGCTCTTCCATCTCTTCCATTATCAAGATAGCTGTTGCGTTTTCTCTTATCGGCAGACCGTTTATGGAACCTAATACACTTATTGTAGCCGTAGCCCTAACTATATTAGTAAGTATCGTTGCTGGTGGAATCCCCAATGGGGGGTATATCGGGGAAATGCTGATGATTTCTGCTTACGACTTACCTATTGAAGCCATACCCGCTGTAATGATCATTGGTACGTTAGTTGATCCGATGGCAACAGTACTTAATGCTACTGGTGATACCCCAGCTGCTATGTTGGTAAATAGATTTGTTAATGGGAAAGTTAAGCCTAGATAAAATGAACAGAATGGTTTTACTTTAAATTCATCAATCAACTATCTTTATTTAGGAAAACCACAGCCCTAAATAGATGAAGTTATCTGAAGACGTATTACAGTATATATGGAAATATGGGTTATTTAACTGTTCTACACTTATTACAAAAAAAGGCAAAAGCCTGCAAATACGCTCCGTAGGAAAGTACAATGAGCATGCCGGACCAGATTTCGAAGAAGCCCGGATTATAATGGAGGGAATAGAATGGGTAGGAAATATAGAAATACATATTAAAGCTTCTGATTGGTACAGGCATAAGCATCATGTAAATGCCGCATACAATAATGTTATCTTGCATGTGGTGTATGAAGCCGACATGCCCATCCGATTACAAGATGGTACTACACCAGAAACTTTTGAGTTGAAGGGCTTTATCGATCAATCTTTACTTGATGGATACCGTGTAATGGTGGAAAGCTGTGAGTGGATTCCCTGTGCTTCACAAATTTCCGTAGTCAATACGTTTAATATATCGCATTGGTTAGAAAGATTACTCATCGAGCGGTTGATAGTTAAGCAGCAATCGACAGCTACTGTTTTAAAGGCAAGCAAGGGCAGCTGGGACGACGTAACCTATATTTTATTGGCAAAAAGTTTTGGTTTTAAAGTCAATGCGCTGCCTTTTGAACATCTCGCAGTAAGTTTGCCGTATAATTTAGTGATGAAATATAGGGATAATGCTCAGGTACTAGAGGCCCTGGTTTTTGGTCAGGCGGGGATGTTGCAACAGCAAATATTTATAGACGATTATCCAAATAAGCTGCGGAGAACTTATCTGTATTATCGCAAACAATATGGATTAAAACCCATGGATATATCCGCCTGGAAATTTTTGAGGATGCGACCTGGTAATTTCCCATCCCTTCGCTTAGCACAATTTGCAGCAATATGTATAAAGTTGGGTAGTTTTTTTTCTCAAATCATCGCCGCACAGAGCCTTCAGGAATTGAGACAGCTGTTTGCAAATCTCCATGTTAACGAATATTGGGCGGAACATTATAGGTTTGATGTACCTGCAAAAAAACACAGTTTAAGGTTAGGAGCAGCTTCCATTGACAATATCATTTTGAACACAATGGTAACAATTTTATTTAGCTATGGTAAATATATTGGAAAAGAGGCGTATATTTACCGTGCGATTAGCTTTTTAGAGCAGTTAAATCCGGAGCGCAATGACGTTATTAGTAAGTACAAGTCATTGGGCATAAAGGTCAGATCAGCGGCGGATTCACAGGCTCTGTTACAGTTAAAGCAGTCATACTGTAGTATCAATAAATGTTTGGATTGTGGTATAGGCTTGCAGATATTTAAACAAAATAGAATGCTATGATACAACGTGTCATGATTTTTTTTGAACAACGCTCGTTTGGTGTATGTGCATATCTCGGAGAGAAACTAGGTGTTTCTATTTCTAAGATTAGGTTGTTCTTTATTTACTCGTCTTTTCTTGCCGTAGGGTTTCCTATCATTTTTTATTTATTGGCAGGAATTGTGTTAGATATACGTAATTTCGTTAAACGTATGCGGCATCGGTTGTGGGATTTTTAAGTTTTACTGTCAATTTAACGCAGTATTTTTGAAATTTCTGTAAACCCTTTCTCAGCAGCAAGGTCAGCAGCGGTTTTTCCAAAATCGTTTTTGATATCGATCCTGGCGCCATTTTCCAGTAGAAGGATAAGCATTTCTATATTTCCATTTTGTGCGGCTGCATGTAATGGAGTGGTTCTCGATGATTGCAACACATTCACTTCAGCTCCTCCCTCTACCAACATTTTAGCTATTTCATCAAAATTGGATCCTATGGCTGCATGAAGTGGATATACATTATAACCATTCTGCGAGGGAAGGTTCACATCTGCACCTTTCAGCAATAAGTATCTTACAATCTCTGCGTTTCCAAAATGTGTTGCCATGCCGAGTGGGGTGAAGCCATGTTCAGAAAAGGCATTTAATAATGATGGCGACTCTTCCAACAGCTCACTGACAACGTCCGTTAATCCAGCGGCGGCAGCTTCGTAAATTGTTATTTCCTGCGTATGTTGCAAAATAATTTTGACAATCTGATGCTTGTTATAATAACAGGCAAGCAAAAGTGGGGATATCTCATGACTGGTTTTTTGCTGGCATAGGGCAGGATTGGTATGTAACAGGTTGTCTATCGCTGCCGCATTTCCAGATTCGATGTATTCCTCTAATAAACTAAGACTCATTTTTAACGGATAATTTATCTATTTGCAAACCTAACATAAAATTCACTATTAAGAAAACCAATCCTATGTAAAATTATTTTCGCGATAACGTAAGTTTTTATTTGTGTTGTAAATATAATGCGTTATTTTTGTAGTGCCTTGCTTAAGGCATGTTTTTCATAGGTAGATGTAGAGTCGGGTACTTGTATCCGACTCTTTTTATGTAAAAAACCGCCCAATAAGAGCGGTTTTATTTGTAAATCAGACGTTTAAATAAAATATTTTTACTGATGTTTTAATGATCATGATCGTGATCATCACCCCCATGTACAAAATGCATAGGTATAACCAACGATATATCTGTGCTTCCGGCATTGCTTAATTTGCTGAAATCATTCCAATCGTCTGCTGTAAGTCCTTCTTTTGCGCCAGTTTGCAGGTGAAAAAGGCGGTATTGAAAATTAAATGAATCCGAGTGTTCAGTCACGGTTATATAACCTGTAATACCTACGCGTGCATTTTCGGCATCTCCATAGTCGAATTCCATATGTTCTGTTAAGTCGAAGCGGTTATTTTCGTCATTTCCCGTAAATCCGAAGATACCGGCTTGGTGTATGTCTGCACGCTCAATATATACTTGTTGTGATTCCTGCCCTTGAAAGTTATAGGTCGCAACCTCCATTTTATAAGTCTTTCCTTCTTCCAGGTCAAAATGATCGGTACTTGGAACAAAACTTCCATCAAAAGTAATTGTTTCCGTAAATCCATCAGGAACGTCATGGTAGTGATAATGATCGCCATGTAATTCACGTTCTACCTCAGTAAACGTAATCTGCGCATTGGAAATTTCTTCCTGATCAACTTCCGGTTGGGGATCATCTTTGGAACATGAGGAAAAAGTCAACGTCCCAACAGATAAAAATGCAAGCAATGAGTAAATTTTTAATGTGTTCATGATCGTATTATTTATGTTAAAAGTTATATTGTAGTCGTAATGTGATGTTTCGGCCCATTTCATGGGTATAATACCTAAACCTATTCATGTAGTCTTTATAAAGTTTGTTTGTAAGATTGTCAACAGATGCATGGAAACTAAAGGTCTGCCCTCCCAATTTGTATTTAACGCCTGCCATTAGGTTGATCAGGTTATAGGATGGAGGAGGAGCTGCGTAATCGCTATTAGGTTCATAGCGGGTTTGCCTGGCAACAAAGCGATGGCCTACTTGAAGATAGGGAGCATTCCAATTGCTGCCGTTATGCAGGTTAATATCCCAGCGCAGGTTATGTTCTAAACGGTCTGCCGGAATATAGGGCAGGTAAATATTATCTGTTGAATTTTTGGCTCTCACGATGGCTACATTCATGTTATAGGTTAGTGCTTTTAATATTTTATAGGAGCCGTCAAAGTCTATTCCCCAGAACCGAGCGTCTTTTTGCTCATAAATGAAAACTGGGAAAGTACCTCTGATAGTTTGACGTACACTGTCAGGATCAGGCGTAGCATAGATGTAATTGTTCACGAATTGCGCATAAACATCTAGGTTTAGATGCCATTTGTCTGACGAGTAAGTCGCGGAATTTACCCATTTATATCCTTGTTCACTTTTTAGATCCGGATCACCTATTTCATATAGCGCAGCTCCGTGGTGTACACCATCGCTAAAAAGCTCATTGGCAGCTGGAGCACGCCAGGCCAAACCAGCATTTGAACGTAAGCTCAACTGATTATTAATGTGCCATACGGCACCTAATGACCCCGATACGTTGTTGAAATTTCTATTTCCGGTATACAAAACGTGATTGAGGGAGCCATCGGGATTTGGATGTTGATAATCGTACCGATATCCAGCAGCATCAAAATATTTATAATCGTAGCGGACCCCTGCCTCCAACTCATAGTTATTACCAATATAGCGCTCAATTCCGTACACGCCCAGGGTGTAGCTATCGTAGTTAGGTATGAGTGGAGTAGTACCCGTTCCAGGTTTGTTATTGTTCACTTGCATGATCCCGTTTGCGCCAATTATGGTACGCCAGTGATTTTTCTTGAGATGATCATAGGAGACATCAAGTGTCTGTGTCGTTAATGTCAAGTCTAATGACGGCGTTGTTGGCGATTCGAATAAACGTATGTCATACTCTCTCCGATGATTTTTCTGAAAGGCATATTGTATATCCAGAGAGGCGCCATTATCGAAATCCTTATGCAGCTTAAGTTTAGCGAGGTCATGGATAATTTTCTGTCGTGGATTCTCAATAGTATAGGTAAAAGAACCATCATCTATTGGCCGGCCAACTTGTATACGTTCGTAGATATCACTTGCCGTACCTATATGCGATCCCTGATAGATGCCTATTTCGGTGTTAAAATGGCTAAAATACGCGTCAATTTTACCCCATGAGGCATTATAACCCAAAGCAGCTGAGAAATTACTTTCCGTTACTCCCGTATTATTAATGAAATAATCAGGGCTTTTAATATTTCCAGCCTTCTTATAAGACCCCTGGGCTCTCCAAGCTAAACCTTTTAGTGATTTTATGTTTCCTTCGAGCATTCCCGAAAAGTTTCCCATCTGGCCATTAGAGGCGCCAACTAGATTTAGCTCCCCACTTATCGGGCGGTCAATAGGAAGGGGGGCGGGGGTGGCTAAAATGATTCCTCCCAATGCATCCGCACCATATCTCACACCCTCTGCTCCTTTTATCACACTAAGCGTTTTGGCAACGTAAGGGTCAATTTCAGGAGCATGTTCGGTTCCCCATTGCTGACCTTCTAAACGTACACCGTTATTAAGTATGAGTACGCGGTTACTGTGCATGCCATTAATTACCGGTTTAGCTATTGTACTGCCAGTGGTGAGCATACTTACTCCGGCTATTTTGGATAACGCTTGAGCCAATGTGCTTCCTCTACTCTGTTCTAGCTGTTCCGCTTCCAATGTAGCCACTTTAGCAGTGGATTTTGCTATTGGTGCATGCCCGATAACTTCCACGTCATGAAGCAGGATATCGCCATGTTCCATTTCTATATTGAGTGTTGTGCTCTTTTGCAGAACGATTTGCTTGGCAATATCTGTAAATCCTAAACTCTTAAAGGTAAGTGTGTAATTTCCCTCACATAGTGATTGTATACGATAATACCCGTGACCATCCGTCTTCGCAGACAAGTTGCCCGGCGTAACTGTAATGGATACGCCAGCTACGGGTAACTTGGTGTCGTGGTCGGTAATACGTCCGTTAATCATAAAATTACATTCATCGCTTTGAGCACAAACATATTGTAAGCACAAAAGCAATAAAAACAGAGTCAGCTGTTCTTTAATTCGCATATTGTTAGTGGTTTTGAGTGTGTTGGGTATGATCTACCACAACACTAAGATGTATCTACCTTGTAAAAACATCTGCAACTTGAAGCCTTGACATCGTAAACATACTCTAACCAATATTAGTTAACGGTATAAGTATCGTTTCCCAACGGAAGACAACAAACGGAAAAGATTTAGACGAAAGGAGGACCTTTGTTCAGGTCGTTGGACAATGTTATTTCGCAAGGCGTCGCTAGATCAAGTCTCTGAAGAAGTATAGGTTTACTTCTAAAAACTTCGCTAAGCGTAAAAATCCCTGCAGGTAATTGCTGTGCTTGTTTTACTAAAATGTAATCACAAACTTGGCAGTTAACGTCTTTTTTTACGGTGAAATGCGTTTCTGCTTGATGAGTTAATAGATCATCTTGGTGGTGATATGCATGCATAAGCTGTACACTCTGAATGTAACTAAACGTTGCAATCAGGCATATGGCTAAAAGCTTAAATATGTTTGCTTTGATAGGCATAAGTATCGCGTTTCACCTAATTTTACTGCAAAGGTAGGATAAATGCATCTGCATTGCAAGTAATATTGCTGTGAATATTAAGCTCTGGGGTGAAAATCGATCATCACCGAACGCAAGTAATCACGATCAAGGTGAGTGTATATTTCTGTTGTACTGATGCTTTCGTGGCCTAACATATCTTGTACCGCTCGTAAATCTGCACCCCCTTCGATGAGGTGTGTGGCAAATGAGTGTCGGAAAGTGTGCGGACTAATTTTTTTCTTTAGACCTATTTTTGCCGCCAGATCTTTGATCACGATAAAAACCATAACACGCGATAGCGGCAAACCTCTTCGGTTGAGAAAAACATAATCTTCCATTCCTACTTTTTTTGGGAAAACTTTTCTCGTATGTTGTAAGTAAATTTTAAGATGCTTGACAGCGGTTTTTCCAATAGGTATTAAACGTTCTTTATTTCCTTTTCCAGTAACTTTTATAAACTCAATATCTAAAAACAAATTAGATATCTTCAGGTTAGTTAATTCACTTACCCGAAGTCCGCAACTATATAATAGTTCGAGTATGGCTTTATTTCTAATACCTTCTGGTGTAGATAGGTCTATAGCGGCAATCAATGCATCAATTTCTGGAATGTTTAAGGTGTCTGGTAATTTTCTGGTCAACCTCGGTGCTTCAATTAGCGCTGCAGGACTGTTGTTTATCGTGCCTTCTATCATTAGATATTGGTAAAAAGCTTTGATGCCCGATAATATTCTGGCCTGGGAGTGGGCTGTCATCCCCAAAGCGTTGACCCATGCCAGAAAATCACGGATATCTTGTGTACTGATATCCAGCGGACCCTTCAGAACGCCGTATGTGGCGTGCTGTGCTAACTTCTCTACATCACGAACATACGCCTCAATAGAATTTTTTGCTAAAGATCGTTCTAGGCGTAAATACTGTGTAAAATCTCTCAGTGCTGATTTCCAGTCCATTTCGTTTTTCTTGTGGTTAAAATATACCGTATAAGGGTATATGGCTAAATTACTAAAAAACAAAACCATAAAAATTGATAAAAAAATATTTGCGACGTGTTAAGATATTATATATCTTTGCCTCACTAAAAAACGGTGGTTTTAGCTCAGTTGGTTAGAGCGCCTGATTGTGGTTCAGGAGGTCGCCGGTTCGAGCCCGGTATTCCACCCTTGGCGGGACAAAATGGTTTTATAAACTTTTTGTCCCGTTTTATTTTAAGCACATAATTTGCAAACATAGACTTTTACGATAAGAAAATAGCGTCCTTTTTTATAAAAAAGCTAATACTTTTATCGAGGAAGTCGAAAACAAAAGTCCCACCGTTATGGTGAGACTAGATGAAATTTACATATATATAGAATTATTGACCCTATGAATATCATTTTCGTATTCTAAGGCGCTCGATATATTATTACACATATCTTCATTCCCATTTTTTTTGTAATGAATGAGCGCTTGTTGCAATGAATTAAAACCATTGCTAATTACCGTATTTAGCATCCTGTTTCGATGGGTAATCTTCATGACAGCAAGAAACCGCTGCGCAAGTTTGTCTCGTCCGGGTAACATATACAAAGATACCGAGATCAGAGACCGATTCATAATAATATGGATTAGATTACTATTAAAATTTTGTTACTGCACAAGCGCTTTCCAGAAACCTTCACGTGAAAACTGACAGGCATCATTTGTTAGTTGAAGACTTTTTTATCGGCTTTCAGATCGGAAGCCAACGATTCAAATCGATTTTTCCATTGGGGGTCATCGCTTTGTTTGATGCCCTCTTCCGCTGTTCTTATTGCCTCGTCTTTTTTACCTAGAAAGTAAAAGCCCATAACCATCCCCAGGTGAGCATAATCATCTTCTGGATGTAAATTCAGATTACGCTTGAAGATGTCAAATGCTTGCTGATGTTCTTTCATTTTGTTTAGTCCACTTCCATACATCACCAGTTGCACAGAAGTGGCCATAGGGATGGCCTCTTTCATAAGCGAATCTGCCTCCACATTACGATCAAATTTTCTTAACAACCCAGCGTATGTAGACAACGTCTGAAAGTTGGACTCGCCAAAATAAGTATTGATCGAACGCTCTGCCCAGCTTAAGGCTTCTTCAAGATTGACATTGTTGATCAAACAATAGTTTGCCGCCATTTGCATATTCTGCCAATATCGATAGAAAATCCCCGAATTGAACTCCCTTCTAAAAGATTCGACCTGGATTTTGTGCAGATCGACAGTAATTTTGAACGGGACTTTTACTTTTTCCCATTGCAAAGAAAGGATAGCTGCGTTTTCAGTTTGCCGCTCAAATTCATATTTCAAGCGTTCTACCGTATAGGGTAAATGCTCAATAGGTACCTCGACCCTCAAGGCGTCATCTTTAGGATCGTAGTAAAAGCTGCCCCAGGCTGAATTCACCCTTGAAAAGATCAAAGTCGCTTGATCTGGCCCCATCGCAATGAAAAATCCGTATTTGCCTGCCGGAATGGCCTTGTCCTCGATAAAAACATCCGTGCTGAATGCTATCGTCGTGTTTTCATTTGCACCTGCTCGCCATGGCGCTGCTTTGCTGGTTCCATAGTGCAGATCCTCAAAACCATAATGAACCAAATTACCCCATATTTTGCCTTCTCGACCATTGACACCGGGTCTGGAATAATCTACCTTAACGTTAGTGATTCCTATGTTTTCACTGACGGAAGCCTTTTTGTTTCCGTCAGGAGGGAGGGTGATCTGTGCTTGACAGATAGTATGAATAAATGTAATCAGATAAATAAACCAGAAATTTTTCATGTTGCTTTAATTGTATTTTGATTATTAACTTTATATTAGGTTATTGTTGCAGATTTGCTATGCCAGAATTTTGCTATTTTTACTATAATCAAGGTAACGAACCTAATAAAATGAAAGAGATGACTTGTAAGCACAGCTAATGTCGGGAAAAATGGCAGCACGTCACCGTTCAATCTTGATCAATAGAGGTTCAATTTTGTTCATATCAATAATTACTTGAAAATAAACCAATTGACATTGCATGCAAAAAATAAGGAGCTCGCTATTTGCCTTAAATTAATCGAGCAGAAATTGGCCTGGGGAAGTGGCGAAGACTGGGCAACAGATGACTTTGAAAAACTGAGCGATCTCATTAGGGCAGAAACAAAAGTGCATTTGAGTGTGAGTACTTTGAAACGCCTCTGGGGCCGGGTGAGGTATGAATCCACTCCAACACGCACCACATTAAACGCACTGACTTGTTTTCTAGGCTATCAAAACTGGCATGTGTTCAGGCAGCATATTCAGCAATCTACTGCCGAAATGTCTAACACGGAAGAAGAAGAAGACTCAATCCCAAAGTTAGAACGGGCCGAGTCTAGCGTTGCGAAATATCGATGGTGGATTGTATCGGTATCTGTGCTGGTCGCGTTGTTCGGTGCAACGCTATTTTTAGTTCAGTTTAGTCCGAAGAACCCAGCATCAAAGGAATTCAAATTCAGTAGTAAACCCGTTACCACCGGAATTCCCAATTCAGTCGTCTTCAGCTATGACGCTAAGGCAGCTGGTATCGAACCGGTTTACATCCAGCAATCTTGGGACTCAACACGCCGAGTTTCCGTTGATAAGAACGGAACTTACCATACGGCCATTTATTATGAACCGGGTTTTTATCAGGCTAAGCTCGTTGTTGGCAGTCAGATTATTAAAGAGCATCCATTGATTGTTCCCACAGAAGGCTGGCTGGCCACTATATCGACCGAAACTGTCCCTATTTATTTGGAGCAAAAAAGTTATTTAAGATCTGATGAACTTCACCTTCCTATTGATACGATTATATCTCAAGGCATAAAAATGCAGCCACAGGCACCAGTGATTAAATATTTCAATGTGGGCAATTTTGAAGCGATCGGCCTCAATGATTTTTCATTTAGTACGCGAGTCAAAAACACGTATGGTGGAGGCAATTCAGCTTGCCAGTTTTCTTCGATTATACTTTTAACCGATGGTATGCCAATCAGCATCCCATTATCGCAAAAGGGCTGCGTTTCTGAGCTCAGTTTGCTAGACGGGGAACGGGTGATTTCGGGTAAAGAAAACGACCTGTCCTCCTTCGGAATTGCTACGGATGATTGGATAGAAGTTGCATGCAAAAGTAGTGCGGGCAAGATGATCGACTATTATATCAACGGTGCGCTTGTATATCGTTCTGTTTTACCCGCACAGAAGCTTAAAATCCTCGGCTTAATCTATGCCTTTCGTGGTGCAGGTGCTATTAAAGAGGTGCAACTGGCTGATTCAAAACGGGTTGTTTTTAAAGCGTTTCCTGCGTAGAAAGAAGCTTTATACGCGTTCATTTGACTTGGAGTCATCATATTCCTAAATCAAATATGTTCGTCTATTTTTAATTTATAGAAAATACTCACTTTTTTATATGGATAAAACTATCATAAACTAATTATAAAGTCATGTTCCCTTTTCACTTTCAGGAGGTTGAGGAAATATCTGGACGTGTTTTCCGATCAGGGTAATAGGCTAATATATTATAAAGATATCGATATTAGATAGGGAATATGTACATTTAGAAACCTGAAATCGAATGAGCGCAGGGTTATGATAACGGCATTTATCAATAGTCAAAAAACAGGTAGGTTCAGGCAAATTTATAACCCATAAACTTAAATAAGCATAATATGATAATAGCTAATAAACATCTGCAATTTAACCTAATTTTATGCTTTTTGGTATTACTGTATGGCGTAACTTCATTGCATGCACAGGATGGACAAGGCTATCAACGGGTCTATTTGTCGGGTTACGATGCTGCCAATACCGTAAATTGGGATTTTATGATGAGCGAGGGACGTAGAAGTGATGAGTGGACAACCATTCCCGTACCATCCAATTGGGAGTTGCAAGGTTTCGGTAATTATAATTACGGGCACGACCACGATAAGGAAGGAGCTACCTTGGGAAAAGAACACGGTCTTTATAAACACCATTTTCAAGTACCCCATTCGTGGAAAGGAAAATCCATCCATATAGTTTTTGATGGCGCTATGACAGATACCAAAGTAAGGATCAATGGGAAATCTGCTGGCGATTTACATCAAGGAGGATTTTACCGGTTCAAATACGATATCACCAATCTTTTGCACTATGGAAAGGAGAATCTGCTGGAAGTAGATGTCGCTAAACATTCGGCTAATGAATCGGTCAACCAGGCAGAGCGGGAGGCTGATTTCTGGATTCTCGGGGGGATATTTCGACCAGTATATCTGGAAGTACTTCCAGAACAACACTTTGAGCGCATCGCTATTGATGCCAAAGCAGATGGAGCTTTTACCGCGCAATTGTCAGTCAACCGGATGGAGCCAAATACTTCGTGCGTGGTCGAGCTTTACACGCTAGACGGTGAAAAAGTAGGTGGAACGCTGGCAGGTGAATTTAAAGCAGGTGAACCGGTCTTGACGTTGCATGGCGCATTCCGCGATATCAGACCATGGAATCCCGAAAAGCCCCAGTTATATACAGTCAAATTTTCCTTGATGCGAGATAACAGACGTTTATACGAAAAAGAGGAACGCATCGGTTTCAGAACAGTGGAATTACGAAAAAACAATGGCTTTTACATAAATGGAAAAAAGGTGGTATTTAAGGGCGTGAACCGACATTCATTCTGGCCTGAAACCGGTAGGGCACTTAGCGAAGAAAATCACTTACAGGATATCAGACTTATCAAGGAGATGAACATGAACGCTGTTCGGATGTCACATTACCCACCGGATGAACGGTTTTTGGAATTATGCGATTCCTTGGGATTGTTCGTTCTAGATGAGGTCACAGGGTGGCAGGCTGCTTACGATACTATTGTAGGTCCGAAGCTGATTAGAGAAGCTGTCCTGAAAGACGAGAATCACCCAAGCGTCGTGATCTGGGACCATGGCAATGAAGGTGGTTGGGATTTTGCAAATGAAAAGTGGTTTCATACCTATGATATACAGAAACGTCCGGTTATTTATCCATGGTTGCAACGTAACGGTGTAGACACCTACCATTATCCCAGTTATAACTACGGTATCCAGCGGCTTTCCAAGGGGCAAGATGTGTTCATGCCAACGGAGTTTATGCATGGCCTTTATGACGGAGGGCATGGTGCAGGACTCGATGATTTTTGGAGTAGTTACTCCACCAGTCCGTTGTTTGCTGGGGGCTTTTTATGGGTGTTCTCTGACGAAGCGATCGTGAGAACTGATAAAGGTAACATACTAGATAGTGATGGTAACCACGCTCCTGACGGCATACTGGGACCCTACCGAGAGAAAGAAGGTAGTTTTTACACCATCAGGGAGATTTGGTCTCCCGTACAGGTGCATCCCTTGGTTATCGATAGTCTATTTGATGGTAAGTTATCGGTTAAAAACACCTACTTGTATACAAACCTTAATCAGTGTACTTTTTCTTGGAGTATCTGTACAATCGATGCTTGGTCGGATAGTAAAGTGCTTGATAGCGGCACTGTAATAGGACCCAATTTGCCTCCGGGCGAATCGGGAACAATAGCGTTAAATCTGCCAGCTGTTTTGGCACACGCAGAGTTGCTGACGCTCACGGCGAAGAATGCTTTCGGAGAAGAAGTGTGCACCTGGAATTGGCCAATAAAAAGACCACAAACAGTAGCGGAGAATATGCTGGAGCGAATAAGGCAAACGGGCGACTTAAATGACGTTAACTTAAGCGAGAAAACCGAAGCGGTAACCGCCGGCGTTGGACCACTACATTTTGATTTCAATAAGAAAAATGGTTTTTTAGAAAAGGTTACCAATGCATATGGCGAGGTTTCCTTTCATGGAGGACCGTTAGCGGTAGGAACAGGAAAGGAAGCCGACGAAGAAGTTCAGTGGAAAATAGATAACAATGGTGATTTTATTTTACAAGTAAAACGAAGCAAATACCCTGAATTGGTACAATGGAAACTCACCCAATCAGGTCTATTAAATTTAAAGGTATCTCCTTTAGCTGCAAGTGAAAATGAATTAGACTACTTGGGGGTTTCTTTTAATTACCCTGAGTCATTGGTAAGGGCTGTGCGCTGGTTTGGAAAAGGCCCCTACCGTGTTTGGAAAAATAGAATGAAGGGTGCACAGGTAGCCGTTTGGCAGAAGGATTATAATAATACCGTAACCGGAGAATCATACGATAGTCTCATCTATCCGGAATTCAAGGGTTACCATGCGGACCTCTATTGGATGGAATTGCAAACAGCAGAGACCCCTATTAGAATCTTTACCGAAACTCCCGGTCTATTTTTCAGGTTGTTTACACCTCCGACTCCACGAGCAGTAGCTGGAGGTGTTGCACCGGCTTTTCCTGAAGGAGATATATCGTTTCTACATGAAATACCCGCAATAGGAACCAAATTCAAGAAAGCAGAAAAGATGGGACCATCGTCCCAAAAAGGAGAAATCGGTTCGCATAAAGGCGATGAATCTTATCCAATTTCCTTATGGTTTGATTTCAGGGGAGAGTAGATAATCGAAAAAGATGTACTTTACCCCTGAATACCATAACTTTGTGATCATCTTTTTACAAATACTCGCCATGCAAGACAAACTAAGAGCGCATATAGAGCAGATAGTACCACTTAGTTAAATATCTATACAACTTCTTCAGCAGAACTATAGATACACTTTGATATTTTACAAGCTTGAACAACTAATTATGACATTAAGCAAGCGCTTACGGTGTTGAGAAGTGAAAAGTATTTTGAAACATTACATGTAGAACTTGAGGCTACCGTTGTGAAATAGTCAGCTAAAGCGTATAGGTTATAGATAGGTTGTATCACTGTAAAAGCTAATCAACCTTTTTGTATTTGACTCGTCATGTATTAATACGCAATTGCAGGCTTTTTGTGTATGAAGTCGGTTGAATGAATTTGACTAATGACAAAGTTTGCCAGATCTTTTCTGCTGATCTTTCGGCCGCCGTTCGGACAATAGTTTTGTTGGATACGATAATTCCCTTTTTCTGATCCGTTGGTCAGGCGGCTTGGGCGAATGCACGTCCACGAGATGTCTGTAGTGTGCTCTAAAATATCCTCCCATTTCTGCATGTCTACGTAAATGTTCTTTAGTAAGGGTCTCACGATAAACCTGAGAAGAAAGTTATTATAATTAGGGTCATTCGGATCAAATGCAGCGGCAGTGAGCGTTATGAGACGTTTTATCTTCGCTTTCCGCATGGCAGAAAGGATAGCTTGTCCGCCTTTGGAGTAAATTTCTGTTTTGCTTCTTGATGTTCTGGGGCCCAAGGTCGAAATCACGACATCGCAATTGCCCAATTCTTCCTGATAGGATTCGGGGTCATAGACATTGCCTTTTACAATATGGAAATTACTGGAAATATCCGCAAATGCTAATGCGGAAGGATCCCTTGCTAATGCAGTCACCTGAAAGTTGTCTTCCAATAAGCTTAACAAAATTTCCTTGCCTGTTCCGCCCGTTGACCCAAATAGGAATATTTTCATGTTTTCGGTGTATTGTTTATGTAGGGTTGTATATTTTGCAACATCTGTTTGACCACCCGAATAGTCGTTACATAATCGGCTTGTGTAATGTCAGTAAAAGATTTTTCAAGAATTTCAGCTTGAACTGCTGATGCTTTTTTGAAGGCCTTCATACCCAATTCAGTAAACTCGATTTGACCTTCATTCCCAATCAAAATAAATTTCTTGTTTTCAAAGTCCTTGATCCTATGGTTCAGTTCCGTTTCATCTGTAAAGTACTGCAGTAATTTTTTTACCTCTGCAACCGAAGTGTTTGGATGATTATTTAGAAAGGTAAGGGATTGCCAATCAATTCTATCAAATGAGCCATAAGGAGTCTCCCTGGTTAAGTTGGTAAATGCCATATCCAAATCCTTGATCCAAGCACCTATGGAGCCTTCCTGTTTCATTAATTCCTCAATATTATATTTCATCTTGGCGATTTTTTACAAAAATTACAATGTTATAGACGGATGAAATCCTACTCATGGGAATGAATTTGTAAATGATTCCCGTTAGGGTCGCGAAAAGACGCATAAAACCCATGTCCGCCGCCGATCTCGGTTTTTTTCAGGGTGACTGAACCTCCAGAAGCGTTAATTTTGTCCAGCGTCTGTCCAATGTCCGCTACATCCACAACGATTTGCGGTCCGCATTTTTCTGCTGCCGGTTTCAGCGAAGTGTTAAGCCCACCGCCTGTGTTGGTATCACCGATTAAAAAAAACGCATAGCTGTTTTCGGTTACTATTTCAATCCTCCAATTAAATACTGTTGAGTAAAAAGAAATAGCTTTCGCCAAGTCTGGCGCCGGAATCTCAATATGGGTAATGGTATTATTCTGCTCCATCTTTATACTGCGCTTTCCCGAATTTACGTTTCTTTTTATATTTATCAAAGTGAACATGATCAAGCTATACTAGAGTTGCTGTCGAGGCAGTCGGGACTACGTAATTAACAAATATCTAAATTGCTAGGTAGTGTTTTAAGTTGCTTAGCTTAGCAGTTTATTCTGGAAACATAGTGAAATTAGCTGAAATTATTCACTTCTCAAGCTGTCAGCCGGATTAGCTAACGCCGCCTTAACAGCGTTATCGTCTAGTTGTCAGTACCAAATTGGGCAAAAGCCAATTATGCCCGAGAATATCCAATAGCGTTAAAAATGTTAAAATACTAGGTTCTGGTACTGGTCGGGTTTAATTTGCAATAAGATTGATCAACCTAATATATAAGGTCTGTCTATCGGAGCTATTACAACAACTATCGCTCACTAAGAAATTATGACTTTGAGAACGGCTCTCTACCTTTTAATTCTCCTCATCCCAATGCCTATATTCGGCCAGGATAATTGCTATGCCGGCTTTATGTCGCTAACATTAAGCGATACAAGTAGACTATATAAGCCAGCCACGCGCGAAAACGACAGACTACATTATCGACCGGTTGATTTAGATATTTGGTATCCATCTTCTAAAAATAAAGGCGAGCCTATGCATTTTGGTGAACTTTTTACGCTATTTGAACAACGGGCGGTTGCCTATCAAGATAATGAAGACTATTCTGGAATAACCAATGAATTGGCACAATATTACGTTGCCGAATTAGGCCTGGGAATGAATGGCCAAGACTTACTTCATATTGTCACAGATAGTTATGTGGATCTTCCGGTGGATAATAAACAGCATCCAATAATAATTTACATGGCAGGCCTCAACGGAATGGGTTTTGAGAATTATAAGGTACTGGAAAAACTTGCGCAAAGCGGGTTTGTGGTGGTTTCTATCTGGTCAGTAGGACAATACCCGGGTAACATGACCAATGAAATGAAGGATATGATGGAGCAGGTATACGACGCTGAATTCGCGTTGGAATACCTGAAAGAAAAAGAAATGTTCAATATCGATTTCGATAAAATCGGCGTGCTTGGCTGCAGTTGGGGAGGAATGGGTGGGGGCGTTTTACTCAATAGAAACCCTAACATAAAAGCCATGGTTTCATTTGATGGCTCAGAATCACATTATTTTGGAGATATCAATGATCGTAATCTGTACGCCAATGAAGCAGACGGTCAAGATAATGATGAGTATATTAACGCCATACACAAAGCCAACCTGCTAAATCCAGAAAGTCTGCATACGGCATACCTATATTTTGAAAGCGGAGATAAACTAAATGAGTTTGTGCCAACAGCAGTGTACGATTATTACAAAAAGTCAAATGCAGAGAAATACTATTTGCGTTTTACAGACAGTAGGCATGAAGACTTTATCTGTATCCCATCCGTATTAAATGCTTCTGACGCTTCGGTCAACATATATACAGACTTGACGAATACTGCCTTGGCTTTTTTTAACAAAATACTTAAAAGTAGAAATTCCGAGTTTAATCAGGTGTGGACAGATTTAATCACAAAAGATAATATTTCGATAATCCCATTTCAAATGGAAAAAAGTAGCACTAAAAGTGGACTTAAGGTACAATTGTCTGGACATATAGTTGATGCCAGATCAAAAACGCCGTTGCAGTATGCAAACATAGGCATTCTAGATAGAGAAATAGGGACGGTTTCCGACGATCAAGGTAAATTCAGTCTTACGATTGAAAAAGAATATGAAAATGACACCTTAAAAATTTCATCAACCGGATATAAACCCAGTAAAATGCTAATCAAAGATATAACAACCAGATCGGCGTTATCCGTTGCGTTGGAAGAGGAAACAAATAACCTTGACGAGGTTATTATCACAGCCAAAGGAGTTCGGAAGCAGACACTTGGCAATAAAACTAAATCTAGGTTTTTAAGTGCGGGCTTCCGATATAACCAGCTTGGCGCAGAAATGGGTATAAAAATCAACATCCGTAAGAAACCAACGATGGTGGAAGCTTTTAACTTCAATATTCCCCATAACAGGCTCAGCGCCGGTGCAGTTTTCCGCTTGAATTTCTATAGCGTAGAAGACAATAGACCCCTTGATAACATTTTGACCAAAAACATATTGATTGCTATTGAACCGAAGCAGACGGGTTTGGTAACGGTTGATCTGAAAGACTACGGTATTGTATTAAGAGATGATGTAATCGTAATGCTTGAATGGGTGGCTTCAGAAGGAAAAAACCATAAAGGTGAAGCCATCTTTTTCTCGCTGGGTTTACTGGGTAATGGAACGATGTATAAAGAATCAAGTCAGGCAAAATATAAAAAATACGGTAGCTTGGGAGTGGGTTTTAATATTGAGGTGAGCTATTGAATTATAGCTGTAAGCGCTGGTACGCAGCTGTGCCAAAAGGCAGCATCAACAAGTTGAACAAGCGGTTGTTAGCGGAAAGTGGTTTTCTTAATTCATCATTGAATAGCAAAGATGTTGTGTGTCGGAAACGAACATTTGGTGTTCGTTTTTGAACGAAGTATGCTGCTTGTTTATGGTAATTATTTGTATATCAGGTTATTAATTGAGTGGTATAATTTTAGTAGGTCGGATAATATAAATCATAAAGATGCTGAGACATTATCTGCTGACCGCTTTTAGAAATCTGCTGAAAAACAAAGTCTTCGGGGCTATTAATATTACTGGTTTAGCTGTCGGGTATACCGTAGCGATTTTGATTGCCCTTTTCATTTGTGACGAATTTAGTTTCGACCGATACCACACGAAAGCTGACAGGATATTCCGTATCAACTCGGATTTTTTAGTAAATGGCAGCTCGTTTCATGTTGCTCACGCGCCTGCTCCACTAGGCCCTGCTCTGAAACATAACTACCCCAAGATAGCGGATGCGGTTCGGATCAAGCCAGAACAAGTAGTCGTAAAGACGGGCAATGAGCTTTTCCGGGAAGAGCACAGTTTTTTTGCCGATGCCAATCTATTTCGTGTTTTTGATTTCATTACCTTACAAGGAAACCCTGATAGATTCCTTCATAGTCCAGGTACAGTAGTTGTTTCCAAAAGAACCGCTCTGAAGTATTTTGGCCACACTGACGTCGCTGGAAAAACGCTTATGCTCAATGATAGCATGAATTACAGCATAGAAGGTGTGATAGAAGATCTACCTCGGCAATCTCATGTTCGCTTTGATATTATACGATCTATAGCAGATGACCCGGAACTCCCCTCACGCAGCAACATATGGCTCAATGTTGGATATACCACTTATGTGTTGGCAAACGAAGGAGTTTCCATTGGAGAAATCGATGCTTATCTCAAGAATTTAACGAAAAGCTACGCCGAACCACAATTGAAAAACTTTATAAATAGCTCATTAGAAGACATTGAAGTGAAAGGAGGGCGTTTTGGATTCTATGCATTCCCTTTAACAGACATCCACCTATACTCCACAATTGAAGAGCTGGAAGTTGGGAGTAACATCAAATATGTATATATGCTTGGATGTATCGGATTATTTATCCTCATCATTGCATGCTTCAATTATATTAATCTCAGTACGGTACAATCGATTACTCGCGTTAAGGAAGTGGGGGTGCGAAAGGTACTGGGATCTGGCAGACGGGGTATTATTTTGCAGTTTCTTTCAGAATCTGCACTGATTGCTACTATAACAATCGTACTATGCCTCATTCTTCTGTATGTTTCCCTCCCTGTTTTTAATCAAATTTCTGGTAAAGATATCAGGCTGTTTAGCGGAACGGGAAAGTGGCTCACGCCAATAGGTCTCATTATTGCCACCTTTGCAGGGCTATTAGCATCTGTTTATCCCGCTATCTTTAGTTCCGTTTTTCAACCCTCAAAAGCCCTCAAGGGACGAATTCCATTTAATTTAAAGGGACAAAAACTCAGAAACGGTCTGATGATGGTACAGTTTGCCGCAGGGCTTATGCTAATTATCGGTACAATAACCGTGTATAAGCAACTGAACTTTGTGCTAAATACCCCACTGGGTTACAACCGAAATCAAGTAATTGTGCTGCACAACACCGCTGTTTTAGGTGTTCACGCGCTGTCATTTAAGCAGGACATACTAGCTATAAATGGTGTGGAAAAAGGTACTATGGCCGGTTTTTTGCCCGCCTATGCTGGAGATAATACCCGCCTTTTTAACACACAGGCAACAGCAGCACCAGGCCAGGCACATGCCTTGCGAACTTGGTTTGTGGATGCTGATTTTATTCCTACGTTAGAAATACCGATGTTAAAAGGGAGAAACTTTTTACCTAACGAAATAAACGATTCTTCTGCTGTTGTAATCAATGCTAAAGCAGCCGATATACTAGGTTATAAGGGAAACGGTGGCGAGTCTGTCTACCAGATGGGAGGTGAGCCGGTTAAGTTGAGCGTGTTGGGAGTAATGGATAATTTTAATGATGGTTCTTTGAAGGTTTCCTCCCAACCTTTGGTGTTAATGCTCAGTAAAAATTCCACTATGATGGCGTTTAAAATCAATTCCCGTCAAAATATGCATCATATTATTTCAAGAATGGAAGAGACATACCGTGATGCGGTAAAGGAAATAGATGTGCCCTTCAACTATAGCTTTCTGGATGAAGGTTATCAAAATCTTTACCAAGCTGAAGAAAAACTTGGTAAATTGTTTTTATATTTCTCGTGTATTGCAATTATTCTGGCGGCATCTGGACTGGTTGGCCTCTTAGGGTTTATTATACAGAGAAGAATGAAGGAAATCGGTCTCCGCAAACTTCTCGGCGCCAATGTTTACAGTATTTATGGTATGCTGGCAAAAACTTACCTTTATCTGATTGGTTTTTCCATGCTCATTGCATTTCCCGCTGCATTTTTTCTTATGAATCAATGGTTACAGGACTTTGCCTACAGAACATCCCTAAATTTATGGGTGTTCGTTGCTGCAGGTGGAATGATGATCCTAATTATGTTAATTATAATTAGCTATCAACTTCTGCGAGCTGCAAATGCAAAGCCAGTGACCGTTCTTAGAACTGACGAATAGATAAATTAATATTGATTATTTTATGTATCCCGTGCTGGTACTTAAACAAGACGGTAGCGGGTTCAGGTTCACCAAGCTAGAAAAGCGATTAATTAGCCCCAAACCAGCGGTTTAACCTGTCATTGGCGTTTGGTCTGATATATCGTATCGCCAACTTGGTCTGTATAGGCGTCAGGTAGATTCCGGTCGATTAGCCGATAAGTGCCATCTGCGTATACACCATTGCCAAAGCCACATTCGTTTGCTCCATTAAGCGTTTTTATAGTCAACGAATCACCATGAAACATCACCTCCCACTTACAGCCCTTATCACCATAGCCTTTGTCGTTCTCAAAAATTGCCAGATGACCGGATTCATCAACCGTTAGGGTATCGAACAGCGCGCCCATATTATAAGAAGGTGGCCCTACCGATAAATCGATTCCGAACAGTAAGGTTTTATTGTCGTTCGGAAAAACGGTCATGGTTCCCGTCCGTCCTTTGTCTGCCCCCGGCCCATAACCGTACTGGCCTGTAACTTCGATTTTATCACTGTCTTTACCGGAAGTTTCCGTGCAGTTATCAGAAGTAGAGGTACATGCAGAAATCAGGATAATACCTATCGATATAACTATTAATTTCATAACGTTTGCAAAAGGTGTAACAAGTTCACAATGAATCGACAAAAATTGAGCCATCCTTCTACCAAAAGCTATGTGCTTATCAGTGTTATTATTGCATATTTAATGCTGAAGGCCGTATGCGAGGTGGTTCTTCAAAAGTTATATACTTCAATTATCGTCTCCAATAGTAGGTGGTCAAAATTAATCGGCCACTAATTGGTTTGCGTCTTTGACAACAAAAGATTATTTTGAGCTGTCGAATTTATGTATTTATTCCTATTTCATGAGAATAATCATTTTTTTAGTATTGGTCGTCACCACGGAGACCGGGAGGTCCCAGATTTTTTTTGATACCTCTTCACATATCAACAATAACCGGGCGATTTTTTCGCTCGTGGTGTCCGTAAAAGACAGCATTGCCTATGCGGGGTCTTTTAACGGTAAAGAGAACAATGATCTTTTCAATAATCAATCCTTAACTAAGAATGTTGAGGCGGTGCTGATAGGAATCGCGATTGATAAAGGTTTTATCAGATCACTTGATACAAAGATTGCTGATTTCTTGCCCGAGCTAAAAGACGAAACCGACAAACGTAAGCTTAATATTACATTAGGGGACCTAATGAACCAGTCTTCCGGGTTGTGGCATGAAAATCTGGAACGGTTGGATATTTATCTGGGGCTTAACAACCCGTCAGGTCACGTATTGAAGCAGTCTCTGCTGTCAGAACCCGGTACAGAACTTTATTACAACAACGCAGCTTCCCATCTATTATCAGTAATCCTTTCAAAGGCCACCGGACAAACTACCTTCGACTTTGCTCGCAAATACTTATTTGAACCTTTGGGTATTCAACGGGTAGAATGGGCGAAGATGAAAGATGGCTATTATGATGGCAGTGGGTTATTAAGTGTACGTATGAGTACCATTGACATGAATAAAATAGGAAGGCTGTTACTAAACGGTGGTCATTATAGAGGAAAACCGATTGTTTCTCAAAAGTGGGTAGAAGCTCTACTTAAACCTACAAAAACATTTCCGGCTCCCTGGGGCTTGCCAAATACCGAATATGGGCTTTGTTTTTACCACAAAAGGTATAAGGATAAAAAACTTACATACGGTATGGGCTGGGGTGGGCAGTTCTTGATTTTAATTCCCGATTTAGATGCGGTAATATCCGTTAATCAGGAAATAAACGATCAAACAGCTATCCAACAAAGTGAAACTTTTATGGATAGGATATTTCCAATGATTTTTGACTGGATCAATGCTGGAAATCAAAAATCATCCGATAAATCCTACAAAAATACAGAACAGTATTGCTTAAAAACTACCAGCCTTATTCAGTAAACATGAATGAGACGCCGGAAATATGGCAATACGTCAACTATCAGTAGAATAACCTGCCAGAACCGGAAACCAGTCTCCTGAAGGTCGAGCAAATGTTGTCGGATATCAAGCAGAAATGAGCAAAGGAATAAATTATAAAGAGATAAACTACCAACGATTATATAGGAATTAAATACGATACTCTTCATAGGATGTTCGAGCTAGTCTAGCCATGAATCGCATTTGTGAAATTAAGTGATCGTTTGGTAGGCACCAGGTGTTATCCCTTCATGTTTTTTAAACATCCGAAAGAAATAGTTTAAGCTATTAAATCCGGCAGCAAAACAGGCTTCTTTTATAGAACTATTATTAGAAAGGTATTTTTTGGCTAAACGTATACGCTCACGAATTACAAACTCGACTGGACTTACCCCCAGCTCCCGCTTAAACACTCTAAAAAATACGGGTTTACTCATTCCGGTTTTCTTGCAAAGCGTATCTATATGTAGATTTTCTGCTAAATGCTCACGAATGTAATTAACTACTACGGTCATACGCTCGTTTCCTACAAAAGATCCTTCTTTCTCAACAAGTATTAAATGTTGTGTTTGCATGATCCGAATCAAAAGCTCTTTGAGTGTTAAATCTGCCAGTACGTCTTTATGAATCTCATCACTGCTCCCAATTGCAATTAACTTGTTAATTGTTGCAGATAAAGCTGCATCATTCAGAAAATGATAATTCGTAAAGTCCAGCTGCCAAATTTCGTTGTTTTCACGTGGATGGTGTTCGTTTAAGTAATCAACAGTATTTATAATCTGCTGCCTATCGATTGCTAAGGCGGTACATTGCGTTGGTTGATCTAAAGTTGCGTCAGGAAAATCAATAAGCATTTGGATGGCTGGAGGCACTATAACTGTTTCGCCAGGCAGGTAGTCAAACCCTGGACTGTTAAAAAGATGCATCACTTTTTTACCTCTCAACATATTGGTAATCACAAAATCATTGAATTTTAAAGGGACTTTGTTGCACCGCTGATAGGTTTCGAATACATTAAGCTCACAATTATTCAAGGTATAAGCTCTCCTGTTCTCAACAACGGTTCTTAACTCCCTTTCTTTGCTTAATCGTACCTGAGTCAATACTTGTCCATTTGCCATAATATTACAATTGGGATAATATCAAATTTATAAATTTTCAAATTACGGTACAACATAATCAACGTGCCGAAACACCTTAGATAGTATTGTTCACTACTCTGATAACATTGTGCAAAAGATAAAGTTTTTATAGACCTATCTTCGAATAATCTACTTTTTTATAAAACTCTTTAAACTGATTTTATGGCACTTATAGAAAAACCATCGTTCAAAGAACGATACGACAATTTTATAGACGGTAAATTTATGCCGCCTGTAAACGGTAAATATTTTGATAACATATCACCGGTAGATGGTAAGGTCTTTACAAAGGCCGCCAGATCAAGCAAAGAAGATGTTGACCTCGCTTTAGATGCCGCACATCGTGCCTTTAAAACTTGGAGCAAAACCTCAGCTGCAGATAGGAGTAACATTTTATTGAAGGTAGCGCAAAAAATAGAAGATAATTTAACGTATTTGGCGGCAGTTGAAACGGTCGATAATGGCAAAGCTATACGCGAAACGCTCAACGCAGATTTACCTTTGGTAGTCGATCATTTTAGATACTTTGCTGCCGCTATCCGCACTGATGAAGGAAGTATTTCAGAACATGATGAAAATACCGTGAGCATTAATTTGCATGAACCTATTGGTGTGGTTGGACAAATTATTCCCTGGAATTTTCCCTTACTGATGGCCACTTGGAAAATAGCGCCGGCGCTTGCAGCTGGGTGTTGTACTGTGGTAAAACCTGCAGAACAAACTCCAGCCTCCATTATGGTTTTAATGGAACTGATTGGAGATATCATCCCTCCAGGGGTACTCAATGTGGTAAATGGGTATGGCGTAGAAGTGGGTAAGCCTTTAGCCTCTTCGCCAAGAATAGCGAAAGTGGCCTTTACTGGCAGCACTACATCTGGAAGATTAATTATGCAATATGCGGCAGAAAATATCATTCCTTCAACCATGGAGCTCGGCGGTAAATCACCCAATATATTTTTCAGCTCAGTTGCGGATGCAGATGATGATTATCTTGATAAGGCCATAGAAGGAGCGGTATTATTTGCCCTTAACCAGGGAGAAGTATGTACTTGTCCGTCGCGCATTCTCATCCAGGAAGACATATATGATAAGCTGATGCCTCGTATTATAGAACGTACAAAAGCGATCAAAACAGGTCATCCGCTCGACGATGCCAGTATGATGGGAGCACAGGCATCAAATGAGCAGTATGAAAAAATTAAATCCTATCTGGAAATAGGAAAGTCTGAAGGAGCTGAAGTAATACTTGGTGGTGAAATAAACAACTTAGAAGAAGATTTAGGGGGAGGATATTATATACAACCGACGATTTTTAAGGGGAATAATAAAATGCGCATCTTCCAAGAAGAGATTTTTGGCCCCGTGGTATGCGTAACAACATTCAAAACGGTTGAAGAAGCCATTGAGATTGCCAATGATACGTTATACGGCCTTGGAGCTGGCGTTTGGACACGTGACGCTCATGAAATATACCAGGTTCCGAGAGCCATCCAAGCTGGCCGTGTTTGGGTAAATCAATATCATTCTTACCCCGCGCATGCGCCATTTGGTGGATATAAAAAATCAGGTTTCGGTAGAGAAAACCATAAAATGATGCTTGATCACTATCGCCAAACCAAGAACATGTTAATCTCCTATAGTAAGCAGAAACTGGGCTTTTTCTAGGGTGATACATTCAAACATATAGGATGTCCAAAATGTACGGTACCATTGTTTATCGTATGTTTTGAGACGTCCATTAATTTAAAACACCATGGGCACCAAAAGAATTTTAGTTTCAGAAAAGGCTGCGAAAGTGATAAGGCGGTTAAAAGAAGATTACGGTGATCTTATATTTCATCAAAGCGGTGGTTGTTGCGAGGGCTCTTATCCTCACTGCTTTCAAGCAAATGAATTTAGAATTGGGGATAGCGATATTTGCCTAGGCGAAATTGAAGGTTGCAAATTTTACATGGCAAAAGATCAGTTTACTTATTGGAAACATACACAACTAACGTTGGATGTTTTAGAAGGTAGAGGCGCTTCGTTTTCTTTAGAGAGCGTGTTGGATATGGGTTTTATTATCCGGTCTCGTATTTTTACCGAGGCAGAACTTGAAGAGCTAGGGCCTATAATTTAGTAGGTATTTACTTGACCCCACACAGTTGTGTTATTCGTTTGTTGATTATAATTTTTTAAGATGAATACAACTTAAAATACGCTAATTAATAAGTTCATCCATCCATCAAATGAGAAAACTGATGAGATCCTCTTCAAAACGGGGCAAAATAAAGGCAGAGAAGCCCTTAAATGGTGGTGAACCATAACAGTTTACTAAAAATGCTTTTAGCATTCAAGGCCCATTTAATATACATCCAAGTGGTAAAGAGTTTATATATGTAGCGGATAACAGTATACTGCTTACGAATATTGAAACGGGACAAACAAACCGTATAACAACAAGATTTTCTGACGAAGAGCGACCAATAGGAGCACCTGTATATTCCAACGAGGGATCCCGTATCGCATATAACCGTTATACTAAAGTAGGTAATCAGCTATTTATACAAATCTATTTATTAACAAAATAAAAATACAAGCGGAGATGCCTTAAAGGTATTGTATGTATAAGTCGTTGCACCGGACCTTCAAGATTATTTTAATTAATTTTTTTAACGGCCTTTTTTTATATGAATCGGGAAAATGCATTGATAAATTTATTCGGTAAAACACTTCTAAGGGTATCGATAACTGAGAAGAGAAGAACAGGCAAAGTCGATTACCATCCATTCTTCATCTATTCCTTTTTCCAATTTGAAACTTCCCAGAAGGCCTGTTTGCCGATTTAGCAATTGACAGCTAGCTCTATTACCTCCAATGCTTATGTTTTCCATGGAAATAACCGGAAAAGCATGTATTGTCTGCTTACCAAAAATTGGATTTTCTGCATACAAGGAATACTTCTGCACTTCCTGCTTAATTGTACAAGTGTTTTCTATAATGGGGCTTTTAATAAGAATTATGGTGTCACCGATTTCCGTTTCAGTTATACTCTCAAATTCAGTAGAGTTTATACAACTTGCAAAAATAGCTGTTGTATCATTTCTTTGCGGAACATATGCCGCCGAATGTTTCAGTTGATGGCTACATGACAACAGCAGAAATAACAAGGGGATGAGATATAAACGAACCATGCAGATCTTTTAAGTTTAGGTACTTTTGTAAGGAGGCGAAATTATTTAAATTGTCCTGAACATAATAAATCTTTACACAGAAAGCTTATTTCCTTACACGAAAACAACAAAATCAGCTCGATCGATGATTTAATAGGCTCAAAATTCCTCCCGCTCTAGAGGTACACCGTTACATACATCTTTAATAAATGGGTAAGTGCTTTTGACCTAGGTGGGATTTTCGAAAGATTTTAAGAATGTTGTTGGCGTTTGGCCGGTTATTTTTTTGAAGGTTGTATTGAAGGTGGTTTTAGAATTGAATCCGGCGTAGGTGGCAATACCACGCATGTCCAGACGGTTAACCTCGTCAGATGCCAGCAAACGCTTCGCTTCCTCCACACGCATCTCATTAACAAACTGATAAAAATTTTTAGATAGTCCGTTATTTAACACATAAGAAAGCTCGTGCGTACTGATCCCAATTTTATCAGCTAGCGCAGGCAATGTTAGTCCGGGTTCCAAATATAATTTTTCCTTTTCCATGAAAGTCACAACTTTTGTTTTGAGCATGTCAACTTGTTCGGTAGTCAGTCTTTCAGTTGTTGGTTTCTTACTGAATACTTCGGTCAATTCGTGTAACTGTGCTGGCCGTATAGGATAAATGACGCCCTGTTTCAAAGAAAAATAAGCAAGCAGCGCGGTACCGAGAAAATAGAGCACCGGTAGGTAGGCCGATAGTGGCTCAAATACGCTTGCGGATATACGTAAAAACAATAAGAACAGCAGTGAAAACAGCACATATTTTATCCAGGTCAAGTCGATGCGCTCGATGGAAGAAGCTATCAGGCGTATATTCTGGGCATGGATGCGTACCGCGACAAAACACAGCAACCAGTAAACGACTAGTTGAAGGGAAAAGAAATGGCTGATTATCAAAGGAGCAAAATTAGGTAAGTCTGGTAATGGATTGGCTTTTCCCGAAAATGGAGGCATAATATACACAAGTGAAAAAAGAAGAAAAAGCAGTACAGGTGTAAAATGAAAAAAAATGGTCAAAGACTTCCTTCCAGGGTTAACAAAGTATAGCATGGCCATATAAAAGCAGGGGAGCATAGCCCACCTTGGTAGTTCCAAATAATGAATAAGTAAGGGATATCGATGAACAAAATCAGAGGATTCGATGTAAAGTTGTGTAAAAGTGCAGGCAAGGATAAAGTAAAAAGCTCCTAGCCATCGGTTAGCTTTGACGTTAACACCCGGAACGTTCATCAGGAAAAGAAAGGACAGTAACCATAAGCTACCCGAAGTAAAAGCGAAAAAAAAGTGCGTCAATTCCAAAACCTAAAAGTCAAAAATCTATTTAACCCTACTAATATATGGGATTTCAAAGAATAAACAATTAAAGACTCCGTATACACATACCTACCCGGCCGTTGATGAAAAGTACGGCAACTAGGTAAAAAAGAAAGACCAGAACAAGACCGTATCTTCACTATTGACAGCATGGGTTCCCGGGATCTGTTCACGTTGCATGGTTTCTTCCAGCGAAACAAGAAGCTTTTTAATGTTAACCGGCTGGTTATCGCTTGCATCGCGTATGGTAACCTTTGCATATATTGAGGAACCCAAAATACACTTTCCATAATAAAGCACAAGATTATCCAAACTACTTTGTTCAGATTTTTTCCCAAAGTCATAAAACAGCCGTTTTTTACAAAAAAACTTAATCACGTTGATTATGCCGTTCGAATGGATACAATGGAACATGATAAAAAACGGTCAACACCCCTTGAAAAATCTTTGTGAAAAACTAAGTTCAGGATTTCGAAAGAAAACTTATTTTTAAAGAGACCTTTTTGGAGTAATTTATACCCAAATTCAAATGCTGAACTTGAGATAATAAGGTATTTAGGAATTAGAAGTTGAACAGTAAAGCTCAACTTGACAGACAAGCATTGAAATTAGAAATGAGAAACATGAGCGAAGCAGAGAAGTCTCGTTGGTCTGGTATTCATTCTAAAAAGAAATATGTGTTTTCCAGTCAACCAAAACAAGACAGTCTATCATCCAGGCCGCTTTTACCGCCAATTTATAGGTAAACAAAACTAAATGTTACTATGTTATAAATAACTAAGGATATCCGTAGCTCAGTCATATGTGCCAATTCAGAAAGTTAAGTTGCCTTTTTCTTTTCATAACTTTTCCTGTCTTAGGCTACACCCAGGTTGTCTTACAGGGCAGAATCGTTAACGGCGAGAATGACCAGCCTATTGCTGGAGCAAGTATATACTTAAATAACACCAGCATCGGCAGTAGTGCCGATGAATTTGGAAAATTCTCTTTTTCGATCAAGCAGCCGGGCAATTATGAAGTAGTCGTATCCTCGGTAGGCTTTGAGCCTTTGGTGTTTATCCTGCAAGTGGGTAAAAACAAACTTGCAAAGCGGCTGGTTAAGATAAAGCCGGCATCTAATGTATTAGATGAGGTGGTTGTTGAAGCTGATCCGGGCGCTGGGTGGCGTAAGTGGGGGAGGGTTTTCGAAGAAGCTTTTATCGGTACGGGGAGAAACGCCCGATCTTGTAAAATATTGAACAAAGAAGATATCTATTTTGAATACGATAAAGAAAGAAGATTACTGCAGGTCTTTGCGCGTAAGCCAATTACCATTGAAAACAAAGCTTTGGGGTATAAGATAGATTATCTATTGATCGATTTTCATATAGACTATCGCCGTAAAACGCATTTTTACGCAGGTTATCCGCATTTTGTTAAGATTGATACCGGAAAGAAATTCGAACGACGTCGAGAGCAGGCTTATAAGAATTCACTTATGCATTTTATTAGAAGTCTTTATAAAAACAATATCATTGAAGAAGGTTTTGAGGCACGCTATTTAATTAAAAGCCCAAATAAAGAGAAATCTCGTGTAATGCAAATTGATAAAGAGCGGAAAAACTACCCCGACGATTCACTTTCGTACTATCGGAAAGTCATGAAACAGCAGGACACGCTATCTTATCTCTCTTCGGATCTATTAACGGCCGACAGTGTTATAAAAGTTGACGATGATGGAAATAAATGGTTCTCAAGTACACACGATCTGCAAATTGTTGGCACTGAGACTAAAGAAGAACCATTATTCGTTATGCAACAGTTAAAAACGAGAAGAGGAGTACAACATCCTATCTCAATGTTACACTTTAAACCAGGAAGTCGGGTTGTCATCGACGCGAACGGCACTTTTTACAGTCCGCATGATCTCCTGATTGGGGATTATTGGGGATGGGCGAGCCGAATCGCAAATATGGTACCCCTAGACTATGAGGCAGTTGAGGATTAACCGAAGAGCTATGGAGAGCATATTCACGGTATAAGAAAGCGGCATCGTTCGGTACATGGCTTAAGCTGTTAGATAGATAGTTGATGTACTAAGTTCCCATAGATGAGCCCGGCCGATCATTCCGCTTGTTATAAGAATTGTCAAAGAAGGCAATTTTACCATTCCTGTGGTGGGTTTTGATCTGCCCACCAGGGAAACCCTGTCATTCTTTTTTCTTTTTGCCGCTCAATAAGTTGTGCTGTATGGTGTTGGATGTGACGGATACTATTAATATGTAGCTCTAAACGAGTGTAAGGATACCATTCAAACCCCGAATCTTGGTCGAGCGGTAACGTTTCAACGGCGTGTTGTAGGTTGTTTTCAATGTCGTCGATGAATGCGAACAATTCTTCTTTTGTATGACTGCCTTCCACAACTACGCCTTCATCAGGGTTTTCCCAGTCTTGGCTTCCACCAAGGCTTTCCGCACCATCAATAGCGTTTTCCCAAGGAATATAACATTCAGGGTTAGCTCCAAGATAGAATTTTACTCCCCATAAAATATGATAGGCAATCTGCCAGTTTGGATTGTTATATTCTTCATTGTTCCATTGCTCTAGCGGTATTTTCTCAATGGCTTGGCGAAGCATACCGAGACCTGCCTTGTACTGTGATACAATAATGGTTGTTATAATTATGCTGTTATCCATAGTGATATCAGTTCTCAATCGCTAATCTTTTCTCAATTTCTTTCATTTTCTCATTCCAATAGATTTTCATTTCTTCTCTCTGGGTGTCGTCTAGAAGCTTTTCCTGATGAAAGCTGATCGTCGCCTTCTTCTGATTGCCTGTTACTCTTACCTGAACGGTTGACATATTATCCCAGCTTTTCTTTTTCCAATTCATTCGGATATGGGAATATGGCGTAAATACCCGGACAAGGCCTTCTATTCCTTCTTTGGTTTTATATGTTTTTTTGATTTCCAGTCTTTCATTAAGCTTTCCAAGCCAAATCTCCAGTCCTTTGTCAGAAAACATAAAATCCCATAGATATTCCTGTGAGTAGGAGAACGTTTTTCTCAGTCCAAATTGCCAACCAACATCTTTGGTTAGTCCGATGGATTTTTCTCGCGTTTTCATATTGTAGGTTTTTCAGATTATCCATACGCTTTATACAACCCTAGCTGCGGGGCTTCTTATTTTACGGGCTCTCTCAATATAGTCTTTAGTCTGTTCGGTTTTGTTTTATTGAAATCCGATAGATAAATCTCGTGATGCAATCCATTTTTTTCAAACCCATTCTCTTTCATTAAACAAGCCATTTTCTCCAATGTTTCCGGCTCTGTTGAAAATGGTCCAGTGTGGAGCATCTGTACAGATTTCCCTTCTGTCATTTCATAAAACTCAATTTTCTTGATAAGTTCGATTTTCTTTTTTTTAAAGGCTGTTTCAATACCTTTTTTTACATCATTTTCAGTTACATATTCAGGTAACCTGATTAAAAGGCGATATTCCCACTCGCTTCTCGCTATTTTTTTTGGTGTTTCTGAAAAGGAAAGCCCACCAAATTTATTTTCGTCAAACCACCATAGGCATTCCAATTTTGAAACAGTAAAATCTTTGCTCGACTGCTTAAACATAAATTTGATCGTGTAAGCAGTTGTGTACAGTGCTTGGATTTTTTCCAAGAAAGATTTACCCGAGGGGTCACCTTTGCCAGTTAAAGAAAGGAATTGTGCCGTTCCTATTTCAATAATCTCGGGTGTCGTTTTCGCTGTGAAGTAGGTTTTATACTCCTTTGTTAAATCTAATTTTTCCATTTTAGAACAGTGTTTAACACTACCATAGCAAATTAAAAAAGTACGGGTGACAACCCTATGTCAGTAAGTTTCGAAACATCTAGATAGTTTCCTTTACCATAGGGGAATGGGTAAAATTAGGTGCCGATCAAATTAAAATTGGGATTTCGCAAGTTAAACGGGGATAACCTGCGTTTTGAGACAAACCGAAGAAACAATGAATCAAAATGATGTGCCTCTTTAGGATGAATTACCTTCTTTTGTGAAGGTGCGTAAAATACCAATTACGCCTGTTTAAATAACCAATTGTATAATTCGTTATACCCATATGGAAATTCGTAGACTACACATGGTATTTACCATTTATTTTGTGACGTTGAGGTCAATGCTGTCCGCCACAAAGTTTTATTGCCTGGTAGTTAAAACGATTAATTAATCAAATGTTTAATTTAAAAGATTGACTATGCATTTCTCAAGGTTTTGGATTTTTGGAGTTGCGATCGCAGTTTTGGTTGGCGCATGTGCTAAAAGCGATGCGTATAGGGCGGTAGATGAAGATCATGAAGTAGTGGATGATACAGACTATGAAGATGTGGTTCAAGCGGACCCAACGGTTTTTTATCATGAAGGCGTGTATTATCTGTACGGCACCAATGACCAGAATCCCAACCAGGGGTTTCAAGTATATACATCGACAGATCTTGAGATATGGGAGGGGCCGGCAGGCCCAAGTTCAGGATACGCCCTAGATCGTGCGGATGTATTTGGCGACCAAGGTTTTTGGGCTCCTCAGGTGTGGTATGAAGGCGGCCTTTTTTACATGGCTTATACCGCCAATGAAAACATTGCGATTGCAACCAGTAACAGTCCACTAGGGCCATTTGAACAAGCAGAACAGCGCCCTTTGGCAGATGGTATAAAACAAATTGATCCATTTGTCTTTACCGATGAGGATGGCAAGCGATATCTTTTTCACGTGCGGTTGTCGGAAGGAAACCGTATTTACGTAGTGGAGTTGGAAGATGACTACTCGGGTATAAAGAGCGAAACACTGGAAACCTTAATTGTAGCCGATCAGCCTTGGGAAAATGTCGACAATGTAAGCTGGCCTGTAGCCGAAGGCCCCACCGTGATCCGCTTGGGCGACCGGTACTACATGTTTTACTCAGCAAATGATTTTCGTCACCCTGAATACGCAGTAGGCTATGCTGTAAGTGACAATATCTTGGGACCGTGGCAGAAAGCAGGCGAAAACCCTATTCTGAGCGTACATAACACGGACTGGCCCGGAAGCGGACATGGAGATTTATTTGTGGGGGGTGATGGCAACTACCACTATGTATTCCATACGCACTTCTCCGAAGACGAGGTGCGACCCCGTCGGACAGCCAAAGTCCCGGTAACATTTGAAGACATAGGCAACGGGCTGTTTCAGCCTCACTTTGATGGAGCAAACACTGTTTTCTTTAAAGCTGTGCAGCAGGAGGATTAACGATGTGGCGGACATACCTCCAATGGTAATAGGCTAAACTCCGCAAGACTTGAAGGGCGGTTTTTATTTTATTATATTGCAGGTTTAATCCGAAATCCCATATGAATCTCATCCCAAGAGAAATAAAAAAAATAAATGCTTTTATAAAGCAGCCGGCAGAATACCTTCAGGAGCGGCTAACTGCAAAAGATAAAGTTCGAATTTTCTTAGTCGCCATCTCTTATAAAGCACTATTTACCGGTATGGTACTTTTTATTATCTACCTGGTTGATCGGTATCTGTTGGTGTTGCGGGGACCTTTACTCAGCATGCAGTTGTGGGTGATACTTTTATATGCCGTTATTATCGCTCCGTTATTTGAAGAATTGGTATTCCGCTTACCATTGCGTTATGACAGAAATTGGCTTTGGCGTAAAATAGAAGGTTGGTTTCGTTTAAAACCCCGCATATTTTGGGCAAAAAACTATCGGTATATCCTATATACCTTTGTGGCTGTTTTTGGTTTGATACACTTAAGTAACTATAGTAATGAAGAATTTCTTTTTTATCTGATGGCTCCGTTAATAGTCGGATCGCAATTGTTCGGAGGTTTATTGCTAAGTTACACGCGCTTAAAACTAGGTTTTTGGTGGGGTGTTGCACAGCACGGTTGCTGGAATGGGATGATTATTATGTTGTCGTTACTTTTGTTTCATAACAAAGAGGTGCTGCAGATTAATCGGGAAGACCTTGCCTTATCGATCCATGAATTGGGTTATTTGGACAGGAGTGAACAGGTGTTTAGGGTCTCCCAATTGGAAAATGGAACAATCAATGGAATTGAACTAAAAAACAGTTCTCTTCAACAAATAATAGATAGCCTTTATGCCGACAATCATCTTGCGGTATTGAACGATACATGGTTGAATTTAAAACTGAAGGCGCCAAAAGGGATTGACAGAGCAGTGTTACTCGATGTGTTAAAAAAGCAATATCGTATTAAACCAGTGTCAGATAAGAAACCGAGATGAGGATTCGTTTATACGTCTGTATACAGCTCTAAAAAACTTCACGTACATTTGTATATGTATATGTAAAAATAATATTTAAAAATATACGCATATGCCATTTGAATATTACCATCCCTCTGCATGTCTAACCCCATATTTACGTTCCTACTGGCTGCTAAAAGGGGGAGAAGAAGGCTATGATGTGTTATATCCGGACGGCTGTATTGACATTGTAGCAAACTTAGGGAAAAAGTTCATGGTAGCACAGAAAAACACTGTACTGGAAGAGAACGGTATTTATCTGGGCGGTGCCTTAACCGAAGCTATCTATGAACGTATACCCTCCGATGTTTTACTTTTGGGAGTTCGATTTCAACCGGCGTGTTTTGGATACTTCTATCCGCCATATTCCTTAAGCGACGTAAAAGATGATTGTGCCCGTGTAAGTGAAGCTATGCTGCCACCGTTAGCAAGTTTAAAACAGAACTTCCAAAAGGCTTTAGATAATTTCTTTTTGGATAAGCTGAAAGCATACGACAACCCTTTAAAAAAAGCTACAGTTGCAATTGCCGGATCAGGAGGAAGAATTTCCCTCGATGAAATAGCCTCCCTGTGCTGCAGATCGACCAGACAGACAGAACGCCTCTTTAAGCAGACCATAGGACTTACGCCCAAACAGTTTTGCAGGATTATTAAATTCACCCTATCCCAACAATTAATAGAAGCCAAGAATCCAGATGAAACCCTATTGCAAGTTGCATTGGATGCAGGCTACTACGATCATGCCCATCTGTCGAGGGAGTATAAAAAAATTACCCGTCACAATCCCTCCGGAAAATAATTGTCGTTTTTTTACAAACACTATTATTTATTAAAGCACCACCTTTACCAAAAAAAAGATGCTTACGACTTACAAAATATTGATTGCTTTAATCATCATCTTTGCTTTAGGGCACATGGCTTACACCTTTTATTATGATGATTTTGAAACGGTCGAATCTAAGATGTGGTTTTTTTCTGCGGGATTGGCAATGCTTTTTGACGGGTTTATCAATTTGATTTACACGAAACTAAAATTGCCGGTAGTTAAATTCAGCGTAATCACGGCCAATTTATCCATGCTGGTTTTCCTTATTCTGCTGTCGAACATTATCCCGGAGCCACATGTTATGGTATTAACCATTATTATGCTGGGAACGACGATTATAACAGCCTTACTCCGCAGGTAAGACAGTAAAGAAAGCAACAATCAATTAGTGGTATAACTGGCAACGCCGTTTATCCGCACCCATTTCTTCTGTTATATGATGGTTCAAACTTATACAATCTTGTATTGACCTGTTTGGTAAATAAATTAAAAACAATGCGTATAAATTTAAAAAGTTATTACATAGCAAAGATTAGTTTTATCATTGCTGCTGCCATTATCCTGGTCTGTGGAATATTACATTTGCACGGGACGTTTTTCTCGACAGACCTTTATCCAGCGGATAACGATTTAATAGCTCGACTTAAGTCATCGAATATACAAATGGACGAGTCTGGGATCATGTGGAAATTATGGATAGGTTTTAATGCGATGTTCGGCGCAGGTCTATTTTTTTTAGGCTCGATAATATTATATCTAGTCGTGAAGGATTTTCCGTATTTAAGTAGGTTACATTTCGTGTTCATTTTAACCATCTCTTGCAATGCATTTTTTGTATGGGTAGGATGTAAATATATGATAACGGATTTTGTAGCTAGTATGTCGATTCCACTGGTTTTGTTTTTGATTGGGTATTTATTGTTGTTAATGCTACCACGAGCTCCCAAGGTAAAAAAACATAGATCCTGACCTTTGTCAATATCCTGCTACAATTGCTAAAAGTTAACTAAAAATTGTGTGTCAGAAAAATCCTCCGCTTGGACAACACAAAACGAATTTCCATCCGAATCATGCAGAACTACGTAATCTGCATCCTGTTCATAATTCCATTCTGTCAATTTCCTGGCACCTAACTTGATTAATCTTTCTACTTCTGCTGGCTGGTTGTCTGTTATTAAGTCTATATGATGCCGTTGAGGTTTGGCTGACTTTGTTAACTTAAGTGACAACTGAATTCCCGACCTATTCTTTGGTGTTAATATTGCAAAATCTTCATCTGGTGTTCGCTTCAACTCATAGTCTAAAGCTTTACTCCAAAAATCAATGGCTGTCTGTAAGTTTTTCACTCCCCAAACGACTGAAAGAATATTTAGACCCATATTTTTATCTATCTATCAACAAAAAAAGAAATCAGTAAAACATTACTGAGATACTTGATCTACAAAAAAGTTTACGTTTTGTTGGCGATATCATCAAATTATTAACTATTGTTTTTCATGTACAATTACATCTCTACTTGGTGTTTTGTTGTGATTTAAAAAACAAAATGGGATTCCTGAATGTCCTAATAGTACATTAAGTAGCTAACTATGAAAACAGCAATATTAACATTAATCACACCGGCAATACTTACATTATTTGCGTGTAACAGTAGCACATCTGAAAGTGGTACCAGCAATTCAGATACAACATTAACCGCTACAGGTCAAGATCGGGGCGGGGGCGTTGAATCAGCAAGAGGCAACCTGAATGACGAGGAATTTGTGAAAGAAGCGGTTAATGGAGGCATGGCTGAAGTCGAACTCGGCGAGCTTGCCGTCGAAAAAGCCGAAGATGCTAAAGTCAAAGAATTTGCCAATATGATGATTACCGACCATACAAAAGCGAACGAAGAACTGAAAATATTGGCAGACAAAAAAGAGATCTCCTTGCCAATCGAGCCAACAGCAGAAAAAAAAATGGTCAAAAAGAATTTGTCGTCACTATCCGGGGAAGAATTCGACAAAGCTTACATCGAACAGATGGTAAAAGATCATACAAAGACCATCTCGTTATTTGAGAAACAGATGACATCGGTAAAGGATCCCGAACTCAAAACATTTATAGAAAATACGCTTCCCACGATAAAAGGGCACTTAGAGCATTGTCGAAAGCTATCGGAGTAATTGCATCGAATAATACTGCATAACGGTCTCATCTGTCTATAGACGGATGAGATCACCAATTGACGCCTCAAAGCTTCGTGTCCATACTATCGCACAACAAATCCCCCGCCATCGTACACTACCCATCAAAATATAAGAATAAAAACAAATAAATGTTAAAAAAGGGGTACTTTTGACTGGCGTTCCTGATCATTTTCACGCTAATTATTAGCCAGTCGGTCAAACCATTTAAAGATGGCGGTCGCGTCATGTTTGCTGATAATAGAGGGCTCAAAGCTGATAACAGAGAAACACCATATCACTATAACACCATGATCATATGAATAACCAGTTACAAAGGAATTTGGGCTATATCTATTTTTTTCTACTCTTGGTCTCTTTGTCTTGCAGTGCACCAAACGATAAGCAAGAACCTGTTTTGGCAGACTATGTTAATCCATTTATTGGGGCCAGCACCAGTGTGGGGGCTGCTGGCGTTTATCACGGTTTGGGAAAAACAATTCCGGGCGCAACCACCCCCTTTGGGATGGTTCAATTGAGTCCAAATACCATCACAGGAGGAGATAACGGGTCGGGTTATAGCTATGAACATAAAACGATCGAAGGTTTTGCTTTTACACAGATGAGTGGGATTGGTTGGTTTGGTGATTTAGGTAATTTTTTGGTGATGCCCACCACAGGACCGCTTAAAACCAATGCAGGCGTCGAGGGTAAAACCACGGGGTATAGAAGTCATTACGAAAAGAAAACGGAAAAGGCCACCGCTGGTTATTACGGGGTAGAATTAACAGATAATGCTATCGGGGCTGAAATGACTGCTGCACCGCACAGTGGTATCTTGCGTTTTACTTTTCCAGAGAGCGAACAAGCCAACATCCAGATTGATTTGGCCAGACGGGTGGGAGGAACATCAACCGCTCAATCTGTACAGGTTCGCGATAAAAATAGTATTTCAGGTTGGATGCGTTGTACCCCCGATGGTGGTGGATGGGGCAATGGGGAGGGACAAGCGGATTATACCGTATATTTTTATGCAGAATTTAGTAAACCGCTGGAAAATGTCGGTGTTTGGAGCGCGTCAATTCCAGATACTGCTAAGCGAAAAAAGGAAAACGTCGAGGCCGAATACTACCAGCAATGGGTTGCAAATGCCGAGATACTAGCCGGAACACAGCAGGCGGAGGGTAAACATATTGGTTTTTACACCACTTTTGCTACCGAAGATCAGGAGCAAGTATTGATGAAGGTCGGTATCTCTTTTGTGGATGAAGCCGGTGCCGAACGGAATCTGAAAGCAGAAATAACAGACTGGGATTTTAACAAGGTGCATATTGCCGCTCGAGAAAGTTGGTCAGCTGCATTGTCGAAGATACAGGTTGAGGGTGGTACCGAAGAAGAAAAGACCGTGTTTTATACCGCTCTGTACCGTACCCTACTGGATCCGCGTAGCTTGCAGGATGTGGATGGTCGTTTCCCGGGGGGAGATGGAAAAATCCATCAAGCCAGTAACGGACACGTACGACGTACGGTTTTCAGTGGCTGGGATGTGTTCCGAAGCCAAATGCCTTTACAGAGCCTCATTAATCCGCAAGTGGTAGGTGATGTGGTAAATTCGTTGACCGATTTGGCCAGGGAAAAGAACAAAACGTATTTTGAACGTTGGGAATTGTTAAATGCCTATTCGGGCTGTATGATTGGAAATCCCGCAGTGAATGTTTTAGCGGAAGCCTATGCAAAGGGGATCCGTAATTACGATGTGGAAGCGGCTTATCAATTAGCAGTCGGTTCTTTGGAAAAGTTTGGGAATGGTTCTCAGCATTATTCACCGGGCAATCAGGGTGTCTCTTTAACCTTGGAATATGCCTATAACGATTGGTGCCTTGGGAAATTGGCAGAAAAGCTTGGTAAACAAGATGATGCGGATAAGTTTTTAAAGCGATCCTTGGCGTACCAAAATGTATTTGATATCAAAAAGGCATGGTTCAGGCCAAGGGATGAAGCAGGGAACTGGCTTCCCTGGCCAGCGAAGGGCAGAGAAGAACATTGGTATGGTACCATTGAATGTAACCCTTATCAGCAGGGTTGGTTTGTTCCACATGATGTTGATGGTTTAGCTGATTTGATGGGAGGGAAGGATGTTATGTTAAACGATTTGGAGGAATTCTTCGAAAAAACACCCCCCGATTTCAGTTGGAACGACTTTTACAACCACGCCAATGAACCGGTTCATCACGTTCCTTTCATGTTCAATAAGCTTGGCAAGCCTTCATTGACACAAAAGTGGACGCGACAAATTTGTGAACAAGCGTATCATAATGCGGTTGAAAAAGGGCTGGCAGGAAACGAAGACGTTGGCCAGATGTCTGCCTGGTATGTATTGGCGGCCAGTGGTATCCACCCAGTTGCAGCAGCAGACGGGACCTATGAAATCACAAGCCCTGTTTTTAATCGTATCCGCATCCGTATTGGGAATGAACGAGGGAAAGACATTTATTTTACCATTAGTGCCCCTCATAATTCGTCGAAAAATCGCTATATCCAAAGTATGCAGTTAAATGGAAAACCTTATCATCAATATGCCCTTCGGCACGACGAAATGCTTAAAGGAGGCGAACTTATATTAGAAATGAACGATAAACCTAATGACGCTATATAATATCTTTTAGAATAAATTAACCAATATATCAAGAAAGATACCTATCCAGACAGACAGAAACAATTGTACGGAACACAGATCAAATATGATGAAAGCGGTAAAGCACAAATCATGCCTATCGAAGACGGAGCTCATGTAAATGAAAGAAGAAGATCAGTTGGTTTGGGTACCCTGCAAAAATATCTAGATCAGTTCCGATGAGTTTATTTACTCAAGCTTTTTATATAACCCAGTTTCCGGAGCTCGCTCAAGCGGGTTTAATTACAAATTTTCGATAGTTAAAAACACACAGATAGCAAGAATCGTAAAAATGATTTGCCCGAAGTACACTTACTAATTTAGCTGATTTTATCGTACTTTATATAAATAGTCTGACAAATTATATTTTTCGACTTTGTAGCGTACATCCTATTTTAAACCGGCCTATGTCAACTTGTTTAAATCGAAAAATCGAAATAACGATAAGTATGAATGACACACCTATTTAAATCAAAAAATTTTGGACAATGCTAAAATTTATGCTGAAATTGCAGGCCAGGTATAACACAATTGGAGCTCCTATCCGTAACCAATGACCAAAATGAAGGAAATTCCGAATATGCTGAAGCGCATGCATGAGGGCGACACAACGGTATTGGCTCCAATTTTCAAATACTATAATCAACGTTTGCTTTACTTCGCTAAAAGTTTGGTGCGTGATGATGGTGTGGCGGAAGAGATCGTGGCAGACAGCTTCGTGAAACTCTGGCAGGGAAGAATGCGTATACAGCAACAGGATAGCATCAAGGCCTTTCTCTATATTGCCACGAAAAATGCCTGCCTCAATTATAATAAGTCGGCCCATGCCAAACAGTATTTTGATCATGAACTGGATGAAGCATTGCTTATGGCCGACCCGGAGGTTTACACCAAAATACTGCGCGCAGAATGGCTGCAGCAACTGCATGAGGCACTGCAGAAGCTTCCAGCTAAACAACGGGAGGTATTCAAACTGTCTTTTCTAGAGGGCCTGACTACCTGCGAAATCTGCGCGGAACTGAAAATGTCACCAAATGCGGTTTTTGCGAACCGATCGCGCGCATTGGAGGCTTTGCGTAAGGTGCTCAAAGAGCCTATCCTCCTTTGGCTCATTTATCTGCTAGCCAAACTTCCCTAAAAAAATGAAATTGTTTGTAAGGTTTGGTAATTCTTGTTGTATCTATAGATATAACAACGAATTGAGCCTTGAATAAAACAGATCATATCCTGGCATTGATGCATAAACATGCTGCCGGCACGTTAACAGCTGCTGAGCGTGAAGAGCTACGTGCCTGCCTCGTCAACAACCCTTCCTTACAGCAACTGCTGCGGGAGACAAAGGATGAGGACCAACTATTGGAGCACCTGAAGGATTTTGAACGGGTGTATCACGGTGGAAAAGAAGCAGCACAGCTGCGCATGATGGCACATATCTATAAAGATATAGCTGAGCGGCCAGTGCCGAAAAAGGTCAGCATGAGTTGGCGGCTGAAATGGGCGGCGGCAGCTTCGCTGGTGCTTGTGCTATTCTCCTGGGCACTTTATCAATACGCGTACCGCCCTGCTGAGAAACGCGAAATGGCAATGTATGAGGCCCCAAAGATCTATGCAGAAAATAGTCCGGTTACACTAACATTGGATAATGGCCAAACGATTCAGCTCGCGGTAGATCAAAAGGGGATCGCGGTGCAGGGAGAGCGATTAACCTACCAGGACGGCTCGCCACTGCAGGGGCTGGATGCAACAGCCGGGTGGTATACGCTGCATACGCCAACAGGTACACAATATCAGCTGATACTGCCCGATGGAACAAAGGTGTGGATGAATGCGGCCAGTAGTATCACCTATCCAAAGGCGTTTGAAGGTGCAGAGCGACGAGTGAAGATTGAGGGAGAGGCTTATCTAGAGGTTGCAAAGAATCCTAAACTACCCTTTAAAGTGGAAAGTGAAGGGCAGGAGATCGAGGTATTGGGCACATCTTTTAACGTGAAGGCCTATACCAATGAACGGATAACACGTACCACCTTGTTTGATGGTGCGGTTAACGTGAAGGCGCTCACGGAAGAGCGGGAGTCAGGGGATGCGCAATTGCTGAGGCCCGGATATGAAGCTTGGCTACTAGATGCTAAAGTTTTGCTAAAGGCAGCAGACCTGAATGAAGCGAAGGCTTGGCGCGTGGGTAATTTTTATTTTATGGAGACACCTTTTGATGACATGATCAAACAGCTGCAGCGCTGGTATGGAATAGAAGTGATCTATCGGGGGCAGATTCCGGAAGATACCTTTACGGGAGAAATGAGCCAGAAGCTCGACCTGCTTACGGTTCTCGATTTCTTAAAGGGGTCTGATATCGACTTCAAGCTAGAAAATAAGAAACTGTATATTGATTGATTTTTTATCCAGATTAGAAAGGAGGTAAGGATGGTAAATTGATGAACCTTTAGTCTGAAAACAGGGAAGTGTCGCAACCACCCCCTGTTTTTAAGCAATAGCTACATGCTAGCCAAGATTAACCAGAAATGTAAACTATTATTACTCAAACTTAATGATAAAAAAGATATTATCGCTCTGGAAAATACAAATTTCCGGAGCGATGAACCAATTATTGTTCGTCATGCGGATAACGGCCTTTTTATTGTTCGTGGCATGTATGCACCTAAGTGCAACTTCCTTATCGCAAACTATGAGTTTACATGCGGAAGGCCAGTCCCTGCAACAGATTTTTGCAGAGGTGAAGGTGCAAACAGGCTATCTTGTCATTTATAGCAATCGGGTAATCGGTAATACCAAGCCGGTTAACATCCAGGTAAAGGATATGCCACTGGAAGCATTTCTGACAAAGGTGCTACAGGAGCAGTCCTTGACGTATACGGTCAAGGAAAAGAACATCTTGATTAAACGATTGCAGGAGGATGGGCAAAAATCTCAAGGTCTGATAACAAAGCAGGAAATAATGTTCTCCGGAAGAGTGTTGGATGAGCAGGGGCTCCCTATTCCTGCAGTGAGTATTGCACTGAAAGATGGCACGCAGTCTTTAACCTCTACCGATAGCGAGGGCTATTTTAAGGTAAATATGCCAAAAGTACCTGTTGTGGTAGTGTTTTCAAGTATTGGCTACGTGCCAGCGGAGAGAGAGATTTTAGGGAATGACACTTTGCAGATCACCTTAAGATCTTCCGTGGCCGATCTTAATGAGGTAGTAGTGGTGGGTTACGGTACGCAACGCCGATCGGATATTACTGGCGCAATTGCCTCGGTAAAGATGGACGATCTGAATGGGGTGCCGATCAGGAGTATGGACCAAGCACTGCAGGGACGCGTTTCGGGGGTGATGATGTCGCAAACGGGCGGGCAACCTGGAGCGGGAAATAGTATCCGCATACGGGGCGGAAACTCGATCACGGGAAGCAACGAGCCGCTATATGTAATCGACGGGATTCCGGTTTATGTAAGCCCTACGGATGCTACCTCATTAAACCCTTTGAATTCCATCAGCCCAACGGATATCGTGTCGGTTCAGGTGCTGAAGGATGCCTCGGCAACGGCAATCTACGGGGCGAGAGGGGGAAATGGTGTGGTGCTGATTACCACACGGCGTGGCAAAAGCGGTCAAACGAATATTAGCTTGAATGCTTCCACAGGCTTTCAAAAGGAAATCAAACGCTTGGACCTGTTAACGGCCAAGGAGTTTGAACTATTGGCAAACGAGGCAAGTGTGTCTGAAGGTGGGCCGCAGCTGTATGACCCGGCGCTGAATCCGCAAACAACCGATTGGCAGGAGGCACTATTCCGTGATGGGGCACCCTTACACGACTATCAACTGTCGGCCTCCGGGGGAGGTGAGGATAACCAATACTTGCTGTCGTTGGGTTATTTTAATCAACAGGGGATCATGGAATCATCGGATATAGAACGCTATTCTACCCGTTTAAATATGGATCGGAATATCGGTAAACGGATAAAGATCGGTAATAACCTTACTTTCAGCCATGTGACAACAAATCGGGTAAATAGTGCGTCGATGTTCAGCATGTTGACTACACCGCCCGATCTGCCGGTCTTTCAACGGGATGGCTCGTATACGCGCTATAATCAACAGGGTATTGGCTTTAATAACCCGGTGGGGCTGATGAACGATTATAAAAATTTCAATCGTGTCTTCAGAGGGCTGGGGAATGTCTTTGCATCGATCGAACTGTTGGAGGGCTTGAGCTTTAAAACCATGTGGGGACTGGACGCAAATTTCATGAAGAACGATAGCTATATGCCGCAAACGGTGGATGCCGGAGCGTTAGTTGGAGGCGAAGGGACGGTTTCTACCAACCAAACTTTCATCTGGATAAACGAGAATACGCTGAATTTTAACAGGCAATTTGGTCAGCACCGAGTGGATGCCTTACTGGGCTATACGCAACAGTCATCGCGCTATGAAGCGTTGGGAGCCTCCGCAACAGGTTTCTTGAATGACAATACGAGCAGTAATGACTTGGGCTTGGGAAACCCTGATCAAGCGGTGTTACCTACTTCACAAACGGCCAACTGGACTATTCTGAGCTGGATTGCCCGGGTGAACTACGGATGGTCGGATAAGTACCTGCTCACCCTCACCGGGCGCTACGACGGCTCTTCACGCTTCGGCGCCAACAATCGCTGGGGTTTATTTCCTTCTGTGGCGGTGGCATGGCGGCTGGTAGAGGAAGATATGGTCAAAAACTGGAATGTGTTCAGCGACCTGAAACTACGGGCTAGCTACGGTACAACGGGTAACCAAGATGGTATTGGCAACTATCCGGCACTAGACCTCTGGGGAGGGGCCAATTATGTACTGGGAAACCAGATCGTCACAGGGATTACGCCTACGCAGATTGCAAACCGGAATTTACGGTGGGAATCGACTGCTTCTACCGACATCGGCTTGGAGATGGGTTTTCTGGACAACCGTATTACGTTTACCGCTGATGTGTACTATAAAAAGACGCGTAACCTGCTATTGGATGTGACCGTGCCTGCTACGTCGGGTTTTGTAGAGGGTACGAAAAATATAGGCTCCCTGGAGAATAAGGGACTGGAGCTGACGCTTAACGCGGTGCCGCTGCAGGGTGAGTTTAGCTGGGATGTGGGCTTTAACATTTCGTGGAACCGAAATAAGATATTAAGTCTGGGTAATGCCGATCAGATCATACCGGCAGGGGTGAATACCACTTTGCTGAAGGTTGGCGAACCGCTCGGTAATTTTTTGGGGTATATCAGCGATGGCCTTTTTCAATCCATTGAAGAGGTGGCGGAAGGCGCACAGCCAAATGCAAGCCCGGGAGATGTACGCTTCATCGACTTCAATGGCGATGGTATTATCAACGCTGCCGACCGGCGTGTGATGGGGAACGCGCAACCGAATTTTTATGGTGGGCTAAACAACCGCTTTGCTTATAAAGGTTTTGATCTTTCTTTCTTTTTGCAATTTGTGTATGGCAATGCCATTTTCAACCAGAACACCATTACCTTGGAAGATCTCACCGGCCTCCGCAACCAGAGTCGCACGGTGCTTAATCGATGGACACCCGATAATAGGGATACGGAAATCCCCAGGGCAACTACCGTGAAGCCGAATAATGATGCTTATGACCGTTATGTGGAGGATGGATCTTATTTGCGTCTAAAAAATGTGCAGCTTTCGTACCAGATTCCATTGGAAAAAGTGACGCAGCAGATTCTGAAGCAGCTAACGCTATTTGCGAATGCACAGAACTTGTTTACGCTGACCAATTATTCGGGGATGGACCCGGAAACGAATCGTTACGGTAGCAATAATGTACGGCAGGGATACGACTCGGCAGCCTACCCCAATGTGAAAACTTTTACGTTTGGCGTCCGCGCCGGCTTTTAATGGAAGCTGACTATTTTATGATGGAATCGATAACCTATTGTAACATGAAGAATTTAAATATTTATATCGTTTGTCTGCTATCCGCTGTATGGCTTGCCTGCGCTAAATTGGAGCAGGTGCCAGATGGTATTAATACAACGGATAACCTCTTTAAAAGCGAGAGCGATGCACGGGCGGCGGTCAACGCGATGTACTCTTCGCTGGGCTCGCCTGATATCTATAACCAGTTTAATGAAACCATACAATCGCAGGGAACCGATGATGCAGAGTGGGGCTTCGGGCGGAATACATCCAATGTGGATAAGCTGGCAATGGATAAGTTTTCATTTACGGCTACGAGCGATCTGGTTTACCGTTACTGGGAGGTGCATTACCGCAATATAAACCGGGCAAATATTGCCTTGAAACATATTCCACAGATAGATTTTGCCGAGGAGAAAAGAGCGCAGTATCTGGGGGAGGCGCATTTTATCAGGGGTTTGATGTATTTTAACCTGGTGCGCTTATATGGCGCAGTACCGATCGTGCTGGAAGCAACAGAATCGCTGGATGATCTCCAGATCGCACGGGCACCGATAGAAACGGTCTATGAACAGATTGTAGCTGATTTTGTCTTTGCCAAGGAGCACCTTCCATTAAATTATGAGACTGCAGAATTGGGAAGGGCTACGAAAGGGGCAGCCATGGCTTTGCTGACAAAGGTTTATCTGACGAATAAAGGCTATCAACAGGCGGTGAATGAGGCAAAGGAAATCACTGATATGGGGCAGTATAACTTATGGCCAAGCTATAAAGAGGTCTTCGAAATAACCAATGAAAACAAGGTAGAATCTATTTTTGAGATTCAATACCTGAGCTTGGGCGCTTCCGGTAATACCAATGGCTCGTCCTATGCGGGTTATTTTAAACCTTCGGCTTTGGTCATACCACCACCGCCGGATGGTTTTGGCGGTTTTGGCGATAATCCGGTGACCTTGAATCATTTTCAGGCTTATCCGGAGGGTGATCTAAGACGCGATGTGAACGTGCTGCACGTGCCTGCGGCACCCGCCTCTATCCGCTATCCTTATTACGTAAACAAGTATCAGGATCCCGATGCTTTTAATGTTGATGATGGCGGGAATAATTATTACATCGCCCGCTATGCAGATGTATTATTGATGTATGCAGAGGCGCTACATGAGCTGCAACCGGGTAGCGTTGAAGCTTATGATGCTTTTAATCAGGTGCGGAGAAGAGCGTATAGCCTGCCGCTATCACTTGCCTCGGATCACGACCTCACACCGGGACTGTCTGTCGAGCAGTTCAGGGATAGCATTCTGTTGGAACGCCGCCTGGAATTTGCATTTGAAGGGCATCGGCGCTTCGACCTCCTCCGTATGGGCAAACTGAAGGAAGCCATGAACAGGCAAGATCCGACCGTTACGGTGCAGGACTGGCACGTTCTGTTGCCTGTTCCTCAAGACGAGCTAATGGTAAATCCCCTGCTCGATCAAAATGAAGGGTATTAAAAAATTAACAAAAAATAATAATGAACAGATATTTAGGAACGCTTGCGGTGGCGATCATCTGCACAATGCAAGCTTTGGGTATACAAAAGACATATGACTTAGTGGTTTATGGTGAAACTGCTGCTGGAGTTGTCGCAGCGATTCAGGCAGGTAGAATGCAGCAAAAGGTGGCGTTGATAGCACGCGGTCAACATGTGGGAGGAATGGTTACTTCGGGGCTTACGGCAACCGATATGAACAGAAATCAGCTGGTGGGGGGTGTCACCAGGGAATTCTATCAACGTATATATGCCTATTATGAAAAGGCAAATGCCTGGCGCAATCAGGATAGAGAAAGTTTTATGCTATCTACGCTTAAACGCACGTATACAGGAAAGAATGACTCGCTACGCATGCAGTGGGTATACGAATCACATGTGGCGGAAGAGATTTTGAAGGAGATGCTAGAGGAAGCGAGTGTAGAGCTGATTTTTGGTGAAAGGCTGGACTTACAGGCAGAGGTCAGGAAAAATAAAGGTTATATCAGCGAAATTACAATGGAAAGCGGACGCTCTTTCGGGGGGAAGATGTTCATTGACGCAACCTATGAGGGCGATCTGATGGCGCGGGCAGGGGTCTCTTATATCGTGGGTAGAGAAGCAAATAGTGCTTACAAAGAAACCTTGAACGGAATCCGTATGAATCACGTCATCGGATCGGATGAAAAATCGGTGAGCCCTTACGTGGAAGTGGGCAACCCAGCCAGTGGCCTGCTGCCTTATATAGACGGGGAACTGTGGGGAGCTCCGGGAACAGCCGATGGACGCACACAGGCTTATTGTTACCGCCTAACGCTTACGGATGATCCGGCGAATCGCCTGGAAATAACTAAACCCGCAGGGTATAACGCACACTGGTACGAGGTGCTGGCACGTAAACTGCAGATGCAACCGGAAACAACCTTACAGCAGATCATTACCTTAACACCCATGCCCAACAGAAAAACAGATACAAATCACCTCGACTTCTTTGGTGCAAGCTACGATTATGCAGAAGGGGACTATACAGAACGCCAGCAAATTGAACAGCTGCACAAGGATTATGCCTTGGGAATGTTGTGGTTTTTGGCTAATGATCCGAGGGTAACGGATACCATTCGGAAGGAAATGAAAAACTGGGGCTTACCGAAGGACGAATTTCTTGATACAGAACACTTTCCCTACCAGATTTATGTGCGGGAAGCCCGCCGTATGATCGGGTCTTATGTGATGACCGAACATAATATCAGGGGAGAAGAAAAGGTGGAAGCGCCACAATCGGTAGGATTGGCTACATATGCATTGGACTGCCATTTCGTTTCGCAGGTGGTAGATAGCACGGGTCGGCTCCGTTATGAGGGGACCATGTTTGAAGGCGTAAAACCTTATCCGGTCAGTTACCAGGCATTGATACCAAAAGCGGAAGAGTGTAAGAACCTGCTGGTACCTATCTGTTTGTCTTCGTCACATGTGGCTTATAGCTCTATCCGAATGGAACCAGTGTATATGCAATTGGGGCAAGCAGCGGCAACGGCTGCAGCCCTGGCACTGAAGAATGAAAACAAAGCGGTGCAGAAAGTAAGTTATGAGAAACTGCGTGACCAGTTGCTAAAGGATAAACAGATCATCGCCGTGCCTTAACAAAAATTGTTTACAAACCATATTATAAATCTTATGCCTATCAAAATGTACATGACAGGACTGATGGTGGTATGCCTATCGGTTTCCTGTAAGAAAAATTTAGAAACATATACCGCACCGGAAAAAGTAAGTGAGGTGCAACTGGCCAACAAAAAGGTGCAGTTAGCACAGAACAACGGAGAATGGCACCTGTACAAAAACGGGGAGCTCTTTTACATCCGGGGTGCAGCGGCCAGCGCGTCTACTGCGACAGATCCAGATTATTATTGCCAGTTACTAAGCGAATATGGAGGTAATGCTTTCCGCACCTATAGTGTGAACGAAAATACCCAAGCGATGTTGGATGCCGCACAGGCACATGGCCTGGTGGTGGCACTGGGTCTTTGGGTAAACCGAGAGGCAGATAATTTCGACTACGATAACGAGGCAGCAGTGCAGGCGCAGTTGGAACAATTGACGGTTCAGGTACAGCAGTATAAGGATCATCCTGCTCTGCTTATGTGGTACGTGGGAAACGAAGCAGACGCCTCATATACCAATACCAAGCTGTGGGATGCCATCAATGATATTTGCGCCATGATTCATCAGAAGGATCCAGATCATCCTGTTACAACGGCGTTGGTAAACTCAGAGCAGAAGAAGGTGGAACTGATCAAAGAGAAGGTAACTGAACTGGACTTCCTGTCGATAAATTCTTATGCGCCCAATTTGCCCAGTGTAATAACAAATCTACAGGCTGCTGAGTGGGATAAACCTTATATTATTTCGGAGTTCGGCCCGCGTGGCACCTGGCAGATGAACCCAGAGCCAGATCGTATACTGCCCTGGGGAAACCCAAAACGTTTGGTGGAGCAAACTAGCACGGAAAAGGAACAGGTTTACCGAACGGTTTTTCAAGACCATATCATGGCAAATGCCAATAATGGATGTATAGGTTCTTTCGTTTTTGCGCTCGGCTACCAAACCCATGGAGAGGTATTGACTTGGTTTGGGCTGAATGATATAGACGGACGGGCTTTTGGCGTATTGGATGCGATGCACTTCTGTTGGACTGAGGAATACCCTTCAAACCGGGCACCCCAGATCCATTCCCGGCAAGATATGCTGTTGAATGGTATGCGGGCGGAAGATACGGTGATAATAGCGCCGGGTAGCACGAACCAGGCGACGGTGGTGGCATCTGATCCGGATGGAGATCCCTTGAGCTATCATTGGCTGATTGCACCCGAAGGACTGGGAGGGCCCAATAATGGTCCGCACCCCGGTATCCCAAATTTAATTGATGAACCAATGGCCTCGGAAATTACATTTACAGCGCCCGGAGCAGGGCAATACCGGCTGTATGTGTATGTTCGGGATGATCATAATAAGGTAGCGAGTGCCGTTATCCCCTTTTTAGTTGAATAGTGAATTTCAAATAGATAAAAGATGAATGCTGGTAACTATTTAGGTATACGGCTGATGCTGGGTTGCGCTGATACTGGCATATGTTTCCTGTAAAAAAAAGAGATAAATACAGGAAGGATTTTATGGTTCAGCTTCCGGTAGATGCTGTTTTTTCCATTATATGCCTACACGCTGCGACTTGGGAAAATCACTGATGGATTATAAAATTTCTAAATAAATCGGCAAGATTGAAAGCAGATAACCCATCAGGCTTACGTCTTTGATCTTAAAGTGTAAAAATTTCACTTTGACCCAGTCCAATGTATAAAATTTGGACTGGGTCAAAGCGAAGTAAGATAAACCCATTAAGCATCTGGGATTTCAGGTTCTACCAACTTGATTAGCTTTTCCAGTGATTCCTGCCAGCCCAGATAACACATTTCTGCGGGAATCACAGCAGGTATTCCTTCCTGCAACACTTTTAATTCTGTCCCTACGGATGTTTTGTTAAGCCACAGGGACGTTGTCATTACGTCCGGCAGGTTGGGATCGTCAAATTTATCCGAATACTTTAAGAATTCATTGGGTTTCACTTCTAAGTATTCCCCTCCGAACGAGTGGCTATTGCCGGTGGTGAAGTTTTGGAACGACATTTTATAAGTGCCACCTACACGAACATCAATTTCATGAACGGTGCAAAGAAAACCATAGGGTGGCAACCATGATGCAATGGCGAGGGCTTCCGTGAAAGCCCGGTAAACCTTTTCTGGAGATGCTTTAATAACTCTGTGCAATGAGACCTTATTCTCTAACATAACATTATTTTTTTTATTATTCCGACTCGTATGGCTTTTCGGTTAGCCCGTTTTTTTTATGTGGTCGCTGCTCCACTTTTTGGATGATTGTATTGCTATCAATCTTACTTTTAACAAAGGTCATAACAAAATTTCATCTTTAGCAGGGTCGTATGCGACAGTTTAGCGGGCAGTTTAGGTCGAATCAGTCTGGATCTATAAAGCGCTGTAATGATTTTGCTTTTTTTCAACGCCCTTTTTCATCTCCCAAATTAATTTTTATATTTGTCATTATTAATAACAGTTAAAATGTCATTAATAATGACAATAAAAAATGGAAAGCGAAGGCACAAAAGTTTTTTTCAGGAACAATCTGCTTTTTCTGCGGAAGCGTAAAAAGTTCAGCCAGGAGCATCTTGCGAAGCTGCTGGGGTTCACGCGTAGCAAGTACACCGCACTGGAGAACGGGCAGACCGAAAACCCACTATTGGCAGATTTAATCAAGATATCGGAATTTTTTAGCATATCAGTGGATCGCCTTCTAAAAACCGATCTGAGCTACTGGAGCGAATACGATCTCCGCAAAATGGAAACCGGCGGTAGGGAATATATCAATGGTAAAAACCTGCGTGTACTTTCGATTACCGTCACGCCAGATAACCGGGAAAATATGGAATATGTACCGATCAAGGCCAAAGCCGGTTACAGTGCCGGTTATGCCGATCCAGAGTTTCTGGCGGCTCTGCCCAAGTTTTCTCTGCCCAACCTACCCAGTGGAGGTACCTACAGGATGTTCCCCACTACGGGAGATTCCATGTTGCCCATTCCAGAGGGGAGTGAGGTGGTGGCTCGTTACGTACAGGACTGGAAAACGCTAAACCCCGCTACATTATGTATTGTCATTCTCAGGGGCGAGCAAGACTTTGTTTTCAAGGAAGTCACCGTGCAGAAAAACGGCACATTGCTATTACGCTCCTTCAATAAAAACTACGCCCCCTATACGGTGGAGGCTAACGAGGTGCTGGAGATATGGCGATATGTCAAACACCAGACGGATAAACTGCCGGAACCGGAAACCGATCTACAAGAGATCAAAAAGATGCTAGCAGATATGCAGCATAAGTGGACGAAGGAATAGAAACACAAGGAATAAATCATATAATGATCATATACGATACCCTGTATGGGGAATTTGAAATTGCACCGGTTATTGAGGCGCTTATCGCTTCGGCGCCTGTGCAGCGCCTGAAAAAAATCCATCAGGGTGGAGCTATCTTCCTTATAGCACCAGCTATCAACCATTCCCGTTACGACCATTCCATTGGCGTGATGTATCTGGTGAAGCATCTGGGCGGTAATATCGAAGAGCAGATCGCTGCGCTCCTGCATGATGTGTCGCATACCGCATTTTCGCATGTAGTCGATTATCTGTTCGAGCGCGAAGGGGAGGATTACCATGAAGATCTCTTCAGAACGGTCATTCTGGAATCTGCCATACCTGATATACTTTTAAGCCACGGCTACCATGTTGAAGACCTGTTTACCAAAGCCTATCCCTTGCTGGAACAGCCATATCCCTATCTGTGCGCAGATCGTGTGGATTATGCGCTGCGCGATTCGTACATGGCTGGGCTGATGACTATTGACGAGATCCGGCAGTTCATGCGGGAGCTTACCATACGTGATGGGCGTATCACCTGTGAGAACAATGTAAAACTGCAGTGGTTCAGGGCAAAATTCAGGCAGCTCAACGAAGATTACTTCCGTAAACCCGAATACCTATATGTCAACCATCACCTGGCAGATTTGCTTCATCATGCGCTGTACCTGGAAGTTATCCGGGAAGAAGACCTGATGGGCAGTGACGATGAGCTGCTTGCGCTGTTGAACAGCCACCGGCTCACACACGGAGGCCTGTCGGCAATAGGCCGGCTGTTAGGCTTTGACACATTTGATGTAGAAGCCGCTGCGGCGAAACTCAAAACGCGTGAGCTATAGTTGAGGGGCGTACAAAGACATGCCCCAACAAAATAAAATATCAATTGAAAAACGTTACAATGAACGAAATATTTTTAATCGAAGTGCCCTATAGAAATAGTACATATACCTTTGAAGCACGTTTGTTGAGTATCGGCTATACGTATAAAATAGATGTAGAAGTTGCGGGAGCAACGGTGAGCTTTGAGCCCGATGAGGAGCGCCGGTTCCGGGCAGTCGTAGCCGATCAGGCGGGCAGCAATGCCAAGTTATTGGAACCGGCGCTGGTACAGGCAATCGGGAGCTTTCTGGAGAAGCAATTGGGTGTGAGGTATTAACTACTCTGCCCCTTTGAGAAGTAATTACTCCTCGTAGTGTACTTCTCGTTTCGTTAGCGGAAACTCCGGGTGTTCGGTCCGTGTTTCCGATATGGATCGCACGTTCATCCCGTTTCCATTACCGATGAAACATGTTTTGTGAAAATGTAAATAACTCCCCGTTCGGCCGCACATACCAAGTACTTGTCATTAAGACCAACTATTTAAATTTGTTACTTTATATAATATAGTCTTAGCGTAGTATAGCGGGAATAACAAACTGCTCAATGATTTTGTCTGCTTGACTATGGGCATAAGCCTGGCCATAAGCGGTAGCCGTGATAACCACAACCAAAGGCTCATCGGTGAATACAAATATTTTATTTCCCCCATTACCCGAGCAGTAGAAAGTCTCGTAACTTTTGCCATCACTCTGGTAGGTTTTGTTCCAGAATAGATAACCGTAATATTCCTCTTCACGATCGGGGATGATTTCATGTTTGGTAAAGGTTTTGCCTATCCAGGATTTTGGCACGAGTTGCTTACCTTTCCAAGAACCTTTGTTTTGGTACAGCTGTCCATATTTGGCCAGATCAAGTGCCTTCATCCGAATACCTCCTGCGGTACTTACCACACGTTGTGGGGTATACTGCCATTGATATTCAGTAATATGCATCGGGACAAATAGTTTAGCTTCCGCGTAATCCTCCAAGTTATTGGGAACTAAATCGTTCAAGGTATTACCCAGCAACATAACGCCCGCAGTAAAATAGTGCCATTGGCCAGCATATTTAACCGTATCCATTGGTAAACCTAGGGTAAACTTTACCCAGTCATCAGTAGGGTACATAAACTCTTCATTTCCAGGCGAGCTGGCATCATCATCATCTCCATCGAAATTGGCGCTCATGGTCAGTAGATCTTTTAGAGATACATCTCCTTTCGCTGTTGAGAAATGATCGTAAGTTTCCAGATCGTAAAACTCCTTTAACGTTTGATGCTCTGAATGCAGATATCCTTCGTTTATGGCTATTCCTGTAAGCGTAGAAGCAAATGATTTTCCTACCGATCGTACATCATGTAAGCTATCACGGGTAGCACCGTTAAAGTATTCCTCTACCAATATTTTTCCTTTTTTCAGTATGACTACACTTGATATGTGTTTAAATACGTCCGCTTCGATATTGGCCTTAAGTTCTCTGATTCGCTTACTGTCAAAATCATCAGTGGATATTTCGAGTCCAGTATAAGGTTTTAACGAAGAAAGCTCCACGGTATCGACATTGACGATAACTTTACGGTTCACCTGTATTGGCAGCTGTCCAGACGCAATGATATCACCCACCTTCATTTGAGGTGTTTTTACGTAAGGTCGGAGCTCAATCCTTAGCCTATGCTTACCATCGGTCAAGGCATTATCACCACCATTATACATAAAGCGATTCCAGGCCGATTGGCTCCACAATGCTCCTTCATGTTGGTTGTCGATTAAAGGGCGGCTCCAGAAGGTTTCCGTTTGCTGCTGCGGAGGTAGAGGTGCCCCGGGGATTAATTCGGTTTGGTAAATCAGGTGCTCATCAACATAGAACGAGAACTGGTAGTTCCCTATCTTTGCCAGAGAGTCGGTCGATAAATCTGGAGCCAGAAAGCTCAGGAAACCAGTGAGTGGTTTTTCGAGAAAAACAGAAATAAACAGGTTACTTCTGTTTGTTAACGTGTATCGGCTTAGAAAGTTGGCCGAGTCGGCTTTATCCTCTTGTATAGCTGTTTCAGAAAATTTGATTTTTCCTATATGCTCGTTGTACTTTACGGCAGAATCATTTGTTTGGCCATATAGATGATCACGAGAAAGTGCTGCAAGAAGTAATCCACTAAGCAGAACCGATAAACAGTATAATTTCATTCTTTAATTATTTACGCAAAGGTAAGCATCGTTTAACGTATAAAATAGAACGGTATTAACATGAAATCAACCTAAGTGAGCAGCTTGCGGTAAGCTAGGGGAGTAATATGATGAAGAGCCTTAAACGAGCGGATGAAGTGGCTTTGGTCCGCAAAACCACTCTGAAGCGCTATTGTTGTTAGCGAGAGTTGCTCGTCGGCAAATAAATTTAACGCTCGCTGTACCTTCAATGTTCGGAGATAATCTCCCAGACCACAATTAAAGTATTTAGGGAAATCTCTTGATAAATGCACAGGGTGAAGATTCAGGTATTGCGAAAGAGCAGACAGCGTCCATTGCTGATCCATTGGAGCATCATGCAATAATTCCCTGAGCTGTTTTACCCATAGTGGCTTTGTGTTCTTTTGCGGTTTACCAGTACCTGTAGCAGTCGTAAACAATGCAGCCAGTAAAGAGTCAACTGCCAGTTGGGCCCCTTTGCCATCGAGCTTGGTTTCCTTTACAATGTTATACATCAGCGTTGTCAGCGCAGGGTGTTTTAAATGAATACTGCCCTGTAACATATTTTTATCTAAACTACAATGGGCAAACCATTCTGGTGTCAGCTCGATATGAAATCCACGGGTAAAGCCTTTGGGTTTTATATTGTAGTGTGCTTCCTGCCAGTGGTGAAATATTAGATTTCCGGGCGAGCAGTGGTAGACCTCTTTTCTATTGCCTTCTATAACATTTCCCTGTAGGATAAATGTAAAATAAGCGTTCTCGTGATAGTGCCAATCTACATACTCATGTGTATATTCGGTATCTGTTAGCGTAAGCCCATTAAACCGAAGTGTTTCATTCGTTTGCCCGAAAAACTCACCCGTATGCAGGATATCCATGTGCTAAAGTTAATTAAATAAAATCGATTAAGTAATGTCTGTGGGTTGTTAAGCCGGTATAGGCATCAGAATCGATGTTCATCGGATTTGAAGGTGGGTCGTGATATTCAGCGTTGATTGGACTTAAACAGACACAAAAATTTTTTAGACAAAAAATTAAAAGAAATTCTGTTCGGAAATCCTGGTAACCAGTCGGTCAGAAAATATTTTATTCGATAAAAACTTGCATAACAATAATTTATATCTATCTTTATGACAATTATTTATTTTTTTATTTTAATTCAATTGCCATGCAAGAAGGCGTAGTAAAATTTTTTAACGAAACTAAAGGTTTCGGATTCATCACCCCGTCAGACGGTGGACGTGAAATTTTTGTCCATTCATCGGGTCTTAAAGACAACATTCGGGAGAATGATGATGTATCCTTTGAGGTACAACAAGGCCAGAAAGGCCTCAATGCAGTAAATGTTAAGTTGATCTAATTGATTTTTGCATATATTGTGGAAGCCGTCCCGACCTCGGGACGGCTTTTTTGTTTATCGAAAGATCATTTCGTATCCCTTTTGATAGTAAGCTTTTAGGCGATCAACTTCCATCATTTAATGTAACAGGGGCCCCACATAGTTTCTAAACTCTTTTCTCGTTGAAGAACTTGCTTATTTTACAATGCAATCATCTATTGTGCCGGGGGGCTTGGAGCATAAGTTAAAACACGATGTTATATATCCATCGGCTATAGGTGTGCCATCTGCTTTCAGACTTTCCAAATAACCGGAAACAAACAGAATATCGTTTTTTTTCCTCGTATTGATTGTCAAAATCTTTTAATAACGGTTTATTAGCAAACACTTGTTTCTTTTTTCCACTTCCCAATCCATCAATCTCTTTGTAATCAAAATTTTCAGTTATGACTGTTTTGACTGTGTTGTCAGACAATATTTTTGAATTCATGTTTAAAAAAAACAAATCGAAAATTTTTGAATTATAGTTAACATTTTATTAACAATTGAGCATTTGTCTTTATATTTTATATAGATTATATTAGTATTTTATCCACTAACAGCGCTATCCGTAACAAAATAGTACTCAGAGCTACGACCATTATAAACAACAGATTCCATAGGTAGTGCACTATGAAATAGCTACAAAAAATGAAATAAGTTATAACAATCCATTTCTATAATATATGGCAAATCATGTTTTTAGCGATAGATTTCTTTTTGTGTTAACTGTTTGCGGTGTTTTCTTTTTTACAATTTCCTATCAACAATGCTTGTCACAAACCGTTAGCGGAAAAATTTTAGGCAAAAAAGTAGATAGCATCAATTTTTATTTTCCGGCCGAGCAGCTCGGTAGTAGTGAGCAGGAAATTTCTTCCGTTTATCCCGATACAACCGGTCGTTTCGAATTCAGCAAAAGTGTAGCATCCGGTACTTTTTTGCAGGGATTTATCTTTGGGAAAGATCGGGTTTTGTGGGATAGGCAATTTTATTTGTCGCCAACAGATAGTTTATCGCTATTAATTAAATTTGCAGGCGATAGCAATCAGGTTGAAACCCAAGTGAGCGGACGGGGGAGCCAGCACAATCAACCGCTTGGTTTCAGCCTATTCTATACGGATCTGGAGGTCTTTAGGGAAGATACAGCCCCTGATCGAGTATTGGGCCACTTGGCCGCCGACAGGGCGAAAAAAGAGCAGTTATTTAGCGATTACATTGTAAAATATCAACCTCAAAATGCATTTGTCAAAGATGTAAAAACTCAGCTCGTTTATTCCCAAACCTACCATTATTACCATTTTTTAGAGAATAATAAATTTCAAATAAGAGAATCTTTTGAAAGGAATAATGGCTTATGGTATCAGGCCTTAGATTCCTTATTGACGATCACACCTAAGCAAAATGACGCATTGCTGCATATTCCGGCATATAAACGGATGGGCTGGTTGTTCGTCGGCAGAACAAAGGAAGCACTTTGGCAACAGAAACGGGAAAATCCGGAGTCGTTCTACCGCGATTGGTTTGATGCGGATACTATTAAAGGGAAGGCTATTTTGGGCCACGATCTAACTAATCTGATCTGCAGGCAGATTATCGATCACCACTTCGAGGCGAAAACGAAGGAGTTTTTAATGGCCAGACTCATCACTACATCGTTGGAGGAAGGTCTTTTGGAGAACTTGGACAAGCTTTATCAGGCCTTTAACGACGAATATCCTTCAAGTGCGTATGCTACGCATTTTCGAGCTGGTTTTGAAGAGAAAATGAAAGCTTATCAGCGCCCGTTGAATGAGCAAATGAAGTTATTGGACAGTACAGGCACAGCTTTTGAAACCATAGAGGGGCTATTGCAACAGTTTGCAGGTAAGGTCGTTTTTTTAGACATGTGGGGTACATGGTGCGGCCCCTGTAGATCAGAACTTCAGGCACATTCAGAGGAGATTCGTAACGGTTTTAAGGACGATGAAGTGGTATTTCTATATGTTGCAAACCATGATATCAACAATACGGCTGTTTGGAGAAAACTCATCCCTTACTATAATTTGGAGGGTCATCATATTCTGGCCGGAAGGGCTTTAACAGACGATATCATGAAAAAAACAGGAGGGAGAGGATTTCCTACCTATATCATCGTGGATAAAGGAGGAAATTATCGGCTGGCTGAAACACAATATCCTATGGATGCCAATAAGCTGGTTGCCCAGCTGAAGCAATTGTTGTCTTCAACCGACTGCGTCCAATAGTGCATCCTATGACAACCAACTGTAAATACCGACTATGAGATGCTGTTTGATTTTATTAGAGACGTTAAAACCCCCATAAACCGGTCCGCCAAGGCATTGTAATAAAGCGTGATATATAATTTTTGAACAATATGAAGCATCCATTGACTCCTTGTCTTTTTATATTCATCCTACTGAATTTTTATTCTACGATATCCTTTTCGTATCAAGAGGCCAAAAAAGCTACGCTAGCTGGACAGATCACCAATTACGATTCCAAAACATCCGTTACATTGTTTATAAATAGACTTGGACAGATAAACGAACCCCTGCAAATACAGCCTGATAGTAACGGAAGGTTCCATACAACCTTTGAGGTTTATAATCCCACCGATGCCTGGCTAACTTATCATGCAAACTTTCTGATCTTGGTCCACCCCAATGATAGTTTGTATATCGAATTTGATGGCAGCAAAAACGGCAGACCCCAACTTCTATCAACAGTGCAATTCGGAGGTGACAGAGCGGAAACCAACCGGGATATTGCCCTTTTTCAAAAAATGTATTTTTCAAATGAAATATATACCAACCGGGATAATCAGACAAAGGCTGTGAAAGAACTGGAAACAGAAGACTATTTAGCATTTAATGATATAATCAGGCGGAAGGGCCAGGCGTTATATGAAGCGTTTATTCAAAAACATCAGCCGAATCAAGAAAGCAGACAATGGGCTTCCTTTTTCATCGAGGACGATTATTATAATAATATCCATTTTTATCCGATGGATCATAGAGAATCAAGGCACCTGGAATGGACAGACACTTCCTGGGTTGTTCCGAAAGGTTATTTTGAGAAGCTTAGGGAACGATTACCCCTAACTTTATCCAATTTAATGAACACATATTCCCTTAACAGTTTTGCAAATGCCTTCACTTCTTATGTAAACGAAAAACTGAGGGGTGAACACAAGGTCGGCGATAATTGGGGCGTTTCTCCGGCGGGAGGTTTGATGGCACCGAGCCAATCTGTTGATTCAATAAAAATTCACGGCATAATAAAATACGTCCCCGACAGCCTTTTAATGGAAATCATGCTGACCAATGTTTTTTTCGATGCTTTAAAAAAACAAAATATAGCGCCCTATGAAAAATATTATTACATCGCCGAAGACTTTATAAAACAGCCATATTTAAGGGAACCACTTTATCAATTGTATCTCGAAACAAAGAATAGGATAGAAAAACCCGAGTTCTACAGCGAAGCGATTTTTAGAGATGTAGCCTCCTCAGGTTCAAAAGAAGTTTTTGATGAAATTTTAACCGCGAACAAAGGCAAGATCATCTATATCGATCTATGGGCTACATGGTGCGTCCCGTGCTTAGCTGAATTTCCCAATTCTAGAATAGTAGAGAATGAATTGAAAGACAGTGTGAGTTTTGTATACATATGCATTGACTCAGAAAAAGACAGGTACCTGTCCACGGTTTCCAAATATCAGTTGGGAGGGCAGCACTATTTTTTATCGAACCAACAGAGCCAAGAGCTAAGACAAATGTTGGGGATAAATGGCATTCCCTATTATATATTAATTGATCAAAAGGGGGTAGTAAAGGAGCAGGGAAACCATTTGAGACCACCTAGCATAAAAGAAAAAATAAAAAAATTATAGACGAATACCTTGTTAGTGCAGGTTTTTCTCCGATGATCAGCCGACCAATAAACTTTCATCCGGAAGACAACGCGGATGTGACCCCACGATATAACGAACAAGATATGAATGATCGTTTCCTTCTTTTTCCCTTTCGATAAAGATATTGTCCAATACTGAACATCAAATGTTCGAAAACGGACAGTTAATCGTGTTTCATGTAAATTATCTATCTCATTATCAGAAGGTATTGATTTTGGCGTAACAAATGATACTTTTATAAAAATAAGCCAACGATTAAAAGTTTAGCGCATGATCAAGAACTACTTCAAGATAGCATGGCGAAATCTGGTAAGAGCCAAAGGATACGCATTTATCAATATTTTTGGATTAGCCTTTGGTATGGTTGGTACAATGCTTATTCTGCTGTGGGTTCAGCACGAACTTAGTTTTGATAAGTTTTATTCAAAAAGCGAACGCTTATATGAAGCCTATCTGCAATTGCCTTTTGATGGAGAGATTAGAAGCATGAACGCTACTACACAGCCATTGGCACCGGCACTGGTAGACGAAATATCGTCGGTTGAGCGCGCTACGAGATTCCGTGCTGCTGGCGAGTTTCTTTGGAAAGTGGGAGATAAATCCTTCCGGCAGAAAGAAGTTTATGTAGATCCCGAATTTCTTTCCATGTTTGATGTCAAACTCTTACAGGGAGACGAAAGCACAGCTTTGGCTGATCCGCGGGGTGTGGTAATCAGCGAACGCTTTGCCGAAAAACTATTTGGCCATCAGCCTGCAATCAATAAGCAGGTTTCTCTCAATGACACTTTACAGGTAACAATCAGAGGTGTTTATGAAAACATGCCCGCTAATAGTCGGTTCCGTTCGGTAGACGCGCTTTTCTCTTGGTCATTTTATGTAGCAAACTATGGATATGATGAAAATTGGACAAACCTTTGGTTACAAACGTTTGTGGAAGCCAAAGCCGGTGTTTCTGAGCAACAGCTTAATCACCAGATCAAAGATGTCGTACAGCGACGGATAGAGGGTTATAATGGAATTATCTTCTTGCATCCTGCCGCGAAATGGCATTTATGGTCAAGATTCGAGAATGGCGTAAATACAGGGGGTCGTATTGAAACGGTCAGGATGTTTAGCCTAATCGCCTGTTTTATCCTGTTGATCGCCTGTATAAATTTTATGAACCTCAGTACTGCCAGAAGCGAGCAGCGGGCAAAAGAAGTAGGTATACGGAAAGTTTCGGGTGCAAAAAAAGGTATACTGATCGGTCAGTTTATTGGCGAATCTATACTATTAGCCTGTTTATCAGCCTTAATCGCGATGATAATCATACTGGGGGTATTGCCAACTTTCAGTAATCTTATTGGTGGACCATTGCATATTCCTATAAAAAGCAGCTGGTTTTGGGTAGCTTCAATTGGCTTTGTTTTATTAACAGGTTTGCTAGCTGGAAGTTACCCAGCGTTGTTTCTCTCTTCGTTCAGCCCTGCGAAAGTGTTGAAAGGATCTTTTAAGGTTTCCTCCTCAGCTTTTTCAGCCAGAAAAATATTGGTTGTTTTGCAATTTACCTTTGCAATAACACTTATAGCCTGTACTTTTATCGTTCGGAAGCAGATTCAATATACGCAAAATAGGGATGCCGGGTATCAAAAGGATCAGTTAATCTATCATGATATCGAGGGAGATATAGGGAAAAATTATGAACTGATCCGTAGGGAGCTGATAGACAAAGGAATTGCTCTTTCTATGAGCAAAACTTTTTCACCCCTGTCCGAAAGCTGGAGTACCACGTGGGGTGTTGATTGGAAAGGCAAAGCGCCAGGTGCTACCATAAATTTTAATAGATACAGTGTCGATGCAAATTTCGCTCAAACTGCCGGTGTCAGGATCGTGATGGGTAGGGATATCGATTTTCGGAAATTTCCCACCGATTCAACTGCCATGTTGCTGAATGAAGCAGCGGTAAAGGCGATGGGATTCACGGATCCTATCGGTCAGTTGATTAGTGATAGTGGCACCCAATATCACGTCATAGGTGTTGTGGAAGACTTTATCATTGAATCGCCCTATAATCCTGTTACACCTATGATTATCGAAGGACCTAAGCAAGAAGCAATGGTGGTACACATCCGTCTCAATCCACAAAACCGCATGACAGAAAATCTAAATGCGGCAGAGCAAATATTTAATACATACAATCCGGCATATCCCTTTGATTATAAATTTGTAGCGGAGGAATATGCATCGAAATTTGAAAACGAGCAACGTACAGCTAAACTAACAGGATTTTTCTCTGGCCTTACTATTGTTATATCCTGCCTAGGCTTATTCGGACTTGCTGCCTACACCGCAGAGCAAAGGCGTAAAGAAATTGGTGTTCGTAAGGTGTTGGGTGCCAGCGTTGAGGGTGTCGTTCGGTTGTTATCAGGTGAGTTTATCAGGCTCGTAGGCATAGCTTTTCTTATTGCTGCTCCAATAGCTTGGTATATCATGTATCAATGGCTTCAGGGTTTTAACTACAGTATTTCTGTGCCTTGGCAAGTTTTTATAGTTACTGGATTACTAGCGGGCGTCATCGCCATTTTGACGGTGAGCTTCCAGGCTATCAAAGCGGCAATAGCCAATCCTGTCAAATCGTTAAGAAACGAATAATAAGACTTCATCCGTTAATCGAAGTTCCACAGTTTTTTTCTTTTTGACAATAACAGGTCAGGGAGAAGAAAGCGAGCAATATGCATAAATTGAATAGCTTCATTGTAGGATTTCGGCTTTTTCAATAGCTTAAAGAAACAGTTTTCTCAGGTATAATCTTTATTCGGAAAGCACCCATTCGTCTGTTCTGAAAGGAGATACCGGTAATCCCTTTTTATTGAATAAGTTAGGCATTGCGGTTTCGGTAAAACCAAAACGTACGGCCACCGGTTTGGATACCTTCGAAGATGAAACAACCAACGTATTCCCTTCTATCTTTCCTTCAGCTTCATGGAATACACTGTCTGCCCCCGCAATATAAAGATCCTGAATACGATTACCCTTAGTCATTAAGCCTCCAGTCAAATGGTCAAAATGAACAACAAGGGTATTGCCTTGAATAGCGTAACTTTTATATAGTGGAGATTTGTAATCCTGATCATCACCCACCTCATAGTGCTCATTGAGCGCTAGGTTTGCTAACCGTTTGGCCACTTCTCTCTTCTGTATTGGATGAATATCATCAATATTGTCTACCAGATCCGTAATGACAACCATCCCGGTATGATCAAGCGAATTAGCAGTTTTGCTCTGTTGTTCGCGTAGCAGTGCTGCCATAGGGATTTTATTATCATAAGCAAATGGAGCAATCTGAACAAAATAAAAAGGCAAATCTTCATCCCAGGCCATCCTCCAGGAGTTAATCATTGTGCGCATCAGTTTATCGTAGTCGGGCCAACTGTTCACGTTACTTTCGCCTTGATACCAATAGAATCCCGTCAATTTAAAAGGAGTTAATGGGTAGATCATGCTGTTCCAAAGTACGCCTTTCTCATGAGGTCGATAAGGTGCTTCCGTTTGAAGCTCTGCCGCCTTGCGCAAGCGCATGTCATTATCTATCAGGAATTCCGGTGTCCACACCTCTGCAGGCGTACCTCCCCAAGATGCGTTTATTATACCTATTGGCACATCAACCTCTCGTCTGAATTCTTTTCCGATAAAATAACCTATCGCTGAGAAGGGTTTCAGTGTTTCTGCATTTAATAGCTGCCAGCTGTTCGGGATATTTTCTTGCGGATATTTTGCGGCAGTTCTGCTGATCTGTAATAATCTTAAATTGCTGTCATCAACATTTGGGAGTTCATCCATTATTTCCTGCAGATTCTGACTGCCGCCCCATTCCATGTTGGACTGACCGGAAACTAACCAAACATCACCCAATAATATGTTATGTAAGGAAATTTCTTTACCCGCCGATGCGATATGCAATTCATAAGGTCCACCGGCCTGTTTCGTAGGTACCTGAGCTGTCCATTTCCCCCCGGCATCAACGGTAGTTTTTATGGTATCATCAAGCCATGATGCCTTGATAACCACTGTTGTAGCAGCGTCACCCCAGCCCCAGATGTTGGAAAGAGTATTCCTTTGTAAGACCATATTGTCAGACAAGATATTGGGAAGGCGAAGCTGGGCAAAATTTACCTTAGCACAGGCTGCTAACAGACAAATTAGTAAGGTTGTTTTTTTCATCAAATTAGATTTTTTACTGGTCGTAAAGCTATTAATTCATTGTTGAACTTGACAGCCAGATGTTTTTAAGCAATTGACTGTAGTGCAGCAGGCTAATTTAGTAGATTTTATCGGAATTTGAGATAAGTGATCTGATAATCATTAGTGATTCATTGAATATATCCATAGACTATAAGAATGTTTGCAATTTTGTTAACAATCGAATTTTAAACTATCGAAATAATATTGAAGCATATTTAAAACTGATGATCATGGTATCAAATTGTTGGATAAAATCCTGGCCTAAATTGCCATGCAGCTCATCAGTATTTCCAATTCTATGTGGATGGAGCTGTATTTCCTTTAAACCAACTTCTGAATTGCCCACAGAAAGTTTAATGTTGTCGAGTAAATATCCTTCAAAAGAAGTGTGACCACCAGCTCCTCCGGCATTGAAGTTAATTTTAGTATGGTTTGTATCAATGTCTGATTGGTATTTGTTGTAAAATCTAGAATATAAGGAAGTAGATGCAGCACCCGTATCAAAATTAAAACGCAATTCATCCCCATTATAATTGGTTTTTACGATGGGCATAAATTCGTCATATGCCAAGTTGTTAAAGCTGTATTCAATTGGACTCTGGGGAATGTACAAGCTGTCTTGAGTAAGGTGTATTTCGTTTAGGGCCTTTATTACCGGAAAACCTATAATCCCCTTAATTTCATAGTCAATTGTAGGAAACGATAAATCCTTATCGTCAAAAACCAAGAAAACTACATTGTTGAAGATGATTTCACCAAGTTTCAGCGTATCTGCAATTGCAAGATCGCTTTTCACTTTTAGCCCGGTAGCAGCATCCACATCGAACTGTGCGGGAAGCAGTTTCATTCCTAAATCCTTTGCAACAGATCGTTGGATTACCGAGAAGTTCGCTCCGGTATCAAATACAAAATCTGTTGTAGTATTCCCTGTATTTATCGCCAAGGTAGAGAGTCTTGCTTTATCTTTCGATAGGGGCAAGGCCCCGTTAGCGCTAATATTTACTTTCTGTGGTGGAACTTCCTCTAAAGCCTGCCATATTTTGTGCGTATTTTTTAAATCTCCCATTTTGTTGGAATCTAGAAGCTCAGCATATTCCAGCTGCAGAACTTCATTTATTTTCACAGCCTTTGCGTACTGAAATTGATTAATATGGTTTGTAAGTTGAGTGGCCAACATTTTTTTTGTCAGGCTATCTTTTGTGTTTTCTCGCTGTATTTTGAAAAAAGCCTCAATAGCTTCATTTGATTTTTCAGGGTCGTTGAAGGAGCTAGCGAGAATTGCCTTAAAATAAAGGGAATCACTTTTAGATAATTGGTTTTTGTAGTGCTGAAATTCTTTCTGTAACTTGAAATAATCCAGATCGCTTGCCAACGAATCCAAAAATTTAAATGAATTTGCATCACTCTTTTTTTTCAAGCCATCGTTACGGGCCACGAAAAGGAATGCGATGAATAGTAAGCATAGTTTTCTCATAAAGTAAAATTTTGAAGCGGTTTATTATTCAAGTAATTGACTTTTTAAAAATACCTCTTTTTACTAAAAACCTTATACAGTCTATACCCGATATATCATTTCGTATTAAAGTGATTTTTTATACTTCCATTCTTTTGCCAATTTCCATCCAACGGATAGTTACACGTTGGTCCGCATTCAACTCCCTTAGGATTTTTTCAGGATAATACACCGGTTCATCACTTAGGTCAAACGTACCGTAATGCATAGGCATTAACGTTTTTGCTTTTAGATCTGCAAAAGCGATCAGGGCATCTTTTGGTCCCATATGCCCCGTGTGCATAAACCATTGCGGTTCATAGGCACCTATGCCCAAAATAGCTAGATCGATATCATACAATTCTCCGATCAATTCAAAATGTACGCCATAACCACTGTCAGAGCCAAAATATACGGTCTTTTTTAATTTAGTGAACTGTATCATAAAGCTGCCCCAAAGATTGATATTAGTATCGGTCAACCATCTTCGCGACCAATGTTTGGACGGAAGATAATCGATGATCACATCCTTTGTTGTATTGTACCGCTGAAACCAGCCGGCTTCTTCTATCTCATTGCTTATATTCCAACTTCTTAACAGCTTTCCGGTTTCCAGGCCTGTTAAAATTTTACACGTAGGATTGAGCGCCGTAAGTAACTTGACTGTTTTTTTGTCAATGTGATCCCTGTGGTTATGTGAGAGCAACAGATAGTCAACACCTGTCAATTCAGAAGGACTAAAAGGCACCTGGGTAAACCTTTTCAAAAAGGTGCTGTTGTGCAATATCGGATCTATTACAATCCTTACCCCTCCCACGTCGAATACGAACCCCGCATGGCCAATAGGGATCATGCAGTCAATCGTTTTATCACCTATATTCGTTGTAGGCGTAAACGATAAAGCAGACTTTTGGTTTTTTTTCAATTTTGCCAACGGCCGTTCACCTCTAACCCACTGTAATAGTTCTCTTAGACTTCTAACGGAAGTTCCGTCTAAATTTTCATAGCTATCTTTTGTCGAAATAGGATTTCCTGTCCAGCCTTCTTTTATAAAAGCAAGATTCGGGTTATGAGAGCTTATTTTGCCCATATTTGAAAATAAAAGTTAAGATATTTATGCTAATGTACAAAAAATCAATAAAGCTATGTGGCAGTCAGGTGAAGTACGTGCGATTTGATAGCATTCCAGAAATAATGGGGTGCGCTATAAACTGGTTATCTACTCTTTCTTTCCCTCCGGTAATTGTAAAAGATACCCTCTTGCTGCAGCTCTTCGGTAAATGATACACCAATAACTATGAACGGTTCTTAAATAATTGCCGAAACGTCAATTTACCTTGATCCGTATCAAAAATATATTCTTTATTAACTGGAACACAGGGAAGCTGCAGTCTCAGCTCTGCCACCTCATCACTGTTGCGCGTCAGCTCCTTTTCGGCTTTCAGTAGTTCCCTACGCGCGTTAAGCCATTCTTCGTAAGTAGCTATTTTCCGGTTTCCGATCCCATTTTTTGCCTTTTTCATAATTAAGTTTTTTATTGATCAGTAATAACTATTCTACTTCCTAATTGTTCAAGAAAAAAAATTGAAATACTTATCTGTTAATTAATAAAATAGTCTTAGAAACAAAAGTCAAAATAAAATACGGTCATCAAGAGGTGTAAAGTGGACTTTGATAGGAGGAGATTTGGACAGCCGCATTCATGCCCCTCATCATTTAATTGATCTCTTTGATCATTGAGTCGAAAGATTCTTCAAGTTTTTAACTAAATTTAGAAACGCGTTTTTGTACACTTGTTGCATACCATGATTTGAATATCAAAGAACGGGAGAAAAGCTAACCTATGGGATAACCAAATAAAAATGTTTGTATACAGGTATTACCTACTTATAGGATGTATATTAGGTACGTCATATTAAGTATGTTGATTAATAAAAAATAATCTTGAACAATGAACGCTAAAATTATACCCATACATACCCTAATATTGCTCTTTTTAACTTTCCCTTCGAACCTAATTGTTTGTGCGCAATCAAAGCAGAATCAATTTGAAATAATGGGAAAACTAACCGGCTTTGAAGAACAAACGAAGTTTCTGTTGATAAACCTTGATGTTACAGCTGAGATTGACTCCGCTTATTTAACAAATGGTAATATATATTTCGAAGGAGATATTGAAGAACCGTGTGTATACAGGTTAGAACCTGAATCTGGAGAAGTTGAATTTAATTTTTGGGTTGAGAACAAAAGAATCAGTTTAGAGGGGTGCAAAAAAGATTTCTCCAATATAAAGGTAACTGGATCACCGTTAAATGATATATATAAATCTGTTGAAAGTCAGCATTTTATTCAGGATGTAAAACGCGACAGTCTTTTTCGACTTGCCATGAATGAAAAAAACGAAATGGTACTTAAGAAAATATGGAATACTATTTCCAAGATAGACAAAGAGGTTACAGACATAAGAATTAATACCATTGAAAATTTCGAGCCATCAATTGTAACAATAAATGAACTGTATTTTTTACGGAATGATTTAACCAAAGACAGTTTGAAATTACTTTTTAATACTTTTCCCGCAGAGCTAAGAGCAACAAAATTTGGAGAAGTAATCAAGCAGTATATTGCAAATGATGAACTAAAAGTAGGAGCAGTTGCTGTAGATATAGCAGGAAAAGATCTTGACAACAAAGAATATAAATTATCTGATTTTTATGGTAAGGTGGTCCTGCTCGATTTCTGGGCAGCTTGGTGCGGTCCCTGCAGGGCAAGTAATAAGGAGTTAGCAGACATCTATAAGAAGTTCAACAAGGAAGATTTTGAAGTTTTAAGTTTTTATGTCGACAACAATGTAGAAGATTGGAGATCTGCATCACAAAAAGACGAAATATCCTGGATCAATATCTCTGATTTAAAAGGTTTCTATAGTACTCAGATAGCGTCCTATGAAGTTCGTGCCATACCAAAGTCTTTTCTAGTGGATAAAAACGGTAGAATTGTACATATTTTTGAAGGTTTCGGAGAAGGAGGAGACGCGGCAGCAATAATTGGACGGGAAATAGAAAAAATGAAAAAGTAAATGTGCAATTTAATCCTGTAGAACCTTCAAATTTCAGGTACAATTGTTTAGAAAATTGAGTGTCATAATTTATGATGTTAAATTAGAGGTAGATTAGGCGCTTGGATAAGAGACTTCTGATTGTAACTGCCAGATTAAGTTCTTATTAATCCATTTAAAGGTTAAGATCACCTTGTCTTCCGGTATCCATCTTCTTTCCCGATACGGCACTCACAGCAATTTTTAGGAATGTTACCAGCTTATTGGTCTTGTTGTCCCAATAGTGGGCTTCTGAGGGAATGACTTTTAAAACCCTTATTCGGGGATCTTCTTTTCCCTTTTCGAACCAGGCTTCGATCATTTTGTTCCAATATTTTTCTATACGGGCTTGATCCCTGGATATTTCAGCGGTGCCATCAATACTGATAAAGTTATAGTCTTTGATGTCTGAATATAAAAGACTTAGCTTGTTGTTTTTCTGAAGGTTTTGATGCGATTCACTTTCAGCGGAAAATAGAAACCAGATATTGCCATCCTCATCCACTTCCTGTCTGCTCATAGGTACAGCATGTACGTGGTCACCGGCTGATATATTAGAACACAACATTCCAATATCTATTTTATCCACCATTTCTTTTAATTTTTGAATGGCCTCCTTATCGTGCAAGTTTTCTGTACTCATGTGATTGAATTTTACTACTAATCTATGGTATTGATGTTAAACAGCTTTTAATATCATTTACAGTATGTTTTAACAATCTTTAGCGTAATTAGCGATGTTTTTTCAAAGTAACAACTGTTCTGGTCTCAAAATGTTTTACTCCCTTCACAAAGAATTTTCAACGAATTTAACAGACGGTTTTTCATCGGGTCTTGACTGGTATTGATATCGTCATAAACCGCGTTGCGTGTTGAGCGGCTTTAGTGATGAAAATCAACTACTGTTCCATCACCAAAAAACCGGGTTTTGTCACCGAAAATGACCATTTCATCACCAGAATTTGCATTTCATGGATTTTATTGTAGTAGGTGAATAATTAAGAGAGGCATTTTGCAATTCGAGTTTGGCATATCTTTATTGAGCAAAATAGATTTTACTGCACTTGCCCTATCTAAACTAAAAACGATTATTCACTTCTCAAACTCTCTATGGGGTTTGCTGTAGCTGCTTTTATCGCCTGATAACCAACAGCAATCATTGCAATCATAAAAGCCCCTGTACTGGCCACTACAAATACCGTCCAGCTAATAGCTTCACGATAAGCAAACTCCTGCAACCATAGATTCATTATATACCAGGATATAGGCACTGCAACAATTACAGCAATCAAAACCAACTTCAGAAAATCTTTGGACAGCATCAGCACGATCGCTGATACGCCTGCGCCTAGCACTTTTCGCACACCTATCTCTTTAATTCGCTGTTCGGCACTGAAAGCGGCCAGACCTATGAGACCTAGGCAAGAAATAAAAATAGCTATAACAGTGAAATCCAATACGACATTTGAGAGGCGCTGATCGGCTTCATAATTATTCTGGAACTTATCATCAAGAAAAAAATATTCAAAGGGTTCATTGGGATTCAGCTTATTCCAGTTATTTCCTATAGCCTTCAATAAGTTTCCGTAGTTGGTCTCATTTACATTTATGATCATATAATTATAAGCATCCCAATCTGTAGGAGCCAGTTCGAAGCCATAAGGGGTCACGGCATGGCGAAAATCCTGAAAATGAAAATCCTTTACTACTCCAACAACCTCGTAGGTAGTATTACCTTGAAATTCATTCAAGTAAAGTCTTTTGCCTATAGCCTCTGACGGCGAAGCAAAACCAAGGTCTTTTACAGCCTGTTCATTTACTACCATACTATTGACAGTATCAGCAGTAAACTCGGCAGAGAAGAGGCGACCGGCCACCTTCTCAATTCCCAAGGTTTTCATGAAATCTACATCAACAACATTAGTGTTAACATTTTTACTCTCCTCTTTAGCCTGTCCTTCCCGGTATAAATTTCCGTTTGAAGGGTTAAAAATTCCGGGATAGTACCGCGAGGCGGTAACAGCATGGAGGCGACTGTCGTTTGCTAAAACCCCTTTAAGAGCAGCGAAATTTTTCTTGGCACCTTGGCTTCTCAGGGGTATGATTACCTGTTGGTCCTTCCTAAAGCCGAGATCGGTATGCTGTAAAAAATGCATCTGCCGGGCTATAACAATCGTTGCGATAATAAGCGTAATAGAAATAGTGAACTGAAAAACAACAAGTCCTTTCCTTAAAAACGTTGCCGAAAGCGAATTGCCTATTTTACCCTTTAAAACCGCAATGGGATTAAACGAAGAGAGGTAAAAAGATGGATAACTTCCCGCTACAATTGCTGTGGTGCATGCAAGGATAATACTATAGGTAATTAATTTATAGTCGACAAAAAAAGACAACGGAATATCTTTTCCGGAAACGGAATTAAATACAGGCAAAAGCACTATGGTAAATACTATTGATAGCAGGGAAGCGCCCGAAACGAGGATAAACGATTCGCTTAAAAACTGAAAAATCAAACTCTTCCTTTCCGCGCCCAAAACTTTCCGTACACCCACTTCGGCAGAGCGTTTTGCAGATCGGGCCGTAGCTAGATTCATAAAGTTTATGCAAGCGATTAATAGGGTAAAAACCGCGATAGATCCTAATATGAATAAATAGGTACTGCTAACGGGTGGGCTCAATTGAAGCGTTATATTATTGAACAAATGAATGTCAGCAACAGGGATTAAAAATTGTTCTTTATTAAAGCCAGAAGTCTTGAGGTCTTTTCTGGCATATTTTTCCAGGAAAGACGGAAACTTTGCTTCCAGCTGTTTGTAATCCGCATTTTGTGCAAGCTTTATATAGGTATAAAACATATTGTTGGTAACAAAATCCTGTAAGTGATTTTGGAGATAACTTTCCATATCACCACCCTTGAGGGAAACAATAAAGTTTATGTCTAAATGTGTTGCTTGGTTAAAGGGTTTATAAACCCCCGTAATGCGGAAATCCTGTTCACCGTTGAAATTACTGTTAACTCTTATCTCCTGGTTCAGGGCGGGAGCAGACCCGAATAACTTTTCTGCTATTACCGAGGAGATAACTACTGTATTAGGGCCGTTAAGGGCGCTTTCTGCCGAGCCCTCTGTAAACTCGTAATTAAAAATATCAAAAAACTCAGGATCAGCCATCATTCCCCGTTCCTCATAGAGCGCTTTTGGCTGACCACTTTCCGGGAAATGCTGAATTAGAAGCTTATCGTCACCCAACAGGTTGAGCAGACGAGCACTTTGAACTACCTGTGGATATTCCTGTTTTAAAGCAGCGGCCATTGGAGTAGGTGTAGTTGCCCAGTTTTCTTTTTCCCCACCATTCATTTGCAAAGTTGTTGCCACTTGAAAGATCCGATCCCCGTCGGGATGAAAATTATCATAGCTGGTTTCATATTTTAGGTATACACCGATCAACATGCAGCAGGTAAGGCCTACAGATAACCCTAAAACATTAATAACCGTTGAAAATTTATTTTTGCTCAGGTTCCGCCAAGCTATTTTAATGTAATTTCTGATCATCTCAGTAAGTTTGTTATTCCGCCAAATGCGGCAAAGCATCTGCCATTTAATATAAAATGCTTATAACCAATATTTTAATTCAACACCAACAGTCTTTTGTGTTCGAAATCGAACATTGATCGCGCGTTTTCGAACAGATCGGTCTCAAAACCTTGCTTTTTACTCATTGCCGGTTTTGATTCAGTTGCTTTACAGAGATGAGGTGAACTATTGCGGAAACCCGGCATCTCCACTTATGTGGTTAGCAAATATCCATTCATAAGTTGTGGAGCCCATAACGATGCAGCCAAATTTTACTCTTTCAACTGTAAAGATGTCTCTAAGAGGAATTCCATAAAGTTTATTATTTTAGTGCACATACAATGCATTCTTGCAAATATATTCGGAAATAGACGATGCAGAACAAACAGTGGCTTTTACTCTTTTTTATTGGCATTCTCTGTTGGCCTTGTAAAGCGCAAGACAATCGGCCGAATGTGCTTTTTATCGTGGTTGATGATCTTCGTCCTACCTTGGGCTGTTACGGTGATTCCATCGTCCACACACCAAACATAGATGCTTTAGCAAGAAGGGGAGTGCTGTTTGAAAAGGCCTACTGCCAAGAAGCGGTTTGTTCCCCTTCAAGAACGTCATTTCTTACCGGCCTTAGGCCTGATAGCACTCACATATGGGATTTAAAAGAAACCTTTAGAAACACACAGCCCGCAATTGTTACGCTGCCCCAATATTTTAAGAATAACGGATATGTAACAGCCTCGGCAGGCAAAATTTATCACGATCCGGCCACACATCAGGATTCTTTGTCCTGGTCAGGTCCTGTTCGCTATAATGTTACCCAGAATGCTAAGGGGCATAAATATATCAATGATAAAAATCTTACCGGAGTAAAAGGCGCCGCAACGGAACGAGAGAATGTACAAGATACAGCATATATAGACGGCAAGGTAGCGGAGGCTTCTATTGAAATACTCAGTCAGTTACGATCGCAAAGTTTCTTTCTAGCTGTTGGATTCAGAAGACCCCACCTTCCTTTTTCTGTTCCTGATCAGTACTGGAGAATCTATGATCAAGTTCGTTTTCCTTTACCGCTTAACCAGCAACCCGTAGAAGCGCCGTGGTTGGCATTTCACGATTCGCAGGAGTTACGCGGATACATGGGAATTGCAAAAACTGGAAATATTTCTTCTCAAACAAAACAAGCGTTATGGCAAGGGTATTACGCCTCTGTTAGTTATATAGATGCCCAAATAGGAAAATTACTGAAAGCGCTTGATCGCTTTAAGTTGACCGAAAACACGATCGTTGTATTATTATCTGACCATGGATATCATTTGGGCGAACAAAACCTCTGGGGAAAATCGACCAATTTCGAAAATGCGGTGCGTGTGCCGCTGATTGTTTCTGCTCCGAACATGAAAGGGCAGGGGGTGAAAAGCGAATCGCTCGTTGAATTATTAGACATTTATCCAACGCTAGTGGATTATTGCAGACTACCAGCTAAAGAGGATTTACAGGGGATAACATTTAAGCCATCATTTGATCATCCCCATCATCCGGGAAAAGGCTTTGCAATGAGTCAATTTATTCGTCCATACTCGGCCCTCATGGGAGAAGATACGATTGAATATATGGGGTATTCGTTAAGAACAGAAAGATATCGCTACACCGAATGGTATCCATTTAATTCTGATTCTATTGTGGCGAGGGAAATTTATGATCATGTGGTCGATCCGCAGGAAATGGTAAATAAAATTAGCACAGCAGATGAGGGATTACTTAATACCTTACATCATCAATTAAGAGATCTCATAAAAGATTAAAGTTTGTTTACCTAATACCTTCCTTCTTGTGGAAATTAATGTTCATTGATTTTTGGGCCACCTGGTGTGTGCCTTGTTTTGAAGATTTCGAGAAGGGCAAGTTTAGTGAACTACCACTTCGCTCTTTCATACTGCAAGGGCCAGTCCGTATTTTCTTTCAGCTCGTATGCGGCCCTTAACGGGAAATGCGGGTCTCTTAAAAATTCCCTGGCGAGCATTACCAAATCAGCTTCTTCATTTACTAAAATAGATTCAGCCTGTGTGGCATTGGTAATTAAACCGACAGTCGAAGTAACTGCACCGGTTTCTCTTTTTACTTTTGCTGCAAAAGGTGTTTGATAAGCCGGACCGATAGCAATTTTCTGGTGATGCACCAAACCGCCGCTGGTTACGTCTAATACGTCCACGCCATTGTCTTTTAAAACTTTTCCAAGTGCCGAAGCATCCTGGGGTGTCCAACCGCTTTCTGCCCAGTCCGTTCCCGGAATACGAATGAATAATGGATTTTCCTTTGGTAAAACCGATTGAACACTTTCTACCACTTCTAGCAACAAGCGGATCCGGTTTTCAAAATTACCTCCGTATTCATCGGTACGCTGATTGGCTAAAGGTGATAAAAACTGATGCAGCAAATAGCCATGAGAAGCATGAATTTCTATCACTTCAAAACCTGCTTTCAAAGCTCTTTCAGTTGCCGATTTGAAATCGGAGATTACCTTTTGAATGCCGTTCTGGTCTAATGCAACAGGTTTTGGGTAACTATCACTATAAGGAATTGCCGAAGGAGCAACCGTTTGCCAGCCGCCGTCTTCTATTTTTACTTCATCGCGTCCTTCCCAGGGAACCATTGTACTTGCTTTTCTTCCTGCATGTGCTAACTGGATTCCCGGAATACTTCCTTGTTGTTTCAGAAAGGTATTGATTTGATTGAGTTTTTCTATATGTTCGTCTTTCCACAATCCTAAATCAGCAGCGGAAATTCTTCCTTCAGGTGATACACCGGTAGCTTCTACAAAAATCAATGCCGCTCCACCGATTGCGAAACTTCCCAAATGCACCAGATGCCAGTCGTTGGCAAAACCGTCGACCGCTGAATATTGGCACATGGGCGAAACAATGATCCTGTTCTTTAACGTAATTCCTTTTATCGTGAATGGGCTAAATAACGTTGACATGATACTATTTTAAACAAATGAATTTTCTAGTGTACAATATTCCAAACTTAGCTAAATTTTTCCTGCTGGGCGATATAAGTGCGCTGCATAAAAAAAGGATCAAACATCCCATCAATATCTTGCAGAACGTGCATCCCTTTAATCTCATAAAGGCACTTTAACAAACGAAACCTCATTATATGGGTTTCCCCTTACTTTTGATACAATCTTTATATTTACCTCTCAAAATGCGAAGGTGTTTAGCGACATCTATTAAAAACCCTTATCTCAACAACTTTTGTATAAACTCAATCTCCTTACCATTTTCCACAGGGTAATTAGGTTGTACTCCTTTTTGTTCCCATGATTCTTCTGTCCCGGGTATTGTGGGGGATGCTGTTGATACTGATAAATAGATGTGGTCATTTACAGTGTACCATGAATTCATATTGGCAGCTCCTGCGGACGCTTGTCCGATAATTATAGCTCGTTTATTACTTTGCAATGAAAATGCAAATGCCTCTGCGGCAGAAGCTGTGCCCTTGTTAATAATAACTAACAATGGATTATCATACTTCTTTTCGGTTAGCCATGATACTGTATTACTTACTTGACTCTGACCATTTCTTGTTTTGAATTCTAATAACGGAATATCTTTAGGAAGAAAAAAGCTTTCAAAGACTGAACCTACATCACTGCCTCCACCGCCGTTGTCTCTCAAATCAACTATCAACGCTTTTGTATTTGCAATGAACTGCATAGCAGCATAGAGAACTGGTAAGCTTTTTTCCGATATATTAATTTCAGAAAGTTTGATGTAACCAATATTTTCGTCCAAAATTTTGATTTCACGAAATCCAAAATTCTTTTCAGGAGCCTCAATTCCGTAATAAAATGGGTCGGAACTGATTGTTTTTGAAGAATCTGTTTTTATTTCCTGATTTTTGGCGTCCAAAAGCTCTTTTACTCTTTTTGGATCGTTCCTGACATACAAATGTCCATCATTGCTGAAATGCTGAAGGCATGTTGTAAGTTCACTCCCAAACATTTCCCAATTTTTTATTTGATCGAATTTTCCTTTCTCGTATTCTTGCAATAAATGCGCTGAAATTGCTTTTCCTTTAGCTGCAAATACATAGTTTTCATCAATAAGACTTGCAATATTCGTTAAAGCGGAAGTTATTTCCTTTTTTGACAGGTTTTGTGATAGCGCATCAATTGGATTGAGTAAGCAAGCTCCAAAAATTAGTGATATAATGAGTTTCATCCGAATTTTTATTTTTTTTTAGCAAATTTAGAAGGTCACTTCATTATTAAATTGTATAAAATTAGCCCGCTATAGTTTTCTGTACTCTTTTGGAAGAAACCCGGTTATTTGCTTGAACACCCGAATGAAATGGCTTTGATCAAAAAAGCCACATTGATACGCAATCTCTGTAAGTGACAATTGCGAATTTGCTAATAGCGTAGTTGCTTTATCAATTCTTAGCTTTCTGATATATTGGCCAAGGGTACAATGAAAATATTTTGGAAAAAACTTGGAAACCGTTACGGGATGTACCTGAACTAAAGTAGCAATTTCTCTTAATGGTATTTGTTCATTCCACTGGTCATTCAATATTTCTCTAACTAACTTTACCCATCGCAAATCTACTTTTTCAATTTGATCAGGGGATGTCATCAGGCTAAGCAATAAAGCATGTATTGCCGTCTGTGAGTCTTCGTCCATTGTAAGGCACTCATGATATGTTTTCAGTAAAGCAAATTTTGCGTTTGTATAATTTAATGTGGTAGCGGCAAAGGAAGTGGTATCCAAATCATAACTGGAAAAGAAAGGAGGTGCAATTTCGATGTTAATATTTTTGGAAGGATGCTTTGTCCCAAAATTTCGATGTAGTTCTCCACTTTCATAAAACACAATGTCGCCAGGTGAGGTTTCCAGTTCTTTATTTTTTCTTTGTTCTCGATTGCCACCTCGCAATATAAAAGTAAGATGCTGATTCTCATGATAATGCCAGCCTTCAAAAACCTTCTTATGGTATTCTATTTCACTGACCAGTATCCCATCTGCATCCCAGTTTCTTTTATTGGATCCTAAATATTTTCCATTTCTCAATTGAAGCATTTTTCAAAAATTATTGCACTATCAGTATGGTCTCTAAAGAGTTTCTCGATTTCTTTTCCACTGCCATTGTGCATAAGTATGCAGGTAGAGTAGTGATAACAAAAAGGTAATGATACTGTATGGTATTTGCATTTTTTTATTGTTATTTAATAGATGCTCATTTAATCTGTTTTTCACAAATCAATTATATGATTTTTTCGCTTTTCGATTCGTTGGGATGTTGCATTTGAATTAGCGATATTTTGCATTTGCAAATTGCAAAATGTCCAAGTTATTCGGCCTCTCCATGGTCTTACATAGGGCGCCGCCTTTGCATTAAACCCCAGCACGATTTTCTGAAAAGTTTCTTCTTACAATCTATTAGGTATCTCTCCATAGAAAGGATAGTTGTCAAAAGGTTCCGAGGTTTCTGTTACAGTATCTTTTGTACTCTTTCTCCACTCCATCAGACGCTCTGCCAATTCACGCCGAATCTTATCGTAGCTTGGGTCTTTCGCCAAATTTTTTAACTGATCGGGATCCTTTTCCAAATCATATAGTTCTTCAGCAGGCCGTTTATCCAAACTCCATAACCGGAACTTTTCATAGGTTGGATCGTTTTCATTTTTCAGCAAAAGTTGTTTGGTCGGGCCATCGTCAATATCCCCAAAGAATCTATTCGACTCCGTGTTCTCCGGATCACCTGCCGGCCAACGATCCGGGCGTAGGTTATTGATATACAGGAAGCGATCTGTCCTGATTGCCCGCATCGGATAGCCCAGATTTCCCGCTCGAACATAAGCATGCCTTTCCCGTTCGCTAAAAACCGCCGCACGTTGTTGCGTACTTTCACCCGTTTTCAGCAAATCCAATAGCGACTGTCCGACCATAGATTTGGGCACTTCCAACCCTGCGGCCGAGAGAAAAGTTGGGGCAAGATCCACTAGGCTTACCAGTTCTTCGAGCCGATTTCCCTTCATAAAATTTCCACCCCAACCTATTATAAGCGGAATATTGGTGCTCATGTCATAGGCATTCGCTTTAACCCTTGGAAAAGGCATGCCATTATCACTTGTGATCACAATCAATGTTTGCTCATAAATTCCTTTTTCCTTGAGCAGAGCAATCGCCTTTTCTACCGTTTGGTCAAAACGTTTCGATTCCGCGTAATAGTCAAGGAAATCGCTATGCACCAAACGATCGTCTGGTAACCAGGCCGGTACCTTTACTTTCAGCGAATTAATACCTAGACGCTCCCGAAGTTCCGGGCTGTAGGGCCTATGCGGATCGTGGCTGCCTATCCAGAAACAGAAAGGGACATCTGCAGGCTGATCTTCCATGAAAGTTTCGAAGTTCTGATACGATTTGCCAGCTGGATTGTCCGTGTAGCCTCCTGCCGAATAATTTCCCGGCCCCCAACCTTTCCCCTGCAAGCCCACCCGATACCCGTTCTCGGCCAGTATCCGGGTGTAGTTTTCGTGCTCTGGAGGCAAGAATCCATGCAAGTTGCCGCCCTCGGCCAGTTGGTGGGGATACTTTCCGGTCAGGATGCTTGCCCTTGAGGGGGTACAGGAAGATGCCGTACAGTATGCGCGTTCAAATACTACGCCGTCTTTGGCCACAGCATCCATACCGGGAGTAGTGATCGTGCTGTCACCATAAAGGGGTAATGTCTTGGAAAGATCGTCCGCAATGATCAGTAAGATGTTTGGCTTTCTGTTATTGTTGGCGGCCTGCCCGAAAGCGTATGAGGCGGTGCATAATTGGAGCGCGACCAAAAGTATGATAAATGGATGCATGGTGGTGTTTTTTTTATTGTTCATATCAACTCCGTGTTCATATAGCCATTATTCTGCCAAAAGTGCTGCCGCACACCAAAGATATGGCGCCTGTGCGTGAAGGTCTCCCGGATTGCGCGGGCGATCATAATAATACTGTTTGTCGTTCTTTTTGCCGGTGCCGATACAAACCTCAGTTACGTTGTTACGTTGATCAATATACGGGATCATCGCCAGCCAAGCCTTGCGTGCGGGCTCAGCATATTCCGCGGCGTCCAACCATCCTTCCTGTAGGCCAACAACAAAAGCATAGGCAAACATGGCCGTTCCGGATGTTTCCGCCCAAAAGGTCGGTTCATCAATTAATTGATTCCACATCCCACTTGGTTGCTGATGGTTTTTGAGGCTTTCCATCATCTTCAGATAACCTTCCATAATGCGCGGGCGATCTTCGTGGTCTTCAGGCATCATCCGCAACAGGTCGGGCATGCCTACAGCCATCCAGCCGTCGCCACGTGCCCAATAGTATGGTACGTCAGGTGCGTGATAAAACAGTCCGTTGGGGCGTTGTAGCTCATCCAGGTACATAACCATTTCCTTGGCTGCACGATCAAGGTATTTTTTGTCGCCGGTCACTTTATAGGCTTCGCCCTGGACCACAGTAATCATATACATGTCATCAATCCATAACCGTGTCTGCCAGGAAAATCCCTTTTCTGCCCAAGCTTTTTCTTCCGCTTTCGCGTCAGCGGGCACTTCCCATTGTGTGTCAGCGTAAGCTAAACCCAGTTCCCGATAGCGTTCGTCTTTTGTTATCTGGTAGAGTTTCAGTGCTAGGCTTCCGAACATGTTGTAGTCTACATGGTTCATGGGTGGCAACAGCGATTTTTCATAGGTGAAAAAAGGCTCAAATTTGTCCTGTAGCAGCTTAATGAGCTCCTTGTCATTCGTTTTTAGTGCGTAGTCGAGGGCGCCGTTCCAAGCACATACGCTTGCATAGTGCATCCATTTCCCGGCGTAAAGTTCATGCCTGCTGCCTATAAAATGATAGGCTAGTTTTTTGCCGATCTCTTTAGGGGTTGATCCTTTGGGAAAACTTTTTAGGGAATTTTGCTGCGCAAACGAAAATTGCAAAGCGCAGGCTGTTAATAGCGATAGGAATAATTTTTTAGACATATTGGTTTGTTTTTTGTTTATAAATTTAAAATACTTTATTCATATTTAATCAATAATCACCTTGTTTTCTTATCCAAGCTTGGTATAATCCAATGCACCGTTTCAGAGCTTAACATTCACTATTCCGCGCTGTCCTCGTCGGCTACCGCATCTTCCCAGTTGTCCCATTTCGGTGTTGTGGGATTGTACCCGTCGTAACCGTAATTTTGGCTCAGCTGTCCATTTATGTTGGCCGTGATCGCTGAATTAGGAATGGGCCAGTACATGTTTTTTTTATCTATGGTATAATTTGGGTTGCTATTCCCGGGTGCATTCACCTGGATCGGACCTTTATTATACATGCTGTAATGTACGATACGCTGGTACCAGTAGCTACCGCCCTGCGGATCCGTACCGCTCTGCTTATCGAAGGTTTCCAGGCTGTAGGTATTCCCCCACTCATCGGGCATACCACTACGGGCCAAGCAAAGTGATACACGTTTTAATTCCACGTTGCGCCATTCTTCCCAGTACAGCTCGCGGGCACGCTCATTCATGATGTCTCCTATCGTAACCGCGCCTGTATATAATTGTGTGCATTGTGCCCGCTGCCGCACGGCATTCAGATCATCGGTGATGGTGCCATCGCCAGGGTTCAGGTAGAATTTAGCTTCAGCCCGCAGGAGATAGGCTTCAGCCAACCGATAGAGGTACCAATCGGCATTTCCACCGTTCGTAGCACCTCGATAGCCATCCGAACCCACAATATTCCTCTCAGCTACAGGGTCATCCAGGTAAAGTTTGTAATGTGGCACATCAAACCAACGGCGAATGGTATCGCTACACAATAGCGCACCGTTGTCGGGATTAAAAAGTGTGAGTGGCTCGCCGAATGCAGTCGAAGCCTCATTATTTACGCGGTAGTCCTCCATACGCACCCAATTACCTGTTTCTGAGCTATGGCGTAGATCTGTATCATCCATGACACCATTTACCTGCCAAAGACCGGTCATATGGAAGCGTGTTGGACGAAAATTTGCGATGCCACGTCCCATTGCCCGCATGTAATCGTATTGTGGATCATATTCGGCGGTATTACGTCGAATGTTAAGCAAAGCTTGCCGTCCATCCCGGGCTTGAACCCTATTGTCAAACACAAAGGGATACAAAACACGCATAGTCAGCATTTGTATAAACGATTCGGCATCCGAACCCCTATTGGGCATACCCATAATGAGTTCTCGGTTTGCCGGAATGAGTTTGTTTTCGGCGCGGTGTAAATCCCAGATTACGTTTCTTGTAATGGGCCAGGTCTGTGGCTCACCACCACCATTAAATGTGCCGAATGGACTTTCCATAAGCGCGTATCCTGATTGGTCGATCAGGATATCGGTTTGCTCCTTGGCTTTGGCATACTCTCCAATCGCCAAATAACATTTCGCCAGCAACATTCGGCAAGCGCCTTTATTAACCATACCTATGAGACCGAATTCACGTTGATCCGGCACCCATTCAACGGCAAGTTCCATATCGCGCGTTATCATCTGTAAAATGGCATCACGCTCGGTAGTGCGGTAATTTTGCTTAGGTACTTCCAATAATTTGGTCACAAGAGGAACATCACCGTACTGAAATACCAAGGCCAAGTAGCGGAAAGCACGATGAAAATAAGCTCTACCTTTAAACATATTTTTCGTGGCTTCGTCCAACTCCTGTACATTATCTACATAATGGATAATGGTATTTGCATTTCTAATTCCTTTATAGGTTTCGTCCCAAAAAAACCATAGACTATTCGTTCTTTGCACATCATGATGTGTCGGCCCATCGTCACTTGTGGGTGTAAGCAAATTGGCTATGTCGGCAAACATATTTCGCTTGTCAGTACCGGCTGATACCATCAGTTCGGAAAACATATACTCTGTACCAAGCGCCAGCATGGCATCGTGATCCGTCATCCAGTACAATTTAAGGTGGCGGTCACAAATGGCGAGTGCAGCCTCAAGGCCAGATCTGGTGTTAAATGTTGTATTGGGTTCGTAGAACGATAAGGGATCCGGATTCAAAAAATCCCGCGAACAACTGCTACCCGCTAAAACACTACCTAGAAGTAGAGCCATTAGTATACGATGTAATTGTTTTGTTATCTTCTTCATTTCTATCGTTTCTTGATCGTCTAAAAAGTTAAGTTCAATCCTAAGGTAAATGTACGTGAGGCCCATGATCCCGTTTCTGGGTCACCGTATATCCATTCCTGTGCCCACGTTGCCGTATTACGTACGGCGCCGAACACTTTGACCCGGTTTAAATTGTATCTGGAGGTCCATTGCTGCGGTAGGGTATATCCGACAGCAATGTTGTCCAGACGGATGAAGGAACGGTTATATAACTTTTGTGCGCCAGCAGCGCCTACAGGTCCAGAAGCTTCGATCCGACCGAATTCGTTGGTCGGATTATCGGGGGTCCAGTATTCCTTGGCAGGTAGATTAGCTAGCGCGTACTGCATACGTCCCCCCGCATCGTCGTTGTTTAAATAATTGTCGGATAAACTTTTATGTCCCATAAAGGAATAGATTTGAAAGGAGAAGGTCAGGTCTTTCCATAAGACGAACTCGTTGCGCAAAGACCAGTGATAGGGGGCCACAGTTTCGCCCAAAAATTCTTTATCCCGATCATTATAGACATATGTGACCGAGCCATCTGCATTCACTATATCATCTCCGGTATAGTTATTGGCTACTTTGGGATCACCCGGCTGCTGTCCATATTTTGCAGCTTCTTCAATTTCATGGCTCTGCCAAATTCCGGTAACCCGATAGTTCCAAATCGTATTGATGGATTGACCTATAAACCAGCCGTTCGTAATATCGTCTCGTTCTCTCCGGCCGGTTACATTGCCGTTTGCATCCACCACATCTTCGTAGTCATGGTACAGGTGTTTGATCCGGTTCTTATTGTATGAAAATCCTAGGGTGGTCGACCAACGGAAATTTTCCTTATCAATATTTAGGGTATTCAGTGCGAGCTCCACGCCGCTATTATCCACCTGTCCCAAATTCGTAGTTATGGAGCTGAACCCTGAGAAACCCGGTAATCGTTGCCCCATAATCATATCGTGGGTGCTCATATGATAATATTCGAGTGTTCCGGATATACGTTCGTTGAGAAAGCCAAAATCCAATCCGAAGTTCCATGCCGCAGTTTTTTCCCATTCCAGATGGGGGTTGGCCAAACGGTTCATCATCAGGTAACGGTATTGTAGCAACTGTCCTGAGGCGTCAATATATCCTTGCATCCCTTCACCCCCTCGCGAAAGGTTGGCAAGCGCCAAATATGGAGAACCCAATGACCTATTCCCATTTCTACCATATGAAACGCGTAGTTTACCGGAACTCATGATCGGATCCCATTTAAAGAAATCCTCGTTGGTAAAGGTCCAGGCCGCTCCCAGGGAAGGAAATATGCCATAGGGATCGGTTGAACCGAAGGCTGAATAACCGTCCCTCCTAATGGTTCCTGTCAGCATATAACGGTCATCATAATTATAGAACAAACGTGCCATCAGCGCATCGGCTGTTTCATGCGTATCATTGCTGGAGTAGTCACTTTCTTCCTTGTTACCAAAGCCTACACCATGGAATCCCAGGGCATCCGAAGGCAGAATATTCCGTGCCTCGATACGTTCCTGCCAATAACGCAGTTGCTCCGCCTCTTGCACAAGCGTGACGTTAAAACGATGCTTCTCTGCAAAGGTATAATCCCAGGTAATGGTATTGTTCAGCGACCAGTCAAAACGTTTGGCTTGTTCCCGGTTGGCACCGCGGGTCTTCGGGTCGGACCCCGGTAAATCTGCGGACATGAAATAGCGATCATAGAAAAATTGATAGCGGGGCGAGGCATTGAAGGAATAGGTAATATTAAACGGTAACTTTATTTTCGCCTGTAAGATCGTGTTGAATACGGTGTAACCCCTGTCCAACTCTAAGTATTGCCGTTGAAAGTCGTAGTTGTAACCACGCTGGCTAAATTCAGCGCTCAATGGAAACTGTACGGGATTGCCCATCTCATCGGCATAGTCAGCGAAAGGGCTGTTGCGCATAGTCTGGTCAATATCAATCTCTACATTACCGTCAGAACGGTCTTGGAAATTTACATTTGCCCCTAATTCGAACCAGTCGGTTACATTAGTATTTATCTTCATATTAGCGCGTATCGCCCGGTAATTATCACTCACAACCGCACCTTCATTTCTCAGGTAACCCATGGAAAAATAGTAATTGGTACGGTCACTTGCCCCGCTGACACTGGCGTTATAGTCTTGGTCTAGGCCTGTTCTGAAGGTCTGGTCCGTCCAGTCAACAACCTTACCGTCCATGAAATTTTGCAGGGCGTTACCCGTGAAACCCAATCTCCTTACCCAAATGCTTAAGTCATGTTCGTCCGCATCATTGGTGCTATAAGCGCGCCAGCTATCAAGCGAAACCGTGGATGGTAATTGGTCTGGGCGCATGAAGAAGCCCGGTTGATCGGCAAACACGCCGGTCTGGTAAGCCTCGTATGCGCCGGTTTGCGGATTGACACCATAGGTGTTTTTCGTTAACCAGTCCTGCCGGTGTTGCAGGTAAGCGTCTGTATCCCACCTTTTGCGAAAATCACTCGGACCGGTAGCACCCCAATTAGCCGTGAAATTGACCACCGGCTTACCGGGTTTACCCCGTTTGGTAGAGATGATGATAACTCCGTTGGCCGCTCTTGATCCGTAAACGGCTGCAGCAGAAGCATCTTTCAAGACATCGATCTGCTCGATGTCGTCGGGATTGATTTCGGATAGTTCCCCATAAAAGAACATACCATCGAGTATTATCAGGGGATTGTTATGGTTGCCATCTGTATATACAGACCGCTGACCGCGTATCTGCAAAGATCCGCCTCCCTTAGCCGACGGACTAAAGCCGACATTCAAACCCGGTGTACCCCGCAAGATGTCCTGTACCGTTCTTGGGTTTTCGTTTGCAATCTTGTCAGGACGGATTTGGATGATAGAACCCGTCAGATCTCCTTTTCGCATCGTACCATAACCGACAACCACGACTTCATCCAAGTCGCTCATCGAGGGCTGCAACGTCACGTTAACGACTTGTCTATCTTCAATGGCGAGTTCGATAGTTTGATACCCTAGTATTTTGTAAACTAGTATGCTTGCTTCACTGGGTACGGTAATCCGGTAGTTACCCGTCGTGTCTGACATAACCACTGTGGACGTGCCCTTTGCCGTTATGGTAACCCCTTCTATGGCTTCGCCAAACTCATCGGTGATTTTTCCATCTACTGCCCGATCCTGCCTTATGGCAGTAGGTGGCTTTTTTTCGGGCTGTTTCGTCGCGATGACGATGGTACCGTCTTCCATGTACCAATTCAGATTCCGGTTGGCCAACAGTAGATTCATTGCTTCATTCAATTCTGCCTGCTTGAGGCTAGCACTGACACGTATAGAAGCTATACTTTCTCCCCGGAAGAAAAATGAATACCCTTGTTGTTTTTGGATTTCCCGCATGACTTCCCGTAGAGAGCGGTTTTTTACATTGAGCGTAATTTTTTGAGCATTAATCTCGGCAAACGCGTGGAAGCTAAGTACAAGAGACAAAAAAATCGCCAGCTTCATGATTATCAAATTTCGGTAGTTGTAAGGGCATAAAAGCCACCTTACACTTCGTGTAAAAATCATATATTTGTCCTGTTTGGATGGTCAATTAAATAAATAAGTATGGGCCTTGCCAGACATATTCAAGCGGGTGATGTCGCGAGCATCATCCGTTCTTTTTATGGCCTGGATTTGTTATTGGTATTATTTGCTTTATGTTTTCATGTAAATCTATACTACTATAAGTTTAACAATAATTGGTTATTCGCTGATCACAACTAGTTGGTTTCGGCCATGTTCCTGCATCACTTTAAACTTGACGCCACTCTTTTCCAATACCTTTAATATGGTTCCTAACGGTTTACTTCGCTCTATTATTCCAAAAAAGCCGACCTGAGGTATGTTCCCCTGATACGAAACATCCATATCGTACCAGCGCCCCAATTGAGCAAAAGCAGTTTCGGGCGGCAATCCATCAAAAGCAAAAAAGCCTTCTTTCCAAGCTATAGCCGTACTGACATCAACTTTTTCTTTGGTGATGTTGCCGTTAAAGAATACCCCTTGCTCATTAGGTATGAGTGACACTTTCGTGCCAGCGGCATCCCCGCACAATTGAACTGATCCCTTAATAAGCGTGGTGATAATCGCCGTTTCATCAGGGTAAGCAGTAATATTGAATTCCGTGCCAAGAACTTCAACGGTTTGGCCCGCGCTCATAACCTTAAATGGTATTTTTGTAGAATTTTTGTCTTTTTCACCAATTCCCTTCTTCACTGATTCACGAATTGAAAAATAAGCTTCACCGATGAGCTCCACGACCCTTTCGCTGCCGGAAAATCTGCTGGGGTATTTCAGAGTTGATGCTGCGTTCAGCCATACCTCGGAGCCATCAGGGAGGGTGATTTGGTAGGTGCCGCCTTTGGGAGTGGTTATAGACATAAGCTCCCACGCGACGGCCTCTGTACTGTTTGTTTGATCTTTTGATTCCTGATTTTCGACCCTTGATGCTAATACAGCGCTTCCGTCAGCGTACCTAACGTCACCCGCTATCACTATACCGTTTTGCTTCCTACTCAGTTCAACCTTACTACCATCAGCCATCGTGAGCACGGCACTATTTCCTCCCGGCGCAATATCATCAGCATGCACACTTTTAATTTGATCGTTTTCGGTCTGCAACCTGCCATCAAAAAACCAAATTCCCCCCAGCACTAAGATTATGACAGCCGCTGCCGCTGAAGACCACCATACGAACGGGCTTTTCAGGCCTTTTCCAGCTTTTACCGGTTGCGCAACTTCCAATATACGCACCAGCATACGCCTTCTCAAATCCTCCGCATCTGTAGCAAACGATGTTTCCAGCTCGTAGCTGTCCTTCACCATTTGCTCATCCAACCACTCGTTAAGCCGGTGTTGCTCCACGGGTGAGATGGAGCCGTCCATCATTTTAGCTGCTAATACTTCGAGTTCTTTCCTTAACAAGGCCATTTATAACCGGTTTTGGTTATATAGTCTAAGATTTTTAAAGAAAGGGTGTATGAGAAAGAAAAAAAATATAAAAGAGCAGGTCGCTGCGGAGTTTTTTATTTGCGTTCTTCAGGTGCATCTTAACTGTGTTCTCCGAAAGTCCCAGCGATTCAGCAATCTCTTTAACACTTTTGTCCTGCTCACGGCTCATTCGGAATACCAGTTGGCATTGGGGAGGCAACCGGTTGATGCTCTGTTCGATCCGCGTGCGAAGTTCTTTGGCAATAAAATCGGCTTCAGGAGAAACGGCATCTATGGGGTCGTCATCAAAACCTATTTGTGAGGGGCGTTCTTTACGCCGCTGATTACGAGATAGCACGCTTAATGCCTGGTATTTTACGGCCACGGCAAGATACGTATGGAGTGAGTGCGTCAATTGTAAATTCTCCCGTCGTTTCCATAAACCGATAAAAACATTCTGAACGCATTCTTCAGCTTCCTCCGGACTACCCAGCAAGTTCGCCGCTACAACGAACAGCCTATCCCAATATCGATTATAGAGTGCTTCCAGTGCCTGTTGTTTACCAGCCACTAGTTGCATTAAAAGCTCGTTATCTTTATATTGGTTATAATCGGCACTCACGTCTGACCTATTTTGGTGGGCCAATGTAACCAAAATTCATATTAACCGCAATTCCTTAACCGCAAATTGAACATCAATTAGACATCTTGGCTGTAGAAGTCCCATGAGATACTAAATTTCAAGCACCTTTTGGATTTATTGACAGAATTGATAATTTAGAGGGGTAATTTTTAGGGCGCTTCAAATTATCGGGACGCTTATAATAAAAAACAAAAAATGGAACGTATAGAACAAATTAACTACATCAAAGCACCCATCGATACTGTATATAAAGCGCTTACATCGGAAGAAGGCTTAGGACGAGTTTGGACAAGAAAACTAAAGGTAAAGCCCGAAATAGGTTTTATTAATGAGTTTGATTTTGATGAAGGGTATATCACAAAAATGAAAATCATCGAATTGCAAGAGAATAGTAAAATTGTTTGGGAGTGTATAGCATCTGACCAAGAATGGTTTGGAACAGGCGTTTCTTTTGAGCTTTCAGAAAAAAATAATATTACAATCATTGTGCTCAGGCACTTTAATTGGAAAGAATTGACTGACTATTATCGATATTGTAACTACAATTGGGCAATGTTCCTATATAGTTTAAAGACATATTGCGAAAATAAAACAGGTCTTCCCTATCAGGACCGAGAATTTTAATAACGGACAATGAACAACCAAGCGCTTAAGGACTCACACGCTATAACTCATCGCAAAATGCCTAGCTTCCGTTAATTATAGAAAGCCTAGCTATCAAAAGGTTGTGCGGTTTCCGTTACAACATCTTTTGTGATATTCCTCCACTTCATCAACTACCTTAATAAGCAATTTACAACTTTTTAGATAATTTGCTTAAATTCGCAAATTTGGATCACTTATGATCCCTTCTTGAACTAAAGATTAATTTATGAACAGATATAACGAATATCTAAAGCAGATTATAGATAGAGAAGCCCAGGGGCTTCATCCATTGCCGATTGATGATGCTGAATTGCTATACGAAGTTATTGCGCAAATCAAAGATGTAAATCATGAACACCGGGAAGATTCGCTCCGTTTCTTTATTTACAATGTATTGCCTGGAACCACAAGCGCAGCTCGTTTAAAGGCAAAGTTTTTGAAGGAAATTATTCTTGGGGAGTCTAAAGTAAAAGAAATTTCACCCGAATTTGCTTTTGAGCAATTATCCCACATGAAGGGAGGGCCTTCTATTGAGGTTTTGTTGGATCTGGCATTGGGCGATGATCAAGCTATCGCAAAAAATGCTGCAGAAGTACTGAAAACACAAGTTTTTCTATACGACGCTGATACAGATCGTTTGGCGAAAGCCTTCGAAAATGGCAACCAAATTGCCAAAGATATTCTTGAAAGTTACGCGAAAGCAGAGTTCTATACCAAGTTACCGGACATACCTGAAGAGATTGAGTTAGTAACTTTCGTTGCGGGCATCGGTGATATTTCTACAGACTTGCTTTCTCCGGGAAGTGATGCGCACTCCAGGTCAGACCGTGAGCTTCATGGCCAGTGCATGTTTGAGCACAACAAAGAACAACAAAAAGAACTACAGGCGCTTAAAGAAAAACATCCTGACAAAAGGGTCATGTTGGTTGCCGAAAAAGGCACCATGGGTGTAGGTTCTTCGAGAATGTCAGGTGTAAATAACGTAGCTCTCTGGATTGGTAAGCCGGCAAGTCCTTTTGTACCGTTCGTTAACATTGCTCCGGTGGTGGCCGGAACCAACGGTATCTCTCCGATATTTCTAACTACGGTTGGCGTAACGGGTGGAATCGGCTTAGACCTTAAAAACTGGGTAAAAAAGTTCGATGAAAACGGTAAACTTGTGGTAGACGCTGAGGGACAGCCTGTTTTAGAACAAGCCTATTCTGTTGATACCGGGACTGTCCTTACCATCAATACAAAGACCAAGAAGCTGTATAAAGAAGGGCAGGAGATCATGGATGTAGGCTCAGCGTTCACTCCTCAAAAGATCGAATTTATGAAGGCAGGGGGGTCTTACGCTATCGAATTTGGTAAAAAACTACAGACTTTTGCCGCTAAGACCCTTGGCATTGTTGCTCCTCTCGTATTTGCCCCATCCAAAGAAATTTCACATCACGGTCAAGGTCTTACCGCAGTAGAAAAAATATTCAATAAGAATGCTGTTGGAACCTCCGGTGCAACTTTACATGCGGGATCTTATGTTCGTGCAAAGGTAAATATTGTTGGTTCTCAGGATACGACCGGATTGATGACTGCCCAGGAGTTGGAGTCAATGGCTGCAACGGTGATTTCTCCAATAGTAGATGCAGGCTATCAATCGGGTTGTCACACGGCATCCGTTTGGGATAGCAAATCTCAGCAGAATATTCCGAGGTTGATGCGTTTTATGAATGACTTTGGTCTTATAACTGCTAGAGACCCGAAAGGTATATATCATTCGATGACCGATGTCATTCACAAGGTGCTTAATGATATTACGGTAGATGATTGGGCTATAATTATTGGTGGCGACTCACATACCAGAATGTCTAAAGGAGTTGCTTTCGGAGCAGATTCTGGTACCGTTGCGCTCGCATTGGCCACAGGTGAAGCTTCTATGCCCATTCCTGAATCGGTAAAAGTGACGTTCAAAGGCAAAATGCAGGATCATCTGGATTTCCGTGATGTGGTGCATGCTACCCAACTACAGATGTTAAAGGAATTTAATGGAGAAAATGTATTTCAGGGAAGAGTTATAGAAGTGCATATCGGTACACTGCTCTCTGACCAAGCATTCACTTTCACAGATTGGACGGCAGAAATGAAAGCCAAAGCATCCATCTGTATTTCCCAGCCGGATACCCTCATCGAATCATTGGAGATAGCAAAAGACAGAATCGGAATCATGATCGAAAAGGGCATGGATAATGAGAAACAAGTATTGCAAGGCCTCATTGATAAAGCCAATAACAGAATCAATGAAATCAGATCAGGAGAAAAACCGCCATTAACACCTGATGAGAACGCTAAATATTATGCGGAATTTGTGGTCGATTTGGATATCATTGATGAGCCCATGATTGCCGACCCTGACGTACATAACGTGGATGCATCAAAGCGGTATACGCATGATACCATTCGAGATCTTACGTATTATGGGGGAGAGAAACATGTTGATCTTGGTTTTGTTGGGTCATGCATGGTGCATAAAGGAGATATCAAGATCGTGTCCAAAATGCTGAAAAACCTAGAAGAACAATACGGAAAAGTGGAGTTCCGGGCTCCTTTGGTAGTAGCAGCTCCTACCTACAATATTATTGATGAACTCAAAGAAGAGGGCGATTGGGATGTGCTGCAAAAGTATTCTGGTTTTGAATTCGATGATGCTGCTCCTAAAAGTGCTGCTCGTACAACCTATGACAACATTCTGTATCTGGAACGACCTGGTTGTAATCTATGCATGGGTAACCAGGAAAAGGCAGAGCAAGGCGATACCGTAATGGCAACATCTACCCGTCTGTTCCAAGGGCGTGTGGTCAAAGATTCAGACCGTAAGAAAGGAGAATCGTTATTGGCATCTACCCCGGTGGTTGTTCTTTCTGCCATTTTTGGAAGAACCCCCACCATTGAAGAATATAAAGCTGCTGTTAAAGGTATTCAGCTTACCCAGTTTGCACCGCCTATTAAAAAAATGACTACGAGCCCTTCAGCCGCTCATCAGCTTTCTTTTTAGATTTCTGAATTTTTTATTGGGCCATGAAGATAGATAAAATGCGTTTTGGGTGTGTGAGGTCTATGACCTGCACATCCAAAACGGTTTCTATGAAGGGATCTCATCCTTTATCGCCTTTGATAACCAGAATCATTTTCTATATAAGACCGTAGATGACTACATCTATCCCAATCAAAGATATACGTTAAAGGTGTTATTGCGGGCAAGTTAAAAGTATCAGTTTAATGTGGCAATCGGGCACTCCATCCTTCAATTTTATCACTTCATCTTAAAAGTGGCTTCCCAAAAGATAGATCAATTTACCTTTGCGTTTTAAATAAAAAATCAGAAAAAAATGAAAAAAGCAATTCTAATCGCTCTTTTGGGTTTCTTCTTTTTAAATACGACGTATGCACAAAAGTATTTTGGAAAAACCCACACACCTACGCAAAATGTAGATGAGTTTTATGATCTTGAGGATGTAGAAAAGGAATACACGGTTATGGGAAAAACTGAACTTGCAAAAGGTTTTCGTTCTTTGGAAAAGACCCAGCAAAAAATCATCGATTTAGCAAAGCAAAAAGGGGCTGATGGTGTGATTTTTTCGATGGAAGAAGAGGTTTATGGCACATCTAATTCAAGTGGTGGTGTTATAAATGAAAAAAAGAAGAATAAAACAACGGCATCTTCAAGTAGTAACACTATCGATTTGAAAAAACAGAAAATTAGGGCAACGTTTATTAAATATAAGTAAGCTCTCCATTTCAACAAAGCTGTTTTCAAAAGACGGCTTTGTTTTTTTAGTTTCTTTCTATAAGCATAAGGTTTTGCTGACAACTGGAAGAGTGTATATCGGATATACAAATTGGAAGGTCTCAATCTCAGATCCAAGAGACCTCGGCGGAATAGAAGCGCCTCACACCGGATGGAAAGGCCCGATACCCTAAAAATATTATCAGATTAAGTCATAACTAATTCAGGTGATACATGCCTCGATTTTACTCTTAGGATCCGTGCCAATCTTTTTGGCTTAAACGATACCAGTTATGCTTAACACCTTTTAAGGAAAACTCTTCTATACGTTTTAGACCAATTTTGGTTAATATTTTATTAGATCCTATATTATCACAATCGGCAATGGCAATGATTTCCGGTAAGTTAAGTTGATCAAAACCGTAAGCAAGTGAGGCTTTTGCTGCTTCTGTTGCGTAACCTTTACCCCAGTATTTCTTTATCAATCGATAACCCAGATCATAGTAGTTAATATGACGGTTGATCTCTTCCTTCACGAATTTCAAGCCTGCCCAACCGATAAAGTTGTTGGAATCTTTTTCTATCACCGCCCAACGTCCGATATTGTTTTCGATATATTGCTGTCGTATAAAATCGATATTCTTCTCAGCCTCCCCTTTGTTTTTTACAGGATTGTTCCCCAGATATTTGTGTACATCAGGATCGGCGTCTAACTCAAACATCCCATCAATATCTTGTAGAACGATTTCCCTTAGTATAAGCCGATTCGTTTCTAAAAAGATTTTCATTTAATTATACTTTAATTCCATAGATAAATGCAGCCACTCGCTGGTTTTAATTTACCATTCCCTCTAACACCGCTACAGAACTCTCTTCTTCATTAATTCCTGCCACAAATGTGCCTTGTTCAAAGCCAAATGTTTAAATAAACGATAATAACCTAGCCATTCGCAACTATCATCGCTGTATTTGAGCTCTTGGTCGCCATTTATTATTTCATGGTTATCATAGGTAGTACACCATCCATCATGATCTAAAAAAGGTAGCTCCTTAGAGCTAAAGTGCGGACGCGTTGCCTAACCGTGCAACAATTTCCTTAATAGCCTCTTCAGAAAAGTTCAGAACAACAGTCAATTTTCCACTCTTAATAGGTTCATTTATAACCGGTAAGGCGACAATCTTTTTATCAACAACAATGGCAATGGGTTTAGCATTATTCAATCTCGTAAGATTAAAAAATCTTTCCGCACCGTCTTTCTTTAGCCTTATGTTCAACACCCTATTTCCGGCGTAATCGAAATCTTCTTCTACATGCTCGATGTCCCGGGAATTTACCGCAGCGTCATTGACCAGTTCAACGCGTTGCAGATCTATAGATTGTGTGTAATTTTTAACGGCATAAAAGCCATCACTCCGCTCCACCGGAATAGGAATGAAATCCTTTCGCTCAGGCGAAAAATCTTGAATCTTATTCTCCAGAGAATCAAGCTCAGCATATATATCAGCGAAGCCTTTCGTCATGGCCTGCTCAAATGTTTGCGGTTTGGAAAATTTGTGAAATGCTGGTGAGATGACAAAATTATACAGGTCGTTTACCTCTTCGGATGAAAATAAGGTGCTCAATCCTTTATTGAGCCTATCGTATAGATTGCTATCTGTCAGGCTATTTTCAATATTGATAAGCTTGACCCGGTCACTTTCGGAAAGTTGATCCTTTAAAGGTTCAATATAACTTGCAAAGATCCTATCTTTCTCAATTGTGAGAAGGTCTAATTTGAAAATAATCGTATCCATTTTTTCTGATTGACTTTGCGCTTTACCTAGTATCGGAAGCAAGGCTAAGGCTAGAATAATAATCGGTTTCATACAACGATGGTGCAAGTTAGTTCCATTCTAATATACAAAGATTTAGCGAAGCCGGCGTGTGTAATCGAAATTAAAAGAGAATATCTGAAGCGTAGTAAGTGTTTAACGAAGGAAGAATAATAATTTACTTTTCTTGATGGATATTTTACAGGATGAAGAGGAGGGCTGTATATCTTGTTTTGTGTAAAACATAATCAAGACCTTACAGATATCTAATACAAAAACTGAGTTCCATTGTTCGAGGCAATAGTAACCACAGAATTGATCACATTAACAACTTATCTGTTGATAGTCCATCTCTCCAATCCGTGCCGATATAAAAATAACCTTCCAAGAGTTTTTCGTTGATTTTTCCCGGATATAGATGTTAATGGCTGATTGTGACGAATCCTGAATTGTATCCGGCGCCAGATACCAGCTGCACACCTGCCTTTCGAACCGCAGGCAACAGGCGGTCTACGGCGTCTTCATGGTCGATGATAGAATATTGGGTAGCCGATAGACAGATATCAGGAGCGGCAACCTCCAGACTTTCCAGGATGGGATCTATCTTTTCGGTCATACCAAAGGAATCGTTATCTTTGGTATGATGGAATACCGGAAATTTGCACCGCCAACCCCTTTAATTCCCTATGTACGTTATTTTTGGACATTGGATAACAGGGGAGATGCCATGGGATACCATGCTTTTACCACGATTGCCGATGGTTTGCCGGGATTGATTTTCCAGCAGCTGACTGCTGGCCGTGCGCAGCAGCAAGGTTACGAATTGCCCACATGCTACCTGTACGGTCAATCGATCCAACCGAGTACCATCATTATCCCTTCTGATTTCCGAGCCGTGGGGGTTTATTTCTATCCAAATGCCCTGCAATCCATCTTTGGACTACCCGCGTTTGAGTTGACCGATCAGTGCCTGGCGATTGACACCCTGGATGGGAAAATAGGAGCATCGCTGATTGAGCAGTTAATGAATGCGCCAACCGCAGATACGCAGATAGGCGCACTGGCGGATTACCTCCACCAACGGATCGTGAAAAATGTTGTCAGTCTGGATGCCGAGGCTGTGTATGCATCCCGAATGCTGGTGGATAGTGGTGGCCGCATCCAACTGCGGGAGTTGCGGAAGGAGTTGCGGATTTCAGAACGTAGCTTCCAGCGCAAGTTCCAACAAGCTATTGGCATATCACCAAAGCTATTTTCCCGAATTTGTCAGTTCCAGGCCGCCATGCAGCACATTCGAGAAGGACGGCCACTGAAGTTCACGGACTTAGCACTTGCGCATGGTTACGCTGATCAGTCGCATTTCATCCGCACCTTCCAAGCGTTTGTCGGTTGCTCTCCCCGGCAATTTGCACATGCCTTTAAAGAACAGTTGCCAAATTTTCCTCACCTGATCCGCTGATTTAACCGTTTTGGCGGTTTTGTTCAATTTTTGGATAGTAGAACCCCTTAGATTTGCTGAAAAGAATTGTATATGATCGCATTAACAGGAGCAAGCGGAAATTTAGGGCAGTTGACCCTTTCCCGCCTAATCGAAAAAACACCGGTAGCAAATATAGTTGCCATCGTGCGGAATCCCGCAAAACTAGGAACGTACCACGACTCGGGCATCAATATCCGTAAGGCAGATTATGATGATATGACCGCATTGGTTGAGGCGTTGGATGGCGTGAAAACACTGCTACTGATTTCTTCGTCTGCCTACGGATCGGAAGCCTCCCGACATGAACTTAATGTGGTGCAGGCAGCTGAGGCGGCAGGTGTCCGGAAAATCATCTATACCGGTACGCTCAGGCCCGGCCCAAATGCTGTTTTCTTGGCTGGCAGAACCTGCTGGGCAACGGAGAAGGCCATCCGGGATAAGCGGTTCGCTTTTACATTTTTCAGAAACAGCATGTACTTTGAGACCATCCCCTTGTTCATTGGCAGCGTCGTACAGGATGGTCAGATTTATTACGCGGGAGGCGATGGGAAAGTCAGTTTTGTGAGCCGTGCGGATATTGCGGAAGCGCTGGCCATCGTAATGACCGAACCGGATAGTCACCACAACGCTGAATATCAGATAACCGGTGAGGAGGCAATATCATTTAACGATTTGGCTGCATTGTTCAAATCTGAGAAAGGTTTGGATGCCGCATACCATGACATTTCCGATGCCGACTTTGTAGCGGAACTCTCGAAACTAAAAATGCCACAAGGCGAAATTGACTTTACGGTGAGTATGGCATCCAGTATCCGTACTGGTGAATTTTCCGACATAGACGATCAGTTGGAAAAATTATTGGGACGGAAACGCAAAGTCGTGCGTAACTATATTCAAGAATTGTAAGGGTCCCTCATATACCAGCCCCGTTCATTTCGTGCATTTATTGAATAAAATCGCTTTTAAGATTTGGGTATCCTACTTTAACAGAGAACCCAAATCTAACCTGTAAGTAGTAACTTATTACACGACTCATTAACCCCTTTGATTCTCTATATGACTACAAATATCCGCACTTAGCCTACAAGTAAAGAAAGCGTTTGGCCTACATTTGTTGTGAACAAAAAAGATAAAGATCATGACACAGCAAAAGGATAAAGTATGGTTCATTACCGGCACATCGCGCGGTTTTGGCCGTGTTTGGACGGAAGCCGCTTTAGCACGTGGCGATAAAGTAGTTGCAACAGCACGCAGGTTGGAAGACCTTGCAGATATCCAAGATAAGTATGGTGAGCAGGTATTGACCTTAGCACTCGATGTGACTAAATCCGATCAGGTAAAAGAGGCCGTAACAACCGCACATGCGCATTTTGGTAGGCTCGACATCGTGCTCAACAATGCAGGCTATTCATTGGTGGGAACTATTGAGGAAGCCAGCGCTGCCGATATCCGAGCACTTTACGAGACGAATATTTTAGGGCCGGTCGCTGTAGTACAGGCCGCTTTGCCCTTGCTCAGGGAGCAGGGTTATGGCCACATCCTTGGTACTTCCAGCAATCTTGGCCACATTACTATGCCGGTAATCGGCTATTACTGTTCCTCCAAATGGGCTTTTGAGGCCATTTATGAAAGCCTGGCGGCTGAAGTAGCCCCCTTCGGGATCAAGGTAACCATTATCGAACCAGGTGCTTATGCTACCGAGTTCGGTAGCCAGGAATCATTGAAATTTGCAAACGGCATGGAAGTATATGCCGATTTTAAAGCTAAATTTGCAGACAGCTTAAAAACGATGGAAAGAGGTGATCCGGCTGCAACGCCACAGGCATTGTTTAAAATAATAGATGCAGAACAGCCACCGTTACGTTTTAATCTTGGTAGTCATAATCTTTCAGGCACGCGGGAAGCCTATGCCCAGCGGCTGGCTATCTGGGAGGCCTGGGATGAGCTATCCAGCGCTGCCCAAGGCAAAGCGAATTAAAAATCAGCCATAAGCGGCGTTTTTAATGCTAACCGCTTATGGCTATATTTGTTGTTATATGAACCGTCCATGTTTAAAATTTCATTTTCATCATGCCGGAATGCAAATTTATTCACGGGGTTTAAACGTGGTAAGCTCCATCTTACCGATGGAATAAAAACCGCTTTGCGGTTCATGAGTGCCTTTAAAATAGAATACTGACGAATAATTTTTACAGATGAAAAAGGAAGATAACAGCTTACATAAATTTGAATCACTTACTGATGCGCACCGGGCCTTTGGCCTGCCACAGCCCCGGCATCCGCTCATTAGCCTGATCAATGGGGCGCATAGCCAGATAGAACTGTTCAAAATTCCACAACGCCATGTCCTGGGTTTTTACAAGATCTCTTATAAGCCAAAGCTTAGCGGAAAACTAAAATATGGTCAGGGCTATTACGATTTTGATGAGGGTGGCCTGCTGTTCGCCTCTCCGGGCCAGATTATAGGTGGCAATGACAACGAGGGGGCGGTATGTTCGGAATATACATTGTTGATTCACCCCGATTTCTTTTTAGGATATCCCATAGCAAAAAAAATCAGTCAGTATGGTTTTTTCTCCTATGCAACCAATGAAGCACTCCATCTATCGGAAGAAGAGAAAGCAATAGTCATGTCCATTTTCCGCAACATTGAAACAGAACTGAATAACAGGATTGACGACTTTAGCCAAGATGTCATGATCTCCCAGATCGAGTTGCTGTTTAATTATGCCAACCGATTTTACAAGAGGCAATTTATCACGCGTAAGGTAGTCAGCAACGAGCTGTTGCAAAGACTGGAGGAGCTGTTGAACCATTACTTTGATAAAGAAATGCCGTCAAGTCAGGGCACGCCCACCGTCAGTTACGTAGCCGAAAAGCTACATCTTTCACCCAGTTATTTGAGTGATATGCTGCGCGCCCTAACAGGCCAAAGTGCTCAGCAGCATATTCATGCTAAAGTGATTGAAAAGGCTAAAGAAAAGCTCTCCACTACTAACCTTTCCGTGAGCGAAGTAGCCTATACATTGGGTTTTGAACACTCACAGTCATTCAGTAAACTTTTTAAAACCAAAACAAAGCTCTCTCCGCAAGAATTTCGTAGGTCTTTTAATTAACATTACCGTTTCCCGTCGTTAGGCTTTGCATTGTGGTAAGCTTCCGTGTTGAATGACATGACTAGGGAATTAGGTACAGCGTTTAGGGTAGCACTGTCGGAACCATTGGTCAACGCAGGTTATAGTGTGGCCATTGAAGCAAAACTACGAGATTTTTCTCCGGACGTAATCTTTTGTCAACTAGTAATAAGCATTCATCCAGAAGACAGCGCTGATATAAATCCACAGTATAACAAACAAGATGTGGATAATCGTTTCCTTTTTTTTCCCTTTCCATAAGGATGGATGATATCCGATAAACTGTACCATCAGCCTTGCTGTCCAAAATAGCGCAAAGCCATAGGAGAGTTTTTTGCCCAGTGGCGTATCGGTGAGCTCATCGGCAGCAAATACGCATAATAAGCCAAGTAGAAGCAGGGCAAACGCGAGAAAAAAGGTGTGGATATACATCATCTGTCGATTGATTAAACTTAAGGGCTTGAGGTCATCCTTCCATTTGAAGTAACGTGGAAAAAACACATGAATTAAACTCAACGCCATTAATAAGCAACCAACAAGTTGAATATGCCCGATCATCTTTTTTCCAGTATAAAAGCATTTACAAACGGTGTTATCCGCAAAAGACCTGTGCACTGCAAACTACTGCCGTCAAAGGTTCTGTTCCAAACGCTAGCCGGCAGAAAGTGAAAGCAACCTATAGTATAGGCCAAAAAATTAGCTAGATTCCGCAGATGTTCCACCACAATGATCTTTCCTCCGGGTTTTAACGCCCGCCGCAGTTCGCCAAAGAAAATAATACGTTCACTGTCTTTCCTGATTTCATGAGCGGCCAAGATCAGGAAAATTCCGTCATAACTATTGTCGGCAACAGGCAAATGGGATGTACCGGTAGTTTTTGTCCCAGGTAAAGAAGGCATTGATCTCCGGGCCCTTCTTATCGAAACTTCCGTGTGTTTTTGGGGGTCGTAAAAATCAAAGATATCAATCGAGGCTTCGGTAAATTTGAAGGATAGCAAAGCACTGCTTTCATCGCAACCGGCATGTATATTAGCTAGTTTTCCGGAGCCGTTAATTGATACCCCATCAAGCCATGATAATTTGTACAGTGCAGACCGGTCATAAATATAATGTGAAACAATAAGTGTGGTGAGAAGCGACAAGCATGTACAGCATACCATTAAATAAATAAGCGTTTTCCCGATGGGAAAGTAGTAGCTTAGGTACAGTAAACCAATTAGCCACAGCGTTGCTATTAAAAAAAAGTGCCAATTAAAGCATATGATATTTTTGACGCCCTGAAAGGGTGATCTGAGCTCTTCCATTATGCTATAGAACCTTTCTTCCAATAATAGGGAATATTGCTAACAAGGAATGCGCTAGCGAGTTTGGCAGATTTGAAGCCTAGAGACTTCAGAAAATCGGAGCGGAAATCGACTACTTCAACCGGCCGCGGATCCCAGTTTGACCGAACACCTTCTACCATCAGCACACCGCCATCAGCTTCGCTAAAGGTAAAAGGAAGCGGGCCCGCAAACTTCCTTGCCTCCTTCCAGTCGTCAAATGGAGAGCTCTCAGGTGGCGGAATAAAATCAGTAGCAGCAAGTTTCACGTCTACACTAAAGTCTTTACTATCAATACGCAGTTCCTGATTGGTCAACAGCTGAGTTACCTTGACTTTTTCATAACGGTACTTTGTAAAGATACTACCGAGAAACAGCATGCTTCGGGAGTCTGTTTGGGATTTTAGAATATAGAGCCCCCGCCTTGTTTTGCCTTTTTTGTCGGTGTAACGTGTAAATAGTCTATAACCGATCAGGAAAAAGTTTCGCCCCATAAATTTTGGAAAACCTTTCGGCCGTAGACTTTTTGTTTGGACGGCCGCGATTGCTAAGAACGCCCATCTGTTGTGCATTACATCCAGATCCAGAAATGATGGCACATAGGGTTCCAGCTCTTCTTTACGTACCGCAATAGTAATTACCAGCGAATAATCAAAAAAAGCTTCCACTGCAAATGGATGTACTGCAAGACGACTAAGCATACCTGGGGTTTTCGTTCCGGATAAAATTATAGTAATATATTAAGAGACAAAAGCAAAATGCAAAAAAAAGATTCCATTTTCCAAAGAGCAAAAGATCCTGTGCATAGGTATATTCGATTACGTTCATTACCAACACAAGGGTAATCTGAGCGTAGGCTAATAAACGTGGACAAACACGGAATATAATAGCCACGGCAAGGGCTATTTCACCTAAACCGATTATTTGCGTCAGTATATGGGCATGGTTAATTCCGAGAATGCGCGCAACGATTAGTTCGTGGCGTGGAACCAAATTCAGCACCTTACAGTATAATCCATTGATTAACCAAACTGAAGCGATTACCCAATTTATTATTTGCCCCCTATATACTGTTCGCATGCCGCTTTTGTGTCTATTATTTGAAGTCCCTGTGCTTTCTGTCGAGAATTTTAGTACGTCATCAAATTGCAGCTTAATTTACTATTTTATATGCGATGGTTCAAAGAAAGAAATGGAATATGGATATATTACAGCAGCGATTTAATTTCTTTTTATAGATTATACCCCTTTAATCTCATAAAGGCTTAGAATTTTTCAGTTTCCAGACTTTGAAACTATCACTAATTTTAACAAACGAAACCCCACTATAAGGGTTTCCCCTTACTTTTGATACAATCTTTATATTACCTTTCAAAATCTTTTCCATTTTTTCGAAATCCTCAATATTTAAAGGGTTTCCCTCATTCACCACGAAACCAATTTCACGAATGGCCCCATCCGGAGTAAAATAATAATTTATCTCCATTCGTTCATTTTCATCATCACCGGCTTTGGCCAGAATAATAGGAGCTATCAACGCGCGTACTTCTTCTAAATTTATATTATAATAATGTCCAGGATAATCATATCCTGGTTGATCGACAACTTTAGGGACCTCCAGCGGCAGTTTATCAAGCTTATTTTTGGCGTTGCCAACGATTATAAAATCCCTTCCCTGATAATTTTTTCCTTCCTTTTTCAGTTCAAAGATTTCCAAATCACCTTTTGCCTTGGTAATATCTTTGTCCAGTCTGATTTGTGCAGCGCTGTGTATGTAAGAAAATAAAGCTAATACAGCAACAGCTATTTTTGATAGTTTTTTCATAGTCTACAATTTAATAACAACCGGAATTTTGGAGCACATTGAGCATCGCCTCCGGATTTAAGTCATTTTTAATAGTCCTGTCATACTCAGGATAAAAATTCTTCCAAATTTCCATAAATTCAAAGTATTGTCCTCCCAGATCTTGATATGCTTTGGGTGCCTTGGTGCGATTTTCAGTAATTTGATCAATCCAACTCTCGTATGCGTCCTTCTGATCTTGGGTGCCCCTAGAAAAAGCAGAAAGGGTATTTGTCACAATATCATGAAATAAAGCTTGCTCAAATTCTATATTGGGTAGCCCGACATGGACGGATATCAAACGTCCCAGACATAACGGCAGGTTTGGACACTTAATAATCCCGTATCCCCAAACACACAAACAATCATTATCTTTGCATTCCAAATCAAAACCTATTTAGCCGATGCAAGTAAAGTTTAGCTATATGTACCGTGACGGTGCTAATTATAAGAACCATGGTGAAGTTATTATGTATAATCCAGAAAATCTAAGCGTAATTGATGCAACCCATATAATCCATGCAAATTTAATTGATGAAATGTATTTTTATGCGTACGAGCTTGGTGTGCCAGACTTGCATTTCTCTCATTGGAATAACCAGTACGATCACAGCTGGCATGAGTTTGTATCCTTAGAAGAAACGCAAGAGTCTGCGACAACAAAGCAGAGCCTGAGTGAATTTTTAAACTGTTTAAAGAAGCAGCTTTAAACTATACAATTAAGTATTTACTAAACATTTTCTACGGAACGACGAACAATTACAATCAACAATTACAATATTATGCATGCTATCAAAGAAGTTTATATAATGAGCGATCAACCAAGCACCTGTCCGGCATGCGGAGCTCGTACAGATTTTACGGAGGTCAAGAGTCATAACGGCGAGATATGTCAATATCATTCTTGTCTAAATAATGAATGCCGCAATGAATTTGTGGATCAGATGTCATTCAGTTAGCATGTGTGTCATACTTAGGAAAGCTTAGAGATACGAGAATCTTTTGTTTTGTTGAGTTCCTCTTTAAAGGTCACAAATTGTGATACCACCAGTGGACTGGATTGATCCATATTGTATTTTCAGTAAGGCCACGAAGTCGAGGAGAGGCTTGTAACTACTAGATGTGGATGTATTGCCTCTTTTATTTCCAGCGTGATCGTATTTACTTTACCCCATCCGTGTGCGCTGGATTTTCCCAAAAAACCGAGTCTTTCCCAAAATATGTTAACAAAAGCTCCTTAATTTTAATGATGTGCTGTCGTCCTTCCTTGGGCTCGCACCATTTGTCCAGGTCTTCCGGGGAAGAATAGAGTAATTGTTTTGTACTGTCTTCAGTAATAAGTTTGACTAGATAACTATGTCCAGCGGCCTCTGTCCATTTTAGCTCTTCCATGGAGCTTCCGTCTTCAAATGTAGTTATTTTAGGTTCTACCGGACAACCGGAGCCGTATACTTTGTCATCCCGCAGCTGCCAGGGCTTGTAAGCCATTAATTCCTGCCATAGAGAGCCACCCTTTTCTGTGGAGATGTCATATACATCAAAGAACCTATCAATCCTGAAACCTTTCCGATCGTATTTTTTGTTACGGATATGGTTGCCTAAAGTTTGCGGCAGTTTTGCGTATGCTGGAATGTCTCGGCGTGAGTAATGATAGGTAAAAAGACTGACTGTATCATCTTTCTTGCTTACAATAAATAAGTTATCAGGCACATTTGCCATAGGGGTAATACCTTGGAAAATTATTGTGCTATCAGCGTTTTTTTTGAAAAGTTCTTCAATTTCTTTTTCATTGTTAGGTTGGGCATTGGCGTGCAGGTAAAATAGTGATAACAGAAAGGTAATAATATAATATGATGTTCGTATTTCTTTCATTCTTATTATTAGATGATTATTTGATCTGTTTTTCACAAATCAATATTATGCTTTTCGGTTTATTAGATTTTTGCATTATACAATATCAATGTGGAAACTGGAAGAGCCTATGCCCGCTTAATATCGATCAAGAAAGTGCGAAGTTGGCGGTAGGATAGGTGCTGAACGAATTCTTTGACCGACCTAAAAAATAATAAAGGTTTCCGAGAGGGTGTTGCAAAGAAGGGACTTCAAGACACAATAGAAATTCAAAGAAATAGCTACAACACCCGTTGCATAAATAATAAATTTTAACTATGCTGGTACGGCTCCGGTTTTTGGACAAGGTACAAATTTTACAAAAGTAGAATTTTGGTTGCCTTCCGAGAATGCTCAGGGTGGTCAGATAGGTGGTCAAACTGGTAGTCAAACTGGTGGTCAAACTGAACCATTAACAAGGCGGCAACAAGAAGTCTTTTTATTACTTAAAAATCGTAACATGATGGGAAGGAAAGAGAAATCTTACTGGGTTTTCGAAACACGTATATAACTAAATAATACCATAGTACAATAAAATGTCTTTGCGAAATTTACTGTAATTTGTTTTCGTAAACAATAACATAACGATGTAATTGGATCTACTCATCATGATGGTATTTTGTATTATATGCCTAAAGGATATACATCGTTAAAACAAAATAAATACATCGGGTAATTGCTTATATTGCGACTTGTGAGTCATACATTGTAAACCACACAGTTAGAAATATGGCGAGGAATAAGATACTAATATTAAATCTATCAATTGGTTTATTTCTTTTAATTTGGCCTGTCTTAGCTTTGGGACAAAATACACTTCAAAAACAAATTGAAGATATTGCCGCGAGTGGCAATGGAAAGGCAGGTATCTATGGATTAATTATAGAAACAGGCGAGTCGATATCCTTTAATGGCGACAATCCGTTTCCGATGCAAAGCGTTTATAAGTTTCCCATTTCGATTGCAATGCTTGACCGGGTAGATAAAGGGATTTTTTCATTAGACGAAATTATCCGTATTGACACATCAGCGTATATTCCCAAAAACGGTCATAGCCCGATACGAGACAAATTCCAAGATGGCACTAACCTTTCCGTAAGAGATCTGCTGAAATATAACATGGAAGAAAGTGATGGAACCGCATGTGATGTCTTACTTGAGCTTTTAGGTGGAACAGATAGTACTGAACAGTACATTCATAAACTTGGTATAAGAGATATAGCCATTTCAACTACCGAAATGATACAGGTGGCCAATGATACCATTCAATACCAAAACTGGGTAACACCCAAAGCTATGACACAATTATTAAAGATATTTTACAGCGGTAACATCCTTTCTGAAAGGAGCAGGGCTTTGCTTTTAGCATATATGTTTGCATCGTCGCCCTATTTTGATCGGCGGATAAAGGGATTATTGCCACCGGGCACGGAGGTCGCACATAAAACCGGTACCGCCGGTACTATTAATGGACTAACCAGAGCAACGAACGATGTAGGAATTGTTACGCTTCCTAATGGCAATCATTTAGCGATATCCGTTTTTATTTCAGATTCTTATGACTCTCAAAAAAAACGCGAATTGACGATTGCAAAGATTACAAGAGCAGCTTTTGATTATTGGGCAGAATGTAAATAATACAGTTCTGGGCTCTTTTTGGTCAAATTTAAAGTCAAAATTCTGACGGCCGATTTTACTCAGACGAAGGTTGAAGTTGGCCTTCCGATTCGTTTAATTTTAGATCAGTTCGGCTTTCCGGGGAAATAAGTGCTCTAAATCATGTTTACCCATAAACCTCCCCAAAAAATGCATCCACTTTATGCTGATCTTCCGGGAAATTATATACCTCCACAATTTTGCCGTTCTCAATTTTCCAAAGTAGGCATGACATATTATCAAGATTGTTGGTGCCATCTAAGTTACTCCAGTTACGGTGGCAGTCGATCATATATTGATCGCTTACACCCATTACGATGGGAGAGGCTTGGAATGACGCTTTGCCTAGTTGACCTAAATATTCTATTACAGCTGGTATACCTAACTTAGTTCCTGCCAGTGGGTGTTTACCGGGGATATGCCATTTAATATCTTCTGCTAGTACATTGCTGAGCTGGTCGGTTTCGTTGCTGGCATAGATTCGGAAGAACTCGTGTATTAATTCCACGTTTGGATGATTTGTGTCCATAAGGTTGTATTTATCGGTTATGATTTGTTTTTGATTATAGTTTTGTAATGCTCCACCACCGGGAACGGATCATAGTAATGGTGTAACAGTTTTTTCCATGCTAAGTGTATCCCTTTATCGAACTGATATGTTGTTCTGCTGTTTGAAAATCTTTTTCAAACTGTTCCTGTAGCTTAGGCTTTACATACAATATAGCTGATTCTAGTATCATTATTTTTTATCTTCCGTTATTTCATGCGCGATCTTTTTTCTTTCCGGTTGAGTTGATGATATATTCTTCTGCCAATTCTTGGAGATACTAGAATACAATCTCCGTGTTCTTGTCATGGTTATTTAGCTTTTTCAATTTGCTTTGTACCCCCAACAGGATTCGAATCTGTGACCCACGGTTAAATCCACCGTGCTTGAAGAGGATGCGCTTACCGATTTTAAGATTATAGGAGTTTTTGAGTAAGTATTGCAAATTAACGAGTGACAATCGTTGAGTGTACCCTTTGGAGTATGGCCAATACATTTACTAAACTTTTATTTCTCTTTTATCTTCTGTCTATGCTTCAAGCCAAAAACAATTAATGCCTTGATGACAGGTTCAGTTTCTTTGGCGTGTACGGCAAGTTTATAGGAAACTGTAACAGGTTTGGTACTATTCACAGTTCTTGTAATTAATAAATTATCTTCCAATTCCTGCAACTCTTTAGACAAAACTTTTGGCGAGATACCATCTACCTCCTCAAGCAAATCCTTAAACCGCATTTCAGTATGAACAGAAAGATTTAACAAAACACAGAATTTCCATTTTCCTGTCAATAAATCAATAGAATCTCGAAGAGCCATAACGTGTTGACTAAACAACTCTTCATCTTTCATAAAATTTACAAACATATAAAGTTACTTTCCTTAAGGTAATCAATAGTAAATATATAGTTTATCACTAATATTTTTGTTCAAATAAAAATAAAAAGATGAAAATTACGGTTCTTGGATCCTTAGGGAATATAGGAAAACTATTAACGCAAAAATTAGCAGAAAGCGGGCATGAAGTTATAGGGGTTGATAACAGAAAAGAAGCTGCGTATTTAATAAAAGAATTGGGGGCGACGCCTGCGATTGGAGATTTGGGCGATGTTGATTTTTTGACAAACAGTTTCTATGGTGCGGATGCAGTATTTACTATGTATCCACCTTTGAATTATTTAGATCCTAACTTAGACATTGTTGACTTTTACAAAAAGCGTTCAGAAATTTATGCAAAAGCTATTAAGGACGCCACAACAGTAAAACGTGTAGTTAATCTGAGCAGTATGGGTGCTCATCTAAACCAAGGCAATGGAGCAATAAAGGGTGTTTTCTACGTGGAAAAAATTTTAAATGAAATACCATCTGAAATAAGCATTACTCACTTACGCCCAAATTCGCTATACACAAACTTATATGGATATATAAAAGACATAAAATCCGAAAATACAATCTATGCAAGTTATGGAAGTAAATCAATACCATGGACATCCCCCAAAGATATTGCTGAAGTTGCTTTAGAAGAATTTACCCAAATACATCAAACAAGAAACATCCGATATATTGCAAGTGAAGAACTAACAGGGAGTGAAGTTGCTCAAATTATAGGAAACGTAATTGGAGTCCCAGCTTTGAAATGGAAGATAATCAGTGAACAAGAAATGATGGATAAACTTAAAGCAGCAGGGATGAATAATCCGGTAGCAAAAGAACTAACTGAAATGTACGCTGCATTAAATTCGGGTCTTATGACAGAAGACTATATGAAAAATAAGATAGAATTAGGTAAAACAAAACTTGCTGATTTTGCTAAAGAGTTTGCTATAATCTATTCTCAAAGTACTTTTTAGCTTTCCAAATAAAATCGCATGCGCAAAAGTCGGGTAACGGCCAGGTTTAAGTTTTGTCATTTGGGTTAGTATAGTTTAATGTTTTTGGCGCATCAATGTTAATGCCTTCAATATCTTTGAGTCCCCTTACAATATCTTGTATTAAATCTTGTTGGCCAAACGATACTTGAAAATAATTTACAGTATACCATGCGCTGGAGATCATACTGGCAAACAGCTTATGTTTGTCCAATTCTCGCTGGCGATCCTGAACGCCATCTAATATAGCCAAAAGCCAATAGAATTTATAGGTCGCCGATGTATTGTTAAAGCAGGCGGCCAGATGATGAATGGGCAGGTCATTATTGATAGGAAAATGCTGTATCATTTAAACAAAAATAGGTTTTTATATTATCAAAAAATAATAACCAGCCATGCTGTTTTGAAGAAAAAACCGATCATCATTTTTACTGTTATATTTGTATCATGGCATATCACCCTACAGGCGAAGAACTCATTAAGGTACCCCGTTTTAAGGAAGCAGCCGGTTTCTATACCAACAAGCAGCGTAGCAAGATCATGTCCAAGATAAAGGGAAAAGATTCAAAGCCTGAGCTTTTGTTACGTAAAGCCCTATGGGCAAAGAATCTCCGCTTTCGCTTACATGATAAGAGCCTGCCTGGAAAACCGGATATCATTATCAAGAAATACAAGCTGGCCATTTTTATTGATGGGGAATTTTGGCACGGTCATAACTGGGAGCAAAATAAAAATCGCATTAAAAGCAATCGTGCCTTCTGGATACCCAAGATCCAACGCAATATGCAAAAAGATCGTCAGGATCGAGATCAATTGCAGGCAATGGGTTTTACGGTTTTTCGTTTCTGGTCAAGAGAAGTTACGAACAACCTTCCAAAAGTTGTAAATCAGATTATGTTGTTTATTGAAACAGCAAAGGACATAACAATACCCTATAAGAATGATTGAAGTCAATCTTCACCAAATAGGTCATCATACTTCTGATTGATGTCTTTGCTAAGCTCTTGTATCACCTCGTTGATAGATTCCTTCATGTTTATTTCCTGGGCTACTTCGCCAGCCGCAACGATTAGATTTCTGTAAAAAGTTTGGTCGCCCGTAAAGTGGTGCCAGAATTCCTCGCCAACAAGAACGACCACGTCCCTACCTTCCAGTATCGGGATAAACGAATTTACCTCTTTTCTTTCACCATACATGAGCGCGAATACCAGATCACCATATCGCAGGTCAAGATTATTGGTTCTTGCCAGATTTTTGATGCTTCTGAAATGGTTCTCAATAGTGTCTACATCATCTTTGTTTATAGCATTGGGACCAGATTTAAGTTGGCAATATTTTCTCCTTCCATCAAGTTGATCCACAAATTCGACGTCTATCCCAGCTGTTACAGATCCATAAGCTCCCAATATCTGTGTAATGAAACGCTGCATTCCGGTTCCAAAAGAAGTCGTGATGGACGTGCCAAGTACTCTTGGATAAACAAGAACTTTGGCAAGGCTTTCCGGTTCTGTGTTACCTTCAAAAAAACTAGCTAGGTAATGCAGCAGAAAAGGATTGATCTGAAACTTGTTAATGTCTTTCAGCTTTTCGGTATTCCGCTTGTGGGAGATGGCTAAATTATCTCTGAACCAAGCTTTAAACTTTTCAATGATCTCTTTCTTTTCTGCTTCCGTCATTATTTGTTGAATATTTTCGTTTCCAGTAATGATTTGCCAAGATAATAAATAACTGAGGTCGAAACCGCATTTCCAAATTGTTTTTTAGCCAAGCGTTCATCCTTATGAATGGCAAAACCATTGGGAAAACCCTGAAGCTTACCAGATTCCTTCGCCGTTATGGCTCTATAAGCCCCTTTTTTCACCACTTGATTAATGAAATTTTGGCGATACTCTTCTGGAGAGTCTCCCTTAACAGCTACGGTAGCAATCATATCCTTGGTGCCAGTTGCTGTTAAGGTAGAAAAGATTTCTGAGTGGGGTAGATATATCCGATAGATACCATTTATCCCTGACGAATTTTTGGAGTTTACAAATTCATATCCATTCTTCCCTTCTACAAAGCGTAAGATTTTCTTGTCAACCAATTTCGTCAGCTCGTTTTCCCTCAGATTATCCACCAATTTACGGAGCGCCGTAAAAGGCAGTGGATTTCCATCTTGATCGCCATAGATTTTTTTTCGTCTATTCCGCAGCACTGCCAGACATATTTCTTTTTCCCTCTCAGTAGTGTCTATTAAGTCCCATGAGTGAATGGTGGTATGTCCGTTGCGTGTATCACAGAAAACAAAAAAATCATTCAATTCCGTGTTCTTTTGAAAACGATTTCTACCAATGGGTATTTTCTCACCGAAGATCTCCTTTGGATCAAAGGTCTTCTTTTTGACTTTACCGGTTTTAGTTAGCCCATCCATGATCTCACTTAAGCTGGTGCTCTTTCCAAGTGGAGCTGGAAAGTCAAATTTATTCCCCTTTGCCAAATCGTTACGTATACCAACAATGAAGATCCTATCGCGATTTTGTGGAAGACCAAAGTCATGGGAATTTAAGAGCTGCGATTTAACTTTATACCCTAAATCCCTTAGGCTAGTTTCTATTAGATCAAGATTGGCCTTGTTTCTCGGGTCCATTAAACCCTTTACATTTTCAAAGATGAAAGCCTTCGGCGTGTTCAGTGCTACCAAACGGATCGAATCATTCCAAAGCTTGCCCCGAGGGTCATCGAAACCCCGCATTTTTCCCGCAACAGACCATGATTGGCAAGGAACTCCACCAACGATCAAATCAATTTCCTTAAAGGGAAGTTCGCCAAGTTTGGTAATATCACCAAGCTCTAATTCTGCATCGTTGTTGCCAACGAAGTTTGTTTTATACGTTTCAGATGCAGGTTTATCTATTTCTGAAAAACCCAAACACTTTCCTCCAAGTTTATTCAATGCTATTCTAAATCCCCCTATTCCTGAGAACAAATCAATAAAAGTAAATTTAGGCTGTTCTTCTGTTTGGGTATCTTGGATGCTACTGAGGAGCTCTGTCAAGGAGCCCTCTATATTATGTTGACCGTTCTTTACCTTCGGAAACCAAAAGACTTTCCACCCAGATTTGTTTAATAACAGTTCAATATCTTTATCACTTTTACTGAGAAAGATACAGCATTTATCGGCGGGTAATACAAAATCCGGATTTCCCTCCAATGGTTGGATCAATTGGCTGTTCACCGTATATCTAAAACCATGGGCAGCCAAATGGTGGGCAAATAGACCGTAGTAAGGATCTGCTACCTGTTTTTTTTCAAGTTTTGTGTTCGCTGGTTTTATTGTTTTTGCTTTTTCTTCAATATCTTTTCTCACCAAAGTACTGTCTAGTATGTCCATAACACCAAAATAAAGCTGTTGCTGCTCTTGAAAAGCACCAGCACCATAGCTGATCGCTGTTCCAAAATTAATGTTCTTTTTCATAAACGTGTAGGTTTTGGGATAAAATTGTTTTTTGCAAACATACTAAAAAAATTAGCAATAAAATAAGAAAGAAAGGAACAAAAAGAAATATTGGATGCCGTCAAGCGTAATACAATATGCTATAGAAGCACTAAAGGCTGTAGAAGCTAAACTATTTTTGAAAAATAAGTAGAACTTAGGTCGAGTATGAAACTTTTTTTGGCATTCCCTTGTTTATCATTGACTCTTTGACTGTAGGTGTGTAACGGTGCCATTTTAACTGCCTCAAGCATATTATTATAGGTTATCAGCCAAACGCCCTGCATTGGAAGCACTTTGACGGATGAATTCGATCCATTAAAACGCACAGCTTGCCAATCTATCCAAAAGTACACCTCTATCCCGGAATATTTCTGTTGGTAACGGATGTAATCAATTTCATTGAATGTTACCGCATATTGAGGGTCTATCTTATATAGTATTTGAGACAAAAAAAGGGTGTTCGCTGGGTTTTGAGATCTGCTAGCCCACCCTGTTTTGTGTTGATAAGATCTGGAGCAAAATCGTTTGTTTGTTTTTCCGGATTTTGCGTTAAACCCAATGCCTCGCCATATATTTGTACAAACGATTTTTCATAGCGAGCACCTTTCTCACACCATGCATTTTTATTTTGCAGATCTTCGGGTCTTATTTTCTGTTCATGTATGTCATAGTATTTATATCCCATTATTGCAAGTTGTTTGTGTTTGTACTCTGTTCATAATGAGCGATATATTATTTCAAATATACGGTTTAATTTTGTGTTTTAACGCAGTTTCTTCGGCAACTCAAATTTATTATCTTTGCGGTGTATAACCTATAAATAATCAAGATGCCTAAACTCAAATGGATAAACGATCAGGACTTAAACGATGCGGTAACAAAAATTTTAACAGTTGCACAGAAGTCCAAGGCTAACGTTAAGTCCAAGTTTTATAAAAATGTTCTAGACCCATTTTCAGCAATGATACAAATCTGCGGATATGATATTGATTACGAGGAGTGGGTCTTATCAGAAGAGACTAGACAAGCGCAGAAAACCCTGCAAAACCATATTGGTAACTTCCATCAGAATATTTTGGGAAGTGTACAAGGGTGGAATAATCAACGTACAGGCAAAATTATTGACTTGGTGTCGGAAGAAAAAAAAATTATCGCAGAGGTCAAAAATAAGCATAATACGGTAACGGGTGGGAAGCTGTCCGATTTATATTATGATCTAGATAAGTTGGTTTCTCCCAAAACGAGTATATACAAGGGTTATACAGCTTATTACGTTACCGTTATACCCAAAGTTCCTATTAGGTCAAATATACCATTTATACCTTCAGATAAAAGCAAAGGTGCCAAATGTCCAATTAATGAGAAAATCAGAATAATAGATGGCGCAAGTTTTTATGAGCTTGTTACGGGTGACAAAAACGCTCTTTTTGATTTGTTTAACGTATTGCCCGAGATTATTTCAGATATTATCGGTAAGCCGATAGATGAAATGGGAAGGGAGGGGCTAACTAAATTTTTTGGTTTAGCCTACGGATAGGAGCAAGTCCAAATTACTCTTCGTGGCATCTCAGTGTGTAAAATAAGTTTGGTAACCAATGGATCAGTAAGACCTATATTATTATTTCCTTTTAATCTCTTTAATCCAAGAGAAAACAACCTCGAAAGCATTGAGCATAGAGATACCTGGTAGTAAAAAATTTGCGATACTAATCCATATCCAATATTTTTTAATAAAACTAAGCTGTGCGTCTACAAACTCCTTACGAGTGGCGGATTTTTTTCCATATCTATGATTTCTGAATGACGTGCTGTCGTTATCATCATAATACCCTGCAGTTAAGATGTTATGAATTTTATGCCCCATCACGAAGGTGCTGCCTATAGCAAGGAGAACAATTATAGCCAATAATATAGTCACATCAATTGAAAAATTCAAAAATAGCTGCGCAGCTATTGTAGTCCCCAAGATTTGGTTAGCCACACCTAACCAAATCATAAAGAAAATTAGAAATGGTGCGATAAAGAGAAAGAATCCGAGCGCAAAACATGTTTTGTGAAGAGGATAAAGGATCAGAACTTCAATATGAGACGCTGCTGGATGCACATTTTTTAATGACGTTGCCGCGATGCTTGTTAGAGACAGTAAGCCCAATGATGCTACCAAATACTTTACTGGAGAATTTACAAAATTCAGGAATATCAATGAAAGCACAAAAATGAATGAAGCGACAAAAATAGGTAGGTTTAGGGTTTTCATAAACAATTTTTATTGGATTTTACTAATGTATAAATTTTTATTAGATTGAATAATAGTTGTTTACAATTGGGAGAGTGGCTTGCGTTATTCCGGGTTTCCGAAATACGGGAAACCGTAATATCATCTTCCTGTTTCCAAATTAAATCTGATATTATATCTAGTATTCGAAATCTTCTATACGCAGCTTAGTTCTATTGTTACCTCTTCACATTCGAAGGGATACGCTTTGCCGCCAATTACAGAATATAGGCTGTCTTTTGCCATAAGTTTAGGTTTATGTTTTTGGTTATTCTATTTTACATCATTCGTCTCATTTAATATCATTTTCGTACAATTCCTTAAACGCTTCGCTAGTTTTACCAATAGCTTTTTCGATTAATAGGAGCTCATATGCTTCCGGGGCATCTTTTCGGTAATATAAATTCTTCCAATCTTGCGCATCGGTAGCTGCCTTTGCCGCGATTACTTCCTTAATTTATTTTGATGCCTTATTTTCTTATTTGCAAATAGATAAATTAAACATCCAAATACCGGAATGATCAGGATAACAGTTAGCCAAGTAATACGTTGTGTCGAGGTCAATTGAGGATTATTAATACATTGGTAAATAGTATAAAATCCCACTATTGTAAACAGGACAACGAATATTATTTCTGGTGTACCAATATTTAAATAGTTTAATACCATGAATCTAATATTTCAGATGCTTCCGCTTTGATAATTGCAACACAGCCGAAGCTGCGATGGACGTCCCGATTGCCCAAATGGTTTCTGTTACTGCGTTTCCGACACTCGATATAATAGTTCTATTTTTATTATGCTCCATATGATTTTCCTTTCTACGGCTGAAAAATTTCAAAATAATTAATATTAATACTAGGACAATCGGAACCAAACCACCGCTGCTTAAGCCGGCCACTTCTGAGAGTATTATCCATATCTTTTACTTTGCTTTCTCCTTTTTATATTTCTCAACAAAATCTCTCAAAGTACTGACGAATTCTGGATTATTTATCTCTTTCTCTTCGCTTTTAGCATCTTTCACTTTTACTTTTTTGGGCATTCCAGTTTGCAGCAACCTTTTGTATTCCTTCTGTAGTGCATCAGCTAAACCAGTAGATTCTCTTTTTATGGAAAGAATTAGATTGGTGTTGTCAATTTCTAAAATATCACCAATATCATCTATTTTATTTAGGCTAGGCTGATATTTATTGGAATTCCATTTGCTTATCGTTGTGTCTTCTACGTCGAGATACAGAGCCAAAGCAGCAACTTGCAACGAACTTTTATTCAACTCTTCCTTAATATTGTTAATTTTTTTAGCCATTATTTGAGATAAAAACTTGCATTATATAGCAGTTATTATTATATTTGTATCTAATAAATAAAGCGACACTTAACGAGTAAGTGAATCTACTCGCAACGATGTCTCTCAATTTGGAAAAACCGTCAATTTTTGCCCAAGAGAGAACCGTAAGGTCGCCCTGTATATTTACTGGAATGTTCTATCTTTGTTGATAAACACCAGTATGGGCGTCTTTGCGTTTGAACTTCTATGGGCACCAATAAATCCGAAGGGTTTATTGAAGAGGTTGCTTGACGGTTTCCTCCAAAATAGAAGGAGCAAGGACTGCCTCACTGGTTTGTGACGGCCTAATATTTCTAACTCCTTACGTTGTAGACATCGTTATCATAACCAGATATTATGAAAACGATTTTACCGAACCGACGCCACATCCAACGGCCAAAAACTCACGCAAGCAAGCCTTGCACAATGCCTCGCGCACATGCAAAACCACTTCAAAATCCAATAATCCATATCATCACAGCACCAACCTAAGTCCGTAAAACCTTTTCTTATTTTCTTCCGAAAGTGCTAATTCAATAGCGCTAATGGGTAGATTATATCTCGGATTCTTCTTATTAAAAATACCTAAATCTAATTTACAAAAACATGAAGGTTTACGTTCATAGGGGATACCTATGTCTCAAATTTAAGCTTTATAAGTATATACACAAAATAAAGTTTCTCATTTTTTCACTAGGGGGTGAGGTCAACAAATTTCATACACGAAATGGCTTTTTTAGCGAACGAAATGAAAGTAATATATACGGAAAAAAGCAAAGCACCTATGAGGTCAGAACTACATTATTAAAAAATAACCGAAATGGCGTAAACCATGGCCAAAATGACAAGTGTAGCTACCGAAGTGCGTTTTACAGCTACCGAAAAATATTAGCGTCAAAGCCTTTGGCGCTGAAAACAACTGGTTTTCTAATCTCCTTGTTCTGTGTTTGTTTGGCCCACGCCCGGCAGCAGGATGAACCGTACCGTCTGCGAGGGTCGGTATCATCCGCTGCCACCGGCGTGGCTTTGCAACGGGCAACGGTTAAAATTACAAGTACAGGCAAAACGGTCACTACAAATGAAGATGGTACGTTTAATATGGTCACTAGGGATTCGGCTGGAACCCTCCAGATCAGTTACCTGGGATACCGAACAAGGGAGTTAGCGTTTAGTAGACAAAATGCAGGTCCCTTTAATATAGCTTTGGGGAGCGCAGCAGAGCTGGATGAGGTGCAGATCATCGGTTATGGCCAAACAACAAAGCGGTTTAATACCGGGAGCGTATCCAGCGTCACAGCAAAAGAAATCGAACAGCAACCGGTAACGAATGTTTTATCTGCCTTATCTGGTAGAATGCCCGGGGTCTTCGTGCAAACAACCAATGGTCTGCCGGGAGGAGATATCAATATTCAGATCAGGGGCACGGGGTCAATAAGTGCGGGAGTCAATCCTTTGTACATCGTAGATGGTGTTCCTTATGAACAGGGTGCAATTGGCAGAGGCTCTGCTTTGGATCGAGGATCTATAGCGGGGGCCGTAAATCCCTTTAATACCTTGAGCCCGAATGATATCGAATCTATTTCTGTACTGAAGGATGCGGATGCAACGGCTATATATGGTAGCAGGGGTGCAAATGGCGTAGTAATAATTACAACGAAGAAGGGTGCGGGAGAACAGACAAAAGTAGACGTCAATTTACAGAACGGTTTTTCAACAGTTGCAAATAAGCCGAAGCTTTTGGATATGGAGCAATATCTGAACATTAGGAGGGAGGCATTTGCAAATGACGGAAGGGTTCCTTCTAATGATCCCGCTTCAGCTGATTATGCGCCGGATTTAACAATTTGGAATGCAGATAGTACGACTGATTGGTTTGATTATATGCTGGGGAATTCAGCGCAACTAACAAATGCGCAGGTGTCACTTTCCGGTGGAAGCACCTACACAAATTTTATAGCTGGTGCAAACTTTCGTAACGAATCTAATGTATTGCCGGGCGATAATAAATATATCCGGTCTGGTATCAACTTGCGATTGACCCACGCCTCGAAGGATGGTAAATTTAATTTCAACGTCTCAACACTGGTAAACAACGATGACAATCGCTCAGCTAATCCATCGGGTAGTATCTGGTCTAATATATTGCTGCCACCACACTTTCCTGTATTTGAGGAGAGTGGTGCTTATAACTGGTACATCAGCAATCCAATTGCGCAGTTACATGCAAGAAGCAAAGTGAAAACGGGTAATATTTTGGTAAATACATTGGTCAGCTATAAACTTTTTGAGGATTTGAAATTGCAGTTAAGTGCCGGCTATAATAAAATTAGTATAGATCAAACGCAGCTTTTTCCTGAAGTTGCACTTTTTCCCGGGTCAATAAATTATACCAATTTCGGCCAGAATTCCACGGAGTCTTATATCGCAGAACCACAGATAGATTATAAAAAGGATTTCGCACAATCGAGGTTTGCCGTCATGCTGGGGGGAACTTTCCAAAGTAGTCTTCGAGAAGGGGTATTTATAAGGGCAGAAAACTTCGCCAATGAAAGCTTGATGGAAAACCTTGGCTCGGCAGGTAATGTACCTACACGTACCAATAGCTTCATTCAATATAGGTATGTATCCATGTTTTCCAGAATAAATTATACCCTTAGAGATAAGTATATCCTCAATGTCTCCCTTAGAAGGGATGGCTCTTCTCGCTTTGGTCCACAGAGCCGTTTCGGAAATTTTGGCTCTGCCGGTGTCGCTTGGCTGTTTGGAGATGAAGCATGGCTGAAAGACTTCCTGCAGATGATGAGTTTCGGCAAATTGAGAACGAGCTATGGCATTGTAGGAAATGATCAGATAACGGATTATCAATACCTGTCTACCTACAATAACTCGGGATTGATTTATGAGGGGATAGCAGGTTTGGCACCTTCACGCATAGCGAATGAGGATTTTCGGTGGGAGAAAACCCACAAATTGGAGTATGCACTGGAACTGGGCTTTCTGGATAATCGACTTATGGTACAGATAAACCGCTATCGTCACCGCAGTAGTAATCAGTTGGTGAATTACGCTATTCCTCGGATGACGGGATTTTCTTCTTATCAGGCAAACCTGCCAGCAGTGGTGGAGAACACTGGATGGGAGTTTGAAATACAAAATGAGCATATAAAGAGCAAGAACTGGCGTTGGAGTTCTACCTTCAACCTTACCGTACCGAGAAATATATTAAAGGAGTTTCCGGGTTTAGCACTTTCCAGTTATGCCAATACGTTGGAAGAGGGCTATGATATTAATCGAATATACGGGAGGCGCTTTTTGGGTGTGGATGCAGAGACGGGGATAGCTTCATATGCTTACCACGAAAGTAATATCTCGGTACCTTACAATTTTTACACTCTTGGCAGGCGAACGCCGCATTTTTATGGTGGTTTAGGCAATAGCTTGACTTATAAAAGCTGGTCACTAGATGTGCTTTTTCAGTTTGCTAAACAGACGACGGCCGGCGGCATCTTTTATAGCCCTGGTTGGAGAACCAATCACTATGCTATAGTAGCAAATAGGTGGCAATCGCCGAGTGATGAAACAGAAATGCCAAGAGCAAGCACATTGAATGATGCCTATTACAGCACTTCTTCTGCCAACTATTTTGATGTGGCTTATTTAAGGCTCAAGAATCTTGCTCTTTCTTATACGATGCCTTTGGTTTTTGCCGGTCAGCAGAAAGGCTCCTTACGCATCTATTCTACAGGGCAGAACCTCCTGAGTTTCTGGAATGACGAATTGCCTTTGCTGGATCCCGAGTCTGGAGCACTCTCCAATTCGCAAAGGAATATTCCGCCGATGAGATCGTTGGTGTTTGGTTTTCAGTTAACCCTCTAATTTATTGAAGATGAAATTATTTAAGAACGTACTATTTATAGCTTTTTTAGCAGGCGCATCCTTGACGGGATGTAATAAGCTGATTGAAATAAACACACCCAAAAATCTTATCACACCGGAAGAGGTGTTCAATGATTCGGTTTCTGCACACAGTGCCCTAAGTAATGTATACGCATATATTGAACGTAATGTAGATCCGAATTTGAACAAGTACCTGAGCCTATACGTAGATGATCTCAACCATAATGCGTCTAATGTGCAAGCCGAAGAATTTTTTCGCAATAGCATTTCATTGGATAATGGCTTAAACCAGAACATCTGGTCTTCCTTGTATAGCGTGATCTACCAATGTAATGCGATAATTGAGCACATGGAGGGGATTTATAATACGCCAACCCTCTTTAGTGATATGGTTCAAAATGAAGCCATATTTCTACGGGCTTTTGCCTATTTGTACCTCGTAAGCATTTATGACAATATTCCATTAGTCTTGGAAACGAATGTAAATATTACCGCAGTGCTACCAAACAGTACAAAAGAAGAAGTTTATAGTTTCATCATAGCTGATCTTCTTGGGCTAAAAGAGCGCTTGGAAGCTGTCTCGGACACGGATAACAGAACCCATGCAGACAAATGGGCTACCAGCGCATTGCTCGCTAGAGCTTATTTGCAGCAGAACGAATGGGAAAGGGCAGTCGAACTCTCAACTGAGGTAATACAGTCCGGAAGATTTGAACTCAACGGCGATGTGAATAATGTTTTCTTTTCGGGAAGTAATGAAACAATACTTCAATTCTGGACGCAAAATGATTTTATAAGCGATGCGGCAAGTTTACTTCCGTCAAATACAAGTGTTGCGGTGATTTATGCACTTTCCGATAGTTTGGTAACTGCTTTTGGTAAAAATGATCTACGGAAAGCGAATTGGATAAATACCAATGAAGTGGCGGCAGACAGTCTAATCCTCTATCCTTATGCCTTCAAGTACAAGAACAGAAATACAAACACTTACGGACAGGAATTTTTGGTGGTGCTCAGACTGGCAGAGCAATTTTTGATTCGTGCGGAAGCTAAGGCACATCTCGGTCAGTTGGATGGTCCCGAAAGCGCATGGGAAGATTTAAATAGGATAAGACTACGTGCAGGATTGGAATCTTTTCAAGCGGGCAACATATCACAACCTGAGCTTTTATTAGCAATTGAAGAGGAGCGAAGAAGAGAGTTCTTCATGGAATGGGGGCACCGCTTCATGGATTTGAAACGCACAGAAAGGCTTTCCGAGGTTGTGAAGCGGCACAAAGGTAATTGGACAGAAAGGGCTGTCAGATTCCCGATACCTCAAAATGAAATAAGTTTTAACCCAAATTTAAAACAGAATGAAGGATATTAAATTAGATGCTAATTGCTATGCGAAACGCTTCACGACGGTTCTGACAGGCTTATTAATGATGATGACAGCATTTGCGCAAAACGAACTTAAGGAATTAAACGTTGGAGACCAGCTGCCTCCAATAATTATCAGCGGTTTGCTGGGGAAAGAAGCGGATTCCGCACAGATGGAAAAGCTATATCGTCAGGGCGGGCTCATTATAAATTTTTGGGCAACTTGGTGTGCGCCGTGCAGGAAAGAACTGCCGCTTCTGGATAGTTTGGTAAAAGAAACGGATAACAGGTTGAATGTACTATCCGTTACGTATGAGGATGAGAAAAAGGTCAATACTTTTTTGGATCAACTGCATAGCCCACTGAACAATTTAACTTTTGTAGTAGGCGATACACTCCTCCAAAAATATTTTCCTAACCGTGTGCTTCCTCATAATGTATGGATCAATAGGGATGGTAGAGTGGTCAATATTACGGGTATTGATGGAGTTAACAGAAAGAATGCGTCGGACCTGGTGAACAATCAATTAAAGGAATTGCCGATCAAGACGGATGCTATCGGCTTCGATATGCGTAAGCCTTTCCACACGATGGATTCCTCCTATATTTACCGTTCTATCTTTACGGGATATGCGCCGGGTTTGCCTGGAGGGTTTACTTATAAAACAGATACCCACCCAACGGAAAGGCAAATCAAAAGACTATTCGGATTTAATGCCTCACGTGAACAGATGCTGTGGAGGGCAGTAGGGCAAATGGTATTGAGGAGAAATTGGTTTGACTTGATGGAGATTCATACAAAAGATTCCACACGTTTCTTTTGGCCAAACGAGTGCCCGGAAACATTCGAAAAATCGAAATACAAAACTAAAGCCGAATGGGCAAAGGAAAATCTTTACTGCTACGAAATAGAACTACCCAGAGCCGAAGTGGATACAGTATTCTTTAAGAACGTCATACAAGATTTGCAGCGGGCTATGAACATTAGTATTCGAAAGGAGTATAAACCGATTTTATCTACGGTGATAAAGATGAAATACAACAATATGATTTCTCCAACTACCGTGAAAGATACCTCTTACATCACATTAACAGAAGGGGGGCTGATAGCGAAGAATGTAGAACCCTTGCAGCTCTTTAATTTTTTAAATGAGAAGGTTAAAGCCAATTTGAATAGTGTGCCTTTGGATGCTCCTTATGCAGATGAAACAGCTATTCCTTATCACATTGATGTTGACCTGACATTTGAAGGTACAATTCCCAACTACGACACCATGAAAACATTATTGGAAGTCAAATATGGGTTTGTTTTTGAAACGAAATACCGCAAGCGTGAGGTAACGATAATAGAAGATTTAGCGGACTAATCCGCTAAATCTTCTGGAGATTACATGCCGTGGAATAATTCCGAGGTTTCATCTCCGCTTCCGCTAACTAGCGTGCCTTCGGCACACAGCTGATTCCCGTTCTCACATCCAAAATAACTAATAGCATCTGGACGGGTTAGTTGCGCATTGCTGTTCGGGTTTTCAGGTGCAATATTGGTGCTTTGCCATTGATACACGGGCTCTTGGGCTGCCGGGGTATCTAATAATTTTGCGGCTACTGCTCCTGTTGTGCTTGCCGCGATGGCGACACCTAGCACGATTTTTTTTAAATTTTGCATGGTTTTAAATTTAAATGGTTAAAAAACTAATGAACATGTATGCTGGATGTTATTCTTCTTATTTATTTGCTTTAGCAGGCAAAACGCATAGATAGCTAAACCCGTGAATGCAGCATTAAACAGGAGGTGCACTTCCCAGCTCATCTTGCTTATAATGCCTCCACATGTGCAGGGAAGATCAAGACCACTCAGGAGCATTCCGACGATATATAGCTCAAATATCATCAGTAAAGCGGCGGAACCCAGTAGTCCCTTTGGGCGATATTTATCTATAAAAAGTAGAGCAACCAGAAATAGCTCTATTGCCGGGATCAGAACACCTATCCACGGAGCTAAAAATATCATCCACCTTACAGGTGCCAATCTCATTTGGAAGACGAACTTTTCATATTCCAAAATTTTATTAACGGCTGTATAGGTAAAAAGGATAATCAGCAGGCTTGTTGCTATTAGTACGACTATTTCTTTTCTATTTATGTTTATTTTCATGATTTTTTTGATAGTTATTTCTACAAGCGGGCTACCAATCTCTCCAGCATACACATCGGCAGCCGGCCTGTAAATGGAACTTATGCCTACCTTCATGGCTTGATCTACTATTCGTTTCCATACTTTCAAAGATCGGGGTAAAAACAGCCTCAGTGTTATACCAAACCGAAACCTACTCTATGTCTTTTTCGAAACTTATACCTAATCGCTTAACTTAATCGTCATCCTTGCGGCTTAATTCGGATGGTGAAAAACCGAAAAATAAGGTGAACTGTTTAGTGAATGAACTTGCCTGCGTGTATCCGGATAGATGCGCTGCATCATTCACACTTAACTGCTGCTCCGCTAGCAAAAAGCGGGCAAATTCGAATTTCTGTTGGTCAATGTACCGCTTCAGACTGCTGGCATAATGTGCCCGGTGAATGCGATTGAGGTAGGTGGGTGAAACATCAAAGGCCTCTGCAAGATGGCTAATCACAATATGCTCGCCGGTACCCAGCTTCTGCCGGATGAGTTCGTGTACGGCGCTGAGCAGCTGCATGGGTCTGGAACCCATTTGTTCATCCATCTTTGTTAGGTCGCTTAAGCTTCGGCTCAGTAATTCCACTACTTTATGGTAAACAAAACAGTCCTGTTCCACATGTAGGGGTTTACTTGGCGCAGCGGTCGAGATAATGTGCTGTCGATGATAGTCGTAGATGTGGAGGATGCCGGTAGAAGCACTCTCCATGAGCCGCGCACGGAGTTTTGCTAAATGGCTTTGTATCTCCTCCAAACCGGCTGCACTTGGGCGCCGCAACAACCAGTCGCTTTTAATGACGAAGTAAAAAAACAGGTGCTTCCCTTGGGGTATACGCAAATTGAAATCATCAGGAGGTATGTAGGCTATACAGTAATGGGCGTGGGGAATGGTCAATTCCATAGCGGAGGCGTCCTCGGGTTGGTCCAAAGTCAAACTTCCGCGCAAGGCGTAGAGCCAATAAAGATCATGTCGCTGGCAATTTACCGGTAAGTCTAAAGTTATGCGGGTATTAATTTCCAATAAACAGATAAATGCATCCCGGGCATCGTACCATTGTTCAATAATGCTGAAGGCTGGATGTTTCCAATAACTGCAGTCTGCATAGGCTAAACGGTGCGTTACTGTTGGCGGGCATTTTTCTTTGTATTGTGCCTCACCCTCAAAATAGAGCGGCATATCTAAAAGTACAGGTTTTTCCATTGCGTTCGTGTGAAGTAAAAAAATCCAATCGTCTATATGATAAATTCCAAATTTCGGGCAAAAACTACCCGTATAGGTAGTCCAAATCGCCATGGTGGGTAGTCATTTTTCGTTTTTTATCGAAAAATTTTGTGTTCGTTCAAATTGACTGGATGCTTGAGAAGGAGGGAAACCAAAGTATCGCTTGAAGGCTTTTCCAAAACTTGCCTTATCAGCAAAACCACACATACTGGCAATAATATTATTGGAGAGATTACTTCTGGTAACCAGATAATAGGCAAAGTCGAAACGAACTTGTTTAATAAATTGACGCAGATCAATAGCGTAATAGCGCTTATGCTGCTTGCGTAAGTAAGATGTTGAGATATTGAAATGTGCCGCTATATCTTCTATAGGTGGAATCTGCCCCTCTTTGAGCTGCTCACTGACATATAGACGTACCTGATCGATCAATAGTTTATGTCGGTCTTCAACAATGGTATCATCGGTAAGGTCTTGCAGGCTTTGTACAAGAAGATTGATGCTCAGCTTATATAATTTGGCATCTACATGGATAGGGATGCCTTTAGAAAGAGTAAACATGGTGAATAGTTGCTTTCGAACAACAGGGCCTATGGTCAACAGTTCCTGAGCGAATACCGAAGCGGTTATCCTTTCGCTTTGCCTTAACTGTGCTAAAAAGCTATCGATGATATCTAACCCTGCACCATCATTGCGCAGCAGCCACTCGCTTTTGACAACAAAATAGCAAAGTAGGTGTCTCCCGGGCTTAAAATAGGCATAGTATTTTTCTTCTGGCATAGCCGTAAGAATGTATTGCCCATTGCTTATGCGTAAGATCTTGTTTATGCCCGTACGGTCCAACAGCTCCATACGGCCTTTCAATTGGTATAGCCAATAAAGATCATAACGCTCGCAACTGAAAGGAATTGTTATCTCATCTTTATTGCGAACTTCGGTCAAACCAATAAACACATCCTTGGCATCATAGTATTGTTCAATGATAGAAAATCTAGCATGTCTCCAATAATTGCAGCTGGCGTAGGCCAACTTGTGCGTGGCAATGGGTGGGCATTGATCTAATTTTTGGGTATCGCCGCGATAGCGGCTGGGTATTTCAATATGTATAGGTTTTTTCATAGGCTGGCGGTTAAAGGAACATTATTGGCTTATAATGGTTTTAGTTGGTTGGTGCTTTTTGGGTCAAGTAAATCCGGTAGGGTAGTACACAAAACCTCCTTTCTTTTTTAAGCCTGCTGATCTTGGACCGGGGCACCTTTGGCCCGCCACCAACGGCTCGGTTTAAAATTCAAACTGTTTTTCTGGTAGTATTTTCGGAGAATATGATTGCCAACAACAAAGGCGGCAACATTCCATACAATCATGAAAAGTGAGAAAACCAACAGATTTAGCACGATAGCAATTATTAGATGCATGAGAATAACTGCTCCTAACCAGGGTTTGCGTAGATAACTGTTGAACATGGCGAAGGGGTATAGTAGCTCCAATACAATAACCGTTACTCCTCCGATAAGCAATAAGCTTGGGTAGCCAGTTAACCAGTCAAAATCCCATTGAAAGTACTGATTAAAATAGGGAAGGTTCAGTGCCTTCCAGAGTGCTTCGCCATTCCACCAATTGTTGCCAAGTGATTTAACCAAACCACCAAAAAAGTATACTATACATAAATGTATGCGCACCGTCTGGATATAAAGCCAACAGTAGAAATCTGCGCGCTTTGGAAGCAAGACAAGGTAGAATAATAACGAAGTGCTGATATGGTCTGCGCCGTAACTATAAGGCTTCATGACAACGAAGATGCTGAGGTGTAAGGTTAATAAAGCCAAGCTGGCCAACCGCATGGCATAACCGAGCGCCAGTAGGATGCATAAGCCACAGTATACCCAAATAAGGAGCATACAGCTTGCTTGATGGCTGATGGGAAATTTGGCACTTATCCAGCCGATCAAATGATGAATGGCATAGCCCGGGAAGGATTGCTGCATGGACAGTAGCTTTACATTAACCCACCCCGCCGGGCCATATAGATTGTTGAAATCTGGTATGATGTACAAAATCGGTAAGGCCAATACGCAGGCCAAGGTTATCCTCAGCGATCGAAATAGTCTTCCGTCGTTTATAAAAAAATTGTTCATTTCCTGTTCTCTTTAGCGGCGCGCGCTGTAATCGTAGATCGGCACAAGGCCTGCATGGGAGCTCGCCATGTCTTGCAGCAAAGGTGGCCGGTGTAGGTAGATCTGGCATTTGATGCGTACTGCTGCTGGATAGTCGGCCAATAGCCTCCTGCAGAGAGAAGTTACACTGGCTTTCAGGTAACGCCTGTATAATTCAGCTCTTGGATCATCTTGCTCCTTCTCTCGTAGAAAGCGTTGAAACTGATCAAGCCATACACTATAACGCTGCAGGCCTTCCACGGAACGGATTCCGGGGCTGCTCACCTGAGCGATGATTTTACCTTCATCATAAAAGGTGAATTGGCTAACATATTGGCTAGCTACATTCGGTGCAAAAAAACCGTAACCATGCATGGTGCCGGTGATGAACCCATAGATTTGCTGAGGTTTACCCGAAAGCATACTATTTAAATTGACCCGGTCGCTGTTGCTGCCTGCCTGGTAGTACAAGCGGTAACCGGCGCGAGCGCTGGCAATATTTACCGCGAGTACATACAGCAAATGCAAGCAGGCGGCAGCAATAAGCAGCAAGCGCTGTTTACTCATATTCCGCCAATAGCTGCTCGTAATCCCCCTGTAAGAATTCATCAGGATGTGGTTCCTCATTATCACGCGTGGTAATGAACGATCTGGTAAAAGCAGCGAAGCCTTGATCAGTGTTGTTCAACCCTGTTGCGGGCGCCTCAATATCGAGGTTAAACTTGATTGGCCTAGCGTTATTCGATTGACTAAAGAGCAGGGCGGCCAACAGAAACAGTAGGGCTGCAAAGATGTGTGTAGTGAACTTGTTCATGTCTTCTTTTGTTTGATTTGTTAAATAGGTCTGACGAGGGATTAACTATTGATCTCGCGACGATTTAAATATCGGCTATCGCTTAGTAAATCAGCTGATAACTTCGACGAGTTCATAAAAAAGCAGAAAAAAGACCCGTTCTGCTTCGACGAAAAGGAAAAAGGGGCGTATAATTTGTGATTTTATCGGTTTTTTAAGAAATTAGTCGGTGACATAGTTTTATACCTAAACATTTATCACATGTTATATTCTTGTATAGTCATTGACGACGAACAGTCGGCCATTTTTCATTTGACGGAATTGGTAACACAGGTGCCTGATTTAGATTTGCGCGGCACATTTACCAGCCTGCCGGAAGCGAAAGAATGGTTGGTAACTAATGGCGAAGTACACATTGTCTTTCTGGATATCGAAATGCCTTTGCTTGATGGTTTGGCAGGAGTGGAGATGCTGAAGGGGTGGTATAAGCGCTTAATTTACGTGACAGCACATGAACAATACGCTGTACAGGCCTTCAAACACCGGGCAATTGATTATCTGGTTAAACCTGTTAGTCTGGAAGATTTGGTGCTTAGCTTGGATAAGATGATAGATACCCTCGCCTTAAGTCAGAAAGAGCAGCTTATACGGATGCATACCAGGTTTGTTACCAATTACCAGGGAAAATTTGAGGGCCTGCGATTGGAGGATATCCATTATATCGTTGCCGACGGCGATTACGTGCGGGTGCACACAGCAGAAAAGCGCCATATACTACATATTACGCTGAAAAAGATACATGCTGATTTATTGCCACTTATACCGCTGAGACAGATTAGTCGTTCGCACCTTGTATCTCTAACCTTTGTTAAAGATTTCTTTAAGGATGAACTTACCTTGAAAAATCAGGAAACATTAAAAGTTACCAGTACTTATAGGCAGAAGCTTCTGAACGATATGCGTTTTTTAAGTTATGGAGGGAAAAGGTCCTAACGCATGCATTTGATTTACGTAAATAAACGGAGATATTATGCGGCGCACGCAAGCATATGGCTTGCATGGATTATCTACAATGTCTTCCTTTTTGCGCAGTTTGATGAATCCTGCATTATTATGAAAACTACCTGGCCTTTTTCTTTGTACATATCCTATTGTTTTATGTACATAGCCATGCAATTATACCCTGTATAAAAAGATACAAGCTGCTGAAGTACCTCTTTCCGGTAGTGGTATTATTGGAATTTGCCTTGTATTTTCTGCTCTTTGTGCTGATCAGCCTGTTTTTTGGGGATTTGCACTTTACCTGGAAAAGCACGGGGGCCTTTTTTAATGTAAAGAATACAGCGCCTTTTGTACAGCCCTTCTTGGGTTACCTGATTGTAGCTTCATTACTTTATCTGTTAGAGGCGGCATTGAGGGAAAATATCCTATGGAAAGGGAAATCGGAACGCCGCCGGATAGGTAATCATTTTTTGGTAAATTATCTCTTTAACGTATATGGGCTGCTTAAAAAAGGGATGAAGGGCGCAGTTGCCTCGATTATTTGGTTACAACAATATGCTTCTTTTCTGATGGCCGATGAAGACGAAGTGCCCCGTCCGATAACTCAGGAGTTACAAGCGCTTAGAGACCTCTCAGCTATGGAAGAATTGCGGAATCCCAGCCGCTATTCATTTTATTTGATCGTTGGTGATGGTGTAAGTTCTCTTAAGGTGATACCTATGGTGCTGCTCAGTCTTTTTGAGAATATCCGCCAGCACGGCTTATACCTTGACCCAAATTATCCCGCTAGAATGGAACTTTCTGCTGCGAATGACTGCCTAACGATCTACACCTGGAATAAATTGTGCAGGAAAGACCGGAAGGGAGGCCACGGTATGGCCTTGGAAAATTTGCGGGCGCGGTTGGAAATGCACCACGCCGGAAAATATTGCCTACGTTATGGCGAGAAAGAAGGTTTCTTCGAACTACAGTTGGAGGTTTCGACAAAATAAAACCAGCCACCCTTAAAAGGGGGCTGGTTGGCTGCTATTTTTTTCGTATTTTTTGTAATAGCAGCGTGATGAGGAAACTCACGATGGCACCCAACGCGGCCAGCACAATTGTTCGGAAAAGTTCCGTGAGCTGGATAAAGGGCAGGGTGCTCAGCAGCGCTCCACTGGCGGTACCTATGCTAAGTTCCGTTCGTTTCATCACCTTGCGGTTTTAGCGGGTCATCGATCTTCTTTTTGAATAAACCATCGAATATGCTGAGGCCTAATACCACATATTTCGCTCCCTGTACCAACTTTACCGGCAGCTTCAACGGCGAAGCCAGAATAAGTTGGGCCGTGAGTTGTAAGCCATCTTTGATGTGCTCAATGGTCTGACTGCCCGTCTTGCCCTTTGTGGGGCCTGCTATAGTCTGTTCTTGTTTCATTGTTCAATTTTTAAAGATTAATAAATGTGATGATGCCAGACGCTGCTAATCTTCAGCACCGTCTTCTTCGTCATCCTGTTCATCCTGCCCGTCATCATCTTCGTCAATATTCGCTGCATGAATGTTAACGAGTGTCAAGGCATTGTAGGCCCCATTGTTCAAGCTATATGCCTTGCCGTTCACTTCCTGATAGAAGGAAATGGCAACAGCCAGAAAAAGGGGCGCTTCACCGGTGTTGCCCACAGTGGGTGCCAGTGACAGGGCTTCGGTTACGTCGTTAATCGGTGCCATGGGCGTTTCGTCCATCGCAAACAGATATCCACCCACTTCTTCAGAAAAATCTACGGAGACGATGGCTGCGGAAAACTGGTAGTGGGTAGCGCCATCAGGCCGTGCAATGACCACCTTGGGGTCAAAAGCCGGGAAGTTGATGGTTCCGGTGCCTGTAGCCGCGTCAATACTGCCCTGTAAAGGGATGAAGAAGGTATTGCTCATCTCCGCTGCGGCGTTGAAGTTAAAGTTGCGGAGCAACTGCAGATTATCGGGCAATATGGTGCGCTCCCCGCGGTCATTGACCGTATCGGCTTTGATGATGCGGAGCAGACGGCTGCTGAGCCGGTTAGCCATGCGCGAATCGGAAGTGAGCTGAATAAAGGGACGCAGGGCATCACGCAGCTTTTTAGCGGCGGAACCGGCCCGGCCAAATTCGGCATTGTTCTCGCGGGTGCGCTGAAACTTTGGATCACTGGCGATGCGACTGGCGCTGACGCCTGTTTTTTCACGGGCCTGATAACCGTTCTGTGTTTTGAAGAAAGTAAGATCACCTATTTTACCTTGTAATTTGATGATACTTTTTAATTGTGCCATAATGTTATTTTTTTAATTAATAATATGTTTATCGTTACCGGACACCTGTCTTTATCCAGCTGGTTCTGCTGTGCCAAGGGGCCCGCTTGGTGGCTTCACCTACAGGATCGCTAACAGCCTATGTACCGGCAACGGCACAAAGGTGGGGCAGGAAAAAATAGGGGCGTTCGGGCTTTTACGCTTTGTTCGTTTTTGGTAAGATTATTCGCTTTTATACCTTTTATTCGGTTTTATACCTAAAAATGCCTTGAAAGGAATGGAGATCGCTGTTATATTTGGTGCTTTAACGTAGCGATTACGAGGTCAGGCTTAGCTTCCTTCAGGTCCTATCCGCCTCCTATCCACGGTATATTCCCCCTATATCCGCCTTTAGGGTAGTAAAAGCGGACTAACAGTGAACTAGTAGCGGGTAAACAGTGGCTAAATAGGGGGTGAAGGACAGGTGGATGGAGGGTGAAGAGTGAAGAGGCTAAGGGGCACGCTGTACCGGTGATCGCGTAATTATAGACAACAAACCTTTTGAAATGAAGCAACACAGACTCCTGATTTATCCCAAAGACGTCTGTCTAATTACGGGGAAGGGCGAAAGACACGCCCAAAAATTGTTAAGAACGATGCATGAGGCCTTGCAGAAAGAAGAACACCAGGGCGTGACCATTATAGAATTTGCAGATTATATGGGCCTCGACGCAGACGAGGTGAAAGCGGTCTGCCTGGCCAAGCCGAAAATATCTTCAGGATAATGATATGCCGATAAAGCAAAATAAAAATCCCTTCAAGTCTTTATATTTGAAGGGATCTTTCCGCTCGTCTTTGATGTCCTCTGTTGCACCCTGACCGGCCTGCACTCCACACAGTGATAAACTACACACCCCGAGGATGTTTTTATCGGATAGCCATAGAAAGTTTGACAGCATTACGGAACAGGGCATGAAATTATGGCAAGGGCTTGTGCCAAAATTTCAACTTCGTCACGGCAATTTCACATATCTGTTAAATAACCGTTAAACGGGGTTATGGCAGTAACCGTTGCATAAGTTTTGACGTTATCCAGATTAGTTATATGTGCACGCTCTTTGTTGAAGCACTGCTGATAAAGAACAGGGTAAATTGTCATTTAAAAACAAGCTATTCCAATGAAAAAAATATTGATGATCCTAACTTCCCATGCCAGCCTGGCCGATAAAAAAAACGGCACCAGACTGTGGTTGAGCTCTTTTGCAGATGCGTATCAGGTGTTTGCCGATGAAGGCTTCGAAGTGACGGTGGCAAGCCCCGTGGTGGACAGCCCCCGCTGGATCCACTGAGTGAAAAAAATGAACACCTCACGGAAGGGGTGAAGGCGTACAGGGGCGACTTTATTGCCCAAATGGAACTGGGCAACACCTGGAGCTTGGAGGAAGCTCTGTCCGGAGACTATGATGGGGTTTATATCGCGGATGGACATGGCGCTCTTTGGGACATCAGCACCGATCCTCATATAGGCAAACTGTTATACAGGTGCCTGATTGACGAAACACCCGTAGCAATGGTAGGCCACGGTGTGGCGGCCTTGGCAACGCTTTATAAACTTCGCCAACAGGATATGCAGGGGTTGAGGGTGACCTGCTTTACCGATACCGAAGAGGCGCTTCTGAAAAGGCACCATGAGGTACCTTTTAGTCTGAAAGAACAATTAACGGGATTTGGTGCTGACGTCAATCAGGCCATTATTCCATTCTCCCCGCATATGGAGGTAGACGGGATTTTCATCACCGGCCAGAATCCGGCATCATCTGCTATGACAGCACGGGCATTAACCGGACGTTTGGAACTGGCGCACGCTAATTAATCTTTGCCTTGATTTTTTCGACAAGTTCGGCGACTACTGCCCTTTTTGGATATAACGCTGCACTGCGCTCTGCCCAACGCAGCGCATCGTGCAGGGCATCCTGCTCGTTATCTGGTAATTGCGAAAACGCATCTGCTGCCGTATAGAGCTTATCGACAACCTCACCAGAATAGATCTTTTTAGCAAATTCCTTTCCTTCCTGAAAATCGACAATTTTTGTGCTGTCCTGCTCTCCGGTCGTAAAGGGTCGCATCTCTTCTTCGAAACGGCGCTGATCCTCTCTTTGTATGCTGTCTACCGAGATATCCATAGACGGGGTGGCAATGGAGTAGCCATATTTTTTTATTTTTTCTGCATCTCCTAGCAGTGTGCTGTGTATGAGCTGATAACGATCTAATGTGTGTTTTTGCCTGTCGTTCAGTCCGTAAAGCCTCGAACTGAATTCCATAAGTGGGGTGTAGGTTAGTAAGTTTTTCTGGTGAAGTGCCTGCCCTGCGCCACTATACACAAGAATATCAAACAAATGGCCGGTTAACTGGCTCTTGGAGCTGTCTTGCATCTTATCGTAGTGTTCCATAAACCGCAAGAGTACGGCAGAGTTGATGCCTATAATATTTTTCCCTAGATAAATCCAGGTGCTATCTTCGTTTAATTGTGCTGGCGAAAGCGTTTTAAAATAGGCATCCAGCACTTCATTATTGTCTATCCGCGCTTTTGTCAGACGATCCAGATAGGTCTTTAGAAAGTCAACCGCTCTGTTTCCCTGCGCAAAATCTTTCTCCAGGTTCCCGAGGTTGTTCGGATCCTCTGCCGCCCCAAGGGCATCGCTGACAAGGGAAAGAAAGGGTGCTTCGTCTTTTTCGCCAACAACTTTATGGATCAGGTAACCTTCGGCATTCAAAAACAGAAAAGTGGGGTAGGCGGTTACACCGAACCTCTTGGCAATGTCTACGCCTTCACCTTTCTCCGCATCTATACGGATATTGACAAACTGTTCGTTATAAAGATCGCCCACAGCCGGTTTGCTGAAAATTTGCTGATCCATATATTTACAGGGGCCACACCAGTCGGTATAGACGTCAACGAATATGAGTTTGTCCTGCTCATTGGCCTCTTTTAGTAGTTGCTTCCAGGTACCCTCGAAAAAGTCAATACCAGTTTGATCACTTGTTTGCGCAAATAAGGTGGAGGCATAAATAGTAAAAGCGGCTAAAATAATGAATTTTCGCATTTTCGACCTATAATGATTAGAGTTTCCAAGTTAAGAAAAATGTTGGAATTAAACGAGTTATAAAAAAAGATGGCGAGCGCACATAGTTAGAAGCAATCAAATAACAAACGTTAATATTGCAGGAGAATATGCATTGTTAAAGATGTTTGGTAATGCAGTAAACCTTTACAAAGCAAGTAGGCTGGCAACTAATCCCGATTTTAAACCGTTAAAGGTTGAAGGGAACACGATAAAAGAAGATCCTTGTGACACTTAATAATACAGATATGGGAAAAATTCAGATAATAATCATCTATTTTATTTTAGGTTGTGTATTTAGCGCTTTTGCTCAAAACAGTACCGATATTCCAGTTAACCAATTAATGAATAATGCCATCCCAGAAAATGCCGTTGCAGTTTCCAAATCGGACGGTTATAATAAGTTGATAAAATTAGATCCCGACCAGGCTTTTGATGAAGAAAGTATTGGAGGCGAATTCTATATAATCGATAGTATGATAATCGTTTTTTATGGAGGAAAAGCAGAGGCACCTTATAAACCAAGTCAGTTGGAAGAAACGCGGGCAACGCTCTTGGAAATGGGTGGCATGGATACATCTCACATCCATACGGATAACTATAATAAGATAAGTAAGCTAAATAATTTTAAAGTACTAACTTCCTTCATCGATAATAGCACAACATCCTATTACTACCTCATCGCAGATGACCGCGTGTCTTACCTGAATTTCAGTATAACCGCAAAGCCTGAAGATCAGGCAAAGGCTAAAGCGCTAGGGGAGTCCATGCTGAAAAACATGCGCTTTAAGTAACCGTTATCGGATAATATTTTTTTGAAAAACCAATTACAGGCAAAGCACTCTTGCTCATCGTCTATATCTTCATCGATTTACTTCGTTCACTTACCGGACTCAATGCACAGCAACACATTCAACTCAAATTAATAGGGAAATCTAAAGAGTTGCTCAGCACTACAGAATTAAGTGTCAGTGAAATTGCCTACCAACTGGGCTTTGAATACCCGCAATCTTTTCATAAGTTCTTCAAAAAACAGACACAGCAATCGCCATTGGAATTTCGGGCAGGATTTAACTAAACCCTGCCTTAAGCTAATTGGATAATGGCAACTTTTCAATAACGATACCTGGATTCCGCCCTCTGAACATGTCTGAAGGACTGTGATACGTTTTACTGATGCAAATGATTTGATCATCGGTAGAGAGAAGTTTAATAGGATATCCCTTTGTTTGTCTTGTGTTCACTTTTTGGTAGCTATCGGCCGAATATACTTCGACGGTTTTGGCATTTGAGCCGGCGTAGATGAAATATCATTAACGAATATCAACATTATTACTGCATTTTTAAACAAAAGTAGCAGCCTATTTGCACATGCTATACTACTTTTGTTTATATCTTCCGGCAGATGATAACGGCCTTATCCGGCAGGGTAGTTTTAACATGTCAAAAGAGATTGGAAGATGCAGATGAGCACAGCAGGTCAGCCGTGAATACCGAGTGATTAATTATTTATAGAATGAAAAACTTAAATGCTATAACCGGATTTATTTTGTCCTTTTTTTTAGCCACCTTGTGCGCAACTGTTAGCTGCCGGTCCAATGGTTCGCGAGGGGGGGCAGACAGAACTCCATTGTTTACCAATTTCATATATGAAGGGCAGGATCCTGTCTATGAGAAAAACCCTGTAACGGAAGGTGAGTTTTATATTCCTATTCTACAGGGCTGTTATCCCGACCCGAGCATCACGCGTAAAGGTGGAAACTATTATTTGGTCGCTTCTTCTTTTGCTTTCTTTCCTGGAGTTCCTATCTTTCAATCCAATGACCTGATCAACTGGAAATCGATTGGCCATGTGCTGGACCGAGAGTCGCAATTAAAGGTTTACGATATTCCAATGAGTGCAGGGATATATGCTCCAGATATACAATATAATCCACATAATGACATGTTTTATATGATCACCACACAGTTTGCCGGTGGTTTTGGCAACATGGTGGTGAAGGCGTCGGATCCGGCAGGTGATTGGAGTGATCCTATAAAATTGGATTTTGAAGGAATCGATCCGGCTCTATTTTTTGATGATGACGGAAAAGCTTATGTGGTGCATAATGACGCACCGGAAAAGGGAAAAGAACTTTATGAAGGTCACCGTGTTATTAAAATTTGGGACTATGATGTCGAAAACGATCAGGTCGTTCAGGGCAGCGATCAGATAATTGTTGATGGTGGTGTTGATCTTTCGAAGAAACCGATATGGATTGAGGCTCCTCACCTCTATAAAAAAAATGGTAAATATTATTTAATGTGTGCTGAAGGAGGAACGGGGGGGAACCACAGTGAGGTCATCTTTTCAGGTACGCATCCTAAGGGGCCTTTTAAGCCTGCAAAGAAAAATCCGATTCTTTCTCAGAGACACTTAGCGAAAGACCGTTCGGACAAAGTTGATTGGGCAGGACACGCTGATTTGGTTGAAACGTCCGATGGCGAGTACTATGGTGTCTTTTTGGCGGTGCGTCCCAATGAGAAGGAGCGCGTGAATACCGGGAGGGAGACGTTTATGCTACCGGTAGATTGGACAGGTGAATTTCCCGCATTCGTGGGGGGCATGGCCCCTTTACCTACAAAACTCAGATCTCCTAAAGGAGCTACTTATCAATTAAACCAGGAAGCCTGGTTTTTAAATGGTAATTTTACTTATCAGGATGACTTTAAAGATAGCGTACTCAACGATCGGTGGATTGGCGTTCGCGGTCCGCGCGAGACTTTTGCTAAACCCTCACCTAAAGGGCTTGTTATTGAACCTTTCGCAACAACAATACAAGAGATGAAGCCAACATCGACGCTTTTCCATCGCCAACAGCACAATTTTTTTAAGGCCTCAACACTGATACATTATAAACCTGGAAGTGAAAAAGATCTGGCGGGATTAGTGTGCTACCAGCGGGAGGGTTTTCACTATGTGTTTGGTCTTACCAAGCAGGGCAAAGACTATTACATTGTACTCGAGAGGACAGCGGAGGGGAAGGCAGATGTGTTGGCAAGCGCTAAAGTAGATTTGGAGCAACCAATAACGTTGGAAGTTCGAGCTGAAGGGGATGCATATCAGTTTCATTATGGTAAGGACAAAGAGCAGCTTAATAGTTTAGGGGAGGTGGTTTCGGGAGACATTTTATCTACTGATGTTGCTAAAGGTTTTACCGGGGCTTTGATAGGCCTTTATAGTACTTCGGGAAACGAAATTTTACCAGGTAAAGCGGATTGACTTTTACAGAGATTTCGCTAATAGTTGGTTTTAGTTATAGAACCCCGGTCCTGAGGGAGAGGGGTCTATTCGATCAATTAAACAAAAATACGGAATATACTTCAGGAATGGGGTATCGGGAAGGTGAATGTTATTGGTAGAAATGGCATGGAAAAATGGCCAAGCAGAAAAAGTCGTAATTCGGTCGAATCTAGGTGGAATTTTTCGTTTACTGACACCAAATGCTTTAGCGGGTTCGGGCCAAAGGGGAAACAAAAGTGAGGATCGCCAAGGCGGATCGTCCGGAAGAGATTCTTGCTGATTTGAAGATAATGGGCGCAGGAGGGGAATGGCAGGAAGTAGAGACAGGATTGAGAAACTCCTTGGTAGGAGTACATGATCTTCAAATTTCTTTGCTGGAAGGCGATCCATTGGAAATAGACTGGCTTTCTTTTCAGTAATTAAGGAGAAGAATGTGGCAATTTTCTAAACCGGCCGGGAAGAAGTGTAAAATAAAAACCCTAAAACAGTTTGCAAAATGATAACGTTAAGATTTTTTCTGCTATTTGCTGTGGCAATTTGGCTGAAACCAGCTATTGGACAAGAAAATATTCCGGCGGCACCTAAGGGCTTCGATGAGGTGCAAGAAGGCGCATCTAAGGGTGTTATCGATACCATTACCTACCCATCTCAAACCGTGGGAACGACGCGGAAAGCATTAATTTATCTTCCGCCGGGTTACTCGGAAACCAAAAAATATCCCGTATTATATTTGCTACATGGTATCGGTGGAGACGAGAAGGAATGGTTTAACAATGGGTCTCCGCAGGTTATTTTTGATAATCTGTACGCTGCAAATAAGCTGAAACCAATGGTTGTTGTATTACCTAACGGGCGGGCAATGAAAGACGATCGGGCGGAGGGGGATATCTTTGATAGCGTGAAAGTACAGGCTTTTGCCGATTTTGAACAGGATTTGTTGCATGACCTAATCCCCTACATTCAGAAAAAATATCCCGTTTATACTGACCGGGAAAATCGAGCTTTGGCCGGCCTTTCAATGGGAGGGGGGCAATCCCTGAATTTCGGTCTAACAAACTTAGATACCTTTGCTTGGATCGGGGGATTTTCTTCTGCGCCGAACACAAAAAGCCCAGAAGAACTTGTGCCCGACCCATCCACACTTAAAGACAATTTAAAACTACTGTGGATATCTTGCGGCGATAATGACCGACTTATCACTTTCAGCAAAAGACTACACGATTACCTTGATAGATACAAAATTTCGCATGTTTATTACGTAGAACCAGGTGGACACGATTTTAAGGTTTGGAAGAATGACCTATACCTTTTTAGTCAGCGTTTATTCAGATAATGAGGATCGCGGATTTGTAAAGAGACTACATGTAAAATTCATGATTAAATAAGAAACAAGATTAAATGATGATAAAGTTTCGTAACTATATTTTATTAAGTGGATTGCTGTCAATAGGAGTGCTAACAACTAGTCGTGCTCAGAATCCAGTTGTACAGACGATATATACAGCGGATCCAGCGCCAATGGTTTATCAGGATACGGTTTTCCTTTATACCGGCCATGATGAAGAAGGGGCTACCTTTTTCACGATGAATGATTATAAAGTCTATTCAAGTACGGATATGGTTAACTGGACGGATAGAGGCACCCCGCTATCTTATCAAACTTTCAATTGGGCAAAGGGAGATGCCTGGGCTGCTCATTGTATCGAGCGAGATGGGAAATTTTATTGGTACGTTACGCTGACGGATAAAAAGTTGAACCGACCAGTGATTGGCGTAGCGGTATCAGATCATGCGACCGGCCCCTTTAAGGATGCTTTGGGAAAGCCGCTTGTGGCAGCAAATCAGGGAGACATCGATCCAGCAGCATTTATTGATGACGATGGGCAGGCCTATTTGTATTGGGGGAATCCTAAATTATGGTACGTAAAACTGAATGAGGATATGATTTCCTATGACGGAGCGGTTATGGAGGAGCCATTGACTCCTGAGTCTTTTGGTAAGCGGGAAGGCGACTCCTTACGTTCCACTTTATACGAGGAGGCTCCCTGGCTATATAAAAGGCAAAACACCTATTACCTCTTTTATGCCGCTGGCGGTATTCCGGAGTATTTGGCTTATAGTACGAGCGATAGCCCTGTTGGACCATGGTCTTATCAGGGTGTGGTGATGCCCACAGAAGGGCAGAGTTTTACCAATCACCCCGGTGTGATAGATTTTAAGGGTAACAGCTACTTATTTTATCATAACGGCGCTTTACCTGGTGGGGGTGGTTTTGCACGCTCCGTAGCGGTGGAGCCTTTTAGTTTTGGTGAAGATGGGACAGTGCCGGAACTTAAAATGACTTCTGGAGTGAAAAATGCGATACATCCAGTAGATGCCTTTCGACGTGTAGAGGCAGAAACCATGGCATTTTCCGAAGGTGTAAAAACGGAGGAACAGCCGAAGATTGGAGTTTTCGTTACAAGTATACAAAATGGCGACTGGCTTAAAGTTAGAGGAGTTGATTTAAAAGATGGTGCTGAACGCTTCAAAGCAGCAGTAAAAACTAAGGCGGGTGGCTCAATCGAAATAAGAATGGATGACCCCTCTGGTCCGTTGCTTACTACCTTGAAGGTTGCAGGTGATCACCATTGGCAGGAGTTGACGGCAACCGATCTACAAACAATAAAAGGAATTCATGATTTATACTTTGTGTTTAAAGGAGAAGGGGAGAATGACTTATTTGATTTCGATTACTGGTACTTTGAGTAATCATTGATTTGTATCCAGATGACCGTGGCTTTACCCTGCATTATACATCTTGCTGTCCGATGGAAAGTAATTCCTTCGGACAGCAAGATGATTGAGTATAGTCGTTATTGGGTCAGTTGATCGAATAGGGGATTAAACTGTTGTCACGTTTACTTTATGTCTGTGGGAAGGGTTTCCAGATCGATACGGAAGAAATCAAAATCTGCGTAGCCGCCGATTTCTTTCTGTGCGTAGTTAAACAATGCGAAACGGTATCCCATAAAATGTGGAATGGTATACTTCATTTTCAGGACATCCCCAATTCGTTTCCAATTTTTACCATCCACACTATACGCGAAGACAGCCTCATCTTTTCCTACCTGGAAGTCACACCAGGCCTTGAAAAATACTTTCTTTTCGCTGAAAGATACTTTTTGTATAATTTCTTTTTCTCCTTTTTCTGGATTTTGCATCACAACGGCTGGCTCGCCATTCTTTATTTCGACACCGATTAAGCCGTATTGTTGCTGCAATAGCCCGAGACCTGCGAAATCGCCTTCTTTCATGTTTGAGAAATCAATGGATGTTTCGCCACTGGAGTATGGACCTATTGTACGTTGTGTAAGGGTATTTTTCGCCGACAGAAAGCTGGTGTCTATCCGAATGGTTTTTAACCGCAGGTAACCTTTGCGTTCATTGAGTGACCACGCTGAGTTGTCAGGGTTGTGATTCCATTGCCAAACTAAGGGGAGAGGCTCCGCTCCGCGTTTTCGATCAAATTCATCAGAGTCGACAATTCCCGGAATCAAATCTTTACTAGCAGGAAGATTCAAAACTTCGGGTACTTTACCGTCGATTCCAATTACTGGCCAGTCATTTTGCCACTTTACCGGTACAAGGTAAGGGATGCGTCCAACAGCACCTGCATCCCTGAAAAGATAGGCATACCACTCTCCACCTGGTGTGCTGATCACCCCCCCTTGAGCTACACCTTGATCTTGTAATGCAATCCGCCCTTCATAAGGCCCCGTGAGCTTGTTGGCACGGTGTACCACTACCGTCCGCATACCGCCTTTCGGCCAAGTGATATTAAAGATATAATATTTTCCATTGATTTTGAAGAGCTGGGAACCTTCAGCGGGCAAACCGATGTTATCTCCTGAAGGCGCACTGGCATTTTCAATGAGTACGTGCTCTTTGGTGCCGGGCTTTACTGCGGTGGCGTCCGAAGTGAGCTCGATCATTTTCAGTTTTCCACCACCGTATACCATGTAAACGCGACCATCATCTTCAAAAAACAAGCTATGATCATGATATGCCGGACTGAAAGACGCTACTTTCCACGGACCCTTCTCAATATCCTGAGTACTGTATATATACGTTTTATCGGTGGTCTGTGCAAATGTGCTCACATAATAGGTGCCATTGTGGTACCGGATACTGCTCGCCCACGAACCCCAGCCATAAGTGCTCTGGCCATTTTCAAGGGTCAAGGCGTCAACGCTGTCCAGTGTATCGTAAGCGTAACTGACCATCTCCCAGTTGACGAGGTCTTTAGACTTCATGATCGGCACACCGGGATTCATATGCATAGTTGTGCTACTCATGTAGTAAGTGTCTCCCACACGGATCATGGCGATATCGGGCACATCAGCATAAATGATAGGGTTATGCGCCGATTGTGCAAACGTACAAACAGTCGATAGAAGACAAATGCAAGTAAGGAATAAAATAAAACGTATTTTTCTCATAATAATAGCGGTACAGCAACAAGATACTGATCTTGATGTAATAAAATACGAGAATCTAAAATTATTTCATTAGTACCCTATTTTCAAGAAATCAATATCATGCGCCTGATTGTTTTTTTAAAAGTCTATTTTAAGTACTATATTTAATTCTGAAGGTGCAAATAATATAGTTTGACAAAACCGCTATGCGTTTGCATAGCAGTTTTGTCAAACTGGGACTTGGGTTATTTACATATTTGTTGATTACTGTCCGGCATAACCTGGATTTTGCGAGAACGGCGGCCCTTCTGTCACCAAATCTATCTGTTGTTGTGGGATAGGTCGTAGGAGGTGGAAGTCTCTTACATTGGGTCCGCCTTCAAGATTGTATCTGGAAACCCGGTCTACAAGTGTTTGTGTTCTCGCGAGGTCCCACCAACGTGTATATTCACCATACATTTCCCGTGTACGCTCGTCAAGAATGAAATCAATATCTACATCGCCCGCTGTAATGGTTTGTGCGGTAAGCGCTGCGCTGTATTCTGCCTCAGTCTGGCCTGGCTGATAGGCAGCACGTCTGCGAAGTACGTTCAGCATATCGGCCGCTTCTTGTAGACTGGCACCACCTTTAAATGCAGCCTCAGCAGCGATAAGGTACACTTCAGCAAACCTGTATAGGATGAAAGGCCTATCCGAATAATCGTTCATGTCCACGCGTGTAGAGTCATCCCATTTCCGAAGACTGGGAAACATATTTCCAGTGAAGGGCACCGTTGCGCCCGACAAATGCTCGGGCTCCAGAATTATACCCTTGAAGTTTGCCCTTTCTTCGGCAGATACTACCCGGTCTACACACCAGATGGCAGTATCTACCTGATTGATCAATTGTCCGCGGGGTGTTACTGCGCCTGCACTTCCTGAAGGTGCTTCCGGCATGCTGTTCGACAGCCAAATGGTTTGGAAGGTGCCGTGATAACGACTATCATGAACGCGGTCGGCAAATGCAACATCCAAGATATAGCGCATATTGGGACGAATACGCTGCCATGGCCGTCCGTTGGGTACGTCACGCATAACAAGCGGGTCTCCACCACCTTCTGGATAGTTTGCATTAATAGTCGGATAGTTAGGCCGGAAGAAGAAGTTCGATTTATTTTCGCTAAGTTCCGTAGCACCAGCTCCCGGGGGCGAGTTTTGGCCAAACTTCAGATCGGCCGTACGATCAACGACCATTATCGTTTCCGGACCATATTCATTACCTTCTAGGAAAGCTTCCAAGAAATATGGCCAAAGGTCAAGACCATACAGGCCTTTGTTGTCTATAAGTTCTTTAGCGAGATTATAGGCATTGGTGAAATCTTCCGGTTGTGCCACGTCCGACCAGCCACGCCACAAATAGGTCTTTGCAAGCAGAAACAGGGCAGTAGCTTTATATGCAGGTTTACCCAAGCTCGCATCGGGCTGGTTAGGCAGGTCATTAATAGCAACCGTGAAATCTTCAATAATGGCATTGTAAACCTCGGCTTTGGGGCTACGTGAGTCTGCAGATGATACACTCGTATTGTACTCCAAATGTAGAGGCACATCGCCAAATGTAGTTACGAGATGATAATAGCAGAAAGCCCGGAGAAATCGAGCCTGTGCAAAAAGCCGTGTTTTTTGATCCTCCGGGATATCAGACTCCTCACCAAACTGAAATACACCGTTTAACGTGTTGATATTAATGTACATACTATTCCATAGACCTGCGTAATCATTGGCATTACTTGCCATTAGCGGAGAATAGGTGAAAAAGTGCTGCACGTCTGCGGCAGATCCACGGATCATCTCATCGCTGCCGCCATTGAATAATTGTGTGAATATTTGCGTTCCCCAGTGGCCTCTTAACGAAGAATACACGCCGGCAATACCACCTTCAATACCTTCAGGAGTACGGAAGAAAGCAGGATCGATACTGGCTCGCGGTTGCTCGTCCAGAATCTTGGTGCAACTCGCTTGAAAAATTAGTGCTGTTAAACCGATTAAGATTGCTTTATATTGTGTTTTCATAATTTTTCGTATTGATTTAAAAGTTAAGGTTTACACCAAATATAAACTGCCGGGTAGGAGGAACGCCCATACCAACGGTGATGGCACGTTCAACAACCGGTGTACCGCCAACTGGTGTTCCTACAGCGTTACCATAACCATTTCCTTCAGGATCTATACCTAAGCCGTCGCGTATCAGCGGTGCCCAAAGGATAAATGGATTTTGCGCTGATGCGTAGAGGCGAAGGGAGCCAATGCCGAGATTGGAAAGGTAGCGCTCCGGAATGTTGTAACCAAGGGTAATTGTTCTGAGTTTAATAAACGAGCCATCGCGATAGGATAAGGTACTGGTATATTCCAATGCATCTCTGCTTGCGTCCGGTTGAGGAAAAGCATTTGTTGGATTATCGGGTGTCCAATAGTCGACCTTATACTGGTTAACCCTACTGTTTCCGAAGAAAGGGTAACCCGCCGCACCTCCATCTGCGGTTAGGTAATTGGCAACTACCGTTTGACCAAATCGACCGAAAGCGACGATGTTCAGATCGAAGTTTTTGTAGGAAAAACGATTACTAAGACCTGCAACAAAATCCGGCTGGAAATTACCAATTACCTGACGATCTTCTGCATCGATTATACCATTCTGATCGACGTCTTCGATTTTGATATCTCCAGGAAAAGCACCATATACCGCTGCCTGTTCCGCCTCATGACTTTGCCATATACCAATTTTTTTTACGTCAAAAATTACAGTCATCGGTTGCCCCACGTACCAACCATTACCGATATCTTCAGTAAGGCCGGGTTGTAGCTCCACTATCTTTTCGCGGTTTAAAGAAAAGTTTGCATCGCTCTCCCAACGGAACCCTCCATCGGTATTGACATTAATGCTGGTTAACGTAGCTTCAAAGCCATTTCCAGCTGTTTTTCCTTGGTTGATCAACACAGAATTGGCTCCGTTACTTCTGGGAAGCTCCTTACTTAACAAAATGTCACGGGTGGTGATATTATAATATTCTAGAGCGCCAGAAAGTCGACCGCCAAAGAGACTGAAGTCGAGTCCGATATTATAGCCCTTCGTAGATTCCCATGTTAGGTCAGGATTGGGTAAGGTGTTGAAAACATATCCCCCAACGAGGTTATGATTGGCAAGGGTACCCCGGCCATAATTATAAAAGTTTGACGTTAAGCTACCTATGGTGGTATATGGGCTGATCGTTTGGTTGGAGGATACTCCCCAACCCGCACGGAGCTTCAAATCATTAATAAAACCAACCTGTTGCATGAAGCTTTCCTCACTGACGTTCCATCCAGCGGAAATAGCTGGGTAGGTAAACCATTGGTTTCCGGGTGCAAGTACGGAAGATCCGTCACTTCTTACCGTTGCCGTAATCATGTATTTATTGTCATAAGAATAGAATGCCCGTCCCATGTAGGCCATTAGTCCTCGTTCATTAAATATGCCGGCCTCTGGATTTACGGCGTTAATTAACTGGAAGTTGTAGTCTTGTATGTAGTCTGCCGGTACGCCTTGCCCTTGAAAGCCCTGCTCTTGAAAATGGTTTTTAACTATTTCGAACATCGCAGTACCTTGGATACGATGCTTTTCGGCAAATGTTTTTTCATAGGTCAGCCGGTGATCAATTGTGTATTGCCATTGCTCCGTATTGCGCTGCATGACATTGGATCCAGCGGTTGAGGTGTTTAAGTTGAAGACAGTCCCTGGACCAAAGTAGTCGCTGTTACGTGTCTGGATCCAGTCTAAGGTAAGTGTACTCCTGAATTTTAATTCGTCTAGTATAGACACTTCACCATAAAGATTACTCAATGTTCTAAACCGTCTGGTATGTGCTTTGATTTTATCATTATTTCCGATAGATGTCAAAGGACTCATTTGATTGGCATCGTTTGACTGCTGAAAAGCAGGCATCATGTTGATACTTCCATCTTCGTTATAGGGAAGGTAAAGCGGACTGAGTCTTAGGCCAGCACTATACGCATTGACGCCAACACGATTGGCGTAACTCATGGTATTATTGGTCGTGATACCAATGCGCAGTCGCTTGCTCAATTGATGATCAATGGCTATGCGGAATGATCCGCGGTCAAATCGCTGATCATGGACAATACCCGTCTCCCGGAAGAAACCACCACCGAAACTATACTGCGTGGCTTCATTTCCACCGACCACACTGAGGTTGTGATCCGTTCTTATACCTGTCGTAAGTAGGAGGTTTTGCCAGTCTGTACTGACTCCATTAGCGAGGTTTTGCTGCTCTATGGGCGTTAGCGGGTTGGGGTGGGGGCCATCCGGGTTGGGCTGGCCGCGTCTAGCCGCTTCCTTAAATGCAGCGTATTCTTCTCCGTTAAATACATCATAGGTGTCCAGAGCAGAAGAAATTCCGAAGAAACCATTATATGAAGCTCTCGCTTTGCCTGCCTGTCCGCGTTTTGTCGTGATGATGATAACACCACCAGAGCCTCTTGATCCATAAATAGCAGTCGCTGACGCGTCCTTGAGAATATCCATGGATTCAATATCGTTCGGATTGATATCGTTAATACTGCCCCCTGAAATGGCTATTCCGTCGACTACTAATAGCGGACCGTTCTGTGCATTATTTGCGCCTGACGATGTTGCTAGAGATCGGTTCCCGCGAATCCTAATCTCACCGCCTGTACCGATTTGGTTGCTATTGTTGACAATGTCTACGCCCGCTGCGCGACCCTGGAGCTGATTATAGATGTTTGGTGCACCAACCTCCCGCAAAGTTTCTCCTTTAACGGAAACCGTAGAGCCGGTCAGGTCTTTTTTTCGCTGCGTTCCATAACCGATGACAACAACCTCGTCCATATCTAAAGCCTGCGAGCCAAGTTCAATATTAAAGTTAGCACCGCTGCTGATCACAATTTCACGAGCACGGTAACCCACGCTGGTTACAACTAGAATTTCACCATTATCTGCATCAATAGCAAAATTTCCCTGCTCATTGGAACTTGTGCCGCGGGTAGTCCCCTTGATCTGTATTGTTGCGCCGACAATTGCTTGGCCATCTTCCGTCATTATCCTCCCTTGAATTGCGCTTTGTTGGGCAAAGGTCGGACTGATACCCATTAATAAGAGTATGGGAAGTAGGTAACCGAAACATATCCGGTAGACGCCGGGGGTATTTGTTAGTTTTTTTTCTACATGGTTCATTTTTTTCATTTTAAAAGGTCATCCGGGAAAATTGGTTAATAAAATTTGGTTCTTTTTTGGTATTGTCGATACATTCGCAGTTCCAATACGCAGTATATGTTGATGACACTAATTTTGTTATTGGTCAGCCCCGCCATAAAAGCATAATCCTGCGTAGGTTTAAATCATATTGGTTACACGATTTGGATCTTATTCAAAGCTACAAGAGTATTATGGAGCACTGTTAGTAAGAATGTCTAAATTACCAGTAAAAATGTCTAAATATATGCGTGAGTAGTCTTTTTAGGTAGCTGAGATATTTAATTTTATTTTTAATGCAAACGTTGGAATAATTTTTTAACTTAGCATTTAACTAACGATTATTCGACACTGGTGGGGTTAGCCTCCCAAGAAACCTATTTTATGCGTGCACGGATACTTATTATACCTGAAATAATTATCAAGATGTTATTTGGTGTACTGATTTGTACGCCGATATCTATTCTTAGCCAAGAATTACCACGGAGTTTTAAAACATATTCAGCCGAAGATGGCCTGTCTTCAAGCACAATTTATGATATTTTGAAAGATGAGTTTGGTTTCCTATGGCTTGCTACTGAAGACGGATTAAACCGTTTTGATGGCACGACGTTTAAGAGCTACCGGTATGACCCGCAACAGGCCGGTGGTCTCAGAACTAACCATGTCACGGCATTGCATGAAGGTGGCGATGGTTCGTTGTGGATTGGCACAAATGGTGGAGCACTTAGTTTTTATGATAGAAGTAGAGATTCCATTATCAGCTATGAGGTCGAGATTGACCACCGCGACTTTAGCACTGCAATTACGGCTATTGCATCCGATAACAACGGGTTTGTCTGGGTTGCTTCATATGGTGGGCTATATATTATTGATGCCAAGACCAAACATGTTGTGGATCGTCCGGCATATAATGCGGTAATGAATCAATTGAACGGAATGAACTCCCTAACGCTATTTTACGATAGTCAGGAACGAATGTGGATTGGCACAGATGAGGGGCTATTTCTCTATACAAAAGATTTGACGCTAAACAAGCACTACAGATCTTCAAACGGAATTGAAGGATTAGCCGATAACGAGGTAATGGCTATTGCTGAAGATAGCAAAAAGCGGATGTGGATAGGTACCATGAACGGTATCAGCCTGTTCAACCCAAATGGTAGCCATAATCGAAATTTCAACACAAGCACCACGAATGGGCGGATAAGTAGCAACACGATATATGCTTTGGCTACCGACGGAGATAGCGGTGTCTGGGTGGGTACGGATGAAGGGCTGGATATATTGGATATTTCATCCTTTACCTCTACGCATATTCGACCAAATAGCCGAGAGGTTCACAGTTTAAGCAGTCGGTCTATCCGTTCCATTCTCATTGATCATGCTGGGATTTATTGGATAGGAACATTTCAGGGTGGATTGAATAAATATGACAAGAACTTGAGCCATTTCGTACTGAAGGAGTCTAACCCCTTCGACCCATCTGGCTTACGAGCTCCCGTCGTAACCTCATTTGCCGAACATGAGGGTAATGCTTTTGTTGGAACAGACGGTGGTGGACTCCATTTTTATAATCGCAATTTAGATTTATTTGAACATATAGAACTGGAAAGTTCGACGAACGATCGTCCGCATGATCTTAATATTCTGGCCATGACGATGACCCGTAACGGTAAATTATGGATAGGGACATATCACGATGGACTGTTTGGTTATGATCCGCTCAAGAAAGTAACAAAGCGTTATCACAAAGGGAACAATGCGAAAGACTTAAATCACAATGATGTTTTTTGCGTAAAAGAAGATCGCCAGCAAAGGCTCTGGATTGGTACGAATGGAGGAGGGATAAACATATTGAGCAAATCGGGAGATCAAATAGAAAAATATGTCCATCAATCCTCGAATGAAGGCGATCCCAGACAGCCGTCAAGCAATTACATCCGTGCTCTGGAGGAGGACAGCAAAGGGCAGATGTGGGTAGGGACCTATGGTTCAGGAATCTCTGTTTTTAATCCCGAGACTGGGCGTTTCGTCTTTTATACAAAACAAAACAGCGCTTTACCCAGCAATTATATTCTGGCAATCAAAGAAGATCAAGCGGGGAATATCTGGGTAGGGACAGAGGGAAATGGGGTTGGGCTTTTGAAAAGAGGCGATACTTCTTTTCAGACATTTTCAGAAACTGATGGATTGATCAACAGTGTCGTTGTAAATATCGTCGAAGATCAATCCGGTAAGTTATGGTTCAGTACCAATAGGGGGTTGACTTGTTATGAAGCTTCGCAAGAGAAGTTTAAAAGTTATTCCAGGCAGGTAGGTCTGCAGTCCGGAGCCTTCATGCGGGGGGCAGGCATCTGTCTTGCTGATGGGGCACTTTTTTTCGGTGGGCAGAAAGGCATGAATTATTTTCATCCCGAAAATCTGAAGACAAATTATAACGTTCCACCAGTGGTATTGACCGATCTCATGGTTAATAACAAGTTGGTTGAACCAACTACCGATGGCCCCATTAAGGTTCCGCTTATGCTTTCCAGTGAAGTTAGACTCAAATATAGGCAGAACTTCGCTATCGCTTTTGAAGCACTGAACTTTACAGCACCGGAACAGAATAATTATATGTATCGACTGGAGGGCTTTGATAAGACCTGGATGCCTGTTGGTAAGGAGCATAGTGCATATTATACGAACTTGGATCCGGGCACATACACGTTCCATGTAAAAGCAAGTAACAATGATGGTATCTGGAATGAAGATGGTACGTCGATTACTGTTTTTGTTGCACCTCCCTTTTGGCGAACCAATTTCGCCTATGCGATGTATATATTGTGTTTCCTCGGAGGGGGCTGGTACATGCGTCATCGCGGGATTAAAAAATTAAGGGCCAATTTTGCGGTGGAGCAGGAAAGATTGCGTTCCAAACAGCTGATTGAACAAGAACGGCAGGAAGCCGAGCATTTACATCGCTTAGATCGTATGAAAATCAAGTTTCTGACCAACTTAAGCCACGAGTTTCGTACACCAATTTCCCTGATCATGGGACCTGTAGATCAACTTTTAACTACGATAAAAGACGATGGTACCTCCAGTCAGCTAACATTAATAAAACGAAATGCAAGAAGGTTGTTGAATTTGGTAAACCAGCTTTTGGACTTTCGAAAAATGGAAGAGCAGGAGGTCAAACTCCATTGCAGTAGAGGTAATATTGTAGCATTTCTAGAGGAGGTTAGCGATGTCTTTAATGATATGGCCTTAAGGAAAAAGCTGGATTACGCATTTTACAGTGAATTGGAAACCTTGGATGTCGTTTTTGATCACGATAAGATTGAGCGTATACTTTTTAATCTCTTGTCAAACGCGTTTAAGTTTACACCCGAAGGCGGAACTATCACAATAGGTCTTGATGAAAAGGCTGAGCTGTCTGATGATAACTATGTGAGTCTCTTCATAACGGTTAAGGATACCGGTATTGGAATTCCAAAGCAAGATCAGGAGCGTATTTTCGACAGTTTTTTTCAGCATGATGTTGGGGAAGTAGTGCTCAATCAGGGAACGGGCATTGGCTTGGCTATAGCGCGGACTTTCGCACAAATGCACGGGGGAAGACTCGATGTAAGCAGTGAATTGGGCAAAGGAAGCTGCTTTTCGTTGCACCTCCGTCTTAAGCGGGCCTTTGGCTTACCGGTATTCGAAGCATCGCGCCTACTAGGTGAGATGGATACTATTGATGAATCTGCAAGCGATCTGCCAGCAACAACCAATACGTCTGATCTTCCATCTTTGCTGATTATAGAAGACGATGATGATTTTCGCTTTTATATTAAAGACAATCTGAAATCATCCTGTCAAGTGTTTGAAGCGTCAAATGGAAAAGAGGGATGGCAGCGAGCACTCTTTCATCATCCTGACATTATTGTTTGCGATGTACATATGCCGATCATGAATGGATTGGAATTGGTACAAAAGCTTAAAGCTGACCGTCGGACGAAGCATATTCCCGTTATTTTATTAACGGCTGCCGAAGCCAAAAATGGTCTTCTGTGTAGCTTGGAGTGCGGTGCGAGTGATTACATCACCAAGCCTTTTGACTTTGCAGTATTACAGGCCAAGGTCAATAGTTTATTAACGTTAAATCAAGCATTAAAAGATACTTATTCAAAACAGCTGTCCATCGAAGCTCCGAAAGCAGTGATTGTTTGTGAGAAGGAACGGTTTTTAAAGAAAGTGGCCGCCTTTATTTATGAGAATATGGGGAACACGCAGCTGTCGGTAGAAACTTTAAGCGCTTACCTTGCCATTAGCCGCGCGTCGCTCTATAACCGACTTCTGGCCTATACAGGAATGACTCCTGTGGATTTTATACGTTCTGCAAAATTAGAACGCGCAGCTTTGCTTTTAGAGAAAAGTGATATGACCGTAGCAGAAGTAGCCTATGAAACAGGTTTTGCAAATCCAAATTATTTCACTAAAGTGTTTAAAGGGAAGTATCAACAAACACCTTCGGAATTTATCTTATCCGTTAGGAAAGGCAATCGGAATGTTTTGATAACAGAGAATTAATGTCTGTATCAAATAGAAGGATTGTTTTTGACATTTTTATCTCTTTTTTATTCATAAGGAGCGATTCAATTTGCTGGCCTTACCTAGTTTTGTTGCATATTCCCGATAATACAGGAAGATTTTCGGGCAATACCTTACAAATCAATTGCGGTACACGCTTTATACACTTTTGTAAGGCTACTTACAAGTTATAAATTACCTTTAAAATATCGATACCGATGAAATCACTTCCGTATTTTCTTCTGAGCCTATGCTGCATTATTGTTGCAGAGCCAAGTCTCGCACAGCAACAGCAGGAGCTGGGACTAAAAGACTATTATCACAATTTGTTTCCTATAGGGGTGGCGGTCAATGGTCGGGCAATAAAAGGCGATGAAGCGGCATTGATAAAACAGGAGTTTAATAGTATTACAGCAGAAAATGCGATGAAAATGGGACCGATACATCCTGAAGAAAATCGTTACAATTGGGGATTGGCCGATAGCATAGTGCATTTTGCTTCTGCCAACAATTTGCGTGTGCGTGGACACACCTTACTATGGCATCAGCAAACACCTAAGTGGATTTTTGTAGACGAGAACGGGGATCAGGTAAGTAAGGAATTGTTGTTAAAACGTCTCCGCGAACATATATTGGCAGTAGTGGGAAGGTACAAAGGAAAGATATATGCCTGGGATGTCGTGAATGAAGCGATAGATGATAACCCAGAGAAATTTTTGCGTGAGTCTAAATGGATGGAAATTATTGGCGAAGAAGTTTTTGCAAGAGCTTTTGAATACGCGCACGAAGCTGACCCAGACGCGCTCTTATTTTACAATGATTATAACAGCGAACGCCCGGAGAAGCGTGAACGCATCCTGCGCTTGTTGAAAAATTTGACGGAAGCAGGAGTGCCGATCCATGGTGTGGGATTACAAGGGCATTGGTCGATATTTGAACCGTCGGAGACCGATTTGGAAGAGGCTATTGAACGCTACGCATCACTGGGGCTGCAATTGCATATTACAGAGTTGGATATGTCGGTCTATCCTTGGGAGAAGGAAAGACGACAGAAGCGGGCGGATGAGTCGGATGCTTATACACCGGAGCTCGAGCAAAAGCAAATCGATCAATTCGAGAAAGTTTTTGGTATATTCAGGAAGTATGCTGAACACATCACCAATGTTACATTTTGGAATGTTTCAGATCGTTATTCTTGGTTAGACCACTATCCGGTACATGGGCGTAAAAATTACCCGCTACTTTTTGACCAAAATTTACAGCGAAAGAAAGCCTATTGGAAGGTAGTGGATTTTAAGAAGGATTAAAATGAATACACAATAATGAAGTTGAAAAAGGCCAAATTCTAATACAGGACCATGGTGACATCGTGTATTTTAAAAATATCAAGATAAAAAAGCTTCCTTAAACTCGAATTATAAAATAGCGCGAATATGAAAAATATAAATGGCCTAGTGACTGCATTTCTTATTTTTTTTATCGCGATGCAGCTTCCGTTATACGGACAAAACCATGAATTTCCATTTGAAAATCCACAGCTGTCCTTTGAAGAAAGAGTGACAGATTTGGTTCAGCGGATGACCTTGGAAGAAAAGGTCTCGCAAATGTTGAATGCTGCGCCGGCTATACCGCGGTTAAACATTCCTTCCTATGACTGGTGGAATGAAACTTTACACGGAGTTGCGCGTACACCGTTCCCGGTAACCGTTTATCCGCAAGCTATAGCGATGGCGGCTACTTTTGACACGACGGCACTATTTAAAATGGCCGACTATTCTGCTCTTGAGGGACGGGTCGTTTACAATAAGGCAGTGGCTATGGGGAGAACGAATGAACGCTACTTAGGCTTGACTTATTGGACGCCCAATATCAATATTTTTCGTGACCCCAGATGGGGAAGGGGACAGGAAACATATGGCGAGGATCCATATTTGACTGCTGCATTGGGCAAAGCATTTGTAAGGGGTTTACAGGGCGACGATGAAAAATATTTAAAAGCTGCAGCATGTGCTAAACATTATGCTGTGCATAGCGGGCCCGAACCTGAACGTCATATTTTTAATGTGGATGTAAATGCCTATGACTTATGGGATACCTATTTGCCAGCATTTGAGGAGTTAGTGGTCGACGCAAAGGTTGCCGGTGTGATGTGTGCTTACAATGCCTTTCGCACACAACCCTGCTGTGGCAGTGATCTGTTGATGACCGATATAATGGGATTTCAAGGGTTATGTAACTTCTGACTGCTGGGCGATAGATGACTTTTTTAAAAATCATAAAACACATGCGTCTGCAGCGGATGCGGCCGCAGATGCCGTATACCACGGCACGGATTTGGATTGTGGTACCGACGCTTACAAAGCGTTGGTACAAGCTGTTAAGGAAGGTAAGATTACCGAAGAGAGTATTGATACATCTGTAAAACGCTTATTCATGATACGTTTTCGCCTGGGTATGTTCGATCCAGTATCTATGGTGAAATATGCGCAAACACCCGATTCTATCCTAGAATCCAGTATACATGGGAAGCATGCGTTAGAAATGGCGCGAAGTTCAGCAGTATTATTAAAAAATGAGCAGCACACGCTACCGCTTCGTAAAAACCTAAAGAAAGTAGTTGTACTCGGTCCGAATGCCGATAATGCAATTGCTATTTTAGGCAATTATAATGGTATTCCCTCAAAGTTATCTACGGTTCTAGACGGAATCCGGCAAAAGGTTGGAGCAGCGACTGAAATTATATATGAGCAGGCAATAAATTTCACCAATGATACGCTCCTTACTTATGCCGAAATGGAGGGCAAATATACTTTTAATGGCAGGCCGGGTGTTCACGCCCGCTATTTTTCCAATACTGCGATGAAAGGAGATCCTATTTTCGAAAGATATGAAAATACTATTGATCACTTCTGGCAGGAAGGGGAAACTATTGCAGATGGATTACGTGCCAATGATTTCTCCGTTCACTTTCAGACCGATTTCCACGCAGATCATGATAGCCCCTTGGTGTTTGAAGTGGAAGCAGATGATGGATATCGTCTTATTGTAAATGACGATACCGTTCTGAATGCGTGGGAGCGAAACCGTTGGGGAGCGAAAACGTATACACTTAACACTAAAAGAGATAGCGTTTATCATCTGGAATTGGAATACTGGCAAGGTGGGGGGAAAGGTAATATCCGTTTAAGTGCAGGAAATTTCCAAAGAACAGATTTTAAGCAGTTAGCCGAACAGCATAAGGATACAGACGCATTTATATTTGTGGGAGGAATTTCTCCACAACTTGAAGGTGAAGAAATGCAGGTAGATTACCCGGGCTTCAATGGGGGAGATCGCACCTCTATTTTACTACCGACGGTACAGACAGCATTGATGAAGGAACTCCAGGCAACAGGAAAGCCGGTTGTGTTTGTCATGATGACGGGCAGTGCGATTGCCATTCCTTGGGAGGCAGATCATTTACCGGCGATTTTAAACGCATGGTATGGTGGGCAGGCAGCAGGTACTGCAGTAGCTGATATTCTGTTTGGTGACTATAATCCATCCGGTCGTCTGCCAGTTACATTCTATCGTGGAGACGAGGATCTTGTGGCCTTCAACGACTACAATATGGATAATCGTACTTATCGCTACTTTAAAGGTAAACCACTTTATGGGTTTGGATACGGTCTGAGTTACACATCGTTTAAGTACGAAGATGTTCAGCTTCCCAAAAAGTTAAAAAAGGGAGAGTCAGTTCAAGTTAAAACACGCGTCCGTAATGTCGGAGATAGGGATGGCGACGAAGTGGTACAGCTTTATATTGTAAACAGTAAGGGAAGGGATAAGATGCCACTAAAGTCGTTAAAGGGATTCCGACGCATTCACCTAAAAGCCGGAGAGGCGAAAGAGCTTACTTTTGAGCTATCCCCAAAAGCCTTATCATACGTCCAAGACGATGGTAGCAGCGCTTTGCTTGAAGGAGAAGTAGAAATTGCGATAGGAGGCGTTCAGCCCGGGGAACAGAATGATGTCAAGAATACGGACTTACAGAGAAGGACTGTGTATATCAATTGATCACTCATCTTTCCATCAAATACCGGGAACTGCATAAAATTTCAATTCCTCGTAATAGAAGTCCTGTAGGCTCTTAGTTTGTCGTGGATCCAAAGGCCAGGCCCGTAATGATGATCCCAACCCATGATATCACGCAGTCCAAGTGGAGTCATATAGTCGACTACAGCTCCCCCTGAAGCTATCATTGGGTTTTGCACATCCGCTACCATAGCCTGGTCGCAGCCGAAAGTAAGTTTGACCCATTCCGCGGCAACATCTGTGGCTTTTTTCGCTCATCTCAGTCAAGGTCCATTAAATGTTATATCTGTATGTGTTACTCAGTAAAGGGATCAATCATTGCAATTGTGCCATCTTCATGATGTGTTAGCTCAGTTACTTTTACGTTACGTAAATGTGTTTTCCCCGAACGTTCAGTATCGTGATAGAAAAGATACCATTTACCATCAAACTCAACAATGGAATGGTGGGTAGTCCAGCCTTGCACGGGTTTCATGAAGTGTCCGGCGAAAGTAAAAGGCCCTGTTGGAGAATCACCTATGGCATATGCCAGAAAGTGTGTGTCGCCGGTAGAATAACTAAAGTAATAGCGATCCTGGTATTTATGCATCCATGCACCTTCAAAAAATCGCCTATCATGGTCCCCTCCGAGGATTTCGTTCCCGGCACTATCGATTAGCTTTGCGTTTTGTACCTGACCATCAAATTCCACCATATTATCTTTTAGCTTAACTACCCTACAGCTAATCGCTGGCTGATTATCTTGCTCCAGATCAGTTAGAGACCCCGCTGCGTCATATTCATTGTTTTCCCATTGTTGCAACTGACCGCCCCAAATACCACCAAAATACATGTACGTACTGCCGTCAGTATCCGTAAATACTGCTGGGTCAATACTGAAACTGCCTGCAATTGGTTCAGGAAGTGCTTTGAAAGGCCCTTCGGGAGAATGCGATGTAGCAACACCGATCCGAAAAACATCGTCCTTGTCTTTTGCAGGAAAATAGAGGTAATAGGTGCCGTCTTTGTAGGCTGCATCCGGAGCCCATAATTGTCTTGACGCCCAGGGAATGTCTTCGACGGCTAATGCAACCCCGTGATCAGTTACATCGCCATCAATTTTGTCCATGGAAAACACATGATAATCCCGCATTGCAAAATGGTCTCCGTTATCGTTTTCACTCGTTCCAGCATCGATGTCGTGTGAAGGATAAATATAAATTTTGCCATTGAACACGTGAGCTGATGGGTCTGCTGTATAAATTGAATCAATCAGTGGAGAAGAGCGAAATTGTAGGGTGTCGTTGGCGGCTACCTCATCAGACTCTTTTTTCTGTTCTTGATTACAACTAGCAAACGCTAGCAGTATACATGTTGATAATGTACTAAGATTTGCGAAATTTCTCATTTGTTTTTTCTATATACGTATTAAAAATAAAGTTTTCTCGATTTACAATTTAATAACCTGGGTTCTGCTGCCCGCTCAGTTCAGGATTATTATCCATTTCTGCAGTCGGAATAGGCAATAACTCATCTCGTCCTGGCCGAAAGTAAGCGATTGGCTCACTTGTGAAATAGTTGAGTGGCCGCCACCGGAGGATATCCAGGTTGCGGATAGATTCGTTAGATAACTCAACCATTTTTTCGTGCATAATCGCTCGTATAACATCCGTTTTACTGGCCATCGGATATTGTGCTGTAGGGTATGGGGGCATGGCGACAGAAGCCCGCGCGCGAACCTGGTTCAGATATCCTACTGACGCAGATAAGTTGCCGAGTTCGGCTTCGCATTCAGCCAAATTAATCAAAACTTCTGCAAAACGTATGATTCGCTGGTTATTACCGCCAGGATGATAGCTCGCACGACTTTTATCTTCCTTATACAGAATCATGAATTTTCTGAAACTAACTTTTATACGTACACCATTAACTAAAGAGGCATTGCCATTCTGATCAGCATCGGTCAACACATCTGCTCCATTATTATAGCGATCGCCAGTCTGGTAGAAGCTGAAGGAGAATCGAGGATCTGTTTTCGCTGCACCAGTTTCAGTATTTTCGAACTCATTTAACAGCTTATTCGAAGGGATAAGATTTCTCCAGGCTACGGGGTTATATTCTTGGTTACGGATAGTGGATTGTGCGGCATTCGGGGAGTCGTCGGTACCCCAGTTGAAGTCATTATCCCCCTTGTCGACATATACTATTTCAAAAATAGATTCGCTGTTAAATTCAGTTTCCTCTTCAAAATTGTCAAGATAGCGATCGGTCAACTGGTAGCCGTCTGCGCCTGCTGTTGGAATTTTAAGTAGTTCGTCTCGGGCACCGGAATAATCTCCACGCTGCATTAACACCCTTCCTAATAGCGCGTTCGCAGCAGAGCGGGTAGCACGGCCATTATCAGTGGCCGATTTACCGGGAAGAATTTCAGCTGCTTCGCTAAGGTCTTGGATAATTACGCCGTAAATTTCATCAACATCTGCCCTGTCCTGATAGTCGGACGGTGTTTTTACGGTCTCCACATAAAGCGGAACCGCTCCCCATTTCGAAACCAGTTCAAAGTATGCCCACGCGCGTAAGAACTTTGCTTCCGCCAGAACACGATCGCGCAAGCCCGGGTTGTCCGTCACGTTTGGCCCATTTTCAATAACCGTATTTGCACGATGAACTACCGTGTATAAACCATTCCACACGGCATTCATAACGCTATTGGTAGGGTCAACGTTTCCGTTTAAAATCTGTCCTCGAGGAACCTCTAATTGACTTCCCCCGGCAGCAACTTCATCACTGCGTAAGTCGTGTAAAAAAAACCATTCACGTGCCACAAGGTTGATTCCTCTTACAGTTGCGTATATCGCATTCGCCCCGGCGAGTAATTCGTCGCCTGTTTGAAAGTATTGGTCGGTAGAGACTACGTTTTCGTTACTGGTATCCAGCGCATCTTTTTTGCAGGAATAGATGCTTAAAAAACTGAGTATGATGACCAATAGTAGTCGGTATTTGATTAATGTTTTCATCCGATTTGCGTTTAAAATGTTGCTTGTAAACCTAATTGAAATGAGCGTGGACTAGGATATTGACCGTAGTCTACACCATTTGTAAGTGTGCCGTTTTTGGAGCCAATTTCTGGGTCTAAACCGCTATAGTTTGTCGCCGTAAAGAGATTTTGTGCAGATATATATACCCTAAATTGACTGATCACGTTTCCACTGATACTTTTAATCCAATTTTCCGAAGGACGATAACCGATCATGAAATTTTTCATGCGCAGAAAAGAACCGTCCTCAATCCACCGGTTTGATGGGCGAACATTCTGGTTGGGATCGCCATTTACCGCTCTCGGCATATTAGTGTTCGTATTCGAGGGTGTCCAGGCATTCAGCACTGCGACATCTGCATTGAACAGTCTCGGCATGCCTTCTCTGATGATCCGGGCAGCATTAAAAATGTCATTCCCCTGAACGCCCTGCAAAAACAACACAAGATCGAAGTTTTTATAATTGGCCGAAAAATTTAATGAGTAACTGAACTTTGGCATAAAACTCCCGATGAACGTGCGGTCTCCATCATTGATAATTCCATTCCCATCAAGATCCCTAAAACGTAAGTCGCCCGGAGCAGCGCCGTTTTGTGTAGCATGCGCAGCAATTTCTTCTTCGTTATGGAAAATACCATCTACAAGGAAACCAAAGAATGATTGTACCGGCTGCCCAATTACGGTATTTGTGATCGGACCTCCACCGCCAAAATCGGCATCACCACCAGCTGTGATGGAAGCGTTTTCGTTATTGAGGCCAAGGACTTCATTGCGTATGATACTCATCAAACCCATCACATTCCATGTAAAATCACCATTGGTTTTATTGTATCCAAGTTGAAATTCGAATCCATTGTTGCGCATCGCTGCAACATTGGCTAATGTACCCGACCCGTTAAATCCGTAGCTCGTAGGTGTAGGGACAGTCAGGATAAGATTGTCTGTTTGGCGACGGAAATATTCAGCGACCAAGGTGATTCGATTGTCGAAGATCCCGAAATCCAAGCCAATATTGGTTTGCTTGGTTTTTTCCCAAGCAAGATCAGGGTTGCTAAGGCCGTTATAAAACGAGCCATTCCCGTTGATAATCGTTCCATTGAAGGGATAGGTTGATTGATTTCTTTGAATTGGCTGTAGATACGGATAATTACCAAGTAGAACACCATTAATACCGGTTATACCGTAACCCCCTCTAAGCTTGAACTCGGAAAGCCACGCTGCATCCTTCATGAAATTCTCCTGATTAACTTTCCAGCCCGCAGAGAATGCTGGAAAATTTTCATTTTTATTTCCAGGGGCAAATACAGACAGACCATCGCGTCTGATAGAAGCGGTTAACAGATATTTTCCGGCGTAGTCATAGGTTACCCGTGCCAGCATAGATCGGATGAGATTGGTTTCATACAGGGTGTTGGCAGCAACATTAGTTGCTCCATTTAGGGTTTTAACCAAATTGGTGCTCTGATTACCGCTTGCCGTTTCGTTACGGTAGCGCTGGCCCTGACTTTCATAAACCAAAGTCGCTCCTAGATTGTGGTCCTCGAACGACTTATCAAAACTTAACTGCTGGGTAAAGAGATGCGTTGTAAACAGTTGCCTGTCATTATTAATGGTGGCAATGTTAACAATCGATGTTCCACCGTCATTATGAATAGGTGTATAGTTTTGTATGGCGATGTTAGAATGATCAATTCCGTATGTTGAAGTGAACCTTAGCCATGGTGTAAAATTTATGCGCACATAAGCGGTACCCAAAAGTCTTGTTGTATTATTGTAGTTTTCAATCAGGTTTGCAGTCTCTACCGGGTTGACAGGATCTGATGCATCAAAGCTGTTCTGAGGACCCATATATCCTCCTAGATTATTTGGATTAAAGACCGGCAGGTAAGGCAGCATGCGAATCATGTTTACGATTGGCGTCCGATTGCCGGGAGGTTCATCGAAACGTTGCTTTGATTGGCCCACATAAAAACTCTGGCCAAAGTCGAAATACTTACTGATACGGTGCTCCGAGTTAATCCTATAATTTATACGTCTAAAATTCAATCCCTGTGCTATTCCTTCTTGTTGAAACACTCCAACACCGGTATAAAAACGGGAAATATCGTTTCCACCACTCAAAGAGATGTTGTGTTGTTGTAAGGGTTGATTGGTGCGGAAATAAGCATCCTGCCAATCTGTATTGGTTTGTGCAAATGTTTGGCCAGCACCTTCATAAATAGGTTGGTTGAAATTTCCTGCCTCTAGGCGCGGGGGGAGCGGCGTCTCCGCACCATTTAAAGCCCGCTCATATTGGAGATATTGCTCGGTATTCAGCAGATCGAAACGCTTCGCCGGGCTCTGGATTCCATAATAGGAATCGAAACTGATTTTAGGTCGATCCTGAAAATACCCTTTTCTGGTCGTAATGATAATTACTCCATTGGTTGCCCGAGATCCATAAATAGCAGCGGAACTAGCATCCTTTAACACGTCTACTGACTCAATATCCCGTTGGTCGATGTTCGAAATGTCAGTTGGGAAGCCATCCACTACATAAAGCGGGTCCGAAGCAAAGCTTATGGAGCTGATACCACGTATGGCAACAATCGGACTCGTCCCGGGAGAACCATTGTTCGTAACTGTTAGTCCGGCTACACGCCCTTGCAAGGCCTGATCAGCACTGGAAACGGGTAGCTCCGTTAAGGTTTTGGCACTGACAGATGATACGGCACCTGTAATGTTCGAACGACGTTGTGTGCCATAACCGACTACTACAACTTCATCCAAAGCCTGAGCATCGCTTCGGAGGACTACGGAGAGGGAAGTATTGTCGTTAACCGGTATTTCCTGACTTAGAAAACCAACATAACTGAAAATCAGGGTGGCTCCTTCATCTGGAATGTTGATCTCAAATGCACCATTTTGGTCGGTAGACGTACTGCCTATTGCGCCCTTGATGGTAACACTTACTCCGGAAAGTGCTTGCCCAGTTTCATCCGAAACGGCGCCTCTAATGGGCCAATCGGTTTTTTCACCAAGCGTGGCGGTTTCAGATGATGCTTTTCTGATGACTCCTTCCGGCACGAGAGGGGTCGCGTGGACCACTGTGGTCAGCTGCAATGCTGCGATGTAAAGTGCAGCCCTTAGAAACTGTGTTCTCATGAGATTAATTAATTTTAATTTTCCGTAATGGCGTGCAGTTTAAAAATCAGGTCGGTTCAGTTCAATCTGTTTGTCCAATAGCAAATTATGGTTGGCAACGTAAAATCTGGTGTCTAAAACTGGCTCGCTGTTTAATAATTGATTACATCAAAGCTAGTTTGTTTGCGGATAGGAGGTCAGTAAAAATGTTTAAAAGGAGGATAATAATGTTTAAAACAAAGACATATTGAATTTTTTTTGGTTTTTAGTTATATACTCTGGCGTTGTTGTGCCACCCTGAAATGCATTGCTTATCCCGAAACATAGAGTGATGGCATTCTTCGTTAACACTTAGGTACAAGTGTTCGGCGAAACAATCCGATCAAGTATAAGTAACATATGTTCATTTGATGGGTAAAATCGCTTCTAAAATCAAAGAATCCTAAATGAGTGTCGTATCGAAAACCAATTATATATGGTCAATAAAGACGATTGTTATAAAGGGATTCAGTATAAAGCATGGAGGCAGTTTGGAATGTAAAGTTTTTTTTATTAATTGCATTAACTACCTTTGCATAGGAAATGAAGCGTTTAGGAAAGCTTTTGATCATGTATATGCTTCTTTGGGTATTCGTACCGAAGGATGCTTTTCTATTTGCCGCTTCATTTGGCCTTCATTATGCCCATCATTTGGAAAGCCATGGTGATATTTCTGCGCTGGATTTTTTTGCAGAACACTTGGCCGGCGGGGAGGAGCATGATGCATCGCATGAAGATGGTCACCATGAGTTTCCTTGCGACCATTCCCACTCTTCGCACTGCTCTACCGTTAGCCATGTGAAAATATTAAGCCATCGCTTACAGCTACCGGTATACACAGGCGATGCCGAGACTTTGGCCTTTCTGGTTCATGCCGGTGAACCGCAATCCGCTGCATCCGGTATATGGCAACCCCCTCAGTCACTACACAACCTTCAACTAAAAGGATAGTGTAGGTTCTACTTTTTCATAGCTACACTATCCATATTTTTCTTGGACTTAAGTGTAGTTTTTTATGTTAAATCGTATTATATTTTTCAGTATAAAAAATAAGTTGGTAATTGGTGTGTTTACCCTTGCCCTTATGATATGGGGCCTCTGGTCGGCAACTAAGCTGCCCATTGATGCCCTGCCTGATATTACCAATAATCAGGTACAGATTATTACCACCTCGCCAAGTTTGGCCGCACAGGAGGTGGAGCGTTTAGTTACTTTTCCTATTGAGCTTGCGGTAGCAACGGTACCTGAGCTTGTCGAAATTCGAAGTATCAGCAGATTCGGTCTTTCGGTCATCACCGTGGTCTTTGAAGAAGGTGCCGATATTTATTGGGCACGGCAGCAGGTTTCCGAGCGACTACAAGAGGCTGAACGTCAGATCCCGCCGGACATAGGCGAGCCGTCGCTGGGGCCCATCAGTACCGGGCTCGGTGAAATCTATCAGTATATTATTCATCCAAAACCCGGAGCTGAAAACAAATATTCCTCTGCCGATCTGCGCACCATGCAGGACTGGATCGTTGCACGCCAGCTCTATGGTACACCCGGTGTGGCGGAGATCAATGGTTTTGGCGGGATACTAAAGCAATATGAGGTTGCCGTACGGCCCGATCGCCTGCAGTCGTACAATATCACCATTAGCGATATCATGAATGCGCTGCAGAATAATAATGAAAATACCGGTGGCGCGTATATCGATAAGAAGCCCAGCGCCTTCTATATCCGTTCTTTGGGGCTGGCAACGAGCCTGGAAGATGTGGGCAATATTGTCGTCCGGAAAGATAGTCAGGGTACGCCGATCCTGATCAAAGATGTGGCGACTCCACGATTTGGAGGTGCTGTACGTTACGGAGCCCTTACGTACAATGGGGAGCGCGAAGCTGTTGGTGGAGTGGTAATGATGCTCAAAGGCTCCAACAGTTCTGAAGTAGTTCGTGCAGTCAAGCAAAAGATGGAGACGATTCAGCAGTCGCTTCCAGAGGATGTTGTCATGGAGGCTTACCTAGATCGCACGGATCTCATTGGACGGGCGATCAATACCGTAAAAAGCAATTTGATTGAAGGTGCCCTGATAGTGATTTTCGTGCTCGTCTTGTTTTTAGGTAATCTGAGAGCAGGGTTGATTGTTGCTTCGGCCATTCCGCTCTCTATGCTTTTTGCCCTGTCGATGATGCGGCTTTTCGGCGTGAGCGCCAACCTGATGAGTTTGGGTGCCATAGATTTTGGTCTGATCGTAGATGGAGCGGTCATTGTAGTGGAAGCGACGATGCACCACCTCGGGCTTCGGCGCTCAGTGCTGCGCTTAAGCCAGGAGGAAATGGATCGAGAGGTTTACGAATCTGCTGCTAAGATCCGCACCAGCGCAGCCTTTGGGGAAATCATCATCCTGATGGTTTATATTCCGATCTTGACGCTCAGCGGAATTGAAGGGAAAATGTTCCGCCCGATGGCACAAACGGTGAGCTTCGCCATTCTTGGCGCATTAATTCTTTCCATGACCTATATCCCGATGATGTGCGTCTTGTTTTTGTCCAAAAAGCCAAGCTTGAAAAAGACTTTCTCGGATCACATGATGGAGAAGATTCAGCAGGTCTATATGCCCTTGCTCAAGCGTGCCCTTCGCGTGCGCTATTGGGTGCTGGGCGCAATACTGGTAATCTTTCTGTCCAGCGCTTATGTTTTCTCCAAAATGGGTGCTGAATTTATTCCGCAACTTAAAGAAGGTGATTTTGCCTTCCAGTGCGTTCTTCCGCAAGGGGCTTCGCTTTCACAGAGCATTGAAACTTCGATGAAAGCGGCCCAGATGATCAGGGGTTTTGACGAAGTCAAAATGGTTGTTGGCAAAACAGGTTCAGCAGAGGTGCCAACCGATCCGATGCCGCCGGAAGCTTCCGACATGATGGTCATCCTGAAAGATCAGGACGAATGGACCAGTGGAAGAAGTTATGAGCAATTGGCAGCGGATATGGAGGAAGCGTTGGAAGCATTAGCGGGAGTCTACATCGAAGTCAATCAACCCATACAGATGCGTTTCAATGAGCTGATGACCGGAATACGCCAGGATGTTGCGGTAAAGATTTTTGGCGAGGACCTGGATCTCTTAGAGACTTACGCGAAGCAGGTGGCCAAAATCGTGGGCGGAGTTGACGGCGCGTCGGGTGTTCTTGCTGAGCCTACTTCGGGATTGCCGCAGATTACGGTTACCTATGACTATGATCGGATTGCACAGTATGGTGTAACCATCAAGGATTTAAATGCAGCGTTAAGCACGGCCTTCGCCGGTGCCTCCGCCGGGTTGATCTATGAAAATGAACGACGCTTTGACCTCGTCGTGCGACTCGACAGTGTGGCCAAGCAGAACATAAACGATGTTCGGAATCTATATGTTCCCATAACTGGTGGAGGTCAGGTAGCACTTTCACAAGTGGCGGCGATCGAGTTTAAAGAGGGGCCGGCACAGATCAGTCGGGACGACGCCAAAAGGCGTATCGTGGTTGGGTTTAATGTAGTTGGTCGGGATGTACAGAGCGTGGTGGATGATATCACCAGTCGCTTGGAAAGTGAGTTGGAATTGCCCGATGGCTATTTTTATACCTTCGGCGGTCAGTTCGAAAATCTGCAGGAAGCCCGGTCAAGACTCTTGGTAGCCGTGCCGGTTGCGCTGGCATCCATCTTTGCGCTGCTATTCTTTACGTTCGGCTCCGTGAAAGACGCGCTGCTCATATTTACGGCGATTCCAATGTCGGCAATAGGCGGGGTGCTGGCCCTAGAACTCAGAGGCATGCCTTTTAGCATATCGGCCGGTGTTGGTTTCATAGCGCTTTTCGGTGTGGCTGTTCTGAATGGGATTGTACTGATCAGTACGTTCAATCAGTTAAAGAAATCCGGCCATGAAAGTCTGCTCCGACGCATTTTGGAAGGTGCACAGACGCGTTTGCGCCCTGTACTGATGACCGCGACGGTGGCCTCCCTCGGGTTTCTTCCCATGGCCATTTCTACAGGGGCAGGAGCTGAGGTGCAGAAACCATTGGCCACCGTGGTAATTGGTGGTTTGATATCGGCTACCTTTCTAACTTTATTTGTTTTACCTATTCTTTACCTGATATTTAACCGTTTCAAGGCGCTTGGCACTTCGTATGCCATGAAGAAGGCTACAGTGCTGCTGTTTATGGTGCTTGCTGGTGCAGGTACTTCTCAGGTCTTTGGTCAGACTACAGGCGATACCCTGGGCAATCTAGATGCGGCAATTGCAATCGCGTTGAAAAATAATCCAGGCCTGAAAGAGGCTGATGCGAATATCCTCAGCCAGAAGGTATTGGAGCGCACGGCATTTGATCCGGTCAACCTGAACCTTTCGGCGGATCAGTCGCCGCTTGAGGGAGCAAGTCCGGATAATAATATAGGTATTGCACAGATCTTTAATTTACCTGGTGTTTACCGAGCAAACAAGCGTTTGTTGAAAACACAGACCGGGTTGGCCAGCCGTCAGCTCGATTTGACCAAAAACGAACTGATACGTGATGTGAGGGTGGCCTATGCAAATCTGCAGTATGCCATGGCGGTGCTGAGGCATTGGGAGAGACGGGATAGCCTGTTAAATGAGTTTTTAAAAATTGCTGATCTGCGGTACAAAACCGGAGAGACGGCAAAAACCGAATTATTGGCGGCTTCTAACCGCTACCGGCAGCTGCAGCTGATGAAACAGCAGGCAAAAGCAACAGCGGAAGCGGCTGACCAGGAGTTAAGAAGGTTACTGAATACACAGGAACCTCCGAAAGTTGCACCACGGCCCCGTTTCAAACTTCCACTGCTTCAAGTTCCCGATTCATCGGATCTTCAGGGAAATCCGCTCCTGGCATTTGCCCGCCAGCAGATAACGGTTGCTGAAGCTTCCGTGAAGAAGGAAAGAACGGGTTTTTTGCCCGATGTGACCTTGGGTTATCAGCATCAACTGATCCTTCAAAACTGGAACCCGGAAAGTATTAACAAAGCATATGGGCAGCATACCCGGATGGCAGGTGTTTCTCTTGGGTTCGCTTTTCCGATTTTCAACTTATCCGCACAAAAAGCGAGGGTGAAAGCCGCGGTTTTACAGCGTACCGCCGCCGACTATTCCTATGAGAAAATTTCTAATGACCTAAAGGCGGCACTCAGTCAGCAGTTCAGCTATTATCGGCAACTTTCTGAAGCCGTTGGTTTTTACGAATCTGAAGGAATTTCTGAGGCGGATGAACTTATTGCGTCTACGCAGTTAGGTTATAGAAAGGGCGAAATGGATTATGTGGCCTACACGCAAAATGTTGAACAGGGATTCGATACACGCTTGCAATATTTGGAAACACTTAAACGCCTCAATCAGGCGATAGCAGAAATCAACTACTATATTGGAAATTAAATTGAAAGAAATAAATATGAAAACCTATAGCACTATGATATACAGCCTGTTTTTTCTTTTGGCTGTAGCTTGTCAAACCAAACCATCCACCAAAGGTGGGGCTGAGGCCACAGAAAGACGTGCAGAAGAAAAGGAGGAGGGAGGAGCATTGGAGATATTTCAGAGCCAATTGGAGGCCTTGGGAGCTGAACTCGGTACTGTCGAGCTTAAGCATTTATCGGAAGGCATCCAAGCTGTTGGATTTATCCGTGTTCATAATCAGCATAAGGCGGCGGTGACTTCCCTGTTCGGTGGGAGGATACAGCATATTTTAGTTGCGCCGGGAGATATCGTGAAGAAAGGTCAGGTTTTGGCCAGCGTGGTGAATCCGCAGCTCATTGTTATGCAAGAAGAGTACCTAACGCTTGTGAATGCGCTGGCTCTGACAAAGCTGGAACGCAGCCGTCAGGAAGAACTGGTGGAGGGAAATGCAGGCGCTTTGAAAAATTTTCAGCAAGTGGAGACGCAGCTGAAGCAGCAGCAAGTTAGGATTGCCTCGTTGGAGCGGCAACTGGCGCTGGCAGGTATAAACGTAGACCAGTTGACACCCGAGAAAATAAAGGACAGGATTTCCATTACCGCACCTGCCTCCGGAACGGTATCCCAGCTCCAAACGGAACTCGGAGCGAATGCAGATGCTGGAGCGGTTCTCGCTAATATTGTGGATAATGATCAGGTAGACCTGGATCTCTATATATATGAAAAGGATCTCAGCAGGGTAAAAGTTGGCCAGGAAGTTGAGTTTTCCCTTTCCAATGATGCGGACCGCAAGGGAAAAGCAGTTGTAGACCGGGTGGGAAGCTCCTTTGAGGGCGAAAACAAAGCGGTTGCCGTACATGCCCGCATCACGGGTGACCGTAAAGGATATATTGATGGGATGGGGGTTACCGCACTGCTCGGGACTGAGACTAGCCTGGTCGCCGCCGTACCGAATGCCGCAATCGTAGATAAGGATGGTAACAGCTACGTTTTTGCGCTGCTGGATACGGCTACGCTCGAGCAGGGGGGGAAGCGGGAGGTGCGGTATCTTTTAGAACGGAAACAAGTTAAAAAAGGGACTAGTGCAATGGGGTTTACGCAGGTTACGTCCATCGATCCGTTGCAGGAAAAAAGCCGGGTGGTTATTTCAGGGGCAATCTTTTTGCAAGGGAAGTTGGACGGCGGAAATGCGCATGGCCATTAACCCAAAATAAATGAAACATCTGGTAGACTAGCGCGAGTTAAAAATAAAGTTAATCAACAAAACAATGTTATCTGCATCCTGTTCATCTCTTAGTAATTCATATTGCTTATTAAGAAAATCTACAGGTAATTTTGTCGTATATATGTTATGTTAAACATCCAACGCGCTAGCTATCAGTTATTATTTATCATACTGGGTTTCCTGATACTGTATTTTGGAAAGCCTTTTCTCTTCCCCGTGGCCTTCGCTGGGGTATTGGCAACGTTAATGATCGGGTTGACCAATAAAATGGAAGGGAGGGGAATAAAGCGGTCTTTATCATCCCTTATCGCTGTGCTGATCATTGTCGTTGCAATTGCTGCAATTCTAGCGCTGTTGGCCTGGCGCCTTCGCGATTTTTCAGAAGGTATTACGGGTATGAAAGATAGCTTGCTAAATGTATTTGAAAATCTGAAAAAATGGATCGATAATACCTTGGGCATATCTGCCGATCAGCAAGAGGATTTAGTTAAACAGACGGAAAAATCTACAGGCGACACGGCCGATATGCTGATGGCCTTCGTGAGTGGTACAACGGATGTATTGGTAAAAACACTGTTGGTGTTGGTGTATACCTTTCTCTTCCTATTGTACCGTTCACGCATCAAAAATTTCATACTCAAGCTGGTAGCAGATAGCGATAAGCTGAAAACAGAGAAAATCATCACGAGATCTGTTCATGTGTCTAAACATTACCTGAGCGGATTGGCTGTTATGATTGCTATACTTTGGGTATTGTATGGCATAGGTTTTAGTATCGTTGGCATTCAGAATGCCTTGTTTTTTGCCATTTTATGCGGCCTACTGGAGATCGTTCCGTTTATAGGGAACTTAACAGGTACTTCGGTTACCGTACTGGCGGTTGTGACGCAGGGCGGAGGAACCGAAATGATCATTGGGGTAATATTGGTTTATGGCCTTGTGCAATTTATACAGACCTACATTTTGGAACCCTTGGTAGTGGGCGACCAAGTGAATATTAACCCCTTGTTCACGATCTTGGCGCTGGTATTGGGGGAATTGATTTGGGGAATTGGAGGAATGGTTTTAGCACTGCCCTTATTGGGTATGGTAAAGATCATATGTGACCATATTCCCACCTTAAAACCTTTTGGCTATTTGATAGGCACCGACCGGAAAAAGAGGAAGAATATATTCAAATCAAACTAAAATAGTACATCGTCAGATAAACGCTGCAAACTCAGTTATTATTGATTGATCTTTCGTATATCGAAAAAACGAAAGATCATTGACAACGATCGATAGCGTATTAAATACCGTCCTTTAACATTTACATCGCGTGCGCTTGTACGCCATTTTGACTACGCATCATTAACATATTATTGTATTCTTCTAATAATTGGATGTATTTATCCTTCCAGAAAGAGGTTTTCTCTGTTTCATCCCTGATAGCTGATTGCTTAGTTTTGCTTGCACTGAATGCCCGTTGAAAATCCTCACTCGAAAAGAGCTCTGGAAACTCAACAGAGAAATCGTACTTGAGCGCACAACCAATCTTAAAAATGATCTGATCTTTAAGCTTTGGTTGATCAAACCAGTTATAAATAGACCTTCTATTTACGTTCATTATTCTCGCGGCTTCGCTGATGCTGTAGCCATTTCTTCTCATTACTTTCTCAATAATTTCACCGTAGTGCTTTTCCATGTTTCTTATACTATTTGGTAGACTAGATTATTAACTTGTGTAAAGAGACAACATTTTCGCACGGATTACTAGAGGAGAAAACATGTAAATGATACAGGATTTATCCTGTTTTTTACTCAGTGTTACCTAGTTGTACCCGTGATAGGTTTGTAATCGGAAAGTTTTGCTCATCTATCATATGTGCATTGAGGCTAATTGTGAAATAACCTAATGGTTGCTGCTATTCGATTCTTATCAGCACCTGCTTCAGTTTGCGGTCAACATCCAGTTGTTCAAAGAGTTTTTCCGATAGTTTTAAAGCTTTTTTAAAGGCTGTTTTTATGTTTTCTGCGTTAAGGTTCGAGGTGGTCTGTTGAAACTGATCATACCGATCTTTATCAATATCTTTTTCCAGACTTTTCGCTGGGCTTTCCCAATGTTTGGTTTGATTGGTTGCTATCTGGATTTCATACCTCTGTTAGCGATGCGCTGTTGCCTGTTCGTCAGTTTCTTCGTTGTTCAAAACAGATAAAACATCTGCAGGTTCTACGCTTTATTTTTAGTTCTGTTCAATAATAGCAAACAGTATGCGTCAAAATATTGTTCTAGAATCAACGTTTTATTATTTAAAGAGGAAATAAATGGGAAAACTGATTACATTTTTGGGGGGTGTAGCTACGGGGTTGGCCATTGGCATGTTGTTCGCACCATTACGGGGAAGAGAAACGAGAGAACAGGTGGATCATTCGGTGCGGGAATTGGCTCAGGGACTTAAGGAAGCTACTGGAGAACAGCTGGAGCGGTTTAGAAATTTGAAGGACCGCTTGGCATATGCTATTTCGAGAGTGAAAGATCGGGAAGAGATCGAGAAAATGGTGGACGAGCATGCCTGGATCTAAATAAAGCTGTTAAGCTTATTTTTCATCAGACAATAGCTCCAGTAAGGCTTTTTCGGCCAAATTGAGCTCAGCAGGGCTCGCTTGGTCATTTTCGTCTAGATTACGTATATACTTATATATGGTGCCTTCTTCGTAACTTTTGATGATAGACGGATGCACGTAGTATTTCTTGCATACGGTGCGTGTGTTGCCCAGATTAATGGCTACCTCATCTATTACATTTACTATTTTCTTTTTACATTCTGAAACGGTTTCGTATTCACCAGCTTCTTTAAAAGCATACAGGGCACTTACACTGCCCGCCCAGGTGCGGAAATCTTTTGCCGTAAAATCTTCGCCGGTGATTTTCTTCAGGTACTCGTTAACATCGCCCGAATCCACACATTGCCTTTGTTGATCTTGATCATAATATTGGAAAAGTTCTTTTCCGGGTATATCCCTGCATTGTTTAACTAAACTTGCCAATTTTTTGCTTTGCAACCCAATTTTCTGAAGGATACCTTTTTTACCCTTAAATTCGAACTTCATCTCAGAACCGTCGATCTTTACGTGGCGGTCCTGCATGGTGGTTAGTCCGTACGATCCGTACAGTTTTTTGTAGCTTTTGTTCCCTATCCGGATACTGGTAAGCTCCATGAGCCGTACCACTAGAGCGACTACTTTCTGATGATCCAGTTTCTGCCTACGGAGGTCTTTGTCTACCTGAGCCCGTATATCGCTTAGAAATGAAGCAAACAGCTGCATCCGGTGGTATTTGGTCTGATTCCTTAATTTGTTCCAGGCCGAATGGTATCGGTACTGCTTACGCCCGGCAGCATCAATTCCGGTAAATAGCAGATGGCCATTTTCAATGGGCGAAATCCATACGTCTTGATAGGCCGGTGGTATGACGAGCTTAGTGAAACGCTCAATCAGTGATTTGGAACGAACAAGCTTGCCCTCGGGATCACGATAACGGATTCCCTTGGCTGTTTGCTCCCTGGTATAGCCGGGAGAACTGTCTGATACATAACGCAGCCCTGCAGCTCTGGCCGTTACTTTAACATCCCGGCCTATTTTCTCCAGCTTTTTTGTTGATCTGTTCATATATGGAAACCCCAGTTAGCTTTCTCGCACTGTTCTTAAACCTAAATTGATCTTAAATGTTTGCGGCCTCTTCAATTTAAGTTTCAGGCGATTTACAGCAAGCTTGGGGTTAAGCCATTTTAGGAACATGGGGGAACCTGAGCATGAATGTGGTGCCAACTCCTTCCTCGCTGTTTACAGCTATTTCAGCACCATGTCGGGTCATGATCTTTTTCACAATAGAAAGGCCTACGCCACTTCCCTTGAACATAGATGGATCTCCCGCTCTGCTAAAAAGATCAAATATACTATGCTGCTCTCGTGCTTTAATTCCTATGCCGTTATCGGTTATTTTATAGGTTGTTGTTGTTTCGTCCGAGACGCCGTCGATAACTATCTTCGGAAAAGCCACTTTATGGGAATACTTTACAGCGTTCTCAATAACGTTGAGGAAAACCTGAAAGATCATAATCGGGTCTCCCTTGATATCGGGTGTTTCGAGCACTTCGAGGGTGAGATGCTCATTCGGTTTCCCGATCATAACCTGCCCGCAAATATCATGGATCAGGTTATGCATATTAATGGTTTCTTGCTGTATACGCTTTTGGCCTATTCTCGAATAATCGAGTACGGTTTCTATCATGCTGTGCATCTTTTCCGAGCTGGACTTGATCCGATCAGCCATCATCTGGGCCTGTTGTGGTACCTGAGCATTGCGCGATATGATGTCTGCAAAACCTTTGATGGCCGTTAAAGGTGTTTTGAGGTCATGTGATATGGTATGGGCGAAAGAATCAAGTTCGGCATAGGCCTTCCGGAGCTTTTCATTCATTAACCGAAGTTCATTAGCTCTTCTGGATATTGCCAGATTGATTTCATGCCGCAATTGCAATAGTGCGTCCTTCTCGGCTACCGACCATTCTTCTGAGGTGTACCTGACCTGTTCAGTCCACAATGCAAAAGAATTCCGTGGCGAAATAAAGGGGAGTCCATTGGCATCGCGCCTGACGATTTTTTCTGGGTTTCCTGCCCACCTGATATGGAAAAGTTTCTCTTGCCGGAACAGCAGTAGGCAGTCTTTCAGGCTTTCATTCAGGCAGTTAGCCAACAGACCTGCATGCTTGCCATGAGCTAGAGGAATGTCTTGAAAGTCACTGGATATTTTGGTGCTTGCGATAATATTTGTGCTTGGTGTAGCGGCGACCATCTGGCAAAAACGATTCAAAATTTGTGTATCCGGTGTATCTCCGAAGGTATGGAGTTCGCCTTCGTATTTGAAAGCTAGTCCGGATGCAGAAAAAGTTTCCATTAACTCCTGTGCGTTCGCTTTGATGGCACAAGGGATCGGTTTGCTTTCAAATAGTTCACGGGTAATTTTACCAACCACCTGCTGTAGCCTTTGTCGGTCTGTATTATACAGTTCTTGTCTACGGAGCGTTATACAAGAGCTCAGCACTTGTCCAATAAGTTTGGCTGCTTCCCTTTGCCTGAAGTTGATGAAGCGCTGGGTATAGTTGTGACAGGCTATTAGGCCCCATAATTCACCATCAACGAGGATGGAAATACTGAAGCTTGACGCAACACCCATGTTCTTCAAGTATTGGATATGTACGGAAGAGACCGCGCGCAGCGTGCTATAGGTTAGATCGATCAACTCATCCCGAAGTCCTATGATGGGGATGTCTTCTTCATGAACATCTGCTATCAACCTTGTCCAATTCTGCTTATAAAGCGCTCTTGCCTGCTGGGGGATATCTGAAGCTGGATAATGTAAACCGAGCCAGCTCTCCATGTCTGTATTTTTTTCTTCGGCAACAACTTCACCATGTCCGTCTGTATGGAACTTGTAGATCATGACCCGGTCGTAACCGATGATGTTCTTGATCTGCGTAGCGGAGTTTTCAAGCACTTTCTGAAGCGCCTTATCGGCAAGCATTTCAGAAAGACCGCTACCAACATGGCTTTCCATATCGAAAGACAGGTCAGAATATTGTGGTTCGAAGTCCAATAGGTAATAGCTAGACGACTTTGAAAGAATCATATTCCAGGAGTTACCGCTAATTTTTACGATATAAGGGTTAAGGGGCTGAAACTGCTCTTCCTGATGTGCAAGCTCAATTAAATGCTGCAGAAAGGCACTATCATCTTTTTTGCCCAATACCCTATTCAATATCGTAAATGGCTTTCCTACAAGCTCCCGAGCTGGAATGCCGAAGAGTGTATCGGTATTTTCACTGCAAAAACATACCGTGCCGTCAAGATCAATGACGACCAACACGCCATGCCCCTGAATTCTTCCGGGGACGTGAATGGGTTCTAAACTACAAAGGTTAAATGCTTCAGGTTCCATGGTATCTGATCTTCACAAGATGCTATTCGTGAGCAAATATAAACATCATACCATATAATATTCAGTGCTTATTAGATTTCTGAAAAATTTTGTGCTTGATTAACAAAGTTTAGCTTGGCCGGCATTTTATATCATGCACTGCTGATATGAGCTTTGATTAATGTTCTTTCTGATACTTTGGTTTTGTTTTTTCTCGGATGCTTTTCCATATCCGTGCTTCTATAGGCTCAATCAGTATTTTCAGGGTTGGGTCCAGCTTATATATTGCAAGAGACTCGTACCATGCTGTAATGATCGTTTCCTCTTCTTGTGTACAATGACCATTGACAAACTTTTCTAACAGAACCAACAGCTGACCTTTTTCCATAACACTACAAATTTCCCAACAAATCGACAGACTGGTGTTATATGAATTACGGATTTTCTTACCAATATTACTGAATAAACCAGCCACCCTGTATTCAAATCCCCAAACAAAGGTGATGTGCAAATGCGAATAGTTAATGACTATCATTAACAATCCATCGGTTAACGGTGTTTTTTTCGGTTTCCAGAACCACTTTGTAAAAATCTGAAGGGTAGTCTTTCACCGGGATCACGGCATGCTTATCCCGTAATGGGAAGGCGCCTATGTGTTGGTAGTGGTCTGAACCGCCCGTTTTCTTGTTGTTCGTTGTGCTTATCCAAATATTTACTTCTCCGTTATCATCCAGTGCCGTCCAGCTGATGTCTAACTGCTCTTGGAAATAATATGCCTGGGGATGAGCTATGGCTATGTCATCCATCAAAGTAACACCATCAAGTTCCCATAAGCTCTCTTTTGGGATCTCGATGTTTAGAAAGTTGGCGATGGTGGGGTAGAGGTCCACTACCGATGGCTTACCATAGCGGCTATATGGATTTTCCAATACTTTGTTGCAGACCAGCCAGGCAGATCGCTGCCGAAAAGTTTGTCCGCCATGACCTTTGCCGGTCTTTTCGTCCCGGCCATGGTCTGTAGTGATCATAATCATCCAGTCCTCCCCGGTATCCGCCGCCCGTTTTTTGATGGCTTGCCAGATTAAGCCGACCTGTGCATCCATTTTTTCCACAGCGGCGCTATAAGCAGGGCTATCACCATGCATATGGCCCATATCATCGGTAAATTCTAAGTATACCCAAGAAAGGTCAGGCCCTTCTTCCTGAATGGTTTTTGCCGCATTTTCGCTAACAGCTTGGTCGATAACCGACATAAATTGGCGTTCTTTGTCGTGCGGATAACGCAGCGTATCCAACTCTAGTCCGTCAAAAGCATAGTCCATCTGAATATTACCGGTCGCTGGAAGCCCTTCGCCGATAAGTTTTGTTCGATTATCCTGCCAGCTCGAGAAGATACCAATGGTTTTCTCGGGATAGGCATCTTTCAGCACACGGAAGATAGAGGGATAATGATAATTCGGAGCCTCAATGTTATTGTCCGGAACATTGTGTTTGTTGTACCAAACACCGGTTAATATGTTATTGTAACCAACGGCCGATATGGTAGGCGATTCGTTATAAGCACCTGCCTCTCCACCTTGATAGACGCGGAGATAACTGCCCTGAGTACTGATTTCCCTGAGGTTGGGCGTTTGCGCCTGTTCAATAACGTCGGCTGAAATGCCATCGGCAATGATATAAACTACTTTACGCTGCTCTTGTGCATATAATATCGCTGTACTGAACAGCATTAAAGGCAATAATAAACTTTTCTTAATGTGCATTTGATTGTCAATTGATTTTTTAAATGGGTGGAGTAAAGTGCCATGAATCTAAAATAAGGTAAATTGTTATCTTTAACGAGACATAATAATGAAGAATTGAAGAAATGAGTAATTTGCTTCCGGTTTATGATATCAAAAACCTACATCTCTCAAAAGAAGGTTTTTTGGTAAGTGAATTTGAACCTTATCTTAAAAGGCACCAGAAGTTGCTTCAACCCCATGGCCATTCATTTTATCATATAGGTTTCTTTACACAGGCATCGGGCGGTCATGTTATAGATTTTAAGAAATTTGACGTGTTGCCCAACCAGATTTATTTTTTAACACCCGGCCAATTTCATCAATGGGATTTCAAAGGGAAGGTTGAAGGCTATGTCCTTAATTTTAATCAGGATTTTTTCCAATCCTTTTTGCATCAAGCGGATTATCTGGAATCTTTCCCGTTTTTTGAAGGCGATGCCAAAAACTCCGTAATCAATCTACCTGTTGCTGTTAGCAATAGTTTAGCAGCATTATTCCTCGAAATGCTTGATCTGAATGATCATTTAGAGCGAAAAGATACGGATCATTTTAGAGTGGTTGCCCTCAAGCTGTTCTTTACCGTTGGCAGATTTGTTGCAAAGAAATCAGGAGTTAAATCTGCCACTGTACATAACAGCCTTATAAGAGACTTTAAACGTTTAATAGAAAAGGATTTCAAGTCTACACGCCTTCCAAAAGATTATGCGTCAGCCCTTAATATCACTTCAAATTACCTAAACGCCGTATGCAACAAGGTGCTCGGGCAATCTGCAGGAGAGCTTATCCGTAACCGCGTGATATTGGAGAGCAAGCGGCTATTAGTGAATAATACGCTTACAATAAGTCAGATCGCCTATGAATTAAACTTCACAGACAACGCTTACTTTTCTAAATTTTTCAGGAAGTATGCAGGTATAAATCCTGAAGATTTTAGAAAATCGTATTACTAAATTGCTGGTCTCCCAATCGTTTCAATAAACGTTATTCTATGTAGTGTAACGGATTTCATTTGGTGTATGTTAAAACAACACCACCCGTCGAAAGCTGTTGTGTAGAAACAAGAGATAAGTTTTTAGGCGATGCTCTCTGTCCGAACAGCGGTCGCCCACTTCCCAAAATAACCGGAGCTACCCCAATGCGGTATTCGTCAAATAGATCGTCGTTGATAAATGTCCCGGAAAGGTCGGCACTGCCAAACACATAAATATCTCCACCAACTTGGGCTTTTAGTTTGGAAATTTTAGCGGAAGCATTTTCCGTAATTAACGTTGAATTCTTCCAATCTATCGATTTCAATGTTTTCGAGAAAACAAGCTTGGGAATATTATTCATCAACTCGGCTATTTCTCCCTCTGCTTTTGTCCAGTAAGCGGCCATCCCTTCATAAGTTATTCGTCCAAAAACAAGATAGTCTGCCGAATTTAATTGGTCAATGCTAAGTTTCTCGAGTTCTTTCCCCCAAACAGTATTGTGAAAAGATAAGTCCCAGTTTTTTGTTCCTTCAAAATAACCATCAAGCGTAATGATGTTCCACATTATTAGTTTTCTCATGTTCTATTTTATATTTGGTCAGTCATTTCTAAGATTACTATTTGTTGTTTAACAGGGCTGCCAGCGCTCAAATATGCAAAATAATATCCGTATATAAATGGGTATAATTGCTTCCATCGTTGCTTTTTCTAAATATTATGGAATAGACCAAAAACCACCCACCGAAGTTATGTATATTTACAGGTAACTTTAATTGGCACAGGCATATGAACACGCTATTCAAAAAGCTTAACTTTAAAGGGCAAAAGTCCATTTTATCCATCAACTACCCTGCGGGCTTCCAGGCACAGCTGAATGATATGGCTTCGGAGACAACCATCCTTACCGATCCAGATTCGGCAGAAAGTATCTCTTTTGTGATTGCATACGTCACCCGACAATCGGAAATCGACAGTATCATTAGCCAGATTGCTCCGAAACTGGAAGCGGATGCGGTACTGTGGTTCTGTTACCCGAAGGGCTCGTCTAAAAGGTACAAATGTGATTTCAATAGGGACACGGGATGGGCAAGCCTCGGACAGCACGACCTCGAACCGGTTCGCCAGGTGGCGATAGACGAGGACTGGAGTGCTCTGCGCTTCAGGAATGTGGACAATATAAAGCGGATCACCCGGCGGGCAAGTATGGCCCTGACAGACAAAGCGAAGCAACGGATAATAAATAGAAAGTAAGTGATAAAGGCAAAAGGTCCGCCGGTCGGATCAATTGTTGACAATATTTTTCCAATACTCTCTGTCCTCATTTTCCAAAAAATCAAGATAGGGTATCAGGGTATCTATTTCATCCCTATGCATGGTGTCAGCACCATCAAGTAGCGCATTTACAAATTCGGAACAGAAAACCCGTCCGAAACCATATCCACTGATCCTCAACAATTCTTCGTAGCCGATTTCCGTTGCGTTTAAATTGAGCACTTCTTCTGGTATCTCATAGTCGCCCGGACTATCGTAACCGATATAACTGAATTTACCGGCTTTCCATACCTTGAAAAGTATATCAGACGTAATGCTGGTCCCGAAATATGCGAAGATTCTGGAAAGCAGGGCAGAGGCCGGTTCTTTATCCAGATGGTGGTGAATGGTTTTTTCAAGGAAGGCTGCATAGGGGATAAACAGGGAAGGGTTAAAGTCGCCGTTGAAGGAGGCTGTCACCATGCTGAAGATGCCGTCGGCATCCTTTCCGCGGAAGAGCTGTGCGGCAGCCAGCTCCATCAGGCTACGGGCGTGGTCCCTCTTTTGTCTATCCTGAAGTTTAACCGTATCCGTTGTGCCCAATAGCTGGATGATAAGCATCCAATCCTCCGGACGCTCCAGAACATGGCAGTTGTGTGCCACATGACCGTCCCGTTTTGGATCCGGACGTTTATCTCCGGTGATCACGTCACCTGGATTGATATCTTTCTGCGGTCGGTCCCGGAATCCGCGGATATGCAGGAACAGTTCTTCCGCAAACGGTAATGCGAGGATACCGAATCCTTTTTTGTTATCGAACCATTTCAAAGCGCCGATGAACATGGTTGGGTTTGGGTGTTGTTTCAATGGCATAAAGATAGTGAATATTGTAATCTGTTAGTGCCTGTTATTGAATTATTTGTGAAAAATAACAATTTGTTAATTTCTGTGAAGGAAACCACAGGCCTTCCCCTTGTAGGCCTTTATAAATTTTAAACAGTTTTTCTCATGGAATAGGCTTTAAAGTTATGCCTAATAGTTCGCAGCTGCGAACCATTTTTGCAACAGCTACTTCTTAGAAAGCAAAGCGATATCTTTTACTTCGAGAACATGTTTCGGATAGCCACCAATAGTTACATTGATCATTGCTTTTCCCACTTCTTCCAATGTGAGAAAATAAGTTTTACTGAATATTCTGAATAAAGGAAAAAGTAAATTAATGATTTTGTAGAACCCTTTTATATTTTTAGCACCTTTCGATGGTTTCATAAAAGCCGGACGGAAATTGTAAACAGCTTTGAATGGAAGCTTCGTCAGGTCGTTTTCTGTTCTGCCTTTTACCCTTGCCCACATTTGTTTTCCTTTTTCGGTACTGTCGGTGCCGCTTCCGGAGACATAACAGAAAGTCATCTGCGGATTGACCGCCGATAAGGTTTTTGCAAAATCTAAGGTAAGGTTATAGGTTACCTTGGTGTAGGCTGCCTCACTCATCCCTATGACAGAAACACCAAGGCAAAAATAGCAGGCATCGTAATCCTTTGTTCGCGCAGCAATTGCTGAAATATCATTGAAATCACTATGTAGTATTTCTTCGATTTTAGGATGTGAATATCTACTTGGTTTGCGGTTGATCAGCAATATTTTTTCTACTTCGGGGTTGACAATACATTGCTGTAGTACACCTTCGCCCACCATCCCGGTTGCTCCTGTTATAATGACCTTTAATTTCATTGAGTTGATTTTTTTGAATAAACAAACCAAAGTTTTATAAAGGTACGGTAAAAATGAAGAATCTTACATCACTGGCTTCCATCGATGTGACGATCTCTTTGGCCTTGATAGCGCCATTCAGGTCATCTTTATCCAAAAAATCATCTTACAATTTTTGCGAAAGACTTGTAGTCAACCGAAAAAGAACAACCTATTTTGTTAGTTTGATTGGCTTGGGTATTTCCCGCACTTCCACTTTTCCACCGTATATAAGAATGGGACAGGATTTCGCAAGCTCTAACGCCTGTTCTATTGTTTTCGCTCGAAGAACGATATTACTCACGACTTTTAGGTTATCTGAAAGAACTGTTTCTTTTTTTACTGATTTCTCGCTTCCAGACACGGTGTAACTTTCGCCCGGGAAAGCGAAGCTCAAAACATAAAAGCCTTTTTCTTTCCACTGTTCAAGCAATTTATCCCACTGCGGATTTACCAATTTTGCCTGTTCTCCACCATAGGTTTCGGGTACCCTTACCAATACGCTAAACTGTTTCATCTCATTTTTTTTTGACTGTGATGCACTGCTGTTTGTCTGTGCAGAAGTTTTACAACTGATGAATGCCAAACAAATAATAATTGCGAATAGACCTGATTTCATTTGTTTTATTTTTTTGTTACAAAGGTCTGTCTGTAGGCAATCCAATCATTGTAAAAAATCATTGATTTACCAATACGATGTGGATTTGAAAAAGTCGGTTGGCGTTTGTCCCGTAAAAAGTTTAAAGTTTTTGTTGAAATGCGGTTGGTCGTAGTAGCCGTTTTCAAGTGCTATATCAAGAAAAGAAGAAGGTGCCGGATATTGGCGGATGATAGCTTTCATTTTGACAATGGAAGAAAACTGTTTGGGTGTAGTTCCTGTCACTTTTCTAAACCTCTTCTCAAAAGCATCCTGACTGATATATAAACCATCGGCTAACTGACGTATTCTAATTATGCCATTTTTTGAATAGATTTTAGTGATAGCTTCTGACACAAGAGGGTCGGGCTTATGGTAAGCGAGTTTTGAGTATAGAAATTGTTCGATAATAGCAATTCTTGTCTGGTTGTTTTCGGTTTCGGCCAAGCATTCTTCTACAATTGAAATTTCTGACTGTGGAAAAAAATTATCTAATGAAACGCTTGCTTCAAACATTTCGTGGAGTGGTTGTTTGAAAAATGCGGAGACACCTGTTTCTTTAAGCAGTACAATTAAGGCGCCTGTTTTAGGTGCGTAGTTAATGAGTCGAACAGATTTTCGTAAACCCGAAAATGTTGCGATGGGTAAAGCAGTCTTGTCTGTGTCGTTAACATATGAAATTTGGCCCCGAAAGCGAAACGCCATAGCAAATGAAGTACTTGGCACAACTCTATTAACCAGTTCTTCCCGGCTTTCGATAATTTTGTAAGTCTTGATGAAAGGCCTTAATAATTCAGTCGGTGTGTATATTGCAATTTCCATTATTTGTCATCTATCTGAATGTATCTGTTTACAGTTGCCGCTAATGCCAAATATCCAAAGCTTTCGCAAAATACAGAAATTATTTCAGTGGCTGTTAAATAGGTTACTGGCTTGCCGCTGAATAAGTAAAAACTACCATGATAACCATAAATTACACTACAAAGGTATTAGGAGCTCGCAGTACCTTTATCACCAATTAAAGGGGGCAACAGGGCGTACCTTTCCGTGTGAAATGACCCCAGTAAATGATGCATTTTTTTGAAAAAAACTAAAGAGATGAAAGATAACACAGTACCCAGGGAGTTTCAAAGCGCATTGATGGCCAAATGTCCGAGATGCAGAGCAGGTTCTATCTTTGAAGGGAAGGTTTATGGTCTTAAAGTTCAGAAAATGAATGAAACATGCCCTTGCTGTAATCTTCGGTTTGAACGTGAACCTGGCTATTTTTATGTATCCATGTTTGTGAGTTATGCCATGATTGTTGCCGAATTGGTTACGGTTTGTATTGCGGTTTACTTTCTCGCCGGAGAAATTGAATCGCCATGGTTCTACACGGGAATAGCCTTTGCAACAGTTGTTATTCTGGCTCCATTTAACTATAGGTATTCCCGGATAATATTGTTATACTGGCTAACGCCAGGCTTAAAGTTCCAGCCTGATGTGAAGAAAAATATGGGTTAAATCAATCCGCCGGTTCGAGGATTTCTTTCAAAGCCTGTACGATCTCATCTTCCAGTTTTATCATCTTTTCTTTTTTTAAGAATAGATAAAAACCTACTGGGAGAGAAAAGAACAGGTAGAAGAAAGCCATATCGAAATTAGTGCTGGTCTTAACTTTTCCGGCTCCCGGTTTGGTTTTTATATGGACATTTCCGGTGACGGTAAAGCCGCTTGTGCGCACTCGTAATGAACCCATGCTGGTTACTATTTTGTAGTGGGGAAGTTTCTCCCGCAATCTTTCGATAAGTGTTGCCTTTAAAAAGGGTTTAAATGTTAGTTTTTTCACGATAATATTTATTGGTTAAGCACCTAGTTAAATTAATAAGTAGAACACAAAAAGGTTCCTACGGGCCCTCAAGTTCTTGATGAGCGCTAGCCGGTAAGAAAACCTTTCTTGTTGATCTGTGTATTTTCAAATGCTTATTGATCGATAAATGGAAATTTATCTTCAAACATTTTACCGAATATCGGCAAAGGCTTTTTTACTTCATTTACAGCGTGGATAATACCGATTACCATCAGGATGAGGAAAAGAATACCGGCATAACTGATCATCAACGCTACAGATGGGGCGGCCATGGCGATGAGACGTACGGCAACGTTAAAGATAATGGCTAGCACTAAAAGCCCCAATCCCTGTTTTAAATGGTAAATGCTGAAATGATCCCTTTCTTTCTTGCCACAGAAATAAGCAATAAGCCATAAAATCCCTAAATAGCTTAAAATAGCTTGCGCTTTTGAGTTCATATTTTTTTCTATTTGATTTATGCCGTAAAGTTGAGTCAAAAAAAAGAACTTAAGGTAAGTGAAAAGGGAACAAAGTATCTACTTCTTCAATTATGCCATATACAAAATGTCTACAAAAGGGAAACACACTATCGTAAATTCGATAGGTGGCGGTGAAGGCCTCTGAAATTGCTTCGTTATTATCGAAGCTGTTTTTTCCGTTACAGAATTTATGCGTACAGACGGTCTTAAGGCGCTTACTTTTTGCTCAGCGAAGAAAAAGTATTTTTTTCTTGCAAATTATTTTTCATTACTTATATTTGTATAATATAAAATACTATTTTATAATAGTAAATTAACCGTTAACCAATTGAACCATATTATGAGTAATGTCAAAATTCTTTTCGCGTGTGGCATATGTGCCTGGCTGGCACTCGTGCATTTTCCGCTGTTTGGGCAGGACAGGAACATTCGAGGAACCGTGCGCGATCAATCACAGGAGCCTTTACCTAGCGTGAGCGTGAAAGTAAAGGGAACGCAACGGGGAACATCAACCAATGAAAAAGGTGAATTTACACTGGAAACGCGTGTAGGGGAGACACTCGTTTTTTCATCTGTTGGTTATAAAACACAGGAAGTGACGGTAGCGAACACGGAGGTAGTTAATATGCAGCTTGAAACAGATGCCCATGCATTGGATGAGCTCGTGATCATCGGCTACGGGCAGGTGCGTAAGTCTGATCTTACCGGTTCGCTTGCCCAGGTAAAAAGCACGGAAATTAATGCTTTTCCAACAACCAATATTATTCAAGCACTCAATGGCCGGGCTTCAGGGGTACAGGTTTCACAGAATACCGGCGCGCCTGGCGCAAGTGCCAGTGTACGTATCAGGGGTACAAACTCGATACAGGGAAACAACGAGCCGCTTTATGTGGTAGACGGTTTCCCAATGTCGGGAACCAATCCTACCGTGTTGAACAACTCGGATATCGAGTCCGTAGAAATCCTGAAGGACGCTTCTGCTACCGCGATCTATGGTTCCAGAGGAGCTAATGGGGTGATCCTGATCACCACAAGGAGAGGAAAGGCCGGGGTGACCAATGTTGATCTGGAAGCGAGTTATGGCGTGCAAACGCTTCGGAAGAAGCTTGACCTGATGAATGCCCGTGAGTTTGCCTCATTTTATAATATGCAAGCGGCTAACGATGGTTTGGATCCACGCTTTAGTCAGGAAGAGATCAATAACATGGGTGAGGGCTTTGATTGGCAGGATTTGGTCTTTCAATCTGCACCGATGCAAAACTATAATTTAACTATTGGTGGTGGTAATGATAACACACAGTTTTCGCTTGGAGGTAGTGTTTTTTTGCAAGATGGTGTCATTAAAGGGAGTACCTACGATCGCTATTCTTTCCGTTCCAATATCCAGCATAAGATCAGCGAAAAGTTCAGTGTTGACGGGGGCGCAACACTCACGCGTATTGAAACAGACCGGCGGAATTCGGGCGGAGGCAATCGGGGTGGTTCGATGATCTCGGCAGCAATATCTGCCTATCCAACCATCACCCCTTACCATGAGGATGGTTCTTTACGGGATCTGTCGATTGTATACCCATGGGGCTCGAACGTACTGATCAACCCGCTCAATCATATTAATGAAACCTTTGATCGGGTAAATTCAAATCGTATACTGGCCAATGTGGCCCTGACGTATCGGCCTATACCCGAACTGGCCATCCGCATTGCAGGAGGGATAGAGAACAATGACGATAGAGCCGATAATTATACGAGTATCAATTTCCAGAATTCCAGGGGAAGTGCCAACGTCACAGCTACGCAGAATATGAGTAAATTGAGTGAAAATACCATCACCTATACCAAAACTTTTGCCGATAAACATAATCTTTCGGCAGTAGCGGGCTTCACTTATCAGGATTTTTATACCACTGATCTCACGGGTTCGGGTATGGGCTTTCTGAGCAATATTACCGAAACAGCTGATCTGGGGTCAGCGGAAATTCCGGGAATACCCGGATCCAGTTATGTGTATAGCAACTTGTTATCCTTTCTGGGGCGCGTAAATTACAGCTTTAACAGTAAATATCTGGCCACTATTAGTTTTCGTTCGGATGGGTCGTCGCGCTATAGTGAAGGCAATAAATGGGGTTATTTCCCTTCCGGAGCACTTTCCTGGCGTCTGTCAGAAGAGAACTTTATGAAGGACATAACTTTTATCTCGGATCTTAAGCTCCGTGTGGGTTATGGTACTACGGGTAGCCAGGCCATCAGCCCCTATGCTACGCTCAATCAGCTTATTGGTGGCAAGACCATATTTGATGATGCCTTGTTCAATCAGTTTGCTCCCGGCACACGTTTACCGGGAAATTTAAAATGGGAGACCACCGCCCAGACTGATATTGGTATCGATGCGGGTTTGTGGGATGATCGCATCAGAATAGTGGCCGACTATTATATCAAAAATACAAGAGACCTCTTGAATACGGTTGCCTTACCCGCTTCGCTGGGTTTTACCAATACCATTCAAAATGTTGGCTCCGTACAGAACCGTGGTTTTGAGTTTTCAATCGACGCCAATATCTTCCGAGGAGGAGCCTTCGAGTGGGATCTCAGCGGCAACTTTTCCATTAACCGCAACAAGGTACTCCGTTTACATGGTGGAAGGGATATTCTGGGTGGAGATTTTAGTGTCTCCTTTATCAGCGATTATGCCAATATCTTACGGGAAGGGCAGCCCATCGGAAGGTTTTGGGGTTATCTGGAAGACGGTTATACGGAGGCAGGGCAGATCCGCTTTGCTGATCTGGATGGAGACGGACAGATTACGCAGCTCGACAAAACCTATATCGGCGATCCGAATCCGGATTTTATCTACGGGCTCAATTCGGTCATGCGTTTTAAGGGCTTAGAACTTACCATATTTTTGCAGGGCACACAGGGCAATGATATATTCAATATCAGCAAGATCAACAACACACTGGATTATAATTTTGGGTTGAATATGCCCCGGGAGGTATACAATGATCACTGGACGCCCGAAAACCCCAATGCGAAATACCCGGTAATCAGCAGGGTATCAAACGCCCGCGTTTCCGATAGGATGGTGGAAGATGGGTCCTACCTTCGTTTACGGAACATTCAATTGGCCTACAGCTTGCCCGTCGATAAATGGAATGTGGCCTGGGTAAAGGGCTTCCAGCTCTATGCCAGTGGCCAGAACCTGCTAACTTTTACGAAGTATTCCTGGTGGGATCCAGAGGTGAATACCCGCGGTGGTGGTAATTCTACCGCGCAGGGCTTTGATTATTATAGCTATCCAACAGCAAAAACGGTTACGTTCGGCATGAGGGCTAATTTCTAACAAAAAATTATTTACAATGAAAACGATATCCTATATCGCCATACTTATGCTGCTCACAGCTTGTCAGAAGACACTGACAGAGCAGCCCAAATCGCTTTCCGTAGAAAACTTCTATAATTCACCTGCCGAAGTGGAAGCAGCGGTAAATGCGGCCTATGCACCACTTCGGAATGTCGATGGTTTAGGCGGAACCTATCTGCCGCAGGTAGAATCTTATGTGGATTATGCTTATGGGCGTGGCAGTTACGGCCCTTTGAGTGAGTTTCAAGGGCTGGACCCCACGAACATTACCCGTACGCAGACCATGTGGAACTTATTTTACCTGTCTATCAGAAATGCCAATCTAGTGATCGCAAACGCGCCCAATGGCGAGAACCTATCTGCCGAAGATATCGCCAGTTATGTGGCTGAAGCACGATTCATCCGGGCGCTGGACTATTTTTTTCTGGTGCGGCATTGGGGAGCGGTGATTCTGCGTACAGAAGCAAATGCAGAGGAGGAAGCTGCACCTAAAAGCAGCCCTGAGGCCGTATATGCCCTAATTGAAGAAGATCTCCTATTTGCAGAACAAAATCTGCCAACCAATGCGGCATATGCGGGTAAACCATCTTTGTGGGCGGCAAAAACCTTGCTGGCAGATGTTTATTTTTACCAGCATAAATATGCGGAGGCCGCCGCCAAGGCAGAGGAAGTGATCACCAATGGGCCTTACAGTCTGGTTCCGGTGAGCACTGCAGACGATTTTATCGATATTTACGGTCCGGATGTGATCAATACGCCGGAAGAAATATTTTATCTGAAGTTTTCCAAACTGGGAAATAACCAAGGTTGGTTTACCGTCATGTTTTTTCACATCCCGGGTAGCGATATGCATGGGAATGGTGGCTATTATGCCTTGTACACCAGTACGGATAATCCGGTGTACCAGTCTTGGGATGATCGCGATCTCCGCAAGGCCTATAACTGGTATTCATGGGATATCGGCTTGGGAAATACGAGCCTGCTATCAAAAAAATTTATCGATCCCACTGCGGTGGGCAATAACGGGGCTTCTAATGACTATCCTTTGTACCGTTACGCCGATCTGTTGCTTATTCATGCCGAGGCGGCCGCACACGCAAATGGTGCGCCCAACGCACAGGCTATCGAAAGCTTGAATAGCGTACATAGAAGAGCGTATGGTTATAATCCTGCACAGGCAAGTGAAGTCGATTTCCAATTAGGTGATTATGATCTCGCATCTTTTCTGGATCTGGTACTTCAGGAAAGGGGTTATGAAACGCAAATGGAGGGAAAGCGTTGGTTGGATCTGAATCGTACGGGAAAGGTTCGGGAAATTATTCGTGAAGCTACCGGTAAAGATATTGCTGAAAGACATTTTCTGTGGCCCATACCGGTATCTGAGATGAATTTTAATGAAGCGTTGAATCCGGCAACTGATCAAAATCCTGGTTATTAATGGCGTTTAAAATGAAAGATATACTGCTTAACCTACTGTGGATATATTGCTGTGCTATAGTTTGTGCACAGCCGGATAAGGAGACACATGAACTTTGGCAACCCTATCGCATTAGCCCGAGAGCTGCCGCGCAACAGGTGGATATCAGCGGAACCTGGGAGCTGGCTTATACCGACCGGCCTATTGAGGCTTTCGATGATTTGAAAGATAAACAGGAGGCCTTTGCTACGGAAGTGCCCAATTCGGTACATTGGTCGCTTTATAAAGCGGGCAAACTGCCGCATCCTTATGCACATCTGAATGCACAACAATATCGCTGGGTAGAGGCAAAGGTTTGGTATTACAGCAAAAAGGTGGAGATGCCAAAAAGAGAACAGCAGATGCGCGCTTTTTTGTCTTTCGACGGTATCGACTATTTCTCCAGAGTTTGGTTAAACGGGGAGCTGCTTGGCTCGCACGAAGGTATGTTTGGCGGGCCGGTGCTGGAAATTTCGGATAAACTGCATTGGGAGGGTAGCAATGAGATCGTTGTGGAGGTTAAAGCTGCCAATTGGGGCAAGATGGGTGATAATTTTACCGAACTCAACCGCACCAATTCGGGGGAGTTTGATTACAGCAAATTCAATGGCTTCAACCCCCGGAAGAGTGGAAAGATCGTCCGCCCATGGGTAATTGGCGGAGGCTCTGGAACGGAAGCTTTCTTTGTGCTGGGCATGTGGCAGCAGGTGCGCATTGATTTGGTACCGCCCGTGCATGTGGAACGACCTTATTTGACAACAGAGGCAATTGCGTCGGATGAAGCGACCTTGCAGTTCGCATGCGAGCTTTTTGCCAACAAAACGTCACTGGATTTTTCCTTACATCCCTGGCATAATACGCAGATCAACCACCCCGATGAGAAAGGTAATGTGTTGGCCCCACTACAGAAAAATGTGCAACTTACGCTCAATTTCCTGAGCCATGGGCAGCAGGTACATTCGTTGAGCTGGGAATCTGAGGTGATCGAGGGGAAAAGCTGGGTGGAAAAGCAACTGAAGTTGCCGAACCCGAAGCTTTGGTACCCTAATGGATTGGGCGAAGCACATGTTTATGCTGTGGAACTGCTTGTAGAACAGGATGGAAAATTAATCGATCAGCTGAACTTTGACTATGGTGTACGAAGTATCGGGCGTAAACGCACTACTTCCGTGCGAACAGCCGATAATTGGGAAGACTGGCAGTTTGTGGTGAATAATAAACCCATTTTCGTAAAGGGTATGAATTGGACGCCTGCAGATTTACTCTTGGACTTAAGTGAAGAGCGGTACCGATGGGCATTGCAGGCCATGAAAGATATGGGCGTGCAGCTCGTTCGGGTATGGGGCGGTGGCTTATTGGAGACGGAGACCTTCTACAAGCTTTGCAATGAGCTGGGCATTATGGTATGGCAGGATTTTCCCATCGGTAATCAGGATACGCCAGACTATCCGCAGGATATCTGGGAAGCACAGGTGGTGCAGAATATTATCCGCTTACGCAATCATCCTTCGCTTGTAGTCTGGTGCGGGGGGAATGAATTCAACCCCTATTCCTTCGGCAATGCAGCTTCGATCGGTATCCTGGAACGAAACCTTACCATTTTTGATCCGAGCCGTTTGTTTTTGCGCACCTCTCCGGATGGCGGTTCGGCACATGTCTATCCGGATATGGATCCGAATTGGTACAAAGTGAGTTACCGGAATGAACCTTGGATTGCCGAAACCGGTATGCACAGTATGCCGGAAGCAAAGCTCTTTTATGAACTCGTGGATTCCAATGAATTTTTCGGTCTGGGAAAAATGTGGGAAAAGGATTTTGCTGCAAAGCATCCGGAGTTTATCCATCATTTTACCGAATATGGCCCGGCGCGGGTGCCGCGCATGTTGAGTAGGGCCTCGCATTTCAATAATATGCAAGATCCCAGCATCGAAGAGATTACCGAGGCATCGCAGGTGGGGGCGGGTGAATGGTATCAGGTGATGGCCGAAGGCGTTCAGGCAAATTATCCCGTAACCACCGGTTTGATGCCCTGGGTCTTCAAAAGGCATTGGCCGGTTATTGCTATACAGTTGATGGATTGGTTCGGTCAGGCGGGGGCACCCTACTATTTTCTGAAGCGCACCTATGAGCCTACGCATGTGATGCTTGATCTGCCACGTTTACTCTTTAAGCCAGGGGAGCAGATAAGGCTTTCGCCCAAGGTGCTGCATGGGCCATATGAAGCCATACCGAAAGCCAACATACGGGTAACTTATATGGACGATACTTTCCATGAGCTCGCGGTACGGGAGCAGTCGCTGGATATTGCCGAAGGCACTGGTGTGCACGAACTGGCAATGGATAGTTTGGCTATAGCTGACGATTATCGGGATAGGTTTCTTTTCCTGATCGTAGAACTTTTCGATCAAAACGGTAAAAAGATATCGCAGTCGCAATATAACCTGCGCGTACTGGCGCAATTAAACGATGCAGCTTTATACCGTTCTTATTTGGAGGAGCCTATTCCCTGGATCACGCTCGAAAAAGGGCCCTGGCTCAAGCCGCGTGTGGCGAAATCGTCCACTGCATTGTCTTTGGTTTTGCTTGATCAACGGGAAGAAGATGGCTTGATGCTCATCAGCTGCAAGGTGAAGAATGAAGGAAAAAAGCCGGCCTTTATGACTACTGTGGATATAGGAGGTGTTAAAAGGGTTTTTGTTGCCGATGATAATTATTTTTGGTTAGCACCGGGCGAAGAGCGCACGCTGACATTAAAAATCAATTGGCGGGAAAGCGTAAAAGGAAAGCAGGCGATAATAACGGTTGATGCCTGGAATGCAAAAAGGCAAGTGATTAAACTTGAATAGATACCTAGATACAAATAAGCGAATATGAATGCGCATAGCAAGCACAGGAAAACGGCCCTGGTAACAGGCGCCTCCAGCGGAATTGGCAAAGCCATCGCTATACAGTTAGCACATAAGGGTTGGAACATATTGCTTCACCACTTCGGGGATGAACGAACGGCCGGGGAGGTATTGGAAGAAATCTTGCAAGGGGGTGGAGAAGGGCATATGCTGACAGCAGATCTGGGAGATCCCAGCCAGGTAAAGGGCTTGGCAGCCGAAGCCCGGAAGCTATCGGGCGGTGTAGATTTGCTGGTTAACAATGCAGGAGTGTCTTATAAAAAACATTTTTTGGATCATACGCTAGAGGACATCGATCACTTCACGAAAGTCAATTTTCGAGGAACGGTATTATTAACGCAGGCCATTGCCCTGCAGATGGTGGAGCAGGAACGACCGGGCGCTATTTATACGCTTACTTCGGTCAATGCGATACGGCCTGGAATCGGACACAGTGTCTATGGTGCTACCAAGGGTGCTTTGGAAACCTTAATGAAGGGCGTGGCGGTGGAATTAGCACCCCATGGCATCCGGGTGAACACCTTGGTCATAGGTGCTATTAAAACGGCAATTAACGAAGCTGTTTGGCATGATGCGGAGAAGCGGCAAGCGGTAGAGCAGCATATTCCCTTAGGCAGAATGGGCGAGGTGGAAGATATAGCTGCTATCGTGGCACAACTCGTTGATCACGATAGGTATATGACGGGATCGAGTATAACCATTGACGGCGGATGGCTTGCCAAGGCAGGTTTTGCGTCTGCTAAACCTTATGGCGATGAAGAATAGACATAAATGGGAACCTTTATTATGGCTGTGGTTGGCTTTTTTTCTCAACCAGGCAGATAGGCAGATATTCGGCGTGGTATTGCCTTTAATTAAGGTGGATCTTGATTTGACTGACACCGAACTGGGGCTTATTGCATCCGCACTTATCTGGGCATATGGCCTGCTGGTACCCATTGCTGGTTTTGTGGGCGACCGCTATAGTCGCAGAAACCTGATCGGTTTTTGTTTATTCTTTTGGAGTACGGCAACACTTTTAACGGGTTTTTGCCATACCGTTATGCAGTTTGTACTGCTGCGGGGTATTGCAACCGGCGGCGGTGAGGCTTTCTATGCACCGGCGGCCAATGCCTATATCAGTGAAAGGTACCAAAAGCAACGCTCTTTTGCGCTATCACTACATCAGAGTGCCGTTTACTTTGGTATCGTGCTAAGTGGTTTGATTGCCGGCAGGATAGCCGAAAGCTACGGTTGGCGAAATGCTTTTTACGTCTTTGGCGCGATGGGCGTGTTGCTCGCGGTGGTGATCTTCCTCCGGATGGCCAAAGATTTGCCTCAACAGGTGGAAGATAAAGTAAGCATCGCAAGCACACTGGCCATCATTGGTAAAAAGCCTACCGTGCTCTTACTCACTTTTGCCTTTGGATGTATGGTATTTGTAAACGTCGGTTACCTGACCTGGATGCCCTCCTTACTGGTAGAAAAATTTAACCTGTCTATTCCGTCCGCTGGCTTCAACTCCATGATTTATCATCATGTGGGTGCATTTACGGGGGTAATTATTGGTGGCTATGTATCGGATAGATTAGCTAGGAAGACGGGCAAAAACCGACTGACCTTGCAAGCAATCGCGCTGGCCTGTGGTGTGCCTTTTATATACTTTGTCGGGGCGGCAGGCACAATCATCGAAACTTATCTCACTTTATTTGTTTTCGGTGTTTTCCGGGGCATTTATGACGCTAATATTTTTGCTTCACTGTATGAAGTGATTGCACCTAAGATACGTTCCTCGGCTGCAGGTGTGATGCTGATGATGGCCTTTTTAGTCGGTTCATTTTCACCCTTGTTAATGGGGATACTCAAACCTTTCTGGGGGCTATCATTCGCCTTTTCGATGTTAAGCGTGAGTTATGCATTGGGTGCTGTGGCCATAGGCTTGGCGGTAAAGTTTTGCTATGCAAATGATAGTTACCTACCTAAAATAGCTCCGGCACCTTTAACGATTGATACGTAAATCTGGATAAACAACAGCATTAAATGAAATACAAATAGCATAAAAACTCAACAAACAACAAAATATGAGCATAAACCAATATAAGAAAGAAGTAGGCATGATGAACCTGGATGCCTTAATTAAATTACGCGAGCGTAATGAAAAAATAGCTTTTCCGGTGCCGGATAAAGAACTGCTCGAAAGGTTTGAAAAGTTATATACCGGTGCGGTTAACGATGTGTTAAGAGAGTTTTGCCTCTTGAATCAGGCACTACCCCATCACATTCTTCCCTTGCGGGAATACCGCACGGTTGCGGGCTTGGCTTTTACCGTCAAAAGTGCACCGAATGCCATTATTAGTGGTGAAATGGAATTCCGAACGCAAATGTTAGACGAGATGCATGAAGACGCCTTTGTGGTTTGGGACACCAGTGCTGATGAACAGGCTACACTATGGGGCGGTGTTATGACGGCAACGGCCAAAGGTAAAAAGGTGAAAGCGGCATGCATTGACGGCGGCATTCGCGATACCCACCAGATTTTGGAAGCAGATTTTCCGGTGTTTTATAAATACCGCATTTCGAACGGAAGTCTTGGGCGCTGCCTGATCAGTCATTACCAGGTCACGATCATCATCGGAAATGTAACGATCAAACCGGGAGATATTATACTCGGTGATATCGATGGTGTTCTAGTGGTGCCACGGGATATGGCTTATAAGGTGCTTCTCCGGGCCGAAGAGATTCTAAAGAACGAGAAGCAGATCTTTGAATGGGTTAAAAACGGCGAATCGGTCAAAGATATTAAGGATAAAGGAGGTTACTTTTAATCGGAATAACTATTATTGCTTTTATTATATTAAAATTCATTTCCTTAATAATAAATACGTTAATATGATACAGGTGATAAATAGGGCTTTTGATATTTTAGAATTGCTGTCAAAAGAGCCAAAAAAAGTATTCTCACTTACAGAGATCGCTAATGAACTGGAATTAAACCATGCTACATGTGCTAATATTATGAAAACTATGGTTCACAGAAATTATATTGAGCAATTAGGGCACAAGAAAGGTTATCGTATTGGTTACATGGCTTACCAGTTGAGCGGAGAATCTTTGTATGAAAAGGAATTGATTAAGGCCGCAAAAGATGAAATGTATAAATTAACGCATGCACTGAATGAGACCAGTCTCCTGGGTGTTCGAAGGAAAGATATTCGGGTATCGCTTCATCAGGAAATGTCTGACAATGATCTGATGGTAAAATCCAAGATCGAAAAACATGTTTTCAGCAGTGCTTCAGGAAGGATGTTGGTAGCCGCATTAGGTGCGGCGGAACGCGAAGATTTTATTAAACAATATGGCTTGCCTACACGTGAATTATGGCCGGAGGCAAGTACTGCGGCAGGATTTGGGCGGGAAGTGAAGAAAATAATCGAACAGGGCTTTGCCAAGCAGATCAGTGAGGCACATATTGTAGGTTATGCGGTGCCAATAGCTAAAAAACAACTGGTGGTTGCCAGTTTAAGCGTGTATTTACCAGAAGCCAGAGTGAACGATAAGAAGGAGAAAACCATTGTAAAGGCGCTGAAACAGACCGCAACGGCAATTGATAAGAAGCTCGTGACCTGATCAATGCATGGGCCTAAACGAAAATACCATGATAAACCTAAATTTGATTAAACTCGCTGGCACATTTCTGCTCGTCTCGTGGGTATTTGTAGGCTCCGGCCAGGAAAAAGCTGCAGGGCAGATCGGCCGGGAAAATCTTGCCGAATCCGGTGCGCCGCTAATCGGTCTGCCGGCAAATGATTCCACCAGAGGTGAAACGCTCTGGCAGCCTTATTATGTATACCCCCGAAAGCCGTCGCAGCAGATCGATCTGAGCCGGGGATGGGTCTTAACGCACCTTTCCACACCCCTGGATAGCGCCGTAAAATTCCCTGATACCACGCATTGGATTGGCCTTGAACGAAATGCAAGCGTGCATGCGACCTTGTTTCAGGCAGGCTTGCTGCCCGATCCCTATAAACACCTCCATGCGGAACAATACCGTTGGGTAGAGCAGCGTGCATGGTATTATCGTAATCATTTTGAACTCCCAGATGCCGGAGGTGATTATATTTTCCTGAGTTTCGGCGGGATAGATTATTACAGTAGGATATGGCTAAATGGGCAATTGATCGGTCAGCATGAAGGCATGTTCGGAGGTCCTGTTATCGAGATAAGTAAGTATGCTAAAAAGGGTAAGAATGACTTGTTGGTAGAGGTACTTTCGGCAAATTTTGGTATGCAGGAGAAATTTAATCCCAAAGCACCCGGGAGAGCGATTAAGGGATGGGCTTTTACCGGCGGGACGGGGGTAGAGCCTTTTTTTACCGTAGGCATGTGGCAGGGTGCACGGATAGATCGCGTTGCGCCAGTCCATATGGAACGCCCTTTTCTGGTTACAGAAAACCTGTCTGACGAGTTTGCAGAATTGGAGCTTTCGCTGGAGCTTTTTTACCGGAAGCACTCGCTCGATTTTACGTTGCATCCCTGGCAGAACACCATCCTCTCGCGTGGTGTGCCCAGCACTAAACTCCAAAAAGTCGACAGCAATTTGCGCTTGAAGGTCAGTTTAGCGGTGCCGGGCGATGAGGAACAGGTTTTTGAATATCCTTTGTCGCTTTTTGAAGGGCGGAACTGGTTAAAAGAACGTATCAGGATTGAAAAACCCAAGCTTTGGTGGCCCAATACGATGGGTGAGGCGCAATTGTATAAGGTAACCTTATCTTTAACGGAAAATGGCGAAGTGCGTGATGAGATAGACTTTGATTATGGTATCCGCACGATTGGGCAGCAGCCAAATTTTGGGCCGCAGGTGGAAGAGCGATGGAAAGACTGGCACTTTGTGATCAATGGTAAGCCTATTTTCCTGAAAGGCATCAACTGGATGCCTGCTGATGTCTTGCTGGATATGCCCGAAGAACGTTATCGCTGGCTTTTGCAGATGGCGAGAGATGCAGGCATACAGATGATCCGGATATGGGGCTCGGGGTTGATCGAAACGGAAACCTTTTATAAGCTGTGTAACGAAATGGGGATCATGGTCTGGCAGGATTTTCCTATCAGTCATTACGATGCACCGGATTATCCACCGGATGTTTGGGAGGCGCAGATCTTGCATAATGTATTTCGTTTACGGAACCACCCTTCACTTTCGGTATACAATGGCGGGAATGGTCATAATCCTTATTCCTATGGCAATAATCGTACATTGGGCATTCTGGAACGCTTGCTCAACGATTTTGACCCCTCGCGCTTGTTCAGCCGTACCACTTCTGATGCAGGCAATGCGCATGTCTACCCGGATATTGATCCCAGCTTTTACGATACCTTATATCATTATGTGCCTTTCATTTCGGAAACAGGCATGCATTCCATTGCCAATCCGAAGGGTTTGCGACAGCTAATCGATCCAAAGGAATGGAACGATCTGGGGAATATCTATTCTGATAGTTTTGCGGCAAATCACCCTGAATTTATTTCGCATTTTGCGGAGTTTGAACCGAGCCGGGTACCCCGCATGTTAAGTCGTGCTTCACATATAGACGATATGCGTAGCCCGAGCTTGGAAAGTATTGCGGAGGCAACCCAGATCGGTGCAGGCGAATTTTATCAGATTCTGTCGGACGAGTTGCAGGGGAATTATCCCTTCAATAACGGCCTCATGCCTTGGGTGTTTAACAGAACCTGGCCGGTGGTATCGGCCATCATGCTCGTCGACGGTTTTGGCCAACCGGTAGCACCTTATTATTTTTTGAAGCGATCGTACCTGCCTTTACGCGCCAAACTGGATTTAGCATCGCTTTTTTGGGCACCCGGAGAAGACTTCCCGCTGGCCGTTCGTGTCCTGAACGCTTCAGAAGAGAAAACGTCCGTACAATTAAGCGTTACGGTTTATGACGATGAATTTTCCACCTTATGGGAGCAGCATGAAACGGTAGAAGTTCAGGAAGGTGTTCCGGTGACAAAAGTGGATTTCGGCACTTTTGCCATCCCGGAAACCTATGCAGACCGTTACCTTTTTGCGCTTGTTGCCTTAAAAGACAGTGATGGCAGGGAGATAAGCACCATACCTTATTGGCCAAGGGTACTGAAAGCGATGCAAGATAGCACTTTCCGTGTAGAACAACGGAGTTTGGACGTCTTGAAACCATGGCCAACATTTAAAGAAGGTCCCTGGCTTAAGCCTACCGTAACCCGTAATAAGAGTGCTTTCAAAGCGCGTATAGCCAGTGTGCTGACGGAGCAATCTTACACGGTGCTGGAACTGACGATAAAAAACAGTCGTGCAACACCACTCTTCATGACGGAGCTGGCACTCGAGGGCGATACCCATACCTTTTATGCAGACGACAACTTTTTCTGGTTACCGGCCGGTGCGGAGAAGAATGTGCGGGTAACCATAAATGCAGCACGCCCCACACTGGGGAAAGAGCGGCTGAAAATAGCAGCATGGAACGCAGCACCTCAATTTTTAACGATCGATTAACAAACCTCATAATATTTACTTTATCACAAGCTATGAAAATTATAGACTTAAAAGTACGCTGTGTAGCGATACCGCTTAACGCCCAATTGCGGCACAACACAGGGGTGCATCCCGGTTATTTCCTGCGCACCATTTTAGAACTCGTTACAGACGAAGGTTTGATCGGATTGGGAGAGGTGGGGGGAGGCGATCAACGTGCAGCCTTGCTGAAACTCAAACCGAGGGTTGTGGGTATGGATCCCTTTCATCTGGAGCTGATCAAGCTTAAGGTGCTCCGGAGCATCTATTACCTGTCCAATGCGCGTTTATACGCCGCTATTGAGATGGCCTGCCTGGATATTCAGGGGAAGGTGCTGAACCGCCCTTTGAGCGATCTGTTGGGCGGAAGTGTTCGTAGTAAGATCCCGATGATTGCTTACCTGTTCTGGCGTTACGACCGCCCGGACGGAAAGCATGATGAACGCGCGGAAGATCTGGCAGACCACTGCGTGGAATTGCATGAAACCTTAGGGGTTAAAAGCATGAAACTGAAAGCGGGTGTGCAGTCGCCGGCCGAGGAAGCGCGCGTGCTGCGCTTATGTCGGGAGCGATTGGGCGATGATTTTGGCTTACGCATCGATCCCAATGGCTTATGGTCTGTTGCTACAGCGGTTAAAATCGGCCAGCAATTACAAGATCTGGGCCTGGAATATTTTGAAGATCCTTCCTGGGGGCTGGAGGGAAATGCTGCGGTGCGGAAAAAGCTCAACATTCCGATCGCTACCAACATGTACCCCAATAAATTTGACGATCTCGGGCCGGCCATCCGCCTAGGTGCGGTAGATATAGTGCTCACCGATATTCATTATTGGGAAGGACCGCGGGGAGTGAAAGATCTATGTGCCGTTTGCCAAACATTTAATTTAGGTGTCGCGATGCACAGTGGTGCCGAATTCGGTATCGAGCTTGCGGCCATGTTACATACGGCTTCCACCATTCCGACTATGACCTTCGCTGGAGATGCTCATTACCACTATTTATTGGATGATATTATTGAAGGAGGCTTGATGCCTTATAAAGAGGGTTGTATTGCCGTACCGCAGGGGCCGGGCTTGGGCGTGACCCTCGACGAAGACAAAATGAAGTTCTATGGGACTTATTATGAGAAGAAAGGCGACTATTATGCGCGTTTCCATCAGGATCCCTACCGTCCGGATTGGTATCCCACCGTAGGAGGGATGTAAAATGAACAAACCAAATGATAATACCTAAATAATGAATGATGAAGAAGTTAATGATCTTATTGTTTTTAGTCGCAAAGCTTAGTTATGCGCAACAGGAAAAGGTGGATTCGCTATGGAGCGATCCGCTGGTGGAGCAACAGATTGAAGAAGGAATAGAAAAAAATCGTAAAGGTGATTTCGTACTAAAGTTAGATGGATTGGCCAAAGGTGATGCCGAGATAACGATCGAACAGGTGAGGCATGACTTTTTGTTCGGTGCAAATGCTTTTATGGTAGGCGGCTTTGAAGAAGCGGAGAAAGATCAGCAATACGGACAAGTGTTTGATTCGCTATTCAATTTGGCTACCGTTCCTTTTTATTGGAAAACCTTAGAGCCACAGCAGGGAGACCGGCGCTTTGAAAAGGGAAGTGAACCTATTTATCGCCGGCCGGCACCGGATGCCGTGCTGGAATTTTGCCAGACGCATCAGCAAACACCGAAAGGCCATACCTTGATCTGGAATAATCCCACACATTCGGTACCTGATTGGCTGCCGAAAGACACCGCGGCAATTGAAGAGCTGATGGAAGAGCGTATTAAAATCATTGCCGAGCGCTACGGTGATAAAATTAAAACTTGGGATGTGGTCAATGAAATGTTGCACTATTTTCCGCAGGTAATCATGCCTAAAGATTATGTGTATAAGTCGTTTAAGATGGCTGAGAAATATTTTCCTGCAGACACACGTCTATTTATTAATGAAGTGACCAGTGTTTGGCTTAATCCGCATGAGTACAGTCCGTATAACCTTTTGATAGATAATCTCTTGAAACGGGGAGCAAAAATCGATGGCATTGGCTTACAGTATCATTTTTTCAATGAGGCCGTTCGCGATAACGTACTTGCCGGGAAAGTCATGCGCCCGAAGGATCTGACCGATGCCTTAAATCTCTACGGAGCTTATAATTTGCCCATACACGTCTCCGAAATAACCATTCCCGCGATGCCTAATACCGCAGAAGGCCAGGCGTACCAGGCAAAGCTCACGCGCAATTATTACCGGCTGTGGTTTAGCCATCCTGCAGTAGAGTCCATTATTTGGTGGAATGTGGTTGACGGCACGGCCGTAAAGGGCGAAGATGTATTTAATGGTGGGATATTGAATAATGATTTTTCTAAAAAGCCGGTGTACGGGGTGTTGGATGAACTGATTAATAAAGATTGGAAAACAAACATCTCGGATAAGCTTAGCGATCAGGGGGAGTATAGTTTTCGAGGTTATTATGGCAGATATAGGATAAGCATAAAACAGAAAGGCAAAAAGGTAATCGAAAAGGAGGTGGCATTTACACGTGACGCTCCTGTTGTAAGCTTTTGAGGTAGGTTTTTTGCTGCTATTTTCGGTCTTCCCTAATATCTTAATCTTTATAATGATTCATAGGTAACAGAAAACTCATAGGTAACAGAAAACTATGCGTGCCGTTCTAAAGTAGTCGAGCTAATTTTTGCTACGGTATTTTTCTTCCATCCTTGCCAGGCCTGTTACTGGTTTGTGGCATAGACTTACAGAACCAAACAGATCATAGGGAGCCCCGGCAGATATATAGGAAGTTCTTGAAGTGTTCTCCGTATGGGGCAGTCTCAGAAAATTCATATCTTGCGACTGGTAATCGCAGATACATTGTCCAACGGGCATATAACGCTAACTTGTTCATATGGATGAATGTGATGCACTGAAATTAAGATGAGTAAGTTGATAAAATGGTTTTTTTGGTGTGTTTATTTGCTTATAGGAAATATAACCTATGCGCAGGAGACAGACACCATAGCGAACAATAAACTAAATACCATATATAAATTGAGCGGTATATATGGTGGTGCTCACGGGGGGATTTGTTTATTTGACGATGGTAAATTTTTGCTTTATGGATATGCTACTGCCATTTTTGGAGATTACCAGTATGCCAATGAAATGATCACGTTTACTCCTGAAAAACCGAATCCATTTGAAGTGTACGCCCATCAAAATAAGAGTATAAGAAGCGGAGCCCGTATAAACTTTATAGGTTTTGAGGAAAATCAGACTTTTGTGCGCTTCGATCAGGACAGTCTGTACCGTGTTTTTAACGAGGGCGCAAATTGCTTCGAATTTCCTTATGTGCACCAGATCAAAATATGTCCGAAAACAGTTGAATTTCGACAGCTTGTGGAAGATTTTAATGGTTATGGAGCAACAGCAGAAACAACAATGACTTATGCGCTTGATAGTGGTTATAATGATTTTATATTCATCTATAATGCACCAGTCTTTCCTTCGGAAAAGTTTAGCGTAAGCGTGGAGAAGAACAGCGAAAATATACTGTCTTTAAGTGGCGACTATCTCGGAACTGATAAATTTTCCCGGCGGGAAGAAGGTGAGGCTTATCGGCAAGATTGGGAAGATCTGTTGGCAATTAAAGAAAACCATTTTCGGAAAGTGGCCGCCGACGATTATACTTTTGATGAAACAAAAAATCAGTTTATCCACAGAACGCTACCTGAGCAACAATACCACGAAGAGCCTAACATACTGAAGGAATATATTAAATTGCAATCGCTAACCTCGGGAAAGGGGGGCGATCGAACACAGCCTGTCGCATCTGAAAGCATTTTTTATACCATATGTGATTACGACGTTAATTGGAAACGATAAACGCTGTTGCAATTTAGTTAAACTGGAGCTCATTAACCTAATTTTTCTTTTAAGTAGTCTATATAAGCTTTTGGCGATAGATTAAAGTGTTTTTGGAAGTTTTTTCCGAAAACACTTTGTGAGCTATAACCTACTTTATTGGCGATCTGAAAGATTTTATAGTCATTTTCGGCAATAAGTTTTGCAGCTGCGTTCAACCGGATCCGGTCGACAAAATCTTTGGGTGATAGCTGGGAGATTGATTTCATCTTTCGATAAAAAGTAGGCCTGCTCATGTTCATATGTTCGGCCAATTCTTCTACGCCTAGATGTTGGTTGTCCATATTTTTACAGATATAGTCGTTTAGCTTTTGAAGAAACACCTCATCAGACCTCGAAGTTAAGTTCATCTGGAAGTGATCAAGAGGCACGCGCTCCGAATGCTCCCTAATTTTTGATCTGTTTTTCAATAGGTTGACCACCTGAACCTGCAAAAGTTTAGGTGAAAAAGGTTTTCCTATATAGGCATCTGCTCCTGTTTCTAATCCTTCAATTTTGGCATGATAACTGTTTTTGGCGGTTAGGAGGATAACGGGGATATGGCAATAATCGATGTTAGCTTTAAGCATTTGGCACAACTCAAAACCATTTAGGCCGGGCATCATGACATCGCTGATGATCAGATGAATGATCTGGTTCCGCAATATTTCCAGGGCTTTGTTTGCGTCAATAGCCGCAAATACCTGGTATTGGCTGCCCAGTATCTCCGTTAGAAATTCCAATAAGTCTTCTTGATCATCAATTATCAATAATGTTTCTTTCATGGTCATTCAAATTTTCTTTAACATTAAGCTGAAAGGCTATTTGTTGATCTAGCGGTAAAGTCAATTCAAAAACGGTCAATTGTTCCGCATGTTCCATAATTTCCAGGTGCCCTCCATGTAATTCAGCTAATGACTTAGCTAAAGATAAACCGATGCCGGTTCCCTTTAAGGCAAAATGGCTAGGAATCCTAAAGAAAGGCTCAAATATTTTTTTGCGGTACATAGGGGGAATAGGCTCACCATCATTGGTAATGCTAATCTTAAATGAATCGCCGGTCACAGTAAATAAACGAATTGCTAGATGGTGGTTTCCATATTTAACGGCATTCGATAACAAGTTGCTAACGATCTTGATAAAAGCCTCTTGATCCACAGGGGCCTTGAGGTGTGGATCAGGCAGCAAAAGTTTTAATTTCAACTGCTTCTTCTCGATCTGCGACCTGAAATTATTTACGCAGTTAAGCAATATCTGATTGATATCCAGTAATACGAAATTCAGACCAAACTGATCGATCTCCATTTTTCTGAAATCTAATAGCTGCGTGGTAAGTGCCACCAATCGATCGGTATTCTTCTCCACTAATCGGAGGTTCCGCTGCACCGTATCGGTATCGTTGATCTGGCTCAAGGCCCATTCTACCGGCCCCTTTATTAAGGTTAAGGGTGTCTGTATTTCATGGGCGATATTGGTGAAAAACTCAATTTTTGCCTGGTAAACCTCTCGCTCTTTTTCCAGTTCGAATAGTTGCAATCGGCGTTGGTTCTTTCGTTTAATCCCTTGATGATAAACATAGGCGGCGAGGGAAACAAGCAATATAACAAGCACTGCGTAAAGCAGATAAGCCGGTAAGCTTTTCCAAAAAGGAGGTAGTACCGTGATCGTAAGGTGCTGTTCTTCACCTGTCCAGTAGCCAACATTACTTTCTGCCTGTACGACAAAATGGTAAACACCCGCCGGTAAGCCCGTGAAGTAGGCTTTTCGATTAGCGGAAAGATAGGTCCATTCCTTTTCCAGACCCTCCAATCGGTATTTGTATTTGACAACCTCAGGTGAAGAGAAGTCAAGTGCCGCGAATTCTATATTGAAGCTTGCCTGACGATGATTCAGTACGATGGAGTCTGTAAATAACATCGATTTTTTTAATAGGGAAGAAGAATCTCCCGGGAGAATGTCTTTGTTGTTGATCTGTATTTTAGTGATGTAGGTTGGAGGAGGGCTTTTCTTCTTAATGAGGAGATCCTCGGGAACAAAGGCGATCATTCCCTTAACAGTACCGAAATACATTTTGCCATTTTTATCCTTATAAGCCGAGTTATAATTAAACTGATCAGTAATCAATCCGTTGGATTTGGTGTAAACATGAAATTTTTCGGTCAGTATATTGAAGCATATCAAACCTTTAAGGCTACTGATCCATAGATTCCCGAAATCGTCCTCTAATACTCTATAGATGTTGTTTGTTGGAAAGCCCTCATCTGTTGTAAATCGCTTGGTTAATTTTCTTGTACTATCGAGTTTAACTAAACCTCCGCCTTCTGTGGCAAACCAGAGCGATTTTTGGTTATCCTCATAGATGCCCTGAACCGTATAATAATTTTTAACGGTATCAGTTACCTTGTTAAAGCTGATATTGCCATGTTCACCGGTTTTTGGATTGAAGTAAAAGGCCCCATTATATAGACTTCCTGTCCATATTGTTCCATGGTGATCTTCAGCTATCGCATATACAAATGAGTTACCGGGTATGGGCTTTATTTGCGATAAGCTCCGCAAATCTAGACGATACTCATGTAGCCCAGCTCCGGTGGTGCCGACTAAAATGCGTTGATCAGCGGTTTTAAATATAGACATGACCATGCCACTGATGTCATTCTTTTCCGACCTGATCCATGGATGCCGATCGATTACTTTTCCGGTACGGAAGTCCATGACTTCAAAACCGTGAATGAAAGGACCGGCAAGTAAATGATTACCCTCTACAAGCAAACCATGGATATTGGGGTAGGAAAGACCCGTATTGGGGTCTTGGTGATTGATGTGCGTAAATTTTCCGGTACTTACATCTAATTTGTTGATACCGGCATCTTCGGTGCCTATCCAGATATTTCCCGAACTATCGCCGCAGATTTCACGCACCGCATTACCCGAGATGGAACCTGCCGTGTTTAGTGGATAATATTTTTCAAAATAGCCGGCCTCTTGGGAGAAATAGTTTAGCCCGCCAAAAAAAGTTCCCACCCACACGCCAGCATTCTTGTCGGCAAACACCGTATATGTGGCATTATCATTTAGCGAATAGCTATCGCCCGGAATTTTCTTTAAATGGGTGGTATGATTGGTAGCAACATCGTAAATAAATACGCCCGACTCGGTAGCAATGTAATGTGTTGTGCCATCCGTATGAATTTCCCTGACATAGATATCTGCCCCGTATTCATTTCTGGAAAGTATATTGGTGGTGGTCTTAGTACGGCTATCATAAGCAAATAAACCACGCATGGTGCCTATGAGGAGATTATTACCAAAATGCCTTATCTGCGTAACCGCACGATGTTTAAAAGGTTCATTACTGGCCAAAGGGATATCGCTGGTTTGATGATGTTGCGCATCGAGCTTTTTAATATCGCCCGCTATAGTGGCCAACCAAATATTTCCTTCGTTATCAATATCAAAGGCGGTAAGCGATAAATCAAAAGCCAATAATTTTGACGAGGATTGGTCGTATTTGTATAAGTTTGCGTTAGCAATAATCCATAGGTTATTTTTGCTATCAATTTTAAGATCACGGATGTTTAGAAAGGGAAGTAGATTGAACTGCCGAAAGGATTCGGATACTGGATCAAATTTGAATAATCCCATTTGCGTGCCCACCCATATAAAACCATCATTATCCTCACGAACTATCCTGATATAGTTTGCGCCGGAATTGTTCGAGGGAATGATATGATGTTTGAAGTTATGCCCATCAAAGCGGTTTAGCCCACCACGGGTACCCACCCAAATAAAACCCAGTTTATCTTGAATGATACTCGTTACGTTATTATGCAACAGCCCGTCATCCACTTGATAGTGTTTGAAATAATAATGCGTTCCGCTAGCCTGAAAGCTCGCCAGCATAAACGTAAACACTATTAAAATCTGCTTTTTAATTTTCAAAACAACGCTAACTAATAGGATCTTGATAGATATCAGTTAATATCTGGTTTTTACGCCACCGATAAGGAATGGTGTTTTCCTAGGTACCGGTTGCCTAAAAGTAGTTAAATTTTGATGAAATAAAAACTTAACATTTTCGAATGGTTACCTGATTTTCCATACCGTTGAATAGATCATTTCGGGATGACCTACAGCTTTCACTCCTATTCGGGCAAACAAATTCGCTTCGTTTTCGAACGCTTGAAGGTCTTGACTTAAGATAACCCGTTCTTCCATATTGATTTCGGAGGCTATTTTCGAACTTTCCGGTGATGAAGGCGTTAAACGGTAAACATGGTCAACTAACGTGGTTTTTCCAATAAATAATGACACATTCTCCAGCGGTCTGCCGGATACGTTGTTTTTGACGTGGCAACTCGCGCTTAATATACCGTCTGTTATGGAAAATTCTGCATCATTAAGAGAAAAGAAGGGTGTAACATGGATATCTACTGTAGTCTCCCCACTCAGATTGATGGTAATGCTATCGGGGTTGTTTTCCCAAGGGCCACTACCTGCGATGTTAACCATTTTATAAGTCCCTTCAAAAAGCATCGATGAAAAACTGCCATCTTGCATGACATTAACACGAATAGGGTCAGCATTTTCAAAGCCTGGTTGATATAATTGCAATACATTGATGCCCTGTCTGATACCGATAGGTTGATTCTCAAAAACTAGCCTACCATTTAGCGGGGCTGAAGGCGGATCGTAATTATCTACTTCACATCCACTTAGACATATTATAGCGAATAGAAAATAAGTGATTTTATGCATTACGTTTCAGATTGATTATTAATGGAAAGGATTTCTTGTTAATAGTGGATTGCTGTTCAAGGCATCTTGGGGAATAAGCGAATAGTAATTACCCAAACGGAAATTACGTGGTTGCGTAAATCTTGGAGCTATCCTTTTTTCGAATACATATTTATTGTGCTTTGTGGGATCATTCGGCCGTACGACACGATAGGGCCATAAAGCAAATATCATGGTGTGGGGCGATTGCCGATTGCCGTCGAATACCTCATGCGCAATACGCCAACGTTTTAGATCCCAGAAACGGTGTTCTTCAAATGCTAATTCCGTTTGGAATTCCTTTTGTATGGTCGCTATTGTTAATGATTGCAGGCTATTAGCTTCAAAGCCGGCACGCTCCCGCAGTCGATTAACATACGTCAGCGCTTCGTTTGTTAGACCAAGCTCAAAGGCCGCCTCGCTAGCGTTCAGCAATATTTCACCTAAACGAAAGCGGATCCACCAAAGATCACTGCCTTGACCGATTTGGCCAGAACCCACTCTCGAATCCAGATATTTTTTTATATAAAAACCTGTATTGGTTACGTTTGCGGCATTGGGCAATGGTCCGTCCGGTCCGACCAGAAAACCTCCATCGGAAAAATAGCTGCCTAGGTTGCCCGACGTTCTTGTCATGTACCGTTGTGCTGTTTCGTCCCATTCCATGACACCTGCCTGTATGACCATTTCCTGTTGACGGAACAATGATCCTGGGGTAATGATGCTGCCCATCATCCGATAATCTTTTCCGGCAAAAATATCTTCCAACTGATCATAGTAGATATAGTCGGATTCATCTGCTGTATGGGTGTTTAGCGTGCCTGAAGACCCATCGAGATAATCAAAGGCTTCAACAATATTCAGAGAGGGGGTTACGCCTGCTCCACCGGAAGCACTTTCTCTTAATGAGCGGGGGATATTTTCCACAGTAAAGTCATGATACTTTCCATCTAGGGTATAATCAAAAGCCCAGATAATCTCTGGATTATTGTTTTTGTTCGTGAAAAGGTCATAAAAATTCTGTGTAAGGTCTGGGTTCTCCCGATACAGCGCAAAGGGACCTTGTTCCAGAATTTCTTTTGAAGCCAACAAAGATTGTTCGTAATAGGCAGCTGCACGATCAGCAGGAATGCCAATTTCACCATTTGCAGTAAGAATCGGATCGGTCATCAGATTGTTGTACTTCGCAGTAGACGCTGCATATAGCATGGCCCTGGATTTTAATGCCAATACAGTCCACTTATTTGCCCGCGTTCTGCTACTGGCGCTCTGGGGCAGTTGGTCTTGTATCGCGTCCAGTTCACTTGCAATAAAATCATATATACCAGCTTCAGTACTCCGCGGTTCACGCATGCCCGCTACATCATCCGGTCCACTATATTGATAGGTCCGTAAAATAAGAGGTACGCCGCCCATGCTCCGCACATGCAAAAAATAAATAAAGGCACGAATAAAACGTCCTTCAGCCAGCAGCTGCAACTTATCTTCGCCTTGTATAAGTGTTGAAGCTTCGATATTTTCCAGAAAAAGTGTGACATCCCGGATCAATCCATAATCCCAATATTGTTTGATATTGTAGGGATAATTTACCCGGGTATTCCGGTCATTATTACCACCTAAACCACCTGACCACATCGCCTCATCTACATCAGTTGGTGATAGCTTTCCTCCTTCTAGTCCACCAAAGGGTTGCAGACGGTTATATAGGTTTGCTAATACGGATCTGGCCAGTTCGGGGTCTCCCCATACTTCGTCTTCCAACAGAATTTCCGTGGGTTCTCTATCCAACCATTTTTTACAGCCTGATAAAGACATGAGTACGGTAGTAGATAAAAGGCAAATCAATAATTTTCTCTTGATATTCATATTTGCTGATTTAAAAGGTTAGGTTCATACCTACGTTATATATCCTTACGGAAGGATAGTCTAAACCGGTATTCAATTGCGTTTCAGGATCGATTCCGAGATCGCGCACATTGTCGATAGAAAATAAGTTAAATCCATTGACATACAGGCGGGCTTTGGTAATTTTTACGGGCGTAAGCCACCTGTTGGGAAATGTATAGCCTATCTGTACGTCGCGTAGCCGGAGATAAGCCGTATTTCTGAACCAAAAAGACGACGCACGTTGGTTACTTTCATTATTCGATTTTTTTAATGCTGGATAGGTGCCGGGTACCCAGGGACTGTTTAGATCAAAGATATCTTCGCGATGCCAGCGGTCGTTAAATAAAAAATCAGGTGAATTGGAATCGTTCTGAAAGGGCATTTTTAACTCTGCAGCGCGTCCCCGGCTTTGCATAGCGGCACCAGCGAAATTAAAGCTTATGTCAAAACCTTGATAAGCCAATGAAGCATTTAGACCAAAATTCAGATAAGGTAGATTGCCTTCACTATAGCCATTAGGCCGGACATCAAGATCGTCAATAACACCGTCATTGTTCTGATCCTTATAGATAAAATCGCCAGGCATTAAGGTGGTATTATTCTGACCGTCTATATTGACGGGGTAGTTGGCGATTTCCTCTTCGGATTGAAATTGCCCGATATATTCGTAACCCCAATTAATTCTTGCCCAACGATCTTCGGTTGAATTTCGATACTGATCCCATGAATTGCCAAAGCGAGGCCTGTAGGTATACCAGTTTCGCAAGCGAGCCAATGTTCCATTAACACCAATGGAATAGTTGAATTGCCCAGTGCTACCGGCGTGGTTTAAGGTCATTTCCATTCCTAACGTACGTGTAGCATTGAGATTTTCCTGTGGCAGGCCAAAACCCACTTCAACGGGTAGCAGTACATCGTAGCGAGAGGCGGGCAAACCGGTGAGGTCTCTTCTAAATACTTCATAACTTCCGCTAAGTTTGCTGTTCCAGAGAGAAAAATCAACACCTATATTCGTCATCGTACTTTTTATCCACGTCAATGTGGTTACGGGCAAACCACGGGATACAATGCCGGTAACCAGCTCGTTGTCCAGATAGGCATTGCCGACGTTCCAGTTATAACCGGGTATATAAGAAAATGCGCCAACACCTGTTGCCTCACTACCCGTTTGCCCATAAGACGCTCTGAATTTCAGATCGGTCAGTACATTGCGCTTATCCTTGCCACCAAAGAAATTTTCTTCGGATACCCGCCAACCGACGGTGACAAAGGGGAAGAAGCCCCAACGTCCGTTGGCTGGGAAGAAGCCCGAACCGTCGTAGCGTCCGCCGGCCTCCAATAGGTATTTATTATCGAAACTATAATTCGTTCGGAAGATGAAACCTGCCCGCGCTTCTTCAATAACCCTATCGTCTACCGCCTGGAGTTCGTTAAATGTATTGATCAGATCGATATAATTGGTCGTCGGTTGTGAACGGATAAAGAATAGATTGTCTAAGCGTTCCTGTGCTTCCATAGCGGCCAATCCGCTTACATCATGCTTACCAAAAGTGCGCTTATAGTTAAGTTGGACACGGTAAACATTATCGACAATATAGCCATTGCTGCGTGAACGAAAGGGGTTTTGCTGTCCACCGGTAACCATATATTCTTCATTCTGGGCATTATATGTATAGGTATCAAATGTTTTTTCAAAAATGTTTTCAAACAGATTGTTATAAAAGAAGGCATACATCCCGGTTGCGGTCAGGCCTTCGATGGGAAATTTGTATTCCACATCAAAGCTCGTTTGTAAGGTTCTCCTGAGAATATTAGTGTATCCTGAATAGGGAAAGGTAGCGTAATTGCTTGCGAAATTATTATTTGTCGCCGGATAGGCAGGATTATCATTAGCGTAGGGTTTTTCTGTGGGGAGATTTCTAAATTGACCAAGTAAAGCTTGGAAATAATCATCTGAGCCCGGCAAGCCCAACAGATCGCGTTCTTCTATTTTCCCATTTATCCGGACGCCTGCTTTAATGGATCGTCCTATACGTGTTTCGACATTGGTTTGTAAGTTCGTCCGGTTGAAGTTATAGCCATCAAAAACGGCATCCTGGCTCAGTCGGCTCAGCGACACATAATAATTCGCTTTTTCGGAGCCACCTGTGGTATTGATATTGGCATAGGTTTGCGGGGCATTACTTTTGACATAGCTAGACCAATCAAAACCTTCATAACCCGGTACGCCTTGCTGCCATTTCGCTACTTCATCGCGTGTCCAGTTGGAGGAGCCGTTCTCATTGATGTCTGCTTCCGCATTGGCGCGGACAAAATCTGCCGCACTGGCTGGTGTTGGAAATCGGAACAAGCTCTGCCAACCATGATAGGCATTGACATTTATCGTGTTTTCACGGTTTGTTCCACCGCTCTTCGTGGTCACAAGTACAACGCCATTCGCGGCACGGAGCCCATATACCGCAGCTGAGGCGTCTTTGAGAATAGAAAGGCTTTCAATATCCTCTGCGTTTAGATTATTAAACTGCTGGGCACCCGAGGGAACACCATCTATCACATATAGTGGTGTCCCGAGGTTTCTGATCTGAATATTTGCTTCTGCTCCGGGACGTCCGTCTGGCGCCCGGGAGGTAACCCCTGCTGTCTTCCCAATAAGTGCCTGTGAAAGGGTAGGTACCGGGCTTTCGGTGAGCTCATCCGAGGTCACGGTGGAAATAGACGCAGTTACGTCGGCTCGACGCTGTTCGCCATAACCCACAACAACCACTTCATTTAAGGATTGTGGAAGAGCTGTCAGCGTCACATTTACCTCAAGTCTTTTTTCAATGGGTATTTCAAGGGTTTCGTACCCAATAGATGTAAATACGAGTATATCTTCTTCCAAGGCCTTAATAGCATATTTTCCGTTTTCATCGGTCAGGATTACCCTGTTCTTATTTTTTACGGAAACGGTGACGCCCGGTAGCGGCTCTTCGGTAACGGAGATTACTGTTCCCGTAATGAGATTTTCTTGGATTTCATAGGCTAATGATAATTTTTCCTTTGTGTGGCTGGGAATGGCGAAAAAAAAGCTGCTTAAAAAGAGACAGCATGCCACACTTTTCTTGAAAATAAACATAGTTTTTGGTTTTGGTATTAGATTATATCAAATGGAATATATTTGGTTGTGCTATTTGAGATGGATAAAATAAATGAGCGCTTGGCCCAATGCTGTTATGCCAGCGCATAAGGAATAATTAATTTTTTAATCATGCTCTTAATAATTTAGTTATTGGTTTTTTATGTATTGGATCAGCTTATTGCCAGGAAAATAATCGACCGTCTTCGTGTCATTTGACGCTGTTGCAAATAAAAGAAGAAGAGAAAGATGATTCTGTTCAAATTTTGGATGATTTGTCTCCTTTTTTACGAATTAGGTAATACCTTGTATAGAAAGACGCCATTTTTGTGAGATCATTCAACCAACTTTTGATTCATGTGATCAACAAAATATAACCTCTTTTGTATAGGACCAAAATTATCCATCTGACAGTAATCTACAAATGCCAAGTCGTTAATGGAAAAGACAGAAAAATATTGAATTTAGGTAATAGTAAAAATTTTAATAGAAGGATGTGTATAAAAATTCAAACAACAATGCTCTGGTTAGTCGTTATCAGTTGCCTGACACAAGAGGCTAAATCTCAAGAAAAAAATACAGGAGCAATAGTAAGCGCTTTAAAATCGCATGAGAAGGCCGTTTTGGTAAAAGATGATATATGGATAAGGGATCCTTATATCGTGTTGGGGTCCGATGACTACTATTACCTTACTGGGACCACGCAAATGCCTGAGGTAAAATTTGACGATGACACCAAATATAATGTGGGTCTGGGCGATTCCAGTAGGGTAGGATGGGCTGTAAGGGTCTGGAAAAGCAAGGATCTGGCGAATTGGACTTATGTAGGTGAACCATTTGATTTGTCTGATGGCTATTGGGCAGAAAAGGAGCCGACAGCTTTTAAGAATACTTCCCGAGGGAGGTGGCACTTATGGGCACCGGAATTGCATGTTGTAGGTGATAAATGGGTGTTGATCCATACTACTCCCGGTCCGGTAAAGGGCGGATCGAACCTAGCCCTAACGACCAGCAAAAGACTCCAAAAGCCGTATACTTTCCCGCTAGGCGATTTGGCTGCCAATTTACATGATCCTTCGCTATTTCAGGATACGGATGGTAAAGTATATCTGATATGGGCTAATACTAAAATCGTGCAATTGACAGCAGATATGACGCAGTTTATAGGGGAACCGAAAGCCATTCATCCGAGTACATTGAGGCAAATGCCTAATGGCAAACAAGAGCCCGGTATTGGGCATGAAGGCTGCACTGTTTTGAAAATAGGCGACAAATATGTATTATTCGGAACGGGGTGGTCTACCAATCAAGGTAGAAAAGGGAGCTATAACTTGTATTATGCTATTGCAGATTCCATTATGGGACCTTATGGGCCACGTAAGTTCGTCGGCAGATTTTTAGGACATGGTACACCTTTTCAGGATAAGGATGGTAAATGGTGGTGCACGGCGTTTTTTAATGCTAATGTACCACCATTGGAGCGGGAATGTATACAAACGAAGGATTTAAGCGATAATGCATACACGATCAATAAACAGGGGGTAACGCTGGTCCCGTTAGAAGTAAAGATTTTAGATAATGGCGAAATCGATATCCGTGCTAAAGACCTGGATTATGCAATTCCGGGACCGGACGAAGTGCAAAAATTATGAAATGATTTGCTTATTTAACGATTCAGAAAAACAAAATTTGGAAAATATGCCATAATTAAATTGCGTGCTTAATATTTTGCGATGTGATACCGGTCCCGGCTTAAAATTGTGGAGAGAAGATGAGACAAATAGACCAAAAATTGATCGAATATATCATTCTCTTTTTTTTAGCTTTGAAATGGCCAAAGCAATATCGCTAACCTGCGTCAATGGCCCTATCCCCTGATTGTGTAAATTATTGATTAATATGATAAGAAAGAACCTGAAAAAGAGCGACCTGAATACTTTAGTAGCACTTTTATTTATAGCTGTTTTCGCGCTATCAGGATGCGCCATTGATAAGAAAGCCAATGATAAGCGGCCCAATATCCTGTTTATTTTGATAGATGATTTAAAACCGGCCTTGGGCACTTATGGTGATTCGATTGCGATAACACCGAGCATGGATGGGCTCGCGGCTAAAGGGATGCGTTTCGATATGGCTTATGCTAATCAGGCGGTATGTGCGCCTTCTCGTTTTAATTTAATGCTGGGAAGCCGTTCATCGTCATCGGGCATTTATGGATTCGGTCAGAATTTTCGTGATTTTTATCCGGAAGCAACGACATTGCCCCAGTTTTTTAAAGAGCAGGGCTATCACACCGAGTCAATGGGTAAGGTATTCCATATCGGACACGGTACCTATAATGATGAGGGATCCTGGAGCGTGCCGCACCATAAGGATTTGGTCATAGAATATGTCGATCCGGCCAGTAAGGAGGAGGGCTTCACTAGGGAGGAGGCCTTGTTTTCAAATCAAAGCGCAAAAGGGCTGCCGCGTGGAGTGGCTTGGGAGTCGCCGGAAGTTGCTGACGATGCTTATGCGGATGGCCGAACAGCGGCCCGGGCGGCTAAACGGCTTAAGGAGCTCAGCGAGAACAAGCAAGGTGATCAGCCTTTTTTCCTTGCAGTGGGCTTTGCCAGACCTCATCTCCCATTTTCTGTACCCCAAAAATATTGGGACCTCTATCAGACGGAAAACCTTCCGATGCCTACTTATGAGAAAGCACCCGAGGGAGCTCCGCCTTATGCCGTAAAACGTGATACTGAAATAGACCAATATAAACCCGTACGACCGTCGTCGGAGCAGGATCCATTTCCGCTCGAGTTGAAGCAAAAACTTATTCATGGTTATTATGCCGGGGTCAGCTATGTGGATGCCCAGATTGGCAAGGTGCTACAGGCTTTGGAAGAGTCTGGGCTTGATGAAAACACCATTGTTGTACTTTGGGGAGACCATGGTTACCATCTGGGCGAAATGGGAATCTGGACCAAGCATGTCAATTACGAGCTGGCTAACAAAATTCCCTTGCTTGTTATTGCCCCGGGTGTTTCGCAGCCTGGTACGGTAACTTCACAGCTTGCAGAAACTGTAGATATTTATCCGACATTAGTAGAACTTGCCGGCTTTTCGCAACCAAGTGTTGAACAGCCCTTTGATGGTACCAGCCTAGTGCCCGTACTTCGAAATCCCAAAGCTAAAATCAGCGATCATGCCTATCATTGCTTTCCTCGCGGCGGACGTTTGGGCAGAGCTATTCGTACAGATCGTTACCGTTTGGTGGAATGGAAAAAAATAGGAGAACCAATCGAATCAGCAGAATACGAATTGTACGATTATCAAGATTCAGCTGTAGAGATAAAAAATATAGCCGCTGATAATCCTTCAGTTCTAGCTGAAATGAAAGAGATATTGGCCTCACATCCGGAAGCTGTTCCATCTCGGCCTGCAAATAACTGACAGGTTGCAATAATACATATTCATGCCTAAAAAACGGATTCAGCCGAATCCTTAGGGCTTTTTTTGACAAATTATTACCTAACCAATATAGTAAATATGATGAATCAATGGAGATCAATTAAGTCAATAGGCAGACTTAAATACCTGATATGGATATGTCTGCTGTTTGTACAGATGCAGGAACTTGCTGCTCAACAAGCGCAGGTGACAGGAAGAGTATTGGATGGAGAGGGAGAGGCTCTCCCAGGTGTCAGCGTGACGGTGAAGGGAACTTCAAATGCAACGATGTCAGACGGAGAAGGGCGCTTTTCATTACAAATTGCTTCACAAAACGCTGTCCTGAGGTTTAGTTCTGTAGGGTATGAAGTAAAGGAATTAGCCTTAAATGGAGAAAAACAAGTAGAGGTGACCTTAATCGCCGAAAGTACGGCTTTAGACGAAATCGTCGTGATCGGCTACGGCGCCGTAGCTAAAAGTGATCTTACCGGGTCTGTTGCATCGGTCAAAGCGGAAGATCTGACTAAAGGAGCTAATATGAACATGCAACAAGCTTTACAAGGCCGCACACCCGGCGTGCAGATCTATCAGAAGAGCGGCGAGCCGGGAGCAGCGATGAGTGTACAGATTCGTGGTATTACGTCAATCACGGGGAATAACGCGCCCTTGTATGTAATCGATGGTATGCCCGTAAATGATGCGGCAGCTATTGGCCCTGCAAGTGTTGGCGGCGCAACGAACAATCCCAATAACCGCACGCCACTCAACGCCCTTAACCCAGCTGATATCGCATCCATCGAGGTACTCAAAGATGCATCCGCAACGGCTATTTATGGCTCACGTGGTGCAAATGGTGTAGTGCTTATTACCACTAAAAAAGGTAAAGATGGCCAAATAACGGTAGCTTATGATGCGAGTTACGGTCAACAACAAGTAGCCAATACGCAGCGCTATATGACTGGTGAGGAATACAGCTCGGCGATAAATGGAATTATAGATGAGGGGCAACTAAATAGGAATACCTTTCAACCTGTTGAAGGAATCAATCATAATACGGATTGGCAAGCATTACTTTTACGGAATGCACCCATCCAAAGTCATGATGTCGCTTTTAGCGGTGGTAATAACCTAACGAAGTACCATGTATCGGTCGGCTATTTTGATCAGGAGGGTATTATGCTAAACTCTTCCACTACGCGTTATAACGCAAGGGTCAATCTGGAAACGGGTGTTTCTTCGAAATACAATATTGGTATTAATTTATCTACGGCTTATATCAAAGACCGCTACAATGCGAATGGAACGGGTGTTAATGACAATGCGAGTGCCTTGTATATGGCACAGAATTATGACCCTACGGTTCCCGCTTATGGTGAAGATGGTTCTTATTTTCGTTCACCTTTAATGGCGCCGATGGATAACCCGTTGGCGGTAATTAATGGACAGTATACTGATGGTGCCACTTATCGGACTTTCGGTAATCTCTACGCCGAATACTTTATTCTTCCATCACTATCGGCAAAAGCCCGAGTGGGTACGGATATCAATATTTCGCAACGGAATTTTTGGATAGACCCATCTACATTGACGGGTGCATCCTATAATGGCTATGCGGATGCCAGAGATGGAAAGCGTACCTATTACCTCTTGGAAGGGACCTTAAACTATAACAAGACCTTTGGAGACCATAGCCTGTCTGCCGTGGTAGGTTCTACTTATGAATATTATACTTCCAGCGTGCTGCTAGCGAACTCCCGTGATTTTCCGCTATCCGACTTGACCTATTACGGTATTGGATGGGGGGATGCAACTTTAAATCGTGTGGATAACGGGGCTGAGGAAAATATTTTACTTTCATACCTCGGCCGGGTAAATTATAGTTTTGCCGGTAAATATTTATTTACCGGATCAATCCGGGCAGATGGTTCAGCTCGTTTTGGCTCTGAACAACGTTTTGGCTATTTTCCTTCTGCGGCATTTGCCTGGAAAGCCAAAGAGGAATCGTTTCTTCAGGATGTCTCTTTTCTGAATGACCTAAAAGTACGAGCGAGTTTTGGTATGACGGGAAATCAACCGAATGTCAATTACCTGTATTTCTCCACCTATGCGCAAGGTCGAATGGCTGTTTTCGATGGGCAACGCATTAACACTATTGCTCCTACGAGAAGTTCGAATCCGTTCTTAAGATGGGAGTCTGCTAATCAATATGATCTTGGTGTTGATTTTGCGCTCTTTAATGCTAGAATATCAGGTACTTTAGATTATTACAATAGAAGAACATCCAACCTGCTCTATAATGTGCCTCAACCGCTAAGCACAGGCTTTGGTGGCCGGACGGAAAATGTAGGCAGCATGCAAAATACAGGTGTGGAGTTCTCCTTAAATGGGACGGTTATTGAACATCAGGACTTTAACCTGGATGCCGGTTTTAACATCACAACATTAAAAAACAAAATACTAAGTTTAGGTAACGTAGAGGAATTTATCGGTTCTGGGCCGGGTAATGTTGGCCAGTATAGCATTTTAAAGCCTGGTGAATCTATGGGTTCATTCTATGGATATATCGTGGACGGTGTTTGGCAGGAAGGAGATGATTTCTCTTTGGCGCAACCTGGGGTAAGACCAGGCGATTTAAAGTATCGCGATATGGACAATAACCGTGTGATCAATGCCAATGATCGTACCATATTGGGCAGTTCATTACCAGACTTTTATTATGGCTTTAATGTAAACATGCGCTATAAAAGCTTCGGACTATCCGTTTTCTTTGAGGGCTCAAAAGGTGCTATGATGCTGAATAGCAGTTTGATGGACTCTTATTATCCGGTAGATTTTCGTCGTAATAAATTGGCCGAATTGTATCTGAACCGTTGGACGGCAGCAAATCCAAGCAATGAATATCCGTCATTTATACCTGGGGATGTGCAGGGCGCAAGACCAGTCACCAATAAAACTGTTGAAGATGCGTCTTATCTGCGTTTGCAATCGGTACGTTTCTCTTACCAAATTCCTTTGCCCGAGAAGTTCTTTGTACGTACGGCTACACTATTTGTGAACGGACAGAATTTGCACACATTTACTAACTATTCAGGTGCAGACCCTGCGGTAAATGCAATTGGGGATGATATATTGCGTGTCGATTATAATTCCTATCCGTTGACACGTACATTCTTAGCAGGTTTAAACGTGCAATTTTAAATATGATAATGACATTAAAAACCACGATCGAGATGAAAAGGATAATATATTTAATAAGCTTCTTCCTATTGATGGGATGTTTTGTGTCTTGCAGTCATCTGCTTGAGGTGACCCCCAATGCGGAGCTGACACCCGAAAACGTATTGACTTCGGAAGCAGGGATGAAGTCATTGTTATTTTCTGCATATGCAGAACAACAAACACAGGAGAATTCAAGGTTTGTGATCAATAGCGCTGAAGTGTCTACTGATATGGCGTTCAATTCCGGTGGAGCGGAGAACGGGCAGCTTATACATTTTATTAATTTTTCTTGGGATCCTACCATATTTATTTTTCAAGGAGAACTTTGGGCACCAAACTATCGCTGTATAAGGGATGCCAATGGTGTGATAGAAAACATTGATGGTGTAAACACGACGGAAGAAACCAGAAAGCTTTTTCTGGCTGAAGCCAGGATGCTACGGGCACAGGCATATGCCATTTTATACAATAGTTTCGGACCGGTTCCGCTTCGCCTTTCTTCAGAGCAAACAGGTGATTTGGCAAGGGCAACGGATGAAGAGATGAAAGCCTTTATTGAATCAGAAATTGTCGCTGCTATTCCAGATTTACCTGACCCCGGGCAGGAGGAGGCTTTCGGACGTTTTAATAAGGGAAATGCAAACGGCATTTTAGCCAAGTTTTTCTTGAATACGAAGCAATGGCAGAAAGCTGCGGACGCGGCAAAAGCCGTGATCGACTTCAACTATTATAGTACTACGCAGTATGCATTTAAAGATTTGTTCAAGGTACAGCATGAGGGTATGAGCAATAGAGAAATGATGTTGGTATTGCCCTGTAGAAACGAGGCGGGTTTCGGTAATTGGTTTATGGCAGGCGCATTGCCACCGGGATTTACAAGTACTCCCCAACTACCTGAATTCAACTATCAGGCTTCCATGTCTAATTTTGCTACGCAATACCGCTTGCGTACTGCATTTGTTAATAGCATGGCGGAGGAGGATCTGCGACGATCATTGATCTGCACAAGTTACATCAACAATAATAATGTAACGGTAGACCTTCTCGAAGATGATAATGCCCGTAGCTTTAAATATTGGGACAACGCGACGATAGGTAATAATAGCGGAAACGATGTACCGGTTTTGCGTTATGCGGATATCTTGTTAACACGGGCAGAAGCTTTAAATGAATTGGCCGGTCCTACGGAAGAATGCTTTTCGCTGATTAATCAGGTTAGGACACGGGCAGGATTAGGGGATTTAACTTTGGCCGATGCCGGAACACAGGAAGGCTTTCGGGAAGCAGTATTTAGCGAGCGTGGATGGGAGTTTATTTCGGAAGGTAAACGTCGCGAGGATTTAATTCGTCAGGGAACTTTTTTATCGTCAGCGATTGAAAGGGGTGTTTCGGCTGATCTGGCAACGCCAGATAAAGTATTATATCCTATTCCACAGTCTGAAATTCAGGCGAATAAACTTTGCGTACAGAACAGCGGCTATAATTAAATAGATTTTAAAAAATATCAGTAAAATGGCGGCATTCAAATATTTTTTCATACCATTTCTGTTGGTCTTCTCTTTAATTACCTGTTGGGCACAGGTCCATCTCGATAATAATGAAAGTTTCAGCGATCCTCACGCGCCGATAGGGGACACTGCACTTACCATTCCTCCAACCGTGAAACCTCTATTGGATGTGTGGATGCGGGACACTTATGTTACCTATGGACCTGATGGCAATTATTATTTAACAGGTACAACAGCTACACCGGGACGTAAATTTCCCGGACAAGTGCATTGTTGGGATTACAATGATGGCTTGTACTTATGGCGCTCGCCAGATCTTAAAAATTGGGAGCCTTTAGGTAGAATATGGTCTTTTGACGATGATGCCGCGGCTTGGCAAAAAGCTGGTAAGCCCATCAAAGAAGGCAGCGTATCGTTAAATGGCGATCCGCTCGACTCGATGTACCGTGCGGTATGGGCGCCCGAATTACATTATATTAAAAGTAAAAAGAAATGGCTTCTAATCGCTTGTTTAAATGGTGATAAAGGCTCCTTTGTATTGGAAAGCATTTCTGGAAAACCGGAGGGGCCTTACCGCAATATAAAGGGGAACGAACAGCAGGCGATTTTCGATAATATCGATCTCAGCGCTTTTGAGGATGACGACGGCAGCGTTTATCTTCTCGGACACAATCATTATATTGCCCGCATGAAAGACGACCTCACTGACATTGCCGAGCCTTTTAAGCGTCTTGACGAAACGCCCTATCCTAAAGAACCTTATATTGAAGGCGTATGGTTAACTAAGCACCATGGTAAATATCAATTGCTGCAAACGGTCTGGTCTGTACCTTTACCAGCGGGTGGATATACCTATTTGAGAAATGAAAAGCCCGGTGAAACCTTGCATAGCTATGATGTAGTTGTTGCAGAATCAGACCACATCTATGGACCTTACGGAGTGCGTTATCCAGCTATTTTGGAAGGTGGGCATAACAATCTTTTTCAAGATAGGAATGGAGGGTGGTGGTCGACTACGTTTTTTAATCCACGAGGTGTTATGGGAACTAGATTCCCGAAGACATGTCGACCGGCGATTTTTCCGGTAAAGTGGGAGGAAAATCGTCTAAAGCCGGATGTAAGGGCCACGGCGGATTTTTATTCAACATCAAACAATAATGAATTATATCGTAATTGATCATGAATTGCCTAGGTTTAACAAGACAAATATGCCAAATTCTGATCAGGTAGTCCTATCGATTTTAGCTACCTTTGAAAGGGTATATGGTTTTTTTGCCTTGGAATTTGCCGATTCGAATCTAAATAAAAGTGTATGAACAAGTATCTTTTTATTATCGCCTGTTTTTTTCTTCATTCTGCGTCTGCACAAAATAGTGTTGTTGATCAATCGAAGATTACAGGAAGTGAGCGTCCTAATATTGTGATTATCATGGCCGACGACCTTGATTCAAGGCAGCTAAGCTGTTATGGAGGGGAGAATATTCAAACCAACCATATCGATGAGCTGGCCACTCAAGGCTTGAAATTCAACTCGCTCATCGCTTCTGAACCCATGTGCATCCCGACAAGAGCATCGCTGCTGACTGGCCTCTACCCGGTAAAGCACGGCGCCTATCAAAATCATAAACCCGTTTACGGAGACCTAAAAAGTGTAGTGCATTATCTCAATCAAGCAGGCTATCGGGTAGGCTTGACAGGCAAAGATCATATGACGAAACCGGTCGCAGTTTTTCCCTTCGATATCGTTCCTGGCTTTGAACCGAACTGCGTATCAGAAACAGACGATTATACCTTGGATAGTGTGCGACAGTATATCCGGCAAGAGGATCCTTTTTGCCTGTTCGTGATGAGTATTAACCCTCATGCACCTTGGACGGTAGGAGACCCAAGTGAATTCGATCCCGATAAGCTTAAATTGCCACCACATTGGGTGGATACGGAGCTGACGCGAACCCAGTTCTGCAAGTACCTTGCCGAAGTGCGTCGATTGGACAATCAAGTTGGAGACGTGATGGCCCTGTTGGCCGAAACGGGAATCGACGATAATACCATCGTTATTTTCCTTGGTGAACAGGGACCGCAATTTCCCGGTGGAAAATGGACATTATTTGATAATGGGCAACGGAGCTCCATGATCGTTAAATGGCCCGGTAAGGTAAAGCCAAAAACAGAAACTAATGCCATTGTGCAATATGAAGACATCACGCCTACCTTGGTGGATATTGTTGGAGCGGATCCGATAAATGCTTTGGATGGAAGGAGTTTTAAAGGAGTCTTGGATGGAAAGACCAAAGAACACAGAAAAGTAGCCTATGGCATTCATAACAATATACCGGAAGGTCCGCCTTATCCGATAAGAAGCATAAGTGATCACCGTTACAAGCTTATTCGAAATCTTACACCGGATTCAAGTTATTACATCAAGTATATGATGAATACGCAGAATGACCGATTGGCATGGACAACTTGGGTGCAAAAAGCTGCAGATAGCGATCGCGATAAAAAGCTTGTTGACAGGATTGCAAATCGACCGGCAATTGAATTTTATGATATACGGAACGACCCCTATGAGTTGGAGAACTTAGCTGAGCACCCCGAACACCAAGCGTTAATTAAGCAATATATTGATCAACTGGATCAGTGGATGGTCGAACAAGGGGATGAAGGTGCCGCCCTGGATGTGCCTATTAAAAGAAAATAAAAAATAAACGGTTAAACATGAAAGCTGAATTATCTTTTTTTATAGGATTTACCCTTCTGCTACATTCCTTTACGCTCAGGGCGCAAGATAAGCGGCCAAACGTCGTGCTCATTATGGCCGATGATATGGGCTATGCTGACGTGGGCTGTTACGGAGGAGAAATTGAAACGCCTAATATTGATCGATTGGCTTTCAATGGTTTGCGTTTCAGGCAATTTTATAATAATGCGCGATGCTGTCCCAGTAGGGCTTCTCTAATGACCGGCTTATACGCACATCAAGCAGGAATCGGTCATATGACTAATGATCCGGAAGATAGTACGGCTTTTAATTACGGTTCGCCGGCCTATCAAGGCGATATCAATAACCAGTCGCTTACCATTGCCGAGGTAGTCAAAGATGCCGGTTACCAAACTTTTATGGCCGGCAAATGGCATTTGGGCTATCATGATAAAGATAAATGGCCTTTACAAAGAGGCTTTGATAAATATTTTGGTATTCTGTCTGGAGGAGCTAACTATTTTAATCCCACAGGAAAGCGTGGGTTGACGTTTATGAATGATCCAGTTGAACCGGAAGGTACGGAGTTTTATATGACGGATGCCTTTACCGATTACGCCATGCGCTTTATAGAAGAAAGTGCTGACAAACCGGAGCGGCCTTTCTTTTTGTATCTGGCCTATACCAGTCCGCATTGGCCTCTCCATGCACTGGAAAAGGATATTGACAAATACCGGGGAAAATATAAAAAAGGTTGGAAAGAACTCCGTCGGGAGCGTTTGGAGCGTATGAAAAAGTTAGGGGTGGTAAGTACAGAAACAACACTAAGTCCGGATGATGGTGCCGATTGGGATAGCTTAACTCCCGAACAGCAGGATGAAATGGACTATCGTATGGCGATATATGCTGCACAGGTGGACCGTATGGATCAGAATATTGGTAGGGTGATAAAAACACTTGAAGATTTAGGTGAGCTTGATAATACACTGATCTTTTTTCTGACGGATAATGGCGCCTGTGCTGAGGGCGGGGATTTAGGTGGCGGAAAAAAAGAACTTTTGGGTACCGATCAAGGATTTTTATTGAGCTATGGCCAGTCCTGGGCCAATGCTTCTGCCACGCCATTTAAGAGATATAAGCATTGGGTACATGAGGGAGGGATCAATACGCCCTTCATAGTGCATTGGCCCGAAAAGATCCAAAAAGAAATACAGGGTAGCTTTACCGACCAATATGGGTTCCTGCAAGACATTATGGCCACCATTGCTGACGTTGCGGTGGCTGAATATCCAACACAATATAAGGGGCAAGAGACCGTACCCCTACAGGGAGAGAGTATGTCACATTTATTCTCGGGACAAGAAACGCCTATTCATACGGCACCCATTTTTTGGGAACATGAAGGCAATGCTGCGGTGAGACAAGGCAATTTTAAATTGGTAAAGGCCTTTGAGCCGGATGGAGGTGCGCGCTGGGAGTTATACGATATTCCAAAAGACCGTTCGGAGCTGAATGACCTGTCGGAAGCTATGCCGGAGGTGGTTGCTAAGCTTTCTAAAAGTTACGACGAATGGGCTAAAGAAACCGGGGTGATGCCTTATGACGAGATTCTCAAAATAAGAGCAGAGCGGGACAAAAAATAATAGCCATTATCTACGGTTGTAAGGTAACAGTTGTCGATCATCGATGACACCACCAAGCGCCTATTGATAGGAGAACAGCTTTGAGGAGGGGTATACGGGCTTACCGCATAAAAAATGAGTAAGGATGCGTTTAAATTAATTGACAATGAAGGAAAAAATATTAACTAATATACATCATGTTTTTAGTGTACGTCGAAAGTTAACAGCATATTTGGGAGTAATGCTCCTGATAGGCATATTGTTCAGTCATAAGAATCGGGAAGAGCCGGATAGCGCTCAGCCCAATATCATTGTCATTTTAACGGACGACATGGGATTTGGAGATATCGGTTGTTTTGGGGGGCGCTTTGTGCCGACGCCGAACATTGATCGTTTAGCTGCTAATGGTTTGAAGTTAACACAATATTACAGTGCAGCGCCAATCTGTTCCCCGTCAAGAGCAGGCTTGTTAACGGGAACCTATCCCGGCCGATGGAACTTTTCGACTTACCTGGATAACAGGGAACATAACCGAAAGGCCGAGCAGATTGATTTTCTAGATCCGCAGGCGCCTTCTATGGCACGCTTTTTTAAGCAGGCGGGCTATGTTACCGCGCATTTTGGGAAATGGCACCTTGGGGGAGGACGAGACGTGGATAATGCTCCAGCTTTTGATCAATATGGCTATGACGAACATGTAAGTACTTATGAGAGCCCAGAGCCTGACCCCTTGATTACGGCTACGGACTGGATATGGTCTGATGAGGATAGTGTGAAGCGATGGGATAGAAGCATGTATTTTGTGGATAAAACCCTGGATTTCCTGGCGAGAAATAAAGAAAAGCCTTGTTTTATCAATCTTTGGCCGGATGATGTGCATACCCCTTGGGTACCCCGTGAATCCCGGGAGGCAACTGATGGAGACTTAACGCGCCGGGAGGGGGAAACTACGTTTAAATTTGTTTTAAAAGAATATGATATACAGATAGGCAGATTAATGGAAGGTTTGGAAAAGTTGGGCCTGGCGGAAAATACTATTGTTATTTTTACCAGTGATAACGGACCACTGCCCAGCTTTCAGGGAAGTCGGGCAGGGGGGCTAAGGGGTTCTAAGGCATCCTTATATGAAGGGGGTACGCGGATGCCTTTCATCATCAGCTGGCCGGGTCGTATCCAGGCTGGTACGACCGACGAAATATCCGAAGTCAGCGCGATCGACTTGGTTCCCACACTGACCGCTATGGCAAATGTGGAGTTACCGGGCGCTTATGAGGGCGATGGCGTTGATAGGAGCGCCGTCTTTCTGGGGCAGCCTTCACTGCGGGAAAAAGAAATATACTGGGAATATGGAAGAAATGACATCGCTTTCAATTACCCAAAGGGAAAAGATAGGAGCCCTAATTTAGCCGTCCGATCAGGAAAATGGAAGTTTTTGATGAACAGTGATGGCAGCAATCAACAGTTGTATAATATTGTGGCAGATAAAAATGAAACCAGGGATTTGTTAGCAGACCAACCGGAAATAGCCGGAACATTAAAGGGAAAGCTAAAAAAATGGTGGAATTCATTACCTAAATTGACCAACAATTAAATTATGATGAAACACTTGATTTGTATATACGCTTTACTATTTGCTATAGAACTCGGTGCTCAAGAGCATAGTTCACTTAAGCTTTGGTATGATCAGCCCTCCGGTAAAACCTGGGAAAATGCTTTGCCCATAGGGAATGGTCGTTTGGGTGCGATGGTCTATGGCAATGTAGGGATGGAAAGTATTCAACTGAATGAACACAGCTTCTGGAGCGGTAGCCCAAATAGGAATGATAATTCCAAATCCCTGGATGAGCTGGAACGTATCCGTGCGTTAATATTTGAGGGAAAACAGAAGGAAGCCGAAGCTTTAGCCAACGATGCCATCGTTAGCGCAACATCACATGGCCAAATGTTTCAGCCTGTAGGTTCGCTTAAATTGGGCTTTGATGGACATGATAACTATTCGGATTACTACCGAGAACTGGATCTGGAAAGAGCGCTAACAACAACCCGTTATAAGGTGGAAGATGTAACCTATACCAGGCGGGTGCTGGCAGCAATTCCAGATCGTGTTATTGCTATACACCTATCGGCTGATAAGGCGGGTAGCCTTTCATTCAATGCGTTTTATGCTACGCCACAACCTCGTGCAAAGGTAAGCACGGCAGCTAAGAATAGACTACTATTGGCTGGAACGGGTCTCGATCATGAGGGTGTGCCGGGCAAGGTGAAATTTAAAGGGATAGCTGAAATCCAACCAACTGGTGGAACACTCGTAGAAACAGATACTTCCATCTTGGTGAAAAATGCTGATGCAGTTACCATTTATATTTCCATTGCTACAAATTTTAAACGCTATGATGACTTGAGTGGGGATGAAACGCAAGAGGCAGAAAGATATTTGGACGAGGTGGTTCATAAATCTTTTGATCAGGTGTTTGATGAACATGTGGTGGCTTACCAGCAGTTGTTTAATAGGGTAGGGCTTGATCTAGGGACTAATGAGGCCGCTAAACTTCCAACTGATCAACGCCTGAAGCAGTTCAATGTTTCAAATGATCCATCTTTTGCGGCGCTTTATTACCAATTTGGTCGTTACCTGCTGATCTCGTCTTCACAACCTGGAGGGCAACCGGCTAATCTGCAAGGTATTTGGAATGATAAGTTGGAGCCAGCGTGGGACAGCAAGTACACGATTAACATTAATGCCGAAATGAATTACTGGCCAGCAGAGAAAACTAATCTGGCTGAGCTGCACGAGCCTTTCTTACAGATGGTGCAGGAGCTGGCCGAAACAGGTAAGCAAACAGCGCGCGATATGTATGGTGCTAGAGGATGGATGGCACACCACAATACGGATATATGGCGGATAACCGGAGCGGTAGATGGGGCTTTTTGGGGAGCTTGGACGCAAGGTGGTGCCTGGACCAGCCAACACCTGTGGGAACACTACCTCTATAATGGGGATCGGAATTTCCTGAATAAGGTTTATCCGGTATTGAAGGGTGCAGCGATGTTTTATGTAGATTTTTTAGTGAAGCACCCTAAATATAACTGGCTGGTGGTTAACCCTGACGAGTCGCCGGAAAACGCACCGGCAGCCCATCAGGGATCTTCTTTGGACGCGGGCACAACGATGACCAACCAATTGGTGTTTGATGTGTTCTCTGTAGCGATCCGTGCAGCCGAAATATTAAAAAAGGACATACCTTTTGTTGATACCTTGAAGCAGATGCGCAGCCAGCTACCACCAATGCATATTGGCCAACATGGGCAATTACAGGAGTGGCTGGATGACGTAGACGACCCAAAGGATAATCACCGGCATATTTCACATTTATATGGCTTATACCCATCGAACCAGATATCACCGCACCGCACGCCAGAATTGTATAGTGCCGCCAAAAATACATTGATGCAACGTGGGGATGTTTCTACAGGATGGAGCATGGGTTGGAAGGTGAATTGGTGGGCGAAAATGCTGGATGGCAATCATGCATATAAACTTATTCAAGACCAGTTGACTCCTGTAGGAACTAATGAGGGAGGTGGCGGAACCTATAATAATCTTTTTGATGCGCACCCACCATTTCAGATTGATGGTAACTTCGGTTGTACATCCGGTATTACTGAGATGCTGATGCAAAGCGCAGACGGTAGCTTACATCTTATTCCGGCTTTACCTGATGTATGGAAAGAAAAGGGGAGTGTGGCTGGTTTGCGGGCAAGAGGTGGTTTCGAATTAGTGCGCATGATCTGGAAAGACGGCAAGGTAATCAAAGCTGTAATCAAATCTAATCTCGGCGGTAACCTTCGGTTACGTGTGCCGAACGCGATGCGTATAGCGGGAACTGGAAATCTCGAAAGTGCTTCGGGGGAAAATGACAACCCTTTTTATGTCGTAGAAAACTCCGTGGCGCCCGTCATTTCAACGGACGCAAAGATAAATACACCTGATATACAGCAAAGCTTGGTATATGATTTGCCAACCGAACCAGGGAAATTATATACCGTGGAGGCAGAATGAACAAGAACTAATCTGCAGACTATAGTGGTTAAGGTTGTGAGTGGTAATGTTTTTTACCTGACCTATTACGTACAACGGCCGGGTTAATGAGGCGGTCTCGAATTGGAAGGTTATGGTTTGCGGATTATTCTTTCGGAAAGTCGGCCATTTGTTTCTGAAATTGTTCGGATTGGTTTCCGCTATGTCCCACAGCCCATTCTGCCATTGCAAACAAAACAGGTCTTAATGCTCTGCCCTGTTTTGAAAGTTGGTATGTTACGTGAGGTGGAACAACCGGTTTTGATTTTCTAATAACTAGGCCGTCTGCTTCCAACTGTTTTAAATGTTGTATCAGTACCTTTTCAGTAATGGTCGGAATGGATTTTTTTAGCTCACTGTATCGTTTTTTCCCCGATAGCAGGTTGAACAAAATAATAGGTTTCCAATATCCGCCAAATTTTTCCATGACAAATGTTACGGGGCAAGAAGCAAAGGCTTTGCTCTTATTTTCCTGAATGGTTGATGCTTCTTTTATCGCGGTCATCGTTATGCATACTATGGGGTAAGTACTTGTACAAAAGTAAGTGCAAATTTACTTTTGTACAAGTAATTTAAAACAAAAAAAGATGAAAGTAACGGTAACGGGCTCTTTGGGAAATATTAGCCGTATTCTCATAGAAAAATTGGTGGCAATAGGCCATGAAGTAAAAGTAGTAAGTTCCAATGTAGAACGTGCAAAAGAAATTGAACGGTTAAATGCGATACCAAATATCGGAAGAGCTGATGATTTGGTTTTTGTGAATACAGCGTTTAAAGATGCAGATGTTGTATATACGATGGTCCCGCCAAGTTACGGCACTACTGCGTTGATAAAAAAGGTTGGAGATATTTACGCAAGCGCTATAAAAGCTAACGAAGTTTCTCGTGTGGTAAATCTGAGTGGAATTGGGGCGCATTTGCCGGATGGACCCGGACCATCAAGTGCTAATTTTTACATCGAAAATTTATATAATTCTTTAAGTCACACCAATGTTTTGCACTTACGCCCCGGTATGTTTTACAGTAACTTCTACGGTGCGATGGCGTTGATAAGAACCCAGAATATCATTGGAAATAATTTTGATGAAAATGTTGCTTTAGCATTAACTCATCCCCGAGATATTGCAGATGTTGCGTTGGAAGCAATGACCAATAGTGTTTTTGGGGGGAATGCTACTAAATATGTTGTAAGCGATGAAATTACAGGAAAGGAGATTGCTGAAAAACTTGGAAAAGCAATTGGAAACCCTGATTTAAAATGGATTCAATTTTCTGACGAAGAAATGTTCCAGGGTCTTTTACAGCAAGGAATGTCCGAACAAATGGCAACCACATATATTATTGATACGGGCAAAGCACTAAGAAACGGAAGTTTGTTGCAAACGTATTTTACTGAGAGAACGGTTTTATTGGGCAAAACCAATTTTGATGATTTTGCCAAAGAGTTTTCGGTGATTTACAATTCAAAGTTTTAGAAATGGCATAACAAAAAAGAAAAAATAGATTGGATAGATAGCCATGAATATCCTTTTGATTCAAAATTCATTGAAACAGACAAAGGAAAAACATGCTATTTGGACGACGGAGTGGGCGGGATCTTACTATTTGTTCACAGAAACCCGAATCCGGCGAATAACCTGACAGATGAATAGTTTTCAGCTGTAGCTTGCTTCCAGTTCTTCGAGCCAAGGTATCTGTGCAGGATTGATTTTTAGTTTGTCTTCAGTAATAGTGAACCAGGCAGCCTTGTCGATTTCGGGAAAACGTTGTGCTTTACCAGATCGAGGAGGCCATTCTATCGCAAAGGTGTTACTATGGATAGTTGCTTCATCCAGATCTGCTTCTACTGCCCATGCAAGGATGATTTTGCCGCCCTTTTGTTTGACCGTTGGTAGAGGGATGAATACGCCATCGATAAATGTGCCTGTTTCTTCGTGAAATTCACGTTTAGCGGCTTCCAATGGCTGTTCGTGGGATGGGTATTCACCTTTGGGGATGGTCCAGCTACTCAGATCTTTTTTTGCAAAATAAGGGCCTCCGGGGTGAACGAGAAATACTTGTAATGCTGGTTTTCTTCTGAAAACCAACAGACCTGCGCTTTGTTTTGCCATAATGTTTATAAAGAATCATCTCGGCTAACTATGGAATAATTCCGACCCCGCTAATAGAAATGTTAGAACGACTCCTGTAAAGGTGAGAGCCAACACGATAATCGTGTTGCTTTGTTCCAAACGGCGTTTCGCGTGCGCGGTTACCTTGAATATCCGGCCGTGTTTAGCATAGTTGTTTAATGTGCGTCTGCTTGGCATGTTTTTAATAGATTAGATTTAATAATAGTTTGATAATAGTTACAGAGGGCAACTACCCGGTTTGATAAGGTTAATAACACCTAAGAAACCTGTTGCCGGTGATGTATTCATTTTTAGTTAGTTATAGAGCGATCACAGCAAATTTAGTTCCAAAAATTTCTGATAAAACAAGCTGATCAAATTTTGTATAAATTTGTTTAAAACCTCTTAGTTGTAACAAATGTGCGACATGCTGATTGAGGCATTGGTTTTGATGTTTACAGTTGAAACCTGACATTTATCACAATTGAGAAAAAAGCTCTTTTTTAAAAGAGCTTTTTTTATTTTACAGTTTTCACGGTCGCGATTAAGAAGTTAGTTTTTTTCGCTACTTGGAATAACTTTAGTTTTGTTTTGATCTGAATAATTTAGATTTACTGTAGCAATGATATCGTAAATGTCGAAAGGTTTTCTAATATACCCGTCGGCTAAGCAATCTTTTGCGATATGAGGAATGTCCCACGAAGCGGATATCATAATAACCGGAATATCACGGTAATTACGGTCTGCTTTAAGTTTTTTGCACAGGTCACTCCCTTGGCAACCATTTAATCTTTCGTCCATAAGGATCAGTCCGAAATTATGCTTTTTTAATAGCGAGAATAGATTTTCTCCAGAATCCATGACGACTTGAACGTCTTCGTCTTTTAAGATGTCTAGAATTATAGACTGTAAACTGTCGTCGTCTTCAATATACAATACACTTTTCGTGGCTTTCACAGTAATAACTTGTTAATCATTTATACAAAATCTTGATAGAAAACGAAGGCGAATAAAGGTGTACTACCAGCGATAATAAAGCAAATCCTGTGCAAATGCAAGGTTTAGTCTGTTGATTTATTGTAAAAAGCGGATACTGGTGTCAATTTAATTTGTGGCTTATGGTTACATTAAAGTTATACTGCAAAACCAGCAGACGGATTTCTTCGTAAATGATAGTGAACGTCTCGTATCTGGCATGAAAAAAAATAATTCATAATATGAATTCGGATAAAATAATGGAGCTTAATGAACATAATGTAGAACAAAAAAACGTAGGAATACAGTCTATAGATGGTATTACTGCTTCAAGAATACATTTAAGAGATACCCTGTCATTAATTGAAATAAATAAAGACCTATATCAACCAGAAAATGAGTTTTAACGTATATGAAAAAAAAATAAAAACTGAATAGATAAGTTAATTGTTGGATAAAAACTAGAAACGGTTATATTTGAAGATCATTTACTAATCATTAATTGCCACACAAAAATATCTATACAGAAGAAGAGTTAATTTCTTTGCTAATCAGCAAGGAGGAGCAGGGTTATAATTATTTATATGATAACTACGCCGCTGCTTTGTATGGGGTGGTCGTGCGGGTCGTTGGAGAATCTAACGAAACAGCAGACATCCTGCAAGATAGTTTTGTGAAAATCTGGCAGAATATAGATCAATACGATCCAGCAAAGGGTAGATTATTTACCTGGATGTTAAAAATAACTAGAAACTTGGCGATAGATTACATGCGCTCTGCAGATAAAAAAAGGGATAGTAAAACGCATAGTTTAGACCCGGGGGTGCATATAGAAGGTAATGAAACCTATGCGAATATAGATCACCTCGGATTAAAAAAGGTATTGGGACGACTCAAAAACGAATATAGGATTGTTATCGAGATGGCCTATTTTCAAGGGTATACGCAAGATGAGATTTCAAAGGAACTGGATATTCCCTTGGGCACCATCAAAACAAGAGCACGTGCGGCATTGATGCAACTAAAACAAATATTGAATTAATTGGATATAAGGGAATACATATCGTCTGGCGTAATTGATAGCTATGTTCTTGGCATGGCTAATGAGGAGGAGGTTCGTGAACTGGAGCAGTTGAGCAGGCAGTATCCTGAAGTTAAACAAGCGCTACTGGATGCCCAGGCAACTATGGAGCAATTTGTAGGTTTGCATACGTTGCAGCCACCTGCCGGCAGTCGTGAGAAGATACTGAAAGCCTTGACCGACGAAAATTTGATCGAAGAGTCTTCTTCAGCAATTAAGCCTCCGGTAGAAACGGCCGAAGAAACTCCAGTTGTTCCTATAAAGAAGGTAGAGCATAGCAATAAAATTGCTGTATATATAGCTGCCGCAAGCATTATATTATTGATTCTGGGAGGGATTTATCATTTTGTAACGGTAAATACGCTGAAATCGGAATTGCTACTCATCTCTAGCCAGCAACGTATGCAATCTGCTGAGTTGACAACTTACCGCGATTCATCAGAAATTTTAAATCAGCGTTTGGCAATTCTCGAAAATCCTGATGTTAAAAAATTGGACTTAACTGGTGTTGCCGGGCATGAAAAGAATTCTGCCATCCTCTATTGGAACCAGGAAACGAAAGAAGTTTTCCTTTCGCCGGCAAACTTAGCTGCATTACCTGAAGGAAAGCAATATCAATTGTGGGCAATAGCAGATGGAAAACCCGTAAGTGCGGGGGTGTTTACCAGACCTAATTTAACGGAAATCCAGCAAATGTTAAATGTTTCCAATGCAGAAATGTTCGCGATAACTATCGAGAAAGAAGGGGGAGTAGAGTCGCCTACGCTTGACCAAATGGTTGTTGCTGCTAAACTTTGACCTGAATGTTATCCGTATAATTGACGAATCTTTCTTCGAAATTATTCCCCTTAATTTTAGTGCATATGCCGTAATGAGCAGTGAGCATTGCAAACTTTGATTCCTTTTACTTAATTTAGTGTGTTCCTAACCGAGCTGCCTCTGCAACACTTTTGATGAAACGTATGATAAAAGCATCTGGCTGATTGGCCATAAAAGCAGAGAAGTATTTTTTAAATATTAGTACCAGCATAAAGTAAAAGATTTAAATTTGCCATCGCAGTGAATATAAACACCTACATACAAAGTGGTATTCTGGAGCTTTACGTGTTGAATTTGCTCGAGCCCCCGGAACGAGCTGAGGTACAAGACATGATTTGCCTTTATCCTTCAATTAAAGAGGAGGTGGAAAAGCTAGAGCTGAAACTTGAGGCTGACGTGCGACAAGCAGCGGTTACCCCCCCCTCCACATTGAAGGAAAAAATATATGCGTCTATCCAAGAGATGGAAAGAGCAAAGCAGGTTGATTTTGATTGGACTGCGTTAGGCTTGATCGATCAGAATACCGACTACAAAGCGTGGTATCAAGCGGTGTGTGACCGTTATCCCAAAGCATTTCAGCAGGATAATTATTTTAAAATTTTGCGGGAAGATGCGACGGCCAAACAATTATTGGTCGTTTCCTCTTCAGATGTCGCAGAAGAAAGCCATGATGATACCTATGAAAGCTTTTTGATTCTTAAAGGTAAATGCATGTGTACAGTGGAATCGGACACTTTTTTTCTGGAGCCCGGTGGATTTACCCAAATTCCACTCCATACACGTCATCAGGTAAAGATTGTAAAAGGCCCGGTGGTTGCAGTTGTGCAATATATCGCCTTGTTTTAACAAAACCGTTGCGTTTCATTCAAATTTCTTGATTTAATAAAAAACAAATATTATAAGGTATCTGGAAAAGGGTCTTTCCATTTTTGACTGTCCCAGTTTCTGGATTCGGCAGCTGTTAATAAACAGTTTTCAATTTCCCTGAGCGTTTTTTCTTTATTTAAGTATTGGCCGATAAATACAAGTTCGTTCTGCCGATCGCCCCAAGTTTTGCTCCACCTGTTCTCAATCTCATCTCTGTACTCATGATAGGCCGCATATCGTATCCGTTCGTCATAAGGCATGCCGCACCACCAAGAGCCGGCATTCTCCATACGAAGACTGCCTCCAGCTTGGCTGAAGTTAATTGCTATATCTGGCCGCGACGCCAACCAGAACAGGCCTTTAGCGCGTATGATCGAATGTGGATAATGTTCGTTGAGGTATCTGAACCATCTGGTAGGATGGAACGGTCTAGGCGATTTGAAAACGAAGGATGAAATGCCATATTCTTCCGTTTCAGGGGTATGCTCGTTTTCCAGCTCCTGTTTCCATCCGGCACTGGCCGATGCTTCCTCAAAATCAAACAGTCCGGTGTTCAGAATGGAGGAGGGCTCTACCACGCCAAATGATGAACGAATGATGCGTGCTGTCGGATTCAGTTTGCTGATTGCCGCTTCCAATGTACCTACGGTTGTTTCTGCAACGAGGTCTGTTTTGTTCAAGATAATCACATTGGCAAACTCCAATTGATCGGTCAATAAGTTAACGATGGTGCGGCTGTCATAGGAGTCAGCCGTAAGCGATCGATCACGCAGGGTTTCATCGGTACCAAAATCCCTGAAAAAGTTAAAGCAATCGACAACCGTAACCATTGTGTCAATATAACTAACGGAACGAAGGTCGATTTGATGTTGCTGGTCTACGTAACTCCAAGTTTGTGCCACAGGTATTGGCTCCGAGATACCTGTACTTTCTATCAGCAGATAGTCAAAGCGGTTTTCATGTGCTAATTTTGCTACTTCTTCTACCAAGTCTTCACGAAGCGTACAGCAGATACAGCCATTGCTCATTTCTACCAGTTTCTCTTCGGTTCTCGACAATACGTTTTCCCGGTCGACCGCCTGCGCATCAATATTGATCTCGCTCATGTCATTTACGATGACAGCCACTTTCAGATTTTGCTTATTATGCAAAATATGGTTCAATAAGGTTGTTTTACCCGCGCCAAGGAAACCACTAAGTACAGTTACGGGCAATTTCTTTTTCATCTGTTTTGGTCTTTTATAAATTTAACTAATGAGCTGCTTTGATCGTATATACCCGATCGGTTTTTTGCAGAACGTTGACTAAAGGGTATCCCACATTTATTGATAGTACAGTTTGCCGGCTTTCGAAATCCTTTGGTATCATAAGCTTATTTTATTATTGCAATTAAGTTGCAAATATAATAAATGTTATTAATTTTGCAACTTAATTGCAATTGAAATCATTTATAGTAAATAAAGAACAAAAACTAAAAAGTATGAAAGCGAGTTTATTGGGAAAAATGGATCGGGTTGGGTTTACGGCTTCTGCCTTATGTGCCGTTCATTGCGCCCTTATGCCTTTTATTATCACACTGTTACCCTTGATTGGGTTGGAATTCTTATCAAGCGCCTGGTTTGAAATAGGGATAATCGCGTTGTCTATTGCCATAGGTCTTAGCTCGTTGATTCCTTCTTATCTCAAATATCATAGGAAGACGATGCCAATCACCTTATTGGTGATAGGTTTTGTGCTGATATTTGGAGCTCATTTATTGGGTTTTCATGAATGGGAACCGGTATTGGTGCCCATGGGTGGATTTACGATTGCGGGCGCACATTTTTTAAACTGGAAGTATAATAAGCCCTTTCATTGTGATGATTGCCGAAGGGACGTAGAGGAAGAACAGAAGTAGCTATGGACCAATTTGCGGCCAATCTAGCGTTCAGGAACATACGGTTTGCCTACGGCAAGAATGCTCCCATGGAGTTTCCTGATATGTGTTTAACTAACGGCGACCATTGCCTGATACTTGGCGATTCGGGTAGTGGAAAAACCACTCTATTGCATATATTGTGTGGTTTGCTACCTCCATCTGATGGTAGTGTTGTGCTTAATGGAGTGGATCTGTATGGGCTTGCAAAAAAGGAAATGGACAAATTCAGAGGACAGCATATCGGGCTTGTTTTACAGCAGGCACATTTGTTACGGAGTTTAACCATAGCAGAGAACCTCAAAATGGCCCGCTATCTGGCAGGTCTTCCGAAAAAAGGTTGGGAGGCGTCTGTTTTGCTTGATAGGTTGGGTTTAACGGGTAAGGGCGATAGCTACACCCACCAACTGAGCCAAGGGCAATTGCAGCGCGCGGCCATTGCGCGGGCTTTGGTCAATAGACCGTCTTTGCTGGTGGCCGATGAGCCGACATCCTCACTGGACGATAGGAATGCGTTGGCTGTTATTGATCTATTGTCTGAACAAGCTGCGCTTTGCAACGCGTCTCTGATCATCGCTACCCATGATAAAAGAGTAAAGGACAAATTCCGTAACACTTATCAACTATAGACAAATGAATATATGCTATGTTGCCTGGCGCAATATTATCCATAATTTTTCTACTTCTTTACTGGGAATGCTACTTTCTGCTGTGGGCACGGCCATTCTTTGTCTGGTTATGTTGCTGTCTGTACAAATGGATAAGCAATTGGCTTTAAGCAGTAAAAACATTGATTTGGTGCTTGGAGCTAAGGGAAGCCCATTGCAGCTCATTTTAAATAGCATCTATCATGTAGACTACCCTACAGGCAACATTAATTTTGAGGAGGCACAAAAGGTTGCTGCTAATCCTATGGTAAAAATGGCTGTTCCCCTGTCGATGGGAGACAATTATCAGGGGTTTCGGATTATCGGGACCGATAGCAGTTTTTTAGCCTTATATCAGATGGAGCTGCGTGAAGGAAGATGGGTGTCCAAAGAATTTGAAGCTGTTATTGGAGCGCATGTGGCATCGGAGAAAAAAATAGGCATCGGCGACCGTATTGTGGGAGCGCATGGCTTAAGCAGCAACGAAGATTTACATGATGACCACCCATATACCATCGTGGGAATATTGCACAAAAGTAATGCGGTGAGAGATAACCTAGTTTTGACAAATCTTTCCAGTGTTTGGCATATGCATAGTCATGAACATCAGCACGAAAAAACCGATCATACACATGGCCATGGTACTACCCAACATCGTCAGAAAGAAAATGGTGAGCATGGTGAAGAGACGGTGCAAAGTTTAGTCAGCTTGGAAGATCAATCGGAGCAGATCACCAGCATGTTAATACAATATAAAAGCCCATCCGCGGTGGCGATGTTTCCTAGAATGGTGAATCAGAACACCAATATGCAGGCGGCCTCTCCATATATAGAGAGCGCCCGTCTGTTTTCCATTATGGGGGTGGGACTGAATGCCTTACAAATGCTGGCAACAATACTAATGTTTATGGCCGCCCTGAGCGTGTTTATAGGTCTTTACAATGCGTTTAAAAACCGGAAATACGAATTGGCTGTCATGCGTGTTATGGGAGGTTCTGCTACCGAAATATTTACGATGATGATTGCCGAAGGAATACTCATTACTTTTTTGGGCACTTTGTCGGGTATCATTTTAGCTCATATCGCTAGCTATTTCATTGCCTCAGTAGGGCAAGATAATGTTTTGTCGGCCAGCTATGTGGACATATTTGAGTTTTGGCTGCTCCTCATTGGTATGATGATCGGCTTCATTGCTTCTCTGATACCGGCCTTCAGCGCATATACAACAGCTATTTCGACAACTTTATCCGAATGACTATGACGATGATCAGAAACAGGTTGCTTTTATTGTTTCTTTCCTTTATGGTTATGGAAGGGAAGGCACAGCAAATTCCGGATCATGAACCAATGATGAATGACGTCTGGGAAGCTTTTGATGAACTGATGTACAAAGTTACGACCGAGCCAGATGGTACCACGGTGTATACCCCTCATTTCCCAAAAGTACTGAAAGATTTGGAAGATACGGTGGTTACATTGCCCGGGTATATGGTGCCATTGGAATTGGGAAGGGATCACCGTATGTTCATGCTATCGGTCTTGCCTTTGATGCAATGTATGTTCTGCGGACAGAACGGGATACCACCTTTGGTGCAGATCACTATGCGAAAGGGGAAAGCGCGTTTTTCAAATGATCCTTTTAAGGTAAGAGGTCGGGTTCATTTAAACACCAATTTAGAAAAGGGATCGGAAATCCAGCTATTGGACGCTGAAGTTATAGATTGAAACTTGAGAACGATAACCATGCTATTGTATATGTATATCAATAAAGGGCCTCCTTCGCTTAGTGTTTTGCTAGGAAGAATAATGATTAAATAATTAGGTTAAACGACAAATAAATTCAAAAAGATGACAAAATACGACAAATTAATAACCTTGTTCCTTATGGTTTTTACACTCTTTTCACTTGGATCTTGCAGCAAAGATGACGATAATACGCCTATCAGGGAAGGCGTTGAGCGATCGGAATTGATCCTTACCGAAGTTAGCGGCGAAGAGGTGGAAGCGCACGGCGACCATTTTCATGGACTGAACGATGCTGTGGAAGGTGAGTCCATCGTGATCAAGTTCGATGAAAATGGCATAGCTACTTCCAATGGTCATCTGCATCTGGAAGTGGACGCCATTTATAAAATCGAGTTGAAAGCTTGGGATTATAACGGACAGGAAGTGCAGCACGATTTCATCGCCAGTAAAGCGGTGGCCGATGACTATAAGGCATTCCTTGTTGGAGGTGATCTTATCCTGAATCCAGACTCGAAGAATGAAAGCGGTGCAATTTTTCAGCCACGCGAACAGCAGTATGGTGATGGCAGTGCCGTTAATGGGCAATATGAAACCACTGGTATTCTGAGCTATTTCACCGTGGGACACGATAATGAAGGGCCCACCAAAGAACTGACTTATGTGCTACGTAAACTCGATAGCGGCTTGAAAGGTACAATCGAACGTACGGATTGGAACCGTAAAGACTATACTGAAGTATTCGCTGGGGAGAATGTGCTGGAACTCAAATTTGAAGTACACGCCGAAGAAGGTCATCATCACTAATTCGATTCAAATTGATGCTTTAATAGTATTTAGCGGACCGGTTAGGTCCGCTTTTTTTTCGTAAATCTTACCGATGTGTTTAACGCAGGATGAATAGATAAGGTGCATATGCACTAAACCAAATGATTATCGTGTTGTTCTAGCTAATATGGAACATCGTAAAATAACATGTCAAATCCTATTTCATTTGTTTGTATTTCTCTTTGTGGTTTCCTGCACAGAGCGCACAACATCTAAAACGGGAAGATCCGAAGGGAGGCGAAAGCAAGATGCAACAACGTTAACTACTTATGTTTCAGTGGTATCCTACCGGGTTCCTGTAAATAAGGAAGAGATACAGACAGTGTATACATCCATCATGGCAATGATGGAAAACGGAACCTTAGACTCGACTTCCTTTGACACTAAAAAAGGTTTCATTGGCTAAATACTGGTATTGAATAGCACCTATTTCCCAGAAATATTGTAGCTTCGTAAGATATTATAAAATAATTGTGATAACAACACTTCTTAGTTTGGTAATGGCCTTAAATGCCGCTGTGTTTTATGAATTCAATGAAACACCTGGTTATCAAGTGTACAATTATACGTTAAAAGACGGCTTGGCATTTAACAATGTGAATGCAATTGTACAAGATAGCGTAGGTTTCATTTGGATAGCTACCGAAGATGGACTCAGCCGTTTTGATGGTAAGCACTTCAGGAATTTTAAATACGAGACGAGTAACCCGCACAGTCTGGCAGGTAATTATATACAGGATCTTTTCCTAGATCAAGAAGGCGTATTATGGTTGACTTCCAGAACGGGTATTAGCAAGTTTAACAGCCGGATTGAGTCTTTTGAGCACTATAATATATTAGGTGGAATAAAAGGCCACAATAAAATGGATGTGGGGGCCATTCACAGCAGTTTAAACCGAAATATACTTTGGGTGTCAGCTAACGGTATGGGCGTCTACAAATTCAATAAAAACAACGGAGATTTCGATCGATATACAGTTGATAATTTGGGAGGTCTACGGTCTAATATGGTTACCCATAGCTTTGAAGATAGTTCGGGGCTGCTGTGGGTAGGGACTCAAGATCAGGGGCTTCATGTATTTCGTATACATGAAAAAGGCTTGGAATATTTGGACGTATATGAAAAGCTGATGGAAAATAACATGCACTTTACTGTGCACAATATTTTTGAAGATAGCTACCATCGGATTTTAATTGCTACTAATAAGGGTTTGTTGATATATGATCCAATAACATATGCGCACCTTTGGATAAAAGGTACAACATATGGATTGCCAAATGATCGCTTCCTTTCTATAAAAACAGATCGTGAAGGGCAAGTTTATCTCGGTTTACAGGACGGTGGATTTTACAAGTTGGACTTCAGGAAGGAAGAAAATGGCAAGATCGATGTGCTGGGCTTTCGCGGTATAAATTGTGACGAATGGCTGCCGAAGGGTATTACAAAAAGATCGGTTTCAGCTCTTTTCTTTGATCGCGATCAGAACCTGTGGGCGGGGTCGTATGGTGATGGCATGTTTTTATTGGCAAAACCAAAATATGCCTTTGTAAATTACCCAAAAACAAAGCTGTTGCCATCTAGCGGTGCTAAGGATATGCGCTTTTATGGGATGGCGGAAGATCGTCATGGCAACTTATTCGTAGGAACAGATGGACATGGTTTGTTTATGCTCGACAAGCAGAATCATTTGCTTAAACATTTTAAAAAGGGAGATAAAAGTGGTATTACAGACAATGCCATTCTAGTAGGGTTTAAAGACCATCTACAACAGTTATGGTTTGGAACCTATAGTGGAGGTCTTGTCTTGTATGATACTGAAAAACATACATTTAAGAATTATATAAATCATTCGAAAGCTGTTGGATCACTGGGAGCCAATGATGTCCGGGTTATTTATGAAGATCGCAAACACCAACTCTGGATAGGAACGAACGGAGGAGGCTTACATAAACTAAATAGATCAACGGATAGGTTTACGCAATATGCGCAGCACAATAGCACGATCCCATCCAATGACATCAGGTCTATTACTGAAGATAGAAAGGGAAATCTTATTATTGGAACTTATGGTGCCGGTATTACGTATTTTGACCAAGGGAAAGAACAATTTACACCTTATTTTGCTGAAAAAGAGTTGTATAGCCGCTTAAATGCGGAGGTGATATTTGATATGAAGATTCGGAGCGATGGCAAATTATTGGTTGCTACTGAGGCAAATGGACTTTTAGTTTGCGATATGGAAGCAAGGCGTATCATCCGATCATATCATAATAAGAACAGCTTGGTAAGTAATACCATTTTCTCAATCGTAGAAGATAATGCAGAAAATTGTTGGCTGAGTACAAACAAAGGGCTTACACAGATTAACAAGACGACCGGAAATGTGCATAATTATGGTTCGTTGACCGGGCTCCAACCAGGTATTTTTAATCCAAAGTCTGCGCATTACAGTGCCCTAAGAAATCAACTGTTTTTTGGAGGAACCGGGGGATTGACTTATTTTGATCCTTTAGCGCTGGAAACAAAAGAAAGTGTCGGACCTATCGTTTTTACAGGTTTGGAAGTATTTGGAAAGGAAGTTATAATTGACGGGGAAAATGAGAAAGCTATACTTAATAGACCGATAAATGACACCAAGAGTATTGTTTTAAATCCTGATCAATCCACCTTTACCTTGCATTATGCATCGTTGGATTTCGGTATGTCGGGCGAAAACAGATTTGCCTACAAACTAAGGGGTTTGGAAGAGGAATGGAATTTTGTGCATGATGGTCAATCGGCAACTTATCATTATTTAGCACCGGGGAATTATACTTTTGAAGTTGCGATGGAACATGCGGGTGTTGTCATCACGGAAAACCTCAAACATCTGCAGATCAAAGTGCTCCCGCCTTGGTATAAGACTTGGTGGGCATATGGCCTATACCTATGCTTGACCTGTGGGCTTATTCTGATTTATCAACGTTATAGAAGGCAACAGCGGGAACTCGAATACCAATTGAAATGGAGTCAATTGGAGCATGAAAAGGATAAAGAGCTGAGCACACTTAAGCTCAATTTTTATACGCGCCTGTCGCATGAATTTAGATCTACATTAACCTTAATATTAAACCCGGTAAAAGATCTATTGCAAAATAGCGGTGTGCAACAACAAATGGCACCTTCGTTAAATACACTTTACGTCAATACAAATCGATTGTTACGGCTTTCCAACCAAGCCTTAACATTAAGGTCAAATCATGAAGAGCGGCTTGTAGAAGAAGACATAGATATGGTATTATTGGCTAAAGAGGTGTTGAATTGTTTTGAGCATCAGGCGAAACAAAATGGAATTGACCTCGTATTTCAAACCGAGACCCCCGGTATGATGGTTTATGCGGATCTGGAAAAAATGGAAATCATTCTTTTTAACCTTATTTTTAATGCTATTAAATTTACTGAGAAAGGTTGGATAAGGGTTGTATTAGGTCAAAAGGAAGACCTGATTTTGTCACTGGATATAGAAGATAGCGGCTGTGGTATCGATAAGAAGTTGGGAGATAAGTTGTTTGATCAATTCGTGCATCATGAAGTGCAGGGGCAAGGTCAAAGGAGGGGGCTGGGCTTTGGTGTGGGACTGTGGATGGTGAAATCTTTTGTAGAGATGCATCGGGGAACGATCACTTATCGGAGCGAGCAAGGGAAAGGGACTTGTTTTCACCTGGAAATGCCGATTAGACAGTATACCAAAACCTCGGATCCATCGATGGCACACGCAATAGCGGACGAGCAGTCTGCCGTGGAACAAATCTTTGAACCAAGCTACGCATCGATAGCTCAAGCCACAAAAGCTACCGGAGTGCGGTTTTCGACGATGAAAATGTTAGTAGTAGACGACGACAAAGAGATGACGGCCTTTCTCCAGGATATTTTTACCCCGTCTTTTGACGTGATAAAAGCGCAGGAGGTTAATGAAGCACTTAGGGTTATAGATAATGTTATACCGGATATTATCTTGTGTGATGTGATGATGAATCATAGTAACGGTATGGAATTATGTAGGTTTTTGAAGAATGATAATCATTTGAAGCATATTCCTATTATACTGCTTACCGCTATGCAAAGTCTGGAAACACAGTTGAGTGGATTCCAAAGCGGAGCTGATGATTACGTGATGAAACCTTTTGATAAGGAAGTTTTAAGTGCAAAAGTGGAAAGTTTGATCAAGACACGAAGTAACCTTAAAGACTATTTCTATAATAGTATAACGCAAAACCTGGCTTATCATAAGATAACACCGGAAGAGAAGCAGCTTTTGGAGAAATGTGTAAAGCTAATAGAAAGCCATATGGAGGATAGTGATTTTAATGTTCATAAGCTGGCTTCCTTGTGCAGGATGACGTATGCCACATTGACGAACCATATAAAAGAGGTTACGGGCATGACCTTGAATGCCTTGATTAGGTTTATTCGCTTGCAGCAGGCAGCTAGATTGTTATTGGACAGTGATGCTACGATTTATGAAGTAGCAGATAAAGTAGGTTTTCGCGACTTGAAATATTTTAGAGAGCAATTTACCAAACAGTATCAAATGACGCCTTCGTCCTATATTAAAAAGTATCGTCAACCTTTTCATAACATTTATCATCCCAATTAAAAGTAAAAAGAAGTTTACCCCCACATTTTTTTGATTTTACCCCTCACTCGTATTAGGTGTACAAGCGAGATTTGTACCCTGTGAACCAATTAGGCTAATGAATGGTAGATAGGTGTTTAACGTACAATACCATTTAAATGCTGATCAATTTAACCAAAAAAAACATGGACAATTTTTGTGGATTTAGGAAGGCATTGATTTGTTTGAGATGCCTGATGGTGTACCCGTTTATCTTGGGGGGTATCTGTTTTTTTTCTATTGCTTTGGCCAATGAAAAGGACGCTGCTCCACAACAGCGACAGCAAACTGTCTCGGGAAGAGTGAGCGACCGAAATGGACAACCGTTAATAGGGGTAAGTGTGCGGGTAAAGGAAGGAGCTGGAGGAACAAGTACGGACGATCAAGGGAAGTATGCTTTACAGGTTTCATCAGAAGAGGCTTCTTTGATATTCAGTTATATTGGATATCATAGTAAAGAAATTCCAATAACAGGGCAGCAATCGATCGATGTGATACTGGAAGAGGATGCGCAGGCGTTGGGTGAGGTAGTGGTAGTGGGATACGGTACGCAGAAGAGAGCTACGGTTACTGGATCGGTATCGGAGGTAAGAGGTGCCGATATCGTAAAAAGCCCGCAGCCCAACGTGTCTAACTCTTTGGCGGGCAGATTCTCTGGTCTTGTTGCTACAAATCGGGGAGGTGAACCAGGTTACGATGGCTCCCAAATCAGGATCCGTGGTGCATCAACCACCGGGAGTACGGATGTGCTGGTGGTGGTTGACGGTGTGCCTGGCCAGGTGGGCGGATTGGAACGTTTAGACCCTAATGATATTGAAAGCATCAGTGTATTGAAAGATGCATCCGCAGCGGTATACGGAAGTCGGGCAGCAAATGGAGTGATTTTGGTCACTACCAAAAAAGGAACCATGGGTAAACCTACTGTGTCTTATAGCTTCAATCAAGGTTTTTCTTCACCTACCAGGTTGCCACGGATGGCCGATGCAGCTACTTATGCAACTTTAAGAAATGAAATAAGCTATTATGGTAATCCAAACGGTGGGTTGAACCAGTTTTATTCAGAAGAGGAAATAGAACGCTTTAGAACAGGATCAGATCCCGAACGTTATCCCAACACGAACTGGCAAAAGGAAGCATTGGCTAGTACTGCCTTGCAAAATCAGCATAATTTGTCGGTTAACGGTGGTACGGAAACAACAAAATATTTCGTATCTGCTGGAACACTTTCACAAGACGGAATTTTTCGGAATGGTGTTACGAACTTTAAGCAGTATAATTTCCGTTCCAATATTGATTTTGACGTAACCGAACGTTTTAAAGTGGGCTTATCTGCCGCAGGGCGGGAGGAAAAACGTAAATTTCCTACCGTCGGTGCAGGTGATATTTTCCGTAATATCTACCGAGCTTACCCAACGGTATTAGCGCGATACGCCAATGGTCTACCATCTACCGGCATCGAGAACAACAATCCGGTGATGATGGTGACGGATGCAGGAGGTATCAATGAGAACCCTACACTTGTTTTCAACGGCATACTGAGGGCTTCCTACGATTTACCCTTTTTGGATGGCTTGATGTTGGATGGATTCTTGGCTATCGACCGTTCGCAGGAGTCTGGGAAGAATTTTATAACGCCTTATCTAGTATACGGATACAATGCAGCGAATGATGAGTATGAACCACGCACAGTAGGTGAACCTAGGGCACAGCTTGAGCAGTTTCAAGAAAATACATCACTTACCACCGCACATATTAAACTTAATTATGAGCGTAGTTTTGGTGACCATAATGTTGGTGCCTTTGCTGCTTATGAGCAGGCAGAGCGTAAGTTATCGCAATTTGAAGCAGGTAGAAGAAATTTTCCGTCATCACTGACGCCAGAGTTATCGCAAGGAGGAACAGCTCTCGAAGACCGTACAAATGCAGGATTTAGCTGGAGGGAAAGTCGGACTAGTTTTATTAGCCGGGTAAATTATAATTACAAAGAAAAATATCTGGTGGAGGCACAATTACGTGTAGATGGATCGTCTATATTCCCCAAGGATAGTAGGTTCGGTTATTTTCCCGGTATTTCTGCTGGATGGAGAATATCGGAAGAAGGATGGTTCAAGGATAGGATCTCTTTTTTTGATGATCTGAAGATTCGGGCTTCCTATGGTGAACTCGGTGGAGACAATGTAGGGGCAAACCAATTCATCAATAACTATGTGTTTAATAGTGTTTATACTTTGGGCGACGGTCTTTATCCAGGTATCGACCTGGAAAAGCTGGCAAATCCCAGCATCACTTGGGAGGTCTCGAAGAAAACTGATCTAGGGTTCAATGCGCAGTTTCTGAATAAATTCAATATGGAGTTTATCTACTTTATGGAAAATAGGTCGCGCATTCTCTTACCTAGAAACGCATCCATTCCGGGAAGTACGGGGATTGTAAACCCTATCGAGAACGATAATACGGTTCCTTTAGTGCCTTCTGAAAATATCGGTAGAGTAGATAACAGAGGTTTGGAAGCTACCTTAGGCTATACGCATACCGGAAATGTGAGTTTTGGAATAGCAGGAAATGTAACTTATGTGAAAAGTAATGTGGTATTTCGTGACGAATCGCCAGCAGTGTTGCCTTATCAAAGCCTTACCGGAAGACCTTTAAACACAGATCTTCTATATCGGACCCTTGGAATTTTCCGTAATCAGGAAGATTTGGATAATTATCCGCACGTGCCCGGCGCTAAAGTGGGCGATTTGATTTTTGAAGATTATAATCAGGATGGAGCGATAACGGCTGATGATATGGTGCGGACAGATCTAGGAAATATTCCGCAGCTTACTTTCGGTCTGAACCTTACCGCTTCTTGGAAAAACTTTGATTTTTCTGCGGTACTCGCAGGTCAGGGAAAAGTTAGGCAATATATTTTAGCTGAAGCAGGAACTGTGGGTAATTTCTACCGCACCTGGGCAGACAATCGCTGGAGCCCTACTCAACCGGATGGTACCTACCCAAGGGTAGATGAACGGGCTTCATCAGCAATTAGTGGAGGCTTGTACCGCAACGATTTTTGGCTCTTCAATACCGCTTTCCTCCGTTTGAAAAATATCGAATTGGGCTACAATTTACCTGGAAATCTCCTGGAAAAGATAGGGATCAGCTCCTTACGGGTGTTTGCTAATGGATTTAATTTGTTCACCGTAACCAAATTAAAAGACTTTGATCCCGAGGGAGATAGCCAGAGCGGACAGTTCTATCCGCAACAGCGTATTATTAACCTAGGGGCCAATGTTCGTTTTTAAGGATCTATATTATAGAAAGGGTAAAATCATGAAGAAAGTCAATATATTTTATTTAGTGTTTTTAAATGTTGCCACATTATCCATAACTTCCTGTAAAAAAGATTTTCTGGATGTTGTGCCAACTGATCGGGTTTCTGATGCGGCCGTTTTGGCGGATTCTGTGCTTTTTGAAGCTTTCGTTGTCAATCGGTACATGGGTGTACAGCTCACGGATAAGGAGGCGGAAGGTACGCCCCCAGGCTTTGGTAGGGGTTTCGAATATGCGATGTGGTCGTCATTAACCGACGAGTCTGTGTACAATAATGATGATAATACATGGATTTTGCAGCGTGGACAACTTTCTCCGGAGAATGTTGGTATTGCCGGAACCTTTTGGAAGAGAAGCTACCGCAGCATAAGGGAATGTAATTTTGCATTAGCAAATATCCATGATGTACCCATGAGCCAGCCACACAAGGATATGCTTATTGCGGAGCTAAAGTTCATCAGAGCTTTCCGTTACCATGACCTTATCCGTAATTACGGCGGCGTGGTGTTACTTGGTGATGAGGTTTATGAGTTGAACGATGATTTCAGTGAAGCAACACTGTTCCAACGCGCAGACATCGCAACTTGTATGAACTATGTACTTACACAATTGGATGAAGCTTCAGCAGGTTTACCTGCTGTCAATGACAACAACTGGTTAAGGGGGCGTGCAACCCAAGGGGCAGCGCTTGCACTCAAAGCTAGGTTAAGCTTATATGCTGCCAGTTCTTTGTATGCAACAGGTACTTGGGAAGATGCGGTAAATGCAGCTGTTGATGTAATGGCATTGAATCAATACCGTATTTCACAAAATGGCTATCGGGAGTTATTTAGAAAGACAGCAAATGATAATGAAATCATTTTTGCCCGGTATTATACGATCGGTGCGCGGCATGTTCCTATGGAGATAGCCAATGGCCCCAACGGCTACGACGGATGGGGAGGAAATGTGCCGCTTCAAAACTTGGTAGATGCTTACTTGATGAATAACGGGCGTCCAATTACCGACCCAACCTCGGGATACGATCCACAGAATCCTTATGAGAACAGAGATCCGCGATTCTACCAAACAATTCTTTACAATGGAGCAAGTTATCGTGGGCGACAAGTGGAGACCTTTGTTCCGGGCGGACGTGATAGTAGGGAAGGACCGTCTAATTGGAATACCAGTAGGACGGGATATTACCTGGCCAAGTTTGTTGATGAAGACATGCCGATTAATAACCCTTGGAACATAGCAGGGCTGCAGCCTTGGATTTATTTCCGATATGCAGAAATTTTATTAAATTTTGCCGAAGCGGCCAATGAAGTTGGCGGGCCTGAAGCGGTTCCTGCGGGTGCAACAATGTCGGCTAGAGACGCCATCAATCAGCTTAGAAGCAGGACAGGGGTGGAGATGCCGGAAGTTCCCGCTGGTTTGTCAGCTGACGCATTTAGAGAGATTGTTCGTAACGAGAGGCAGATAGAGTTGGCCTTTGAGGAGCATCGTTTTTATGATGTTAGAAGGTGGAGAATAGCCGAACAGACCGAGAATGAACCAGCATACGGTATAGAAATAACCCGCAGTGGAAACTCGTTGAGCTATGAGCGGAAAGTTGCTTTGGATGGTAGGCGATTTCTTCCGCAACATTATTGGCTGCCTATACCAAGAGAGGAGATTCAGGCATCCAATAATCAATTGGAGCAGAACCCGGGTTATTAGCATAATCCAGCAATACTAATAGAACTATACGACCATACTATTAATTACGATGAATATGAAATGTTTTTTGCAAAATGCACAGCTATGGTTATGCTTGCTGCTATTATCGTTTAACGGCTTGGCCCAACAATCGAGGGAAACGGTGCTTTTCAATGATCATTGGAAATTTCATTTGGGTGAGGTTGATCAAGCCGAAGACGTGAATCACCAGGATACAGCTTGGCGTGAATTGCAGTTACCACATGATTGGTCTGTAGAAGCCCCACTCAGTCCTTCTCTCGCTAGCGCCAACGGATATCTACCAGGGGGAATAGGATGGTACCGAAAGACTTTTCCCGTTTCAGAAGACAAGAAAGGTAGACAGCTATACATTTACTTCGGAGGGATATATAATAATAGCGAGGTCTATTTGAATGGTCAACTTTTAGGGAAACGCCCCAATGGTTATGTGTCGTTTAGCTACGATCTTACCCCGTACATCAAATACGGTGCTGATAATGTGATAGCGGTTAAGGTTGATCATCGTAAGTACAACGACTCCAGATGGTATACGGGGTCGGGTATTTTCCGGGATGTTGTACTAAGTTATACCCATCCGGTACATATCGATCTATGGGGAATAGGTTATGAAACAAAACTTGTGAAGGGTAACAGCGCGAATCTGGCGATCGCCACAAAAATACGGAACACCGGTACTGAAAAAGCGACGCTTACAGTTATGCAGGAAATAAAAGAAAGGGATAGCGAAAAACTAATCGTAAAGAAACAGGGGAAAACTACCGTGAACGGAGGGGAAACAACCGAATTAGCATTGGATGTGACTGTTCCCGCAGCGAAATTGTGGTCTGTAGCCGAACCAAACCTGTATACCTTGCGAACGACCGTACAGTTAGATGGGAAAACGATTGATGAGGAATCTACAGCAATAGGTATTCGCACGACCACCTTTGACGCCGATAAAGGTTTTGCCTTAAATGGCGAATGGATGAAAATGAAGGGCGTGTGCATACACCATGACGCGGGTGTACTGGGTGCGGCAGTACCGCGTGAAGTATGGGAGAGACGTTTAAAACAGCTTAAAGCGCTGGGATGCAATGCTATTCGTATGAGCCATAACCCGCAGGCAACGGATGTATATGATCTATGCGATGAGCTGGGTTTATTGGTGATGGACGAAGCCTTCGATGAGTGGCGGAAACCGAAACGCAAATGGGTGGAGGGATGGAACGTGGGGACACCCAGTTATGATGGTTATGCGGAATACTTCGATGAATGGGGGGAACGGGATTTACGTGATATGGTGTTACGGGATAAACGTCATCCTTCCATTGTTATGTGGAGCATAGGGAATGAAGTAGACTATCCCAATGATCCTTATACGCATCCCATTTTGGATAGTGCCCAAATTGGGCAGAAAGTATTCGGTGGTTTCCAGCCGGAAAGACCGCATGCAGAGGAGCTTGGGGAAATCGCCAAACGCTTGGTAAAAGTGGTTAAAATACATGATCCTTCCAGACCGGTAACAGCGGCATTGGCAGGAGTAGTGATGTCTAATTTTACGGATTACCCGGGAGTTGTGGATGTGGCCGGATACAATTATACGGAAGACCGTTATGAACAAGATCACAAGGCCTACCCCGAGCGGATTATTTATGGCAGTGAAAATAGGCATGACATAGCTGCATGGGAAGCCGTGCGTGACAACGAATATATCTTTGGACAATTTCTTTGGACGGGGATTGACTACTTGGGAGAGTCTGGTAGATGGCCTTCACGTGGCTTTTATTCGGGGCTTATGGATCTGGGCGGTTTCGTGAAACCCCGTGGTTATTTTCGGCAGTCGTTGTGGGCGTCAGCGCCCATGGCCTATATCGGGACGTACCCCTTGGACGGTGATCGCAAAAGCCTTTCAATGGATGCTTGGCCAGTATGGAATTACAGAGAGGGAGATAGTATCCGTGTGGTGTGTTACACCAATTGCTCACAGGCTCAATTGCTTTTGAATGGAAGAGCAATAGGCGAAGTGAAAGCATACGACGATGCTTCGGGGATTATTTCCTGGGATATTCCCTATCAAGCTGGTAAACTGGAAGTTATAGGGCTTGAAGGAGGCCAAGAAAGGGCTCGTTATACCATCCATACTTCAGGTAGACCTTTTCAATTGAAAGCAAGTGTGGATAAAACGGTCTTTGATAAGGAGAAGCGGGATGTCGCTCATATTACGGTTGAAATAATGGACGAGAATGGGCTGCCGGTTACGCTTGCCGATGACAATATTCATTGCCGTATGGTAGGTCCGGCAAAATTATTGGGAATGGAAGCCAGTAACAACACCGATATGGGTGATTACCGAGATAATCAGCAAAGAGCTTATCGCGGGCGACTGCTAGCCTATGTGCAACCCACAGGGGAGCAAGGCGAGGTTCAGATCGAATTTTCTAGTCCATGGCTGAAACCCGTTACGGTTAAGTTGGAGGTGAAGTGATACACCTTTTGGAAACGGAGGCAAAGATAGCGTGCAATACGTAGGGAAGCGTTTGGTTATATGACAATTTCATCTGTATCAGCTAGACGTAAGTTGCTGGCTAGCTGCGTAGTGCCTAGACATTTAAGCGTGTTATCCTTCTAAGAGCTGAGCGACAGGGTAGAATCCAGTTGTTAGCTTGAGGCAGGAGGGCTCTCAGAGTCTGTATCGAAGGCAAACAGCGTTCCATATGGCCTGTGCGAAATCGGTATTGTCTTCGGTTTCGGCAAAGCACCATCTATTTCCATCAAAAGTTAGCGTTTGTACTATGCCGTCAAGCAATATCCGGATTTCTCGAGTGTCTCGAGTAATGTTCCTGTGGAGTATTTGAATCTGATAATCAAGCTTTTTAAAAGTAATCCTCAAGGGCTGCCCTTTATAAGAATAGGTGCTGTCGGTCAAAACGGTATCGTCCATATCATAAATATGTGCAAAAATACTATTTGAGAATAATTTAACCAATTTTTTGTGCTATTTTTTTTAGTATTATATGCTTTTTATGATAGCATACGGACGTCTGCTAAGAACATTTATGGCAGTTTTTTGTTGAAAGCATATTGCTAATCAAGATCATCGAAAATGAGCCTACTTCAGCAAAGAGTTAAAGTTCTACTTCCTGCTTACTTTGCGATGGTAATGGCTACGGGCATTGTTTCTATAGCCTGCTTATTGGTTGGGTTTACATGGACGGCTGCTGTGCTTTTCTACCTTAATATCATTTTCCTTATCGGCTTATCTACGCTTTTTTTTTACCGGATTATTTGTTATCGGTCTGAAGTAGTGAATGATTTTAAAAGTTACCAGAAAGGCCCGGGTTTCTTCACGATTGTCGCGGCGCTTTGCATTGTGGGAAATCAAGTTATGCTATTCTATCAATGGTTAGTATTTGCCACGGCAATTTTGATTCTGGCAGCTATTCTATGGGTTATCATTATTTATGGTTTTTTTTTCAATATCACAACAACTGATGATAAAAAGCCTTTGAAAGAAGGTATTAACGGGACTTGGTTGGTGATAATTGTCTCTATCCAGGCATTATCGATTTTGATTAATTTTGTTTCTGAGGTTTTCGGAGAGCAGACACATATCTTTTTATTCATTGCTTTGTGTCTTTTCCTTTTGGGGTGCTTTTTTTACCTCTATATTATCTCGCTCATCATTTATCGTATTTCCTTTTTTTCGTTAAATGCGACCGAACTCGGAGCTCCCTATTGGATTAATATGGGCGCAACAGCTATTTCTACCTTGGCAGGTTCTATGCTGATACTACGTGCTCAAGCATTTAATTTTCTAGATGAAATTCTGCCTTTTCTAAAAGGGTTTACGCTTTTCTTTTGGGCGTCGGGCTCTTGGTGGATACCTCTCCTTGTTTTGCTGGGTATCTGGCGTCATGTGATAAAAAAAGTGCCAGTACCCACTTCGGCCAAAGGGTATGACCCAAGCTATTGGGCTATGGTGTTTCCGCTTGGCATGTACACGGTTTGCACTTTCAGATTAAGTGAAGCGCTGCATATTCCTTTTCTGAAAACAATTCCCGATTATTTTGTTTATATCGGAATTTTCGCTTGGCTTGCGGTGATGATCGGATTCATAAAGCAAATGATTTTCGTTTTTGGTGGCAAAACAGAAATTGCAAACTGAAAATTTGTTGTAATTAACCATAAACGTAAATTGAATATTAATTCAAACAATTATTGTAAAGTATTGTTGGAGTATTTTGAACGATACCAGTTTTACAATTTAGCGCCTACCTGATTATGTACAGATTCTTCAACACTTTGAATCGGTTAGCCTTAATCAAAGCGAGTATATTGACCGTTTTGGTGGTAATATTGGTGCTGATCGGATCTCGGAATCTACAGCATTTTGACCCCGCCTTAATTGCTTATCTAACAGGAACTGTATTCGCCGTTTTCGGAACGGCCTACCGCTATTCGGTTTGGATACAGCGGCCGCCAACCAAACTCTACTGGCGTAGAAGCATGCGGTTTCTCTTTAGTGCACATTTTTTTCCCTACCTTTTTCGCTCTTTACGGCTATTTGTGCGCAATATATTATTTCAACGATTTATTGCTTACCGAAGTAGAACACGTTGGGCAGGGCATTTCATGTTGGCCAGCGGCTGTTTGTTGGCCTTTGCAATCACCATACCCCTCACTTTCGGATGGATTCATTTCGAATTAAAACCCGGAGATGACCGTACCTATTATGCTATGTTATTTGGATTTGAAGCAGGTTCTTTCAGTTTGGGATCTCCTTTAGCCTTTATGGCATTTCATTGTTTAGTGTGGTGTTCTGTTTTAGTAACAGTAGGAGCAGTGATCATGATGAAAAGAAGGTTTACAAATGGTGGATTAATTGCAACGCAGACCTTTGAAGATGATCTGCTGCCGCTTATTTTGTTAATTGCTATTTCTGTAACCGGTTTGGGAATTTCTTATGACTATACCTTTTTGGAAGGTAAAACGTACCAGTTTATGGCCGTTACACACGCTATCACGGTTATTTTGTTTTTACTGTGGTTACCTTTTGGCAAATTTTTTCATATATATCAACGATTTGCCCAATTAGGTGCTAATCTGTATAAGATAGAAGGTACAAGGAGAGGCATGGCGCTCTGTCCACACACAAAAAAGGAATTTGCCTCGCAAACACATGTTAACGATCTTAAAAAAGTAACCAACGAACTTGGTTTTGATTTTAATAAAAAAGATGGCTCCAGTCATTTGGATTTAAGCCCGGAAGGGAAACGGTCTGCATTAGCAAAAGCACACTTTCAAGCGAGGAAAGAATCTGGACAATTCTTTGGTTAAAAAAGAAAAAGCGAAATGGCAAAACTTCCAATAGCTGCTGATCAAATCATTGAAAAATATGGCCCCCATAAGGCTTATGCGCCGCAAGCAGGTTTCTACGGAGCTCATGAACCAGATAAGTTAGTCAAAACCCATTGTTGTTATTGCGGTATGCAATGTGGGATTCAGCTGAAGGTAAAGGACAATAAAGTTGCAGGTTTTGAACCTTGGATGGAATTCCCTTTTAATGAAGGTCGACTTTGTCCGAAGGGCGTGGAACGTTATCTGCAAAACAATCATCCTGATCGGCTTTTGAATTCTCTACAGCGTGTAGAAGGTAAAGGCTTTGAGGCGGTTTCTTGGGAACGGGCAATGGATAAAACCATTAACGAGATTAATAGAATTCAGCGCGAATACGGTAGAGACGCTTTTGCGATGTTAAGTGGCGTATCACTTACCAATGAGAAGAGTTATATGATCGGGAAATTTGCTCGCGTAGCATTAAAAACAGCCAATCTTGATTATAATGGAAGGTTGTGCATGGTGAGTGCAGGAGGAGGTAATAAAAAAGCTTTCGGGCTGGATAGATCCTCCAATAGTTGGGCCGATCTCGCGTACGCCGAAATTATTATTGTTGCAGGAGCTAATATAAGTGAAACATTCCCTACACTGACACACTATATCTGGCGAGCAAGAGATAACGGCGCTAAATTAATCGTGGTAGACCCACGTGTCATTCCTTTGGCGCGCACAGCCGATCTGCATTTACCCATTCGGCCTGGAGGGGATTCGGCGCTTTTCGGAGCAATGCTGAAAATCCTTGTTGACAATGATTGGTTAGATCACGATTTTATTGAAAACCATACTTCAGGCTTTCAGGAAACAATCGATGCGGTAAAAGATTACGATCTCGATTGGGCCGAGGAACATACGGGAATATCGAAAGACAAAATATTAGAAGCGGCTACCTTGTGGGGAAAAGCTAAAACAAGTTTTCTGCTACACGCGAGAGGTGTTGAGCATCATACCAAAGGTGTAGACAATGTATTAAGCTGTATCAATTTAGTGCTTGCAACTGGGCGCATAGGAAAACCGTATTGCGGATACGGTACCATCACCGGCCAGGGTAACGGCCAAGGTGGCAGAGAGCACGGCCATAAATGCGACCAGTTGCCCGGGAATCGCGATATTACCAATCCAGAGCATCGTAAATATATAGCGGAGGTCTGGGGGATCGAAGAAAAAGAGATGCCAGGAAAGGGCTTAACAGCCTATGAGCAGATTGAGGCCATTCATAGAGGGGAGATAAAAGGCATGATTTCCATTTGCTTTAATCCGCTGGTATCACTACCTAACAATAACTTTGTTCGCCAGGCGCTTGAAAAACTGGAATTTTATATATGTATAGATTCGTTTCTCAGCGAAACGGCGCGCCATGCTGATATTATTATGGCCGGGTCTTTACATGAGGAGGAAGAAGGGACTGTGACAACCGCAGAAGGACGGGTAGTGAAGATAAATGCGGCAGTTTCTCCTCCCGAGAATGCACGAAGAGATGGTGAGATTTTAATGGAGATAGCCAGCAGACTTGGAGCTGGAGATAAATTTAATTTTGCCAATAGTGAAGCGATTTTCAATGAGCTGAGACTTGCCTCAAAGGGAGGGACTGCCGACTACTACGGCATTACCTATCAAAAAATAGTAGACAACATGGGGGTATTTTGGCCTTGCCCGTCACTGGATCACCCTGGAACACCACGACTTTGGGAAGATAGAAAATTTAAAACACCTGACGGGAAAGCTCACTTTAACCCGGTTACTTATAGACCGGCAGCTGAAGTTACTGATAGCGCATATCCAGTGGTATTAACAACCGGTAGGGTGGTTTCGCAATACCTTAGCGGAACATCCACTAGGAGGATAGGCAAGCTTGTAGACCAATATCCCGAACCATTGCTGGAGATACATCCAAAACTGGCTTTCCAATACGGTATTAAAAATCGGGATTTGATTAAAGTTAAAACAAGGAGGGGGGAGGCGGAGTTTCCGGCACAGGTGGTAGAAACGATTCGGGAGGATACGGTTTTCATTCCTTATCATTGGGGTGGAAAACATGCTGCCAATCAATTAACCATTGGAAGTCTGGATCCAATATCCAAGATTCCAGAATTTAAAGTATGTGCTTGTCAGCTGATCCCTACAGGGAAGATGGTTTCGGAAGATGCTACTGAGGCTGCCTATCAAAGCCAATTGTAAAAGAAAAGAGAAACATTAGTGAATAATAAAGGAATTTATGGTAATATTTAAAATGAAATGCTATGCCAGAAACTAATTACAACCAGGAAATGGCCTTTTTTGTAGATATGCAACGCTGTATTGGGTGCCACGCCTGCGAAATGGCCTGTGCAGAGTGCGAGACAAATGGTCAGGAAAGTATGATACATGTCAACTACGTTGAGCGGGCTGTGAGTGTACAAACCACTGTACAGGTATGCATGCATTGTGAAAACCCTGCGTGTGCCAACGTATGTCCAGCAGATGCCATTCATCAAGATGATTTTGGTGTGGTGCATACAGCCAATACTTCTAGGTGTATAGGTTGTTCTAATTGTGTATTAGCCTGCCCTTTTGGAGTACCTAAAAAAATGGAAGAGGCTGAGTTGATGATGAAGTGTAATATGTGTTATGACAGAACTAGCGCAGGTAAAAAGCCAATGTGTGCGACGGTTTGCCCCAGCCAGGCCTTATATTACGGTACTAAAGAGGAAATTGAGCGGATGCGACCAAATAGTGTTCCTGTAAATTCCTTCGTTTTTGGCAATCAAGAGGTCAATACGAAAGTAAATATTATGATGCCTAAAGGCACCCATCAATTAATCGTGGATTAACTTATTGATCATGTCCGCTAGGGAAGCTAACGATAATTTGGAAAAAATACCGAACTGGAAAAGTGATTTTCCTATTGAATCAGATAATGCAACGCATGTAGGCCGGAGGGAGTTCGCTAAATTTTTGGCGCTATTCTCTGGTGCTTTGGCACTCACCAATGGTGTAATTGTTGTCAGATCGCTTTTGTTTCCGACTAAACCCTTGGTTGGCGAGCACTTTGTATGTAATGAAACGGAGGTGCCTATCGGGAAAATGTTCCAGTTCGAAATTAAAGGGAGCAAAGTTATTCCCTATATTCTCATTCATCTAGCGGAAAACGAATGGCGCGCCTTTGAGCAAAAGTGTACTCATTTGACTTGTGCAGTAAGGTATAGGGAGGATTTACAAAAGATTGAATGTCCATGCCATCATGGCTTCTTTAGCGCTGATACCGGAGAGGTGCTACAAGGACCACCACCACGACGTCTCCCGCAGCTTGAAGTGGTAGCAAAGGAAGGGAAAATATATGTTAAACAACGTGAACAAGTAAATGGTTGAGAAATGAGTAATTTTAGAGAATCCCAAAACCAAGCACATCCTAATAAAACCAATACGTTGATGGTAGGGATCATACTGCTGCTCGTGCTATTTGTGAGTATACAAATCTGGTTTTTATTTGGCGCCCTGAACAATGCCCTGCAGGATAATTTCTATTTTGCCTTAACCACCTTTATTGGTTCACTGATACTATCCCTTGCTTCATTTTGGCTTTTACGCTATTTACCAGACCCTTTAAAAACACGTGAGAAAAGAAAAAAGACGCCAAAGAAAGAAGTTTCAGATGTGAGTGGTGAAACATAAGAAAAATTATTATTTTAGAGATCAATAACCCCCATATGCGAATGATCTCAGTAAATGAAGCAAGGAAAATACTTTCAGCAAACGTGGAAAGAGCGGAAGCGGTTACGATTAATTTGCAGGATAGCCTTGGCGCGGTACTTGCCGAAAATGTATACGCGCCTGTTGACGTGCCTTTTTTCAACAATTCGGCCATGGATGGTTACGCTGTGGATTTTGTTGAGCATATTAAAAATTGGGAGGTAGTTAAGACCATCCAGGCGGGAGACAGCACAGAAACGATTCTAAAACAGGGACAGGCAGCACGCATATTTACTGGAGCTAAAATACCTAATGGCGCCAATACCGTTATTCCACAGGAAATGATTACTGTAGAAAATCAATCGATTAGCTACGACTTGGATAAAATAAAAAAAGGTGACCACGTGCGATTGAAAGGTTCGCAATGTCAACAGGGTGATCTTCTCCTCGCGAAGGGGATAAAGTTAAATGCTCCAATGATCGGTTTGTTAGCTTCGGTGGGGCTGGCAGAAGTAAGCATTTATAAGATTCCTTCCGTAACATACATCGTTACGGGGAATGAATTGAAAGAAGCGGGAACGAAATTGGAAGCGGGCGAGATTTACAATTCAAATGGTCCTATGTTAAAGGCATTGCTGAGCGAAGTTGGTATACATAATACTTCCGCCCTAATTGCTGCCGATGATCAACACAAACTTCAGCAAGTTATAAATAAAGCCCTAAGCGAAGTTGACATTCTTATTTTAAGTGGAGGGATTTCGGTGGGCGACTATGATTTTGTTAAAGTATGTATGGAAAATGCAGGTGTTCAGGAGTTATTCTATAAAGTAAAACAGCGTCCGGGCAAGCCTATTTTTGTAGGGAAAAAAGAAAGAAAATGGATTTTTGCGCTTCCAGGAAACCCTTCATCGGTCTTGAGCTGCTTTAAACAATATGTCAAGCCCTGCCTTGAGTATTTAATGGGAGCTGATGATGTTTGGGCACAGGATAAAATATTACCACTGGCAACGGATTTTCGAAAGGTTATGGGACTTACATTTTTCGTAAAGGCATATGAAAATGGCAGTAACGTGGAAATTCTCGACGGCCAGCAATCCTTTAATCTACAAGCATTCGGCAAAGCGAACTGTTTCATTGAATTGGATGAGAACAAGGAAGTAATCCCCTCTGGAACCGAGGTGAAAATTTTTAACTTATGAACCCATTTCGATGATAGGAGATCAAACCGTAGAGGCTTTTGTATTAGCCGGAGGGAAAAGCACGAGGATGGGAGTGGATAAAGGCTTGGTTGTTCTTAAAGGTAAACCGATGATATCCTATATTCTCGAGACCCTGCAAAGAGCAAGATTAAATGTTAGTATTGTGGCAAATAACGATGCCTATAAAGACTTCGGCCTTCCGGTATATGCTGATGTTGTATTAGAAAAGGGGCCAATGGGAGGATTATTAACAGCAATGCGAAATGCTGCTTCAGAAGTGATTTTACTGATAAGTTGCGACATGCCACTTATTTCTCCTGAAGCGATAAACAGTTTACTGTCGTTTCTTGATAAAGAGAAAATTGTTGCCACTGCAATTGAAAATAAAGTTAACCCCCTGTTTGCCCTTTATCCCCGTAAACTGAAAAGCAACGTTGAAGCATACGTGATTTCCGGTCGATTAAAAATGACGGATTTTATTTTAGACAATCCACATCTGTTGTTACTTTCCTTCGCGCAGGAAATGTCATGGTGCTTTAAGAATGTGAATACGCCGATCGATCTCGAAGAAATAATGAATTCCCGGCCTCTTGAAAACGATTAGCTCTTTTGCGCTGCTTTGTTTTGCAATGTTATCCCGATTTTATAAAACTACCTAATAATAATATAATTTTACTTTGCTGCAAACAAACAGTGTATTAGCTTGTTATCACCATAAGGTTTAGGTTGATTATATGATAAAGGCTCTAGCTTCCCACAAGCAGGGCCTTTGTCTTTGTCGGATAACCTATCTCTTGTTGTTTGGTATATTAATATTAGCCATGTATGGATTCAGTTTTGCCATATTGCTGAATGAGCTCTCCTTCGAAAGTAAGCCATTCTTTCCAACGTTTTTCGACATCGACATCGACGCTGTATTTCCGGGCAAAATTTAGAAAAGTAGTGTAGTGGTTGGCCTCAGATACCATTAAATCATGATAAAAACTGGCCAATTCTTCATCTTTAATATTTTGTGACAATACACGAAAGCGCTCACAGCTACGAGCCTCTATCATAGCTGCAAATAGCAGTCGGTCAATGAAAGCAGTATTACGGCTTCCATCTTTCTTGGCAAATTTCATTAGTTGGTTGACATAGTCATCCTTGCGTTCGCGACCCAATTTATATCCTCTTTTTTTTATGAGATCGATTACCATTTGAAAATGTTGCATTTCTTCAATCGCTATCGCAGTCAGTTCATGTGTCAACTCTTCATATTCCGAGTTATTGGTAATGAGTGATATCGCATTCGACGCTGCTTTTTGTTCACACCAGGCATGGTCTGTTAATATCTCTTCAATGTTTGATTCGGCAATGTTTGCCCATCGCGGGTCTGTTAGTAATTTTAATCCAAGCATGAGTGTGTCGGCTTTTGGCTTTCAAACTTAGAAAAAATGCTTTATATTATCGAATAGTGATAAAATCAATTTCAAAAGAGTGCTTTTTTGAAGTATCGATTTTTGGTGCTCAGGTCGGTTTGGTATAGGCACCTGCTCATAGGAGCACAGCCCTGCTCATTTAAGCAAACACTTTGGGCTTGAGTGTATGACCCATTTGTTTATTTACCACAACGCAGATCATGGCATCACCCGTTACGTTAACAACAGTTCTGCACATATCAAGGGGTCTATCTACGGCAAAAATAAGTGCTAAACCAGCAGGGTTGACACCTATAGATTCAAGCACGATTACCAACATTAATATACCCGCACCGGGCACCGGTGCGGCCCCAATAGACGCTAAAGTAGCGGTGAAAACAATGGTTAACTGGTTGGCCAGCGTCAGCTCATATCCCATTACCTGAGCAATAAACACCGCGGCCACACTCTGATATAAGACAGTGCCATCCATATTGATAGTTGCTCCAATAGGTATTACAAAACTGCTTACTTCTTTATCTACACCTAAGCGATCTTCTACACACTCCATAGTAACAGGTAAGGTAGCAGCGGAAGAACTGGTAGAAAAAGCAACCAACTTGGCCGGGATAATCTTTCTAAAAAATTCGATTGCATTCAATCCGCCCATAAAATAAATGATCATGGAATAAGCAATATACATTAGCATAGCTAGTCCGATGACAACAGAGAGGCCATACATACCCAAGGCAAGAAATATGTCGGCAGAGGGAGATTCAGCAACTAGAGATGCCATGAGAGCAAAAACGCCAATAGGTGCTGTTTTCATAATAATATCAACTAGCTTCAAGACGGCCGCATTTGCCCCTTGAAAGAAAGCTACCACCGGAGCGCTTTTTTCCGGTGAAATCAGTAATAAACTAACCCCGCATAATATGGTGAAGAGAATAATCTGTAGCATGTTGGTATTTGACCCCGCCGCTTCAAAAATGTTTTCTGGAACAATATCTACCAAAGGCTGTAAAGGCCCCTTAGCTTTGACCGCTTCCGCTTCCCTCACCTTCTCACCCACAGATCCTTCAAAACTGGCGAGCATTTCATTGCGTGTTTCTGTTGAGATAAAATTTCCGGGACGAACCGTATTTACCACTAGCAAGCCAACGGTTAATGCCAAGAGCGTGGTGGAAATATAAATAACAAAGGTTCTTGACCCCATTTTAGACAACTGGGCAATGTCTTTTAGATTAGCAAGTCCGGTTATTAAAGAGGTTACGATTAGTGGTATAGCTATTAATTTAAGCAGATTAATGAAAATGGTGCCGAAAGGTTTTATCCAATTGATAACAAATGTTGTTCCCCAAGAAAACTGAGTCAGAACAATACCTATTATTATCCCAAATAATATTCCTAATAATATTTTCAAGTGCAGTGCTATTTTTCTCATAGGGCATTAATAATTAAGGCTCAATCATTTATTTCTTTAGGGTACAGTATAAAAATATAAATATTTTGGAGAAAAATTTTATGAAAGGTAGCATATAGCTAACTGTTTTACACACTTTGCGCATGAAAAAATGTGCTTTTTAACGAAAGTGTTGTTATTTTTGTGTGAATATTTTCTCGAATTTGTTGTGAAATATTGATTGCTTGTTTTTATATTAGTGGAAAATTGGGTGACCTCTAGCAACGGATAAAGCGGCTTTTGAGGATTAGCCTTTTGTTTTACGTCCTTAAATGATTAAGTATGAACGATTTTATAGCAGAACAAATTCGCGAAGCTTTAAAGGATGACGATCGTGTAAATGTGCGTATCGTTTCCGGAGATGAAGCAGTTGATGCCGCTCATGCGAACCGTGATCAATTTAAACAAAGCGCAGTGGAACACAGATTGATTTCATCAGCACCGAAGAAAAGAAAGACGTTATTGCAATGTCTTTGGCCTTTTTAATTACCTAAGGCACCCCCTATTTGGCCCAAATGGGTATGTTTAAAACCAGTGGTATATTTTAAACCATAACCAAAAGCCCTATCCATAGAACTGTGGGCAAATAGAATAATACCTGCTGGAAGAAAATAAGGGATGGTGAAATAATAACCTAATAAAGCAATAAATAAAGCGATACCCTTATGGTGACCGATGTTATAAATTATAGCTCCTGTTTTGTTACCGGCAAAATACCCCAGCATGCTAATATCGGGTAATAAGAGGAGAGCGAAAAACAACCACCAAGCATACCCAATTGCAACAAATACCAGGAAGCTTAGCGTCAGCATAGTTATCTCTTCGATCTTTAACGTCAGTTTCATTTTTATTAGTTTTATGTTTCTAATTAAGACCTTTATCCCCTTGGATTGTTACATCATATTATCGATTACGCCTTTATTTACTCAGATATTTTCTTGTTGCACCAAGATCAACACCTCGGTTTTTTTCCAGGAGTAGATAGCTTGAAGAATAAAAAATCGATACCTGGAGAAAAAATAACCATGCATTTGAATTTGTTTTTATCGGTGCGTATGAATGCTAAGCATTTTATTTAAGTTTGCTGATTTCCAAATCATTTATCACATATCCCAAGAACTATGAACACAACAAATACCAATCAATTGCATACGGCAGGACTTGTAGTTTTAAAAGCAGGGAAATTGCTTTTAGCGTTCAGTAATAATAAAAAGGCTTGGTATCTCCCGGGAGGAAAAGTAGCCGCAGATGAAACAGCCCATGACGCGATCTGTCGAGAGGTAAAAGAAGAGCTCGACGTGGAATTATTGCCTGATCAGTTAAAATTCTATTGCCATATTACCGCACCGGCATATGGTGAGAATCCTCATATTATCATGGAACAAGATTGCTTTTTGTATCATTTGACAGAACCGGTAAAAGCCAGCAACGAAATCAGTGAAGTTCGTTATTTTGATTTTCAGGCGTATTTAAGGGAACCTGCCCAGGTTCCTGGAGTATTGCAATTATTTGCAAAATTAACTGGAGACGGACTTATTTAGTTGATCTAAGTAAAATAAATACCGAGAAACCCGACTGGCAACCAAAAAAAGCAATACTTATTAAAAAAGTGCAGGTTAATATATTATAGCGCCGTTCTAGTTAATCCATAATTCGTCATGGTGAAGTCTTCAGAAAAACCCATTCGTTGGTAAATTCCTCTTCCCATTTCGGAAGCCTGTAAGGTCGCATATCGTGCTTTTAGGTCAATAGCTTTGTTCAATAGAAAATACATGATTTCTTCAGCGAATCCTCTTTTTCGCATTTCAGGAATCACTCCGACGCCGTGTATTCCAGCGATATCTTCTGTAAGAAACAATATAGCTGTACCAACGGCTTTGTTTGCTGAGCTGAATAAATAATACGCAATGTGTCTATATGTTTTAATCAATATTGCTTCTGAAATACAGTAATTAAAGGATTTGGGGTATAAATCTGCCCATATTTTTGCAGTTTTTTCGTCGTCTACGCGCTGAAAATCCAGGCGATGGGGGTGGTCAAATTTCCTGTTGAGCATAAGAGACATGCCTACTTGGCTTGATTTTCTAATAAATCCATTCGACTCAATCATTTCGTGATTATCCTCACCATAGGTATTCCAATAAGAAAGTGAAGGATTCGAGGCCGAAGTTTCTATTATTTTTTTCGCTTCACAGAGTGTTTGTTCCTCAGGCTTCGTTTTAAACCATAGTCTATTAGGCCATTCGGCATTAGGGGTGTTAGCGTATCCGATGCTAAGATGGTTTTCATAGATCTGCGTTTGTTGAGAATAACCTGCCTTGGTCCAAAGTGATGTTAAATTCTGGATGTTTGCACTAATGATATCTTTCATTTTCTATTTTGTGTTTATTAGTAGAATGCCTATTACCAAAGCGGTAATTCCAATTAATTTTTTTAGGGTTATCGGTTCGGCAGGTAGATTTAGCCAACCGAAATGACCCGCTATAAGGGCGAAAATCAGTTGTCCACAGAGACCTAATGCAATCATTTTTGACACGCCTAATTTCGGAATCGTGTAGTAGTATAAGCTGATGCCAAGAACGCTGAAAAGACCACCGGTAAACCATAAGTACCAGGGGATTTGTTTAGCTAGATGTAGGCTTGGAACACTACTCATGGTTAGTAGCACGAAAATCGTTGCAAAAACTGCACTACTTATTGAGGTTGTTACTGAAGCCAGTAAGGGGTTTTTTAGTAAGACACCTAACTGTGTGTTAAAACCGGCCTGTATTGCCAGAAAGACACCTCCCACGAGCGCTAGTATGGAAATTATCTGTTGATTCATTGAGCAAAAGTAAAGTACAATAACGACCTACCTCTTTACATATGTTGATTGCCGATTTTTTCTTTCAGATCTTTTCTTATTCTACTAAGTTGTGTAGCGGTGATACCGAGGTGTGATGCAATATGTTGCAGCGGGATTCTAGTATCTATTCCTGGATGGTCGTTAAGTAGTTTTAGATAGCGGACACTGGCATTTTCCATCACTAGTGAGACTTCTCGCTGTTCTTTTTCTATGACCCAGTTTTTTTCAAGATAAGCAATATAAAAGTTCTTTAAATCATTGTGCTCATCAATTAATGCTCTATATTTCCTGAAGTTAATGTTAATGATGAGGCTCTCTTCAACAGCTTGTAGGGTGAATTGAGAAGCTCGGTTTAAGAGTAACGATACTTTGGAACCCGCGAAATGTCCTTCCAGAAAAATGTTTTTATTATAGGTGTTTCCGTTCTCATCACTAAAAAATGCAATAATTGCACCTTTACAGAGGTAATGTATGTTTTTTGCTCTTTGTCCTTCCCGAAGTAGTATTTCATCTTTTTTTAGTACCTGAAATTGTATAAGGGGTTCGATTAACGACAGTACGTGCTCCTTAATGGGGTAATAGTTAAAAAGGGTTTTTTTTAACTGAATGACGTATGTTGCTTTTTCCTCTGCTGTCACTTAAAAAAAAATTTGAATCATCATAACTAGAACCTTAGTGCTTTTTTGCAATAGAAAGAAAAATTCTCATGATGTGTGCACCATGCGCTAATTTAACAAAAAAAGAAATAAATAAATCTCTTTTAGTTGCCGATTTCGATACTAAGATCTGGGTAAAGCGAATAATTTTTTTTCAGATGCTCCATTAGTTGTTTAATGATAATGTCAAAATGGCATGATTTCTTGTTGCTGCATACCTTTTGTAGATACATTTGGGTTTTTAGATTTACATTGGATTTATGGCTATTCATTTAACGAAAGACAACAAGTTGAAAAAATTAATAGTTGTTGGTGATCGGGTGCTCATAAAGCCCGTTATCCCTAACGAACGGACAGACAGTGGGCTCTATCTCCCGCCGGGCGTGCAGGAGAAGGAAAAGGTGCAACAGGGATATATTATTAAAACAGGGCCTGGTTATGCTATTCCTGTGCCAACAGACGAAGATACCTGGAAACCGCAGGAAGATCAGGTAAAATATATTCCGCTACAGGCCAAAGAAGGTGATTTGGCTATTTACCTGCTTAACGGATCTACTGAAATAGTGTACGGAGGTGAAAAGTATTTTATCGTGCCTCAGGCTGCCATCTTAATGCTGGAGAGAGAGGAGGAACTGTAGGGGGGAGATAAATCCCACCGTTACTGATCTATTAAATGCCTATACAAACTATCTACACATGCTTTGAGGAAATCGTTTACATCTTCCGTGAATGTCGTGGCGCCGCAGCCATTGGTGATTAGTACAAAACCAAATTTTTCCTCTGGTTGAAAAAACATAGCGCTGTATAGGCCATAAGCATTCCCATTATGGCCTATCAGCTTTTTACCAGGGACCAGTAGTGTCTTTTCGCATAGGGCCAATCCGTATCGTTCTTCAATATTTACATTGGTTTGCATGTTTTTAGTGCTGTTTGGACTGATGATGCGGATATCGTTATTATAGAGACCTTCATTCATATGCATCATCATGTAAATAGCTAAATCATGGGCAGATATTTTAATTCCACCGGTAGGGGAAAATATGGGGGTACTGTATCCCATGACATAATTGTTTAAACTTTCCTTAGGCGATCGGTATGCTGCTGGCGCGGGGTCGAACTTGCCTGATGTTTTGTCAAATTCGTAAAGGGTAACGAAACGGGAACTATCCAGTTCATCCACGTTATACCCACCGTAAATTTTTAATGGATCGAGCAAATGTTGTTTGATATAGCGATCCAACCGCTCACCAGATATTTTTTCGAGAATAGCTCCGGCTAAATTAAAGTTTAGATTACAATATTGGTAACCTTCACCAGGTGCATATTCGTAATAACTTTTGCTGATGTCCAGACTTTTTTGCGGACAAATTACATCAAGCGTGAAATAGCCATTTTGGTCGTTTAGGCTTGACGTGTGCGAAAGGATCATACGTAAGGTGATTTTTATATTGGGATACTTTGGGTTCCTCACCTTGAAACCAATAAGTTCGCCAACGTCATCATCGAGCGACAGCTTTCCTTGCTCAACCAATTGCATAATGCCAGTGGCTACGAAAGATTTTGATATAGAAGCAATGCGAAAAATATCGTTGTTTCTTAATGGTTGGTTTGTTGCAATGTCTTTTACTCCGAAAGACGCATTATAGGCAATTTTATTATCTTTTACCACAGCTATAGATAAACCGATGGCTTGGTTTTTTTTCATAATGGTTTGCAGTTCCTCTTCAAGCGCGGTGTTTTGTGCAAAAGCCTGTATACAAGCTGAAAATAGCAAAAAATAAATAAAAAAAAGTTTTTTCGGAAGTTTGACCATTGGTGAATGTCTACTTATTGTTCTGCTTCGGTCTAGGCCCACGTTTGTAGATAATAAGCCCATTCAAAAAATTACGTAGTATCTGATCGCCACAAGGTTTGAAATTCGGATGGTCTTCCTTGCGGAAGATAGCACCTAACTCTGCTTTTGTAACCCTAAAATCTACAAGTGCCAACACCTCGATAATGTCGTCATCGGTAAACTTCATTGCTACACGTAATTTTTTCATTATATCATTATTGCTCATGTTACTAGAGTTAATTGGACTTCAAAGATAACATGAAAATAATAAAATCTGTTTAAAATGAAAAACAGCTTGAGCATATGTTGGCTGTCAAACTGTTTTCCATGAAATATTTGTGTATGGTTTTTACGGTTTTGTTTTTCCCATTTCAAAAGATGGAGGGATGGCATGGTCTCCGGTGGCCCAAGTTTTATTTGGATGCTTGCCCATCACCAGTTGAAGTTCTCCTCCTTTCATAAGTTCTTCATGGCTAAACCATGATTTATCCCAGTCGGCACCATTTAACTTTGCCGACTGAATATATTTATTTTCAGGAGAATAGTTCTCACATGTCACCCGGAAGGTTTTTCCATTTCCGAGGTCAAGTGTTGCTGTTTCAAAGCTAGGGCTGCCTATTACATACATCGGTAGGCCGGGAGTGATAGGATAAAAACCTAATTGCGAGAATACCACGAAGGAGGTAAGTCCTCCACCATCTTCGTCTCCAGGTATGCCCATGAGATCGTTCCTGAACCATTGATTCAATAAATTGCGTATACGTTTCTGTGAGCGCCAAGGCTCGCCTGCATAGTTATAAAGGTACGGTACGTGCATAGCGGGCTCATTCCCCATGGAGAATTGACCAACGTTACCTGTATGATCCGCGTAAATATGATAAAAATCTGGTCTGCCTTTTCCCAAAGGAGTACTGTACATGTCTTCTAAGGCATCGACGAAAGCCTGTTTTCCCCCAATTAATTGTACAAGATCACCTACGTTATGTGGTACATCAAAACGGTAAACGTAACCTGTGTTCTCATCATAAGCGTCCCTGCCGCCTATTCCGGGTGGGAAGCGGTAGTCTAAATCAGGCATAAATACACCAAACGTGTCTTTGGGATGGAAAAATTTTGTTTCCGGGTGTAGTACTTTGCGGTAGTTTAAACTTCTGTCTGCAAAATATGCTGCTTCATCTTTTTTTCCTAAGGCATTGGCCAGAATGGAGAGACACCATTCGTCATACACCGTACCTAAGGTGACGGCTATAGGCTGTCGCCTTTCCCAGCTATGGACCTCAGGAACTGTCTCTTCTTCTCCTGGTGCTAACGAAGGGAAATAGCCATGCTCTTTATAAAACTGATCTAAAACCCCCGCGGGTTTTGACGACCAAGGTGCTAAGGTTTTTTCGGTAATGGCTGCCTTTGAAACCTGATAAGCTTCGGCCAGATCAAAACCCTCAAGGCCCTTACTATAAGCATCGGCAACCATGGCCACGGCATGGTTGGAATTCATCCGTCGGCTATCGCCGGTAACTTCCGGGAAATTAGGCATCCACGCACGGGGCATTTGCCGCGTCATAATAATATAGGAATTGATCATGTGGTTCTCCATTTCGGGCTCTATGAGTATACGAAGGGGGTGGGTGGCACGGTAGGTATCCCAAATCCAATCATCTGTATAAAAAGGATTACCTTGATCACTATGTACCTTGCCGTCGTATGCGCTGAAGTATTGTCCGTCTTCAGATATACATATCATCCGCTCATAAGTACGGTATAAAGAAGTGTAAAATACAGTTTTAGCATCTTCGTCTGCACCTGAAACTTGAATCTTCTGTAAGGTCTTGTTCCACACATCACGCCCATGTGTGGCAACGGCATCTACATCGTATCGCGTAATTTCCCTTTGTAGGTTTTTCCTGGCCTGCTCTGTACTGATGAATGAAACGCCATAGCGGGCTTTAACCTGTTGCGTATTATCCGGAAATTTGAGTAAAAAGTAGGCATTTTCGCCAGCAGTCTTTTTTTCTTGAGCAGCTATTTGCTCACCTTGGTGAGTGCCTATCGCCTCTGGCTTCACATCTGTTTCAAAATAGATGTACACTTTGGTGTTATTGTCCAGTTGTTGATAGCCACTAACACTACTTCCATCATTTACCAACTCACCGTTCCGTGTGTTAAGTACCAAATAAACCGGTTGTCCGGACTGGTTGAAAGTAATGTCGTAAATGCCCGACTGATGGGACGGTGCATAAGTTACATGGATGTCTTGATCGTCTAAGTCTACACTGTAGAAATAGGGCTTAATTACCTCATTGTCATAACCCAATGGAATTACACTTTTAATGTCGCCGGTATTTCCCTGAAAAGGGCTTAAGTTGAAGGCAGAACTGCCGCGGTGGCTCGTTACGATTAGTGGTAAACCGCTAAGCACATTACCGGTGAAATTTTCCCTTTCAGGATACACACGTAACATACTATTAGGCAGATGCACCGTAGGATAGGTGGGTACCAGCATATGGCTGATATTACCAATATATGGGTTTACATAATCAACTGGCTCTTTGGGTGCCTGCGCAGATAAGTGCGTTGCCGTCAATGAAAATAGGGCAAGAATAAAAAAGAAATTTAGTCGTCTCATATTACTTTAAAGGTATACAATCTTCAATCAAAGTTGAAGATACAGATATTCCATTAAAATACCATGGTAAAACGTTATAGCAAATCATGAAGATGTGTAACTATATAACCTGCCTTTACACTATTTCGCGAATTTGAATACGATAAACCGATCATTACAATAAGAAATATTATATTGCCACGGCCTAGTAGAATCACTATTTATTACATATTTATATGAAATATACTTTACACAGCCTGCTTTTTGTTTTATGTTTTGTTGCAATATCATACGGTCGGGTGCAACAGCGCGATATGGTGAAATATGTTCAAACCCTAGCCGGTACAGCAGCTAGCACAACCTTAGCCGCTCAGCAGCATAGTGAAGCTAGTTCAGAACAATATGCCAATACCATACCAGCGGTAGCACCTCCTTTTGCCATGACACAATGGACGCCGCAAACGAGAAAAGGCGAAGAGAAATGCGTAGCTCCCTATTATTATACCGATTCACTTATCAACGGCTTCCGTGCAAGTCATTGGCTCAGTGGTTCTTGCACACAAGATTATGGGAGTTTTTCTGTAATGCCGGTGAGTGGAAGTTTAGCCGATGCACTGCAAGACGCGCAGAGCCCTTTTTCGCATAAAAAAGAAAGTGCTGGCGCCGAGTACTACGAGGTCATGTTGGATAAATATAATTTGAGGGTGGCAATCAGCGGTACCGCTAGAGCAGGTATAATGCAGGTTGAGGCGTTAGCAGATGATAGTGTTTATTTTTTGATTAATAGTAATAGTGATGAAGCGCAGGGAAGCTTACAGATTAACGATGATGGCTCGATTAGTGGAAAAAATCCGGTACATCGTATTTATCAAGGGTGGGGTGAGTATGCTGGCTTTGATGGTTATCTCCACTTACTGGCTGAACAGCGGGTAACGGTATCGGGAGCCTTTGATTCAGGAAAAATTTCTCTTGAAAATCAGTCGTTTGGCGATGACAGTAAGGGGGTTTTTATCGGTTTTTATCTTGCAAAAGGGGAACGTGTCTCGCTGAAAATGGGGACTTCCTTCACCGATTCTGCCGGTGCAGAAAAAAATCTTGCCGTGGAAATACCTGGTTGGGATATTAGCGCTGTACGTCAAGCTACCGGGCAGGCTTGGGAAGAGACATTAGGACAGGTGCAAATAAAAGCATCGGATGATAAACAGAAACGTGTTTTTTACACCGGACTTTACCATGCTATGCAGCATCCACGACTTTTTAATGATGTAGACGGTAGGTATCCGGTTTTTGCGACTGAAAATCGTTTGGCAACCGATACAGTGGATTACTATGATGACTTTTCTATGTGGGATATTTACCGCGCCCAGATTCCGTTGCTGGAAATTCTAAAACCTAAATTGGTGCAGAATTTAGTAACATCGCTTATTATGAAAGGAGAAAGTGGCGGATGGTTGCCGATATTTCCTTGTTGGAACAGCTATACGGCGGCGATGATAGGCGACCACAGTACTTCTGTAATTGCCTCAGCCTATTTAAAGGGGATCATTAGTCGCGATGCGGAAAAAGCATATGGTCTGATGTATAGAAATGCTTTTGAGGTAGCCGACTCTGCGGATTACTATGATGGAAAAGGCCGTAGAGCCTTGGATTCTTATTTAACATATCATTATATACCCATGGAGGATAGCGTGCCAGTGGCTTTTCATAAAAAAGAGCAGGTGAGCAGAACTTTGGAATATGCTTATAACGATTACGCTGTAGCAATGATGGCGCAGCATCTGGGTAAAGTAACCGATTACCAACAGCTGCTAAAGCGGGCGGGCAATTACAAACGGGTTTTCGATGTACAAGTGGGAATGGTTCGTGGAAGGTACGCCGACGGCTCCTGGTATACACCATTTAACCCCGATTTCCGTGAACCATATATTACCGAAGGCTCGCCAAGACAGTATACCTTCTATGTCCCACAGGATATTCCTGGTTTGGCAAAACTAATGGGTGGCCCTGCAGCACTAGAAAGAAGTCTGGATGAATTATTTGATAATGATAACTATTGGCATGGAAATGAACCAGGGCATCAAATTCCTTTTTTATACAACTATACCAAGGCACCTTGGAAAACACAGGAGCGGGTGCACCAGATTTTGGAAGAAGAGTACAGTGATGGTCCCGGTGGTTTAAGTGGGAACGATGACGCCGGACAGATGTCGGCTTGGTACATTTTTGCAGCCTTAGGGCTTTATCCGGTAGATCCTGTTTCAGGGAACTATCTGCTAACAACTCCGTTGTACGAATCTTATGATATCGATTTAGCAGATAATAAGAAATGGCAGGTAAAGTGTAACCATTCTCCTTCGACCCACCCGTACATCCAGGCTATCGTATTGAACGGACAACGTTTGACTAGAAACTTTATCACTTATCAGGAAATCAAACATGGTGGTGTCCTGGAGATTGAATTAGGCAAAAAACCAAGCCAGACTTGGGGCGTAGACAAAACTGATCAAGTAAAAGGACTATGATGCATTAAGATCAATTTTTTTAAGCTTATATGAAATTTTTGTGACTCTTTATCGTTTAAGCAATCAATGAAAAACCTTTTAAAATATATTTACTCACTCACTGATTTTTCTGATGAGAGCTGGAAACAGTTACAAGGGGCGTTGACCAAACGGGAATTCAAGAAAAATGAGCTACTATTGAAAGAAGGTGAAGTATGTAATGCGTTGTTCTATATCGATAAAGGTTATTGCAGAAGCTATTATAGTTTGGATGGTATTGCGAAGAATACTGGCTTTTATTTTGAGAATGATTTGACCACAAATATCAATAGCTTCGGTAGCGGACAAAAATCAATGTATAACATCATCGCCTGCGAGCCTTTAACAACTATTATTTTTAACAAGGAACCATTATTTCAAGCGGCCAAACATGCGCCTGAGATTGAAATCCTTGGAAGACACTGTATCCGTTTGTTTGCTGCCAAACAAGAAGAATTTGCAAATCTATTTAAACTTTATGCAGCGAAAGATCGATTGGCATATTTAGAAAAGAACCATCCGATGCTATTACAACGGGTGCCGCTTTCACAGTTGGCATCATTTCTTGGTGTTGCCCGAGAGACGTTGAGTAGAATTAGAAATAGACGTGTAAATCTTAAATTTCGTGACGATTGTCACAGTTGAAAACCGATAGCAATTATCAATTTTGTATCAATAACTAGAAAGGTTTAGATATGCAACAACTAAAAAAAATTGATGAGCAAACAAATGTTATTACATGGTTTGAAATTCCAGTTTTAGATACTGCCAGAGCAAAAAAGTTTTACGAAACTATTTTGGCAGTAACGATGAGTACTCGGGTTTTTCCTGAAACAGATGAGGAACTTACTTTTTTTCCTTATGACCCTAAAATCATTCAGGCTACTTCGGGGAGAGTGACCGGCGCCTTAGTTAAATCGGCTACCAGTCAACCATCAGCTACGGGCAGCCTGATATATATCAATGCAAGTCCAAGTATACAGGTTGTTCTTGATAAGGTAGAACAAGCGGGGGGGCAGATCATTATACCAAAAACCGCAATGAATGCAGGCCTTATTGCGATTATTACAGATACGGAGGGAAACCGTATAGGACTCCATGCCGAGAGGTAAAGCAGAAAAATCGAATAAACAAAGTTCTGTCGACATGATCCGCATGCGCTGAGAAATGGCATAAAGTGCTTTTTAGGTAGACTTGCATTTCAAATTAACCAAATGCGGCTATTGCTAAGCTTAGCGCAGGAGGTTAGTTTTATGGTCTGCTACACTTTTTGTAGTATTGCTGTAGTTTTTTAATATAAATAAGCTATGGCAATTCCAATTCCAGGAACACCCGTTAGAGGGTCTAAATCTGGACAACCAATTATGGCTCTTTTTGATCTGCTTGGCAGAAGCTGGGCAATGGGAATCATTTGGCATTTAGACCAGGGAGCAAGCACTTTCCGCCAGTTACAGACATACTGTGAAACTATTTCTCCAACCACTTTGAACAAACGGTTAAAGGAGTTAACTGACGCGTATTTGTTGGAACGCACCCCCAATGGATACGCATTAACGGAGCAAGGCAAAGAGCTTTTTCAGTTGATTGATCCACTTGGAAAATGGGCAAAAACATGGGCTCAACATTTTAAATAGTAAGATATCATGAAAGTAATAAAAAAGCCGTTACCCAATGAGTTTCCTGCTTATTCACACATCTACATGGATTTATTGGAGGATGACGGAAAAGTATTGGCACATTTGAAGCAAAACCTTGTAAACATTAAACATTTCATTTATAGTCTGCCGGAAGAGAAATTGTATTACAGATATGCTGAAGGCAAATGGACAATTAAGGAGATTTTAGTTCATATTATCGATGATGAACGTATTTTCGCCTATCGTGCATTGCGTTATGCGCGAAACGATCATACACCGCTTCCAGGTTTTGAACAGGATGACTATGCTTATTATTCAAAAGCTAATGAGCGGAGCTTGGAAAGTATATTTAAAGAATACGAGGCAGTGCGCAGTGCTACCATTACACTTTTTGAACATTTACCTGAAGATGCGTTGATGAGAGGTGGTGTTTCCACGGGAAATATAAACAAAAGAACGGTTAGAGCGTTGGCGTACCATATCGCAGGTCATGAACTTCGTCATATCAATATTATTAAAGAGAGATACCTGTAACACAAAAGAAATACGAACAACAGTTTATCAGATTTTTGATTTAACTGCAGCAGTTGTTATTCGGTAGACTGTCTATCACTTAAATAGCAGTTCAAGGTTTAATGAAACAACACCTAAATAATAATATTTTTTGATTGAAACGGATTACCATAGCCATAACACATTCCCAAGAATTGTAAACGCCGAATGTTCACAGGTTATGTTTCCATTGCAATGATTATCGAAGATTTTGTTTTTAGAAAGCGTTATATTGCGCTTACTTATTATAGTTAATGTTAATTGCAGTCTGTTTATTGAGCTGTTAAGGCTGTTATGTTACTTTTTTTATTATCGGATTGTTATCAACAGCATTTTCGTATTTTGCATTGAATTGATTTCTTCACGAGTAAAGCGTGAATTGAAAAATAACCATCAGTAAATAAAAACTTAAATTATGAAAGCATCAACGTTAGTAATTGTTCTCTGCGCGATACTTATTTCTGCTTGTGATTCGGGATCGAATCACGATCTAAGAAACATGCCGGAAGAAGCGGATCCAAAACTTATTGGAGATAAACTAGTAGAGCTTTTTTTAAACACGCCGAACTCGCAGTACGGTAATCCAAGGCCAGAAAATGCTCCAACGCAGATTACGTATCCTGATGTTTGTACCTGGTTAGGTGCCTTGTGGTTTGCACAAAGCACAAAAAATGAAAATTTTACGAAAAGGTTGGAAGAGAGATTTATTCCTCTTATGACAGTAGACAGTACCTTACAGCCTCCAAAAAACCATGTAGACAATAATGTATTCGGTGCCGTTCCTTTAGAACTTTACCTTCAAACAGAAAAAACAAACTATCTTGATACTGGGCTTGATTATGCGGATACCCAGTGGGAGGCTCCGGAAGATGCAACAGAAGAAGAACTAACGTGGGCAGACAAAGGATATTCCTGGCAGACTCGTATCTGGATAGATGATATGTTTATGATCACCGCTATTCAGGCACAGGCGTATAGGGCAACAGATAATCGAAAATATATAGATCGGGCAGCTGCTGAAATGGTGATGTACCTGGATGAGATACAGCAACCCAACGGCTTGTTCTACCATTCGCCAGATACTAAATTTTTCTGGGGTAGAGGAAATGGTTGGATGGCCGTCGGCATGGCAGAGCTACTGCGTATATTACCAGATGATAATCCTAATAGATCGCGAATTCTTGAAGCCTATCTGAAGATGATGGAAACGCTTAAGGAGTTACAGGGGGAGGATGGTATGTGGCATCAGCTGCTTGATGATCCTGATGCATGGAATGAGACATCGGGATCAGCCATGTTTACTTATTCGATGATTATCGGTGTGAAAAATGGTTGGTTAGACGAAAAAGAATATGCTGAAGTGGCTCGAAAAGCTTGGCTAACGCTGGTTACCTATATCAACGAAAATAATGAAGTGACAGAAGTTTGTGAAGGGACAAACATTAAAGATGACCGACAATATTATCTGGACAGAAAACGGATAGTAGGTGATTTGCACGGGCAAGCGCCCATGATATGGTGTGCTCATGCATTAACTGATTGGTAAAAAATCACGTGTTAAACGGCTACTTTGGTTCGTACAAGACCGCCTATTGTAGCAACTTAGTTTTTAACGGGAAAAGAGATATGAAGGTTATGCTAGTAACAGGAGCGAGCCGCGGAATTGGTGCCGCTACAGCGATCCTCGCAGCCAAAGCGGGATATCTAGTGGCAGTGAATTATTATCAGAATAAAATAGCGGCAGATAATGTTGTTGCGGCCATAGCATCCGAAGGAGGAACAGCCGTGGCTATTCAGGCTGACATTTCCAGTGAAAGCGAAATAATAAAGTTGTTTTCGGAAACAGACAGGCTTTTAGGACGTGTAACTGCCTTAGTTAATAACGCGGGAATACTCGAGCGACAAATGCGGCTGGAAGAAATGGACGCTTTACGATTGAACCGGATATTTGCGGCGAACGTTACCGGACAGTTTATTTGCGCCAGGGAAGCGATAAAACGAATGTCGTTTAAATATGGGGGAAAAGGGGGAGCAATTGTGAACGTTTCTTCAATCGCCGCAAAAACTGGAGCTCCTAATGAATATGTGGATTATGCTGCTTCAAAAGGTGCGATGGATACATTAACCATCGGCCTGTCAAAAGAAGTAGCCGCTGAAGGGATACGGGTAAACGGTGTCCGACCTGCATTTATCCATACAGACATACACGCAAGCGGAGGAGATTCCAAGCGAATTGACAGGATAAAAAATAATATTCCTATGCAAAGAGGAGGTTTGGCGAGGGAAGTGGCCGAAGCTATTATTTGGCTAGCTTCAGAAAAATCGTCTTATTCAACAGGTTCGTTCATCAATGTGAGTGGTGGCAGATAGAAGGTGCCGAAAATTTCACGAAAAATAATTTCACTATGAAAACCAGTTATATTTCAAGTGTATTAAAGCAATTTGAATATTACAAAATGCTCGGCGAAAAAGCTATGCAACAGTTGCCCGAAGAAAGGCTGTTCTGGCAATACAATAGAGAAAGTAATAGTATCGCTGTTATTGTAAATCATATAGTGGGTAATATGCTTTCCAGATTTACCGATTTCCTAACTGCCGACGGCGAAAAAAGTTGGCGCAATCGGGATGCTGAATTCGAGGATAAGTTTAAAAACCGCGAGGAACTACTGGCCTATTGGGATAGTGGGTGGAGGTGCTTACTGGGTGCAATAAGTAACCTCACGGATGAACAATTGGAGTGTATAGTTTACATTCGTAATGATGGGCACACGGTTACTGAAGCTATTAATCGCCAGCTCGCGCATTATTGTTATCACATAGGTCAGCTTGTTTATATTGCGAAAATGGCTGTTAATGATCACTGGGAAAGTTTATCTATTCCTCGCAATAAATCTTTCGATTATAATAGAAGGAAATTTACTCAGAAAAAAGCTAGGCGCCATTTTACTGATGATCTTTAAAGCAGAGTACTAGCTGTGAAATGATAAAAACGAAATCGCAAATACCAGTAACTTCAAGGTTGCTTCGCCGGTATATGCCGTTGCTATATTTTGCATATAAAACCAATTTAACTAAGTTTGATTGAAATTCGTCAGTTTAACGAGAGAACTAAAATGAACATTGAAAGCCATACGATTAACGGGGAAAAAATTGCAGAAATTATTTCAACAGATGTTATTATTAATTCTACCGAAGATGGCTTGGACCTTATAGGTAATTTATACTATCAGGGATTTGATAAAGTCATCATTCACGAGAAGAACATTACGCCTGATTTTTTTGACCTGAAGAATGGAATGGCTGGCGAAATACTGCAAAAATTTTCGAATTACCGTTTCAAGCTTGCTATTGTTGGTGATTTCATGCAATACGTGAGCAAGAGTATCAAAGACTTTATATATGAAAGTAATAAAGTCAAACACATAAATTTCGTGTCATCTACAGCAGAAGCATTAAAGATACTTTCGGGCAATTTTTAGCGCCTTTGTTGCAATACTTCATGTAGTCCTTTTACATCTGCCTGCCATTTTGGTAGCAGATATACCATAATTGTCTCTTCTATAATATCCAGAGCAGTAATCGCTGCTGCGGCATAAAAAAATAAGGTCGGGGGCGACGATAGAAAAAAGGTAAGCACTAAAAAAACCGCTTGGAAAATAGCAGCAATTTTGGCCAGGTAGGTATGAAAACTGGTGGTTTTTTTGTATCGTATAAGTGCAAAAACCAATTGTACGAGATAAAGTATGAACAGTAGTGAAATCCACAGATACTCCGCTACAATAAAAGACCAATGCCAGAAGAAAAGACCAACTATCGCCACTAAAATGGTCAGGTCATCGGCAAGGGAGTCGAGTTTCGAGCCCATCACACTAACCACTTTATACTTACGCGCAAGATAACCATCAATTGCATCGGTAAAGAAACTGAATGCCAGCAGCCATTTAAATATTTCCCGCTGTTCTGTGAAGATAAACAATAGCAAAACCGGAGCAACTATTAAACGATAGAAGGTAATACCATTGACTATGTAATAGCTATTGCTCTGCATTGATCAAAGCTCGTGAAAATTAGCCGATAAGTCAAATCGTAATAAGAAACATCGCTTTTTGTCGTTGCAAGATTCAAGTGTATTGATCCAGGAGTATTTTTATCGAAACAATCTGTCCTAAGTGATAATGGGTGTGTTCGATTATCCCCATTCAAATATATATCTGTTGTAGCAGATGCGTGCTATTAGATAAATATTACGTATTTTTTACCTAATAAATTGTAAACCTAAACCGAGAATGATGATTTTTGCGCCATGTCAAATCCGAAAATCCAAGCCATTTTTTTTGATATCGACGGCACACTCTTGGGGCTAAAAAGCAAGATAATCCCCGATTCTACGATTGAAGCCTTAGGCCTATTAAAAGCAAAAGGAATAAAAATAATTGTATCCACTGGAAGATCATATGAACACGCGCGGTTTTTGGAACCTCTTGGATTCGATGGTTTTATTACCTTTAATGGAAGCTTTTGTGTCGATAGTGATGGCCAGTCTTTCTTTCGCCACACTATTGATGCGGGCGATATAGAAATATTGCAGCACTATTTAGCTACGGAAGAAAATTTTCCGGTAGGCGTAATGACTACGGAGGGTTCTTTCATTAGCCATATTACAGACGACGTAACAGCAATTTTTCAGTTGTTAAAACTGGATGTACCGCCACCGCAGCCTTTTACCAAAGCGCTGGGTAATGAAGTGCTTCAGCTCAACCTTTTTGTGGATGAAGATAAAGAAACACACATTATCAACAATGTCTTGAGAAACTGTGAGTCGAGCCGTTGGTGTCCGGTATTTATCGACGTTAATGCTCGTGGTATCAGTAAAAAGATTGGTATGGAACAATTCTTTGCGAGATATAATATATCTGCTACTGCAACAATGGCTTTTGGCGATGGCGGTAACGATATTCAGATGCTGCATACTGCTGGAGTGGGGGTGGCGATGGCCAATGCTGGCAAAAATGTGAAAGCTGTAGCTGATCATGTGACAGGTACAACGGAGGAAGATGGTATCTGGAATGCACTAAAAGCGTATGGAATTATCTAAGCTTCACGAACTGATAAAGCATACGGCATACGGGCTCTATTGTTTCTAAATATAAGTATAAAGGTCTTCTGGTCTACGATTTACAATATTTTGCAGCAAAATTGTCGCAATATGATTTCCTTTTTCGTTTACAATTCAGATTCAGGTATTATTCCACCTCAGTGAAGTGAAAATGTGAAAAAAGGTGTATTATTTTGAGTACTTGTTTTGAATCCAAAAGAAAAACAAATTCGTAATTATGTACATCTGATAAGAGGAATATGCACGTTTAATTGGTTTGATTTATGCAAAGTTTTTGGATAAAAGTAAGAGATGACATCTATTTTGTCAGTCCTATTAACTTACAGGGAATAAAGGTGTTTAATGTTAATATAAGAAATGAAGAAATATCATTTGTGTCTTCAAAAAAAGATATACACTGCTTAACTAAGACGCAGCTTGATGCTGGTCTATTGAAGGAGTTTGCCCGTAAAATAGCATCTTATATCGTTACCTAATAGAGGCTAGCTCTATATTGTTATAAGCAAGGTATCAACATACGTGGCCTTATTTCTGAAACTACCCTGTTTTGTCTTGTTTGGTATGAGGGTATTATTATTTCAATAAATAGAAATTTCCGGTGGAGGTTGGTAAGTTCTTTTGCTCCATTGTTTCCTTGTGCCGCGTGCCCTATTGTTCCAACAGGCCTAAAATCGGTTTCAGTTCTTGTTCACTTGCTGTCAATTCATACTCCACACGCGGTGGTACTTCAGCATATACTGTCCTTTTTTCCAGTTTGTTTTCTTCCGATTTACGCAGCTGTAATGTTAGCATACGTTCCCTAATATTCGGCATTAATTTCTTCAGTTGCCCGAAACGCAGTTTTCCATTAGTTAAATGGCAGCATATAGGTAAAGACCATTGCCCACCGATAAGGTTTGCATAATGCGATTACGGAAAGAGTTGAAAAAAGTGCTCAAGATTATATATCTTTTATAGACAAATTATAAAAAAATCAATTAGGATTTCAAAAATAATTTCATCAAAACACCCCAATGCCGTGTTTTTTAGGTACTATTCAAGTAATTGACGAGATAAAAGATTGAACAAACAAAACAAAATGCTTAAAATAATGTCTACCATGTAAGGTTTTGGTTTTTATAGAAGGCAAAGGCTCTTGTAATGAAAAAGCAGGGCCTTTGTTGTTAACAGTAATTGCTAATACAAAACAGGAAAGAAAAACAGCAGATTAACTATCAAACGGTTTAACCAAACTAGACCATAAGAATGGGCAGCGTAGCTTACCTGTTATTTTTTGCTATCGAAATTGCATATCTTTTTTCTTAGAAGGAATAGGATGAAAAAAAGAATTAAACAGGTTATGCCAAATATAGGTACCACCTGTTTAATTAATTTTTAGGTTCAGCTATAAGACAAAAGTCGTTGTCACTTTTGAAGCAAGCCGGGATAGAGCAAGCCGTCTGCAGATGGAAAATTAATACCTAAGAGCTTAGCAATAAGAGGAGCAATATCTTCAAGGCCCATTTGGTTCACGACAACTCCTTTACGGATTCCTTTTCCAAATACGACAAAACCGGTTTCAATTTCTTTAAAATTTGGAAAATAGCCATGTGTACCACCTTTCACTGCACTTAGCAATTCGCCGTTTACATCATTACCGAACGTTACGCCCTGAATAGGGGCTAGGGCGAGGCTTGCGTTCGGATCAGAACCAATGCTGTCAAGCCCGCTGCGGTCCACGATTTGAAACAGTTTACCTAATCCCGACGGTGTACTATTCAAAATTTCTTTCACCTTTTCTAAAGTCGCCGTATCGTTTTTATCCTTAAGATGTAAAAAAGAGGATCCGCCACTACTATGAAAGAAAGCTTTCCAATGAGTTTTGTTTTTAGGGTCAATCAAGCCTGATTTTGCGAGTAACACATTTGGATTCAATTGTGTATGAATATCTACAAAGCCATGATCACCGGTTACGATTATCGTAGTGTTCTCCTTGATCCCGGCTTTTTCAACAGCATCTACGATCGTCTTAATCGCTTGGTCTGCCGATGCCACGGCTGATCGGACTTGTTCACCGTCACGCCCCTGTTCATGTTCGGCATGATCGACATCTGCGATATGTACCGCTGTGAAGGATGGTTTGTATCTTCTAATTAGATACGCGGTCATCCGTGCATTATTGACGTCAGAAGTGAAATAGTCGGCAGCCATTTTACCATTGACATTATCGCGAATTTCTTCATACAAACCCGCTGGATGAGCCTCTTTTGACATACCTCCTACAACATCTTTTGGCGCGCCCTTTTCCTGAGGTAAAAACCAATACTCAGGGATCCGCCAAGTTATCGGTGCCTTGACCGTTACCGGCCACATTACACAAGCTGTGGTTAAACCGGCATCTTTGGCTGCGCTCCATAGGGTTGGTACTTTTAGCGAGTCATATTCCCAATACCAACGTCCGGTAGCTCCTTCCGGCTCCAGTGGCGTATTGTAATAGATACCGTGTTTTATCGGCTTTACTCCTGTTACAATAGTGGTGTGTGATGGGTAAGTAACTGACGGGAACACTCCGCGTACGCCATCACTGTAAGCACCTTCTGTCATAGCTTGACGTAAATGTACCATACCCCAGGAAGGATCCTTATAGAATTCAGGACGAAATCCATCTACACTGATTACTACAACGTGCGATTGTTGCGCGTGGATGAATAGGTATGACAAAAAGAAAAGGCCTATTGTTATAAAAATGTTTTTCATTTTCGAACATTTGTTTATATAAATCTCTTAAAAAGCATAGCGCAGCCCCAGTTGAACCTGAAAAGGGTTACCATTCAGGTTAGATACTCCGGTAGGTGCATTGACATTATATTCGTATTGGAGGTCTTCCGGATCAAAGCTTCTGATACTATATATATTTTGGTTACCCAAGTTGCGGCCTACTCCCCAATCTTTGTTTAACATATTGGCTAAATTGAAAATATCTACCGACGCTTCAATGCCGTGAGACCCATAAATGCGAAACATCTTAGCCAAACGTAGGTCGAACACGCCATAGAACCCATTTTCACCTCCATTGCGTTCAGCGATTTTATCTAAATTGGCATTGATATAATCTTTTACGCTCTGTTCCGCTTCGGGATTGTTCAGAATGGCATTGATCCCTTCACGGAGATATTCTGGAGTATTCGGATTCCCGGGATCATAAATGTAGGCTAAGTCATTGGACGACACAAAGTCGCCATTCATATTACCAGCTACCGCTAGGGAATAACGCGTGCCTGAAATACCGCTGAAGCGTAAGCCCATGGTAATACCCCAGACGCTTGGTGCATTGCCATAAAATACAACTTTGTGCCGGAACTGATTGTCGGAATAAGTCATGGTACTGAGATCGCGGGGATCATCCCGCACCATCAATGAAAGGGTAGCCGTATTGGCTACATTGCCATTATAAGAGGTGTTGTCACGTGTGTCGTTCCAAGTATAGGAGACATTGATTTGCCCATCTTTATAGTAGCGATAAGTACCATCTACTACGAATGTATAGGAATTAACCTTACCTTCGCTATTCATTTCCAATACGCGCCCTATATTCTCAGTTTTGCGGCTGTTCACCCAATTTGCCGTACCATTAGCAGTTTGGATCGTATTAGCAGGCACATAAACTCCTCGGTTATCCTCTGCGGCAATCCTAAAATAGGGTTCATCTACCATGTTACGGTCTACATACATATAGTTATTGCGACCCCAGGTACCGTAAGCGCTGAAGCCAATACGTAAGGTTGGCGTAAAGAAATGGTTGATGGATATATTGGCCTTATAAACGGTGGGGACCTTCACATCTGGGCTATTCGTATTAATGGTTACCAATTGTTCTATTTCCGGATTGTTGAGTAAATCGCGCCCTGGTGCGGTGTTCGGGTCATTGCGGTAGCTTGCAAAATCTATAGGTGGCATTAAGCGGGCGTCGGTAATATCTACGCCTGCAATACGTGAACCATCAAATAACATATTGTTTAACATCGAGTAGGGATTAAGGTTGGAACCAAATATACCGGCACCAAAACGGATAATATCTCGACCTTTATCGCCTATGTTCCAGTTAAACTGTACACGTGGCTGAAACTGAAAGGTATTGATTCCATTATCCGTAGCAATACCTAACTCATCATATACTACCTGATTAAAATTGGCCTTCCGCAGATAACTTGTGTTATCCAAGCGGATACCCGCTACCACATCCAAACCATATGCCAAGCGGGTCTCCATCTGACCGTAAACCCCAGCCGCAAGGTTATTGACTTTTGTATTTTCGTGGTCGGTCATATATACATCGCGTGCATAGCGGTAAGGTGTCATGTTATCAAAATTTTCCAGACCCGTAAAATAGAATCGACCATTCATTTCGCTACCGTAGCGGAAGTTCATATCGGTATACATGATATCCGCTCCAAAAGTGTATTTTATCTTTTCTGTGTTATAGTATAAGTTGTTCACCAGTTGGAATACATTTCCCTTAAACCACTCGGGCGCAAAGCGCTGACCACCCATCTGAATGGAATTGTAAAGTGTTCGATCGCCATCTACCGATTCTACATTTTCAACAATGACGCGAGGTATACTTTGGTTTTGACCAATGCCGGCTACATTATGCATGACATCCGTGCTTTCATAAAAATGTTGAATTTTTAGATCGTTCGTAAGCCTAGAGCTCAAAGACGACCGGAGAGAAGCCATTAGGCTGTTATTGACATTCTTTCTGTTGACATAAGATTCAAACGCGTTGATTCCTGAGTTATCGCCTTCCTGTTGATCATCCATATCATAGATAAAATTGTTTCGAATGGTCAGTAAGTGCTTAGGGTGAATCTGCCAATCGATTCGAGCAAAAGCGGCATCAGTTGCTTTCCTCTTATCAAAAGAACCGAATAGCGCATCGGAATTGAAACCATATTTTTCACGGGCAATGCGCGTAAATTCATCTAAACTTTCTTGGGTTACCCGATAACGACCGATGTCCTCCTGACTTTGGATGTCGGCTATAAGTAATGGTCTGGCATCTGCCTGATGATCCCAAGCAACAAAGAAATGTGCTTTATCCTTAACGATGGGGCCGCCAAGTGCGAAGCCATATTGATAGGTGGAGAATTCCTGTGCGCGTGGTGTTCCGTTCAGGTTGTAATTGCTCGACAACCAATCGGTACGTGCAAAGGTAAAGGCACTGCCGGAAAACGTGTTCGTACCCGATTTGGTGACCGTTGTAATGCTACCTCCGCCGCTTCTACCATAAGTAACGTCATATTCATTTGTTACCACCTTGAATTCCCGTATGGCTTCCATGGATATGGCATAAGCACCCCCACTATTACCACCGGCGATAGTACTGCGAGAAGTCATACCATCTACTGTATAATTTGTTGAGGATGCTCGTTGGCCTGCAAGATTGCTGCCACTACTAACTGGAGATAGATCAATCAGTGAAGAGAAGTTTCGTCCATTTACCGGAAGTTTGGTTAGTTCGGTGGCTGTCACTGCAGTCGACGCGCCTAATGTTTTAATCGTATTTCTTAGATCTGACCCTTCAATCACCACCTCCTCTAATTCATTGGAGCTTGCAGCCAGTTCGAAATCTACCACGATTTCATCACCGAAATTAAGCGCAAAGCCGGTTTTTCGTTGTTCGGTAAAACCGATAGAGTTTGCCGTGACAGTATAGGGAGAACCAAGTGGTAGCTGTTGAAAGGTATAATTACCTTTTTCATTGGTAACGGTAGTTGCCTTGAATCCCGTAGATTCATTTCTTACCGTAATAGAAGCACCTGCTATAGGACCTTCTTTTTCTAGAACCTTACCGGTAATGGTGGCCTCGGTACCTTGCGACCAGGTATGCATTGATAATAATAAAAGGGAAATTAGGCATGTGAGGAACGGAATAAATTTTGATTTCATTTGTTGTTTTATCGTTTAACGTACTATTTGTGGATTAAAGGAAAAATTAAAATGATGATGGATGGGTAATATCATATAGCTACAACTTTCGTGTTGGCCTCAAAAGTAGTACGCTCATATTGCGAGTTCGTTAAGAAAAGATTAACCTTGTATTTATTGTTGATCTGACACCTTTTGATGTTCTTTAAAATGGTTGGTTAGCAAAAGTTTTGATTTAATAAATTACGATGTCATGAAATATCGATTTATTGTCACGTAGACGTGTTTTTTAGCAAAAACATCTTCCTGGTTGTTATATTTAGGATCATTTTGTTAATCTTTAAGAAGATTTCGAAGTAATTGGAAGAATTACTCCCTTGTCGTTGTAAGATGCTAAAAGCACAAAAGCTAATTACCTAATTACGAGCAACAAATTTTGATTGTATCTAGCAGAAATTTAAAGGCATTACCACTTTGTGATGGTATTCGGGGTTTGGAAATCGGGTGCGAACGTTTACTAACTGTCTTAAGGAGTTTTTATTCTGGAATTTTGTAAGCCACTGCATTCATATTAACACCGGCCCCAACAGAGGCAAAAACGATTGTGCTCCCTTTCCTGAGCGTCTGGTGCTCAAAACGCCCTTTGAACATGAGGTCGTAAAGTGTAGGTAATGTGGCAACCGAACTATTGCCAAGCCATGATATGGTCATAGGCATAATGCCTTTTGGAGATTCTTTAATGCCATATAGTTCAAATAAATCGCGTAGGATAGCTTCATCCATTTTTTCGTTTGCCTGGTGTATAAGTACTTTGTCAATATCCCTAATAGACAGTTTGGCTTTATCAAGGCATTCCTTTATTACTTCAGGAACCGTTTTCAAAACGTTTTCATATAGCTTCCTGCCGTTCATTTTAAGGAACAGGGTGTCGTTTTCGAAATTTGGATTATAAGATCTGTCCATGCGTAAAAGATAGGCGAGATCTCCAGCATAGGATCTTACATTATGTGACAGGATACCAGTCGGTTCTTTACTCTTACCAGCCTCTACGATAACCGCCCCAGCTCCATCAGAATAGATCATACTATCACGGTCATGCGGATCGCAGATGCGCGATAAGGTTTCGGTGCCAATCACCATAATACGTTTTGCTGTACCATAGCGTATATAATAATCTGCTTGGATAAGTCCTTGCAGCCAACCGGCACAGCCAAAGGGAAGGTCATAGGTAATGGTAGCTGGATTGTTAATGTTTAGGTGATGTTTCACTCTTGACGCAAGAGTCGGGACAAACTCACTTCGGCGATTTTTCTCACTAATATCTCCAAAATTATGTGCAACAATAATGTAGTCGAGTGTTTCCATGTCAACTTGAGATGATAGGAGGGCGTCTTTAGCGGCAAAATAAGCAATATCAGACGCAACCAAATCATCTGTAACATATCGCCGTTCTTGTATACCGGTAATAGTCTGGAACTGTTTGATGATCTCTTCATTCATCTTCTTTAAGCGAATGCCATGCTCGTCATAAAAAGAGTGCGCTAGAAAATCTTCATTTAATATGCGGCGTGTTGGAATGTAACTGCCACTTGCTGTAATAACAGAATATGTTTGCTGATCCATGATGTTTCTTTTTTTTAACTTACCCGTTCCCCAGCAGTTTCAACAAGATGTATTACATGTTGTCTCCCTATTTCATCAGAACAGCTTTTACCTGTAAAATTATGTATTTACAGGATATATAACGAAGGATCAAAATAATTTGTTATGTCAAATGTAAAGTTAGGCTTGTTTTATTTGCCTGTAAGGGTAATCATGGAGCCAACCCTCTCTAGTGAGGTGACCGAGACAACAGCATACAACTTTGGTAAATGTGAAAACCAAATTTATAGATTGCGTACCGCTTGATTAAGCTGTTTCCGATAGGCCATCGGGCTATAACTGTATCGACTTTTAAATTGCCTGTTAAAGTTAGATAAGTTGTTAAACCCACACTCCATGGAAATTTCCAATATATTGAGCTTATCTTCTATCAACAATTTGCAGGCATGACTAAGCCTCACTTCGTTCACAAATTTAGTAAACGATCGTCTCGCGCGAAGAGCAAAATATCTTGAAAATGAGTTTTCAGCCATATTAGCAATATTTGCAACCTCTTTAAGGCTGATGTTTTTTTTGAAATTGTTGAAAACAAATGTCAAAACGTTGTCCATCCTTTCCGATTCCTTTTCATTGCAACCTTTGACTTCGGCTTTTGAAATATACTTATACTCATCGGTTTCCGCCAGAATATTCAGCATTTCAAGTAGTTTGAGCCATCGGGCAAAGTCGCTGAGCTCCACTAGTTCATGCATTCTTTTGTTCAGTTCTTCATTGGTGCCGCCGTATATTTCCAATCCTCTTAGGGATTTGTTGAGCAGTGTTTTGATTTTATGTGTTTCTGGCAGGGAAAGAAAACTGTCTCCAAAGGAAGCAATTGTAAAATGTACAACGATAGATTTGGCTCTTAGATAGGGGGTGGCAGCGTAGTATTCCATGTCATTTCGGTATACATGCGGCAGGTTAGGGCCAATTAAAGCCATATCACCTGGTTTAAAATCCGAAATATCATCCCCTATGAGCCGTTGCCCGGTGCTTTCGGTCACCAGCACCAGTTCATATTCAGGATGAAAATGCCAAGGTGTAGGGTAAAAATCGTAATCAAAATGCCTTACAGCAAAAGATTCGCCCGCACTTTTTGGTAAGTAGTCAATTACAGGTTTCATTTATAGTTAATTTACACTTTATGCTTTTATATCCTTTTTAACTTATACTAAAGTTAAGGTAATTTTCATCATATTTTGGAATCTTAAGAATAAAATTGTGTTTAACTATCATTAGGACATTTTTTATGAGTCTTTGTATGAAAAGTATCTGTTGTTTTCCAAATGGAAATGATGTTAGAAAAGTACCATGATTTATCATTAAAAATGTATAAAGATGGCAAAAAGGTTTGTAACTTTATTTTTCTAACAAATTATAAGCGAGATGCAAAAATTGTCTGTAGAGGAAGTTCATACTTACAATAAGGACGGATACCTCGTAGTTAAAAATTTCTGTAGTAAAGAAGTCATAGAGAAGTTATATGCAACAGCCTTGCAGGACGATGCTATGCATAAGAATGCGCTCGATCTCAATGATACATCAGGTAAAAAAACAAAATTATCCTTGTGGTTCTCTCCTGGAGATGATGTCTTTGGTTATTTAACACGAAGTGAACGAATCGTTCATTCGGTCGCACAGCTGCTTGATAGCGATGCCGCTGTTTGTCATTTCCATTCGAAATTGATGCAAAAAGAACCTTATGTCGGTGGAGCTTGGGAGTGGCATCAGGATTATGGATATTGGTATAAAAACCAATTTATGTTTCCCGACCAACTTATGAGCGTAATGGTTGCTTTAACCCCCGCAAATAAAGCAAACGGCTGTTTACAGGTAATTAAAGGGTCTCACAAAATGGGAAGAGTAAATCATGGTTTTGCAGGTGAGCAGGTTGGCGCTGATATGGTAATGGTTAGTAATGCATTAAAATCGATGAAATTGGTTCATGTGGAATTAGCAGCAGGCGATGCGCTTTTTTTCCATAGCAATCTATTGCATCGTTCCGAAGCTAACCTTTCTGATAAACCGAGATGGTCAATAATATCCTGTTATTCTTCGCAATCTAATCTGGCATACAACGAAAAATCGAGTTCTTGGCACACGCCAGTTGACGTTGTACCCGATGATGCCATTTTAAATTGGGAAAGCAAGCCGCTTTCGGAAGCAGATTTTTTAAAGAAAGAAAATGATCCAGCCTTAAAAGAGACGGGGTGGGAGGAAAGATAAATTGAACATGAAAATAGCAATGTTAGGTTCGGGTTTTATAGCCCGTTTTTATGCAGAATCATTACATGCGCAACGCAGAAGAGACATGATCTGTACCGTTTACTCGCGAACGACCGATAATGCCAAGCGATTTGCGGAAGACTACGGCTTAGCTTATTATACAGATAACATAGACGAAGCAATCAATCATCCTGAGGTTGAAGCCGTGATTATTGCCTTGGCCAACAGTGCGCACGAAGAGGCTGTTGCAGCGTGTGCAAAGGCAAAGAGACATGTACTGTGTACCAAACCACTAGGTAGAACTGCAGCCGAAGCCAAACGTATGTTGGAGATGGTGGAACAGGCAGGAATATTTGCTGGTTATCTGGAAGATTTGTGTTACACTCCAAAATTTTTGAAATCGTTGACGAGTGTAAAAAAGGGAGCTTTGGGCAAAATATTATGGACAAAATCAAGAGAGGCACACTCAGGTCCACATAGCGCTTGGTTCTGGGATAAAAAGGAATCTGGGGGTGGGGCAATCATAGATCTCGCCTGCCATTGCGTAGAAATTGGGAGAAATTTTATTGGTAAGGATATAAGACCGTTAGAGGTGATGTGTTGGGCAGACACCCAAGTTCATCCTATTGAAGCAGAAGATAATGCTATCGGGCTAGTGAAATATGAAAATGGGTCAATAGCGCAATTTGAGGTAAGCTGGACGTTCAAGGCCGGGATGGATTTACGTGATGAAATAATGGGCACCGAAGGTTCTATATCAATCAATAATTTTTTGCGCACCGGCTTTGAAATGTTCACAACGCGCAATAGCGATGGTTACGTTGCCGAAAAAGTCGAGGTAAACCAAGGTTGGGTATTTCCAGTTGGCGATGAAGCGCACGAACTAGGGTACCCGAATATGTTTACAGATATGTTTGATGCCATCGAGAAAGGAATTGAAGCTCAAGAAACCTTTTACGACGGCTATATAGTAAATGCCATTATCGACGCCGCCCTTCTGTCTGCTAAAACAAAGCGATGGGAAAAAGTTGAAATAGATTACTGGAGAGGAACGGATATAGCGAGTAATAACCGCCAGGTTACCTCGTTTGATGACGAATATTATTTAATAAAAGAGGAGATATTACCGAATGGGGATAAAAAGCGACTTTTAAAACATAAAAACTCGGGAGCAGTTGTGCAACGTGTCAACTGATTAATAAATAATGGAGAACGGAGAGGTTACCACATTCTTGTCACACTACAGCAAAAAAGTTTTTAATAGCGCATTAATGTTATGGGAAATTCTTTTTGAAAATTTACCTCATATCAAAGAAGAGCTTGATACTTCAGCCGGCATAATCTTGTACCATCATACCTTCAATGAAAGGGCTCAAGCTTGGCTTTTATCGGGGGGTAGACCTGCCAGATCCCAAGCAGCTATTAAAAGGAAGTGGCAAAATATTCCGTTACCTCGAGATAAAAGCACCAGAAGATATCAATTCCAATGCGCTAAGCACCATATTAAAAGAAGCCTATGAAGCGTACAAAACAAGAAAACTAATTGATTGAGATACTATCCGTGTACAAAATTTATATATCGGTAGTTTCCCATTTTCCGAGTTGCTTTGCAATGTCAATAAGTTTTTGCCCGTGTTCCGTCATCTGCCCCTCTCTGATCAACCTTTCGGCACGCGCTATATTTGGTCGGCTCCATTTGCTTCTTTTGGGGTTTCGCGGCGAAAAAGTAAGATAGTAACTTTCTGAATCCCGTTTTTTACACAAACTGTCTATCCAACCAAAACACAAGGCCTCCTCCGTAGCTTCAATTAAATTAACGCTGGGTACATTACTTTTTTTATGATACAATATTAACCATACGGATTTTTCCGTTTGGCTGTTCTGTTTCAACCACTGTCGCCATGCTGCTCTAGTCTTAGCATAAATGGCCTGTTTTCCATCTTTTGTTTCCATAGTTTTTTCTCTTACAGGTTCTTTTGATGCAAAATATCGAGGTAATGCTTATTGGTCATGATACCTAATATATTACCAAATGGATCAACTACTGAGGCAGTGACAAATTCTCCTTTACCACCACTATGGTCAGTAATGGGTTGATGCTCTTTTGCTCCCATCGTAATCAGCTTTTCGAGAGTCGACGCTAAGTCGTCAACATGCCAGTACGCAATGGCGCCTCCGGTGCCTGTTGTTCCCTCAGGGGCGTATCTACTGTCAATAATACCAAGTTCATGCTGGTAATCACCAACACGAAATTCTGAATAACCTGGAACGTTAAAATAAGGTGCTATTCCCAGAAATTTGCTATACCAATTTTTTGCTGCTTCATGATCACTTGCATAAAAGTTTACCGTTGATAATCCCCGTAATACATTCGATTTGGTCATTTCTATCTGTTTTAATTTGTTATACTACAAATGTAAAACAGCGCTATGACAACCCTATGTCAATGGTCTGAAAAATATTTTTTATTGTTTAATACGTGATTTTCTTTGCTTTGAAATAAAACTAATCCAGTGTTTGAATACAGGGCTAATTATCAAATTAATAAAAGAAATTTGCTAAACCAGAGCGAATCTTTCTTCCTATATCATTCTGCAAAAGCGTGTGCTATTGTAGCTCTGTGCTGTATTTCTTTCTCCTGAAATTCAGCGGTTTGCTTATAGGTGTCAAAAGTGAAGAATATCTCTCCCGGGTCTGGGGAGTCTTCATCGAAAAATAATTTAAAGCTGCTCGTAGAAGCCTTATTGAGATCAATAGGCTTCTTATTTGATAAAAAAGTTAAAGGTTCAATAGGCTCTGTTTTCATTTTATCGATACCTTCAATTTGCCACAATTTGGCTAATGCTGATACGAAACGGTCACTCTCCGCGCCTAATTTTTTAAATTTTATTGTCCCCTTTTTAAACCCCTCTTCATTATTTACCGATCCATCATTATTAACGCCAGCAGGAATATTTTTATTAACTTCAATAATGACGCCAACTGTGTCATCTTGATATAGGCCTTTTGCCACATAAGAGATGGAGGTATCACCTTCCGTTTTATCTACCAGATTAAGGAAAAAGGAAGCCGGATTTTCCATAGAGAATAGCTCTTTTGTGGTTGTAGTGCCCTCACCTGAGTTTGAGTTGTTGCTGCAGGATGATATTAGGATAACAGCCAGCAGTATTGCGATTGTGCGGTTCATTTTTTTGTTTTTATTTGTTATACAATGGATGTAAAGAATTAACAGCCACTTTGTAAAGTTGTTCACAACAATTGGCGATTTTTCCGATATGCGACGAATAAGACGAATAAAATTATAATTCTTAACGGAAGTGACTGGATTGTTGATGATTTTTTAATTGCTGATGGCAAAACGCCTAAATATGTGTTTATAAAAGGCCTGGTTACCTGATACAAACAAAAACACTATCTTAGTCTGTCGATAAATTATGAATGATATCGATTATTTGACAAGATGGTCGAAAGGGAAACTACTAATTATATGATAACCTTATTAAGCTTTGATGTCAATGATCATAGCAAAAATAACTGTCTGGTGCGGTTGTGCATGGTATAACATCTGATGAATTATTGATCCCATTTGGCCATTGATAGAAAGCATCTAATCTTATGCAAAAAGATATATCTGTAACAAGAGCTGTAATACCCATAAAAAGAGTTGCGTCTGTAGATGTATTTCGCGGTTTTGTAATGCTCTTGATGATGGCTGAAGTTCTTGATTTTCCGGCAGTGTCAAAAGCATTGCCCAATAGTGCCTTATGGCAGCTCTTAGCGTTTAATCAGAGCCACGTACCCTGGCAGTGGCTGAGTTTGCACGACATGATCCAGCCGGCTTTCACATTTCTCGTAGGAGTGGTACTCCCGTTTTCCATTGCCAGCAGGAAAAGTAAAGGGGCTACACTCCGAGCGCTGTTAAGGCATACCGTTAAAAGATCGTTGATCTTAATATTGCTTGGCATATTTCTACGATCTATCTATTCAGAACGAACCAATTTTACATTTGAGGATACGCTCACACAAATAGGGCTCGGATATACCTTTTTGGTAATTCTGGCATTTTACTCGCTTAGAATTCAGGTAGGGGCATTGGTTTTTATTTTAATAGGGTATTGGTTGGCCTTTGCATCTTATCCACTGCCTGATGCAAATTTCGATTACGCAACGGTGGGGGTACCTGCAAACTGGCATTATAATATGGATGGATTTGCGGCCCATTGGAACAAAAACACCAACCTCGCTTGGGCTTTTGACCGTTGGTTCTTAAATCTTTTTCCACGAGATGAACCATTTCTTTTCAATAGCGGAGGGTATGCCACACTGAGTTTTATTCCAACGTTAGGAACGATGATGTTAGGTCTGTTTGCTGGAAAAATCTTAAGATCTACTGATGGACCGCAAAGAAAAATGAGGTTTTTTATAATAATAGGGATGTGTTTGATAGCCTTCGGAATATTACTTCACTTTACAGGTATCAACCCTATTGTTAAACGTATTTGGACTCCTGCGTGGACTGTTTTTAGTGGTGGCATCTGTTTTTTAATGTTAGCCTTATTCTATTGGATAATAGATATATCAGGCAAACAGCAATGGGCCTTTATTTTTACGGTAATAGGGGTGAACTCTATTGCAGCGTATGTTATCGCAGACGGGGGGATCAAAACATTTATACACCGATCGCTTTACACTCATTTTGGCCAAAATTTCGATCTGATACTCGGCACTCCTTATACTACTTTATTGTCTGGAAGCTTAGTGCTGATTGTTGAATGGTTGATTTTATATTGGTTGTTTAAAAAGAAAATATTTATTAAGATCTAAACGGTCTACCAGTGGGCGCTCTTAGTGTTTTTGAACTATTACAAAGCTATAGGCCAAGTGCTTGGCGTATGATCGAGCATTTCAAAGGTTAGCTTTGTTGACGTTAAGTATAGCGTTAAAATGGAAAAAAATGAACTTAGAGGTACATAATATAGTGGGCAATCCTATTATTCGGCATAAATACTCTTGCGATCCTACCGCCCTTGTATATAATAATACCGTATACCTATACACCGGTCACGATGAAGCGCCGCCGGGTACAGAAGATTATGTAATGAACGATTGGCTTTGTTTTTCTTCGAAGGATATGACGGATTGGATGGAACACCCTTCACCACTGAGAGCAAGAGATTTTAGTTGGGCAAGTGGAGATGCTTATGCTACAAAAGTTATTCAGAGAGATGGAATATTTTACTGGTATGTGGCAGTAACTCATGCGTCTGTTGATGGGAAAGCAATAGGCGTGGCGGTTTCTGAGAATCCCACTGGCCCGTTCAACGATGTACGGGGGAGTGCACTTATTACACACGATATGCTGCCTTTCAATAGCAATGAAAAAGCAAACTTAGATCCAGGGATTTTAATAGATGATGACGGACAGGCTTTTATTTTTTGGGGTAACGGTACATGTTATTATGCAAAATTAAAAGACAATATGATGGAACTCGATAGTGACATCAAAAAAATAAACTTACCCGGTTTTGAAGAGGGGATACATATTCATAAACGTGGCGAATGGTATTACCTGTCGTACGGTTTTGGAATGCCCGAAAAAGTGGCATATGCGATGAGTAAGAGTATTAGTGGTCCGTGGGAATTCCGTGGGATTTTAAATGAGCTTGCTGGCAACTGTCAAACGAATAGGCCATGTATAATTGAATTTAATGGCAGATCTTATTTTATTTATCACAATGGGGCCTTGAAAAATGGCGGTAGTCATCGAAGATCAGTTTGTATTGATTACCTATATTATAATGCAGATGGCACGATGAAACGTGTCTTGATGACATCAGAAGGTGTGGCGACAATAGCATGTCCGAAGGAATAGATGTGTTGATTTTGGTAAATATCAATAAATAAATATAAAGCAAAACCATTATGAACACGCCATCTACTAACAATTATTTTAAACAGATATCTTTATATATTCTATTATTAACCTGTACAACTGCGTTTGCTCAGAAGGAACCTCTTAGGGATGAAATATATACATACAAGCAAGCATCACTCGATGGTACAGGTAAGGTATACCACGGTAGGGAAATAGCGCGGGTAATGAGTTTTGAAGGGAAAGATTGGCTCGAACGTGCTAGTAGGTCGCAGGAAGAAAACACAGACCTCGCCATTTCTAATCTACCAATAACAAAAAACAGTGTGGTTGCAGACATCGGGGCGGGGTCGGGCTATTATACTTTTCGTATAGCAGACAAGGTGCCGACCGGAACGGTCTATGCCGTGGAGATACAAGACAATGCGGTAGCTTATCTAAAAGAACGAAGCAAGAAGCTTAACCTTAATCATGTAAATGTCGTAAAGGGAGATGAAAAATCTCCAAATCTACCAGATAATACTATTGATATAGCCATTATGGTCGATGTATACCATGAGCTCCTGTATCCGCACGAAATGTTACAGGCTATCAGACGATCGCTAAAACCTAATGGTAAGTTGTTATTGATTGAGTATAGGGCAGAAGATCCTCAGGTGGCCATAAAAAACTGCATAAAATGAGTGTGAAGCAAGTAGATAAAGAGTTGATCGCTAATGGTTTTCACCGGATAAAGAACGGACAGTTTATGAATATCCAGCATTTTTTAGTTTACCAAAAACATTAAATATAATAACGATGTATTTACGGTAACCTTTTATTGCCCCGTTTGCGTAAATTGTTATTGTCCAATTAGGCCGTTGGCGCATCATCGTGCCATGCTCACGGTTGATTGCATCTTAATTTTTCAAAGGCAGCTCAACAATCACGTGTCTTAGTTCAATAATATTGATTTTGAAGGAGATATTGGCTGGATTACAGAGAGCCATGATATGCTGTTTTTTTGCATTATGTGAGGGCTGTTTCAGGAGGAAAAATCGTTAACCGATTTTTACCTATTCGGAGTATTATCTTATTCGATTTTAATATATTAGCAAATCGATATGAACAAATAAATTCAAGCAAGTTGAGTTAAATAAGTTTTAGATATAATAATTAGTATAGATTATAAACCAACAAAGAATGAGCATATTAAGAACTATCCTATTAGTGCTAATGACATGGTCTTGTAGCTTTTCAACCTTTGCGCAGGAAATATCAATAAAAGTCAATAAGCGATTTCTAAACCTTCCCGTATCGCAGTCGCAGGATAGAGGAAATATGAAGTTTATTGTAGGAGATGAGGAGGAACGTACATTTAAAATCCGACTGGCCTCCGAAGAACCTGATTATTGGGTCTTTGCTGATGTGTCTGCGTTGAAGGGTAAAACAATAAAAGTCTACTATGATGGCAACTCTTCCGGCCTAGCTAAAATTTATCAAGAGGATAAAATAAACGGGCAGGAGTCTCTGTATCAGGAAGCAAATCGTCCGCAATACCATTTTACTACCAAAAGAGGCTGGATTAATGATCCGAATGGAATGATCTATTCTGAAGGAGAATATCATCTTTTTTATCAGCATAACCCGTATGAAAGAGAATGGGAAAACATGAGCTGGGGGCATGCCGTAAGCACAGATATGGTTCACTGGCAGGAATTGCCAACGGCTTTATATCCAGACAGTATGGGCACCATGTTTTCGGGTTCAACAGTTACAGACTACAACAATACGGCTGGTTTCAATAAGGGGAGTACACCTGCCATGATAGCTTTTTATACAGTGGATAGTCCTGAAAAGCAAGTGCAGTGTATGGCTTATAGCCTTGACAAAGGTCGTACGTGGACAAAGTATAATAAGAATCCGCTCATAGATTCAAAAGATAAATGGGGTACAAAGGATACACGTGATCCCAGAGTTTTTTGGTACCGCCCCGGCAATCATTGGGTCATGGTGCTCAATGAGCGTGACGGGCATTCGATCTACACCTCACAAAATATGAAGGAATGGAAATACGAGAGTCATATTACTGGCTTTTGGGAATGTCCAGATTTATTCGAATTATCCGTTGATGGTGATCCTGCTGATACCAAATGGGTAATGTACGGTGCTTCAGGCACCTATATGTTAGGTGCTTTTGACGGAAAAACCTTTATACCCGAAGCAGGGAAATTTCAGTATACTACTGGAGCTTTGTACGCAGCACAAACATTTGCCAATATGCCTGAAACTGATCCAAGACGTATCCAGATCGGATGGGGGAGAATTGATCAACCGGCTATGCCATTTAATGGCATGATGTTACTACCTACCGAGCTTACCCTTCGTAAAACTAAAAATGGTCCAAGGTTATTCAGTCAGCCTATAGAAGAAACGAGTACATTATTTGAAAAAGTACAACAGTGGTCGTCTCTCACTTCCAATGATGCTAATGAGAAATTAAAAGTATGCTATGACGCCGAAGGCCTGCGTATCAAGACAACAATAAAACTTTCGCACGCAACAAGTGCGGGTCTTAAATTATTTGGTCAGCAAATAATTGATTATGATTTGAATAACAATACCATTAATGGTGTTTTTTACTCTCCCGAAGATATGACTAGTATGGAGCTTTCTGCTGATATCTATATAGATAAAACGTCTATCGAAGTATTTATAGACGGTGGCGTATATTCATATGCTATGGAGCGTAAACCCACTGCTAATAATGCAGAAGGACTCCAGTTTTGGGGAAACAGTATAGAAGTAACTGATCTCCAGTTATATTCGGTTAAATCTATTTGGAATTCAGAGCCTTAAAAACGTCAAGTGTTTCAATTTTGGCTAGGCTGTCATAACGTTAACTTCTTTTTTAATAAGGCTTAGTAAAGTTATGTCGGAACTTTATTGAAGCCGTTGTTCCTGCTTATTCGGCAAGCTTTAATCAAGCGGTTGTTTAGAAGCCCCTTTCGTATATGCTCCATGCTATTCTTGATCAAAGACAATTCGGCCTAGAATCATCCAGGCTCCTACACTGCCGTCAATATCCGTAGCTGAAGTTGCTACAACGGTACTATCGTTCCACATCGAAATTGCATTCCACTTAGCTTCGCCGTCCAATGGTAAGGAAAAAGGTTGGGAGGCGTTTCCGAAATTCCGTCCGTTTTTATCGCCAATAGCCACCTCCATTGTAGATTTCTCCCAATCATCTCCACGACCTCTGGTGGTTTGGTAAGATAAAAGCACTTCTCCCGAAGGTAATCGAGTAAGATATGGCGCGCCGGCATACACCTCGTCTGGCAATGAATCTTGGAGAGCATATTCCCGCAAAGGGGAGTCGCCGGTAACAGGTGTATTCCAATTGTCGTTAATCGATGAGCGGACAATATAAGGTTTAAACTGTCCTACTTTATTATCCTCTATAGCCATTAAAATTTCATTATCCGTTAGTATTGGCACGGGCATTCCATCACGGCGATTCGCTCGGAAGCTAACTGTTCTGGGTTCACTTTCCCACGTTTTCCCGTTATCCGCCGAAGCAAGAACAGAAATTTCTTGTTCATCTGATGTCGTATACGGGCCTTCATTGGCAAAATAGACCTGTAAAATGCCATTAGGCAGTTGTAAAAGTGCAGGTTCCCAGCATCCGTCGGTAAAACGTAACCCAGCGTTAAAAACAACCTGAGCTTCGCTCCAGGTATTGCCTTGGTCTTCACTTCTTGAAATAGCAATGGCGAAAGGCGCCACGCCGTCTTTACTAGGCCTGTAATTGCAGGCTGCTACCCAGTCACCATTTTGCAACTCAATGATTTCGGGATTGGCAATATTTATTTTGACGGAATTTCCAAGTGAATCTTCACTAATATGCCCGTGGAATACCACGTTTGGAGCATCCCACGTTTTTCCATCATCAGCGCTCTGAATCATTTCCATATTACCTTGTGCCTCATAGACGGCAACAACTTTGCCGTCATGAAACCGCTTTAATCGTGGGTATCCTGCGTATGGCAAGTCACGTCCATCCCTCGGAGCAAGCTTTTGCAAACTGCTTTCATCCCATTCTATACGAAATGGCATACTTGCCGATTCGCTCGTTTCTTTTAATCGACTGTCAGGTGACGACTTACAGCTTAAAGTACAGCACGTACCGACTACTAAAAAAAAATGAATCAACCTATTTTCCTTAAGGTTATGCTTATGTTTTGTGTGAGACAAGGACGTTTTATACATAATTTTTGCTATTAGCATATAATTGCTGAGAAGGTTTTCTGCCGATTAACGCTGTTGTTCACTTGTTTGAAATCATAAATCGAACATTCAAGTTTATAGTGACTCGAAACAAGTAATAAAAGACACTTCCGATCCATCAGGTTCTCTAATGACGTCTAAAATCATTCTGCTCCTTATCTATCAGGTCTAAACAATTGGTTTCCGTTTTTCAGCCTTTATTAATGCAAATGAAAGATATTATCTCTACATTTTAATATAGATATCGTTTCAATATTTCCTTAATTTGTCTAATAAAAAGATTATCAGCATTACACGATCACTTTTCAACCCGTTTATTAAGGAGTTGATAGCGCCAGATAACGCAGACATTTACGGTAGAAAATGGCTATGGCATAAGTGAATACAAAAGGACTTGACTCAGGCAAGATTAATTGCCTTTATATGTATTTCTGTTAACTTGTCGGTTCAAGGTTAAATGCACCTTCAAGTGAAGAGGATAAAATCGAACTTTGCAGAAGAATTATCTAAGCCGAAGTTTATAAGATTCGATAGTTTTACGAATAATTTTTTAGCTTTTCGGTGCGGTTTTTCAAGAGTTGAGTAAGCTTATCGGTAGCTTGTTTGAACGCTAAGTCAATATCGTCTGCTGTTGACGTCACCGCTTCAGGATCGAGGCCCTTTATCCGAACTTCTATGGTACAGCGCTTATCTTTGCTTCCTTGTTTATCACTGTTTTCGTCAGCTAAAAAAACCTCTAATCGTGTGATGAACTCTTCAAAACGAGACAAAGAGTTACCAAGGGTATCTTTAATCTTCAAACTGAAGTTTTCACTTACGTTAATATTTTTATCGGAATTGACTTGTATCGTTACCATACGCTTTTTTCTACTAACAGGTTAATCGTTTTATTGTTTTAACTAATAGCCGTGCGCCATTATAACTTTCTCCATATCTGAATACCAAATGGCGTATATGCTGTTTTATCCGATGATAGGACAAAAAGTAGAAGGAGAGGTTTACGATAGCAAAAGGCTTTTCAATAACGAAAGAAAGCGGTCATTAGATGTATAGAGGTAATTATAGTTTATTATGAAATAAGTGACATTGTTAAAGCCATGTCTAACCCTCAACGGTTTCCAAAAAGCTCCAAAGTTTTTAACAGAGGCTGTGGTGTATAAATTATCGAACCCGTAATACAATTCTTCTATTGAACCTAAAGGTATGGTCTCACATTCATCTCCGTCCAATAAAATTTCTTTTTCGGTAAGTATGATATCTCCACTATGTTTCGATAATGGAGGAGCAAAGGAGAAATGCCTAATTGTAAACCTTTCATCATAATGCATATGTTGAATCTCATAATCATGTATCCATAATGCACTGCTTTTGAATAGTAATTTTCGTTTCATCACGCTCTCTTTTATGCTAGAATAGTGTTCGTTTTGAGCCATTCAAGGTAAGGAAAAGATCTTTAATATTTATTATTGTCTTGGAATACTCAAGAGATTTTTACAAATCACATCGTTCAAGCTGTCTAGCCGAAACAGATAACTTGTACCCATTTTGATTGGATAAAATTCCTATGTAAACGTATCGCTTTAACCCGAAATTTAAAGGCAACGCTTATTTTATCACTGTTTTTTCTTTCACAAAATATGAAAAGTCTATCTTTACAGCACATGAAGCAAAATAGCTACACATATTTTTTATTGGATATAGTCTAAGGCCTATAATAGGCCGTTCTTAGTATCGTAAGAATTACGATACATCTTCGATGCAATTAACTTTTTATTTTTAAGATAAACTTACAAGCCTTTTATTGTTTTTATAACACTGTCGGGCATTGTCGTCGGTCTTATCTGTTGCGGTAGATATTGGCGCAGGCCTGATAATTAATCAGCGAATTGATATGAATAATATAATCATTAGAAAGGAACAAATCAAAGACTATCGTGAAATTTATGAAGTAAACAAATTGGCGTTTAATCAGAACGATGAAGCAAAATTAGTAGATGCTTTGAGAAGAAACAAGCAAGCGTTCATTCCTGAGCTTTCATTAGTAGCTATAACTGACCAGAAAATCGTTGGACATAGCATGTTTACCGAAATCCAAATTGTCAATAATCGTAAACAGCAATTCAAAAGTCTAGCCTTGGCACCTGTAGCTGTAAAACCCGATTTTCAGAATAAAGGCATAGGTAGCATGCTAATCAGGCACGGCTTCGAAGTTGCTAAACAACTGGGATATAAATCAGTAATCGTTTTGGGGCACCAACATTATTATCCTAAATTTGGGTTTCTTCCCGCAAAAAAGAGGCATATCAAAGCACCTTTTGATGTCCCAGAAAATGTATTTATGGCTGTTGAACTAGAAAAGGATGGATTAAAAGGTATTTCAGGAACAGTGCGTTATCCCCCGGAGTTTGAGTCGGTATAAAATGAATAATAATCTACTACGAAAAATGCTTTGAAGTCAGGCGAATGTCGTTTTTCCATTGCGTGTTAGGTTTGTATTGCTTTATGTGTTATTTTTGCTGACAGTGTTATTTTTTATTATACTGTAATCAAAATGGGGATTTCTGAACGTAAACAGCGGCAAATGGAAGAGGTGAGGGCGACTATCTTGAAACAATCGTGGCAGATTGTAAAAGATGAAGGTTGGCAATCACTTTCCATTCGCAAAATAGCGGATGCCATAGAATACAGTACGCCTGTTGTATATAGGCATTTCGAAAGCAAAGATGCGATCTTGGAGGAATTTTCTCGCGAAGGTTATGCCCTTCTGGCGGATAAACTATGTTGCGCAAAGGCCGATCATTCTAGTCCAGACCAGCAATTGCTAGCGATGTCATATGCCTATTGGGAATTTGCAAAACAGCATCCAAAGCATTATCAAATTATGTATGGCTTAGGTATCCCAACATGCGAGATGGTTCAAGAAATTGATGAAATCAAACAGGTAAGTGATATTTTAAATGAATCCATTGCGGCAGCAATCAAATTAAGCAAAAATCCTGACGTGGATATACACCTCAAGCGGACGACATTTTGGTCTATTCTTCATGGTCTAGTCGCTATTTCGGCAATATCTGCCCCGGGGTGCCCGGAGAAAGCTCTTCTGACGCTAGAGGATGCAACAAAAGGATTCATTAAGGCGCTAATGAACTAAATCGGAAAATAAATATCAATAATAGGTTTATTTGAATTGAAATACATATGCAACTATTAGAAGCACTAAATTGGCGATATGCCACGAAAAAGATGAACGGGCAGCCCGTTCCACAGGAAAAAGTAGATAAAATACTGGAAGCAGCATACCTTGCACCGACCTCGTCGGGTTTGCAGCCATTCAAGATCATCATTGTTACGGATCCTGAAATGAAAAGTAAAATAAAGGAAATTGCGAACGGGCAGAGCCAGATTACAGACGGGTCGCATATACTGATATTTGCTGCGTGGGATAACTATACCGAAGAGCGGATAATCAAGATTCGTCGACTATTGGAGACCGAAAGAGGGCTTCCCGAAGGAGCGTTTGCTGGTTATTATGATCAACTAGCTTCAATTTATACGGTACGGCCCGCCGCACAGAACTTTGAACACGCAGCGCGTCAAGCTTATATTGCTTTTGGCCTCGCCATTGCTGCCGCGGCAGAACTGGAGGTAGATGCCACTCCTATGGAGGGTTTCGACAACACCGCTTTGGATGAATTGCTTCAATTGCCTCAACAGGGACTCAAAAGTGTTACCATCCTGCCGTTAGGTTACCGTGATGTGGAGAACGATTGGTTGGTAAATCAGAAAAAGGTGCGTACACCCAAAGAAGAGTTCTTTTTGAATATTGCTTAATAAATTTTACATTGTACTTTAATGGCCTTTAGGTGAACACGTAGCCTAAAGGCCATTTTCTTTGTAAGATCGTATTAAAAGATTTTACTGATTACCCGCACGTTTTCACATGCCGCTTGGTTAAAAACGCCTACATCACTAGATCTTTGTATATACAAAACATCTACAAGATGAGTATATACTGGGGTGTTAATGAAAAGGAATAATTAAATTTGCATAATTTTTTTTACAGGTACGAAAGCTTTTTAAGATTTTTGATACTTCCATTATGTCGGTATAGGTTAACGTGTATGAAGAATAGGATAAGCATAGTATATTTAATGTTGTTACTGCTGAACGCCATGTATGTTTCGGCACAACATATAAGTGATCAAACTGCGTATACGCTTGAAAGGATAGAAAAACTATTGCTGAAGAACCAATCCCTAGATGCACTGGATAGTCTTGAAAACGCCATCGCCGTACAACAAAAGTGTTCCGATGATCTAGCTTATCTCTATGCGTACCAAAGTGGTATTTACATCTCATTAGACAGTCTTCTTTTGAGTAAAAGGGCTTTAGACCTAAGTATGGAAAACGCGGCTAAGGCAAAGAGCAATGAAGCCAAGGCAGTCGCTTATCGTGCCAAAGCCTTTCTCAACAACTATCTCAATTCACCTGACGAAGTGGTAAAAGACGCCATTCAGGGACTGAAATATCTTGGTGAAAGCAATAAGGATCTGATTACAAAATACTTTCTGAACTACCTGCTATATAGCGCCTACAGCAAATGGAACGACGAGAAAAAAATGGAAAATTACATCCGTCAGTGTGAAAAATATGCTGTTCTTGCCAAAAACGATAATCTATTGGCCAATGTCAACAATGGGCTTTCAAGTATGTTTTTAGCTAGATATAGAGCGGCCAAGAAAAGGGATGACATAGATAGCAGTTTCCATTACCTCGAAAAATCATTTGCCATTCATACTCAAAGTCCAGAGAACGTAAGCGCAACGACTTTCGTGATCACCTGTATCAATTTAGCCAATTATTTTCTGGAATTTTCCGATAATAATCTCTTGGAACGGAAGAAAAAGGCCTTTTTCTATCTTGCTCATGCCGAAGAAGAACTCAAGAACAATAGTGTAAATGCCGATAAATGGGTAAGTATTTTTGGTATAAAAAGTGATTTTGCATTAAAGGAAAATAATATACCGCTCGCTGAGCAATATTTATTGCAAGGGTTAACACTTATCCAGCAAAATAACAATACATTTTTTAAACAAGAATATACCGTCTATAAACATCTCGCTGATATCGCTGTAAAAAAAGGCGACCTTCAGTCTGCCCTCAATTATCAACGTAAGGCTGAGAACTCCCTCAAACAAACCTTCGATCAGCTACAGATATTTAATGCCCAGAAACTCGAAATACAATACGAAACCGAGAAGAAAAACCAGCAACTAAAGTTATTAAACGAGAGGGCGGAGCTGAGAAAACAACAGACATATCTGTATGGGGGAATTGCTTTGGCACTGGTAATAGGGCTAGGATTCATGTTTCTTTCCTATCATTTTAAATTGAGATATTCCATAGAGCGAGAGAAAAAACTTGCGCAGGAAAAAGAAGACGCAGAGCGCAGTGCAGCTATGCAGATGCAACTTGAAAAAGAAGAGCAGGCACGTTTAAAGGCAGAGCAGGAGCTTCTCGAACTCCAACGGCAACAACTCCAAAAAGAGGCGTTGGCCAATTCATTGATCATCGAACACAAAAATGATATGTTTAAGCAGATCCAAACGAAATTAAAAGAAGGTGATGCCAGAAACATCCAAAAACTTCTAAAAGAAGAAATGTTGATGAACACTGATTTTGAAGATATCCGATGGCAAATACAGCAATTGCACCCGAATTTTTTTCATCAACTGAGCGAAAAGGCTGTACAGAAACTTACACCTCTCGATTTAAAATATTGTGCTTACATCCATTTACAAATGTCTACGAAACAAATTGCCCAAGTACTACATGTGGAAGCGCAGAGTGTAAGAATGTTTAAATATCGCCTCAAGCAGAAATTTGGATTATCTAAGGAAAGTAACCTGGAAATATTCCTGCAAGACCCTCGTTAACTTGATCCCTTAGCAGATCAACCATCAATGAAATTTTCTTTAACTCTTCATCCGGTGAACCAGAATAGCCTATAGCTTTGAAGCGAATTTGCCCACTTTGATCAATAACAAATTTGGTTGGAATGCCATTTACCTCAAAAGCGGTAACAATGTCAAATTTGCCTTTCTGTCCTTCAGTATCCATCAGTACGTTAAAAGTATAACTATGGTCGGTAATAAATCTACGCACAGCTGCATCTCGTTCTTTGATGCGCTCCCAGGTGTTGATGAAGAGAAACTCAACGTCTTCGTCTTCTCGATATTTGTTTACAGCCATTTGCATTGCAGGAAAAGACTGTTTGCAGGGACCGCACCAAGTTGCCCAGAAATCAACAACAACGATTTTACCTTTTAATGATTCCAGTGATACCAGCTCTCCAGCAAGATTGACCAATGAGAATAATGGAGCATCTTGCTGTATCATTTGTTCCCGTAATTCTTTTCGGGCAGCAACGAGGTACTTTTCGTGAAGCTCGTCCAGGTGCGCTGCCCAAGAGCTGCTGTCTGCTCCGGCTTGTTTTAGATATACCTCCTTGAAATAATTAACTAACTCTTCATTACTTTTCCCTGCTATAATGGCTTTTTCCGCAAAATCTGGAATCTGGTCAAACTTACCTGTCTTATAAAGGTACATGACATAACGTTCATTGCCTTCGGTGTCTACCAAACCACCGTCCATAGCTTGTTCTTGATAACGTAAAGCGTCAGCATATTCACCTTGATGGTAACGTATAAGTGCATAAGTGTCGGCACAAACCTTAAGATTACGTGCCGCCCGATTTTTTTGTTGTTCGGTGCTCGCTGTATTTCCCGATTCTTTGTCGGCAATGATTCTTTCAAGAAGTTGTATAGATTGTGCCGACAGCCGCTCAGCAAAGGCTATATCTTCATTTTTTTCCGCTAATGGCCAAGCAATAGCATTATATAGCATCGCTCGTTCGTCTAGATAACTTATGCGTTCTGCATATTTTTCGAAATCTTCAAGTTCTCCTGCTTTATATGCTGAGTGAGCGAGATCGGCATGTATATAATCCTGAGTTTTTCCTTTTCGGGTTTCAGAGAACCTGTCATCCATAAGCTCTTGATACAGTGCTTCTTTATCTGTAAATTGTTCTGCTTTATGCAACGTATCCTCTTTCTTCCTATAAGCAGTATTACCATATGGGAAGCGTTCGAGCGTTAACATTTCTATTTCGTTGGCCTTTGTTTCATCTTCCAGGACATATTCGTAAGCCGTGAATACCTGCATTAGCTCCTTCTCTTTTGCCGTACTATCCGCCATAATGGTTTTTTTTGCGTCATCCACTAGAGTTTTAGCTTCTCGCTTGCGATTAAGATCTCGCAAAGCTTGTGCCTTGTTCATTGTAAAAGATAGTCGGTTTTTTGGGTATGCTATAATTTCTTCGTCAATAAGCTCCAGCCCCTTTTTTACGTTTTGAGGTATACCAAGCAAAAAGTCACCCAAATCGGTGGTGTAAAGCATCCCTTCAATTCCAGTTGCATAAGGCACGCTCACATCTCCTTCATGTATGGGAGCGTAAGCACCCCTACGCTTATCATTGGTATCTTCAATAGAAATCACAAAAAAACTAGTGGCTTCGGATACCACAAAGCCTCCTGTGATTTTTCCGTTTTCCTGATTCGTTGTAAGTTGCTCCTGTTTTCTGTTTTCTGGATCTTCAAAATAGCAAAGTAACACGCGTTGTATCTCGATACTGTCTGGTAACTGATATTCAAAACTAACACTGTCACCAACCTGTGGTTTTTCAGGTGAAATTTTAACTTCCGACAAGTATTGTGCGCTGATATTGTGCACTTGGAAAAATAATAGCGATAGGGCGAGGAGGAGTTGCGATTTCATAATTTTTATTTTATAATATTTCAACTAAACGGTAGGATATAAAACTAACAATTTGCATAAGTACAAAGTTTAAAATTTTTTAACAGGTATATATTTGTTTATCGGTTTGCTAAAAAAATAGAAATAATTCTCCTTAATTTGTTTAGTTTTATGCTATATCTCATTCAATAGCTATGGAAGGAAGTTTTGAAATCATTGCTAAGATCGCGATCGTTCTTATTGCGCTTGAACACGTGTACATCTTATGGATAGAAATGTTTGCTTGGGAAACTGCCGGTAAAAAAACCTTCAGGAGTTTACCTGATCATATTTTTAAACCTACAAAAGGGTTGGCCGCCAATCAAGGCCTATACAATGGGTTTCTTGCTGCGGGACTAATATGGTCAATATTTATCGCTGATGCTCAATGGCAACGCAACGTAGCTGTCTTTTTTTTAAGCTGTATAGTAATAGCTGGTATATACGGTGCTGTTACGGCATCGAAAGACATATTTTTCAAGCAGGGTCTACCAGCCGCTGTCACGTTAGTCTTGGTGCTGTTTACTAGCTAATTTCTACTTCCACGTTCTGAAAATTTGTTTATTCTTTATCTATAATGAATCTTTTTGAATAGTGAAAAGAATTGTGTTTATAAATACATAAATTTTTTCATAATAAAAGACTTTCAATTAGCATGCTAATTGAATTCCTTATTGCTGTTTTTAGAAAATGAATCATTCATATTAATAGCTAATGAATTGCCGATTTGGTTTGAAATTATTAAAAACCATAAATTTAGTGGCACCATCTATTATGTAATATCTAACCGGCATAGTAAGATATTAAAATGACAATTACTCGATTTTAGCCCCAGATGAATGATAACACATGGAGGTATGAATATAAGTACATTAGAACATATTGAACCAACAGCAATCGTAAGTACTTTTAACTCGGCTTTCTCTGATTATTTTGTTCCATTGCGATTAACCTTAGAGCAGCTGGAAACAAAAATTAAAGCAGACAAAATTGCATTAAATTATTCGGTCGGAGTATTCGATCATGGGGAACTAGTTGCTTTTATTTTACATGGTAGGGATTTTCTTGACGGCAGACAGACCGTATATAACGGTGGGACAGGAGTTATTCCAGATAAAAGAGGAATGGGTTTGGTAAAACAGATGTATAACTTTTTGTTTCCAAAACTTAAGGAAAATAGGGTTGAAGTTTTGTATTTAGAAGTTATTTCAAAAAATACACAAGCCATTAAATCGTACGAAAGATCAGGTTTTAAGATTGTTAGAAAATTGGCATGCTATAGAGGCGAAATTAAGCATCTAAATATAGCAACGCGCTCCGATGTAGAAATTAAAGAATTGAACGTGTATAACTGGGAGCTGATGAAATCATTCTGGGACTTTACGCCTACTTGGCAAAATGCTGCGCATGTGCTTGAAGGTATGAAGGAGGAGAATATATCAATTGGTGCATATATCCACAGTTGTTTAGTGGCCTATGTAATTTATAATCCAAGTTCCAAAAGAATTCAACAGATTGCTGTTGACAAAAAGTATAGGCGGAAAAATATCGGCACATACTTAATAAAGAGGCTAACCGAACAAGACGAGCGGTTAATGTCAATTATTAACGTCGAAAAAACCTCTGTCCCGATACATCTCTTTCTTTCTAAAATTGGTTTAGAACATTTTCTAGATCAATATGAAATGAAATTGGATTTTTATAAATGATTCAATCCGAAAATCAATTGATCTTTTCACGTTAATGCATAAATGCTGTTAGCTATTATTATCCGACATCATGATTTCTTTTAACATAAGACGAAAAAAATGATGGATCAAGAAAACTGGAGGAAGAAAATATTTTGTTAAAAAAACGAATGAGCAAAAGCTATTGGAAAAATTTCAAAACTATTACCTTTGGCCTTACTTAAGATCATCGAAAAATGAAGCAGATATTTCAACAAGGGGCTATCATTCCATCTTTTATAACAGACAGTTTAGCCAAACATGCCGCCAAAACTAGTATCGGCGCCCATAGCATTTTTCTCGATCAGGTTCGTGTCGAAAAAACTGGGGCAGTCGAAACAGCAGCCATCGAATACAAAGCCAATGAAGAGGTAGCCTTAGAAAAGATGCATGCTATTCGGGAAGAAACTTTTGCTAAATTTAAGCTTACCTGCATGCATGTCCACCATAGCCTTGGCGTAGTCTATCCCGGTGAAATAACGCTATTCGTTTTCACTTCTTCTGCTCATCGAAGAGATGCCATCGATGCATGTAATGAACTGGTGGAAAGGATAAAAAATGAGCTCCCCATCTCCAGTAAGGAGCTGACCGTAGCATCGAACAGTTGAGTAGTGCATTATCCTGGCATTAACCGCTATACAGATGACAATGAGGTGTCTTTTCATCTGTAATGCCTGGACAAAAGATGCAATTTGTCAACAATATTGCTAATTTGTTTTCATAAGATCCCGTGAGCAATAAGTGTCTATTGGCTGTGGCATAGGAGCAACTTGGAGGCAAGGGACTACCGCTTGGCAGGTAGTGAAATCGCCGGATACGTCAAGGTAAAAGGAAATTGAAGAACCCGTATTTATTTCATCCGGGCAATTGGATATGCCAATGATATTGGGGTACTCCTGCTGGTTAATAGTGCGGGTGCCGCCAATATTGGCATTGGTAACCCGTACGATAGCTGTACTTGGACAGTATTTTGCCACAACTTCTCCTCTGTAAAGCCTGTTGCTATTTAAATCGTCCTTTTTACAAGCTAAAATTAACAGATTAAAAAGACAGCAAGCGGCAATAACACGTTTTGTGATATTCATAATTGGTAAAGATTGGTTAATTAATTTATAAGACTGGGAAAAGAACAAAAACGCTACATATTTTATAGCTTATTTCAAGCTATCAGTACGTCACTTATTAATAATGTAATGCCATTTTCAAAAAAAGACAAGTACTTGCTATGCCGTCAAGTAAATAGTTTTTTTAGATAGACTATTTATTTATCATGTGGCCCTTTAAATGCCAACGCTTCTTTATCCCAGTTGGCCGTATCGACCGTTGCGTCATAAGTGGATTGCAAAAACTGCATGAGCGTTTCTTCCGGGGCAGATGATTGCCTAACAGATTCATAAGGTAGTAAAAATTCTCCCATTTCTTTGCTGTAAAAAGCCTCTTTAGGCTTGACGGATTGTTGGCCATATTCCTCAGGTGTCGGATAGCAATAGGCATAGAAAGCCGGATGTGGAAAAGCATCATTCCCTGGCCAGAAACCTGCACTGGAGACCTCATGTGAGTATGCTTCCTGCATAATCTCTGGAGGTATATTAGGTACTCCCCCTTGGTGTTTAGGAGCTTCTCTACCCGAGAATCGGGTAACAGCCAGGTCGAAGGCTCCCCAGAATAAGTGAACGGGGCTGCATTTGCCTGCAAAGCGAGATCTGAACCTATTGAAAACGGTATCGATTCTTACAAAAGCTGTCCATAAGTTGTGTACCTGTTTTTTGTCATAAGACTTGTGGATTTCATCCTCATCAAAGGGTATGGCAGGGTTAACCTCATTAGGTTTTTTATAGATTTTAACTAGAATGTCCATCGATTTTAACTTTTCAAAAAGCTCGTCATAAAAAGAGGCAACGGTGCGTGCGTGTAATTCAACTTTATTGATTTCTCCTGTACTTGAGCTGATGATAAGCTGGTGATCAATAAAATCAAAATCAATCTGGAAAATACCGTTTTTATAGGGTATGCTACTGGTTGTTAATCCACGTGACGATATGTACAAAGACACATGCCACGAGTGATTTAACCAAGGCATATTCCGGAGTCTAATTTTTCCAACTATTTGAGTCCATAACTGAAGGGTTTCCACACTGGCTTTCAGTTCCTCAAATTTCAGTTCCGGCCATAATTGGAAGTTTAATGAATCTGTTCTCATGATATACGTTTTAAACTAAGTTAGTAATTAGGTATAACTGCGCTATTTATTTTCAACTATCCCTAATTGAAAAGATAACATTTCTGATTTACAATGGTTTATCATGTGATGATATTTTTTGTTATGATCTTTAATATGCCCAGTTCTGTCGCTTTTTTTTGCTAATTTTCGTTCAGGATATTAATATTAAATTCCTCTATGGAATTGTTTAATCCTTTTTCTATTTATATGGAATATTTATCAATCAGAGGTAGCAAGTATTTTTACGAAGACATGAACAGGCATCATCAAGAAGTGATACTCTTAATCCACGGCCATCCGTTTGACGACACTATGTGGGATTATCAGTTGGACGCTCTTAAAGATTACCGACTTATTTTACCCGACCCTAGAGGCTATGGGAAAACAGTGAGGGATGCGGGAAAAAATATTCATAGAGGAGCAGGCATTGGATTATGCAGATTTCTATTTTATAGCATTGCAGAACTTGCGTCCTATATTCGCACGGTGCTCTTTATTCTTAAACCATTTCGTATAATTGTCTTTTGTCGGGATAGCTAATATTTTATCATATGAGGCAGATTGTACCAGTATTGTTTTGGTTAGTCTTTTTTTGCATCTGTAGTAAAACTATTTTTGCAGATAACTACTATGTAAACGCGTACTATGGGGATGATTTGGCAGATGGAAAAAGTAAGGCGACGGCGTGGCGCAGTTTGGCGCGTGCAAGTCAGCACAGGTATCATCCCGGCGACTCATTGTTGCTACATGCTGCACAAATACATGAAGGTATATTAAAGGTTAAGGGAAGTGGAATAAAAAGTAAAACTATCACCCTATCCCGTTATGGTTCGGGTGATAATCCATTGTTACAAGGTAATGGCCAAGCATCTGCGACCTTACATTTACAGAATGTAGATGGCTGGGAAATAAAAAGCATTAAAGTTTCTAATTATGGGGCGGCGCGAGCTGCTGGCAGGACCGGAATTTGGTGGGAATTGAAAGACTACGGGGAGGCAAGCTACGCACGAATCGACAGTGTTGAGGTTTGCGATGTAAATGGAAGCTTGGTGAAGAAAGAAGGCGGCGGAGCGGGCATCATATTTAGTAATAGTGGCGAGGTAAAACCATCGCGTTTCTTGGAGATTGTTATTACCAATAATACGATTAAACGTACGGAGCGAAACGGCATACTGATTAATGGAAACTGGAGTAGAGACGCTTGGTTCCCTAATAAAAATGTACTGGTAAGTAATAACCACCTCGAAGGGGTGCCGGGTGATGGTATCGTTCCTATCGGTTGCGATGGGGCACTTATTGAATATAATGTTATGCGAGATTGTCCGCGATTATTGCCTGACACAGAAGCGGCAGCAGGAATATGGCCATGGAGTTGCGACAATACAATTATCCAATATAATGAAGTGAGCGATCACAAAGCGCCTTGGGATGCACAGGGTTTTGACTCGGACTGGAACTGCCGCAATACCATCATTCAGTATAATTATAGTCATGATAACGAGGGAGGTTTTCTGTTGATATGTAATGATGGGAATGTTGGCTCTCCAAACAGCGTGGGGAATACGGGTACAATAGTGCGTTATAATATCAGCGTTAACGATGGTCGTAGGCTTAAGGGAAAACATGCAGGGTTTTCTCCCATCATCCATATCCCCGGCCCGGTAAGGAATACAGCGATCTACAATAACCTTATTGTCGTTCCGGCCGAACGACCAAAAGATTCAGATAGCACAGTCATTGCATTTGATAATTGGGGCGGTTATGCTGATAGTACATTAATAACCCAAAATATTTTCTGCGCATTATCGCCGGTAGACTATGTTGCTGCTGAAGCAACTGCTATTAGTTATTCAGATAATGCTTATTTAGGTATACACCTCAATCCACCGGAAGATAAGGGAACCGTCCGATTGGAAAGCATTTTAGAATCACTGGATAGGGTAGAACATCCCGGAAGAAAAGTGTTAGATGACATACGCTCGTCAAAAGATTCGCTCGCAACCTTGAGAAATAATTCCTTCAACTGAAAGCGTTAAAAGCATCACTTTTTAAATCAATAATTCCGTCTTAGTTTAGTCTCTCCGTTGATTTTCCAAATAGCCAATCTGCTTTTTATCTGTAGGAAAATATAATTGAAAAATGAGAGTTTCCCGCCATTGTACTGCATTTTCAAGTTATGCTGTCTGTCGTTTTTATGTAGCTCGGAGTTTTTAAGACTGTCAATTCCAAATAATACCGATCGCTCAATAAATGTATTTTTCATAATATTGATTTTACTATAACGATTGACCGTATGACACAATGATACGAAAACAACCCGTCAATCAAAAAATTGTTTGAATTTATAAAATTAAATTTTTTTGAAAAATAAACCTAATAGTACTATAAAGCGTAAATAAAATATTTCATGAATTGAGAAAAGCCTTCACAACGGAAAATTCAGCTTATTCGATAGATTTTAATGAATGGTATAAAGGTGTTATACGATGTAATAATAGAACATCGGGTTTCTGCGAGAATTCCCTCCAGATAACCAAATTTTTGGTACGCCTTAAAATTTTTATAATGATTGGAGAATCGTTGGTCAAGCCACAACAGCGATTTATGCTGTAGTGTTTCCGGGCATGAAAAGCCACAAATTAAAATATTGTCCGATATCTCCTGCATTTTATTAAGTAGATAGATAGATTCGGCAACCGGTACAACATGAAAAAATAAGCTTGCAATAGAAAAATCGTAAGTTTCCGAATGCTTATAATTTGCTCCGAGGGCTTTACATAAAAATGCAATATTAGTGATGTTTTTCTGTTCCTTTTGTTTGATAGCGTTGTCTATTAACGTTTTTGATTTGTCTATACCCAGCCCATATTTAATTCGTGGAGAAAGTTTAAAAAGTAAGTCCCCATTTCCACATCCAAATTCAATTGCTGTAGCGTTTAGATCAATCAAATCCATTATTTGGTTTTTTATCGGTTCAAGATTATCAGTCGCCCTTAGCTTTAACCTTCTTTTCATTTAATTAATGAAATTAAACACAAGTCCCAACATAAACATTTACAAAAAAAGTCCAGATACAATATTTAATTCAGCTTCTTTTCTTTTGGCCAAGCAAACATCAGATCGGCCGTCTCTATCTCTTAAATTCAATATCCACAATACCACTATCGGCTTTCATAAAGATTACAAAAGGTAGTTCATCGGTCACATAGCGTACTGTCTGGTGGTTTATTGCGGTATCAATTAGGTTATTGTCTTGTGCATCAATTATCCATTCTGCTACCCGTTTAGGAGTCCATGAACCTGTGGAATTGATCTTTTCGATAACTTCAGGCGCCATATGGGAAACAATTATATACACGCGCTCTTCTTTCGTTTTTATTGCAAAAGGTTCTTTCATAGGCTCTTCATTTTTTAAGCAAAATCATGCACTTTGTTGCGGACAGCAGTTTATACCCTACTTCGACTTTTCTTATTCCCATGGGGAAATAGTGAAGGTAATTAAACATAAGCCCCCTCTTGATAAACGAATAACCCCGCCAAATTGCTAATCAGCGGGGCCATTACATTCAAACAAGCGTTTGATACTTAAAACGACAATTTATTAACAACTTGTATATAATATTGTTTTATTAATTTAGCACATTAATCTTCAGATTGGGTGCCCTTATTGCAAATGGAATCAAGTCTTTCCAGCCTGTATACCTTTGTTCATCAGGTAGCGGTCATCCATGTGTTTCGAAAAATTCAATGACCGAGGCGTCATATAAATGGTTTAGGTTCCGGTTTTTGGATCACAGGCTCGGTTATTTTGGTAATTTGCGGCCAGGTAGTCTTAATGCGGTAAATAATTTTTCATGGCTTAGGATATTTCCCCTATAAAAAGGTTCTCAACGGTGGGGGAGAGATCGATAAACGGCTTTAGCCCTCATGAATACCAATAAAAGCAGATACTTATGAATAATTCCTTTTATATGCAACGCCATTATACTACAGATAAATGAATTTATCTAAGTTTGGCAATTAAAGCAATGTACTTTTGTGAATCGGATTTAAAGCTCTCGATACGCCAAATGGGTAATTGCATAATCCAATTTATTAATTAGCGTTATGACAGAATTCTATAAGAAGACCATGTCGTCTTCCGTGATTTTTATAGCTGTTTCTTTCTTCATAGGGTGCGTAATGGTATCCTGTTCCAGTCAAAAAAAATTGCCATTTGATAGCGAAAGACGCCGTTTAAAAAAGTCTTCAAAAGATGAACTGTCTTTACATATTGACGAATTCAATCTTTATAAGGATCGACCTGAATCTGACGGTCCATTCAATGCTACTAATAATGAGGCATTTTTACAGGAAAACGTGCCTTTATTCATCAGTTCAAACGACTCGATCACCAAAGTTTATAACTATCGATGGTGGATGATCAGCAAACATCTGAAAGCATATAAAGACCCAGAGAATTCAGGAACTTATTGGGTCGTCACCGAGTTTTTCGGCGTGAAGCCTTGGGCCTCACTTAGTGGCGCGATTCCGTGTCCGGCGGGGCATCAATTTTATGATGTAAGATGGTTGAGAGATCCCAAGTTCTTGAGTTCATATGCCGATTATTTCATGCGTGGATCGGCGGCTAGATTAAATCAACGGGAGAATGAGAATTTTTTGACCTATCTGACTCGTCCGGAAAGCCATCACTTTTCGAGCTGGATGATCGACGGCGTTGAAGCCTTTTTAAAAATACACCCTGATAAGCAATGGCTGCACAATATGCTCCCCCATATGGAACAGCATCAACAGCTATGGGATAGTTTGTTTACCGTAAAGGCGCCAAGTTCCAAAACGGCAGGAATGTATAAGATATTAGATTTATATGATGGTATGGAGTTTAGTCTTTCGGCAGTTTTAGGACTAATAGAAAGCGGAGGAGCCTATGACCTGTACACCAAAGAAAATTGGAGAAACTATTACCTGGGGTGGGGTACAACAGACAACGCAGCACAATCCCCACAGGCTAAACAGTATCCAAAGGCTTATCGGAGAGGTTACCCTGATTATTATTTGGTACGTCCGTCGGTCAATAGTTATGCTTATGCTAATTTACAGTCGCTTTCGAATTTGTACAAATTGGATCAAGCAAATTATTCCGCTAACGGTCGAGAGGGGAAAGAGAAACTATATGCGTCAAGGGCAGCGAACATTAGGGATAAAGTTTTGCAGGTACTTTGGAATGAAGAGGATCAATTTTTTAATACCTATAGCGCCGGCGATAATCCATTTGGCGTTGTCGATTACGAGGCAAGGGTGCGGGAGTCTGTTGGCTATACGCCTTGGTACTTCAATATGATACCTTTACAATCTTATAAACAATATGATAAAGCCTGGGAAATGTTTTCATCACGGAAGGGCTTTTATAATATAGCAGGGATGACCACTGCCGAACAACAGCACCCCTATTATAACGAGCAGGCTTACGCATGGAACGGCCGCGGTTGGCCTTTTCAAAATTCAGTGGTATATAAGGCCTATGCAAACTATCTTCGGAATTACAAGAACGAAATCATGGCATCTGACAGTGAGCTGTTATATGATTACATTGAAAAGTTAGCACTCATGCATGGTACTGATCAATTAAATATAGGAGAATGGTATATCCCCAGCGACGGCAAAACCTTCGGCGGTGAGCAGGACTATTTTCATTCCACATTTCCTGATATCATCATCGAAGATCTTTTAGGATTCAAAGCATCCCATGAAAATCGATTCGCTATACACCCCTTGTTACCAGAAGACAAATGGGATTATTTTTATCTCGGTAACATTCGGTATCACGGGCATGATATTGATATTGTTTGGAAAAAGGATTGGGATGAGCAAAAATCTGGCGACCAAAGCATGCTGTGTGTTTGGGTTGACGATAAATTGGTCGCAACAAATGAACTTTTAAATGAAGAGCTTGTGGTAGATCTTAACGATGGGGAAGGCAAGTGAATCAACAAAAACCAGACATGCCCCGAGAAATAATGCGTTGAAAGATTGGATACCATTTACGGATTAGGATTGTAGAAAAGCTTTCAATCAGACCTAAATATTATAAATGAATTCTGAAAAACTGTAACAACCCATCCCGCTTTTGTTGCCAACTTTGTAAAAAAAAAAGTATATGATTTATGGCAACAAACATGGTGTTACTCCCGTAAAAAAATCCTTTCCGGTACTGAATATGACTTGCGCTTCGTGTGCTGCCAGTGCTGAAAGTATGGTCAGATCTTCCGAAGGAGTGATCAGTGCGTCCGTCAATTTCGCCAGTGAGCGCCTTAAGGTAGAATACCTGCCCGATATGACCAATCCTTTAGCCCTTCAAAAAGCCGTACAATCCGCAGGTTATGACCTGCTTATCAAAGACGAAATCTCGCAAGAGCAAACGCTGAGTGTCATTCATGAAAAGAAATTTCGGGTCTTAAAAAAGAAAACCATTTGGGCTATTTTCCTGTCACTTCCTGTGATGCTTATCGGTATGTTTTTTATGGATATGCCCTATGGCAACGAAATCATGTGGCTGTTTGCCACGCCTGTGGTGCTGTGGCTAGGCAGGGGGTTCTACGTCAATGCCTGGAAGCAGGCTAAACACCGTTCCGGTAATATGGATACATTGGTAGCATTGAGCACCGGAATAGCCTATACCTTCAGTGTTTTTAATATGTTGTTCCCTGAGTTTTGGCATCAAAAAGGATTACACGCCCATGTTTATTTTGAGGCAGCATCCGTAATTATAGCTTTTATACTTTTGGGAAAACTATTGGAAGAAAGGGCTAAAGGAAATACGTCCTCAGCTATAAAAATGCTAATGGGCCTGCAACCAAAAACAGTAACCTTAGTGGTGTCCGAAGGAGTGCAAAGACAAATTCCTATTGAAGAGGTACATAAAGGGGATACCATATTGGTCAAACCGGGGGAGAAAATTGCGGTCGATGGCATCGTTACCTCAGGTACATCCTTCGTAGATGAAAGTATGTTGAGTGGGGAGCACGTTCCTGTATTGAAAAATGAAAATGAAAAGGTTTTTGCCGGTACGATCAATCAAAAAGGCAGTTTCCGGTTTGAAGCAGTTAAGGTAGGTAAGGAAACAATGCTGGCACAGATTATCAGTATGGTACAAGACGCACAGGGAAGTAAGGCACCGGTGCAGAAACTGGTGGATAAGGTTGCTGGCATTTTTGTCCCTGTCGTAATAGGCATTGCATTGCTTACATTCGTTTTATGGCTTATCTTCGGCGGAGATAACGGACTGGTTCAAGGGGTGTTAGCTGCCATTACCGTGTTGGTTATTGCGTGTCCCTGTGCTTTGGGGCTTGCAACGCCAACGGCTATTATGGTAGGTGTGGGTAAGGGGGCAGAACATGGTATTCTGATAAAAGATGCGGAGAGCCTTGAATTCGGTAAGAAAGTAAATGCTATTGTATTGGATAAAACAGGAACAATTACGGCAGGCCGACCAGAAGTTACCGGAATCAGTTGGTTGAATGGAGATGAAACTACCAAACACATACTCTTTAGCATAGAAAAACAATCCGAGCATCCATTGGCAGAAGCTGTTGTTAAACATTTTGCCAATGCTCAAACTATCACGCTTTCAGATTTTGAAAGTGTTACAGGTAAAGGTGTAAGGGCCAATGTGAAAAATAAGCGCTATTTCGTAGGCAACAAAAAGTTGCTTGTTGAAAACAAGATTGCCCTTGCAGACACATTGCAGCACCAGGCAGATGAGTGGGCCATATTGGCAAATACCGTCATTTGGTTTTCAGATCATGAGCAAGCATTAGCCGTTTTGGCCATCTCCGATAAAATAAAAGAAACATCCTTAGCTGCTATCACACAATTAAAGGATATGGGGATCGCGTTACACATGCTTACAGGAGATAATGAAGCTACAGCTAAAACGGTGGCTCAGCAAACGGGCATCCTGAGCTACAGAGCTGAAGTACTGCCTCAAGATAAAGCCGATTTTGTAAAAGAGTTGCAGCGTCAAGGTAAAGTGGTAGCCATGGTGGGAGATGGCATCAATGACAGTACCGCTTTGGCAACAGCAAATGTGAGCATAGCAATGGGCAAAGGCAGCGATATTGCTATGGATGTAGCTAAGATAACCATCATATCTTCAGATCTGACCAAGATACCACAGGCCATTCGTTTATCAAAGCAAACGGTAGCCACCGTCAAACAGAATCTTTTTTGGGCTTTCATATACAACCTTATCGGCATCCCTATCGCCGCGGGCGTGCTTTATCCCATCAATGGCTTTATGTTAGATCCAATGATCGCAGGGGCAGCGATGGCATTGAGCAGCGTAAGTGTGGTAAGCAATAGTTTGCGACTGAAATGGAAAAGTTAATCTGTTAATTACATAAATTGATAATAAAAAACGAACAAAAATGGAAAGTAATCATCAAAAATTTCAATTCAAAACAAATATTAACTGTGGAGGATGCCTGGCAGCCGTAGAACCACATTTCAAGAGTGCCGAAGGCATATCCCACTGGGATGTGGATATCGACAATAAAGACAAAATACTTACGATAACATCAACAGGTATTTCACAAGAAAAAGTAATAGAAACCGTAGAAAAAGCTGGGTTTAAAATCCAGCCTTTAAACGCGTAAAATTGGAAAATCGAGCGAATGTTCATTATCTCTCACCTTTGAGGTAGCCGGAAAGATTAATCGGCTATCCTCATTGATCCACCGCAACTGCATGACGATGTCCGAAAGAGGGAGGACAAACAGGATCTTACACAATACGACAAATATGTATTCTGCGGCCACCAGGTTTCATTGGAGATCGTGTGGTTATTCCCCGCATAGTGAGGAGCTCCTCTTAAATGTAATGTTGCCTTATTGACTCAACCAAGCAATTAAAGCGTTAGATCCACCGGCGAGCCATACCAAGGTAATAAGCAAAAAGAGTATAAGCAAAAAGGTACGTATTTGCTCTGAGTCTACCATGGCTTTCGCTATGGAAGTAGTATGATCATACGCCAAGCTCAATGCTTTTCGAAATTTGCTACTAATAGTGCTGTTTAAGTTATTGGGTATATGTTTTGCCATATCATTCTATTTAGGTGGTGCTAATTTACAAAAAAAATATTTTTAATGTCTCATTTTCACTGATTTATATTTATAGACTGGTGGCGACTATCCATTTCTAAACCTCTTAATAAGTAAGATTCCGGTTAGTGTGATCTCGCTGATAGTTAAACGCAAACAGAGCGATCAACGCTACAGAATAGAACGACTTATCATCTGTTAAACAGTGTTTTTAAAAAAAATAGCTTTACCCATTAAGTGGTGTGACGTTGAGGGCTTCAGTTTGCGCTTAGCAGAACCAAATCAGCCAGAACCGGCGCATACGGTTTTCACAAGCCGGAAGATTTCATTTGTCTCGCAAACTCCTTGTAGCATTGGTCAATGCAGCCTTAATGGCCAGTGAACTCACGGTCGCAAAAAACCACCAATGGATTTCAGTCTTATAGGTGAACTTTTTCAGCCATTTATCCATAACCCAATAGGCAAAGGGGAAAGCTGCTTTGATAAAAATATCCAGTCGAAACCTGGTGACAAAAATGGAAACTATAGGAACTTGTAACTATATCCCACTATTTTGTCGAAAAACAGCTATTCATATTTTCGCAGTTAAAATTTCATCCCTTGTATTCTCACCGCATTCAGAATAGCGATTAAAGCTACACCAACATCTGCAAAAACCGCCTCCCACATCGTGGCTAATCCACCGGCTCCAAGGATCAGTACAATTGCTTTCACGCCGAATGCCCAACCGATATTTTGCCAAACAATTTTTTTGGTTTGTTTGCCTATATTGATAGCCATTGGAATTTTGGAGGGTTTGTCATCTTGAATCACCACGTCGGCAGTTTCTATTGTAGCATCGCTTCCCAACCCACCCATTGCTATGCCTACATCGCTTAAGGCTACAACCGGTGCATCATTTACACCATCGCCAACAAAAGCAACGGTTTCATTTTTAGCTTTTATTTCTTTGATTTTCTTCACCTTGTCTTCCGGTAATAAATCGCCGAACGCCCGATCAATGCCCAGTTTATCCGCCACAAATTTTACAACGGTACCTTTATCGCCACTCAACATAGTGGTTTTTACCTCAAGTGAATGTAGTTTGTCTATAGTCTCCTGTGCATCTTCTTTGATGCTGTCGGCAATAATGATGTAGCCGACAAATTGTTTGTCGTAAGCCACAGCAATCAATGTATAAACGATGTTCGAGTGATCTATATCGTAAGCAATACCGAATTTGTCCATCAGCTTAAAGTTGCCTACCAAAAGCTCCTTTCCGTTGACATTAGCTTTTAATCCATACCCTGCTATTTCCTCTGTCTTTTCTAATGGAATATTGGTTACAGAATCGCCTACATATTGATGGATCGCCGTGGCTACCGGGTGGGAACTCTGACTTTCCAAAGCGTTTACCATTTGCAGGATTTCAGCCTGATTAAAAGTCTCGTTAAAAGCTACTTCCTGGACTGCAAAAACCCCTTCGGTCATTGTACCGGTTTTATCCATCACTACATTTTGGATACGGGCAAGTGTATCCAAAAAGTTGCTTCCCTTGAATAATATGCCATTCCTGCTGGCAGCTCCAACTCCTCCAAAATACCCTAAAGGAATACTGATAACCAAAGCACAAGGACAGGAGATGACCAAGAATACCAAAGCTCTATATAACCACTCTTTAAATTCATAGTGGTCAACAAAGGCTATGGGCAAAAGGCAAATTGCAATGGCCAGAAACACTACAATAGGAGTATAAATTTTTGCAAATTTACGGATGAATAATTCTGTTGGCGCTTTTTGGGAAGTAGCATTTTGTACTATTTCCAGGATTTTACTCAATTTGCTGTCAGTATACGCCGTGGTCACTTTCACTTGAGATACAGTATGGAGATTTATCATTCCTGCCAACACCGTCTCTCCTTTGGTTCTGGTGTCGGGTTTGCTTTCACCCGTCAATGCAGCGGCATTGAAGGATGCCTTTTCTGACAATAGCTCACCGTCCAAACCTAATTTTTCTCCGGGTTTCAACCGGATAATACTTCCGATACTTACATGCTCCGCCCTTACTATTTGCGGTTGATTGCCATTTAATATCGTTACTTCATCGGGGCGCTGGTCAAGCAGGGTTTTGATATTGGTTTTCGCTCTACTTACTGCTAAAGTCTGGAATACTTCGCCTACTGCATAAAACAGCATCACAGCCACGGCCTCAGGGTATTCACCAATGGCAAAGGCACCGACGGTTGCAATTGTCATTAAGAGAAACTCGGAGAACACATCTCCTCGAGCTATACTTCTAAAAGCATCCTTTATGACCGGAAAGCCTACAGGAGCGTAAGCCAATACATACCATATAATTCTTAACCATCCGGTAAACCAATCCTGTGAAATCCAAATGTCCAAAGCGATCGCCACGAGTAACAATGTCAAGGAAATGATAGCCGGTAAAAAGAGCCCAAACCATCCGTCACCTGAATGATGATCGTGTGAATGGTTATGCCCATCATGGTCTAACTGATGCTCCATTGTCTCTACATTGGAATTGATCTTTTCTTCACGGGTACAGCAAAGCTGTCTGCCCTGAGCATCGTATGTGTGTTGATGTTCCATTATAAAAATCTATTTGTTTTTTGTTTGTATTGAAAATACTTCTCACCGTGCTCTTGAGATAAAAACGCTTCTTCCATAAGCACTGTCATCTTTAGGCAATACCATTGGATTTTTACCAATTCTTTTGGCTTCCACAAAATTTGTAGTGAAAAAGGCTATTCCGAAGAATAATATAAAGTAAAACGGTAAGAAGTATTTCAAAAAATCTGCCATCTTGTAGTTTTTCTACAAAAATAGCCATGGAAAGAATGCAATACTATTGCAAACCTTCTTTCAAACAATTTTCGCAAATACCTTTCGCAAACAATCTTATTTCATCAATCCTAAAACTGTTTTCCATATTTTGAGGAATGGTAAAATTTTCTTTGCATGTTGTTTGTTTACAGATTTTGCAATAAAAATGAAGATGCCAATCTTTATGGGTCTGTTCATCACAACCATCATGACACAAAATGTATTTTGAGGTATTGTTTTCCTGGATACTATGCACAATGCCTTTATCCTCAAAAGTTTTTAGCGTTCGATAGATCGTTGTTCTATCAGCATGGAAGAAGTGATTCTCTATTTCTGACAAAGACAACGCAACCTGTTGATTTTGCAGGAAATCATACACCAATATCCGCATACTGGTAGGATTAGTCTTTTTGTCCAATAACTTTTGTTCTACATCTTTTTTCATCTTCGTTTACTGATTTAAATGTTTTAATGAGTACACTCAATCCTGCATAAAACAAAGCCTTATCACCTTCGGAACATTTTAGCAGCTGGAGTCTAAAGATAAGTGGCCAGCAATTGAATCAGTTATTACTGTTGATAGCCGGATGCTCAACCTTAATTTTAGTTAACTTAAATGGGTGTTGCACAGCAGCATGAGCCGCTTGTTTGGCCACTTGAGCAGCTTCTGGGCTGACGTTTTCAGGGTGGTAACGTTCGGTTGGTGCCTCTTCGTTAAACAGGGATTCAAACCAAGTACATGCCGCAATAAAACGGCCAATCTGCAGGTCTAAGTGGTATCCGTCCCGTGTGAGGTTATCGCCTAGAAAGGTATTACGGGCGTTCTGAATGGCGGTGCCCGACGGAACAAGCAAGTCGAAGTTGAACCGTTTTTTTACCTTTGTCGAAGCTTTTGAGATGTTCTTGTACATCTTTTGTTGGTTGTTTCCATAATTGGCAAATCCCTCATGGGTAGAATTGGGAGCATAAGCCCAGGTTTGATGCCATATGTATTTGACATGACTGTCATTAACGCTATCCAAGAAATGCTTTACGCCAGTGAGCGGTTCGATGTAGCTGTCAAATTTACCCGATAGCGGACTCGCCTGTTGGATAGAAACATAGTCCCAGTGCTCATCTTGCAGTGCGGTAAGGATACTCACGCTGTCGGCTGTTGTCTTGCTGCCATCTACAGTGATTTTCCGGTAGCTATAGGCATTTTTGTTGTCCTGCACGTTTTTCCAATGGAGCGAAAGGGGAGCGCCGCCTATATACAGGTTCCCGATCAGGATTTTCTTGCCGGCAGCATCTGCCAATTCATGTAAATATTGCTCCACTGCATCTTGAGAAAAACTATTGCCGATGGCTAATATCCGTAATGTATCTGTAGCAGCAGATTGGCCATACACAGAGGAGAGCGGTGATATTAATAAGAATAGAATGAAAAATAAAAAAGGCTTTTTCCTTGACATAATTAATTGCTTGTAAACGATCTAAAAATATTTCTGTTATCAAATTTAGGAGTTTGAAATTGTAAACCAGCAAAAATCCGTCTTTAACTTCTGCTACTGTCTGCTGCCCATCGCCGTTTGTTCTTTTATGTACGAGACAGTTTTTTCTATAAGGGCATCCGTTTGCTCCTGAGAAATATTGTTAAAGCCATGATCACCATTTTTAACCATGATAAATTCGTTGTCAACGTTTTTTTCGCTCAATAATTGGTGTAGTTTTTTAGACTGTTTCAGCGGAACCACATTATCTTTCGTGCCGTGAAATATGAGGGTCGGAACATCAGCTGAGTCAATATAGGTTATTGGAGAGTACAGCTCCGCAGTTTCAATTACTTTCGGTTTCTCTGAATCAATAGAATAGCCTGTAAGTGCATATATTAATTTCTCCCGAATTGGCATCAGTTTCCTCATAAATATTTTGGCAAAAAACAAGGTGAACTTGCTGACGTCAGTTTTAAGAAGTGCATTTAAATCTATTGGTCCAAAATTGTCAACAACATAGTTTACTTTCGCCGAAAAAGGCGCTAAACGTTTGTCATCTGACCATTTTCCATCAGACGAATAGGCCACAAGTAGCGCTAGGTGGCCTCCAGCCGAACCTCCCCATAAACCGATATTGTCTGCGTCAAAGTTATATTTTGAGGCATTCGCCCGTATCCAACGCACGGCATCCTTGCAATCTGCTATTGGGGTAGGGAAGTGAACAGTTTTTCCAACCAGTGTGTAATCTATGCTGACCACTCCAAATCCATTACTATTCAACCTTTCCCTTAATTTTCGCATGTAATAAATCGATTCCAAAGACTTGTTTCCTTCCGCCCAAGCTCCCCCATGTATGATCATAACTACTGGTGTTTTTTGTCCGTAAACGGTGGTTTCCGGAAGAAATATATCCAGTGCTAACGAGTCTCCGTCTTCGGAAACTTTATAAACGACATTTTCCAACGATTTCTTACGTTCCCCTATGTTCTGGGCCTTAAGTGAAAGGTTTTGGTACAAAAGGAATAAAAATAGTAGCGTTATTGAAAGCTTCATACGAACAATTATTTATATGGTTGCCTTTTCCATCAACGACCTGTTTACAAAGATGTTTTTCTCTTTCTTAACAGTATCGTTAAAATACGTGGAATTGTTGTTCGGTCGTTTTCATCAAAATATTCATTTATTTCCAATAGATCGAAATCGTTCTGTTTTGCGGATATCGTGAAGTCCGAAATGTTATGATTAAAGCAGGTCACAATGTTTAAGCCTTCTTCTGTTTCAAACCGAGCTTTTGTGCCGTGGTACTGTTTGAATGGGTGGAGTTCCCCAATATACACATAAGCACTGTCTGTAGTTACCAAATTTAGCTTTTCAAAAACCTCTTCTAAATTTTCAATATGTTCTAACACAAGGCTAAAGGTAATAAGGTCGAAGGGTTGATGAGGGAAATTCCATTCTTTTGTTATATCCGCTTGGACAAACAGCACATTGTCTGCACTAATTTTTTGCTTGGCCTTTGCGAGCATCTCACTTGAGAGATCAATAGCGGTAACCTGATGTGCCCTAGTCGCCAGCCATTCCGTATTTTTTCCTGTTCCACACCCTACCTCCAAGCAGCGTTCAAAATTAATATTAGCCAAAGTTGTCCTTAACGAGATGCGTTCGAGATCTCGCGTTCTGTTTTCATTTGTATCATATTGCTTGGCCCAAATGTCATAGGCGTCTTTTATGTTCATTATAAAGTGTTTATTATGAGTTATTTATGTAAGGTTATTTATAGCCTTTAATTTTCAAATATAACAATCTTTCTGTTTTCTTTACGGATTCGTCTAATTGCTGAATTCGAATAAAAAGTGGTGTTGAGCGTTTCAGGTCAGGAGTTCGCTAAACATACCGTTCATTGTCATGTTGAGGAAGTATTTTAGCAACATTTGATGTTGTACCATTCACGGTTGTTCCGGCCTGCAAAAGGTCTGCCGTTCCCTGCAATAGATGATGAGGAAATATGAGCGCTGGTGCAGATAATTGACTTAGTGATACTAATTCTTCTTTAGATAACGCTAATTCCGATGCTATGATATTTTGCTTTAATTGTTCCAATGTTCTTGCTCCCAGAAGTGTTGAAATAATTCCTTTTTGATGCATTACCCAAGCAATAGCTATTGCTGATACCGGAACGTTTCTTTCATTTGCAATGAATTTAAGTTGATCAATTATAGTATACGTATCTTCTGAAAGGCCTGTGCTGATCCTGTCTTCGTTTCTGCCGCTTACGTGTTGACCCTTGTTCTGTCTCGTATATTTTCCACTCAAAATTCCTTCTTTTAACGGTGCCCAGGGAATTACGCCCAACCCCATTTCCAATGCCATTGGTATGAGCTCATTTTCTACCGACCTTTCTAAAAGGGAATATTCTAATTGTAAACCTATAAATGACGACCAACGACTGAACTTCGCTATCATTTGGGCCTCAGTTATTTTCCAGGCTGGTGTGTCGGATATTGCGATGTAACGTATCTTCCCATCGCTTACCAAGTCATTTAGAGTGGATAGTGTTTCTTCGATAGGTGTATGGGGATCATATGCGTGCATCCAATACAAATCGATGTAATCCGTTTGCAGTCTTTTTAGTGACTTTTCCAAAGACTGGATAATACTTTTTCTACTCGTTCCACCGCCATTAACATCGTAGGGATACATGTTGCCCCAAAACTTTGTAGAGATCACCAAGGCATCTCTGCGAACAGATTTTTCTGCTAAAAAATCTCCGATAATCTTTTCGGAATGTCCCTTTGTATAAATATTGGCTGTATCGATCGCATTGCCACCATTTTCAATATAATATTTTAATATTTGATGAGCATCGTCGGGGCTTGCTCCCCATCCCCAATCTTCTCCAAAGGTCATCGTTCCTAAGGTAAGTGGGCTAATACGTAACCCGGATTTTCCCAATGTGCTATAATTTGATAAACTCATATTACCTGTTTTTAAGTATTACTGAAGCAAAATTAGGAAGGGCATTCAGAAGAAAATATCTACGATCAAACGAACGATATCGAAAATCAATCAATAATTAGTTTTCTGCTGACTGATTTGATAAATTAGCTTTATGAAAGCTGCGGAAGAAATAATAGACTTTTATAAAAAGAAGAATCTCAATATTCCTTCTTGTTTCCAATGGGGAACTGCGCATGTTGACGTAATGAAGGTTGACACACTAAAAAAAAGATCTGAAGCAATTTCGTTGCTCTCATTTTCAAGAAAAAACTTATATAAAATCAAGCTGGTTCAAGGTAAATGCAAATGTCATTATGCAGATAAAACTATTGAAATAGAGCAATACGCTCTGGTCTTTGTTCATCCAATGGTACCTTTCCTTCTTGAAGAAATGCAGGTGCCTATAAAAGAGTATTTTTGTGTCTTCAACGATGACTTTTTCAGCAACTTTGGAAATATTAAAACGTATCCGGTTTTTCAAGATCATCAGTTTAGTGTACTTAGCTTATCGGAAAAAGAGTATCTGGAGTTTGAAACGATATTAGATAGTATGAAATCAGAGCTTTCTTCTGACTATGAGTATAGATTTGATGCCGTTCGCAATCACATTTATGCGCTTATTCATAAGGCCTTAAAAATGAACGGCGGTTATCCAAAAACAGTAAAAATGAACGGTGCAGACAGCAGGATAACCATACTTTTTGAAGAATTATTGGCGTTACAGTTTCCTCTGCATGCTCCCTCTGATCATGTAAAACTGAGAAAGCCTAAGGATTTCGCAGAGCAGCTTTCAATATCAATCAATCATTTAAATAAAGCTGTTAAATGTATTCGAAATAGAACAACTTCAGAAATCATTACGGATAGAGTTTTGCAAGAAGCCAAAATATTGTTAAAAATTACCGATTGGTCAGCCTCAGAAATTGCCTACGCCTTGGGTTACGAAACCCCCTCAAGATTTACCTATACCTTCCATAAAAATGTGGGTATGCCTCCTTTGGCATATAGAAATGAAAATATCCGTTAATCTACCACCTTATTCACTGAATTTATCCAACATATCAAAAGTCGGTACAAAAAATAAAGTTCCGGTTTTTGGAGTGCTGAAATCTAATATCCTATCATAGTTGCCTTCCGGCGAACCGATAAACATATTAGTAAGCATCTTTTTTACCGTGCTGAATGAACTTGCGTAAGCGATAAAATATGTTCCCATTTCGTTAGTAGATACACTTCCAAAAGGCATATTGTCACGCACAATTTTGAAGTCGTCTCCCACATTCGCAAGTGCCGAATGCGCGTTGGAAGGTTTCACATCATCGGGCATTTCAATATCATCAGCTTTTGACCTGCCGATTATCTTTTCCTGGTCACTCACCGGCAAAGATCTCCAAGCTTTCAAATCGTGTATATATTTTTGGACAAAAAGATAGCTCCCGCCTTTATAATAAGGGTCTTCCTCGCCGATAGTTCCAAAATATTGTCTATCGGTGCCGTGTGGGTTCTCGGTACCATCTACAAAACCCAAAATGCTGCGACTGTCCCAGTACCTAAACCCATGGATTTCTTCAATGCTTTCTGCAACTCCCGTTATGGCCTCCGAAATAGCTGATGCTACATCAATACAAAAACTGGTTTCATCGGCACGGATATGAAAATGTAAATCCCCATCGGTCGCCACAGCGGTGTGCTTGCTTCCAACAATAGGGACAAATTCTTCAAATTCTTTTGGAAGAGGCTCTGGTAATCCCAATAAATGCCATGCATTATAACCAATACCCATTACTACACTGGCTTTGGCGTTAGGAAAGCGTACATTGGCAGAATTGTTAAGATTGCTCATCAATGCGCAAAGACTTTTGAAAGTATCCCGAATAGCGGCATCTTTTTTAAAATTCCATACCATAAAAATGGTATTGTTATTGGGATAATCTAATACATTCTGTGAATTGGTACTCATAAAGCTATCAAAGTTATTAAACGAATTATATATTTTCCACAAAACGGGCGACTTAACGTATAAAACGATTAGAAGACAGTAGTTATTAGCATCAAATATATGCTTAGCTGATCAACTAAATGATGATAGTCGTTTCCGTATGCGACTTAACGAAGGGGGCTTTACCCCCACAAAAGAGGCGATATGATACTGTGGTACGCGCTGCTGAAGGCCCGGATATTGATGGGTAAATTGAAGATACCTTTCCTCGGGTTCGTCTGCGTAAAACGATCTGACTTTTTTCATCGCATGTATATACAGCTGTTCACAAATGAGCCTACCGAATTTTTGCCCTTGCGTTACTTTATCATAAAGAAGTTGCAGATTCTCATAAGAAATCACTAAAATTTCCGAAGGTTCCAGACACTGGATACTTACTGCGGAGACAGATTGATCGAGAAAACTTTCGTAATTACAGGTAAATTCGGTCTCTTTCCCGAAGTCAAGTGTTAATTCTTCTCCCGAGTCTTTGACCATGTAGTAACGTATCAGTCCTTGGTTGATGAAACCTACGTGCCTGCACACGTCTCCCTGGCGCAGAAAATAGTCGTTTTTGCCATATTGCCTAGGCACGAAAAGGGACGGTATTATTTTTTTTTCCTCCTCATTTGTCCGGATAAATAAAGCAATTGATTGCATAAGCCGGTCATATGTAGCTGATTGCTTTTGCTGATCTTCCATGCAATCAAAGCTAATACATTGGCTTGTAAAAAGAGAATGAAAATCACATCACTTTATCAGCAATATTGCATGGAATTAAACGATAACTAGATGTTTACAACAGCTAAACAAGCAGCAGCTAAGGTTAAGATGATGAGCGAATAATAAGCGTTTTTGGTATAGGCTCTGTTGCCAAATTTAATATTGATGCCTGTAATCAGCGCAAACATCACTGTCTTCGGTACGACCTTGTAATAATTGACATCCGGATATAGCGTTATTACCAATAAAATTCCTGAAAGCAGCAATACAATACCCAGTATCAACCCTGTATAGCTCCTTTGCGCGGTATGGTAATTGCTCCAAAGCTTAACTAATGTACCAAAGTAGGCGATGAAACAAATAAAATGTACCAAAAGAATAAGATTAAAGAGCAGCATGTTTCTGATTTTTATTGGTTGAAAAAATATAATAGATACCAAGCGCCGCGCCCAAAACAATTGCAATCAGATGTGGATATAGCGCTGTGGCAATGTGATTGGGGGCCCTCAACACCAACGATAAATCCACAACCGGTACAGGCGTAATGGCAAGTAAAAGGACGCCAACTCCACGTCTTTCCCCGGTCAGCAGCAATCCCATGAGCGCGGCACCGGCGCAAAGGTCACGTATCCCTTTTATGTAGTGAAAAGAGAAATTTCCATGAACAGGTACGCTGATACCAAAAGCTGTTTCCGCAGCTTCGGGATGGAAAAGAAATCTTCCTCCAATGAAAACGAGTAAAAGTCCTGTCAACAAAGTAAGTGTAAACGCAGTTTTCTTTAAGATCTTTTTCATTTTTGCTTCATCTGATTTATACCGCAAAGCTAAAGACGTTTGATTACATCCTCATTCACCTAGGTTAATAAAGAAAAAAAACAATATCTTCGAGCAAGATTTTAAAAACCCTGAAAATGATCATGTGCTTGCACCTAATACAGCTACAAATCAGCACATCGGCCCCATGCAATGGCATTTAGATTTCGTGTTAAAGAATAACCTCACGTTTTTGATGAATAAAGAAGGGGCAAGATGAATTTAAATTTATATTAATTTGTCAGGAGTTCTTTTAAAGTGTAAGTTGTTATTTAGCAGCACTGCAATTGTAGCTTGTTATATTAACTCCGTGCTTTGTGGATTAAAGGTTAGCTGTAAGCCGGGATTGTTCAGTTGCCCTTCCTAAGGAGCGAAGTCGGGATGTTCTTTCACCAGTTCGTTATATAGACCTTCCATATCTTCATAATTGCTTGTTTTCGCACGGGTATTAAAGTCTTCAAAACTGAATATCTTTGCTGGTGATTTTTTGTGCTTCATACTTTCTGCTGCTATCCATCGCTAGCCCCAAACGGAAAGATTATTGGAATAAGTCGTGTTACTCCAAGTTTATCACGGGTTCTCAACTGTTAAAGATATGAGGATATTGTCTCGCAGCCATCAAGATTAAATTCATCGAATCCGTTACCCAAATCTTACCTTCCTCAACCATACGAAGAACTTCGGGGGCAGGCAGTGTTACGACTTCTATATTTTCGGTAATATCAGGTTTTTGCGTTGAATTGAATTCCGCGTTGAACAGGATGTAACCGTAGGTTACCTGTTTAAGCTTTGTGGGGTTGATGGCAAATTTACAGATGAATTTCAGATCATTCTCCGTGCTTTTGATTCCACATTCCTCTTCAAGTTCTGCTATGGCCGATTGCAGAAGCGTTTTATCTCTTTGCTGCATTCCTCCTGGAAGCTCTAATAGAATTTCTCCCAGTCCGTGTTTGTATTGACGGGTTAACACCACTTGGTTTTGTGGTGTTATCGCCAGCACCTGTACAACATCACCTAAGGGCGACAGGTAGTAATCGTCAATTACCAGTCCACTTGGTAGTTGTACTTTTTGTTTAATAAGCGGGTACCATGCACTTGGTGAGATGTCCTCCTCTTCCAGAAGGATCCAAGGTGTAATTAAATCAGACATAGGGTAAAAATAAGCATTTAGAAGATTTATTCGAGATTGCGTAGCGTTTTTAAGTTAGCTGTCAAGTCGAAGATAAATTGCGTCGAGATAAACGCAGTCCGAAAGTCGATAACTTGGCCATGACAGGTAAAGCATAAACAGCATATCGTTCCAACCTTAAAAACTTTCATTAAAATAATTCCTGATTTTCGTAGGAACGCATGCGGACTTTTGATTGCTGAAATTTTGTTCTATGCATTTTAATAAAATAGGCATAATATGATATGTTTACTGCTTATTAGATAACCAATAAATACATGTAAAGACAAAATCTGCTACATAGATTTGTCTTTACAATCTGTTCTTTCAAATGACGGAAAAACAGTACACCTAAAAGAAGACATACAAAAAACAACAAAAAAATAACCTAGACATTGTTTCGTACGAAAAATTTCCTACCTTTGCTTTTGTATTCATTATTATTAGACGAAAACGATGAAAAACGAACTTACAAAAGCCGAACTGGAAATCCTGAGGATGTTGTGGAAGCTCGGATCTTCTACTGTGAGGCAGGTCAACGACGCCATCAACGAAGAGCGTGAGGTAAACTATACTTCCACGCTGAAGCTGATGCAGATCATGCATGAGAAAGGCATACTGCAACGGGATGCCAGCCAGATGAAACATGTCTACAAACCAGCGGAAGCCGAAGACAAAACCAAAGAGAGCTTGTTAGACAATTTCGTAGACACAATTTATGACGGTTCCCCGAGCAAGTTAGTGATGCAACTGATGGGGGGGCGCAAGACGTCAAAACAGGATTTGGACGCAATTAAGGATATGCTTAGAAAGTTGGATGGGCAATAAAGCAACGAACCATGAATGAATTATTTAACAATCAAGATGTCTCCAGCGCGCTGATAAGCGCAATCGGTAACACCATTCTGCATTCCCTGTGGCAGGGGGTGCTTTTGGCGATACTCGGCGGTGCTATCCTTGTCTTTGGCAGGAACTTGCGTCCTTCGGTAAGGTATCTGCTTTTCCTCGGTGCGCTTTCGCTTTTCCTGATGTCAGTTATCGCGACGTTTGCAGGCACATTCAGTGTAGATACCGATATGGCTTCAAGGGAAGTAACTGTTAATTCCTCCGATGGGACGCTCTCCGGGTCTCCAGATAGATGGACGCTGAGCGATCTGTCTGAGCAGATAGCCTATATATTCGGTTCGCTGAGCGACTACCACGGCGTCATCGTGTTGCTCTGGTTTATAGTAGTCTGTATCAAGGGTATCAGGATGTCCGTCAGCATCTATAGTATATATCGGATGAAGAGTTATGGCCTCGTACCGACCGAACTACGGTGGCAGCGCCTGGTGGATCGAATATCTGATGGACTTGGTATCAAGCAGCGGGTGGTCATCTTTGAATCCAGGCTAGCAAAAACGCCGCTTATTATCGGACATCTCAAACCTTTGGTGCTGTTTCCGATAAGTCTTGTCAACTCATTGAGTGTAGAACAGGTGGAAGCAGTGCTTGCTCACGAACTGGCGCATGTGTGCAGGAGGGATTTTCTTGTCAACTTATTGCAGAGCACGGTAGAAGTTCTTTTTTTTTTCAATCCGGCTGTACTGTGGATATCATCACTTATCCGGGCTGAGCGGGAGAATTGCTGTGACGACATTGCTGTTGCCTACACCGGTAGCAAGTCCTTATACGTAAATGCACTGGTAAATTGCGAGGAGTATAATATGACCACCCCTCATTTAGCTATGGGGCTAAAAGGCGATAGGCAGCTGTTGATAAACAGGGTGAGAAGGTTGCTTAAAAGAGAACGGCCTACGCTGAACTTGGTTGAGCGGCTCGTGCTGGCTACTTGCCTGTGCTGCACGATGCTGGTCGGGGTGGCCTTTGCCATCAATCCTATCACCACCTATACCCAATCCAGATACCCGGATATAGAATGGACACAGGAGGAACCGCGCGTACAGAGCGACAAAATTATCGAAGAACTCGTAAAACGGAAATTGATCCCCAACATCAAGAACTTCAGGTTGCGTATAACCAACGATGCTCTCTACGTTAATGGGAAACGACAATCGGATGAAGTCCACCGCCGTATCATGCAACGTTATGTAAAAAATCCTAACGACCGGCTCAACTTCACACAGACGGTAAAGACAGACTAATCATTTGCTACATATTGTCCGTTAGCTGCCCATGGATTTCCATGGGGTGGGACACTATTGACTTTTAAAAACTAAAATTTTTTCACATGCACAACATTTTAATCAAAGCCATTGCCGTGACAGGGCTTTTATGGCACACTTTTGCCCTGAACGCACAGGAATCTAACGGCAAGATCCAGGGACGCGTACTGGATAATAAAAGCAATCCGTTGATATCTGCTAGCATAGTACTGGTGAGGGAAGCAGATTCTTCAGCCGTTCGTACAGTGGCCACAGATGGACAGGGACGGTACCGGTTTGACAAGATAGAACCCGGAGATTACCGGGTAGCTGTTAGTTACCTCGGTAATGAACGGTATATTTCGGGGCTGCTTCGCCTTGAAGCGGGTGCTGCCATGCCTGTGCCCGACATTGAGGTCGTGGAATCAGCCACGGTTTTGGAAGAAGTCAGCATCGTACAGACAGAACCCTATATCACGCAGAAAATAGACAGAACGGTTGTAAATGTGGAGGCACTAATCAGCAATGCAGGCACGACGGCATTGGATGTGCTCGAACGGACACCGGGTGTAAGGGTTGACCCCAACGGTACCATTAATCTGGGGGGAAAGGTGGGAGTGATGGTATATGTCGACGAACGTCCCACCTACATGTCTGGAGAGGAACTCGCCAATTTCCTGAGGTCAATGCCGGCCTCGTCCCTCGAAAAAATTGAAGTGATGACGAATCCTCCTGCCAACTATGATGCCGCAGGTGATGCGGGTATACTCAATATACTGACGAAGAAAGCACGTGGTGAGGGGTTCACCGCTGGATTGGAACTCGGATTGGTGCAACATCGCCACACCGCTTCAAACAATAGTCTGAATTTCAGCTTTTCGGGCAACAGATTCAGGATGCATGGAAATGTGGGTTACGTCGTCCAGAACGGATTCGCCGATGTGAGCATTTCCAGGCGGTTTCTCGAAGGCAAAACTGTCACTTCTTCCTTTAACCAATTTTCAGCCATCCGCAGGCCCGGGCGGGGTCTGCTTTCAACGGTGAACGCTGAATATAGTATTACAGAAAGATCTACGTTAGGCATTGTCCTCGGTGGAACTTTTGCCCGGCCAGACAGGGAAAACCCCAACCAGAATACCATAACAGACGGCGACGGGATGCTGGATTCCACTTTGGTGGCTGAAAATTCCGAAAAGGGGAGTTTGGATAACATGAGCGTCAACCTCAACTATAGACGTAAATTCGATAAAGACCGGCATGACTTTGCCGTAGATGCGGACTACCTGAATTTTCACATAAACAGGGATCAATGGTTCAATAACAGTGGTATACAGAACGATGGGCAACTAACGTTTTTCGAGCAGCTTAGCGGACAGCTCGGTGCCAACATCGATATCTACGCTGCAAAAGCCGACTACCGATATCCTTTGGCGGAAAACTTTCTGCTTGCTTTGGGAGTGAAGTCAAGCTTTACTAAAACGGTAAACATAGCGGATTATTTCTTTGTGGAAGATGGTATTTATGAGCCGGATTTTGATAAGACAAACAGTTTCAATTATCAGGAAAATATCAACGCTGCCTATGTCAACATGAACGCCGATTACGAACGCCTGAGTATCCAGTTGGGGCTGCGGGTGGAAAACACGCTAGCCTCCGGGCACCAGCTGGGGAATGCTATGCGATCCGACTCATCTTTCAACCGAAATTATACTGGGCTTTTTCCCACGGTCTTCATGCTTTATAAACTGGATAGTTTAGCCGAAAGGCAGTTGCGATTCAGCTATGGCCGCCGATTGGAACGACCGTATTACCAAGACCTCAATCCCTTTCTGACTCCTATTGACCACTTTACCTACACGGTGGGCAACCCGTACCTTGAGCCCTCATTCTCCAACAAGGTGGAGCTTAGTTATATCTACAAGGGTATGATCACCACGAGCATAGGATACAGCGATACGCGGAACTTAGTTACGGAAACCATCGAGATCGTCGACGAAACGTATTACAGCAGGCCGAACAACATCGGGAGGACAATCGTCTGGAATGCCGCTGTTGATGCAGGCTTCAGTCCAGCGCCCTGGCTTGACGTACAACTACGTGGTGAAGTAGCAAGACTGCATGCCAAAGGCAGCTTTTATACAGGTGTTCTGGATAACACAGGCTATAATGGCTATTTACAGGGGATGGTAGGTGTTGGACTTGGCAAAGGGTGGCGTATCCAAACCGATGGGCATTACCAGACCGATATCACGCAAGCGCAGTTTGTTTATGGAAGCAAATGGGGGCTGAACGCTGGTGTATCCAAGAAACTATCCGAGAGGGCTTCCTTCCGATTGGGCGTGTCTGATATTTTCTATACCAACATCAATCGTGGTATCATAAATGATCTACGTAACACCCAGGCTGAGTATAGGAATATCGGAGACAGTAGGCGTGTTCAGGCGGCATTTAGTTACAGGTTCGGTAAATCAGGCGTATACAGACCAAGTCGTGAGGACGACAGCGCAGGGGAGGAAAGAAACCGTGTCAAATTGTAAGCAGGTTAATCACACAAAAACAAGCCGATCGTCGTTTTGTAGGTGGTTGATTTATAATTTGGTGGGCTTTGGATTGCGGTCCAATTGATACACAATGATACAAAGACCTTATATCAAGTAAAATATACAGTAAATCATACCTAGGTTAAAAGCCGAATGACAGCTAATCGCTCCCAGTAATGAGCCCGAATATTTTTTGCAGATCGTGAACAACAGGCTAACAAAAAACATGCTCAGTACCCATAATAGCGTCGGCATAGTTAAAAAGCGCCATTCACTATCGATAAATACCAGCCCAAAATGAGCAATATGGGTAAGTGCAAAAGCAGTACTATCAACAAGAGTGGCTCTCTTTTCTCCTATCGATTTTTCGAAGCTTCCATGAACAATTCCCCGGAAAAACAGTTCTTCTCCAATTGGGCTAAAGATCATGCCTGTCGACGCCATGATGATGAAAAGTATCGCTTTATCTTTTGAATTTATGACTTCCGGAATGTTATACGACCTTCCGATATAATGGTACCAATTCTCATAAGAATGTCCATAGATGATCTCTCCTAAAAAGTAAAGTGCGATACTTGCTATTAGTCCTAAAATAAAGGCATAAAAAAGCCAAAGCAATTTTTTAGGTCTGGTAATGCCAACTGCTTTTCTGCCATATCTGCTCAGAAAGACGAAAGGTGCAATTGCTGAAATAAGCATTACGAGGCCGATATAGCCATAGTTTGCAGAAGCATTTGCATTTAATACTAATGTAAACCGTGGGATACAAATGATGAGGATTAAGAAGAGCCCAAATTTCCAGTTTAAATCGAAAAAGCGCCGCCATAAAGGTCTTAATTCATGATCATCCATAGCTGTTCAGGTTTGTTTCAAAATCATATTGATCTCAAACTTAGATAAACTGCATTTCATATGCAAGATCAAGTCAGGTAAGGTTATAAACAGGATGTAATTAGGAAGAACCATCGTGTATGTTCTTTTCATTTTATCCGATCTACAGCCCGATGATAATTATTCTTCCCTCAATAAGTGAATATGATTATTAGGCATATGTGGCCGTTTACATGTAGAGTCCGGTCGTTCAGATAATATAGTTGTAAGGCAATTGCGGGCACAATACCTTTACAACCTGCTGTAACTGCATTTTATTTAATATTAAATAGATTAATTATATTATGTTATTATCACGTGCCACTTTCTGGATTACCTGGTTCCTGTTGTTTGTGTGTTTCTTGTTCCCATTAACCATTCAAGCACAAAAACAGACCAGTAGTGATACATCTGCCCTGCTGGCTGTAAATGGGGGGAAGGCTGTGCAATATCTGAATGGAACCTTTATCGTGTCAGATGTTTTGACGAATGAAAAAGTCAGTGCTATAAAAGGCATTCATCAGCAAGCGCCTTACTTTTGCGGCATCAGTGACAACGGCAGGTGGTTGCTTTATTCCATCAAAACCAAAACGGAAAAAGACACCTATGTACATGATTTAACCAGTAACGGCGAATTAAAACAGGTATTGCCGTTTGCACTCGAATCTGCAGCCTTTACCAGTGACGGAAGTAAGGTCTTTTTTATCCATTCGAAAACATTTTGGAAGTCACACCTTGCTGCTTACGACACGGAGCATTGGCAGTTGTTAGCGATGCGCACTGTTGCCGACCTGACCAACAGTATAGCGGTGAACGCAGACGGTTCAACATTGCTCACCGCAGCGAGGTCAATTGTGAAAGAGATTGACCCACAAACACTGAAAACACAGAAAGTGCATTGGGAAACTTCCAGGCTGACAGATTTAGTGTACAGTCCCACGGATCCGCATCAGTTTGCCAGTATCAACCATAAGAACATTATTGAGGTTAGGAACCTTTTGCAGGATCGTGTGACCCATACGATCCGTGCTGGTGCCGGGAAAATCGAACAAGTGGTTTACACACCCGATGGTCGCCGCTTGATAAGTCTGGATGATGCAGGAAACCTTGCCGCCTGGAACCTGAATGACAGCTTGAAGCAAATAAGTTTGGAAGGAGTGCAAGCGTTTGGTGGATTTGATGGGCGTCGATTGAGGGTGTTAAAGGAAGACTGGCTTGCTATCGATTATGGAGCGGTGAAGACTGGGAGCAATAACTTAGAAGGGGCTCAACCTGATACGGCCTTTCTAACAGGCTCGACAAGAAAAGTAGGCATGGTGCCTATACCTATTATTGATTACAGTCCCGAAAACAATCTGCTGCTGGGTTTTGGAATGAGCTTTGTTTTCAATAATCATGATGAAGCTCCATCGCCAAGTCAACCTTTTTTTCGTCCGTCGGTGCTAACACCTTCCATATCCTTTGGTTTCAAAGGGCAATTACAGGCCGGCCTGAAGGCCGATTATTTCAGTGAACGTGGATGGCACTTCTTCAACCAAGTAGGGTTTCTTCGAAACAACCGGTCGTATTTTTTTGGATTGGGTAGAGGAGCTGATGACGAACACCGTACGCTTTACCGTAACAATATTTTTTCATGGGAAGGTGGGTTGACAAAAGCTATCGGCCAGCGCTTCTTTGCAGGGATGAAGTATCACATCCGAAATGATAGTCAATTAGACTTTGACGAATCCGCACCTATCGCGGTTCCCAACAGTAATGGTGGCTTTTTAGCGGGTGTGGGGCCTGTGCTCCGTCTTGATAGTCGTAACGATCTGTTCTTCCCAACTGGGGGCTACTACGTGGACATGTCCTTTACGCATTATGGTAAATGGCTTGGGAGTGACTATGGATACAACGACCTGCGGTTTGACTACCGCGGATTCCATTCGCTCCCGATACTGACGACAGGTACTACACTGGCCGTTCAGGCTTTGTATCACGCAACGTTTAATGGAGATGCCCCTTTTTACCAATTGCCTTATTTATCGGCCGACCGTATTTTGCGTGGTGTTTGGCGCAACCTGTATATTGATAAGCAGGCAGTGGCGTTGCAGACAGAACTAAGATCGAATTTCAGCAATATCGACCCACGGTATGGCTATGTATTGTTTGCGGGAGCTGGTGACGTAGCGCCCAATCTTTTTAAGGGATATAACCCGGATATCACCGGGGTGTTTGGTGTGGGACTACGGCAGCAAGTTACTCCAAAGCTGAAACTTCAGTCGAGTGTTGACTTCTCTGTTACTACTAAAGGCGATATCGGTATCTTTGGGGGTATGGGTTTAACATTCTGATCATGTTTATACAATTGTTCAAATCGGTAGCGAGGTTTTTCAAGCACAACCGCAGAAGGCTTATCATTTTGACTTTGTTGAGTATTTTGCTTCATGGTGCCTTATTTTTTTTCTCGTACGTTTCCAATCCCGAGAGAGCAATTTACGATTTTAGCGGGAGGTTCGGAATAGTCACCGATACGCTTCTTTCTGTGTTGGAGGCGGTTATTACCTATTACGTATCGATCTTTTATGTCATATTGCCGCTGATGCAGAAGAAAGGCAAACGGCGTGCACTGTTTGCCGCATTCATATTGTATGTAGCGAAAATGGGTATTAACTATTGGTTTTATTCGATATCGCAACGAGAGTCCCGATACGAGCTGAAGGTATTTTCCACAATAGTAATTCCAGATGACAGTATTTACTGGTTTTTGCTGTGGCATGGCATTATTTTTTACTTGGCTGATCTGATAATCAGCTTTTCAGTAGCTTTGATGGTAGAGTGGATACGGAAAAGCAAGCAGCAGATCATTTTGGAGAAACAAAAAGCTGAGGCGGAGCTCAGTGTGCTGAAGCATCAGATTAACCCACATTTTCTATTCAATTCATTGAGTTTTATTCATAGTAAGATATTCAAAATCGACGAAGAAGCAGCACAATCCGTGCTGATACTTGCAGATATTATGCGCTATGCATTGGGGAAAAATGAGGATGCAAGCGGTAGGGTAAACATCATGGAGGAAGTAACCCATATAAAAAATGTGATTGAAATCAACCAACGTAGGAATAGCTACCGATTAAATATCGTCTATGAGGAAAACATCAAGAACCAATCCGCTTCCATTGCACCCTTGATACTAATCACCTTGGTAGAGAATGCCTTTAAGCATGGCGACCTACGTGACAAAGAGCATCCGCTCTTGATAAACTTACATACCAACGAAAGGGAATTGTCGTTCTATATAAAAAACAAAAAAGGGAAGGGCATAAAAGAGTTGTCCCATGGTATTGGTTTGCAAAATATCAAGCAGCAACTAAATTTGTTATACGGAGAAAATCATACCTTGTCATTGGAAGAAGACCCTAATACTTTTGATGTTTTGCTGAAAATACCAATAAATTCATGATAGATTGTATCATCATCGATGACGAGCAGTATGCTGTTGATCTGTTGGAACACTATATCGGACAGGTACCCGATCTCCATTTGGTTGCTGCAACCACTGATCCGCTGGCTGGCCTGGCACTACTGAATGAAATGCAGCAGGGCCTTGTGTTTCTGGACGTACAGATGCCTGACCTCACCGGAGTTGAAATTCTCAAGCTCATTAATAAGAAGGATATTCGTGTCATTATGACCACCGCCTATAAAGAATATGCGCTGGATGGCTTTGAGCATGAAGTAGTAGACTACCTGCTCAAGCCTATCGGTTTTCCTAGGTTTCTTAAAGCGGTCAACCGGTTGGTAGAATCCCATCGAACCCAGCAACCCGCAGACAACGGAACGGACGACTTTCTTTTTGTGAAGACGGAACAGAAGGGAAAGTTTCTCAAAGTGAATATACAGCACATTGCATATATAGAAGGCTTGGGTAACTACGTCGTTATTCATACAGATACGCAACAGAGGATAACGACCTATCTCAACCTTAGGGATTTAGTTGACCGCTTGTTGGATAAGGGTTTTATCAGGATCCACAAATCTTTTATCGTTTCTTTAGCTCACTTAACTGCGGTGGAAGGAAATGCTGTAAAGGTGCTCAATGACGACCGCCCAATTCCTATAGGAAAGGCCTATAAACAGGAATTCTTCAAGCTGGTAAATACCAAGCTCCTTTCATTTCTGCCCAAAAAGCCTTGAAGTCGTCAATAAGGTTCGCCCGGCTTTGAGGTGCCGGGCGTTCTTTTTTAGCGTTCTCCAACGTTTATAGTCGGTATCACCGCTATTTGAAAAATAGTCTTTTAAAGCTATATGGGTGCTTCAACGGAGCTAGAAACAATTGCCCATCCATTGGCTACAGCTCGTGGTTCGCCGTCAGAGGGGCGGTTTCTTACCTCATACACCGTATCCATGGGATTATTGATGAGAAAAGTGGATGAGCCGCCTCCATCCAGGTTGATGGATTCCGTTGCGCCAAGAGCATGCATCAGCTCGCCAAGGTCTGTGAAGTTAATGCCATACGAGTAATCGTACTTCCTACCATCCACCACCACAAAATAGAGCATGTTATCGGTCGTAAATCCCACTGCTGTACGGGGTTCAACTGAGGCGTCTGTATGGGTCACGGGCTCACCATCCTTCACCAAGATCTGGTGCCCACCAAGGGCGTGGAAGATGTCCGCTTCTTTCTCCTCGAAATAGACATCATCTCCTATCATCAGTTGGCCCGATTTGCTCACGCCAAAAAATGTCCAACCACTCGGCATGGTGGTACGAATCGGCCTGCCGGATAAGTATACAATGCCCCGCGGCTCGCCGGTATCTGCATCGAAAAAGTCGGCATTAGCACCAAATAGCAAGCTGGAATCGCGGTCAACGTATGCTACCATCTCTGGGATCGGTTGCCGCCCATATAGTTCTGCTCCATTAGGCGTCAGCGGTTGAAGTTTTAAATCGGATCGGTTCATGTCGGCCTCCAATATAAAAATGCGCATCGTATGGCCATTCTGGTTCAGGTAGTGGATGTCTGTCTCGGTCACGCCGGGATGCAGCTCTAGGGTGGTATCACTGTATACGCGATGGATCAACGTGCTGTTTTCCTGTAGGCGAAGGGTCAGTTCGCTTCGCGTGTCATCAAGAATCTTAATTTCCCCGGCATCATATGCTTTTTCGCAGCTGGCGACAAGAGTTAGGGAAAGGACGAACCAAAGGAGCTTCTGCTTTATCATTTTCATTTTTTTGTCTTTAAGGGGTTAATAGCCTTCATTTTGTGTGAGATTTGGGTTCACTTCTCGCTCGTAGTCTGGTATGGGAAACTTTGTCCGATAATCCTCAATACCTAGTTCTTCGACGGCCTTGCCTGTTCGTACCAAGTCAAACCAACGAAAGCCTTCGGCCAACAGCTCACGACGCCGTTCCAGTGCTACGGCCTCTTGGTATTCCGATTCATTTGATGGGTTAATTGCCGGTAGGTTCCTGGCCGCCCTTAGCTCGTTCAGTAGTGGAAGTCCGGCCAGGCCTTTCGCTTCGGCGGCTATCAAATACATTTCCGCTAGACGGATAATCGGAATCGGATCTGTTCCCGTTTGCCCGCTGGGATATTTGTTGATCACATTGAGCGAACTTACGGTAGCGATGCTCATGTCCCTCCGGTTGTCTTCCTCTTCAAACAGGTTCATCACCGCCTCCGTCGGTTTATAAACGTACGAACCGCTCACGTCATGCGCATAGGTGTAGAACAGCGTACTTAGCGTGATATTGGATTCTTCGGTTAAGTTTTTAAAAGAAAAAATCTCTTCGTTGTTATCTTGATGCCTGAATATTTTGTCAAACCGATCCAATGAAAAGGTTTGCGTGCCGATAAGCTCCTCGGCAATTTGAGCAGCTTCGGCCATCTTGTTTTGTCCGATCAGCACACGGGCCAACAAGGCTTTGGCAGCCTGTTGCGACACGTAATAATAGTCGTCTTCAAATACTGGTGTTTTCTCCATAGCAATGGCAATATCTGTTTCAATTTGGCTCCAGACTGCGCTGGAAAGGTCGCGGGATACACGTTCGGTAGTATTTTCCAGAATCAGGGGAACATCCCCCCAACGGGTCACCAAGTTGTAGTATACGTAAGCCCGAAAGAAGTGGGCCGTACCCTCAATGCGCACACGCTTGTCGGACTCCGGCAGGGTAGCCATAATCTCTAATACGTTGTTTACCTGGTATAACGATCTATATAGGCCGCTCCAGTTATTGTTGACCAGGTTATAGTCGGTACGCATAATATTGCGGATGAAAGGCAGTTCACTTCCTCCCGATCCACCGATGAGATTACCTCCAACCAGATCGAACATGATATAAGATTCTCGTCCTTGATTGTTTTGCACGGCATTGTACATGCCATTCAACAGTGCGTCCATGTCGCGTTCGCTCACGGTTTCCGGTGCCACCGACGTATGCGGATAGAAGTCGAGTTTTGTACAAGAAGATACAAATACCAGCACAAGGGCCGCCATAATGTTGCTGATTGCTGTTGTATTATACATGATTAAATTCATTAGCCTCTATTAAATTCCAATATTAACTCCTACGTTGAAACTCCTCAGTTGAGGTAAGATCAAGTTGTCTTGTCCGATAAATTGTGGGTCGAAATCACTGGTTACTTCCGGATCGAAACCCCGGTACCTCGTCCATAGATAAAGGTTATCGCCCTGCACGTACACCCGCAACCGTTGCATGCCGATTTTATTGGCGATCCTTGCGGGCAAGGTGTAACCCAGATTCAGCGCCCGTAGTCTGATGTAAGAACCATCCTCGAGGAAACGTGAAGAATTTTGGGTGTTCCAAGTATTGCCATAAATGGCCCTAGGTGTGGTGTTGCTTGTGCCGGGGCCGGTCCAACGCTCGTTAGCCACCTGCTCGGTCATGTTCATAAAGCCGTTGCCCAAGCGATCCGTAGTGGTGCGATAGTTCGCGTATACCATGTTACCATACGAGTAGGTGAAAAAAATGTTGAAGTCAAAGTTTTTGTAGGAAAAATTATTGTTCCAGCCTCCAAAAAAGTCTGGGTTGGCTGTACCTACAATTTGCCGGTCGGATACATTGATGGCTCCATTACCGTCTAGGTCTTCATAAATTACATCGCCGGCCCGTATGCCATTATTATAGAGCGATTCGGTTATTTCTTCATCCGATTGGTAAATACCCGTTTGTTTGTACATGTAAAAACTGCCCACTTCCTGCCCTACTTGTAAGGTCATATTCGCTCCGATCAATAAAGCTTCCTCCCCGATTAAGGAGGTCAGCTTGTTCTTAATGAAGGAAATGTTAAAGTCAGACGACCACTGCACGGGGCCTAGCGGAACATGGGTATTCAGCAAAAATTCCCAGCCTTTGTTTTCCATCGAGCCGATGTTGCTGATGATCGAGGTAAATCCTGTAGTGGCCGGTTCAGGTTTGCTATACAACAGGTTATCCGTTTTCTTGATAAAATAATCTGCAGTTAGATTCAATTTGCCGTCCAAAAATTCGAGGTCTAAGCCCGCGCCATATTGCCTGGCCGTTTCCCAGGTCAGATCTCGGTTGCCATTGGTGCTTACGCCGATCCCACTTTGGTTATTGTAGTTGCGCCCACCGCTCATTTGGGCATGGTAGGCGTAGCTGCTAATTCCATCTTGGTTACCTGTTTCGCCATAACTGCCCCGGATCTTAGCCGAAGTACCGGCTAGCGTCCAAAACGACTCGTTGGAAATATTCCAACCTGCAGATATCGAAGGGAAGTAACCCCAACGCTTATCGGGATGAAACTTGGATGAACCGTCGGCACGTAACGATAGGCTCAGCAAGTATTTATTATCCCATGAAAGATTTGAACGACCGAATATCGACATCAAGGCACTTTCGCTTAGGCTGGTACCCGCCGAGAGGATGGATGCTGCTACCGAAAGTTGTTGAAAAGAGGGAGACGGAAACCCACTTCCTTCAATATCGGAACTTGAGAGGGAGATCTTCTGATAAGAATAGCCCAGTAGGCCTTCCACCGTCAGTTTATCGAACACCTTGTTGTAATTCAGCGTATTCTCCCATAAAATATTTGGGGTGAAACGTCGATTGTCATACTTCATGCCGATCCCCGTACCGTAGGGGTGGTTTTCTGCATAGTATATGTTGTCCAATGTATACGTCAGGTCGGTGCCCAACATCGTTTTGAAGGCGAGGCCATCCATAATGGTGGCGGTACCGAAGAAAGATCCCAAAAACCGGTAATTGTCTAGGGACACGTTTTGTTCATTGATAATCTGGAACGGGTTATGGTAGATCAATTCGTCCGTTCCGCCCAGGTAATAATCACCATTTGGCTTATAGGGGCGATCAAAGGGGCGTTGGAGCAAGGAGCGGCCCATCATTGTTGTTCCGAGGTTCGAACCCGGCACTCGTTGATTCTTGGAAAAACTGTAGTTAGTATTTGCACCGAATTCGAGCCATTTATATAGCTTGTGCGACAAGTTCAGTTTACCGGTATACCGTGTAAACTTTTGGTTTATGAACGCCCCTTCCTGATTTAGGTAGTTGCCAGACAAGTATACGTTTGTTTTTTCCGTACCTCCCGTAAAGGATAGTGACACACTGGATGTATTGGCCGGACGCGTAATCAGGTCAAACCAATCGGTGCCAGGTTCGCCGGGGAAAGGATTTGCTCTGTGTTCCATATAATTGGTTGCGCCCGGTGTATAGCCGTACTGGTTATTAAAATTGTCAATCGCCTCATTGATCACGTTGAGGTAAAGGTCGGGGTTGGCCATCTTCATTTTGCCCCTGTTGGGCACTACAGATACACCGGTAAAGGCATCGACACCAAACTTTGTTTGGCTTGAACTTCCCGACTTAGTCGTGATCAGGATAACGCCGTTTGTGGCGCGACTTCCATAAATTGCTGCAGAAGCTGCATCCTTCAATACTTCAACGGACTCGATGTCGCTTGGATTCAACAGCGCTAAGGGGTTCATGTTTTCTCCAAAATTCAGAAGGGCGGCGTTCTGGTTTACCACGGGCACCCCATCAATTACATATAATGGCTCATTGGCGGCACTTAACGAACCGATACCACGTATGGACACCCGGTTCGCGGTTCCCGGGCTACCCGAACCTGCACTCACTTGCACCCCGGGCATCCGACCTTGGATAAGCTGGTCGGGGCCTAACACCGCGCGTGCGTTTTCCTCTGTTGGCTTGAAGGAAGATACGGCTGCGGTTAAGTCGCTCTTCTTTTGCTGACCATAACCGATGACCACCACTTCCTCCAAGTCTGAAAAGTCAATTTTCAATACCACGTCCAGCTGGATTTGCCCGGCAATGCTTAGCTCCCGTCGCTGATAGCCGATTAAGCTGAATACCAGTACATCGCCTTTTGCCGCGGGTATCTGGAATTGTCCCTCGGCATCAGTTGTAGTCCCACGTGAAGTGCCTTTCACGATGACAGATACGCCTGACATGGGGGTGCCCGTTGAATCTGTTACGTGACCGGTAATGGGTGCCTGTTGCGGAGCCCTTGTCTTCGCTACGTTGAGTTTGCTGTCATCCTGCTTGAAGAGAATATTGCGCTCAACTATTTTATAGGAGATGGGCAAATCTCTCAGGCATGCCTCCAATACCTCTTCTATGGAGGCATGCTGTACTGCCAAGCTAACCTTCTGTGTAGTAAAACTTGGGTCATCGTAAAGAAATACATAATCGGTCTGACCCTCAACAAGTTTGAACACCCGGTCTAAGGACATGTCTTTTACGTTCAATGATACGTTCTGTGCATAGGTCGATGCGCTGACTTGGATAAAAACCGAAAGCAATAAACCGACAATAAATTGAAATCTCATGATAAATTTCAGTTGAGTAAATTCCTGTGGGGGAGGCCATTTCAAAGACACGGCCGTTGCATGAAATGCTAATTTCATTACCTTTGTAATGTTTGAGTGATTAATTTAAATCTGTTAACTGTTTTTTGAATCATTGGCTCAAACTCCTTCGTCTTCTGACTGCAATCAGAAGGCGTTTTTTATTAAGCCTTTTACTAATGTTTATTTACTTTTTCATATGGTTGATTTTAAGGTTAAATAATTGTTTTATTATGTTTATTGAATAACTATCCGCTTAATGCCATCGTTCATCTCTATTTTACAATCCAGGTCATAAAAAGATAAAATCTCCAGAACTTTGGAAGCGTTGGTATTCCGGTAAACTTCGCCCGATAACATGATATTCGGCTTTTCCCCTTGGAAGATCACCTCCACACCGTACCAACGGGATAGCTGTCGCATAACCGTTCCGATATCCGAATGCTTGAAACTGAATTTGCCATTTTTCCAAGCCATGGCGTCTGAAATGTCTGCCTGCTTTACAGACAGACGACTATGCTCGTCAAGCGCCGCCTGTTGTCCCGGTTGGAGTATTACCGCCTGTTGGTTGGCGGTTCCTGCCACTTTAACTGATCCTTCTACCAAGGTGGTTTTCACTGCCGGTTCATCGGCGTAGCTATTGATGTTGAAATGGGTGCCCAGCACCTCCACAATTTGTCCTTTGGATTCCACTCGAAACGGCCGCTGTGGATCTTTAGTCACCTCGAAATAGGCTTCCCCTTCCAGTTTCACCAGTCGTTCCTTTGCCGATCCATTGATGGCGTAGGTTAGCGTGGACGCGGCGTTCATCCAGACTTTCGTGCCATCGGGTAAAACTAAATGGTATTGTCCGCCGCGTGGCGTATGCATGGTATTGAATACGGGTGTCCCAGTACTATTTCCTGCTGCATCCGTAATCTGGTAGACCAATTCGCCATTCGTATTTTTGTAGATGGCATGTGAACCGTCTTGGGCAACTTCGCCATCCGGGGTGCCGTCTAGCGTTATTTCTCTGCCGTTTGCCAGCTTTAGGGTGGCTTTGGTCTCACCGGGAGCAATATCCTGTTGATCGGAAATTGCCAGGTTATCAGTTGCTGTAGTCAACCCGTCGGTTCGGGTAAATTGAAAATACGCGCCTACAGCCATAATAATTACAGCTGCAACGGCGGCCGCATAACGGTACCATGTAGTTATTTGGCGTCTAGGCGGGGTGGGCAGGCGCTTCCGTATTTCAGCAACGTCATCTTCCATCTGTTCTTCAGAAGGCTCCCCCACATGGATGTCCAGTTTCTCGTACCATCGCTCAACCCGGATGCGCTCCTCGGATGTGCATTCGCCAGCGGCGTACCGTTTCAATAGCTTTTTGATTTCTTCGTGCTCCTCCATGCGTATCCGAGATTTCCTTTTTTTATAATATAGTACTGCGGTTGTTCCTTTGGGCGTAAAAGGAAATGAAAAAATGATCGATCTTATTCCTTAAGATAAATGATATTGGCTACTGGACGAAGTCCCTCATGATCAAACTGCTTGTTGTCTGATGGATGGTTGATAACACTGTTTTCCGTCGCACCTTTAATGTAGAGTGTGCTGCTTCCACCACCATCTACATTCATGGCGTCCTTTGCGCCCAGCCAACGCAGCATTTTTGCCAACTCGGTCAAGCGCATACCTGCCGCCAAACTGTTCCTCCCGTCTACTACGATAAAAATTAATTTCTTATCCGTTGTAATTGCCACGGCACTGCGCGGGTGACGGTTGTTATTAAAGGGGTTGTTGGAAAGTGCCGCATCCTCCCCTTGATGTATCAGCAGTGGACCTGATAGGAGAATGTTTGGCACTCTACTCCGCTCATAATCAATTGCCGAAGCCGGTTGGATCTCGATTATTTTTTTAGCAATCAATAGGATCGCATCGGCACGATCGGTTTTCTTTTTGGTGGTATTGACGACGTTATTATCCGCTTTTACGTAATCCCACGAACCACCTTTCTTCATGTCAAAGAAACCACCATTGATAGCCACTAGGGCGTTGTTTTCCAATGCAAATTGAGTGGTTTTTTTCAATGTTGCCGAATCTGCTGCAATACAGATTTTCTTGCGGTACTTTCTGAGGTCGATTTCCACCAAGTTGATTTCCTGTTGGCTTTCAAAAAGTTTATCAAAATGACCTTGCTTCCATGTAATGCCCTTTTTTATAGGGGTAATTTTCCAGTCTTTATTAACCACGGCAACGGAATCTGGCAATTGTCCAAAAGCCATCGGTAGGATAAAGTATAAGAAGCCGAATAGGGTAGGCACTATTTTTTTGTTCATGTCGCTGGTTTACGTATATAGTACGGTAACTAAGCCTTAGGGCGTAAAAGAAAATGAAAAAAAATCAGCGAAGGAGAAAATAGGCCAGAGAGATCAAGGTGCCGAATTTCGGACGTAGTATCTTTAGCGCATTGTTCACATGCTTCTTAACGGTTGTTTCGGAAAGCCCAAGTTCATCGGCAATTTCCTTGTGGGAGAGGTGGGATTGCCGGCTCATCCGGAAGACCTCCTGCATTTTTTCGGGTAGCCGCACGATCTCGCTTTCGATCAACTGCCCCAATTCTTTCTCGCGAATCAGGTAATCCGCAGTTGTGTTGTCTTGGGTGTTGATCGTCGCCAAGGATTCGAAATAAACCGCTTCGACCTTTTTATGCGCAATCAGTTTGATGATCTTGTACCGTAAAGTTGCATAGAGATAGCCGGCCAGTGGGCTTTCGGGATTCAATGCACTGCGATTTTGCCAGAGGGCAGCGAAAACTTCCTGTAATAGATCTTTGACCTCATCCCGGTCGTTCAGCTTTTTGCATGCATGTGCATATAGTTGTCGCGAGTAACGCTCATAAATCTCCATATAAGCGCTGTAATCGTCACTCAAAATGAGCCGTATCAATTCGCTATCATCATATGATTCATAAGACATCTTCGCCATACCAAGACTATAGATAATGGAGCCAAAATTATCAAAAGAGTATAAAGTTTATAGTTACGGCAATATTAACAAAAGTTTAAATATAAGCATTCGTCTAAATAATGGTACCGGAGAGTGGTAACTTTAGTTCGAACTGTTCTATATCTTCAAAGGTATATGGAAGCCAATTATATTATAATAAATTTAACTAAGTTTGAGAGAACTGAATTTGATTTATGGAACGATATGAATTTTTCAAGCGATTTCACGACATCAGTAAAGCAGATTATCATCTGTTGACTGATTGCCTTAACGTCAGATCATTTAAGAAGGGAGATTTCATTACAGTGCCCGGACAGATCCAACGGGAGCTTTATTTTGTGAAAAGCGGTGTCCAGATGTCTTACTTTGACACGGGAGAGAAAATCTATACGCTTGCCTTTACCTATTTTCCGTATTTATGCGCCATAGCTGAATCTTTTTCGTTTCAGGTACCATCAAAATACTTTTTAATCTGTTTAACAGACAGCGAATTGGAGTATATTACTCATGACGACCTACAAAAGCTGATCGATCAATCACAACAAATAGAAAGGCTCTTCAGGCGGATGACTGAAGCCATGTTTGCGGATATGATTGACCTCCATATTGAACTACGAGCATTGACCATCGAAGAAAAGTACAAAACGTTTTGCCGGAAAAGCCCACACCTGCTTCAACTTGTGCCGCATAAGTACATAGCCTCTTATTTAGGTATAGACCCTACGAATTTCAGCAGGCTATTCAATAACGTTAAATTTTGATATTGGTGTAGACCAAGATTTGTTTGCCAGCAAGTTTTGAACTTTGTAAACAAACAGAAAGGTATACAGATGAACAAAACAAGAATTACGCAGAAGAAGGTACAAAAATCCAGCATGACTACGGAAAATATTGGAAATTATGCAGCTATAAACGGACTGCAGCTATACTATGAAATCTATGGCGAAGGGAAGCCACTGTTGCTCTTACCTGGCGCGCTCTCGGGAATCCGCACGGCATTCGGGAAGTTAATTCCCTTGCTCGCAAGGGAAAGACAAGTTATCGCTATTGAATTTCAAGGATATGGTCATACAACAGATATCTCGGAACGCCCGCTTTCTTATGAACAGCTTGCTGAAGATGTTATTGAATTACTCCGTGTTCTGAAGGTGTCGCAAACAGATATTTTCGGATATAGTACGGGGGCGGGGGTGGCTTTGCAAATAGCTATCCGCAAACCTCAGGTTGTCAGAAAACTTATACTGGCCTCCGCTAGTTACAAAAGCAGTGGACGTCATCCGGAACTTAAAACCCTGTTTAGTCCTGAATTCATGGAGGAAGCCCTGAAGGGTAGCCCATATGAAGCAGAGTATATGACCGCAGCTGCGAAGCCCGAAGACTGGCATAGGCATATAGCTAAAGTACGAACATTTGAACAAAAAATACAAGATTGGTCAGCGGATGAAATCAGCAAGATTAAGGCACCTGCTTTGATCATAGCTGGCGATGCGGATATCGTTCAGCCGGAGCATGTCGTTGCGTTATATAAATTATTTGGTGGCGGGAGCTTAGGTGAATTGTCAATGCCCACTTCACAACTTGCAATATTGCCCGGAACGATGCATACTGCATTAACACAAAAAACAGATTTATTAATGGCAATGATTCCCGGTTTTCTTGAAGATGGGGTGGCATACGAGTAAAAACAAAGGCCAATGATAACGACCGAGATACCAAATCACGTATGCGATAAAATGTAACTCCTTGGTTATGAAAAAATAATTCTCATTTTTTCATAACCACTTGCGAAATACTGTTTACTTTACTAACTTAGAGCCAGTCAATCGAAACAAACAGTATTAAATAATAAATATAATTATCGACCGAACAATAACTGAACCAACAAGCCGAACCTTTACTATTTCAGCACACAGCCCAGTAATTGCCTTCAACCGAAGAACCAAACACACATGTCAACAATACACCGAAAGAAAGGTCATTTGCCCGTTCAGCAAAGCCTGTTACAGCTAAAAATTCATCTACAGTTCGCTAATGCCAATAAAATATCCGGCTTGATAGCCAAATCCCAGCGGAGCAGCTAAAGCATAACGACACGTTCAACCAAAGAAACCACACACATGAACCAAGGTGCAGCACCTTTATTCCATAGGTACGACCGGGAAGAGCATCGGGCTATTAGCGATAATGATGTGATGATCCCTAATCTTGCCACGGCTCAGCAACGTACCGCAGAAGCTAGGGCACGGTTAGAGCAAATCGAAAATCTGCTATTTTATGCGTTCGGAAAAAAACATGCGGTGAACTGGGATGAATTGAAGTGTGCCGAGAAATTTCCTGTATGCCATCCCGAGAAGCAATATCGTGCAGAGTTCAACAAGATATGGATACCTGCCGAACCCGAATACTACCCTTTGCCACCCAAACCTGAAGCAAGGTATTTCAAGCCCGACCTCAATATCTTCGATAAGCTATTCAATTTTTTAGGTAACAGAAAGCGGAAGCACGCCAAAGAACTGTTGAACAAGGCTAAGTTGTTACATCTGCAAAAGCAAGAAGAAGTGAAGCACAGCAACCAGCTGCTGCGGGAATCTTATAAGCGCAAGCTGGAAGTGGCCAGGACTAAAATCAGCATACTAGGGGAGGAATGTGCGAAGGAAACAGCCCTGTGGGAGGAGCAGCAAACAGCCTTTTACAAAGAGCAACAGGCATACAATAAGCGTGTCGATATGCTCAAAGCCAATTACTTGCGTGCAGATGTAAATGCTATAAGCGAGTATAATGTACTTGTACTGAGTAACTCTAAATACCCGGAAACCTTTCCAAAAGATTTCGATTTGGAGTACAGGCCTGCAGACAAACTATTGGTGGTAGGTTATATGTTGCCCGTACCAGAACAGTTACCAAAGCTCAGGGAGGTTAAGTACATTGCTACGCGGAACGAATTAGAGGAATATTTTTTATCTGAGGTACAGCAGGCGAAACTATACGAGAGCGCCATATATCAAATAGCTTTACGCACGCTACAAGAGTTGTTTGAGGCCGATCAGATTGAAGCCTTGCAGCGTATCGCCTTCAATGGTAGAGTGAAAAACCTTGAAGAACCAAACGGCAAGATTGGTTATACCTGTAAAGTGTCCATCATATTCAATAGGGAGGAATTTGAGGCGATCAACCTGTCGGATATTGATTTCAGTAACTGGAGCTGGCTAAAATATTACAGCCCTGTGCAAGCGGTGGCACAGACTGGCCCGATTGATAAACATTTTTTATCGTCTTATGATTTGGCAGTTAGCCCAATCTACTTCAAAGTGATAAAGTGAAATGAAGGCTGGAAATCCTGCCGCGATCGACGACTGAAAAACCAAGTTATCGTTATTTCACTGGCAAATCATCAGCATTTTTGTTAATTTAACGCCAAATGAACAACGATATCCAATTATATAACGCCAATCAATCTGCTGAAGACGCCAAAATATGCAGTCTACTTGCTCTGGAAATAGATCGAAACTTACCTGAAGCCGAAAGTAAGATATGGCACAGGCATCCCGTCTGGTTTATTGATAAAAATCCAATTGTAGGATACAGTAAACAGAAGGCAGGTATACGGCTCATGTTCTGGAGTGGCGTAAGCTTCGATGAAAAACAACTTCAAGCGGGCACAGGAAAATTTAAAGATGCTTCTATCTTTTATAATTCAGCAGAAGAAATCGAGTTGCAAGATCTGGTGCGCTGGTTGGCAAAATCCCGTGAGATTCAATGGGATTATAAGAACATTGTGAAGCATAAGGGGGTACTTGAACGACTAAAATAATTACTACATTTCAAAACCGATTATTTTTTATCTTTGATATGCAAGCATTTCAAGAATATCTTCAAAAGCACACGCCTATTACAGTGGAGCAGTTTCATTTATTAAAGCATGAGCTTAAGGAAAAAAAATATAACAAGGGAGAAACGCTATTGATAGAAGGAGGGAAGACGGATGTTATTTATTTTGTATGCAGCGGCTTATTGCGTGCATATACGCTAGACAAACAAGGGAAAGAGCATATCATACAATTTGCGCCCGAAAATTGGTGGATGGGCGATCGGAACAGCACTTACTTCAACCAGCCCGCGGAATATAGCATAGATGCCATTGAAGATTCGGAAGTGGTTGTAATCAGCAAAAAGTTCATGGAAATGGCTCATAAAGTCTGCCTGGATTTCGGAAAATATAACATTCGGTTATTGCACAACAGTATCAGACATATGCAACGTAGGATAAACCTCCTGTTGGCTGCAACTGCCGAAGAACGTTACCTTGATTTCATCAATCTGTACCCCCAACTTACCCTTCGAATATCACAGATCATGATAGCTTCCTATCTGGGCATTACCCCAGAGTCACTCAGTAGGGTGAGGAAAGAACTGGCCAGAAAACATTCAAACACCGATAAGCGCTAAACACTTCTTACCATACATCAATTTTTTCCAGTATAAGCTGTATTACTTTTGTATAAAAGAAAGGAAAAAAATGAAAAAGGTCATAGAAAATATAATACGCAAGCCTGCGCAAGCAGGAATGGTTGGTGATGGGTTCCGGGTATTTAACTACATTCCCAGGGCAGGCATCAGCCAACGTCGGATAAGCCCCTTTTTAATGCTCGACTTTAACGCGGCTTTTGATTTTGGTCCATCAGATCACCTTCGCGGAGTAGATGTACACCCACATAAAGGATTTGAAACAGTCACCATCGCTTATAAAGGCAGTGTGGCTCATTATGATAGCGCCGGAAATAGCGGTGTGATCAATCCCGGCGATGTACAATGGATGACGGCGGGAAACGGCATATTACACAAAGAGTTCCATGAGGAGAATTTTTCCAAGACCGGAGGTCCGTTTGAAATGGTACAGCTATGGATAAACCTTCCCAAAAAAGATAAATCAGTTGCTCCCCACTATCAGGGTCTCACCGCAGATCGGATGGGCAAATTACCACTCGATAATGATGGAGGGATAGTGAATATCATTGCCGGGGAAGCACAAGGTGTTAAAGGGCCGGCAGAAACCTATACGCCCGTCAATCTCTTTGATATGCGGTTAAACAAAAACGGTGTTTTTACCACACAGATCAGTGCTGAACACCATACGGCGTTATTGGTCATCAACGGCAATATAACGGTAAATGAACAGGCGGTAGCCGAACATAGTTTTGTGCTATTTAAAAATGAGGGTGAGGAGATAACCGTTCACGCACAAGAAGAAAGCGTCGTGTTATTGTTAAGCGGCGAGCCCATTGACGAACCCGTTGTGAGTTATGGCCCCTTTGTGATGAATACCGAAGCTGAAATACGCGAAGCGATTATGGATTTTAACATGGGCAAATTCGGTTATTTAGAATAATCCACGTTTGCTAAATAAAATATGAGTTATGAATATGGCATTTGAAAATATTCCTTTGAATAAAAATGATGAAAACCATCGTTTCGAGCTACAGGTAGATGGGCATACTGCTTTCATCGATTACGGAGAACGTAACGGTAAAGCCTGGTTAATCCATACCGAATCTCCACCGGAACTTGCCGGTAGGGGTGTGGCAACTGCACTTATAGCGAAAACACTTACGTGGCTAAAAGATAACAGTTACACTTTGATCCCGCTCTGTCCACTGGTGGTTGCCTTTATCAAAAGGCATCCTGATTGGTTAACGATAGTGGATGAGGCTTATCGAAAGCCCTTTGAACATTAATATTTATTTACTTTGTTCTATCAAAGCTCTCATTTAGTTTGAGAGCTTTTTTATTTACCTGGTATTGGCAGTTGTGATTTCCACCAAAAAATAATCGCAAATTATTTACATCACGAACATTCTGTATATACAGAATGTTTACAAATTTGCCATAAGGATCACACAGTGTGCAATGTAACTTATAAGTTGCGCCAGTCGCAGATGTCAGTAGGAGGTAATTTCGATATACACCGATTAGAACAGGTTGGATATCGGCGTATTACTCAACAGGGTTCATTTTTCTATGAGCTTCCGTCGCAAATGCTAAATAGTCTTCCAACGGTTCAAGCCCAATTGATTTTCTTCTTTTGTTCACCTGTTTGGGTCTTATTATCGGTTCTGGTACCGCCGTCCTGCTTTCGTCATAGGTCACTTGCGTGCCATAGACTTGAGGTTTTCCTAGGTTGATATTGACCCTATCCGTAAGTGAAGCAAAATTTGATGCAGTCGCTTTTTTTCGTTTGACCTCTTTTTTCATTTCCTTCAATACATCCTGTTGAAAACTTATATCATGGTCGCTGTGTTGTACACAAAGCCAGAAATTTTTTTCACTTTCCTTTCCTACCTTGTCATAATTGGGGTAACCGTATTCCTGAAAGATTTGCTTCGCAAATGCTGTGTTTCTTATGTAGGTTTCCCTTACAATAGCTCTTAGCGAATCGCGATCTTCAATTTTACCATAACGAACATCCTGCCCTGTTTTTTTATCAATAAGCGCCATACTGTCTAGCTGCTTTTTTAATAACGGAAGTTGAATAGATTCCTGTCCACTGATGATGTCGGTCCAAAAAAATAATAATATCCCAAGTAAGATTTTCATAATTAAGTTTTTAATGTAAAGCCATTGTGGGAAAATGGGCAAATCCAAATATAAACAATCACACTTAAACGATCAAGTCTCTGTATGGGCTACCGTTCTGTTTATTCTTTCCTGAACAAAATCGCCATTCCTTGTTCAATATAAATTATTGAAGTTACTTTTTGCATAAGAAGATTGAAAAAATAATTTTAGATTTACCTAATAATTAGCTAATAATAACTCAAAAAATATGCTGACAGACATCAACCCCAAAATACCTATGCGCAATAATGCCGTAACAAGGGATTTTTACATTAATAAGTTAGATTTTAAGGAATTTGGAAATGCTGACTATGACGGCTACCTGATGGTGCACAAAGACAGCATACAGATTCATTTCTTTGAGTTTAAAGAGCTTGATCCAAAAGAGAATTACGGACAAGTATATATTCGGACTGATGATATCGATGGATTATATCAATCGATGTTGGAAAATAAAATAGGCATACATCCAGCAGGAAGCTTACAAACAAAGCCCTGGGGGCAAAAAGAATTTTCAGTGCTCGACCCAGACAATAACCTGCTAACTTTTGGGCAAAGTATATAAAAAACGCAATAACGGAATTGGCATCCCGATAGCTAATAACAGGTTCCGTAGCTCGATGTGAACAGACTAACTATGAAAGCAAGTAGTTGTAAGTTTCTGGAAATCAATAGTATTTATGTTTTATCAAAGTGACACTATTATAATACGTGAATTTAAAATAGAAGAGATATCGTTGTTCTCCGAACTCTTCGATAGTCTAAATGTCACCCGCTATTTACCGTACAAGACGCCTGAAGAGTATAGGGAAATGTTCCATACAGCCCTGAAAGATTATAAAAAAGGACTTTTCAGTCGGTGGGGAGTATTCAATACCGTGAATAACGACTTTATAGGCATGTGTCTCGCTCGGCATTTCGCGGATATTCCCAGCCAGTTAGAAATCGGATATACACTTAGTGAGCGATATTGGGGGAAGGGTATTGCAACAGAAGTGTGCAGCGCACTGGTCCATTATTGCTTCTCTCATACCGATAGAAAAGAAGTAGTAGCGGTAACAGCACTTGATAATATTGGTTCGCAGAAAGTGCTGGCAAAAACCGGATTCAAGCAGAAGGATAATTTAATTAGAGATAATGACGAATTGGCGTATTTTGTGATCCAACGGAACACTTTTCTTGCAGCTCTGGAACAGTAAAAATAAGCAGGCAAGTTTTAACAGTATAATCTTCCGTTTCTAGGGAGTTGCACGGACTCTCCTTACTTTCTTAAAATCTTTTCCATTGTCCTTCCTTTCGCCAATTCATCAACCATTTTATCCAAATAACGAATTTTTTGCATGAGTTTGTCTTCGATTTCTTCCACACGATACCCACAGATCACACCTGTAATTTTCGAGACATTGGGATTGATTTGAGGAGCCTGAGCAAAAAAGGTTTCGAAGTCAGTTTTGTCGTCGATATGCTGTTGCAAGGTTTGTTCATTATACCCCGTCAGCCAAAATATAATTTCATCTACCTCTGCTTTCGTCCGTCCCTTTTTTTCCGCTTTTTGGATATAATACGGATAAACGCTGGCAAAAGACATTCTGTAAACTCTTGTATTATCCATTTTTTATAAATTATTTATCAAGGTTTTAACTCAAATATACGCAACAACCTTGTGGATTCAATGGCAGTGCCTTTAATTTAAGATCACTTTCGTTGCTACCAAACCTTATGCTATAATATTCACCAATTTGTTGAACACATCATTTGCTTCGGGCATGTTCAGAAAAATCCACGCGTGGTACATTTGCTTGTATTCGTAATAAGTAATCGGAACAGATTTTTCCTTTGCCATTGCCACGAATTTTCGCGCATCTGGTAACAGGACTTCGTGAGTTCCCATAAATAAGTGGATCGGGGCCAGGCCATCGAGAGGGCCGTATATGGGGCTTATCATATAATCGTCAGTTTTTGTGCCGGCAGTATAAGCTGAAATTGCCGTTTTCATCCCTTTTACGTCAATATAGGGATCGTATTGATCAATTTCCTGAATTTCGGGATGCTGTATGGTGGCATCCAATAATGGAGATAATAAAATAATGTGGGATGGTTGCTGAAGTCGTTGTTTCTGGGCATGTTGTGCGAGCGATAGCGCGATTCCTCCGCCTGCCGAAAATCCCATTAATATAACATTTTCTCCCCCTGCAGAACTGACTAAATCTGCGTATACGGGCACAACCATATCAAACACATCCTGATAGTTGTTTGTAGGAGTCAAAGGATAATCGGGCACCACAATGCCGATATCTGTATGCTGCACAATCTTGTTGAGGAAGACCCAATCGTATTTGGTGATATTATAGACAAAACCGCCGCCATGTACAAAAAATAGATAACGTTGGGGGCTGGTATCTTTTTTTTTGAGTTTCCATACCTTTCTTCCTGTAGATGATGTACGATAGATAACATCACATTGCTTTTTTACTTTAGTTGGTATACCGGCTGCTTTATGTGCCTTAGTGAAATCTCCATTCTTGAATTGTTTCTGAATCTTTGTTTTTATACCGGCCAGCCGGATGATTAAACGATAGATTTTGCTTTTGAAACTTGGTTTTTCCATCTTGTAATAATTTGTGTTCTGAACAGGCTGATTGTCTTTCACCCCACCATTTCATATCGTTCGGTAGGGTCAAAGGTAGATGTAAAAACAAGACGATTTTTTAGCAAATGCTAAATATGGTAATCCTCATATCTGGGCGCGCATACGGCTAAGCGTCACGGGAGACATGCCTAAGTACGAGGCTATAGCTCCCAGCGATGCCCGTTGCAAGATAAACGGATGGCGTGAAAGTAATTTGCGATAGCGTTCCAATGCGCTATCGAACTGGAGTGACAAGGTTCTTTCCTCTAGCGCGAGATAGTACTTTTCCATCAGAAAGCGGTACAGTTTCAACAGTATCGGGTTTTCCTTGCAAAGGTTTAAAAATTCCTCGTAGTTAATCTTTAGTAGGACCGAATCTTCCAATATTTCCACACTTTCATTACTGCTTGTTTGTGTAAACAGCGCGTAAGTGGATGTTATGATATCATTTTCCCGAGCAAATAGGGTGGTGATTTGCTTGTCATCAATGACGGAAAAAATTCGTGCAAATCCTTTTTGAATAATATAAAAATGGTTGCAACGCTGGCCTTTTCTTATCAACGTGGAGCCTTGGGCAACATTTAGGGTGACTACCAGCTTTTCGAGATGATCAACGGCCTCGCGGGGCAAACTCGCTATATCGAATATGTTTTCTAATGCGGGAATCAAATTATTTAAAGATGTACTTACACTTGACGATGTCCACGGCTCATCTTACTGCTGTCCTCTTCAACAAAGATATTGAATTTACAGGAAAAAGCGGTCGAACCACCCCAATGAAAGTAATTGCTCATCGAGTTGCCTAATTTTGTCAGAAATGGTGATGGTTTTTATTTTACTTGGTCACTTTCTTTCTTTCTAAATGCCACAATTCTTTTTATCAAGTCTAATGGTAATTCATCCCTACTTGGAAGCTGAATAGCAGATTTAGTAACTTTCAACTTTTTCAGTTCGGGCTCAAATTCTTTTAGCAAGGCTTCGCTCCACGGACTTGAAAGTGAGATGTGTTTTGTATAAGCCGAATAATAAATTAGATAGCCCTTTTTATATTTGAAAGCCGGAATCTGGTAGCTAATTACCTCTTCTGCTTCGGGAACAACCTCTCTGATTACCTTACGGATTTTCTGCATTCTTTCCTGCACTTCCATAGGGAAAGCATTGTGATACTCGTCAATAGTTTTGAAATCTGTTTTAGCCATTGTTATGAAGTCTAAAGTTATAGGAATATTAAATTGAAATACAGCCAAAAATCCGCTTTCCATCCTAAAGGTACGTATATCTCCCAAAAGTAGTGCTATCTGACTGATTATAATACGAATTGGCCCCTTTCTTTCAACGCTCTATTTTAGTATATTTTGGTGATAAGTCTGTTACTTAGTTTTTGTTTTATCTTTTCACTGGCAGTGAAGACGTGTTCGTGGCGACTGGAATAGCATCATGGTACATTCGCATCCCTATACCCATAAAGGCGATACTTTCAAAACAACTTCAGTTTCTCTATAAGATACTCGATGGAAAGTGGCGGAATTTTTTTGAGTTTGCCAGTCGTGTTTAATGAATAATGGCAAGATGTATTAAGTAAAGTGGAAACTTTGCAGTAAAAAAAAATATTTTAGCTTAAATAGCAATTATTTTGATAGTTTTAATATTTAGCGCGTATTACCTATATCCAGTGCCACAGCACGAGATTGACTTATCCAGTGGAATGAATAGTCAGCATGCAGGATATTAATAATAACAGTTAGTGAAAATTATAAAACCATTTAAAATATTTTTAGCATATGAATAGGCGTTTTTTGCGAAAGGTACTCGTGATAGTAGGACTTATCACCGGAATAGTTCCGGTGCAGGCCCAGCAGGAAGTGAATAAACTTCCAGATTGGGCTTTTGGTGGCTTCGTTCGGCCTGACGGTGTAAACCCCGTGATTTCCCCAAGGGAAAACACCCTATTTCAAGATCCGATGAGCGGAAAGAAAGTGGCATGGGAGTCCAATGATACGTTTAACCCCGCCGCCGCAGTGAAAGACGGTGAGATAGTTGTGCTGTACCGGGCAGAAGATAAGTCTGGAGTGAAGATCGGACATCGCACATCGCGCATAGGCTATGCTGCGAGTAAAGACGGTATATCTTTTACACGTAAAGAAACACCGGTTTTCTATCCGGCAGATGATGCACAGAAAAGTTTTGAATGGCCCGGAGGAACGGAAGACCCCCGTGTGGCAGTAACTGAAGAAGGCCTGTACGTATTATTTTACACCCAATGGAATAGGGATATCGCCCGCTTGGGAGTGGCTACTTCGAGGGATCTGGTTAGCTGGGAAAAGCATGGGCAGATCTTTCGTAAAGCAGAAAACGCTGATTTGATAGTGGATAAATTCCATAAATCTGCCTCCATAGTTACAGCGGTAAAAGACGGCAAGCAGGTTATTGCAAAGGTTAACGGCAAATACTGGATTTATTGGGGTGAAGACGGTGTATTTGGTGCTACTTCTGATAATCTAATAGATTGGGAGCCCGTTATAGACGAAAATAACAAGTTAAAAGCATTTATATCGCCAAGAGAAGGTTATTTTGATAGTGATTTAACGGAATGCGGGCCACCGGCCGTTTTGACCGAGCACGGCATTTTACTTTTATATAATGGTAAAAACAATCCCAACAAAGGAGATAGTCGTTTCAATAAAGGCACTTATAGCGCCGGGCAGGTTTTGTTTGATGTAAATGATCCAACGAGGGTTATTGGTCGGTTGGATGTGCCGTTCTTGAGGCCGATGGAACCCTTTGAAAAGAGCGGGCAATATGTTGATGGTACCGTGTTCATCGAAGGATTGGTGTATTTCCAGGAAAAATGGTTCCTGTATTATGGCTGTGCCGATTCTAAAGTAGGTGTTGCAATTTATGACCCGGCCTATCCGGCCCAAGCTGACCCACTGCCTTAATAAATTTGAGAAAACATAGCTATATCAATATGAAAAATATCGAAGAAACTGTTCTTGGCGCCGACGTTGGAGGCTCTCATATAACTGCCGCTATCGTCGACACGGTAGGACGATCTGTGGTGCCGCACAGTTTAGTTCGCAGAAGAATTGATGCACACGCTTCAGCTTCTGTAATTATGGACGCTTGGGTGGCTGCATTGAACGCGGCAGAGGAGGCCTGGGGCAGCAAATGCACCTATCTGGCGGTGTCAATGCCCGGGCCCTTCGATTACGAACGAGGTATATCATTAATTAAGGGCATGAACAAATATGAGGCACTTTATGGCATAGATATCAGACAGGTATTTGCCGAACGGATGAAACTCCCGGTTAACTGTGTCCGGTTTGTGAATGATGCAGAGGCTTTTTTACGTGGTGAAGTGCTTGCGGGCCCCGGCAGTGATGTTAACAGGGTTTTTGGTGTGACACTCGGAACAGGGCTGGGATCGGCCTTGTTCGAAGAGGGCAGGGTAAAGGATCTGAACCTCGGTTCCTCTCCTTTTTTGGGAGGAATAGCGGAAGACTACATTTCAACCCGTGGTATATTGGCATTCTACCGTTCATTAGGGGGAGGGGAGATACAGGATGTTAAAACTTTGGTGGAACGCGTGGATGAGGATTCCAAAGCCCAAAAAGCCATCAACCAGCTTGCGCTTTGGTTGGCCGATTTTCTTTTGATACACCTACCGGTGCTAAGACCAGATCTGGTGATCATCGGTGGGAATATCAGTAAAGCTTATCATCTCTTTTTACCTAAAGTATCACGCATACTGCATGAACGAAATATTTCTACTCCGATAAAAGTAGCGGAGGTTGGGGAGCAGGCGGCTATTTTAGGCGCAGCTTCATTTGTCAATTATATAAAAAACGCTCTCTAAGCAATAATCTCATAAAGTTATTTTTTAGATAGGTAGTAAAATGTTGGCATTAACAAAATATAAGGAAGTGCTGCTATTATTAAATTATAATTAGCATGTTGGGTTAGCTGTGTGCTGTATATACTTATAGTCAGATAGCATGCAACAACCAATATTTTTAAAAAACGGAATGTATTGACTGCTTTTCTATATTCTTTTTCAGCATTTTCGTAGGTAATCTTTTCCAAATAGTTAAAATATTGCGGCACACTAGAGAACGCGGTTATTATTAAATAAAGTATAGTCGCCCACACTGGTAGGTTTAACAACTTACTTTTCTCACCATAGTTGTCAACCCCTCCGATAGCGTTGTAATGGGTGGGTATGGAGTCTGGCAACGTATAGTAAGTGGCTAAAATCACCAGCCAGTAAGATAATAGAAAAAGCAAACCAAAAATTTCAAACAATTTATCTTTCTTCCTAAATGCTAACTTGACATTTGGCCTTTTTGAAAGTCGGTTCATTCAGTTGAATTATATTCTTTTGTATGAAAATCTGTTGAACAAATCTATAAAATAATTTTATATTAAGCCTCTTCCAAGGAATAGGGCATTTTTCCTCCTTCAACCCATTGTTCCGGAAACCTGTACCGTTCTTTTTACCGCTATTTGGTGTCCGTTTCCAAACACTCGCTGTTCGTATTCGAACACTTGCGAACAATGAAAAATGCGTAATTAGTTTATGCAGGCCAAACATTCGCAATGGCATTGTTCTTGAAACCGAACAAAAAACGCTAAATTATGTTAAGGAACTATTTCAAGATTGCCTTGCGAAATCTGTGGAAGAATAAGGTCTTCAGCCTGATCAATATTGTCGGCTTGTCGTTAGGAATGGCCAGTATCCTGACGTTGACATTGCTTGTGAACCAATACATAACACGAGACGCGTTTCATCGGCATAAAGAACGGATGTACTATCTAAAGACCTTTACGTCCGACGGGAATAGCTATCAACAGACCACATTCCCCTTATTGTATGAGATTGAAAATAACTGTCCGGAAATAGAAGCGATTACGCACTGGCAGAATTGGGATTGGTTTCCCATAAAGGCTGGTGAAAACGAGGTGTTGGAAAGTACGATCTTTGTTGATCCGGATTTTCTCAAGGTCTTTTCATTTGATTTGAAAGAAGGAAATCCTGATCACGCGATGCAGGATAACAACTCCGTTGTTATTTCTCAAAAAGTGAAACGTCAGTTGTTTGCTGATGAGCCAGCTTTAGGGAAAACAGTGTTGTTGTCAGACAGTATTCCCGTTACGGTGACGGGTGTAGTAGACATTCCATCGAATTCTTCACTCCGTGCTGAAGTGTTCCTGCCCGTACAATTTTTACGTGGTCACAATGAAGGATTCGAATATGCTGCAAACTGGTACAACAGCTTTGCTGAAAATTACTTATTGCTTCGTGAAGGAGCAGATCCGAAGCAATTAGATAAGAAAATAGCTGGAATAGTTAAACAGCATTACTCACCGGAAAATCGAAATCAAGTGGTAAAAACTGTACCCTTTACGCAATTGAAGAGCGAAGGAGGGGCTACCATTCGTAAAATCATTATCGGTGCAGTAGCCGCATCCGTTTTTATTCTGTTGATTGTGGTTGTTAACCTGATCAATCTGAACATGGCTACGCTATTTACTCGTGCCAAAGAGGTTGCTGTACGTCGCATTGTTGGATCGACAAAAAAGAACATTATCATGCAGTTCTGCATAGAAAACGGGTTGATCATGATCATTTCTCTTGGTTTAGGCTTTGTCGTTTTCAAACTGGCATTGCTTTCCATGCTCAACGAGTTAGTCGGAGAACGTTTAGGGGAAGTGAGCTCAATAGGGCAGAGCTATACTGTGATCTTTCTGTTGGCAGCGGTGGCCCTAGGTGTCGTATTTCTTGCCGCCGGTATACCCAGTCTCTATTTAACTTCTATCAAGATAAGGGAAGCCATTAAAGGCGAAATTGTAAAGGGTATGGGGAGAAAACGGGGTATGCGAAACGTTTTCATCGCTACGCAATTTGTGTTGGGTATTACCTTTTTATGCATGGCCTTGATCCTCAGTAGGCAAATCCGTTATATGAAAAGTGTAGCCCCTGGCTTTAATACGGAGGAGGTGATGGTAGCCAATCTCACTATGAGTTTTAAAGATCCTGAGCAAGCCGAGGGTCAATTTAATGTTATCCTGCATTCGCTTCAGCAGAACCCCTATGTGAAAAGCATTTCTACTTCAGGAGTGATTCCTTCCGGCTACGACGAAAATTTTAATGGCTATGTAGAGGAAGAAACTGCTAAAGAAGCGCATCTGCGGCACGCTTGGGTTGGAGCGGGCTTTGCCGAAACTTTTGAAATCCCTATGGTAGCTGGTCGAAATTTCGATGATCGCCTGGAGGCAACCGAAGCGGATAAAGTGCTTCTCAACGAAACAGCGGTGAAAGCCTTTGGTTGGTCGGATCCAATAGGCAAGCTTATCAAGCAAAAGGGTGGAGGCGGTAATGCAACCGTTATCGGCGTGATGAAAGACTTTCATTACAATAGTCTGGATCGTCCCATCGAACCTTTGGTGCATTGGTATGGGGGTAAGCTGGGCGCAAATAATTATCTGAGCATTCGCATCGACCCTCGGCAGCGGAACAAAGTGATGTCTGATCTAGAAGGTATGTTTCGTAAAATACCTTCCAGAAAAGCATTTAGCTACGAGTCGATGAGCGAACGGGTAGAAAAGCAATATGTCCTGATCGATGGTATCTTAAAGGTAACCAATTACGTAACCTTTCTGATCCTGCTGATCGCATGTATGGGCCTGTTAGGGCTGAGCATGCTCTTTGCGCGTCACCGTACAAAAGAGATCGGCATCCGCAAAGTGCTGGGATCTTCGGTAGTGGGCATCCTGTCTCTACTTTCCAAAGACTTTATCAAACTGGTTCTGATAGCCATCTTCATTGCTACCCCGATCGCGTGGTATGTGATGAATACATGGCTCGAAGACTTTGCCTATCGCATCGATATCCAATGGTGGATGTTTGCCGTAGCCGGGTTCCTAGCTGTCGCCGTTGCTTTACTTACAATAGGTTTCCAATCTGTGCGAGCCGCCCGGACGAATCCAGTCAAGAGCTTACGATCAGAATAGCGTTCAATTTACGAAGCCCTAACCACATATTTTGTGGAATATGTATGGTTGGATAGAGCTCCTTTAGGGCGAAATGGAAACGCCTATTGATCAAAGCTTCATGGTGAAGCTGACCATGAGGGCAATGGTAGTCACCATTGCTGTACGGATTCAGCATAACAGAGAATTAAAAGCGCGCCTGCATTTACATCATTTCATCCTGATTATTCATCATTTCACTGGCTGTAATTTCTGTTTATCGATACAAAGTTACATAGAAAATATTCATTTCTTCTCTACGTCAGCTTGTCTTTCTCAGTAATAGGTCGGCCTCTTCCATAGCGGAATCCCGCTTAGTTAAAATATCATCTAAGGTTTGTTTAACCTCATAGTCACGAGAAATGCCATTTAATGTATATTTACAAAAAAAATATGCTGTTTAAAATGAAAAAAAAGTGCATCATCTTCTTAATGTTGTTTGCCTGCTTGGTTTTATATGCCAACGCGCAGCAAACGCCCGAAACAAAAAGACCCAATGTTATTCTCATCTATTCAGATGATCAAGGCTGGGCTGATTTAGGAGCTTATGGAGCGAAAGACCTGTATACGCCAACCTTGGATAGCCTGGCGTACAGTGGTGTACGATTTACTCAGTTTTATGCAGCAGCCCCTGTATGTTCACCCTCTCGTGCTTCGGTATTAACAGGCCGTTTTCCGCAGCGGGCGGGCCTGGCAGATAATGCCTCTTCGGAGATGGGCGGGGACGGCATGCCGGGAAATCAATATACCTTAGGCGAGCTGTTTAAAGATGCGGGCTATGCTACCGGACATATCGGTAAGTGGCATGTTGGATATAGCCCCGAGACAATGCCGAATGCGCAGGGATTCGATTATTCCTTTGGTTTTATGGGGGGATGTATTGATAACTATTCGCATTTTTTCTATTGGAATGGGCCGAATAGGCACGATCTATGGCGTAACGGGGAAGAAATTTATGCGCCCGGAAAATATTTTCCAGATCTGATGGTGGAGGAAGCGTCTGCTTTCATGGAACGTAATAAGGAAAAACCGTTCTTCCTGTATTTTGCTATCAACGTTCCGCACTATCCTTTGCAAGGAGAAGAGAAATGGCTTGATTTCTATAAGAACGAAGGAGTACCATCCCCACGGGATAAATATGCAGCTTTTGTTTCAACTATGGATGAGAAAGTTGGTTTGTTGCTTCAACATTTGAAAACCTTAGGCTTGGATGAAAATACCATCGTCGTTTTTCAGGCCGATCAGGGCTTTTCAGAAGAAGAGCGCAGCTTTGGAGGTGGAGGATCAGCAGGTATCTACCGCGGTTCAAAATTTAGCCTTTTTGAGGGTGGCGTACGGGTTCCGGCCTTTATAAGCTGGCCGGGAAAGATTGACCGGAATCAGGTGCGCGATCAGCTAGCAGCAAATATCGATTGGTTTCCGACTTTGGCAGCATACTGTGATATTCATCTACCAAAAAGAAAAATTGACGGAAAAAGTCTGGTAAAGGTTATCGCGCAGGAAAAAGAGCCATCCCCTCATGACACATTCTATTGGAAAAGTGGTGGCACGAAAGAGCGCCCACAATGGGCAGTGAGACAGGGGGAATGGAAACTCCTGCACAATCCAGGGCAAGCAAAAACGGACGAAATGGATGGTAATGGCTTATTCTTGGTAAATATAGCGAATGATCCAGGTGAAAAAAACAACTTGTCTGAGAAGCACCCCGCAGTGGTAAAAAAATTAAAAGATTTGTATGAAAAATGGGAGGTTGAGGTGGAAATGCAATAAGGCACGAACAACCTCCCTGTTTAAGTACTGTCCAGGGCCTAATGCCGGTTAATTGATATAATAAAAGCGGTTTTCGTTTAGCAATTTAATAATCGGAACCAAAGTTAAGCCGAGTTCGGTCAGCTTATATGCTATTCTTGGTGTTATCACCAAGGACAGTTTGCCGGTTCGGGAAAATATTCTTCACTAAAAAATTTCCCTGTTGGTCCGTCTTGATCAATCAAGGCATATTTAATGATACGTCGCGCCGCTTCTTCAGGGGTGCTTGTTCCCTGATGTCCGGTGAAATCGGTTTGAGTCCATCCAGGACAAACTGCATTCACCTTGAAGGGTGTGTCCCGAAGCTCAAAAGCGAGATTAACCGTGTACATGTTGAGTGCAGATTTAGACGATTGGTACACAACATACCTCTTAGGATAATTGTTATTTGAGATGTCTGCTGCAAGTGAAAGTGATGCCATACTAGTGCTTACATTTACAATCCGGGGTTCGTGAGATTTTTCAAGCAGATCAATAAACGCCTGTGTAACCCTCACGGCACCAAAGACGTTGGTATCATATACCTTTTGATATTCGCCTGCTGTGGTTTCAAGTGCAGACTGCTCAAAATCTCCGGAAATGCCTGCGTTGTTGATCAGCACATCCAGTACTGGTGTTTTTTCACCGATTACATTTCGAGCTCTATCGACCGACTCTTGAATGGTCACATCAAGTTGGAACGCTTCCACATTGCTGATTCCTTCAGACTTAAGCTTCTCCAATGCCGATAAACCGTTTTCCAGATTACGACTGCCTAAATAAACGAAAAACCCCTTTTTAGCGAGTTCTCTGACGACTTCTAAGCCAATTCCCTTGTTGGCCCCTGTAACTAATGCTGACTTCATAAGTACCATATTTGTTTTGACCAAGCAAAATTAATCGATAAGAAAACACACTATTGGGACAAATCGCCTTAATTACGGGACAAATCATGTAGCTCCGCCAGATAACGTGCCACGCTCTTTCCGGTGCTTTTTTTGAAGAGACGGGAAAAATAGCCTGGATCATTAAAGCCCAGTTCGTAGGCCAACTCCTTCACCGACGTTGTGGAGTATTGCAGTTTTCGCTGCGCTTCGAGCATAAGCCGGTTTGTCATCCATTCTTTAGGAGATACGCCGGCAAATTCCTTTACAATACCATAAAGGGTGCTGGAAGTTAATGCCAGCTTTTCCGCAATATGCTGCACGTCATGGTGCTCGGTCAGGTTCGTTTCCACAGCAAGTTTAAAAGCAATATATTTTGACAACTTTGAATTGGAAATAAATTCCTGACTTTCATACTGCTCAAAGTAGGCGGTATTAAATTCAGTCAGCAGTGTATGTAGATGTGCTAAAATGACCTCAGCTTTTTTTTGCTTTTCAGAAGCATGAAGCAGCTGAAACAACGCGGAAAAGAGATTTTTTACCCGTTGCTGAGAAACCGGATCAAACGATATGGAATTGGCATTGAATGGGTTGACAAGAAATGAATATGAACCGGGGAGCAGCGCCAACGTATGCTCATCAAAGGAAAGTGCATATTGACGCATGTTTTTATCGTAGGGTAATTTAGTGAAAATTTGATTGGGAAAACCGAAGGCCAGTTGCCCATCGGAAATAGTGAACTGCTGCAGATCAGCCTTAAAGGTAGCCGAACCTACATCAATATACTGAAAATAATAAAAGGAAAGTCTGTGCGGTTTAAGTAAGATCCGCATAACATCCTCCGGCAACGGAATTGCACAGTTTTCATTCAGCGCAATCAGCAATTTATCATGGTGCCTGATCTTGTCCAGTAATCCTGTAGTTTCTTCCACTGTTTGTCATTTATTCAAAGCAAAGATAATAATAAAGAGCCCGTTTCGCTACAGACAATCGGGTCAAGCTATAAGATTGAGGAAGAGACCGCAGACCATCTAGTGATTAGTTATAAACAAGACCGAGGTTCTGATAAAGATGCGGCCAGTAGTGTTTTGATTTTTAGGCAACTAAATGTTCTATTTTCAAAGGCTGCACAGAGCTTTTGCAAAAAAATATATTTTCTATTGAAAATTATTATTTCGTTTTTTAATTTCGACATGTTTTTTCAAAATGCATCCTTGATTCGTTTAGAACCGGATTTTTCTGAAAAAACAGACTTAACTGCATCGCGTTAAGCCTAACATAAATAACCTAAAGGGTAGTTCATTCATTTGACATTTTGTGAAGCTATTATATAACATTTTAGTTTTTTAGATTATGTTTAGAGGATCAGTATTTACCAAGTTAGAACATTTATTGTTCAGTATTTTTTTAGTATCAGTACTATTCGTACCAAGCCGTTCTAGTGCTCAAGGAGCAGCTAATCAAGGCAATCAAGAATCCAACTTTAAAGCCAGCTTGCTGAACATCGAAGCGGCCAGCAATGAGGTTTTTCGTTATCAGTCCACCCTCCGCAATGCTTCGTCAGAAACAAAAACGTACGAGTTGAAAGCTGACCTTCCTCCAGGATGGTTGATATCGTTTCGTGTTAATGGTAGCCAAGTGCGGTCTGTACAGATGGAAGCGGGAAAACTACAGGACATCCAGATTGAAGTTAATGCATCTCAGTCGGCCGAACCCAAACGGTATCCCATTCCGGTCATAGCCCAATCGGATAACGATACCTTGACATTGAATTTAGAAGCAGTAGTTAAAGGTTCCTATGCCTTAACGCTTACTACGCCAACAGGTCGCTTGAGTGAAGAAGTGGTTTCGGGGAGTAGTGAAGAAATTCTATTAAAGGTAGAGAATAAGGGCACTCTTCCGCTGAACGATATCAGTATCAGTTCGCAATTGCCAAGTAAATGGGAAGCGACATTCGAGCCCTCAACTATTGAACAATTGGAGGCTGGGAAGTCTGTAGATATAAAGACTACGCTGAAAGTTCCCGATAAAACGATAGCTGGAGACTATATGGCTAAGATTACCGCAAAAAATGCGAACAGCCAAGAAGAAATATCCTTCCGTATACTGGTAAAAACATCAATGTTATCCGGTTGGATTGGTATCCTATTTATCCTCGCTGCAGTCGCAATAGTTTACCTTTTGATACGCAAGTACGGCAGACGATAAGATCACTTACCGCTTATTTTTAGTGTCATTTTATTTTCAAACATCGGATTTGTCCGGTAGTGCGTACAAATTCGCGGTGTAACTAAAAGCATTTGTAAACATGAACGATTCAGTGATAGACTTAAGGGGATTGACGAAAGTATATTCCGCTCAGCTCGCGGTCGACCATTTAAATTTGCGCGTTTCTCAAGGGGAGATTTTTGGGCTTCTTGGTCCTAATGGAGCTGGCAAGACAACTACCATACTCATGATGCTCGGACTAACCGAACCGACGTCCGGCTCCGTGCGCGTTTGTGGAATCGATGCGACGAAAAATCCGGTTGAAGTGAAACGGAAAGTTGGTTATTTGCCAGATAATGTTGGTTTTTACGATTACATGAGTGGTTTAGAAAGTTTGATATTTGTCGGTATGCTCAACGGATTGGACGAAGAGGATGCACGAGTTAGCGCCAACCAGCTACTCGTCGATGTCGGGCTTGAACAAGATAAAGATAAAAAGACGGGGGCTTACTCTCGTGGGATGAAACAACGGTTGGGCTTGGCCGAGGTGCTTATCAAATCACCGGAAGTTATTATTCTGGACGAACCTACGCTCGGGATTGACCCTAGTGGTGTGCGTGACTTTTTAAACCTCATAAAAGACTTGAGTAAGCAACATGGTATTACCGTATTGTTGTCTTCTCATCATCTACATCATGTACAGCAGGTCTGTGACCGTGTTGGGATATTTGTTCAGGGAAAGCTCATTGCTGATGGCACGATAGACTCATTATCTAAGAAGCTTTTTGACCAAGACGGATACAAGACTCAAATTCGAACAGCAGAGCGGGTCATACATCCCGAAGAGCTTATCGGCCAACTGAAGCAGGTTGTCAATGTGACAGAAGTGATTATCAAAGATAAACAAATAGAAGTGTCTGCGACCGCTAATGTGACACCGGAACTAGTTCAATTACTAGTGGGCGGAGGTGTAGGTATCGAGGAAGTTCACAAACGTACCTACGGTTTGGATGAGATTTATCAAAAGTATTTTGACGGAGGGGACGTCAGATCGTCCGCAGACTATCCCAAAGAAAAACGAATATTCGGTGGGACGTTTTTAAATATAAAGAAATATGCAAAAATCAGTAAGTAATCGTGAAGTGAGTCCGGTACAGATCTTGATTGGAAAGGAAATCGGTGCACATATCCGTAGCTGGCGATTTCTCATTTTAGTGGTTTTGATTGGACTAACATTTGTTGCGTCAATGTACGTATCGTTTTCAAATCTGCGAAGTGCCGTAGCCAATATGCAGGATCCAGATCAAAAATTTGTGTATTTAAAGCTATTGACGACGACAGATAATTCCATTCCGCCATTTCATGTGTTTTTAAACTTTTTAGCTCCCCTGTTAGGGATAAGTTTAGGGTTCGACGCAATAAATACAGAACAGAATAACGGAACATTGACCCGTCTCTTGGCGCAACCAATCTACAGAGACAACTTGTTGTTGAGTAAGTTTATTAGTTCCTTGCTATTGATTAGCACGCTGTTTTTATCGTTGGTTTTATTGATGATAGGAGGAGGGATGCTCGCCACTGGAGTGCGGATAGAAGTTCAAGAATTAGTAAGGATTTTTGGGTTTTTAGTAATCAGTACATTATATGTCTCGCTTTGGTTGAGCATTTCGATACTGCTTTCAGTTCGCTTCAGGCAAGCGGCAACTTCGGCTCTTGTAGCGATAGGGATTTGGCTGTTCTTTACCGTTTTTTATCCAATCGTGGTCAATCTCGTTATTCGTTCCTTCTTGCCGTCGCCCAGAATGTTAAGTGAAGCGGATATTGTGTATTACAATGAACTGATTAATAGTGTAATGCGGCTGTCGCCTGGCCAACTGTATGCTGATGCCGTAACCACATTGTTGATGCCATCTGTTAGGAGTTTAGGTCCATTGACGATGGAACAGACGTTGGGGGCGATTCCTGCACCACTTCCGTTTAAGGAAAGCCTAATGATTGTTTGGCCTCAAATCAGCGGGCTGATCGCGGCCACTTGCTTGTGTTTTGCGTGGACATATTCGCTGTTTATGCGCAGAGAAATTCGTAGTTAACCTAGTAGTGATTTGATCACCGACGTGTGTACCTGCTGCGCATAGAATAACCTTAAGGCGTAGCAGCTAACATACCAACGCTTACTTTTTCGTGAAGTAACAAACCCACATTGACTTAATCACATTAGGCGCCATTTTATCGGGGTTTATCGGGGATTGATCGGGCGGTATCCAAGGATTTATCGGGGGAAAGCAGATCCCTGCTTAGACAGCGCCAGGTAAAATTGTCATGTTAGGGCGATTTGCTTAGGTGTTGGTTAGGATACGATGCGCTACTCAGGGAGTAGAGGATAATCTATATTCAGTCAAGAGAGAATCTTTCTTTATCATCATGAAACTTTAACTATATTAGTACATCATAAATCATAAAATTCAATTTATGAGAATAGCCTTAGCTTCGCCCTCTTTTCCAAAGTCCATTCATGAGGGCCTTTGTTCATTAGATCATTTGTCGGGAGCTGCTGCAGGCCAGAAAGCTGAAGTTATTTGTTTCCCCGAATCTTTCATCCCGGGTTATCCCGGCATGGGCTATCCAAAAGCAGACCGTACAGATGACGCGTTGAAACTGGCTTTGAAAGAAGCCTGTCGCATCGCTAAAAAATATGGTATCGCTATTATTCTTCCTACGGATTGGTATCTTGGAGACGAGGTATTTAACCTGGCTCATGTGATATCAGGTGAAGGGGATGTTCTCGGTTATCAAACGAAGAATCAGCTTGACCCTACAGAAGATCATCTATGGACCGCTGGCAACAAACGACAAATCTTTGAGTTGAACAAGGTGAAATTTGGGATTACCATATGTCATGAAGGTTTTCGCTATCCCGAATCAGTGAGATGGGCCGCCCAACGTGGTGCGCAGATAGTTTTTCATCCACATTTTGTTGGTAGTAATGAAGAGGGGGTAGTACCTACGGAGTTTGGTGACAAGGAAAATCCATATTACGAAAAAGCGATGATGATGCGCGCGTTGGAGAATACCATCTACTTTGCCAGCGTTAACTATGCGTCTAAATATCCGGGAGCTGCAACCGCTGTCATAGCACCCGATGGTTCGTGCGTAGCCAACCAGAAATATGGGGAAAGTGGAGTGCTAATAGTAGATATAGATGTAAGTAAAGCTACCGGTCTGTTGGCAAAGCGGTTTAAGCCAGATTTATTTTATGGTTGAGGCAATTTCACTCACCGAATGCTTAGTTACAGCCAGTTTTTCTTTCGCTTTTTCGATGAAGATAACATGCCTCGAACATGCACCATAACCTATTGCGCAAGAGCTGCTACTTCATCATCATTCAACCATCGGTCATATACCCGTAAATCGTCCATTTTCCCTTGATAATAAAAGCCATATCCATTACGCTCGCCATATGCAATATCTGTTCGTTCTTCCCGATCGTTAGGGGTCGCGGTAGCATAGGCCTCTGAACCTACAATGATCCCATCCACAAAAATTTCTACTATTTTTTTACTATCTGACCATCGAAATAAGATATGATGCCATTTTTTTGGTTCGAACACCTTTTCTGTTATTATAGCTTTTTCATCATTGTTCGGATCATCCCGATAGAAAAAAAAGGCTCCGTCAATAGTTGCAAAAATATAGTAACTGGCGGGTAGCTCATTGTATTGGTCGCCCTTAAAGAAGAGTGGATGATCGCTGTCATTAAAGGAGTTAAAGTTCACCCAAACAGAAGTTGCGCCTTCCTCTTTCCCTAATCCTATATCAACCCCACTTAACCCTTTGCTAGGGCCACATTTACATCCCAAACTTAAGGCCTTATTTGCTTCTCCAAAACGATCAGCAGAATAAGAGTCGTTAATAATTTCATAATGCTCATTGTTAATCAAATTAGTACTGTTTCCATCGAAAGGAAAATGGTAAACCAAACCTTGTTCTAATTTGATTGAGGGCGTCAATTCGCTTAACTGCCTATCACATCCAGTCAAAGCTGCTGCTGACATCAATAGCGTCGATAAGATAATACGATAAGTAAAAATTTTTTTCATGAATCTCGCTGAATTAATGGATTATATTTTTTATGGAAGAACTCTTTTCAAACAAAGATAAACTCAAGAGGGGCTATTTTCTTTTGGAAGGTTTTTTTGTGACAATAAATGCTTAAATTTCACGTAAAGGAAGATCAATATGTGTAATATAAGTAAAAAACTACCAGACTATTTACCCAAGTGTAAAAGTGAATAAGTAGGCAATTTTTTAACAGTAATTTTTTTCACTTCTATAAGTTATTTTTGATGGTGAATATTTCTGTGCTACGGGAAAGGGAAAAAGCTATTAATTAAAACAACAAAAATGAAAAAAAAGCCAATTGCCAGCGAGCCATATGCGGAGATGTCTTCCCCAGGGTTTGAACAGATGAAAAGCGCTTTCGATCGCATCATCTCACTTGACGAGCAGGAATGGTCAGTCGTCAAATCAGCATTCAAAATGTTGCAAGTCTCTCCAAAGCAGTTGTTGACGAGCATTGGGGAGGTAGAGAAAAAAATTTATTTCGTAGCACAGGGGCTCATGCGGCTTTACTGCATGAACGTAAGGGACGAAGAAACAACGATATTTCTATTCAGGGAAAACCATTTTGCCAGTTGCTATCAAAGCTTCCTCACGCAGTTCCCCAGTGATCAGGCTTTGGAAACTTTAGAAAATTGTACCCTGTTTTATATTACGAAAGAACGTTATGACTGGTTGCACAAGGAAGTTCCAAAAATGAATATCGTCACACGAGTCATTGCCGAGCAGCGATTTATTAATGCTCAGCGCATATTCTCTTCCCATATCATGCATTCACCCGAGCAGCGCTATCTGGAGTTCGAGCGGCAGCACGGTGACCTGTTGCTTAGCGTTCCCCACCATATCATTGCATCATTTCTAGGAGTAACCCCAGTTTCGCTCAGCAGGATCAGAAATCGGGTGAGCAGGAAATAATTTTTTTATCTTTTGTTAACGTTACGTATCCCGATAGGGGGGTACCTTTGCTGCCGTCTAATCAAGATTAGTTTTTATGAAACCATCATGATTTTTCAGACCACATAGTGAAATGAATAATGAAAAATCTGATAGCTTCAGCTCCTTTTAAGAACAAATTATATACAGATGAAAAACAACATATCTTTTTTGTACGGTTGTATCTCCCTCTATATCATGATGCTCATGATGATACCTTTTTACGGATCAGCACAAGAGCGCGTACGGCCGCGCTTTGAGATCGAGACGGATCCATTGGCTTTTCTGTTACAAGGCTATTCTGCGCACGCAGCGGTCACCTATTCGGGATTCAGGAGCAGTATAGGCGTTTATGGTATCAAGTCGCCTGATTTCCTGAAAAGCAATGATGCTTTCTACGTGTACACCTCTGGTTTCGACTTCAAGACAGATTACCTGTTCGGCAGCGTCAAGGGGTTCTATGCCGGTGTGCAGTTCACGTATAGCAAGGACCGAATCGGGCTCAGGGATGCAGCGTATCGGGAAGACCTTTGGGGATTAAACATTGGCCTGAGGGGAGGGTACCGCTTCATGTTCGGAAAACCTGAAAACCAGTACAGAGGGTTTTACATTACACCTTGGGTGGCACTCCTATACAATCCATCGGCGAACACCGTCTGGCATGGTAGCGAAGAATACGAACAAGCCTCCTGGGTACCTTTTCCAACATTGCATTTGGGTTGGCGATTTTAACATCGTCAATCTTCTTTAACCATTTGACTTACCCCATACGTTTTCAGCGCGCTCTCGATCTGGTCATTTTCGGTGGTTGTGTCTGGGAAAAACACATAGCTGGGTGCCTGGATCGGTTCAACACCTGTAACGCTTATTTCAACGACTGCGCTTATGGGAAACCTATCGGTAAACCGTTCCTTGAGTAGCTGAGATTTTTCAAGGAAGGAAGGATCTTTCTTCTTTAGGATTTTAGCGGTACCTTTTATTTTATAACCTTTTTGAATAAAAACATCGACAAAGCTTACGCAAACTTTGGGATTCTCTTTTAGGTTTGCTAAAGTTCCGGGCGAAGCAATATGCGCAATCAGCAAAGTGGTATCTCCGCTATAAGCAAATATTTCCTTTGGCGATACATTTGGCTGTCCGTCCTTATCTACCGTAGCTAGCCAGCAAAGAACGCTTTTTTCTATGTAGGTTTTTATATCGTTAGTTAGCATTTTTATCGTGTTGTTTTTTAGCTGCCAGACTCCAAATACTTATCCTCCCAGATACGCCACCCCCCCAAGTAATAGGGCATCTATCCTGCTTCAGATCATATTACCTTATGTTAAATGCCAATATAAGAAAATTATCAGTCAACGCTAATTACTCCGGTAACTCTCTCAGAATTTTGAGATAATCTTGATTGCCAGTAAAATTATTATGTCTCTCACCTCTTAAGGTGATAAATTTACCCTTCGGTTTAAGGAACTTGGGTAATTTTCCCCAAGAACCGTAATAAACAATATCGTCTGCAGCGCCAAACATTTTAGCCAGCCAATAGTGCACTTATTTACTGAAACCCTATCTGGTTAAAAAGAGTTGAATAAATCCATCGTTAACAATATGGTCAGCCAGCCTGAACTTTGTGTTTAGATCAATGTTATTGGCTAATACACCACCGTCTCCGGTGATTATCGGACTGATGTTAAAGTAAATGTCAGTCACTAAATTCTTTTCAATAAAGGAGTTATAGGTTTTGGTGCCGCCACCTACTGCAATCTCTTTGAAACCTTTTTCATACAGGTACTTAATAGCTTCCTCAGGCTTGCTCACAACTTTATGCTTATCCGTTGTCTGTGGTTCTGTTGATAATAACACAATTTCTATCCCGGAAAAAACTTCTTTATTATCATCGGGAATTTGCTGAAATAGTTGATAAGTTTTTTTTCCTATTACAAGGTTGCCAGTTTGTTTTGCAAATTTTAAATAGAATGCCATAGCTTCTTGCGGTGTGTCATGATTGGGATTATCAGACAATAGTACTTTCCCGTTAACTGAAATGTTTGCAATTACTGTTACTTTCATGATTTTATATTTTTGTTTGAGAGACAAACCTATTTTATATTTACTTTATATTTGCTATTCATTACCTTTAAGAAAGTAACTATATATTTATAGTATGAGAGATTGCAAAGAGAAAGACAACATAAAAGAACGAACGCTGGCACTGAGAGATACGATTGATTTATTGGGTGGTAAATGGAAGATTTGTATCCTAAGGAATCTATCTTTTGGTACGATGAGGTTTAAGGATCTACAGGAAACAGTTGTGGGAATTACACCTAAAGTCCTGTCGAAAGAATTACAAGATTTAGAACAAAATTTGCTGATAACAAGAACGGTGAACAATACCAAGCCTGTTACGGTTTCGTATGCCATAACTGAACACGCTAAACATACGGAACCTGTTATCGAAGCCTTGCTTGATTTCGGGTTGATACATCGGGAAAAAATTAAGCAGAAATAAAAGGTACGATAAACTTTTTACTTCGCTCAATTCCAAAGTGTAATTTTATGACACTCCGCTCGCCCTGCACCCAAAGCAAAATGAAAGGGCTGGCGCAAATGCTATTGCCAGACCCGTGATATTCAGAAGTGAGAAAGCACGATCCTTTACCAGGAAACGCCAAGCTGGTTTGAGATATTTGTTTGTCATGGAGTCGATTTGGTCTATTGGCTTTACACATTCAAATTCAAATATTCTTAAAAAAGAAGAGACATCGTCTAATGGGAAACTATTTGCAATGAAGTTGCCAAAGACAAAAGACGTTCATATTCAATATGTTAAAAAAATTTATCTTAATTAAGTGTACGTATTTGAACACTTATTGTCCGTATTCAGACAAAGTGGAAACTAAATATTCTATTCTACTCATAAAAGCAACTTATAAGTAGCCCCAAACGTAAACCAAAATAAATAGAAATCGAAGGCCGAGGATTACGTTAAAAACCAATTTCTGCGATAGCCTTGATATTTGCTCCACTTTGCGTCAAAGGTAAAGTTGAATAAAAAAATCTTAAAGGTGGTTGTCAATTAATTTTATTGTTTCGTCACTGTTTATCTGAATAGTAGTAAAACCTCGTTCATTTCTGATGCGTTCTTTGCCCGGCTCGTCGGCCATTTTAAAGGTTTCTGTAGGTAATTTCAAGCGTATTACTCCGCCTTTTTCAGCCCGGATACGTATTTCTTTGTAACGGCCCTTTTTCTTTTCAGCACTTATTAAAAAACCTCCTTCAGCCCGTAAGTTTCGGAATGATACATCTTGCCAAGCTTGCGGTACGGCCGGAAAAATTTCAACATAACCATCCTTACTTTGTAATAACAGTTCATGAATCCCCTGCGCAAAGGCGAAATTTCCTTCCAAGGTAAACGGCCTGTAAGTAAATGCTGAATATTGCCCTCCCTTTTGATCGCCATTTAGGTGAAAGGAGTTAATAGAACAAAAGTTATTTGCAAATTTTTGAAGGTTCAGTACTGCGCTATCTGCCTCTTTTGCCCGTGCATACATACAGGCTATCCAACTAAAGGAATAGCCTACCCAGGCTCTTGTTCCCAGCTTTTCCAGATGCCTCAGCGAATTTTTGATAAGTTTTTCTTCTTCCGGGTGCCGCACATCCAGCAATGTCAATGGATAGATGGCCATATACGGTGAAAAGTGCCTGTGCGAATGTTCCATAGGTTCTTTCAAAGAAACCAATAAGCCAGTAGTATCCGCGCTATAAGCGGGCAGCTCCTTTTCTACACGCTCCCAATCCAAGGCTTCATTCTTTCTTCCCGATGCTAAGCTAAGCTCAGCTGCCGCCTTGAAAATAAATTTTGCTAAGGCCAAGTCATAATTCGTCCAATCTTTAAACCAAGCCTCTATCGCATTATCATGATACTCAGGACTAGAGCTTAATGGTAGATAGCGTTGCCCATTTTTTATTTCAGTTATGTTCCGTAGATAAGTGGCTACTTGCGTAATATAAGGGTAAGCCTTTTTTTTCAGAAACTTTTGATCCATGCTGTACTTCCACTGCCAATAGAAATGCTGGGCAGTCCAGGCACCCACCGTAGGCGATAGGGAATACTGAATCCACCCTCCCATGGGCGCTCCCTGCAGGGTAACCACGCCCGGCACATTCAATCCCTCTACCTGGAAATATTGTTTCGTGTAGCGCAGATTTTCCTTCCGAATTTTCCAGAGCCAATCAGTAAAAGTTTCTGCCTCCGACAACCTATTCCCTGTATAAGCCGGCCAGTAGCTCAACTGTGTGTTCAGGTCGTTGTGAAAGTCGCCTTTCCAGGGCGGCAATCCACCATTATCTGCGGTCCATATAGCTTGCAAAGTGATGGCAGGCGCACCTTTTCTAGCCGTAGCCCCCAGTTTGTACATCTCTAAATAATACTGTTTCTCCAATGTTTTGTCGGGTAGAGAAACGTGTGATTTACTCCAAAAATCTTCCCACCAAGCTAAGTGTTTAGCCAGTGATTTAGCGGAAGACGCCGATGATACATCGGGCAATTTTGCTGGTTTATTATTGCTCACAGTCCATAATCCGATCCATCTTCCAACCGCTATCTTTTGCCATTTAATCAACACTTCATAATACCGGCCCTCATAGGTAACCTGACGGTATAATAGACTATTCCCTTCGCGTTTTACGCCCCCCTGTTGATAGCCCAAGCGGGATAGGCTCTGTCCATCTACACTATTTTTGGCAACACCATCATCCGGGAGATTTACATATGCATGAGGTGCTATCTCGGGTAATATTTCTGTCAGCTCCCCGCCTTGAATCTCAAAAGAACCAAAAGGCTCCGTTGCATGTACATAAGTAATCAACTGCACGCCACTATCAAATACAATCGTGTTGATAGCCTGCGCTATATCTAAGGTATTACTGAGCACCTGGCCCCATTTTTCTACGTTAAGCTCCAGCGCAGCTGCCGGCAATTTAGTCGGATAAGGAGAAGCCTCATAAGGCATATCACCCCATTCCTGAACAGACTTATAATCCTGACTATCAACACGATTTTTTACCCATTTAAAGTTATGATGCTCGAGGTTAAAGGCTTTGCGTTCATCCCACAGATCCGCTCTATCTAGCGAAAACCTTAGCTTTCCTTCCTTCTCCCAAATCAAGGTGCCAAGCATTCCGTTGCCCAAAGGCATCGCTTCATCCCAGCGATTAGCGAGCTGATCGAAGTGTATAGAATAGTTTAATGATTCCTGGGCGCAAAGTAGCCGAATACTAAGCAGCAAATAAATACAGCAATATTTCTTAAAAGCATAAAATTAGATTTATACCTCAAAATATAGATAACCACTATGAATAAATGAAATGATATTACCTCATTTATAAGCAATCTTACCCTAACATCCAATAATTAATCGTCTGTCCATAGATCGGGCAAATACCTTCATAGATTGGGACAAGTGTACATGGGAATAATGAACCAACTTTGTATCATCATTTAAGGAAATGATATGACAGCATGCACTGTATCAAATAAGTTCTCTGAGAAATCAAGGTAAAAATTCAATAACAAACAAATAAAATCGTATGAATTTAAAAGACAAAGTTGCACTTATCAGCGGTGCATCAAGTGGAATCGGTGAAGGTGTAGCCAAAGCATTGGCAGCGAAAGGTGTAAAAGTCGGCATAGCGGCAAGAAGACTCGATAAGCTAAAGACGCTCGAGGAAGAGATTACAGCAAAAGGAGGCGAAGCCTTCGCCGTCGAAATGGATGTGACTAATCCTGATAGTGTTGAAAAAGGGGTGAAAGCCTTAAAAGAGCATTTCGGAAAGATTGACATTTTGGTCAATAATGCAGGTATTATGCCGGCTGCGGATATTGACACCTTCAAAACAGAAGAATGGACTGCGATGGTGGACGTAAACATTAAAGGTATATTAAATACTACCGCAAGTGTGCTACCGGAATTGATAACACAGCATAGTGGTCACATCATCAATCTATCGTCTATCGCCGGGCGTAAACTTTTCAAGGGTTTGGCCGTTTATTGTGCGAGCAAACATTTTGTCGCAGCTTTCTCTGATATTATGCGCATGGAAATCGGAAAGAAACATAACATCCGGGTAACCAGCATTCAACCGGGGGCGGTAGCGACAAATCTCTACGAGCAGATAACAGATAAAAATTACAAAGAAGGAATGGAAGGTCTTCGTGAACAGATGACTTTCCTAAGTCCGGAGGATATCGCACACAGTATGATCTATGCATTGGAGGCTCCGGATCATGTAGATGTGTCCGAATTGTTTATCCTACCTATAGATCAGGAGTGGTAAGCAAAGAGCGACAATCAACTTTGGATAGTGGTAAGGCTTAAGGCTTCCGCTGTCCAAAGTTTTACTATTTTTATGCATATAAAGTAAAATCATCATTATGCGCATTGATTTACGGTTTGATTCGATACAAGCGTTTCACGATTTCAGCAACCTACCTAAGACCGAACACCCATTGATCAGTCTGATTGATTACAGTGTAGTGAAGTATCCACCCGAGTATACGGATATGCGCTGGGTTCAGAATTATTACTCGATCGGCTTAAAACGCAATGTAAGCAAGAAATTCAATTACGGACAGCTACCCTATGACTTTGATGAAGGCGTACTGACACTAGTTGCGCCACAGCAGGTGATCCACATCGAAATCGATCCCGATGCAGAAAGCGATCCTTCGGGCTGGCTATTGCTGATCCATCCGGATTTCTTCTGGAATACATCCCTCGCGAAAAAGATTAAACGGTACGAATTCTTCGGTTATGCAGTAAATGAAGCGTTATTCCTTTCCGATAAGGAAGAACAATTACTGATAGCTATTTTTCGGCAGATCCGAAAAGAATACCAGTCGCATATCGATAAATTTACACATGACATCATCATCGGACATCTTGAACTGCTCCTGCGCTATACAGAAAGGTTTTACCAGCGGCAATTTTTAACCCGTCGCAAGAGTAATCACCAGATACTGGAACAGATGGAATCTGTATTGGACAGCTATTTTGAAGATGATAGTCTTGCGCTTAAGGGAATTCCTCCAGTCACACAAATTGCGGAATCGCTCCATCTGACACCCAATTACCTCAGTACGCTGTTAAAAATGCTTACCGGATTAAGCACGCAACAGCATCTGCAAAGCCGGCTCATCGCAAAGGCCAAAGAAAAACTATCAACCACAAACCTATCTGTAAGTGAGATTGCCTATACCTTGGGATTTGGTCATCCCGCATCGTTCAACAAATTCTTCAAGAGCAAAACCCAGATGTCACCGGGAGAATTTCGTTCGACTTTCAATTAGAAAACAACGGAAAAATTCTTCATAAACATCCTTGCTGTTAGATTTTCGGTGCATACCGGCAGACCAATCTGAAGTAAAGCATTTGCTGTCGAAATAATACGATCTCATATATCTATAACCTTACAGTTTTGGTGAAAATATTTCGTTCCGGGAATGCATAACAACGTATTAAGTAGATTTTATCCAGTAAAAACGTTAATTTTGGTTTCAGATCGGCGGCTTTTCTTGCCCTGGCATATAAAAAAGTGGAGATTCTTCTTCATAGTATGCGAATGATCGTTGATATTGGAGAAGTAATCTGCCAAAATATTTTATATAGTCGCTTTCATTTAACACAACGTACTGCTTAATAATAAGATTCGATATGAGAAAACTAACCTTGACAATTTCCCTGTGCTCCTGCATTTTCTTCTCAAGTTATGGACAAACAGAAGACCAAAACCAGATACTGGCCTATATTGAACAGAATGGGCAGGATTATGGTGAGATATCCCGACAAATTTGGGAATTTGCCGAAGTAGGCTATCAAGAAGAAAAGAGTGCAGAGCTTTTAAGAAATCAGTTAGCAGAAGCTGGTTTTGAAATTACGGAAGGAGTTGCCGGTATGCCTACGGCATTTATAGCATCATACGGAAAAGGACAGCCCATCATCGGAATTTTAGGGGAATACGACGCCCTGCCCGGACTGTCACAGACGGATGAGCCAACACCGCAGGCCAGGGTAGCGGGTGGAGCGGGCCACGGCTGCGGGCATAATTTATTCGGTTCCGGTTCGGCCTTGGCTGCGGTGGCAATTAAAGATTATTTGGCTAACTCGGGTAAGTCTGGAACTATCCGTTTCTATGGTACTCCTGCGGAAGAGGGCGGTGCAGGAAAAGTGTATATGGTGCGCGAAGGCTTGTTTAATGACGTGGACGCCGTATTACATTGGCATCCCGGTAATACGAATTCAGCCTCGGCAAGTTCTTCCCTTGCTAATAAATCAGCCAAATTCCGTTTTTATGGAAAGCCTGCGCATGCATCCAGTGCTCCAGATCAAGGAAGGTCTGCGCTGGACGGTGTAGAAGCGATGGACTATATGACCAATATGATGCGGGAACATATTTCATCTGATACTCGAATTCATTATGTCATTACCAAAGGGGGCGAAGCCCCTAACGTTGTTCCAGCTTTTGCCGAAGTATACTATTATGTTAGACATCCGGAAGTAGATGAAGTGAAAGAAACATTCGACCGTATAGTGAAAGCTTCAGAAGGAGCAGCCATGGGCACAGATACCCGGGTTGAGCACGAAGTGATCCACGGTATATACAATTTATTGCCTAACAAGACACTCTCGCAAGTGATGGACAAAAACCTACGGATCGTTGGTGGTATATCTTACACGCCCGAAGAGCGTATTTTGGCTGAAAAATTGCAGGCTACTTTTGACAAAAAGCCCCCCTTGGACGATGCCTCAAAGATAGCACCTTTTGAAGTTAGAGAACGTGGCAGCGGTGGTTCTACCGACGTAGCAGATATAAGTTGGAATGCCCCTACCGTAGGGCTGAGTACGGCTACTTTTATACCGGGGAGCCCAGGGCATAGTTGGCAGGCTGTAGTGGCTGCTGGAAGCAGTATTGGAAGAAAGGCGATGGTCAATGCATCCAAAACAATGGCTCTTACAGCTTACGAACTTTTTAATAGTCCGGAAGTGTTAGCAGCAGCCAAGGAGGAGCTGGACGAACGTCGAGGAAAAGACTTTCAATATCAATCCTTGGTTGGCGACCGGAAACCTCCACTAGACTATCGTAATAATAACTAATCGTTCAGGCTGCCTATTTCAGGGTAGGCAGCCTCGATTTTCTCTCATCATGTTGTGCGAAAAAACGAAGATGTTTAGAATAATATAGAAGAAGCCGTCTCATAAGTTAACCATGAGGCGGTTTTTCTATTTTAAGGGATTTACTTTGTAGCGCGTGGTTGTGGGACGCAGGCAATACCTGCGGGATCAAGCCTTGGTTAAGTGTAAAAATGAGACTATCTGTTTGGGTTTTGATACTATTTGGTCGAGTTCAGATAAGTTATTTATTTAATTTTACAAATCCATTAAATAGCAATTTTTAACCATCTTATTATTAAACCCTAAATTCCATATCCAAAGATCAATGAATAATAATAGCCTTTCCGCAAAGCCACACTACCTTATATTAGACGGCCTTCGCGGTGTCGCAGCTATAATTGTTGTAACATTTCACCTGACCGAGCCATTATCGACCGGTAATTTAGATAACCTCGTCAATCACGGTTACCTTGCTGTTGACTTTTTCTTTTTATTATCAGGTTTCGTGATCGGCTATGCTTACGACGATCGCTGGAATAAAATGACCGCTGGCAATTTTTTAAAACGCCGTATCGAACGTCTTCAACCAATGGTGGTTTTGGGGATGACCCTAGGCGCTATAGGCTTCTATTTTACGGATTCTACGATATGGCCGCTCATTCATACTGTTCCTGTCTGGAAGATGCTACTGGTGATGCTGATCGGCTATACTATCCTGCCCGTACCATTATCGCTTGATATACGCGGCTGGGAAGAGATGCACCCCCTGAATAGCGTGGGATGGTCATTGTTCTTTGAATATATTGCCAATATTCTTTATGCTATCTGGATCAGGAAATTTTCCAAAACGGTATTAATTACCTTGGTGGGCATCGCTGCTATCGCACTCGCACATCTGGCAATCACAAACGGCGACGTCAGTGGTGGCTGGACGCTGAATGTGGAACAGGTACGCATTGGGCTGACCCGTACCATGTACCCTTTTTTTGCCGGTCTGTTGCTTTCACGTATAGCAAAGCCTACACGAATTAAAAATGCCTTTTTATGGTGCAGTCTTTTAGTAGCTATCTTACTTTATATGCCGCGCATTGGCGGCGCTGAGCATATTTGGATGAACGGGATCTATGAATCTGTTTGCATTATTATCGTTTTCCCGCTTATAGTGTACCTTGGCGCCAGTGGTGTGGTGCAAACTACAAGGGAGAGAAGGATATGCAAATTCTTAGGTGATATATCCTATCCGCTTTACCTGGTACATTACCCGCTGGTCTATTTTTACGTTGCCTGGATCAGCGATCATCAAGGCATAACGATCGTACAGGCGTTGCCCTATGCGTTACTTATTTTAATAGGTAGCATAGTTTTGGCCTACGCCGCATTGAAATGGTATGATGAGCCGGTTCGCAAATGGCTGCGGAAAAAGTTTGCGCCGGATCGGAATACGGTCAATGTGGTAGCCAAGAAGTAACTGATACCTATTAATAAGCTTTTAAGCTTAGCGAATTGTGTAACAAAACTTCAAACTGCGCTAGGAGTGGTGATGTTTTATTCCTCGGCTAGTTCCTTTATTGTCTGTAAGGCCTTTTTGGTTGCTGCATCCATTTCTTTAAAATATTCCTCGGGCATATCCGAGATTAGCGATAAGGTGGTAACATCATCCTGCTCTTCTAACGTATATTTTTCACGCAGATTTCCGAGGCTCTGGCCTTCATTTCCCGCTTGCAACTCATGGAGGTGATGAAAAGTTATCTCGCGGTTTTCCGTCAATGATGCAACTTCACTTTCCATCCCGTTGTTATCGGGATCTAGGAATTTGACGCGGCCACCCTGCTTTAGATCGCCGGTATAGCTTGACCCAGGCATATATGCGGCTGCCCATTTTTTATAAGTATCTTTACCCCACAACACCTGCCAAACTTTTTCGGCTGGTGCATTGATATTGATCTGTTGGTCAATTGTCTGTGCTTTCATAATTGTCGATTTATAAGTGTTGACTAAATTTCAATAGCCACCATTATTTAAACGTCCAACACAACCAAAAGTTTTTGGTAAAAATCTATCTCACATATTACACCAATTTTTAAAAAGGTCTAGCCAGAATAACTCTTTAGAAGCTTTGACAGAAAAATTGAACCAGCTGATGCCTCCAAACAAGAGACCCGCAATTTTGCTGGTTAAGCATAGCCTAAGTATAAGCCAACGACGATTTACAAAAATGGTTAAAATCATGTAGTTAAATACAACGTAACTACTTATTTGTCTGGTGGCGTCAACCCATTCGCCAACTAAATAATCCAGCTCGACATCCAACCTTACCGATTTCATTGTAGGTATTGTCGGGCGAATTCACTATTGGGAAACACTTGCTGATGCGAATTAATTATCTTTGTCGGAGCCATTACCAGTAATTGCATTATGTCGAATGAATAAAGTCAAAGATAACTTGGAGGTAGCAGTTTTTACGACGAAATATGTGTTGGAGGGTAAATCGCCCATACTATATGTTTATCATTACGATGACGGAAGCTGGCAGTTTAATGGAAAAGAGCGGAACATAAATGATGAGGATTATCGGATAATCTCTTTAAGTGAAATCGTTGAGCTGGATACGACAATCCAAGGTATTTTAGACCTACCTTTAGGCTTTGAAGCGTTCCGAGAGACGAGAGATAAATCTTGGCAAATTATTTCGGCGAATTGATATGGTCACATATAATTTATTCTAAAACGATAATCTTCTTGTTTTGGCAATTGTAATCATTTTCAGTGTAAGTGAACAAAATCTTTAACACGCAGATCGGATATTACGATCCTATAGCCATCTGGGTCGGCAATCATAATACCATTATGTTCCCAATAAGGGTTTTTGGGTGTTAAAGTGGCAATGTTATGTTGCTCGATATTTCCCATAATACGTTTATATTCTTCTGTAGTTTTTGGATAAAAAACTAGTAAATCATCCTCTCCAAAATTAAAATCTATTTTTTCAGATGAGCTCGTGAATTCCAAGTGCCAATCTAAGTCAGTCTTACCGAGGAATACACCATCGTATCCGTCATGATTTTCGAAAGAGCCGAGTATGTTTAAATCAAATATTCTCATATAGAAAGCTATGAGGAGCCCTAAATCGTTGGTATGCCGTGCAATTCGAAGTTCCATGATAATAAATTAATGAGATGACTTTTCCATCAAGCTGTCAGGTTCGGCTAGTGCCTTAAATCCGTATTTTTTATAGAGCCCATGGGCATCTCTAGTTGCCAGGCGCCACCGTGGTACATTTTTTAGCTCTTCATGTTGCGTGATTGCTGTCATAAGCATTTTTCCCACTCCCTTATTTCTATAGGCATCCAGCACAAACACATCGAGTAACCAAGCGAATACCGCATAGTCAGTTATCACTCTGGCAAAGGCAATTTGTTGATTTTCCGTGTTAAAGACAGCAAAGCAAAACGAGTTTTCTATAGATTTGGCGATAACATCTTTGCTTCTACCTTCTGCCCAGTAAGATTCCATACTAAGAAAGTTGTAAACCATTTCGATGTCTATTAGCGATTTGTCAGTCGATATATAAAAGTTTCGCTCCATGGATGTTGCCGTTAAAATTTCCTAAAATTATCATTTTTCCTGTACATCCCGTTTTTGAAGTTTAAATATCAATACTTTCTGTCATCTCATCGTTATTCCTCTTCTTCTCTTTGTTTACGATAACCGGATTCATCTAATAAGCCATTCGAACGGTGCAACCGGGGTGTTTACCTACCTGCTGTTAGCGCCTAGTCTGTATGCTGGTTTCTATGGGTTGAACACCCGCTCCAGAGAGAACTTGGAGGCACACGCCACCATCAGTGAAGACCTCTTGCGTGATCCTCATATCACTGCCCTGAGCTATTCGCTCTACTTGCCCACCACCGTAATATCTATCCCCTAACTAAAAGGAATATTTACATTGGCGAATATGCTCTAAAATATATTATGTATTTTTAGTGAAAATAATGGTTTACACCCATGCTGGGAGAATTAAATAAAAGAGAAATAATAGATGTTTTAGAAAGCCAGTTCATTGGCCGTCTGGGATGTCATTTAAATGGTGAAACCTACATTGTACCTGTCAACTACGTATACCAAAACAATGCGATATATGCACATTCGGGCGAGGGGAAAAAAATAGAAATGCTTCGCGCAAATCCGCGCGTTTGTTTTCAAGTGGATGAAATTGATAACATGTTCAAGTGGAAGAGCGTGATTTTGTGGGGAACCTTTGAGGAATTGAAAGGTGTAGAACGCCAACAGGTCATGCAGGGCTTAATTTTGCGTATTATGCCAAACACGAATGATCCCGCGCGGAACCCTTCTCATGGGATAAATCCAGCGCTTCATGACGCGCTGATCGTTTACCGCATCAACATCGAAGAAGCAACGGGACGTTTCGAATCGCACGGTGGATAGTTAAGCACCATATCCAAAGATAAAAACAGGTTCAAGCACTTTGCTATTTAGCAAAGCGGTTCTCTTTTTACGCTATATTTGTGAATAGGATGTTGGAACCAAAAAGGTGTTGCTAATTTTAGAAATCGTATTGGCGTACTGCGGATCCGTTACTAATTTCTTCCATTCGGGGTCGGCCACGAAAGCAGCCCATCCTTTGTCGCGTTCTTCCATACTATTGCACGTAATCATATAAGTCAGACGTGGCAGCTTGTCGCCGGCAATCACTTCGCCACAGAATACAGGATTCAATTTCGCTCGATTAAAAATGGGAAATTCACCATCGTTAAACATTTTAATTTTTCTTCTTACCGCGTCTTCACTATAGCCCTCATACGTTCTTAATTCGAATATCCGGGATGCATCCGATGGGACGATCATTGACGGAAAGCCATCAAAGGCAATCATCAAAGAAGAGGTAAAACGGTTGTATACGGCTTTATCAGCCGGTATGCTGTTGTAAGCTGCGCTATTTTTAATATAATCCGCATCCGCTTTTAGTTTTATATTTATGGCTAGATAGTTGTCGAGAGACGAATAAGGCGTCAGTAAATAAACTTTGGCCGGTTCTGATGGTCTCCATTCTTTGAAGACACCAACTTTTTTTACTCCATATTTATTCAACGCAGGAATAAGCGCTATTTTAAAATAATTTTCCAGTTGATTCAGATCAGAACCGAAACGTGCTTCATATTCACGCCATTCATATACTTCCTTTTGGGTTGATGGCTTATCAGCCGCTAATAATGGGTTAGCTGAAACAGATGCACCTGCAGCAGCTACAATCGAAGATTGGAGGAATTTCCTACGTTTCATATTTATTCGGGTTTACTATGTAAATGGTTCTAAGTGTCTAAAGATAAAGATATTCATATAATGAATCAATATCTTTACATACCTCTTTTTCTGAGCTTAGTGACAGTCCCTGTGGTAAATCTATACTGAACTGTAACTATTTTATATACGGCCCCTAGCCGCATAATATACCAAGCTCATCTGCTATTGAGTTTCTTTTTCTGCCATGTTTATGGCCTGTTCCATTACTATGTCTTTTCCTGATAGGATATCACTAAGTGTTTGTTTGAACGTGTAGTCAGGAGAAATACCTTCTGCTCTTTGAAAACCATTAACAGCCGTTTCGTAAACATATTTAGGGCAGAATAAGGTGAGCCCGGTATTGGATAATGTGTATGGAATGCCGTTCGTATTGCAAGAATAGGAAGAGGCGCTTTTTTCTCCTACAAAAGTACCGATCTTATGATATCTCAAAAGCGATAGGAGATGTCCGGTGGAGGAAAAACATCCACCATCGATTAATACATATACCTTGCCATTGAAGTGGTTCTCAGCAGAAGCAATCGGCCTTTTTAGGCCGTCTAAATCGGGTAGCGGAGCGACATTGGAGTAGGTAAACTCGTGCGGAATCAAATATTTTAAAAGATAAGCAGTATGGTGGGGGCTGCCGCCACCGTTGCCACGCAGATCCAGGATGAGCCTGTCAACTCCTTCGCTCCGCAGTTTTGTAAAGGTCTCTTCTAAAAATCGATTTCTGATGCTTGTATCTGGAAAATCTAAAGTTGGATAACTCAATACTGCTGCTTTTTTATTTTCTAATACATGTAGTTGATGACGTTTGGCTAAGGGAGGAGGCATATTCGCTTTAAAGGTGGGTTCGTCTATCGCCTTTAAGTTTAAGTTACGATGTTGCCCAGCTGTATCTATCACGTCAAGATTATAATCTTCCAGACCATACCAATAAGGCATTTCTCCCAGAAACCAACTCATTGGCTGGTTTATCAGGTAATATTGTACATCAGGGTGTATACCATCGGCAATGGTGCGTGCCAGCAAATTCTGAATGCGCTCCATGATGGGAGTGCTGTTAATCGATTTTACTTCGCTGCCGATTGGCAAATCTTTAACAGCACTGTATCTTACAAAAGCGCGCTCCCCTTCGTAATAAAGAACAAAGGGGGAGAATTTACTAGGCTTTGATCTTTGAAATTGGCTTGAAGGGTCAATCCTAGTATGCCCACAATGTATCTTGGCTACCAAGGGCATGAGCAAATAACGAAACGCTATTTCATTCATTGGTTGGTTTATCGAAGCCAGCAGGCTGTCATAGCTATGTTCGAATACTTCTTTTGCTGTAAATTCAAAAGGCCGTGGATGATTCTCGCTTAATATGTTTTTCAAAGAACTAAGGTCGGCCTTAAGCTGTTCAGCCGAATACATTTTATCTGGACTGAAATGGCCTGAAGCTTCAAGACGCTGCGCTTCAATCTTTTCGCCATGTTGGTTGAGTATCACTTTTACAATCGATCCGTTATCATTTAGTACAAAAATCATTTGTACATTTTTGTCCTTCTTATCTGCAAAAGTATGATCATTGATCTGAATGATAGGGATTGGCTGCTGGCCGGGGGGTACAACTGTCAATTCGCCATTGACAACTTGGAATGTTAATACGAAATTGGGCGAAATAGCATACTTGCCTACGTAAACAGCTAGTGCTTCGTGATTGCCCAACGTCGTATCAAGCTTGCTTTGTCCTCTTGCATCAAGATTCAATGAAAGCGATATCGAAATGAAAAGAATACAAGTATAGAATATCCGAGTACTATGGGTTAACATGATCTGAAAAGGTTAGTATCTGAGTTGATTTTTTATTTACGATCTATTACTTGCTTTAAACCATGTGTAGTTAATAAATCATATCAGTCAATCAATGGTTTTTCAACAATACGGCCATTCTGAAAAAGTAAAAAAATGCGAGATGGTTTCCCCGTTTCATCTACATCAAATTGAACCTGTGCATTTTTATCTAGTACAAAAAGATGATCTTTAATGAATGTCAATTGGAAAAGGTTGCCGCCCAATTCATCATTTTTACACCACAATTTACCTCCTTCTTTGTAAAAGCTTAATCCGCCTGTATAGGTGCTTGGGAAGAGTTTATCCAAACTATCGGGCACAGGTGGTTTTTCTTCTGCAATTAGCTTGTTCAAAGCCCAGTTTAGATGCCTTTTTTCCCCTTCATCTTCTGTTTCCTTTGCCAGCCCCTCTAATATGGCTTTCTGAGCAACGGGCAAAGCTTGATCGGCAGTTACAGGTACATCAGGTTTTACACCGGTTGCTTCCCAATTGGTTTTGGTATGAGGATTCCATGATCGGGCATATGGAATGCTCATGCGAACACCTTGGCCAATCAAAAATATTTTTTTGGGATGGGCACCTCCACCTGTCGTTTCACCAACAACGATCGCCCGGTTCACATTTTGCATGCCGTAGCTGAAGTCTTCCGCACCGGAGAAAGTGAGTGTACTTGTTAATATATAGACAGGCATGTCTAAAGCTAAACCATTCGTTTTGGCAGGATCCGCATAATAATAGGTAGTATCATTGCCAGATTGGTCAATAATCGTATTTATAAGTTTTTTCTCTTTAAAGAAGAAACCCTCCAGGTAACTGACCATTTCAGGATCACCTCCACCATTCCATCGTAGATCAATAATAATCGCACGGGTATTGGCGAGGAACTGAAGTGCAGACAAAACGATCGACTTAGCACCCTCAACATCACCCGTAAAGCCATTTAAAAGCAAATAGCCAATGTTGCCCGTCAGTATCTCCACTTTTTTAAACTGATAATTTTGACCTTTTTCATACAGCTCGTACTGAGCTATTTCGTCTTTGGTAGGTTTTAACTCACCCTGTTTCAGGCTTGCAAAGTGTGGATCATAATCCATTCCCATATGCCCATCGATATGCACCTGACGTATATCATTGTTTAGTGCTGTAAGAAGCATCTTCGGGTCTGCAATACCCTCGTAAGCCTTGGTTCTGAATCTTTTTTTTAAATGTTGTTCGATCGTAGCTGCTTTTTCGGGAAAAACATAATGGTTTTTCAGGGTTAGGCTTATCGAATCAATTAGTCTAGCGACATCAATTTGTGTAACTTGTTCCTGTGCCACGGTTCTGCTTCCTGCAATCATAAATAAGCTATTCAGAATAACTATTAAATAATGTTTTTTCATATATTTATTTTTTTGACGGCTGGTGAGAACGCTATATAAATAATGGTTGCTTATTTATCCGTATTATTTGCCTGTCGGTTTATCAATTAATTTACAGCGAAGCTGGTACACTTGTTCTTTCTTAATGATTATCTTTGTCTCCTGCACTTGTCGATAATGGATTGGTTTTAACTTTATGCCATATGTCTTTATCAAATGCAATTGCCTTGATTACGGTCCCATGTTCGTTGCGAATAAATTCTAAAGGAAAATTTCCACGTTTGGAAAAAAAGAGCGTGCTTGATTCCGGAAATAAAGTGATATCATTCCCCGTCCAAAATTCGTGCAGTACAATCTTGTTCGGAGCGGCTGTAATTTTAAGCTGTCTATCTCCTCCCTGATATTGATAATATCCTTCTAATTGTTCAAGGCTTTCCGGCGGAAGCATTACCTCCTGTTTGGCAACGGATTTATAATCCTCTATCTTATTCCATACATCCTCCTCGAAAGCCAATACCTTCGCGATCTTACCATCGGCTGATTCTATAAACTTAAGGGGAAATTGTTCCGCTGCATTATAAAAATTAAGATCCTGCTGCTGTTCAAAAGAAATGGTTCGATTATCCCATGATTGTTCCAATGCTAGTTTACCGTCTTGGTTCATGATGTGGATAAGTACATGTTTCGCCCCGATATATTGATAATAACCTGTCAGTTTATCGTAGAGCTTATTGAGGGCATCATTGTCAGCATAGCGATGCGGTCCGTCAACCAGCTGTATTGTAATATACAGGCAAAGAAGGAACGGGACGGCAAGCAAGTGTTTGATCAGGTGGATTTTATCAGATGGTCCCATATTCATCATCAGGATGCGTTGCTTTAGCTTGGAAGATTGAAGCGAGTTCATCACGGGTAAGGGTGTAACTTTTGATATATTTGCCAATAGCTGATATTGATATTTTTTTGGATGGATTCCGGATGCTAAAACAGCCTCATCGGCTAAATGCTCCAGATTTAATTTCAATGATTTTTTCAGGCCGAACATAAGCGGGTTAATCCATAAAGCGATATGTAAACACTCGATAAGCAAGATATCTATACTGTGCCATTGTCTGCAATGTGCCTCCTCATGTTTCAAGACATGCCTATATTCATCCAGAGAGAGCAGTTTTTTATTAACGATAATGTAATTGAAAAAAGAACATGGTGCCAGTTCTTTCGTGATATCGCAATAAACGAGATCGTCCGCTCGATATTTACTGCTTTTTTTAATAATTTTTCGGACTTGTAAAAGCTGTCGGATCAATCGGATGGCCAATCCAAGCATCACTACCAGATATACATGAAAAAGGATGGAAGATAGCGGCAAGCCGCCGGAAGCTAGGGGAGAGACGAGTGACTTTGAAAATTCGTTTGTTTCCAGCACCTGTCCATTTAGCATTCCGGTAGAATTTATAATGGTGCTGTGTAAGTCAAATAAAATCGGAATTCTGTCGGATATTCTGATGTCTTTGGTAAATGAGATTAATGGGAGTACGATGCACGACACAATGGTGCCGAGTAAAAAAATACGGTTGTAAATAAGGAGCTTACGCGAGCGGCACAACGCATAGTAGAAAAAATACAATCCAGAAAGGATAATATTCACTTTTAAAAACTCGCTAGCGTTTCCATTTATCCTCGCTTTTTTTTCTCTATTATATCAACGATTTCCTTTAGTTCTTCCAAAGATATTTCCTCCTCTTCCGCGAAGAAACTAACCGCATTTTTAATCGAACTACCAAAGAAACTGGCCAACAGAGGTCTTAAAAATTTATTAGTGTACGCTCTTTTGCTAATTGCAGGTACGTATCGATAGGTTGACCCAAAATCTTCAATTTTTAAATATCCCTTGTCTGCTAATCTTTTCATGGTAGTGGCAACGGTATTAATATGCGGTTTAGGAGGAGGTAATTCTTCTCGTACTTCTTTAGCAAAAGCTTTTTTTAGCCGCCATATAATGTGCATCAAAGCCTCTTCTTTTTCACTGAGTCGTTTCATTATACAAACATAAAACTATTTTTGTAATTTTAAAACTACAATTGTAGTTTTTTTGTATCTGTTTTACAGTTAGTTTTTTCATCTTACTGCATCTTCACTATAACCTTCATACGCTCTTAATTCAAATATCCGGGATGCACACGATGAGGTTTATGAGCATAGTATTTCAATTGTTCAAAATCGTACATTAAGTGTCCACATCCGAACACTATATAATACACAATAACCCGCATAAGTGCTGTAAACGCTGATGAACACTTTGGCAGTAATATTGGGTTGTAAATCAATTATATAGATCATTATGATAAAAAGCTATTTCGTAACCGCTTTCAGAAACCTTCTGCGAAACAAATTTTATAGTGCAATCAATATTGTAGGCCTTACGTTGGGGCTAGCAATAGGCATACTTATTCTGCTGTGGGTTCATGATGAGTTAAGTTACGATCGCTTTAATAATAATGCAGATCACATATTCAAAGTGAGTTCATCGGTGGGTAGTGGCAGCACGAAACAGGTATGGGATGGTGCTCAAGCTCCGCTTGCCGAACATGCGCTAAAGGAAGTCCCTGGCATCAAGAATGCGGTAAGAGTAGCGCCCAGAGGAGATAACGAATTTTTTAAATATGACGGAAAGATTTTTGAAGCGGGGGAGATGCTTTATACAGATGCGTCTATTTTTGAGGTGTTTGATTTCAAATGGATAGCCGGAAACATTCATAACCCATTTCCCGATAAGCAATCAGTCGTTTTGACCAAAAGTACAGCCAGTGCTTTTTTCGGAAAGAAAGACCCTATTGGAAAGGTTTTGGTTGCAGATAATAACCAAACCTATACCATTACCGGTATTACAGAAGATTGTCCGCAGAATTCGAGTATTCAGTTTGATATGCTATTTCCCATTACCTCCATAAGCGTGTGGGATGCCTTTTTATCCCAAGATTGGTCGCGTTATATTTTTAAAACCTATTTAGAACTGGAACCGGATATCTCGTTAAATACCATTAAAGAAAATCTGAAACGGGTTCATTTAAAGCATCAACCCCTTGCCGAAAAAGAAGGCAGTTATCTTTTGCAACCGCTAACCAAAATACATCTTTTTGATGCGGAAGGAGCATCTTTAGGAATGCGTACCGTACAAACCTTTTTTGTCGTTGCGCTCTTGATCTTATTGATAGCCTCCATTAACTATGTAAACCTCTCCACTGCCAGAATTTTATTCAGATTTAAAGAAATCGGTGTCAGGAAAATTGTGGGGGCCGGGCGAAGCCAGTTGTTTTTTCAATCTATCGTTGAAACATTAATGCTCTTTCTGGTAGTAGTTGCCTTAGTATTACTATTTATTTACGCAATCATTCCACATTTCAATACGATTACAGGAAAAACTATCACGTTTAGTCTACTCAACATAGATGTATGGAAAATAATTGGTGCAACGCTACTTTTCACAATGCTGGTTTCCTGTATCTATCCTGCCATTTCATTGGCTAAACTAAAACCCATCAGGAGTTTACAGGGAAATACAGGCAACGGTATGAACAATAATCTATTTAGAAAAGTACTGGTTGTTGTACAATTCATGTTTTCTATCGGTTTAATTACCAGTATGCTAATAATCGAACAACAACTGAGTTTTATTCGGGAGAAGAAACTAGGTTACGATAAATCCTATGTAATTTCATTGCCCATGCATGAAATTCAAGATCATTTTTCAACCATTAAGAACCAGTTAATTTCTCAATCCGGTATATTAGCCGTAAGCAGCGCTACTTCCAGTATGGTCAATCATGAGCTGGCTACTACCGATACGCATTGGGAAGGTAAAGATCCAAACAGTACGTTCCTTCTCCATACAATGGAAATCGACAGGGATTTTATGGAGATGTTCAAATTGTCTGTTAAAGGGAATAGTTTTACCGGCACAAAAGCTGATTCAGCTCATTTCATCCTAAATGAAACTGCTATCAGGGAGGCGGGTTTAATTAACCCTATAGGTAAGAAATTTTATTTGAATCATGTTGAAGGTACGATTATAGGTGTCGCAAAAGATTTTCATTTTGCATCATTGAAAGAAAAAATTAATCCGTTGGTATTCACTTATAAACCTGCAGGACAGCAGCTGTTTGTTAAAACTACCGGTAAAAATACAGCGGCGGCCATAAGTAATCTCGAAAAAATATGGAAAAAATATAATGGAGAGCATTTATTCCGTTACAGTTTTTTAGATGAAGATTACGATCAATTGTATAAATCAGAACAGCGTACGGGGTGGTTGTTTAAGATCTTTTCAGGCATTGCCGTTTTTATTTCATGTATAGGCTTATTTGGGCTGTCCATTTATAGTTCACAGGCACGGGTGAAGGAAATAGGCATTCGCAAGGTTTTAGGAGCTACCGTTTCAAATATTACCGCTATGCTTTCTTTTGGCTTTTTAAAACTTATAATGATATCCATGGTGGTAGCTTTTCCAATATCTTGGTTTCTAATGCAACGGTGGCTTCAAGATTACGCCTATCGAATTTCCATTCCCTGGTGGATCTTTGCCATAGCCGCAGTACTCAGCATATTTATTGCCAGTTTGACCATTGGCTTTCAATCGATAAAAGCTGCTCTGACAAATCCCGTTAAAAGTTTACGAAATGAATAATCTCAATGCTTTTGTAAACGTGCATTAAATCCCTTGATTCTATCCTTATTGCCTGTGATAAAAATGGAGTTCCAATTCTTTAAAGTGTATTATCGAATGCACCTTATTGTTTCAAAAATAATTCAGGTAAAGATAGCATATGAATTTTGTATAAAGGAGAGATGCAATCCCTGTTCACTTTGTTCATTCCCTGAACAAAATCGTTCGTCCTGATTCGGAACATTACTTTAGCACTATACCGAAAACCCAACTACGTATGGCCAAAAAAGACGATCTGTTATGGAAGGGCATTCTAGAAGAAGTTTTTGACGATTTCCTACGTTTTATGCACGGAAATGCCGATGAGGTTTATGACCTGGATAAAGGGATCGTCTTTCTGGACAAGGAACTTGAACAGCTCTTTCCACCCGAAGGCGATGAGTTCAGCCCGAAAGTGAAGGGGAGTTAGGTTATTGCCTGTGTGCTGGCCGATAACGGCCTCATGGGATGAGCGTCAAAATGATTCAGGCCAGAGATGGGCAATAAATCCTGTGAAAAGCGAAGAGTAAGGCCTGTGTTGTGAAGCGGCTCCACAGGATTTCGCTGAGGCCCTGAATCATTAGCGAAGTCCATATAGCCTAGATTTTTTGTTACTTTTGTTATTCACCTCCGTTTGTTTCTCTGTTCTTGAATTTGGAAAGGTGGCTTCTTTACTTTCATTCAAATCCCTACTCCACCGGATATTCGCGCACGATGGAGCTGATATTCTTTTTAGCACCCATGTTCCGGCCATTCTTCAGTATCGCTTCGTTGATCCATTTCACCTTTTCGAAATCCATCTTCTCCACTTTACGGTCGTAGGTCACCAAACCGTTGATCTCATGCTCCACATCAGTCGTTTGCGTGTAAATAGCGGCACTCAATCCTCGGTAGAGCATGCGTTGCTCCACTTCGTTCAGCAAATAAATGTAGGTATCGGTCAAGATCTCGGAATTGATCATCACTTCGTAAGCGTTATTGGGCACTGGCCATAGATGGCCGCGCACAAATAATCCCTTCCCGCCAAATTCACCCAATGAAGCCGCGCGCTGCTCATCCGGTTCGGGAAAATATTTATCCTTCATTTCACCGTAGTGATGTAGGTCGACAAAGTCGCCATTCCCGGGATCGCCGGGAGCCGGGCGATAGCCGGGTGCATAGTTGTAGCCGGACAAGCCGTTGACCAGGCGTGTCGGATCGTATTTTTTTGTCCAGTCGGTAATGTCGGCCACTTCAAACGCGCCCCAGTTTTCATTAAACGGTACCCACATAATAATGGAAGGAACACTGATCAGCTGATCCATTATAGCTTTCCATTCACTTCTGAACTGCGCACGAACAGCTACCGAGTCGACTTCATCCGGATACCATAAGTTGGGCATATCCTGCCATACCAACACCCCAATTTTATCGCAGTGATGGTACCAGCGTTGTGGTTCTACTTTGATATGTTTGCGCACGACATTAAATCCCGTCTTTTTCGCCAGCTCAATATCATACCGCAAAGCCTCGTCCGTCGGTGCCGTAAAGACGCCATCCGGCCAATAACCCTGATCCAATAGGCCTAGCTGAAACTCAAACTTGCCGTTTAATATGGTTCTGTTAACACCATTGACCTTTTCGATACGAACGGAGCGCATGCCAAAATAGGAATCCACCTGATCCACCGTTTTGCCTTTAGCATCTACCAGTTGCAGGTTTAAGTCATATAAAAAGGGATCATCGGGAGTCCAAAGGCGGGGATTTTCAACAGATAGATAGAATGTTTCGCCAGGTTGACCATCCGCGCTGGCCTTCGCTTTGGCGCCTTCTTTTGCGTTGGCGACTACCTTGAGTCCTTTCTTGGGTGAAAATACCGTGATAGCCAGTCGGTCGTTCTCCAGATCCGGTATCAGTTTGAGGTGGGTGATGTGCTGCTGTTCAACCGGCTCCATCCATACGGTTTGCCAAATTCCCGAGCTGAAGGTGTAATCGCCTTTATCACCATTTTTTCCGCAGGGCACTTTGCCATCGTTCGGATCATAAGCACCGACTACCACCGTGTTTTCACGCGTAGTCAAATAATCGGTGATATCGAAATGGAAAGCCTCGTATCCACCGCCATGCGTACCCACTTTTTTGCCGTTGACAAACACCACCGCGAAATGATCTACGGCACCAAAATGCAGCAGCACGCGCTTATCATTCCAGGGGCGTGGGATGTTTATATTTCGTTTATACCATAAAAAAGTTTCCCCCTTTCGCACAATGCCGGACAGCTCGGACTCTGGTGCAAAAGGCACGCGAATCTTCTCGCCGGATGCCGGGAATTCCGGAGCAGTTTCGGCCATACGTGGATCAGCAAGCTTGGCACCGCCCATATAATCCCACAGCCCATTCAGGTTTTGCCAGTCGAAACGAACCATTTGCGGGCGCGGATATTCGGGTAAGGGTGTTTTTGCGGAGAGCGCTTCCTCTGTCCAGTTCGTCGGCAGGGTAAAGTCTGCTACGGTCTGAGCCTGAACCGACCATGACAATAACCAAGCCATCAGCGTGCAGGCGCAGGTGAGCGGGTGATAATAAGCTTTCTTGTTCATTAATTACTGCTATTCGTAGTATAGCGACCAATATAGCAAGAATAAGCCACTAATCGAAGCCTGGTACGATGATCAATCAACAATCCTGAGTTTTGCATCCGCCTCTTATTGTAGCGAAATTACCAATCGGCAGGTGTTCCGTTAAGCAAAACATATTAATAAGCAGCGGCTATGCATTCCTCGTGTGGTTTTTTTGTTTATTAGTTACCACTAAAATTTAGACGATGCTTTTGTACGATGGGAAACACCGGCCTTATGGGACAAAGTGTACTATAAAATCAAATGGGGTATTATATTTTCCTTCTCAACTGCCCAATATTCCGGCGGAACGTAATTTATCTTCTAAGTTGGCTAACTGAGGAATACACCATCGTAATTATCGTGGTTCTGAAAAGAGCCGAGTATTTCCAAACCAAATATTGCTGAATAGAATCTAATCAGTGGTTGTAGATTATTGGTATGCCTTGCTACACGAAGTTCCAATTTTTTAAGGTTTATTATCGAATGAATATTGATTTGTTATCGCTACCTCAACCATGTGATTTTAGATGCTACTACACTAAGTTATAAAAACTAATATCATGCACCTTGTTGTTTCAAAAATAATTCAGGTAAAGATAGCATAAGAATTTTTGATAAAATGGAGACACAACCTCTGTTCACTTTGTTCATTCACTGAACAAAATCGCTATTCCTGATTCAGCATATTACTTTAGCGCCATACCGAAAATCAATCACGTATGGCCAAAAAAGACGATCTGTTGTGGAAGGGCATTCTGGAAGAAGTTTTTGACGATTTCCTGCGCTTTATGCATGAAAATGCCGATGAGGTTTATGACCTGAATAGAGGGGTCACCTTTCTGGACAAGGAACTCGAGCAGCTCTTCCCGCCGGAAGGCGAAGAGTTCAGCCCGAAAGTAGTGGACAAGCTGGTACAGGTATATAGCAGGAGCGGAGAGGAGGAATGGATCCTGGTGCATGTGGAAGTTCAGGGCAGATATCATAAAAACTTTTCGGAACGGATGTTCACCTATTATTACCGGATACTGGACAAGTACAACAGACCGATTACCGCTTATGCGATATTCACTGACGCCGGTAAAGTAAAGCGACCAAGCAGTTATGAGACGGAACATCAGGGCACTAGTATTCGATATCGTTTCAACACCTATCATATCGCTTTGCAGGATGACGAAGATCTTCAGGCCAATGATAATCCCTTCGCGATGGTTGCCCTAACGGCCAAAATGGCATTTGCCGGAAAAGGGATAAGAGGTGCGCAGGCGCGTGACATAGCGCTATTGGATCTGAAGTTACAGGTATTGCGCAGGTTGGTGGAAAAGAAGCTAGAAAACAAAAAGATCAGAGCGCTGATGAACTTTTTAAAGTATTACGTGCGTTTTGAAAACGAGGAAAATCTAATTATATTTGAGAAGCAAATCGAAGAAATCACAGGAAGGAGCGAAATTATGGGTATAGAAGAACTACTGCTGGATAGGGCAACCAAACAAGGAATCCAAAAGGGAGAACGAAAGGGCGAACGAAGGGGTGAACAAAAGAAAAGTAGAGAGTTTGTAGAAAACCTTTTGCTGGAATTTGACTTTACAGACGAGAAAGCTGCGCAAGCTGCACAGGTTTCTATTGAATTCGTCCAAAAGATTCGTGCGCAGCTGAACAAGAAGAAAAAGTAGATTAATATTTGTTTATTATACATAATCGAGCCACGCATTTTTTTGTGTGGTTTTTTTGTTTATTAGTTACCACTAAAATTTAGACGATGCTTTTGTACGATGGGGAACACCGGCCTTATGGGACGAAGTGTGCTATAAAATCAAATGGGGTGAGGTTTATGACGTTACTTTTTCAGTATTGACTTTCTGTATTCAATTCCCCATTCAGCCATTGCATAGATGATTTTATTCAGGCTTTTGCCTTGTACGGTAAGTTCATATTCGACAGTAATAGGCATGGTATCCAAAACCGTTCGTTTGACAAGCTGATTCATTTCCAGATCTTTTAACTCTTTTGACAATACCTTTGATGCAATGCCTTCTATATGCCGGCCTAAATCCATAAATCTGAATTTCCCATTTACGTAAAGTGCAGCTACAATGGCTGTTTTCCACTTGCCACTCAACAAATCCTGTGTGTCTTTAACACCTTGAATTTGCAGCTTACAAGCATCTGAAAGTTTTGAATTTTGCTTTTTCATATATGCAAAAGTATAAAAAACAATTACCTATTGAACTACTACTTACCAAATGTAAACCACTTACCAATAGGTAACAGTTGTAAATAATGTAACTATGCTTTGTAATTTTGTAGCATAAAATTTAATACAGAAAAAATGAAAATAGCAGTAATTGGGACAACAGGTTTTGTGGGTAAAAGCATCACAAACGAATTGGTAAATCGAAACCACAGCGTTACCGGAATTTCAAGAAATGTAAACGCATCGGATAAGCCAAATCTGACAGTTGTTTCAGCCGACGTTTTGAACGTAAAGGAACTTGCGGAAATTTTAAAAGACAATGAAGCCGTTGTGAGTGCTTACAATGCAGGTTGGGAAAATCCAAACCTTTACAATGATTTTATTGCAGGTTCAGAAGCCATTCAGGAAGCTGTAAAACTTGCGGGTGTTAAACGCTATATTGTTATTGGAGGTGCAGGAAGTTTGTATATTTCGGAAGGCGTTCAAGTTGTTGACATGCCCGATTTTCCAAAGGGATTTTATATAGGTGCTTCGGCAGCAAGAGATTACCATAACATACTAAAGGAAGAAAATGAATTGGATTGGGTGTTTTTTAGTCCGCCTTTTGAAATGAACCACATAGAAACAGGCAGAACAGGCAAGTATCGTTTGGGAACGGATTTTCCGGTTTTCGACGATGACAAAAGGAGTGTATTGTCGGTTGAAGATTTAGCAGTTGTTATTGCTGATGAGGTTGAACATCCGAAACACCATCAGACAAGATTTACAGCGGCTTACTGATCGAAAGGCGCTAGCTGATCTGGAGGTATCCATTCACAGCAGCCATGCATTCAAAATGCATGGCTTTTTTATTTAGCATATGGCTTTGCAATGTAAATGATATTTTCGTGCGTGGGGGAATAAGGGCTTATGAAATGCGCATAAAATGTTTCAGTATGGTAGGCAAAGAATCCTGTGAGTGGTCCTTTCACCTTTAGTAGGAAACCGTTGACGAAAAGTCTTATACGGACATTAGAGAGGGAGGCTTTGTAGGCTCGAGGGATGTAGGAAATGCTGTAGCGAATTTTGCCTATAATTTTTTGATATATAGTCGTCTAAACGCTGTTTTTTTTACTTTTTGGCTACATCAAAAGTCGTTTTGGATACTTCCGATTCCCGATGCATACAGACCTTTGTATCATCATATAAAAAAAGGAAAGATGGATTTAAAAAACAGCACGATACTCATTACAGGCGGTTCCAGCGGGATTGGTCTGGAAATGGTCAAGCAGCTCACTCAAGAGGGGGCCACGCTTATAATAACAGGTAGAAACGTCGATACGCTAAATAGTGCCAAAGCGCAGTACCCGAATGTGCACACGTTTCAGAGCGATGTGAGTAAGCCCAGTGACATCGAACAATTGTACAACGATGTCATCAAGCTATTCCCGAAACTGAACATCATCGTCAATAACGCGGGTGCGATGCGATTGATCGACCTCCGGGATTCTTCCCGAGATATAGCGGATCTTGCCAGTGAAATCGACATTAACCTTACGGGAACCGTGCAAATGGTACACCGGTTTCTGCCCCACCTGTTAGAACAACCAACTGCAGCAATCGTCAATGTGTCCTCCGGGATTGCCTATATGCCCTACTCAGCGGCGCCAATATACAGTGCTACCAAAGCCGGAGTGCGTGCCTATACACGCGCCCTGCGACTGCAATTGCAGGACACCGGTGTAGAAGTTTTCGAGATGATCCCTCCGGGAGTAAACACCAACCTACAGCGCGATTGGGTAATACAGCCCAAACCAAGCCAGATGATGGATGCGGATAAAATGGTGAACATCGTCGTGAAATCCCTTAAGAACGACACGTTGGAAATCAAGCCGCTTTTAATAAAAGTCATCGGTACGTTGAGCCGCATTGCCCCCGGTATGCTGATCAGATTTGGGCATAAAGAGTTTAAGCGGTTCAGGGAAAGATCAAAAGCAGTATAGCAGTAATAGAGAGATATCTTGTCACACGTATAGCTTTGATTTTCGTACTGCTCTTGCGTAAAGTTGGAATACCGATAGCTTTTTTTGTACCTTAACATCGAAATCGGTATCCGTAGAAGTCGAATAAATTTATTTTAAAATGATATGTTAAAGGATATTATATCACTGATTTTGCTGCTGGTTTCCGTTTTTCTGGCGTTCAAACATGGTTGGGACACGTTTAATTATAAAAATAATCCCGAATCCATGAAGATGATGCAGGAACTGGGCATCCGGGAGGGGGTAATCCCGATTTTTGGCTTGATGACGCTTTTAATAGGTGTTTTGCTGCTTTTTCCCGGAACGTTTTTCCTTGGAAATATGCTGAATGCGGTATCGATTGTTATAATCATGGCGTTGGCAGTGCATGTTGGTGATTTTAAAATGGTACTGATCGAAATTCCTTTTCTGGTCATGCCGCTGCTTATGATATGGTTAAAGTATCCATTTAAAGATAGGTTTTAGACATGGCGAAATCAACACCGTACAGGATAAAAAGTATCACCGAGATACATCGCCTGATGGGAATGCCCAAGCCACTGCATCCCCTCATCGGGTGGGTGGATCTCAGCAAAATGCCGAAAGATTCGGGCATCGATGCCGTGATATTTGAACTGTATGTGATCACGATGAAAAGAGGATGCGATAAACTGCTTTACGGGCAGCAGAAATACGACTTCAATGAAGGTGTTTTGGCTTTCCTTTCTCCGGGACAGATCTTGAGTGGGGAAGCCGGTGGTGTGCCCGTTAACCTAGAGGGCTGGATGCTGTTCATACATCCTGATTTTTTTTGGGGGACTACGCTTGCCGCGAAAATCCGTAAATATGAATACTTTGATTATGCAGTCAGTGAAGCGCTGTTCCTTTCTGACAGGGAAGAAGCTATCATTAATGATATTGTGAAGAACATTCAGCATGAGTATCAATCCAACATTGATAAGTTCAGTCAGGATATTATACTATCGCATGTAGAAACGTTACTAAATTATGCCGAGCGGTTCTATCAACGGCAGTTCATCACAAGGAGTATTACCAACCACCATGTACTGGATCGTCTGGAAACATTGCTGACAGATTATTTCGATAATGACAATCTGATAACAAGGGGACTTCCAACGGTGCAGTACATCTCAAACAACCTGAATATCTCGCCGACGTATTTACGCGGTCTGCTAAAAAGTCTAACAGGGTTGAATACACAGCAGCACATACACGAAAAGCTGATTGAAAAGGCTAAGCACAAATTATCGACTACGGAACTGTCTGTTAGTGAGATAGCTTACGAACTTGGATTTGAACATCCGCAAAGTTTCAATAAGCTTTTTAAAAGCAAAGCTAAAGTAAGTCCGCTGGAATTTCGGGCAAGGTTTAATTAAGCCCTTAATTTTGCTCCTTCCGTTATTGCTTCCATTTATATAGCGTGCGGCTACGATTGCTGTTTTCCACTTTATTTCAGAACGGGTTACTGATCGGAGTGCGTTATCTGTCTTTTTTTTGTAAAAACGGAAGGTGCGTTGGACAGCGAGCGGGATAAATGGTTCTATCCGCTCAAGCATATCAGCAATATGGACAAGATCCCAAAGTTTTTGGATAAGCTTAACAGGATGGAACGTATGTCATACGAAGCAAGTTTAAAAACCAAATGGGATACCCAGAATGCCTTTGATTATGCGATAAAAGAAGCAGCAAAAAGGGCTGCAAAGGAAGCGACAAAGAAAACGCAGGAAGAAGAACGTACCAAAGCAGAACAGGAGCGGCTTGAGTCGGCAAAATCCTTAAAGCAGTCTGGTGTTGCTATTCATCTGATTGCTGAAAGCTTTAAATTACCTTTGGAAGTTGTAGAGAAGTTATAAATCAATGGAAGTATTAATTAACAGAAGCCATGCATTCAAAATGCGTGGCTTTTCTATTTGGTAGGTACCGCTAAAAAATCAGATGTGGCTTTCGTGCGTTGGAGAAACCTGCCTTATGAAATGAGCGTAAAGATGATTCAGGCCTGTAGTGACCAAAAAATTCTATGAATAATAATAAACAATTTTTCTCAACCTATTGCGAAATACTGTTTACTTTATTAAATTAGCTCCCGTCAATCAACTAAAACAAACCGTATTAAATAAAAATAAATAACCGACCGAACAATTACCTGAACCAACAAGCCGAACCTCAACCATCTCCGCGCCATATCCCGTAATTGCCACAGTCAGCCAAGAACCAAACACACACATGTCAATACCACACCGAAAGAAAGGCCTTTTGTCTTTTCAGCAGTGCGTGCTACAGCTGAAAATGTACCTGTTGCTGAGCATCATGGTCTTTACGGCTTTAACGCCCAATGCCAGCTTAGCTACAACAAATCCGAACAACAAGCTTGAGGTCGGCAAGGAAACCGTTGTATACGTCACCCGAACGGGAGAGAAATACCATAGAGGTAGCTGCCGCTACCTGAGCAAGAGCAAAATCGAGACCAGCCTGAAAGACGCGCAAAAGAACGGCTATGCGGCCTGTAAGGTCTGTAAGCCATAATCATAAAAATTAAGCGAGAAAATCGTCGATTATGGGAAACCGTAAAAACACAGGCTAAACGGTGTGTAATTTTGTATAACGATTAAGAACTGGCTACGCAGCAAACAGGCTACGCTAGCCGAGCAGAAAATAAAACAAAAAGCATCAAATCAACAATCTAAACTCAAACACGATGGACTTTAAAGATGAAATCCAGCAATTCGCCAAGCGGGTAGACCGCCTGCTTCCGCAGATCAAAACCGAGGAAGCCACCAAAACATCCCTGATTATGCCTTTCCTGCGCATATTGGGCTATGATGTGTTCGATCCCTTTGAGGTACACCCCGAGTTTGTGGCCGATATCGGCATTAAGAAAGGGGAGAAGGTAGATTACGCTATACTGAAGGACGATAAACCCGTTATCCTCATCGAGTGCAAGCATTATGCCGATGGCCTGGATCCGCACAATTCGCAGCTCTTCCGTTATTTCCATACGACAGAAGCCAAGTTCAGCCTGTTGACCAACGGGCTCGAATACCGCTTTTATACCGATCTGGTAACACCCAATAAGATGGACGAAAAGCCCTTCTTTGAATTCAAGATCACCGAGATGCGGGATAATGAGATCGCCGAGCTCCGTAAATTCCATAAGGCCGTTTTCGATCTGGAGAGCATCTCCAATACGGCCAGCGATCTGAAATTCTTCAATGAGATCAAGATCCTGATCAATGCCGAGATCCATAATCCCAATGAGGAGTTTGTACGCTATTTCGCCCGGCAGGTATATCCCGGGCTGGTAACCGCTAAAGTGCTCGATCAGTTTACCACGCTTACCAAGAAAGTATTCACCCAGATCGTGAACGATCAGATCAGCGAAAGGCTGAAGAGTGCCTTGAAGAAAGAAACCGAAACCACTGCAGAGCTTGCTCCAGCGCCTGCCGAACCGGAATCACTGATTATCACCACACAGGAAGAGATCGATGGATTCCTGATCGTGAAGTCTATCCTCCGTAAGGAAGTGGAGGTGGGGCGTATCTATATGCGCGATACGCAGTCGTATTGCGGTGTACTGTTGGACGATAATAACCGAAGACCCATCTGCCGCTTTTATTTCACGGCAAACCGCTTAAGGATCGGTTTATTCGATAAGGATAAAAAGGAAACCAAACACGATATCCAAAGCCTGGATGATATCTATAATTTTTCTGAGGAGATTGTGCAGAGTATAGGGTATTATGATAAAGAGAGGGCGGCTTAGGTTACTAAACTTGGATGCTCTGTTATAAGCATGCGATTATTTAACGATAAAATACATATATGTACAAAAAAATCACTTTTCAGGAAGCTTTAGAAATAAGTTCAGTTTGTAACAAAAGGCACCTTCTTATAGGCAACGGTTTTAGTATAGCTTGTCGAAAAGACATCTTCCGTTACGATTCATTATATCAACAAGCCGATTTCCAAAAGATAAATCCTGAAATAAAGGAAGTTTTTGACCATTTAGGAACAAAGGATTTTGAGCTAGTAATTAAACATTTGAATTATGCAATACATGTTTTAACTATTTATGATCCCAAGAACCTGTATCTTATTACAAGTTTGAAAAATGATGTGGACGAACTTAAAAGTATTTTGGTTAATACTATAGCTAATAGCCATCCAGAGAACCCTTCTGAAATTTTAGAAGAGGAATATCAGAATTGTAGAAACTTTTTGTCCAACTTTAACAATTGCTATACCCTTAATTATGATCTTTTATTATACTGGACTTTTATGCATTTCCAAGAAACAAAAGAGCTCCGTTCCGATGATGGATTTAGGACGCCTGATAATGGACAAGCTAATTTTGTGACTTGGGATATTGAAAAGACGGACGGACAAAATCTATTCTACTTACACGGGGCTCTACATTTATTTGATTCTGGTGCAGAACTTCAAAAATATACATGGATAAATACAGGCATACGATTGGTTGAACAAATTCGTAATGCACTGAATACAGATTTATATCCATTATTTGTTTCCGAAGGAACCAGTCGAGAGAAAACAGATAGAATTATGCATAGCAATTACCTGTCTAGAGGTCTAAGGAGCTTTAGCCATATTGGTGGTTGTCTTTTTATTTATGGACATTCGTTAGCAGACAATGATGATCATATCTTAAAGTTGATACCCAACTGCAGCATCAAATCATTGTTCATTAGTCTATATGGAGATATTACTTCAGAATCAAATAAAGAGATAATCACAAAAGCTGAGAGACTATTAGCAAAGCGAAAGAAAAAGGGCTATATAGAATTGCATTTTTTTGATGCAGAGTCTGCAAGGGTTTGGGGTTGATAAAGCATTACGAATTTAGTATGAATAAATATGATAAATTCTTTATTGGTAAAGAAAAGTTTTCTGTTAAGAGACCAATTTCATTGTACAAATAAGTATTAACTAGGAAGTATGTGCCACAAATGGTCAATGAGTTGGGACGTACGGGAATTAGCGAATCTTCTATTTTTCCCGATTTAGAAGGATTATCAAGAGAAATTAAAACAAAATATTTACAGTAAATTATTTACTATGGATGACCAATTACTTTTACAGCTTTTTATTTTAACAGTTATTATTTTCATCGTTCTGATGATAGCATGCCCACCTTTCAGATCATTATTCTATAAAGAACATCCCAATGAACTTAATCCAATAAGTGCAGAGGAATTTGTTGTAAGATTCGAACAAAAGATGCCTAATGGAGTGTTGGAAAAAGAACTGAGGTGGAAAGAATTACTGGAAAAGGCATGGAAGGTGCGAGATTTTGAAATAGAGTTATATTGGAAAAGGACCAACTATTTTTGGTTGTTTCAGGTTCCAGCATTTGCAGCGTACTTTCTCGTTTGGAAAAATGATGTTAGTAACGATAAACCTGACGAGCTTTTTGTGATCTGTTGTCTCGGTATTGTATTTTCTACTGGTTGGCTTCTCATAAATAAAGGAAGTAAGTCATGGCAAAGGCATTGGGAATGTTATATTGACTTGTTGGAAGATCGATATTACGGTCCGTTATATAAAACCGTTGGTCTGAAGTCTAGTTATTCAGTATCGAAGATCAATGAAATAGTCAGCTGTGCGTTTATTTTCGTTTGGAGCTTATTCGCTGTTAAATTTATGTCGGAAAATAATATAACTATTTGTCTTTGTTCAAATTCTGAAAAATTTAAGCCATTTATAGCATTTACCTTGTTTTTTACAAGTATTACGTTGCTAAGTATGTTCAAAGGATATGGTAGAGGGTATTTTAAAGGTAGAAATATTACTTTTTATAAAAGAAAGGTTACATATAAAAAAGGTGATTCAGAATAAACTATTAGAATCAGTTAATCAAATTAGAACGAAGCACTTATTTGAAATTTTAGTATATTCACTGTAAAATCTAAATTTATGGGTCACGAACGTATTGGAACTTTACCTAAAAGTGAGCGGTGGCGAAATATTGTGAGAAGTGTTGGTAATTATACTGATAGTGAGGATAATATTGCAGAAATAGCTTCTCAAGCTACAAGAAATGTCAGGAGTAGATTCCAAGACATAACTTCTGATTCTAGTGTTTTTGCTGCTTTCAAATTCATATTAACACTTGCGCATTTAGCAAAGTCAGACGACGCACTTGAGAAGTTACAGGGACAAGGGATAGTCCTTCCGAAAAACTTCAACCTCTATGACTTGGCATTTTGCATACAAAATTACGTTTTAGAAGATATTGACTCTCAGGAATACTCATCTTTTGCAGTTCAGTCGATTATCGAAACGATTAGTGAATGGGCTAGAGTCAACGAGACCGGGCAGCAAAATCTTTTTGAGTCTAATGATGGGAGCCTTGAATTGTGGAGGAAAGCTTCAAATGGAGCTGGGTTTTGTGAATTGTCTAGATTGTTTTTTTCGAAATTTACAGAACGATATTTAAAATATTTTTTAGAGAGGGAGGCAGCAGCGGAGATTAACAACCTTTATGATAGAACACAGTTTAATAAAAATTTAGAAACTCATATTGATAGGATTGCAAAACATGCATTTGAGACTTCAAAAATAACGCAGTCATTCGCAGCGGCATGGTTTAATAAATATGCAAGAGAAAAATTACCAACTGATAAGAGGATAAGAGGTTTCCTTTCATTTGCTTTTCAGAAAATAAACAGCGAGCTAGTAAGGGAGGAAATAGCTAATGATTAAATCTAACCACCATATCGTGTTGTGTGGTGGAGCTCGTACTTCCCCTCGAAAATTGAAACAATATGTTCCAAGCCATATTCATGAGTTGTGTATCGATACCTCTACTAAAGGGCAGAATATAAATCTTGATTTGCCACACTTCATTAAATCTGTTAACTGCCATTTTCCCGATCGTATTAAAGATTTGTTAGAAATAGCAGGGTACGTGTATGCGGCTGACAGAATGATCGGCCGTGGCGCTAATGATAGCCTCGAATATCACAGCTGGTCTCGACAATTGGATTTTTTTATCAAAGTAAGAGACGTTTCGTTTTGGTCTCGTCCTGAAGTCTCGAAGTCATTATCTGAAGCCTTGGTTTTCGTTTCTGGTGATTTAGAATATACTTTTAAATTTCAAGAAGGAGGGACGGACTTTGGCCAAGTAAGTCTTTATGACAATGAAGCGATTCAGTTGGAAAAAAAAGAAAATTCCATTATCTGTCTTTTTTCTGGCGGTCTAGACTCGCTAGCTGGCGCTCTTGAAATTCTTACGAAAACGGATAAAAATTTAATTTTAGTAAGCCACAGGTCTAATACAACTGGAGTTTCAAAAATTCAGAAAGGCATATATGGTCTGCTTCAGAACGATTTTCCTAATAGAATTCAGTATTTTCCTTTCTATTGTAATCTTCATCTTCATGGTGAACGAGCAGTTGAGGAAACCCAGCGAACACGAATATTTTTATATACGACAATTGCTTATGCGCTGTCTACGCTTGCTTCAGAAAAGGATATTTACGTATTTGAAAATGGCATAACGTCTTTAAACTTTTCAAAGCGGGCTGATTTGATAAATGCTCGAGCTAGTAGAACGACACATCCTAAAACTTTGCAGTTGTTTGAAAATTTCTATTCTGTTGTTGGAGGAGAGCACCGCCCCATTATTCACCCTTTTCTGTATAATACTAAAACCGATATTTTTAAGAAAATCGAGTCGGCGGGCAAGATCAATTATATCAATTCCACAATCTCATGTACAAAAACGTTTCTTAGGTTTGAAAATAATTCTCAAGCAACTCATTGCGGGGGATGTTCCCAATGCGTTGATAGGAGATTGGCAGCGTTTGCTTCGGGTCTCGAGGACTTCGACGCAATTTATGATGTTGATATCGCGAGAGATCCTGTTGTTAGTTTAGAATCACGAACACATTTAAATGACTATATCAGAGCAATTGTAAAATACAACGGTTTTACAGAACTGAACTTCCAATATGAAATGTTAGCGCCATTAACTGATATATTACCTTATTTAAAAGGACAGCTACCGTCAGAAAAGGCATTGAGAATTTATGATCTGCTAAAAGTGCATACTACGCAGGTATTAAGTGCTCTCCAGAGGATAAGGCTTCTTCAAGATCCACTTAAGCCTAAAGTTGCAAATACTCTATGTGCTTATATTGATGACAGAGTATATCTAAAGCCTCCGGTAGAGTGTTTAATTGATGTGATTAAAGCGAAGCTCATTGTAGCAATACCTCAAGCATTTGAACATGAAAAACCCAAGCATGAAAATGCATTAAATGACCTTATACATGCTCTTATTCAAAGCGAAAGCGCTGATTATGGGAGGGAATATCCGACAATAAAATTTTCAGTTGCTCGTGTTATACCAGATCATTCTTTTTTAGATGCTTACAATTTATTAATAGAGGCGAAATATTTGCGTGGGAGAACTTCTAAAGCAGCGATTACGGATCAAATTGGAGCTGACATTACAAAATATCCAAAAGAAAAGCACAAATTGTTTATTGTTTACGATCCTGAAAGAAAAATCGCGAATGACAGTGATTTTTCGAAAGATATTGAAATTCAGCCAAATTGCTCAGTGTTTATTGTTCGTTAAATCGTGTGTTTTCAAAGCTGATAAGTTATTTCTTATTCACCAAATGCTTATTAATAGCCTGACCAATAATCTGTCTACGTTTTCGTAGTTGTCGTGAAAAAGAATTTGATTCAAATTCTTTTTTACACCTCCTGATATAAGACATGTAGTTCGATTGATTCTTACTCTCCAAGTCAAAATGCTTGAAGACAAAATCACCACGTTCGTTCACTATTAATGAGTATCTTCTTCTAAATACTTGTTTAGCTTCGGTTTTGTTAGCGTGTTTCAACGGGGTATTATATAGCTTCTTAATTTGATTAATGTATACGGCTCTTGGAACTGTTGGGTTATGCTGCGACAATTTTATCGCTCTTCTTGATCGCCTCTTTATTATTTCGATAATTCGCCTGTAGTATTTTGCGATATTGGTGGATTTTATCAAAGTGTTGTAACCTCGAAATTCAAAGCCCAAATAAGTTAATGGAGAATCTATAATAGAAACCGACTGGGTTACCCTAATCGAGGTGATTCTTTTATCTTTATTTTTGTTGTAAACTAATCTTCTGAAAAGAAATCGCTCTGTTTTTTCTTGACTGATTTCGACTTCATACTTCACGATTAACTCGTTAACATATTTATCAATCGTATCAACCTGTTCTGGGGAACACAGAATCAATATATCATCCGAATACCTTCTATAAAATACCCCTAGCTTTTTAGTTAGTTCGTTGATAATTGTAGTGTCAAACTCAAGCAGATATAGATTTGCTAATACTGCGCTTATAGGAAGCCCCTGTGGAATTCCGATCTTCTCTTTCTTTCCTTCTGGGGTTATTCTTCTGAAAGGATTTTTGTAGATACTTAATCTTCCTTCTCTTATCTCTTTTCGGAACTCTTCGTTCGATTGGAAAAAGCATTTAAAGCCCTTACTTTTTCTTATTTTAGAGAGACGTGATTCATCGAAACCGGTTTTATTCTTTTTTAAATCATTATAAAGAACATAACTGAAGTTAGTACAGGCCTTAAAGACATTATAGTGATCAGCCGGTAGAGCTTCCTCTTCTAATAAATTAGACCAAATCTTATATAGATGTTTATGTGATATAGAGGAAAAGAAACTTTTTAGATCAATTGCAAGAGCGGAGATTTTACCATACTTTTCAACACAACTTTTAATCTCATCAAGCACTTCACGAGCAAAGTGAATATTACTTTTTCCTTTTTCGGTGGTTTCATTTACGGGGATTGTCCTGTAGGCGAGTACAGCTTTATTCAATTCTGGGTCTTCTTTCAATTTTTTTTCGTAGAGTTTCCCTAATTCATGAGCGTAGTAGGAATAAATCAGTGAATCGAAATGGCTGGCATAATGCAATGGTCTCTTTTTTACACTTCGCTCCACGGTGTTCTTGCCGATTATCTTGTGACTATGTGCTCTTTTGTTTCCTATATGCTTTTTTTGATTTGGTTTTTTATACTTACGATCTGAGAGTATCCGATGTATTAGGGGGTAAAATGCATATTTAGCAATATAACTTGGAGATTTTATTTTATGCATATAAATTTTCCAATTACTCTCAACATTTAGAGAAGGAGTAATGTGCATATATCCTTTGCTTTGAAGCCAGTCAGGTTTAGGGATCATAGGTATAAAGTAAAGCTCATGCAAGGGCTATCAATAATGCATTATTGTTTACATAACCATTTTTACATGCGGACCAGGACCCAATTACTGAGTCATTGTAATTTCGATAAACATAATAAAGTAATCTACTACATGAACAAACTATTTAGAATAATTGCTATATTAGTAGCTATAACTGTCTTGGTACATTTAGATACCTTGTCAGCATTTAACTTCATCATTGAAGTATTTATAACCAAAGTGCTAGAAGCATTCAAGCCTTGGTTCAATAAACACCTAACCTATTATTTCTAATAGTAAAGCCATAAAAGCTCTTTGATCCTACCTAATTGTAAACTGCTATTTATCCCATTGCATAAGCTTCCCAAATTTATTAAATTGCAAGCATAAATAATAACCTAAAATGGAAAAATCTGAACCTACAAATCCGTACATCGATACGCAAGATTATAAAGAAAAAGATGAGAAAATTCCGATCGGATCCATAGTGTCCAATTTAGCTCATCCTTATACTCAAGACAACAGAAATGTGTTGATAACAACCTATGCGCATTTCACACCGCCATTAATGATTGTTGTTGAAAAAAACTACGGGGCAAAATATAATGCAGTTAGTGGTGTGTATGAAGATAATGATTCTTACAAATGCTTATACTATTCGACGATTAACGGTTCTTTTGAGTATAATTGGTTTAAGAGAAGAGAAATTCGATTTATTAAAGAAGGCGATAATAAGCTTTTGATAGAGTATAAGGACAAGGGTGCCGAGGAAGTGAAAAAGAACTTATTAGGTAAGATGGCTATTTTAACTAACGTTGATTTAGAACTCGAAAAGAAAAAACTATGGTCGGATTCTGACGGGAAACTAAAGAAGCCGAAGATAAATAATTTACTAGATTTTTTGCCGCCCCTTGGTACGATAATAGATATTAAAAACAATGAAGATTATCAGAAGTATAATGAAAAAAGTGGCAAAATAAGTTATAGGAAGTCCAAATTGTCTGTAAAGTTAAGATGGTTTAACAATGCAACATCTAAATACAGTGAGGAGTACATACCGATGATAGCAATTAAAACTCTATCAACGGAACTTAAGAGCTATAGCCCTACTTTACATTATTTGTATAATTCGCCCAGCCAATTGGAAGAAAATGCGTCCAAGAAAGTTAAAGCTACACCATTCAAAATAGAGGATATTATTTGGCAACATTACTACTACGTTTACCGATTTAAAAATTTGTTCACAAACCAGTTAGTCACCCTAAAAACAGAAGAGCAGTTAGCAAAAATATCGGATTTCAATACACTCAGCGCAGATGATATAGAAACATTGTTACATAATAGCAAATTCGAATTCAAAAAAATCACTGATTTTTTTAATGTAGATAATAAAGAAAATCTCGAAAATAAATGGTTTGAGATTCAATATTCTGACAGAAACGAAAGGTATACAAGAAGGATTATTTATGTTAATGAGTTGATTGAAGAAGAACCCGAAACCGCCAATAGCAAAACCAGATTAATTTTAAAAGCTAATTGCTTATTGAGAGAAGGTAAAACTCGCCATTTTAACGTGAGTAGAATAAAAGGTTATAGATTGATGCCAGAGACTTTTGCTAGTAATTTTGTTGAAACGAAGTTAGTAAAATAAGTGAGGCAGCGTCTCACTTATTTTAGCAAATACCGAACCTGAATCTGGCGCGATATGCGTTAGTAAATTTATGTCCCGAAAGAATAGAATCGGCAGTCAAGAACGGTAGATTTGCTGAACGATTGAAGAATACTTCTTGGCGCTCCGCGGCAAATTTCTAATAGGTGTCAAGTACCTTTGAGGGTTTTGATTGATTTTCGTATATGGTGAGGCATTTATCCAGTGTTTTTTAATCGTTTGTATTACGGGTCAGCATCGGGTTCTTCCCCACTTTTGGTGGTTACGAAGGAGCTAGTATCAGCCTTTTCTCCAGTAAGCGAAGTGAGCAACGTCCATACATCTGTCTTTTCAGGGTCTTTAACTTATTCACGTTTCCTTCAACCGGGCCGTTGCTCCATGGTAGATCGAATGCATTTTTGATTGCCGCGAAATCTTGTCGGAGCCCTTTTGCAAAACCACATAATTCCGGAATCGAGGAATCACTTACGCTCTGTATCCAATCCTGTAAGCCCGAGCTAGATTGATCTTTAAACATCATTTGACGGAATTGTCTTATAAAAAATAGCGATTTCCTCAATACAATTGAGGCCGTACAGAGCTGATTCAATATATTCGGTTCATCCCCAGAAAGTTTTTTGGGATCATTGAAAAAGAGCATAGCACTTCTCGATGGTCTCCAGAGACTGAGATCCGAGGGCAACACAGTTTTTATTCCCTTTTTCTTACCCATTGCCAGACTATGCCTGGCCAGCCCGTCGGATAAGGTAGAGTATGCACCCTGATATCCGCGGCCTTTAAGTTCAGTATGTAACTGTCTTAGCTGGATTGCCGGATTTTCTGCTTTCCTTTTCTTTATATAACCAAGGTGTTCCTCCAGCCCTGTCGGTGAGATGTACGTTTTTCGCGGAAGTTCCTCGCAGTGTTTATATTTTCTGACTGTTATACGGCTCATCTTAAACCTTCTGGCTATTTCCCTGATCGGAATGTCCTGTTGTAACAATCGCTTCACCTCCCGGAACTTTTCCTGCTGACGTGGCGAAGCCATACTTTTCAATATGCGTGGAGATGCATGACTTATTTCACTTTGGACATCCCTTACTCTTTTCATGGCTGCGTGTTCCCTGTCCAGGATTTTCCGGACCGCCTCTCCAAGGTTTTTCAACAGGTGCCAGCGATCCGTTACCTGGATGGCCTGCGGTGCACCTTTCGTTGAACCACGTTGATAATTGCCATACCTGTCCCTTGAAATGACCTGTATCTTATGCCGCTCTTTCAGCCAACCGGAAAGGGTCTTCTCTTCCCTGTCGCCGAGCAGGCCAATCGGTCTGTTTGCTGCTAAATCTACGAGTATACTGCCGTAACGCTCCCGTTTTCGGATAGCCCAGTCATCTACGCCTAAAGCTACCACTTCATTGCTTTTGGGAAGTTGTGCTCGGTCTATTATACGTAATAAGGTTGTATCACTTACCGGTATAGAAAATTCACCACATATTCTTTCGCCGGATTTTCCACCGGCTTCAATTGCTATGTTCAGTAGTCTGTCCTGTAATCTCTCCGTTTTCCGCTGATATGACCGGAAATGGTTATCGAACCTTTCGGTAAATACCTTTAATGGACATTCATCGGTGAGGCAATAAAACTTACGGGCCCTGAGTAATATTCTCGAGGATTTTCCGAACGAAGGTAGATCATTAAACTTTCTGGTGTAATAGCTGTGTATCCTTGAAGATACTAAACAGCAATTTGGACAGGCACTTCCTTTTTGGGTGCTCTGCACATAAATATTAAGTTTATCGATCTGGTTATCTACAGAAATGACCCGGAAACTGTCACCGGAATTGAAGATTATTTTGGTGGCATTCATTGGTAATATAACGAAGCCAAAGGCTTGATCTCATAGATTTACCACCAAAAGTGGGGAAGAACCAACATCAACGGAATATTCAGATGATTGCATAATAGAGGAGAACGTAGATAAATTTGATTCTAATATCGCTCGCTTCTCTCTAGTTACTTGCTCATCCGATATAAGGAACTATTTTGAGATGTTGACATATCAGATTCCACGCGTATAAAACAACGTTTAAATTACTGAAAAATAAATTATGGTATTTAGATTTGGTGAACATTACTACTTAGAAGGGGCGTCTTTTTTTGTCTTGTCCTGAAATAGCTTTACACTAGGTCTTGTACAGGAAAAACTATACAGTTTTTTTGATGAGTTGTATCAGCAAAAATGTATAGCTATATCGGTATAAGACCTCTTCAGACCATCTCAATAATGAAAAGGAAATTAGTCAACAAGTCGTTGACTAATTTCATGAGACTTTCTGACAAACAAACCTACCTCTATCTTTCCCTTTTTCCAAGCAAGCTTTTGATTTGATTTTCGTTCAAAGTAACTACGCTAACACCTTAAATAGATTTACACTATTTCCTCGTAATGAAACTGTTTCCGTTTAATCATTAGCTTTTTATCACGGTAAATCTTTTCCTGAATATTTTTGAACTTTTGGTCCGCGGCTTTTGGTACAGCACTTGAAACAACGATTCCGCTATAGTCCGATGCTGGTGCCTTAATTTTTTTGTTTACGTTATCATAGGTCGATAATATCTGGGCTACCGCATCATCTATAGATTTTCCTTTGAGCTCTACCAAATAGAATTTGGAACCACTAACCTGAAACAGATAATCACACTTTTTTATTGTTTTATCGGTAATAAGACAATCGTCTACACGTACACGGCAGACGGTTTTGTTGCTCGGGTTCCGTAAGATAAACTTTTTGCCGTTTTCAATTGCACTACAGGCATTGCTAAAACATTGGTCTTCGCCTTTTAGTATGGTTTTTAGGTTGTCGCACGTCATTATTCTGCGTATTTCAAGGTCAGTAATTTCTCAAATGTTTCACTTATTGTTCCTGATACATCATCGATGTTGGATGGACCGATAGATTGCAGCTCCTCATCCAATGTTGATTTTGCAGTACCTTCATCAAAGAAATAGCATGCCACCTTCTCAAAATTAACCCATTGGGGAAAAGGAACCAATTTTTCAACAGCCTCCTTCACCTCAGACCTGTGTTCCGCAACATTATTTGCCTGAATCAGATTGTCAATGGAGGTTAACAGATAGGGGCTATGCGTTGTAATAATCAGTTGATCTTCCGAGGCATTTATTTTCTCTATAATGAACTCAATGAGATCCTTCTGGGAAGATGGATATAGATTAAGTTCCGGTTCCTCTATTACAAACAGGTCATCCCCACCATTTTTTGTATTCTTGGTGTTATATTCCACGACTAGTAACAGCGGCAAGATGGATTGGATGCCACTGGATGCCTGTGCGAGTTTTATAGCTGTTTGGTTTGGGAGGACAATATAATCTGTACCATCGCGCAGCTCGTATTTTGCATTTAGAAAATCTATGGGAAAGGTCTTGATTGCACTTCTGGCTTTTTCAAATTTTGCCCCGAAATCGATTAGCCATTTAGGCAGTGCTATGTCGCTGTTTATCAAGCTGAAAATGGATTGTGATAGGGTAGAAAAGAACACACGTTCGGCCGGAATATAGATTGCGTTTAAACGGGGTTGATCAAAGTGGCTCGTATTGATAATAAAACTGTTATTCTTGATCTCGTAAGTATAGCTGTCGTGTTCGAAACCTATATAAGTATCACTACCGATATTATATTCAATGTTATAGTTGCTCAACAGCTTTTTGAACTCACCAAATGGATTGTTTGAGACAGCAAATTGCCCACTTTTAAAGATCGTTGCAAGTTTGGCTACTGTACTTTTACCACTTGATGTAGTTCCTATAAATATATTAATGCGCTTCAGTTCTATCTGAGCATTTATGATTGGGCCAAAATTCTTTATAATAAGATTTTCCATCAATTATTCATTTTAAAGTCGTTGCATCATCTAAAAATTTAGTAAATTCATTCAAGGTTTTGATGATGCGCCATTCCCCTTTACAGCATTTTCCTTAAGCTTTTGTTCTTTTAGTTTGAAGGAACTGAATTTTGCTTTTATTGCTTTTTCTGATTCCCTTAATTATATTGTTTATTATTTATTTCTCTGAATCTTTTTCTTCGCTCTCATAATAGTTGACAGAATATATGGTTCTACTGTAAGTTCCGATATTATAATTAGTACTATCTGATACACCCAAGATATGTTTAGGATCAATTCCATAATAGGCTCCAAGTTTACCTGCTTGATCGAACGTTGGTTTAACGACTCCACTCTCAATGAGCGCGTATTCGGAAATAGATACATCTATTACAGCCGCCAATTGATCCTTCTCATATTTGTTTTCGATTCTCAGATTTTCCAGTAAAGTTTTGGTCATGATATTTTATGTTTTCGGGTGTTAAAGTTATAAAACTCTTTCAATAATGAGATCTATTAGGTTGTTTTATCGTCGATGAGATGAGATAATAACCTTTCGTTTTCCTTGGACAGTTTCTCATTTTGCTTTTTCAAAGCTTCAATTTGCTCGTCTTTTTCTTTTATAAATCGCTCGTATAGTTTAATGACAGTTTTGTGCTCAGATTCATTGTATTCCTGCGTGCTAATAATTGTTCGGCTGTGTGATCCTGTATTGAAATTAACTACTGGCAAATCTTCTGAAAGAAAAACATTCGCAGGCACATTATATAGTTGTGCGAGTTTCTTCATTCGGTCAATTGTCAAACGGATTTGACCATTTTCGATTTTCGAGTAGGTATTCTGACTTATCTTTAAATAGGATGCTGTGTATTCCTGACTATACCCATTTGCCTCCCTGAGAATTTTCATGATTTTTAATTCGGTCATACTTTAGAGGTTTAAGTGATAAGCTAGTATTCTAAGTGATTATTTAGTAGCACGAAAAATAACGCTTTGTCAAATTGAACATTAACTTTGTTGCTATACCAAAGATAGCAAAAATATGTGTAGAAACGATATATACAGCATTTAAAATACATAAAAATAGGTATTAACTAAAGAGTCTTGCGGCACCTTTTCTGACGCCGTTGACGCGAGACAGCAGATAATATCCACAGCTACGACAGATGTGTTATATTTGCACGTCGAAGTAGATGTGGGGCTGCTGTAATTCCGTGTCAACGTCAGGCGTCAGAAACCAAATGGTGCCACGGTTTGCAGTCCCACATTACTGTTTCTGCACCCAGTACGACTCGTATTAACTATACGAGCAAATGACAACAAAACCTAAACACACAAACGAATTAATTATCACTGCGCCAGAGTAGTTTTAGATTACCCTTTTCCAATCTTCGGCAGAGGCGCCCTGTTGTAGATTTTTCAATCAACTATTTGCATGAACAATCTAAATCATTACAACAATGAAGCTTTTTACAAGCTACATCAGGGAGCTTTTTGCCCGAAAATTCAAACGATCAGTAGTTATAAATACAACATCGGAACGGTTTTATCGGTTGCTAGATAATTACTATGTTAGTCAAAGGCCAAACCCTTCAAGCTCCACGTCGAAACTTCTTCAGCGGGCTTCGAATAGTATTCGACATACCTTCGAGACAAGTTCGACCCTGCTTCGGGAATCCTTCGACACCTGTTCGGGTCGGCTTCGACTCCGCTTCGACTGTTCTTCGGCTGCCACCCGAAGCCGACCCGAGCGCTACTCGAAGAACAGTCGAACAAATCACAACCATAAGTGGCAGTTAACCCGCTGCATTACCTCACTTCAGTCAAACGAAGTGCTTGGAACAGCAAAGTGTTTTTTGCACAAAATCCAGTACTTCCTATACAGATATACACGGTACCGGCAACCAACCTTGTTCGTACCCGCTTCGTCTGGAAAAGGATCAACTAAGTATCAACCTGCTATCAGTGAGCGTTTATACGATGTTTGTACCAATATATCCGCTCGGAGATACCTCATTGATACCTCGCTGAAGCATCAAGGCACAAAGGAGCTCAATAGAGGAAAGGCACTTCGTGTAGGAGCTTTTAAAAATTTTGCCCTAATCGGGCTCACAAGCTTGTTCTGTGTTTGTTTGGCCCACGCCCGGCAGCAGGAGCCACCGTACCGTTTGCACGGCACGGTAAGCTCCGCTGCCACCGGCGTGGCTTTGGAAGGGGCAACGGTGAAGATCTTGAACCGAAACGGTGTGATTACGGATGAACGGGGGGAATTCACCCTGAGCACACGTGACTCATCGGGTCATTTCTTTGTATCCTATCTGGGCTATAAGGCGGCAAAGATTACATTTGATATAAACACGCTTGGACCTTTCCAAATACAACTTGAACCTGCCGATGATTTCCTGGAGGAAGTCGTCGTATCATCGGGTTATCAGGAAATCAATAAGGAACGGGCAACGGGCAGTTTTGAACAGGTGAACGAAGAGCTGCTCAACCGTAGGGTGAGCACCAATATCCTGGACAGACTGGATGGCGTTACCAGTGGCACGCTCTTCAATACGCATGGTGCCCGCCAGCCCGGGCAGAGCGATCTGCAGATTCGGGGCCGAAGTACCCTGTTCGGTAATGCCGATCCGCTGATCATTCTGGATAATTTCCCCTATGATGGGGATCTGGGCAGTATCAACCCCAATGACATCGAAAATATTTCCATTCTCAAGGATGCTTCTGCAGCCTCCATTTGGGGCGTGCGTGCAGGTAATGGCGTAATTGTACTGACCACGAAGAAAGGGAGTCTGAACGCCAAACCACAGATCAGTTTTAATGGCAACGTCACCATTGGCGAGAAGCCGGATATCTACCGTACGCCGCAGCTCTCTTCAGCGGAGTTCATTGAAGTGGAGCGTGATCTTTTCGACCGTGGCCATTACAACGCCACGATTAACAATGGTTATGCGGCCATATCTCCGGTTGTACAGCTGTTGCTGGATGAAAGGGAGGGAGTGTTATCTATTGAGGAGCTAAATAGCCGTTTGGATGCACTTGGAAGCATGGATGCGCGCGATGATATTCGTCGATACTTCCAAAGGACTTCCGTCAACCAGCAGTACCAATTGAATATCCGGGGAGGTGGCCCCCAACAAAAATACTATTTATCAGCGGGCTACGATAGCAACCGGCCGGATGATGTAACGGAATCTTATAACCGTTTTACGCTTAATGCTACGCATAGCTATGGTTTTTTGAATAACAGACTGGAATTTACCACCGGCTTGTTCTTTACAAAAAGTGCGGATAAGCAACAGGGCGTGCCCTACAATAATGCCACTTATCCCTATCAATTGTTGGCTGATGAACGGGGGAATCCCCTGGCTGTTCCGAATACACTTCGCCTGAACTATGTGGATACGGTGGGGCAGGGGCGCCTGCTCAACTGGGATTATAGGCCACTGGAAGAGCTAAGGAGCGGTGCAACGCAGGTCTTTAATAATTTTACCAACCTGCGTATACAGGGTGCAATGCGTTATGAAATGCTTCCGGGCCTGAATGCGCACCTACAGTATGTGCATGAACGCGGGATGCGGGAACTCGAAACGCATCAGGCACAGCATTCTTATTATACTCGAAACCTTATCAATACCTACACCCAGATCGACGCGGCTACGGGTGCTGTTTTCCATGCCGTACCCATGGGGGATGTCCTCAACACGCGTACCACTACCTCAACGCTACATAACGGGCGCTTACAGCTGAACTTTGACCGACAGCTGGGCAACGACCACCACATCAATGCCGTAGCGGGTTATGAGATCAAGGACTATTCGGTAGCTATCAGCTCTATAGGGCTGTACGGCTACGATCCGGAAACGGCTACCAATAACAATGCTGCGGTGAATTACACCGCGCAATATCCCATTTACTACAGCAACGGTACGGGCCGTATACCCACCAATACCGGGCGCAGCGGAACGGTGGATCGTTATACTTCTTATTTTACCAATGTGATCTACACGCTGAAAGACCGCTATATTATTTCGGGAAGTGCAAGGAAGGATGCTTCCAACCTTTTCGGCGTGAAATCCAATCAACGGGGTGTGCCGTTGTGGTCTGCGGGTGCGGCATGGGTGTTGAGTGCGGAAGACTTTTATAAGTTTGATCTCCTGTCGCTATTGAAACTGCGCGCCACCTATGGCTATAATGGTAACGTGAACAAGTCAGTTTCGGCCTATTTGACTGCGCAAACAGGCCGTTGGGCACATAACTGGAATGTTCCATATTATGAAATCACCAACCCGCCGAACGAAGCCCTCCGTTGGGAGAAAATACGTAATGTAAACCTAGGTTTGGATTTTGTGCTGAAGGGAGATGTCATTAGGGCTAGTGTGGAAATTTGGTCGAAAAAAGGTGAGGATCTGATAGGTAGTAGCCCCATAGCACCACAGACGGGAGTCACGATGTTTACGGGTAATACGGCTTCGACATCCAGCAAAGGTTGGGAGGTTAACCTGACATCTGCAAACTTGGATCGTAATTTTAGATGGTCAACAACCTATATTTTCAATATGGCTAAAGATGAGGTAATTAAATACCTTGTGGCAAATGGTTCGAATTATAATGTCGTAAACGGTAATTATGACAACCCCTTAGAAGGCTATCCGCAGTTCTCCATATTTAGTTTTCGCTGGGATGGTTTGGATGCTTTGGGTAATCCATGGGGTTCTGTTTCCGGAGAACGGACGGATAATTATTCGGCAATTACAAATTCGCTGAATAGAGACGACTTGGTTTTTAACGGTTCTGCCGTACCCACAGTTTTTGGTAGTCTTCGTAATGATTTCAGCTATCGCCGACTTAGCCTTTCTATTAATCTAGTATACAAGATGGGACATTTTTTTCGGAGACCGAGTTTAAATAATGTAAGTCTGTATGCGGGTGATTTTCAACAGGCTGATTACGGAAGCCGTTGGCAGAAACCGGGAGATGAGATGACCACTAACGTTCCTGCACTCGCTTATCCCGCAAATATGCTGCGGGAGAACTTCTATACATATGCGGACGTACTGGTAGAAAGAGGCGATCTGATCCGTTTGCAAGATGTGCAGTTAAATTTAAATTTAGGTCGAACTGCTTTGCATAATGTTGGCTTCCGTAATCTAAATATCTATGCTTATGTGAATAATGTGGGGGTTTTCTGGGCAGGGAACAAGAAGGGCATTGATCCGGATTTTCCCTTTGGTATACCTGCACCTAGAACTTATGCTTTTGGTATAAAAGCCGATTTTTAAAACAATACAAATATGAAAATCACTATAGAAAAAAGAAAGACGAGTTTTGTGTTCATCTGCCTGTGTGTCACTTTATGTTTTAATAGCTGCCAAAGTGAATTTTTGGACGCTAAACCCAGTACGGATATTGTTCAACCTTCTTCTTTACAGGACCTGTACCGCTTGTTGGATAATGAGCGAATAATTAATATGACACCGGCACTTCCACAAGCGTCTGCGGACGAATATTTTATTCATAATGAAGCGGTTCTCAACGCTTTGTTTTCGGCTACACAACGCAATGCATATACGTGGGAAATAGATCTCTTTGGGGGGGAAGTGGATATTGCAGATTGGAATCAGCCTTATCAGGCAATCTTTTATGCGAACAGCGTTTTAGATGCACTCGAGTTAATGCATGAACGGGAGTCTACGGATGGACAACGTATTCGAGGATGGGCCCTTTTTATCCGGGCTTATGCGATGTATTCACTGGTTTCAAATTTTGCACCACTGTATGATGAATCTACTTCATCGGAAGATTTGGGTATACCCATACAGCTGAAAAGTAGTATCGATGAGTTGGTACAGCGAGCAACCGTAGCGGATACTTATCAACAGATTTTTTCTGATCTGAACGAAGCGGAGCCCTTAATTTGGACTGATATTCCAACGATGAACCGTAACCGTCCTTCGCAAGTGGCTGTTCACGCATTACGCGCTCGAATCTACCTCAGTATGCGTCAATACGAATCTGCTGAATATTACGCCGATAAATGTTGGTCAATGTATAGCGACCTGATTGACTACAATACAATTGATACGGTAACAGTTACGCCATTTACCTATAATAGTGCGGAGATAATTTATCACACGCGGCAAGTAAATGTCTATTCAACAACTACGGGTTACGGCGATATAATGGCAGGTTACATAGGGGTAGATACTTCGTTGATAGATCTTTATAGTACAGATGATCTTCGATTACCCATATTTTTCGAAACGGGCAACAACGGTTACCAAACTGTTAAGCGAGGATATGTGGGTGGGGGAAGTTACCCTTTTACAGGTCTGAGCACCGGTGAGGTTCTTCTAGTAAAAGCAGAGTGTGCAGCTAGGAGAGGTGACGTTGATGTAGCACAGGAATGTTTAAATGAGCTGCTTGTTAATCGTTATGTTTCGGGTTCATTTGCACCATTCGTGTTACCTAATCAACAGGATGCACTGAAAATGGTATTGTACGAACGGCGTAAAGAATTGGTATGGAGGGGGCTAAGATGGTCTGATATTAAAAGACTAAATAAAGAAGGCGCAGCAATTACTATAGAACGAAGGCTGGAAGGCCAAACATTTTCTTTGCCACCAAATAGTCCGAAATATATTTTTCCTATTCCCGACGATGAAATTGCGTTGAGCGGAATTGCCCAGAATGACAGATTTTAACTATGCTTATGAAATGGAATAACTCGATAAAAATCCTGCTTTTAATTTTGATCCCTATACATACGATTGCTGGTAAAAGTACCGACGGGGGAGCGGAGGTAAAGATTTCTTTTGAACTGGATGAAAATACCACATATGGAAGAGATGGTTCCATGACGGTAACCGTCTTTAAAAAATATTTTCATGGAGCTCCGGAGCTTAACCATCAAATCCATACGGAATCATTTAGAGATGGTAAAGCGGTCTTTTTAATTGAATTGCCAGAACCTTCAGCCTATATGAAGTTTGAATGTTTAATTGGAAATTCACTTTTTTCTTTCAATAATATAAACGCTGTCTTTCTTGCCGAACCTGGAGATGAAATTCACATCATACTCACCGAAAAAGGTCCGAAAATTTCCGGACGTGGTAGTGAAAAATATATAAGCCGCTTGCGGCTTATCCAGACATTGTACGAAAGTGATGATGATAAATTCAGTGAATTGGTCAATAAACGAAAATATGCTGAGCTGCTGCGAAGTCTAGACGATTATTTTTCAACTCGTGAAATCCAGCTGCTTAATTGCCTTGATAAATATCAGAGGTATATGCATTCATCTGTTTATGAAACAATGACTTATGATTGTATAGGCTTTCTGCGTGGAAGAAAGATGGAGTGGATTGCTCAGTTGCTCAATAATGCAGACATAACCGCTCAGGAAAGAGATCTACTATCTGACTATGTTTTTAAAATGCAGATGACAGAAATGGATACGCTTACATCGTATCAGCAACGGGCGTATTTTTATCTCAACTATTTGGTAGGATTAGCGTTTGTTGGCGAAGAGCTTGTTCAATTGGCTAATCAAAGAAGTTTTAAGAGTGAGTTAGCATTTAACGCTGTTTTTGAAAGAATAGTAAACACTTTCGATGGTGAATTACGTGATAATATGATAATGGAACTGTTTGCCCAATTCGGTGCAAAACAGGACAGCTCTAATGACGTACTGGAAAAGGCACTTGCTATTGTGATCGATACAGAATGTTTGCGTGGCTTGAGTGCTTACAAGAAAAAAATGCAAAAGGGGGCTCCAATCTATCCATTTGTATTGTTGGATACAGCTGGCAATAGCTATAAGCCTAATGATTTTAAAGGCAAACGGGTGTTAATGGATTTTTGGTACAATGGATGCTTGGGTTGCATTGGTATGGCACAATCCTTACAATCGGTTAAGGATCAATTCGTCGGTGACACCACGCTGGTTTTTGTAACCGTAAACGTAGATTTAAAAAGGGAAAGGTGGATTCAGGGTATCAGGTCCGGAAAATATACATCCCGTGGAGGAATTGATTTGCGGGTAAACGGATTTGGTTCAAAGAATCCTATGTTAAAATATTACGGATATAATTCATATCCTAGGTTGCTGATAATGAACGAAAAAGGTGAGATACTATCATCTAATCCTCCAAATCCAAGGAACAAGGCAGGTCGGGAAAGGCTTATCAGGCTACTCAAAGAGAATTAATTCACGAGGAGCAATTATCTGCTCCTCGTGAACAATAGTTGTATCTGTTGTATTTACAGATTAATTAGGCGCGAACGTTCCCTCTTGCTCGATAGGCTCAATCCAATTATTTTGTAGGTAAGAATTGACTTGAGCGTCCGTATGGGTAGGTTGTATGGGAACATTCTCTGGTGAGGTGACCTCATACGCACATTCTTTTGTACTTGTCGCCAAGCAGTCACCATCAAGATCCATACGATCTGAATAATTAGGGCCATTATTGGTAAGAAATCTCCCTTGCTGGATTTCTTGATTTGTAAAAGCGCTTGCCGCAGCGCCAATTCCCACAACCGCCAAACCTAGGGCGATTTGGGATACTGTTTGTTTAATCTTCATGATATTGTTGTTTTTTTTTAATGATTATTTTGATTGAGATAGCTTGCATAACTACCTAATCCAATTAAAATTATATTGAATAGGAGATGTTCACCCCATCCCATGGATTCAATGACACCACCGCAATGGCACATGCGCTTTTCGGCGAAAGTCAGCATCAGGCTTAGATACAGCGTGAAGATGATCATCAATCCCGTCGCCATCCTTAATCCCCATCTACCGGTTCTTGGGATAATGAGCAACACGCTGATCAGGAGTTCAGTGAGTGGTACTCCCCAAGCTATCCAATCCGCAATTCCATTTACGTAGGGAATCCGCTCAATGCCTCTGCTGAATCGGCCTAAATGCTGAAGCTTATCAAAAGCAGTATAGCAGAAAATGAAAACAAATAATAATTTGATAAACAAAATAATATGTTGCTTTACTTTTACTGATAGTCTAATTGATTTTCTGTGTTTGATAAGCGTTTCCATATGCCCTTAATAAACGTGATGTCCAGTGAATTTTTTCTGATTTTGCCTTGGCGCCTGGCTGGCAGTACCAATGGTTAGGTTTCTTAAACCCCACCATCTTTAGGGCGATGATACTAAATCAACACGGCCTACCCGTGAAAAGGGCAAACTTACGGCGGTATAACCATCGGTGAGTAAAACGCAAAAAGGGGAGATGAAACAAAAGAGCAGAGCCTCTGTGAACAAACATAATGTAGACAAACATAGAGAGGTACTGCCTGAAAAAGGCAAGGAGAAAGGGACCGAATGTTTGGATCATCCAATTCCTGCTAATAGTTTCCTGTCTTTGTATCCACATGTTCATCAGCTTGTTCATGATACCTGCTTTTTGATTTTACCTACATAGCACTACACCTAGATAGGGCTACCCTTGTTTAATTATTCCTGGCGCTTATCGCTGCGCCTGGCGTCCCTTGCTACCGATCCGCTGCAATCGTTGCCAGCACCTGCGGTTTGTGCATGCAGCAGGAGTTACACTTATGGGGCTCCATACTGTTAGCTTCGGTAGCTTCTTCCCGCAGGGGAACCACGGTATGCTCTAAGGTGCTCCCCGGGTCATATCTTTTACAAAAACTAAGGTATAGCGCTTTAGACTTGGAGAAAGTTAGGAAGAGAACAGTTTTGGGTTGTTTGGCAAACAAGTTGCTGTTAGCTATGCAACAGTGATAGCCTAGCTTGTGCCAGTTTTCACTTTTTTATAAAGTTGATTATAGGTTGCCCGGTTGATGTTGAGGTAATCGGCCAGTAACTCTTGTTTAACAGTATAGTCTATACCCGGATATTCATCCAGCAAATGGCTAATACGTGCAGCAGCAGAATAACTTTGGACGATACGGCCTTTTGCAAGTCGGTGCCGGTATAGGCCATAAAGGCGGAGTAATAGCGGTTGGAACTCGGGATAATCGGCAAGTAAACCCTTCAGACGGTGATAGGGTAGGCTTAATAATACGCTGTCATCCCAAAGACAAATACTTTCTTGAAGATCTTTCTCCTCATAAAAGCTTGCAGGTTGGAAGAAGATATCGCCTTTTTTCCATAACAATAGCGGTCTTTCTTTGTCTTGAAGTTCGTCGTATGTGGCACTACATGCTACCCCACGCACGAGATACCATAAATGACCGTCATAGTAATTATCATTTTCCTGCTCAAGGAAGCTGCTTTTGGGTTGCTTCACTAACCTGACCTCCTTATGCAGTCTTTCGATAAGTGCATCGGGTACGGCTACTAGCTGATGAAGCTGTTTCGTTGCTACTTGTATGTATTTTAACTTCTCCTGCATAAGCGGATATGTTGTTTTTATTATGCCTTCGATAGCGGGACAGCGACTAGCGAATTCCCGCCAACATATGTAGTCAATTTTGGCCATTTGACTTCGAATATGTAGAATCGCCCACTATCCACCAAAAAAAAGAACCAACGACACGCATTCGACTATGAACGACCATTTTTTTAACATTATAACGATCTATCCGTAAAAATACCCGTTTCCACGTGAGCTCTTCATATCGAGCTATGAGACAAAATTAAAATTAAGGTCTACCCCGCATGGTGAGGTAATCATAATCGCCGCGGCGGGTAATCATTATTTTGTTTTGCCTCAGACAAATGATGGCGCATAACTATGATACTTCTTAAACTGTACTGAAAAACTATGCTGATCTACATAGCCAACCGCGTGCAGAACATCTGCTAAAGCTACGCCGTCGCGAAGGAGCTGGGCGGCTTTATCCATCCGCTGCTTTGTAATATAACTTTTAAGTGTATACCCGTAGGCACGCTGAAATTTACGTTGCAATGTGCGTGCGCTGGCATGAAAATGTTCGCTTAAGAGTTGCAGCTGCAGCTGTGGATTGGAAAGATTCTGATCGATATACACCTTCACAAGCTCAGCAAGCGTTAGTGAAGGATGCTGTTGAGCGGCGCATACGCCATGATGATACTGTTGGACGATATCGAGAACCAGCGATTGCGCCACGACGTTGCTGGCCTTTTTATTTGGATCCAAAGCCACCAATTCCTCCAATTGCCTTGCCATGCGGGCGGGAAACTTCAATACAGGTAACGACGAAACGCCCTTATTGTGGTTAAGCAGTGCTTCTATAACGGGCAGTATGGAGGGAAAGCGTAATTCATTTTTGGCGGTCTCCTTATGGATAAAGGTAGGGTTATAGATTAAGGTCACCACATGTTGGGGGCCGGGCTCAATTGCCAATCGATACTTACCTGCATCATGGTAGGTGCAGAAAAATTCGCCCTGGCTTATCCATCGGTTATCTTCATCATTGGTTTGGATGCTGATGCGTCCCTCCAATACGAACAGCATAAAGAAATGGGGTGATTTAATGCCGTATTTTCCATTTAAATGTCTTGGAGCATCCAATTTGTGGCTGTAATAATGCAATTGGTCAAAACGATAGACTTTGCTTCGTAACCCATCTTTAATAGGTTTTTCTTTAGGCTCTTGTGAAGATTCGTTACTAGGTAAATTTTTGTTCATGGGCTTTTAAATTTAAGTAAATGCAATAATTTTTTAAAATTGGGGCATTATGATTGAACGTAAAAGCAAAAAATGGACAATTTTATAGACTTAAACAATGCCGTTTGTTTTTATTTAAATAAGCACTTAGCTGTAGCGTTTAGATATTCTGAGCCGTTTTTTATTAGACTTTAAACCAGTTTTTTTGGTACATTTAAACGTTTATTAAAACTTTAAACTTAAACTCTTATTATGAAAACTTTAAACCTATTGATTATCGCCTTGGTTACCTTATTTGTTAGTTGCGGAAAAGATGATAATAATCTGCTGGAGGTAGACCTGGAGTCCATCCAGGGAAGATGGGAACTCCGAGACCGTTTCGGCGGACAGGCTGTTGTTAGCTCACCTGATTATGAGATTCCGGATAGTCAGGTTATCGAATTTGACGGACAACGGTTCCGGCGGATTTCTGACGGAGTAACCTATGCCGAAGGAACTTATGAGATTGTGGAAGTGGAAGTTAGAGAAATTGATGGTAACGAATTTAGCCGTAAAATTATTTTCAACGACGAAACCGAGAATGGAACTAGTGACCAATTTGTCAGATTATCAGGGAATAGACTCATCCTCAGTATGGGGTCGATTGCGTCTGATGGCGTTACAGATACTTATGAGAAAATCTAGTGTGCATGAAAAAGGTGCTATTGCTATTCGTGATACTAGTCTCATCGGCTCCGCTATTAAACGCGCAAGCTAAAGCTGATAAACCGGTTATTAGGCAACAGGATAGCGTATGGATGCTGACCTACTTCCGTCAGCGTTATCCAACCCGTATCGAGATCAATGCTAAAGGAGAAACCATAGAGGTGCCCCTGCCAAATCCCATGCTGGAGGCTAAGCTTCATATTGCTTTGTCAAATGATGGCCGTCACTGGACGGCCATCAACGACAATAAACCGATCTGGGACCAGTTTATGCGTGATCAATACATTCATCGCGGTGCTGATGGTTTATGGCGATTAATTGCCACCGGGGGTGGAGGTGGTGCCGAAAACCGAAAGCAATTCGGGCCGAGCGTTACCTATGCGACATCTAAAGATTTAATTACCTGGAAGCTGGAAAAATACATACACCTGATGAAGGATGTGAAAGATGAGTCGGGCCAGTTAGTGCGCAATATTTGGGCACCGGAGTTTTACTATGATGAAACCACAAAGGAATACACTATTTTCTGGTCGTCGTCTTTTAAAGATGCCGGATGGAAAGAAAGCAGACTTTGGTATTGCGCAACGAAAGACTGGGAAAACTTTAGCCCAGCGAAGGTGATGTTTGCCCCACCATATTCGGTGATTGACGGCACCTTGACCAAGCACGACGGGACCTACTATCTTTTCCATAAAGAAGAAGAATTTGGTGTAAAAACCGGCGAACGAAGGGGCATCCGTGTGGCCATATCCAAAAACATAGAAGGGCCTTATGAAGTTTTCGAAGGGCCATTAAACGAGGGGCAGATTGTACCCACCATTACCGAAGGGCCCAGCGTAATGAAAGACCCTATAAACAAGGGTTGGTTATTGTTATACGATTACCCCATGGTAGATCAGTATGGCATATCATCTTCTTCAGATCTGCTTCATTGGAAAATAGAAAAGAACGTTTCCATGCCTGACGATGCAAGACACGGCAGCGTTTCAAAACTGTCCGCCGCAGAGGCGAAGGCCTTACAGGCAGCTTTCCCGAATACGAAGTGAACGAAGCCATAGATTTGATTTTAATCAGCCATTTCACTGGCTAATGCAAGATCTTTCTGCGCGTCCAATGCTTCTAGTCTGGCTACTAAGGAAGCGCGTACATCGCGGTAGGCATCGCCTCCTAAGGCGAGCCGAAGCGGAGCCGGTTTTTGATCAACGCATTCAATCATCGCCTGTACACTACGTTCAACGTCGCCCTTTATCGGAAAGGTTCCTTGGGCAATTGCCCTGCGAACATCTCCTGCGGGTGTAGCATCATAAGCGTCCATGACGGGAGCGGTCACCATACCTGTACCAAAGGAGGTTCCGTGTGCACCGGGTTCTACAAGGGTAACGCCAATATTCAGGGGTGCCACTTCTTGAGCGAGGGTATCGCAAAAGCCCTCCATGGCCCATTTGGTCGTGTGATAATAGCTGAAATTCGGATAGGTAGTCTGGCCTCCTGCTGATGAAAGCTGCAAGATGCGTCCTCCGCCCTGTGCACGTAAATGAGGGAGGGCTGCACGGATTACCTGTATAGAGCCTATGATATTAGTGTCTATCTGATGACGGATCTGCTCGTCACTTGCTTCTTCCACTGCACAGAATAAAGCATAGCCTGCATTGTTGACCACTACATCGATTTTACCAAGTTCGGTAAAGGCTTGATTTACCACTTGCTTAATGGCCGGCGTGTCGGTAACGTCCAGGGTGCCCACCCATAGTTGATCACCATATTGCTTCTTTAACTGATCAAGCGCTTCTGGCTTTCTTACCGTGGCGGCAACGCGATCGCCCTGTGCCAATAATTTCGCTGTAAGCCTGTGTCCGAGTCCGGAAGATGTTCCGGTTATTAACCATGTTTTCATCTAATTATTTCTTTATGGCTGATGAGAGCTCGATGTAAATAATGATTGCCCTATATGCCAATCTTATTTACATTTCGGTTTCATATTGCCTGTTTCTTTGATTGAACAGATCAAAATTACGGGAATGGGCAGACATCGCTCGATAGGAATCAAACCAAAACGGGTTTGAATCAAACCTTCTTACGGAGCTCGGATGGTGATACACCTGCATATTTGCGGAAGGCCTTAGTAAAATTGGTGGCTTCCTCAAAACCTAAACAGTGACTGATCTGATTGATTGTCCAATTGGAATGTATGAGCAAGGCACGTGCTTCCTGATGAATGCGTTCCGAAATCAAATTGGTGGTGGTTTTGCCGGTGTTTTCTTTGAGCGCACGGTTAAGATAATTGATGTGTACGGCCAAGTGATCGGCAAAATGCTGTGGTGTACGTAATGTTAATGGCTGGAAGGGGTTAATAACAGGAAACTGATCGTTAAGCAAGGATTTAAAAGTTTGTGTTAACCGATTTTTTGCGGATAGCCGGTTCGTTTTGGCAATGGATTCCATTTTCATGGCCCGGTAAATGATTTCCAGTACGTATACGAATAGGAGTTCATATTTATGCTTGTAGGTTATGTCCTGTTCGTCCATCATTTTTTTGAAGATATCGGTGAATTCCTGCTCCTGTTCAGGATTTAGGAGGAATACAGACTGGCTGATACCACCGAACAAATCCCAATCGGCCGGGCGGATATAGGTATGCAAGGGCAGAAAATCTTCGGTGAACATGCAGCTGTAGCCACTGCATTTGCCGCTATGTATGTGCCATCGATAGGGTATTTCGCTATTGGTAAATACCAGTACGCAATCGCCTGGCTTTACTTGGTAACTGCGGTCCTGATAGTGGTAGGTGGCATCTCCCTTGATCAGCGATATCTTGTAGAAGTCTTTGCGGCTGTAAATTGACGTTGCTGCCAGCTGCTCGGAGGAAAAATCATCGAGTTTTATCGCAGCAAAATAACCTCCGCCTTGCGGACTGCGTAAGGATTCATCGGGTAACTTGGAGTAATCATGGATATGTTGCTTCGCAATCATTTGTAAACGTTTTTCAGTTGCTGATGTCTATTTTATACGAATATAATACTTTTTTAGCGGGCAAATCAAATCACTAAAAAGCATTACTTTTGGTGAATTAATTCACCGAAAAATATTACTTATTGGTGAATAATGATTTTTTTATGATTAAGAGGGTTATTGAACGAACGATAACGGAAAAGCTTTTTAAAGGTAAAACAATTATAGTTATTGGTCCTCGGCCATTTCTTATGAAGAATACGAAAATTCAACAAACTTTCCCGACGCTCGTAGAGACCTAGAGAACCGCTTGGTTTATGGGTTTTACCCAGATGTGACCAACGAAAATTTTAGGGAGTTTGTTCGTATATAGAGATCTCGGCCACTGGTGTTCGGTAATGAACGACTTACTGTACGTTTTCGAACAAATGTCCTGTCAATAAAGAAGTAATTTATTGTTTTTTAGTTTGTTATGTTGATGGCATGCCCTTTGAAAAATACTTACAGGTCGATGAAACCGGATGGTGGATATTTATAAAACCTAATGGGTCGGCGGGATTGTAAACAATAAAAAAATCGATACGATTAGCGCATATGATCAAGAACCATATCAGAATCGCTTGGCGAAACCTGTTGAAAAACAAGAGTTATACGGCTATCAACATTATTGGCTTGGCGGTGAGCATAGCTGCCGTATTATTGATCGCCCTATGGGTGCAGAACCAATTTCTATATGATAATTTTTATTCCAACGGGGAGCATATTTATAAAGTCAGGAACAGGGGCCACAATGAAGGGAAAGTTTTCGTGCATGATATTACCTCGGCTCCTGTAGCGAAAACGCTTAAGCAGCAGTATCCCGAGGTTACACATGCCGGACGTATATATTGGGCTTCAGATCGTCTTTTCTCCTATGGAGCGAAAAACCTCAAAGCCAAAGGAAATGATGTGGATGCTGATTTTTTGCAGGTATTCGATTTTCCTTTTATCCACGGGTCTGCCAAAGGTGCACTCGATGATCCCAACAGCATTGTGCTGATGGAAAGTCTGGCGAAAAGTCTTTTTGGTAAAGAGGATCCCTTAGGGAAAACGATTACCATGGATAGCAGCGAACCCTATAAAGTGACGGGAGTACTGAAGGAATTACCGACTTATACGGATTTTGATTTTGACTTTCTTATCCAATTGAGCCCCGGACGAGAAAAGAATTATGGTACCAGCTGGCAGACGAATACGTATTATACCTTCGTGAAGCTGCGAGAAGGTAGTGATATAGCAGCTTTCAATAAAAAAGTGGAACCGTTTGTCCGAACCAATGCGTCCGACAAGGAACAAGGCTCGATCTTCCTTTATCCCATGGCGAAAATGCATCTGTATGACCGTTTTGAGAATGGCATCCCCGTCGGAGGCCAAATCGAACAAGTGCGTTTGGTGCTGGGCATCGGTTTACTGATCTTGCTGATTGCCTGTATCAATTTTATGAACCTGGCAACTGCCCGAAGTCAAAAGCGCAGTAAGGAGGTCGGCGTACGAAAAGTAGTGGGGGCTACCAAAAGGAGCTTGGTACAACAGTTTCTCTCCGAATCCATTCTTTTAGCTTTTATTTCCGGTATCATCGCTATTGGTGTTACCGTGCTTTGTTTACCGCTATTTAATAGCTTGCTGGACAAACCCTTGGTGATGGATTGGGGAAACCCGGTCATTTGGGGACTGGGTTCTGTATTTATACTTTCTACGGGACTTCTTGCGGGTATCTATCCGGCCTTTGTCTTATCGGCATTCAAGCCTATTAAAACCTTGAAAGGTATGACAGGCAGGCCGCGTCAGGTAAACCTCAGGCAAGCCTTGGTTGTTTTACAGTTCGGCATTGCCGTTGTACTGATTGCGGCAACCTTAGTTATCCGTCTGCAGATTGATTTTGCTGGAAAAAGGGCAGTAGGCTACGACGTGTCGCAGCTGATCGAGATTCCCGCGGAAGGCGATATGGGTAGCAACTACGACGTGTTCAAAGCAGAGCTGCTGCGAAATGGTATGGCAACCCAGGTGACCCGCACCGGATGGCCAATAACTACAGACGCATCAAGCGCAAGCGGCATGTTCTCTTGGGAGGGCGCGACACCGGAACAGGTAAAGAACAGTTTTTTCGTGATTGTAAGAACAGAAAGTGATTTTGTGAACACGTTGGGTTTGACCTTAGCGGATGGGCGGGATCTGGATTATGCACGATTGCCCGCCGACAGTGCATCCGTTTTACTTAACGAAACGGCAATCAAAACGATGGGACTGGAAAACCCTGTTGGCAAATACTTAAAATGGGGTGAAGATACCTACACCATTGTAGGTGTTGTAAAGGATTTTATCACGGAATCCCCTTATCGGGACTTCAAACCAATGTTGATCCGTGCTTCAAAAAATTTCATGATGAATGTCGTTATCCGTAGTAATCCGCAATTTTCCATGACTGAAAATCTGCAGGGAATTGAAAAGATCATCAAAAAGTTCAACCCGGCCTATCCCTTTACCTATAACTTCGTCGATCAGCGCTATGCGGAAAAGTTTCGCGAACAGGAGCAGATGGCTCGGCTGGCATTTGTTTTCTCGCTATTGGCTATTTTTATTTCCTGCCTTGGTTTATTTGGTCTTGCTTCGTATATCGCCGAAACACGTATCAAGGAGATCGGTATACGGAAAGTATTGGGCGCTTCTGTAACGGGTATAAGCACCATGCTATCCAAGGATTTTATCAAACTGGTTATGATCGCCATTTTACTGGCCACACCGATCGCTTGGTGGACAATGAACAACTGGCTCAATGATTTCAGTTATCGTATCGAAATAGAATGGTGGATGCTTGTATTGTCCGGGGGGATAGCCATTACCATTGCACTGCTTACGGTGAGTACCCAAGCGGTGCGTGCGGCGCGGTCTAACCCAGTGAACAGTATAAGAGATGTTTAGCTTGAGGCTGGCAATGGGGTTTTCTTCTGTTCGTATTTGGGCTTATGACTTATTCAGTTGTTTGATGATCAATGACCTCAATTTGTCATTCCTCCTTCATATGAGGCTGTCCCATATGAGAACAAAAATAGCTGCTCAGGCCTTGATATAACTTGATTTCAGTCACCAAAGTGTGGAGGCCGATTAAGCAGGTTTAATCTTGCCCTGCTCAGCGACTCCCTGCTTACGTAGAGATATTTGGCAATGTTGGTCAGTGAAATTTTCCTAATAATCGCTGGCCGATGTTTTAGTAAAAATTTATATCGTTTTACCGGACTTTTCAGCGATAAGATATATTGATGCTCCAAATCCTGCTCTGCAATCTCCTGATAAATTTGAAGGTTTACGTTAGCAATACACATATGCAGATCATATAAAGGCTGTACATCTTTAATGTTGATCCTTCTTACAATCGAATCTTCCAGGGCCGTAATGGTAATAGACGAAGGTTCCATCCGATAATAACTTTCACAATTAGCCAGAAAATCATCGGCAAAGCCAAACCTTAGAATCCGTTCATTTCCTTCATCGTCAAAAATTGTAAAAGCAAATTTGCCGCAAATAACGAAGGCCGCATAACGGGCAATCTTGCCGTACTGCAAAAAGCTTTCCCCTTTCTTTAGGATCTTTACTTCAGTCATCCGGTCTAGCAGCTGCCATTCTTCCTCGTTCACGATTGTATATTTTTTTCTAAGACGATGATACCAGTCGGAGCAATTAGCCTTCATATCACATGTTTTTTTAATAGCATCATTTACAAATTCTGGTGCTAAGGTGCGTACGTATTCTTTTTTATCCACTTATCAACAAAAATACACCTACATCTTTCTTTTAAACGTGATTTCAGTCACATACATTGTCAGGCTTAACCATTATTCATTCGATTTTTTCGCGATCAGTTATTGAACAATGTTTTTTCGTTCAAATGATATGTCATCTCCGCTAATCGACAGTCGGGAATAGAGTCCGTTGGAAGCCGAGATGAGTTGGGTAACTAAGGTCGTTTTGCCCACTTGGCGGAGGCCCATTAATACTTGAATAAACCTTCTAGGTTTCTTTTTTATTTTTGTAAGTGTTTGTAAATAAGGTCTTTCAAGCATGTTTTTTGATTTACTCAATACGTTGAGTAATTTTACTCAATATATTGAGTAAATCAAAATCCCAGTAATGATGAGCGTTTATCACAGCCTTGCAGATAAACATAGTTTGTTTGTAAGGACCTTGAGCACCTCCCAATTAAATAAGGGTTAGACCGGCCCACAGCTATTTCATTCCATACTGTTTTATTACGAAACCAAGCTTCTGTAAATACTTTGTACATACGAAAAGATGTAATGGTATATGTTATGTAGCGTAATCAGTGATACGTTCAATATACCTAATTTTACAGGTGGATAAAAAGGACTATCTCCAACATGGCGCTTGAAGCCGCAGTGAACGCAAATGAAAACTAAACATACGATTTTTACCCTAATATTGATGTTTTCAGCTCATATATCGCATGTGCAGGTGACGGTAGTGAGTAGCAGAGATGGTTATGCCAATGAGCGAACAACAGCTTCCTCGGAGGGGGTATAATAGGATGGTCTTATTAAAAAAGATCTTTCAAACACGTTTCAAATTCGTTGAAAAAGCAAAAGAAAGACTTTCTACCACCGATTTGTCGGTCAGTGAGATTGCTTATGCATTAGGCTTTGAACACGTGCAGTCATTCAGTAAATTGTTTAAAGCGAAAACCAAACAAAGTCCCCTGGAGTTTAGACAGTCCTTCAGCTGATAGATAGATCATATGACCGGATGTTTTCGCCTCCTTTGTCATGATCTTTTCAAAATAACACCCAATTAGACTGATTAATCTAATTGGGTGTTATATTTGTGATCCGACATGGTTCGATTTCGATATAACGTGAAGAAATTAGAAAACAGAGTGGTTCTGATTATACTTGCGAGCGGTAATTGGGCTACGAATAAAGTCGATTCGGATACACATTAATCTCTTTCATTTCCAAACTTTGCAATTCAAAGATATTGCTTATGCTTAATAGTAACAAAGGTTTAATTTTCATTGTGGATATCAGCGGCTATTCGCAATTTATCAGGGAAGTAAATCCTATAGAAGGTATGACCGTCGTTCGTCATTTGCTAAATGGCATCATAGCAGAAAATCATTTACGCCTTAACATATCAGAAATAGAAGGAGACGCGATCTTGTTTTACCAGTTCGGTAATCCGCTTGCCCTTGAAGCGGTGCTGGGACAATTCACCGCAATGCTCCATAGCTTTCAGAAAATCCTTTCCGGATACCGTTCAAAATTTCCGAAAGTAGATAAGCTAAGTTTGAAAGCAGTTGCGCATTATGGTAAAATGGAGGAATTCGAAATCGATCGTTTTCGTAAACTTTATGGCAATACATTGGTGGATGCACATCGCCTGTTGAAAAACAGCGTTCCTTCTAGCACATACGTCTTGGTAACAACAGATTATCTACAGGAGGTATATAAATCCCCCTTGGATTACAGTACTACTTGCGGTACTTACCAATGCGACCTGTACGACGTGGGGTCTCTCTGCTATGCCTATTTCCCTCTCGATGACTACAAATTCGTTAATGAAGAAAATGATCATCACTTAAATGTATTTTCTAAAAGTAACGTAAGAGAGAAACTGCCGGTTTGACATTTGTATCCTTTATCTTAATACTGTTTTAAGGTAAATTGTCTAAATCGGATGATATGGTATCCGAATGCGACTTTAAATTAATAGTATAAGTATAACAGATCGCTGCTGCATAATCCGTAATGGCAAAGTCATGACTATATTTTTTTTAAATTTATTGCAAAAACATATAATCATGACAGTTTCGACAGGTTTTATAAAAGAAAACGGACAAGTAAACCTCACTTAAGGAGCTTTTGCCAATGATAAATAGACAATTGATCGTTTAAAAATCCGTAACCTCAAATTCAATGTAATGGTGTAAGCTGATATCATGGCTGGAATTGGTATATACTACGCCAAAACAGTATTCACCATTTTCCCAGTTATTGTCGCCGGTAATCTGGCTAGGATTAGGCAAATGATTGTCTTCTGTTGCACCCATGGTTAATGCTGGCAACGGGCGAGATGATTGATCATCGGTAGCTTGCAGAAAGTTTGAGAAACTGACGGCCTCGGAGAGGTTTTCATGTGCGTAGGTGTCTGTAACTAAAACTTTGGAGAAGTCAATCTCGTCAACGGTCTCTGGCAGATGATTGGCACTTTTCTTAATCAAAAGTAAATATAGTTGGCCGTCGCCTTTCACATTGCTGATCTCCACCATGGCGCTTATCTTCTCGTATTTACGGAAAACGGTGTCTTCCGGATTGACGAAATCTCCCCGGTGCATGATGTGGAAATAGCCGCTATCGACTTTATTGACCATGAACATGTAAAGTTCCGGATTCACGGGAAGACTCTCAGCAAGTAAAAGCTCAATTGTTCTAACCTCTTTTAAATTCGAACCGTTCTCATCGTTTATCGTGATAACAAAGTCGTAAAGACCTTCCGGCGCATTATCTGGGATGTCAAAATGTTTATGCACGTGCACTTCCCCTTCACCTTTGTATTCATTCCAATTCACGGTAAATGACCATTCCTCAGCATAGGCTTCATCGTCACGCTGTTGTATATTGACTTGAATGTTTTCTACTAGACTGCCTGCAGTCAGTTCCATGTCAAAATGGAAATCTCGCCCTATTATGCCAATGCCGTTATCTCCTGAGCCGATTTCCAGGCTTTCTATGACGGGAATCGCTTGATCGATTGGCATATCATCTTCTTTGCTGCAGGAGAAAAACAACTGCATAGTGGTGAATAAGAGTAGGACGAATTTTTTTTGTAGGTACATGTTTCTCATTTTATTTACAATTTGTTGCCATGGTGGACGCAAAGATTGATATCCACCGTCTGTTTTTTAATTGCATCAAAGTTGTAATAAAATATGTTGTATAACAAGTGTTTTTTTAAAAAGCACGTTTAAATATTTTATATAATGATTTTGTTAATTTTTTTTTCAATTTTTTATTCTTTTTATTGCAACTTAGTTCTTTTTTAAAAGAACTATTGCGCGATTCTTATAAAGAAAAATTTGATCGCTTTGTACGCGTTTTAAATATTAAAGATTCAGTTATCTTTAAAGTGAGGGTGGTCGTGTTTTGTTATACGCGCAGTTCTATTTAAATTTTTATGGCACAAAGTTGGGGTTTGACGGATTTACGGAAGTAACCCGGATAACGACTGTTGTAGCTGAAACAAAGCTGTGCTGTGAGGTCCTAACCATTGATCGGGTTACTTCCATATGATCCATCGACATTTGCTGATTTAAGCGTTTCGGTTTAAAGTAATTACACAATCTGTTACCCGGGCATCTTCCAGGAAGTCTACATAAACGATGTTTATTTGTTTGTCTTTGGGAGCGGTGGCCAGGAATTGACCGAGATTGCCATTGGCGGCTTTGCTGATATCATGCAAAGTGATTTTTATACCTTTGTTAATTATACTCCACACATCTTTAAAGGTGAGCGTCCAAGACAGTAAGAAAAGTTGTTTTGCATTTCCAGGATTTGAAATCAGCTTTTCGAGCTGGTCTTTTCGCATTTCTTCATAATCATCCTTATTGGCGTACTTATCATAAATCGAAATACCTCGGTAAAAAGCGTTTGGAAAAGGGGTAAAATCGGCATCGTACCACACAATAACATTCGAACCGTCTTGTACTAAGGTGTCAAAGGTGCTTGTCAATGGGTTACCTTGGGGTTTGCGGATATAGGGGCCGATTTTATCTTGAATAAGTTGAGAAAATTCTCGATGTTGTTCTTCGTTAAAAGAACAAAAGGTAGAGATTTTCAGAATAATCAGCTCTCTACTGGTTGACCGTAAAAAAGATTGTATATCATCGAGCATATCATGAAAAGAGGCACCAATATTGTCATGATAGGCGTAAAATCTGCCGTCATGTTTAGTCGGCCGTAAATCAAAGAATCGTGCGCCGGCGTTGAGTTGCTGACCTAAAGTTAAAAATTGGGTTTCCGAAAACAAACGGGTGATTTTTCCGATATTGATTTTGTCGAATTTTAACGTTCTACATTTACTTGGCACACGCGTCTCAGACATCTTATATGCGCCTGCGTCATGACTCCCCGGAATAGTGATCTGCCAGAGTGGTTTGTTTTTAAGATGATCATACATATGCTCCATCCACTTCTTTCTTTCAGTGATCAGGGAAGTAGAGTACCAAATGGTATTTTCGACGACGTCTGACTCATGGGTTTGTATGGCGATAGATCCATCTAGGGCACAAGCTACAGATGGCTTGGCACCATCATTGAAATGCTTGGCATTTGCCCATTCGATCTGCTTCTTTTCTACATAGACTTTACCGACACTACTCCAAAGCTTAACGGACTTTACGCCATTATGGGTTTCAATCACGAACCCCTCGTCATCAAGTGCGACGGTTGGTGTGCTGCCTTTTGAAAGCCAGACAGCTTTTCCCCAGTCAATTTTCTTTTCTTTTGTGTTCAATTGGCCAACCGTGTACCAAAGGTTATCATTACCCGACTCATTCGTATGTATTTCAACCACAACGCCTTGGTTGTTCATCGCCACCCTTGGTCGATAACCTGAGCCATATCTAACGGAATTTTCGAATTGCCACACTATTTTATCGGATCGTGGATCTACTTTGCCCAACCGATACCAAAGACCTTTGGCCGATCCCTGAGAACCATGAACCTCAACGCACCAATGTTCATTATTTATAGCGACTGAAGGCAACTCACCTTTGTCATATTCATGACTGGGTCCCCAGCTTACTAGATTATTTTGCAGTTTACCTATATGGTACCACAAGCTGACGGAGGATTGGGATTTATGTACTTCAACCAGTGTGCCTTGGTCGTTCATGGAGATAAAGGGATCTGCCCCGTAGTCATAATGAACACTTTTTTCCCATTTCACGTCCATTTGCGTGGTTTGTCCGATTCGATGCCACATTTTGCTGGCAACTTCAGAACAGTGCACTTCGAGCACCTGGCCTTTGGAATTAATGGCAACCGAAGTCCGGGTGCCGCCGCTGTCGGGTTCAGGTTTTTTGGATAGCCCGAAAGTGACATCTTTTAGTTGATTGAACCAATTGATGGCAATTGGCTTTGGATAACCTTCATCAACACCTTTATTGACATCAGTAAAGCGGATGTACTGCGTTCCCTTAAAAAAATAGATTTTTCCATTTTCTTTACGCATTAAAGCTGCATCGATTCCAGATTGAAAATCAGCCGGAAGACCCGGCCACATGAGGGCAATACTTTTGGGGTAGCCCACTTCAACACCCTCTTCAATCGTATTCATACGGACGTATTGATCGCCTTTAAAAATATATATCTTCCCGTCGGATTGCCGCTGAAAGACGGTATCTATGCCTGCTTCAAAAGATTTGGGTAGGCCTTTCCAGTTACCGGCAATGGGTTTCGGGTAGCCGGGGTCGACACCTTTAGGAATTGAGGAGTAACGCAAGTACTGATCGCCTTTAAAAATGTATATCTTTTCGTCGGATAGATGTTGGAAGACAGCATCTATGCCTGCCTCAAAAGATTTGGGTAAGCCTTTCCAGTTACCGGCGATAGGTTTTGGGTAGCCTGAATCAAGATAAGGGCTACCCTCGCTTAGTCGGGCGTAGTGCCTACCAAAGAACAGGTATATTTTCTTGTTGTAGGCACGCGCAAAGGAAGCGTTTACGCCAATGAAAAAGGTGTTTACATGGCTTGATTTAGCTCCGCTCACGTCATTTCCCTTTTTCTGTACCAAGGTTCTACGGAGTATGGAGTCTGTTTGGTCATCGATATCGAAATCAGGCCTTTCAGTTGCGAATCGCAAGCTATCGGGCGTTAGATCCTCGGGAATGTCGGCGATGACCGCATAGTCTGTTAATTGTTCGACTACTTTTCCTTTGATTTGTTCCAGTTCATCTAAAAATAGGTTGTAGTTTTCGGTAAATAGAATAAGCTGTTTCATTTTTGTTTCTTTTTAATAATGAAATAAATGAAGTCTAAAAAAATGATAATTAATTATGGGAAATAAAGTACAATATATGTGCAAAAATGTGACAAAATGTGTAATTAAATTAGAAGAACAGCCTTACAAAAACCTTACAATACTCCGTTACACCGCTAAAAACGGCCTTATAACATGAAAGTGTTGCAGAAGGATATACCTAGATGCTATGTATGAGCTTCCGAAGCTCATCGCGCTTGGTGAGGCCAAGCTTTTTGCGTATGCGGTGTTGTGTTACCAAAATAGTATTGGTGGATACACCCAGCATCAATGCCATTTCATTATTGCTGAGTTGCAGCTTTCCTAAACAGAGGCAGCGTATTTCTGCTTGAGTAATGAAGGGATAGGTGCAGCTGATGCTATGGATAAAATTGGGATACACTTTTGTGAAGGACTTTTTAAAATTATCCCAGTCGTTCGCGGTCAGGATGTTTTTTTCCTTTAATGATGCTAGCAGGCTTGTTTTGACACTGGTTTTCGTTTCTTGAAGTTGAGCAATGAGCTGCTGGTTCTCACGCGTTTTCTGAATGAGATTTTGGAGCTCCAGTTGCGCGTGCTTTAACGACTGGCGTGTATTTTCGTAGGCCAATTCCCGGATTCGCTGCTCGCTAAGCCATACCTGCCGTTCTTTCTTTTTCTTCAATTGCGCAACGTAATATAGCGCGAAACCAATTACGGCCAGTAACGATATTGCAATAACGGA